>JALCPP010000018.1 GCA_022650485.1 Oscillospiraceae bacterium | reverse complement strand
CTAACATTTCTGAAAGATGATGAAAGGGACAAGTACGGCGCAGGATGCTTTGCAGAGAGTGGCGAGGATGAAAAACCACAAGCTTAACGTGCCGGAATATCACCCTGGAATTGCGGGCTGAACAAAAACTTTGGTTTTTCTGTAAGCTTTGCCGGTTTCGGCCGTTATCCCGCTTTCAAGTGATAAATTTGGGTGGTACCGCGGACTGTTTCTCGCCCCATGCGAGAAACAGTCCTTTTGTTTTATTTAAAATCTAACATTTCTGAAAGATGATGAAAGGGACAAGTACGGCGCAGGATGCTTTGCAGAGAGTGGCGAGGATGAAAAACCACAAGCTTAACGTGCCGGAATATCACCCTGGAATTGCGGGCTGAACAAAATCTTCGATTTTTCCGTAAGCTTCGCCGGGCTGCGCCGTTATCCGCATCAGAGTCAAAATATGGGTGGTACCGCGATCAATTTCTCGCCCCATGCGAGAAATTGACCGCTTTTTATTTTTCTTTCTCCAAACCGCCACAAGCGAAGAAAGAAAAGATTCCTGTGGCTTGCGGACGCGCTGCCTCAGGAATTCAAGCCGGATTTTAGCCGGTCAATCGAAACAATCAGTGATAAACATCTATGCTGCAGCCAGGGAAACATCACACAACGAGACAATAAAGGAGCAAAAAACATGAATACGGAACTGCTGACTAAAACGCCTGAAAAAGTTGTGGAAGACTTACGGAAGATCGTTGGGCAGGACTGGGCCACCTGTGACCCGGATTTGACCAAAGGCTACCTTTATGACGAAACGGAACCCCTGCTGCGTCCAAAGGCAAACCCGGCATGCGTTGTGGTAAGGCCCGGCACACCGAAAGAAATTTCAGAAATTGTAAAATATGCAAACCGTGTCCTGCTCCCCATCACCGTGCGCGGCGGCGCCACAAACGTAGTGGCGGGCGCCATTCCGACTCAGCCCAGCATTATTCTTTCCATGGAACGACTGAATCAAGTTGTGGAAATGGATGAAAAAGACCTGATGATCACACTGGAAGCAGGCGCAACCCTGACGCAGCTTCTCGAAACCTTAAAGCATCAGGGGCGCCTGTTCTTTCCTGTGCATCCGGGTGACGAGGGGGCCCAGATCGGCGGCATGGTCGCTGAAAATGCAGGCGGAACACGCGCGGTAAAACACGGAATCATGCGCAATCATGTCAAAGCACTGGAAGTTGTGCTGCCCACCGGTGAAATCGTAACACTCGGCGGAAAGCTGCTGAAAAACAACATGGGACTTGACCTTCTAAACTTGATGATCGGCAGCGAGGGTACCCTCGGCATTATCACCAAAGTGACACTTCGCCTGTACGCGAAAAGCAAATACAGCGGAACGCTGCTGGTTTCTTTCGACAACTACGACGATGCCACAAACGCAGTACCCGATATTTTGCAGGAAGGAATCACCCCGCTTGCCGTAGAATACATGGACCGTATCATCTCTGTCAAAGCGGCGGAACAGCTGAAAACCACCTGGCCCTGCCAAAAAGGCTCCGTCGACCTGATGTTCATTGTGGAAGAGCCCACGGAAGATCTGCTTTACTCCAACAGCGAACAGATTGTGGCAATCTGTGAAAAGCACCATGCCGTCGACAGTATCATTGCAGACACCGACAAAGAACAGCGCCGTCTGCTGGAAATTCGCAGCAATGCTTACGGCCCGTATAAAGAAAGGCTTGCCGATATCATGGACGCGGCCGTTCCGCCCTCGGCTTTACCGAAATTTTTTGACGAAGTGAACGCGCTGAGCAAAAAATATAACCGAGAGGTCGTTTCGCTCGGACATATCGGCGACGGAAATATCCACAACTTTATTCTTGGAGAAAACGGAAAGCTGCCCGAAAATTATGAACAGCTGAAAGAAGACATCTACAAAGTGGCCGTTAAATACGGCGGAACCGTTACCGCGGAACACGGAACGGGAAAAACGCGGAAAAAGCACATGCCGCTGCAGCTTCCAAAACGTGAAATCGAGCTGCTGTACGGCATCAAAAAACTCTTTGACCCCAACGCGATTCTCAGCCCGGGCAATATCTTCGACTGAAATAAAACAGAGTAAACCCCTTAAAAAAATCGGTGGATACGCAAAACAAAAACGCATCCACCAATTTCCTGCCGCGAAATTTCAACGCACTTGAAACTTTGCGGTTTTTTCTAACAGATCTCTTTAATGAACCCATTGTCACCAGTGTGCGGTAAAGCACCATGATCATTTTTAGCCGCAGATTTTAAAGGAATTTTCGTCCGCATAAAGCGGCATCTTCTTCGAATCCACACGATCCACCGCAACATAAGAACCCTTTTCAATCATCTGTATCATCGCATCCAGATTCCGTGCTTCCCCTTGTGCCTGCATCGTCACACTTCCGTCAAACTCGTTGCGAACCCAGCCGGTAATTCCCAGCAGATGGGCCGCATGGTAAGCCCTGTAACGAAAACCAACCCCTTGCACACATCCCGTAAAAATATATTGCATTCTCGTTTTCATTCAGTCACCTATAAAAATTATTAAAGAGAAGCCTTTTTACCCGCTTCTATATATTGTTTCGCATTTGCCGTTTCATCCACGCCATGAGAAGATTGACAATTTTCTCTTGCTGCCGCTGAGTTAATTCGGTCCCTTTCGGCACACGGTACCACTTGTAAAGGCATCCACGGCAGCAGCAGGCACACGCATGCTGCGCAACAAATACCGGATGGCCGCGCATGGGCGTCTGCTTCCCGTCGTTGTGGGGCGCGGCAGGTGCCAAACGCTGCCGTACAAAATCCTGCGCGTGCCGGCGAATGGTGTCCATCCCCTTTTCACGGACATATGCCTTATCCTTCTCTTTCAAGAAAAATCCGGACCTGAATTTTGAAGTATTCAGTTTGTCCAGTGCCTCATCAATCGTTTGCATCTTCATTCATCTACTCTTCATGATTCACGCCCCACATGGGGCGCCACGGTAAAACCATATCCATTTCTTTCACACAAGTTGGCCTGTATTCCAATAAATCCACCATTCTATTACGAATTTTGATGCAGCGTCTCTTGCTCTGAAGGAGGGCCGACCGGTTTTAGTCTTTTGTTAACATCTTCCCGAAGAAGGGAGTACAGCACAGAACCCACCGGAATGGAAACGAGCATACCGACTACACCAAAAAGGTTGCCGCCAATCGTAACAGCTACCAAAACCCACAGCGCAGGAAGCCCGACCTTGGAGCCCACTACATGGGGGAAAATTAAATTCCCTTCCAGCTGCTGCAAAATTACGAAGAACACAACAAACCATACAGCCTGAATCGGGCTGACAATCAAGATCAGCAGGCCCCCAATAACAGCGCTTAAAAAGGCCCCGATAATGGGAATCAGCGCCATAAAAGCAACCAGCACGGAAACCAACGGCGCATATGGAAAATGGAACAAGCTCATCCCAATCAGGCACAAAGTCGCCAAAATACACGCTTCGGTACATTGCCCGACAATAAAATTGAAAAATGCCCGATAAATCAGACGGCACAGCCGCAGGACAACCGTGTTAATTTTTGAAGGCAAATATGCGTAAAGTACGCGAACCGCCTGACGATGCAATTTTTCTTTCTGCAGTAAAATATTTAAGGCAATGACAAAACTCAGCACAAGTGTTAAAGCACCTTGAAACACACTGGCAGTGATGGTAACCGTTGAACCAACCAGCGCGCCTGCCAGTTTCTGCCCGTATGTCGTAATCATCTGACTTGCACTGGCCCAGTCCATTTTGATGCTTCCCACATATTTACCAATGGCCGGGTAGTCTGCTCCCAGCTGCATTAAGCCCGTCTGCAGGCTGTTAAACGATGATGGAATTTGTTTGGCCAGGCTTGAAATGGTTTTTGCCAACTCCGGCACAACAATCAGAAGGATCAGCGCAATCGCACCAATCACGACCAGCAGCGCGGTCAGCATGCTGACCGGCCTGCGCATTTTGGGCCAAAGTTTTTTACAATTCCGGTTTAGGGGACCAAACAGTCTTCTTTCAATAGGCAGCATGACAATATTCAAAACAAAAGCAAATACGGGCCCTAGCAGAACCGGAGCCAAAACAGTACGTAAATTTCTGAACAGCGTAGGAATCAGGTACAAATTTTGCAGCGCCATGTAAAATACAATCCCAAAAGCGATAAGAATCATCAGCTTTTTCATATTGCTTTTATTCAGTCCCATCATCCGTTTCCTTTCCATATTCCAGTCACTTTTCTATGTATCCATAAACATTATGACTAATTACGGAAAAAATATCAACTGTTCTTTCCAACTTATTCTCTTTCTTTGCCGCCGATTGCTCTATTCTCTTCCGTCATCATCGAAAAAATGATGCTCCCATCCCCTCACACTTTCCTCTTCCCGCAAAGTTTTAGCTATAAATTCAAAATCATGATCTTTTATTTTTCATACAATAAGTCGGTCAGATCATGCTAGGAGACCTGAACAAAACCAAAGCCTGAAAAGCTATCCGCCTTTTCTCCCCTTTCTGCAATTTTTCCTTTACCAAACGCAATAACGCTTCGGAAATCAGAAGTATATTCATGACGGCGCCGCCCTGGCATCAAATGCCCGGACGGCGCCGTTTTATTTATGTTAAGTACCCCAAACAATTGCATGCGCGGAGTCAGTCCTGCTCCCCATGCTTTTGTAAATATTCCTGCAAAAGGTCACGGATTGCCCCTGCGCTTCGGCAGTTCACTGCCTTTGCGGCAAGTTCCCCGCAGCTTTTCGACTCCAGCATACTGACGGTATATTTTGCCTGTGCAAGCGAACCGGCCGGCATGCTGAGCTCAGACAGGCCCAAGCCAACCAAAAGCGGAATGGCAAGCGGATCCCCCGCCATAGCGCCGCACATACCCAACGGAATGCCCGCCTGGTGCGCCGCATCGGAAACCCGGTGGATCAGGCGAACCACAGCCGGATCAAAATAATTATAAAGGTAGGAAACCTTTTCATTGCCCCTGTCCACGGCAAGCGTATATTGGGTCAGGTCATTGGTCCCGATACTGAAAAAGTCCGCTTCCTGAGCTAAGACATCCGCCATCAGCGCCGCCGAAGGAATTTCAATCATGATGCCGGTCCGAATCGATTCATCAAACGGCTGCTGCCGCCGGCGCAATTGCTCCTTGGCCTCTTCCATCATCGCTTTCGCGGCTTCCAGTTCCTGAATTCCTGAAATCATCGGGAACATCACCGACAGCTTTCCAAAAGCGGAAGCCCGCAAAATAGCCCTGAGCTGGGTCAGGAAAATCTCTTTCCTGTCCAGACAGTAGCGGATTGCGCGGTACCCGAGGAACGGGTTGGTTTCCTTTCCGATGCCAAGATAGGAAATTTCCTTGTCGCCGCCGACATCCAGCGTGCGGACAATGACTTCCTTGCTGCCAAAGCACTCTGCAATCTTTCGGTAAACCTGGTACTGGGTTTCTTCATCCGGGGCTGTTTTTCTGGAAAGGTAAACCTGCTCTGTCCGGAACAGACCAACACCCTCCGCCCCTTTCTTCAGGGAGTCTTCCGCATCGGATAAAGAACCGATATTTGCGGCCGCAATCACCCTTTTTCCATCATGGGTATGGGCATCCTGAGCCGCATAGCGGCGGAACACTTCTTCCATGCGCCGCTCCTGCTCCATTTTTGCATGGTAGTCTTTGACGGTTTCCGGATTCGGTGAAGCAATGCAGATTCCCTTATTTCCGTCAAGAATCAGTTCTTCCCCATCCGTTACCCCGTCCATAATGTCCTGTACACCCACAACGGCGGGAATATCAAGAGAACGTGCGAAGATGGATGTATGAGATGTTTTGCCGCCCCTGCGCGTAACAAAAGCACGAATCAGGTTTCTGTCAAGCCGTACCGTGTCGGACGGAGCCAGATCATCCGCGACCAAAATAACGGGATGATCCAGCTTTGACAAATCCACACAATCCGCACCGGACAGATGCTGCAGCAAACGGTTTCCCGCGTCGCGGACATCTGCGGCGCGTTCCCGCATGTAACTGTTTTCCATTCCTTCAAAAACACCTGCATAGCGGTCTGTCACTTCGCGCACCGCTTTTTCCGAAGAAAACAGTTTTTCCTGAATCAGCTTTTTCATCTGCGGGCAATAAGCAGGGTCTGACAAAAAAGTCTTCTGCCCTTTGATAACCGCGACTTTGTCATCCCCAAGAGTTTTGGAAGCGCGTGCGACCAACTCGTCAATTTCCAGAACGGCATGCTCCACCGCCCGGTCCAGCCGGCTGATTTCCTGCTCCGCCTGCTCCTGCTTAATCATCCGATTGGTGTCCGGTTCCGGGGCGCGGCGATAAATAAATGCTTTCCCCATTCGAATTCCGTCGGACACACCGATTCCCTGATATACTCTCTCAGACATTTCATCACTCTCCTGGTTTACTCCCGCAGCTGACCCAACAAATTATTCGCCAAAATTGGTACGGAACAATTCCTCAAGCGTTGCCATCGCTTTTTTCTCGTCTGCACCGTTTGTTTCCATCTGAACTTTTTGACCGTTGTTAAGTCCCAGGCTCATCAACCCCAAAATGCTTTTGGCATCCGCTTCAGTGCCGTCTTCCTTTTTCATTTTAACGTCGCAGGTAAACGGAGACATCTTTTCCACCATAACCTGCGCGGGCCTAAGATGAAAGCCGTATTGGCCGTCGATCGTAAATTCTTTATTAATCATAATAATACTCCTTTCACAAAGCGAAATCAATTTTTGTCTTTCTGTGTCGCTTCGAATCAAACAATTACTTTGCGCTGAGAATTTTTTTGTACTGTTCCACAATTTTCAGAACCAGTGCATTCTTTTGATCGAGTCCGGTAATCCGGCTCACCGTATTTTCCAAACCATTTTCTTTGATTCCCGTCTGTATTTCCACAGCTTTCGGGTCCTTTTCCCAGTTATAGGTGAAACCCATGGCCACGGCATAAACAATTCCGTCAAACGGAACTCCATGCTTTTGGCACATCAAAAGGGGAGAAACCAGCCTGTCGTTTCCAGACAATTTGCGAACCGGGTCACGGCCGACACGGGTCAGCTCATCCTGAAGATATTGATTGCGGAAGCGGCCCACCAGTTTTTCAGAGTACTGCTTCAGCGAACGCTCTTCCATACTGTACTCCAGATGAAGCGCCTCGGCGGCCTCACGATGAAAATTCTGAACGGCTGCCAGAATCTCCTCATCGCGAATTGCCTCGTGAACATAATGAAACTGTTTGCGGTAACCGGCGTAAGAAATCAGCGCATGAGCACCGTTGAGCAGAAAAATTTTCCGTTTCAGGTACGGAGCCAGATTTTCCACATAATTGACTCCCTGAATATTCTTGTTTACCTTAACTTTGCCGCTTTCCAAATCCCATTCATAGAAATCTTCGACGGCAACATCAATCGGCGATTCTTTTTTCAAAGAGGTGTTGGGCACAATGCGGTCCACCGCGCAGTTCGGGAAGCCGACTTTCGCGCTCAGATAAGTTTTAAAGTCTGCATCTGCGCCGTCCTCGACAGACTCACGAAGCATATCGGTCGCAAACAAAGCATTTTCGCAGGCAACAACATCCAGCGGCTGCTCGGGGTTGGCACGGCGGCGCTCCTGCAATGCTTTCCGAAGGACCTTGCCGGTGGCTTGCAAATGATTGGCTCCGATGGAAAGGGTTACGAGGTCTGCATTTTCAATTGCTTTCGCCAACCCGTTTTCGTCGTTCAGACCAACCGCCCGAATGCCGGATACGGTTTCTTCTGTTTTCTCTCCGCCCAGCGAAATCACTTTGTATTTGCCAAGACGATTAATATCACGAACCAAGTCTTCAGAAATATCGATAAAAGTAATGTCATAATTGGATTTTGAAAGAAGATAGCCGATAAATCCTCTGCCGATGTTGCCGGCCCCGAAATGAACTGCTTTCATTACATAACACCTTCTTCAATAATTGAGAGAATTTCCTGAGCCGTCTTGGCATAGCGAAGGCGCTCCACATTTTTCTGGTCCTGAACGGTCAGTGCGATCTTCGTCAGAATTTGAAGATGCTCTTCCCCCTTGCCGGCAATGCCAATGACAAGATAAGCCGTATTGCCTTTGCCAAAATCGACCCCGTTCGGATACTGCACAATGACAAGACCGGTCTCAAGAATTTCCTTTTTATATTCATTAACCCCATGCGGAATTGCAATTCCGTTGCCGATGTAAGTTGTGAACTTTGCTTCCCGTTCCTTCATTCCATCGATATATTTCGGGTTTGCATAACCGCTTTTGACCAGCATGTTTCCAACCCGCTCAATCGCTTCCTGCTTTGTCTCACTTTGTTGATTCAAAATGATATTTTTTGTCGCCAAAATTTCTTTTGCCATGTGCGTATCACCTTTCTTCTGCGATTTCTTCCAGCAAATTTTGAAATACTGCGCGAAGCTCATTCAAACCGCTCGTGCGCAGTTGTTTTGTAAAGTTTTTATTTTCAATCAGCGAAATGCTGATTTTTCCCATTTTTTCAAGCACAACGGGACTTTCATTGCTGCGGGCCAGCATAAGCAGAAATGTGTCGACCGGTACCTGAACAAAGCCGACGCCCTCCATCTGTATTTCTCCGTCCAGCCTGTAAATCCCGATATACGGGGCATGAACCAAATCGGAACGGATGTGAAGAAGCGAAACCCGCGTTCCCGGAATCACAATGCTTCCAATCTTCTCCCGCTTTAAAATCAAGCTTTTAATTTTTCCGCAATCCTCGGCAGCGTCTCTTTCACAAAGGCCGGAAGAAATTCTGCCAATAATGTTTTCAAACGCTTCTGCCGGAATCGTTTCCAGCCAAAGATGTTCAATCATGCGGTGAATCGAGCCGCTCTCATCAACCCCCGCACCATCTTTTGGTGGCGGCGGAAGGCTTTTTCCAATCCTGTAACCGGCCCGTTTGCGGATCATTGCAACACGGTTATTGATTCGCGAAACATCATCTTCGCTTAAGAACGGTGAAACAACCAAAATTCTATTCTGTTTGCCCTCTCGCCCCATATCGACGGTAGATAAAATTAAATCATATTTCTTGCCGCCGCTGTCTTTCCAATCTTTCATCGACGCAATATCGACACTGTCAATATCACGCACTAAACCATGAATCTTATTCAGTAAAATACGCGACGCAAACAGACCGTTCGGGCAGATAATCTGAATGGCTATCTTTTTTTTCTGCTCTTCCTTTGTTTCCAAAGCAGCGCCGATATCCATTGTGATAAAGGCAATTTCATCCTTGGAAAGACAAATGTTATACTTTGAAAACACCAGCTTGCAGGCGGATTCAACTGTTTTAAACAGTGCTTTGTAATGTTCCATGACCTGATTGAGCAAAGAATTCTTAACCTGAATTCCCATATTCGTCCGGTAAATGGCATGACTGAAATAATGGACCAGGCCGGAAATCAGTTGGGCATCCCCACTCAGATCAACGCGCATTTTTCTTTGAATTTCATACAGAACTTCTTCCGCAAGCTCATGAACAGAAACGTCCAAATCCGTGAAATTCCGTTCCGTACCATACAGGCAGTTTGCCGGAAGATGAATGGAAATGTAAGCAATTTCACTTTCCACGGCAGGGATATCATGCTGAAGCAAAAATTGCCTCAGCTTCTCGCCAAAATGAAATCTGTTTGCAGAAAGCGCCTCCTGAATAAATTCATCCGGAAGGGAGATCGGGTTCTTTGCAAGGGTCTTTTTAACAGAAATCATCGTGTGGAACAGCAAAGTCAAATAAGGAACATCGTCAATTGTTTGTTCCGGAATTAATTGAACCATTTCCTTTGATATATCTAAAATCCGATTGCCGAACAAAAGTCTGAAAAACAAATGCAGAACAGGCTCTTTTTCCGTTTCATAGATATAGGATAAAAGCTCTTCAACCGGCTTGTATTCGTAAATTAACGCCACAAGTGCATTTCGTTTGTTCCATTCGGAACCTTCTATGTGGATTCCGTACCTTCTTTTTCGTAACAGAAACAGATTCTTTTCCTTAAGCCACTGCTCGACACTGTCCATATACAGGCTGATGGTGCCTTCGGCTACGCTCAGCTGATAACTGAAAAACGCCGATTTGTACGGTTCATCCGCCAGCAAAAGCTGCGCCGTAATGAAAAGGATTCTCTGTTTCGGCGTCAGTAAAAGCCTTTTGGGAACATTGCCGAGGATTTGCTTCAGATGCTCTTTTTCTTCTTCACTTCCGCTGTAAACCAAAGCGGAATTCTTTACTGAAATTTTAACCTGTTTCTCTTTCAATGCGTTGTTAATGGAAGAAATTTCCCGAAAAATAGTACGCGAACTGATCTCCATTTGTTTGGAGAGTGTCTCCACATCCAGCCGGTCGGAATCAAGCAATTTGTCAAGTATAAATTTCTGTCTGGCTGAAAGCTTTTCCGTATTCCATCCCTCCCCGATTTATAATAAACGCAGCGGACATAATATGCAAATGCCCCAAAGAGAAGAAATGGGACCCCGGCACGGACCATGCGTGCCGGGCCCCAAAAAATTGCTATAAGGATTTCGGCTAGTTTGCTTTCAAAGATGCTATGTACTCATCATAGGTCGCACTGTCAAGGAAATTATTTACGGTAATGATCTGCGCATTCGGGACGACTCTTCTGGCACGTTCTGCCAGACTCTCCTGCGTAAACACCACTTTGGCATCCGCCGGAATTTCACTGACCGGTGAATGATGCACCGTAATTTCGATTCCCGCGTCCTTCAGCTTTTTCTTCAGAATTGTTTCGCCCATTGCGGAAGAACCCATTCCTGCGTCACAAGCAAAAATAATCAGGCTGGGGATTCCCGCGGAAACAATTTTCTTCGCAGACTGCTGAACAGAAGTCTGTTTGCTTTCCGCTTTCATCCGTCCGACCGCTTCCTGTGCCTGCATCAAAGAATCGCTGTCTGCATTTGCATGGGAGCGTTTCAAAATAACGGAAGACACCAGGAAGGATACCACTGCTCCGGTTACAACACCGGCAAGGACAGGCAGCAGACCGCCCTTCGGGCTCATGGCAATTTCAGCAATGATACTTCCGGGAGAAGGAGAGGCAACCAGACCGGCTCCGGTAATAACAAAGACGAAATCTGCGCTCATGCCGCCCAAAATCACGGAAATCAGAAGCAGCGGGTTCATCAGAATGAACGGGAAGTAAATTTCATGAATACCGCCGAAGAAATGGATAATTGCAGCGCCGGGAGCCGACTGTTTTGCATTGCCTTTGCCGAAAACACAATAGGCAAGCAGCACACCAAGGCCCGGGCCGGGGTCACTCTCGAGCAGGAAAAAGACTGATTTTCCCACTTCTTTTACCTGTGCAATGCCGACCGGGTCAAAAATGCCATGGTTAATCGCATTGTTCAGGAACAAGATCTTACCGGGTTCCACCAGAATTGCAATCAACGGCAGAAGTTTTACTTCTGTAATCCACTTAGCGCCATTGCCCAAAGCCGTGGTCATTCCGCCAACCGCAGGACCGATTGCCAGAAAACCGACAATGGCAATTGCCGCGCCGAGGATACCGGCGGAAAATGTGCTGACCAGCATTTCAAATCCCGCTTTAACCTTGCCTTCCACCAATCCGTCAAACTTCTTTATGATGTATGCGCCAAGCGGGCCCATAATCATGGCGCCCAGGAACATGGTAACCGAAGAACCGACAATGACGCCCATGGTGGCAATTGCACCAACAACGGCACCCCTTTTACCGTAAACAATATTACCACCGGTAGAACCAATCAACAGCGGCAGTAAATAAGTAATAATAGGGCCTTGCAAACTGTTCAGCGATTCATTTGGAATCCACCCCGTAGGAATAAACAGAGCCGTTAACAGCCCCCACGCAATGAATGCTCCGATGTTTGGCATCACCATTCCGGCTAAGAATCCACCAAACTTCTGGATTCCTGCCTTTGTCCCCGCTTTATGATTGGAGACATCCGCTTTTTTTGCATCAACCACTAAAACTCCTCCTCCATTTTAGTTTATTTTGTAAATAATAACGAGTCGTTAATCTTAATATAACATCAGACCTCCATTTAAACAAGAACAAGTACTTTAAGCCTGTCGCAGTAGTTTTATGACAAAACTGACAAATGCAAACAGGCGTCCTCAAAGGATTTCAACAACATGACAACAGCAGAGTCACTGCGAGGAAACAGACCGGCTTGTATAGATAGAAAACAGCAAACATTTCGGAACAATTCCACTTGAAAATGTTAAGATGGTATTGTATGATAGGGCATGGCTTTCAAAAGGAAACAACAGCGCCAGGACTCGCGCGGAAAGGAAACGCGAGTTGACGAGGACAAGGACGATCGAAACTTCGGCGGATGCCTTGCGGTATGGTACTACCGGAAATGCTGAGAAAAGACAGGGAGCGATCCCTGAACAAACGCAGCAGGGTGCCTGAAAGCCTGAATACTTTTTATTTTTAGAAA
>JALCPP010000017.1 GCA_022650485.1 Oscillospiraceae bacterium | reverse complement strand
TGAGGTGCGACCATACGCCGTCCTTTTCATGAACGCTGAATTTACTATTTCAATCCACGCACCTCGTGTGAGGTGCGACGATGTTTACTATGGGAGCTGGCAGGATGACACAGATTTCAATCCACGCACCTCGTGTGAGGTGCGACGTGGCACAGGAACGTCATAGTCCGCTAACGGTGTAATTTCAATCCACGCACCTCGTGTGAGGTGCGACCAACGGTACCGCCCGTCACGTTGGCAATATTGCCATTTCAATCCACGCACCTCGTGTGAGGTGCGACGACGGGGTTGGCGCCGTGAAGGTAACACCACTGCAATTTCAATCCACGCACCTCGTGTGAGGTGCGACTGGCTGCGGCTAAACCAGTGGAATAAAAACAAGATTTCAATCCACGCACCTCGTGTGAGGTGCGACTCAAGGATATTCCCTCGTACTTCCTTGCTTACAGATTTCAATCCACGCACCTCGTGTGAGGTGCGACGAATTTGTGATTGGTTTTTACGATATGCTCTACCATTTCAATCCACGCACCTCGTGTGAGGTGCGACTCAAATTTATGGATTACAGACCAAAATGGAATTATTTCAATCCACGCACCTCGTGTGAGGTGCGACAAGCCGTTCATATGATCCTGCGGTCATGACTTCCAATTTCAATCCACGCACCTCGTGTGAGGTGCGACTGATTTCGCCGTAAATCTCCGGAACCGGTACGCTATTTCAATCCACGCACCTCGTGTGAGGTGCGACCGCATACCGCAGAGGATACAACAAACGGTGGGAGATTTCAATCCACGCACCTCGTGTGAGGTGCGACAATTAATGCCTCTGCTTCGTTCATTTGACAAATATTTCAATCCACGCACCTCGTGTGAGGTGCGACTTAATTGCCCGCCATGCTTCCGTTTCACTGGCGTAATTTCAATCCACGCACCTCGTGTGAGGTGCGACCCCCTTGCTATCTGCGCCCTTACCGCCCACTGAAATTTCAATCCACGCACCTCGTGTGAGGTGCGACTGCTTGCCCACAGGAAACGAATCTGTACCGGGTATTTCAATCCACGCACCTCGTGTGAGGTGCGACTCTATATATGGTATCTAGAGAGCCGCATTCCGCACACGAAGCGGACAATGTAATAAAAAGCCCTGTAATTTGAGCGCCTTTTATCGATATCAAGCTAATATGCATGCGCGAACCAAGCAGGTTTTTGAGCATCACTGCATGTTCGCACCTAAAAAATCAAGACTCCTTCACTGTCATATCCCGGTTTTGCGCCAATATGTTCCACACGTTTTTTCCAATTATCACCTAAATAGTAAAAACGAAGACTGTCCTTATCGGTATCAATTAGCTTAATCAGACGGTCTTTTAAATGTAAAAATTTTTCATAATCCAGATTGACCTCGAATACTGAATTCTGCACACGCTGCCCATAGTTAACACATGTCTTTGCGACTTTGCGAAGCCGCGTTTTACCCTTTTCGGAAGTAACATTAACGTCATAAGCCACAATGACAAACATCTTTTTACCCCCAAATTAAATTTGGATATTCCTCAATTTCACCCCTTACATATTTCGCCAATAAATTAGCCTGAACATATGGATACAGGCCTATTGGCACTTTTTCCTTCATAAATGGATGTTTGATACAATCGTTCTTTTTATTTTGCCACGCTGTAATAACCTTTTTCCGACCGTTGTCATTTAACCAAACCGCTCCGCTGATCTGCTTGTCAAAATCGCTTTTCTGCACAATTTTCAGATTGACCAGTGTAATCACCAGACGTTCCACCAAGGCGCGAAACTCTTCCATGATATCACACGCAAGAGATGCCCGCCCGGGGCGCAGCGTATGGAATAAGCCAACATAAGGGTCAAGGCCGACACATTCAAGAGCCGACGCAATATCATTCGTACATATCGTATATAAAAATGACAGCATCGCATTGGTACAATCAAGCGGCGGACGTTTTGTTCGTCTGATCAGCGCAAAGTCCTCTTTCTGTTGGGTAAACAAGGAATCAAACACTTCAAAATACGCTTTCGCGCTCTGACCTTCCAGCCCGCGTAAAATATCCGTATCCTTTTCATGAAGCAATTTTTTCTGATTTTCACAAAGAATATCAATACAGTGGGACAACGTTCCATCCTCATCCGTTTCCGGATAATCGCGGCGGGAACGCATGAGCAGGCTGCGCGTGTTTTTCAGCTTTGCGGTAATCAGGTTGCGAATCAGTACCGTTTGTTTTTCCGTATCGGTAAAGATTTCCGCCTGCTGCTTTCGTAAAAAGACGTTGCCTTTAACTGGGCCGGTCACCCGCGCGAGAAACCGCCCACTGGGGGATACAAAGCACAATCCGATCTGCTCTTTGGCACATTTCCCCATAAGTGCCGGACTGCATCCGGGGTAATTCATGCAAACAATGCTCTCAATATTCGACAGCGGCAGCCGCGCGGCTTCTTTCCCCTGCATCAGCATAACAACATTTTCACCGTCAAGGCTCAGGTATGCTTCCTGACGAGTGATATACAGCGTGTTTAGCAGCTTTCGCATTCCGGCTTTTCCCCCTTTTCGGCATGCAGATATCTTTTAAAGAGCATCCGCCGCAATATTGCCCATCTTTTATGGGAGGAATCTCGGCAGACTCACGCAGCGCGTTCATTTCGTCAAGAGTCCATTTTAAAAACGCATAATCGTCCTTACGGAATTCAACTTTTACCCGTTTGCGCGTATCCGCATAATAAAAGAAGGTTTGGCAGTTGGTTTTAAAAATACCGTCGGCGCAGATTTTCTGCGCAAGCAGCTGCATCCCGTCCTCGCGGCGAAAATCTTCGGTTTTGGGAGCGCGCACCTTATACTCGACAATGGTTAAGTCAAAACGTTCTCCATATTTTTCGATCCAGCACCCTGAGGGGGAACGGCGCAGTTCCAGGCAATCGATAACACCGAACAGTCCCCAGTCATCATTGTACACTTTGACCGACCGTTCAATGATCGCGTTGCGCGCCGTCAGGCATTTTCCGCTGTCCACGTTTTCATGCGCAAGGTTGCCCTTACAGACAAAGGCATTTTCCGCCCAGCTGCAATCGGTTTCCATCAATCCCCAGCGGTGCGGACAATAGAGGTACTGCTGGACCGACCGGATTTCCGTCAGATTGTCAGAGCTTTTCAATCAGCTTGACCCCTTCTGGCATGGTTTCGTCTACCGTAACGGAATAATCGGTGAATTTACGCGCAACGTCTGCACTTTCTTTTCTCACCACCGCGATTTTATCAAACAGCACATGAGAAGGCGCGTTGCCCAGGGCGGAATCATGCTTGAAAACATACAGTTTGCGCATGCACATTTTTCCCCGCGCGGCACTGTGGTCCATTTCGAACATATTGATGATGCTGTTCCACAGCAGCTCAAGGTCTTCCTCACTGAATCCGGTTTTGTTGGCAAGCAGGGCGGAAACATACCCTTCCGCGCGGTAAAGTCCGTAAGGGATAAAACTCTTTTTGCCCATGGTGTTCTTATTTTTAGCTTGTTCCGCTTCCGTCGCAAGCGCCTGACGGGTTATCGTAATTTCCTGCGGTAAGACCGGGTCGATACTGCGCGCGAAATTAATCTGGACAGGGCCGCGGACAATGCCGCATGGGTCGTCACCGGTACTCATAACCGCACCGAAAGTACGCACGTCGAAATAGTTTTTGCATATGTAATCCCGCGCTTTCAAGACCGCGCTCTGGTCTTTCCCTTTCTGCTTGGTGGGAAGGCCGCAGGTTTCATATGCTTCGGTATACTTTGTATTGAGCGCCCGGTCGTTTTTAATCAGAATATTATAGCCTGCCTTGCCTTCCTGCGTTACTTCAACATAATTGCGGATTTTGCGCTTGAGGCAGACATCGGTCACGATGCCGATACTCGTTTCGGCATCGACACGCGGCATATTGCCCGCGTCGGGATCTCCGTTGGGATTACCGTTCTCCACGTCAAAAAGCATAACGA
Source organism: Oscillospiraceae bacterium (assembly GCA_022650485.1). GTDB lineage: Bacteria > Bacillota > Clostridia > Oscillospirales > Acutalibacteraceae > Caproicibacter. Next base: position 12,024 of record JALCPP010000017.1, on the reverse strand, counting down.
ATTCATATCTGTTATTCAGCTCCATTGTTTTTTTCACCTTCACTTTTCTTTTCATAGAATTTTTCTTTCTGCTGATAATAGCCGAGGATAAACATGCCCTGCTTTTCCATGCTCAGGGCTTTTGGAAAGGAATCACCGAGATTGCTCATAATTTCCTGCAGGTGCTTTTCAAAATAAACGGCGATGCCCTTTTCCAGCTTTCCCAGGTGGCTCTGCGACAGCTTGACCAAACGTGGAAAAACAAGATACGGCGTGCTGCAGGCCGAAGAGAAAAATCTGTCTTTAATCGTCGCGTTGATTCCGGGGAGCGCTTTTTGCTGGATCATTTCCAGAACGGCGAACAGCCTGCCACAGTTGTATGCACCGTCCTGATTCTGCGTATTCAACATAATTAACCCGCCTCTCTTGATTAGATTCATGCGTGTCAGGCATGCTTTTATGATTCGAACACGATTGCGGCTGACCGCATAAAACTTTTTGCTTACATTATCCTGATCAGTCTTCGCCCGGCGCACCACCGTGTCAAACAAACAGCGGGGATACGGGGTTCCGCCGAGAATGCTCTGCAGTATTTTAGCGGAAAGATCGGGCGGCAAAGCATCCTTTGACGCCACCGGCGATTTGAGTGATTTGATCAAAAGCCAGATTGGTATCTGTTTATCTTCCGGAGACAGCTGCAAATCCAGATGATGCAGAGCAATGTTCTTCATCATCCTTCCGAACCGGTTATGCTCAAACAATTTCACCGCCAAACGACTGCTGTTCGGTTTCACTCCGACAAGATAAAATTCCGTGTTTTCATCGATGCCGAAGCTGTGCCAATCCGCCTCTTTGCCCTGTGCAAGCTGGCTGAAAATGGAGTCCAGCTCGCCCTGCTGCAGTTCACGCTCGCTGCGCTCCGCTTCCATGGGGTCTTGTTCCGGCAGGGTGAAAAAACCAACTCCCCCGCTAAATGCCCGAATATACGGTGTTTCCGAATCTTTTGTCATCGCCCAGTAAAGCAGTGTCATATCGTCAAGGATCTTCTTGTGGTTTGGCTCGGAAGTAAGATAGTTGAAAGCCTTTGTATATTTTTCCATCACCTCCTGCGAAACCGAGCTGTTGTAGGATTCTTTGTGACCGTACGACCAAAAGGCAGACGACTTTAAACAGACAATGTTTACCCCGGTTGCCAAACCGCCCTGTATGCCGGTAAGATTGTCATGAATACGGGCAATTGGACCGTATTTGCCGCTGATACTGCATTGGCCCATTACCGCGTCGTTTGGAATCGGTCGGTTTCGCAGACTGCTCTCCCATTTTTCCTTGACAAGCGGGTCGCGGTTGAGCGGAGTGTACACAGCGTTGTCATCTTCCACTGTAACGACGAATTTCGCACCGCCGTATTTCTTGTCCAATGCCACAAGAAACGGATTTTCAAGCTCCTGTTCCGGCTGCCAGCAATCTAAAAAATTTTTATAAGCGTCAATGACCGGTGAGCTTAAATTCCCGAGAAACGCGAGGTTCTTTTCCTTGTTCTTTTCAAAGGCACGCAGCGAGTTTTTGGTCACTGCAAGTTTCTTTTCCTTCTTATTCCACTCAATGCCGAAAAGATATTTTTCACGATGTTCGATCGTTTCAGCCGCAATTCCCGGCACAGAGTTGCGAAAGGGGAACAGCTCATCCCGCGGCACTTCTTTTGTTTTTTTACCGGTGTTCACCATGTTGACATACGGCAGCAGTTCCCGCACCGTTCCGTCCGTATTCAGCACCAAATTAAAACTCACACCTAATCTGCTGTATCCATCCGGCACAAGGTTGCTGTCCTTCTGCCGGCACAGGCAGTCGTGATATGCGCTCAATGCCCTTAACATATTAAACCCCCCGCATACTTTGCCACGTCGATCACCCCGTTCACCATGTGCGGACGATAAAACCGCGGCTCCGCCGCATCCAGGCTTTTGCCGTTCTGATCCTTTTGATATTGCAGGTCATACAGCATATATCCCAGATCGATGTCACCCGGAATCGGGCTTTCCGGAATCTGTTCGGTCAGCGTAACATTTGCGGGGAACTCCCTGCACCCAAGACAAGGCTGGCTGAAATGCTGCCCTTTGCGCAGCCGCCGCAATAGGATATTGTAGCATTTTTCCGGGGTCTGGTCGCTGTCCTTTTCTTCGGTCAGCTCAAAATGTGCTTCCACGCCGTAACAAACATCTTTTAACAACAGGCTTGCCCTCTGGCTGATACATTCCCTCGTGTAAATACTGATGTCGCTTTCTTTCCCATCCATCTGCTTTTTCACGGCGGAAGGAAGCAGCTTTTCGCTGACTTCGTTCCGCCTGATGTTGACAAAGCGGATCGGCCGAAGCACATGGATGCGGTCGATGATATACCGAACACCCGGATGCCAGTAGATGCTGGAAATCAGCCCCACTAAAGCGCTCGGGGTCGGAACATCGTAAGATACGCGTTCCACCTTCATTTCCGGGCGGCTGAATAGCGCATAGCCGCCTTCTACAAGAATTTTAATTCCATATCCCATTCAAAAGCCTCCTTACTCTACTTGTGTCTCACCAAATACAGGCATCATTATTTTCAAAGCAAATACCGGTTTCTTTGCTGTAATACCTTTCGCAATCCAGATATTGAATCCCCCTCTGTTCGCAGATCACGCCCGCGTCGCTTAACTGTTTCCATTCATACGGCCGCAAAGAAATCGAGTATTTCTGAAGCTGCCGCATCGGAGCCACCCCGCCGTAAAGCGCGGCATCCAGCAGGGCCTTGACAATTTTTCTGTTTTCTTCCGTGACGATGATGAGCGGCTGTGTATTTGCATCAATCAGACGGAAGTCCCTGGCATAGCTGGCAAAATCAAATCCAAACGGGTCAATCCCGCAGGATGCGCCGGAAAACGCGCGCTTAAAATCCATGGACTTCATGTCGGACAGCGTATAGGCATAAAGCTGATCAAAATAAAATTTGATTGCCTGCGGGCTCGCCGCGTCTTTGAATTTTTCAAACACCTTCCGGCAAAACGACTGCTTTGTGACAAATTCGCTGTTTTTTGGCCTTAGATCTTCTTCCTCAAACTCGAAAGCGCATGTTTTGCATCCCTGCTTTTTCCCTTCCCGATTACAGCGCCCGGCGCTTTGCAGCAGATTGTCAAGCCCCGCCGTTTCGCGGAAAACAAGGTCAAAGTCCAAATCGACCCCCGCCTCAATCAGCGAAGTGGAAACCAGGCTGAAATGTTCGTGCTGTTTCAGTGATTCCCGTACCGCGGCAATGACCCTGCTGCGATCATCATGCGTCATATAAGTGGACAGATGATATTTTTTGCCCGGCAGCAGATAATACATCTGTTTCGCCGCCTTGCGGGAATTCACGACAATCAGCGAGTTTTCCGCCTGTGCCGCAAGGGCCGCCAGTTTTTCGCGCGGCAGATGCCCCAGATTTTCAATTTTGCACCGGTTAAACACAGGGAAATTGCTTTTATCCGTAATCAAATCGACCGTTTTCACATTGTCACAACCAAAGCTGCGCATCCACCGATGAAAATCGGGCATGGTTGCCGTCATAAAAACGGCCTCGCTGTGGTATCTCTGTGTCAGAATTCGGATGGCCTCAAGACACGGCTGAAAAAACAGGCCGGGAAACATATGTACCTCGTCAAACACAATTACACTGTCTGCCATATTGTGCAGTTTTCGCAGTTCACTGCTTCGATTTCCATAAATTGATTCAAAAAACTGCACATTGGTCGTCACAATGATGGAAGCATCCCAATTTTCCGCCGTGCGTTTCAGCTTGTCGCGTGTCCCGGTATCCTTCACCGACTCATAATCGAAGTTGCAGTGATGCTCCAAAACGGCATCCGCGCCAAAAATCTCTTTGAATACCTGCGCGTTTTGCTCGATGATGCTGGTATACGGGATGACATAGATAATGTGCTTTTTGTGCGACACGATTGCCCGTTCGAGCGCAAACTGCATACTGGTAAGCGTTTTTCCGCTTCCTGTCGGCATATTCATACAATAAACATCGGCTTTTTCCCGCGCGTGAGACATCACCTGGCGGCGCATTTCCTCGCGCGCACGTTTGACGGGCGTATCGGCCTGAAAATGTGAAATGTACCGGTCCAGCCGACTGCGGCAAGCTTGAAAATCTGCGTAGACGCCCCGTTCCTGCCTTACGCTGCAAAATTTTTCGGTGTCAAGATAATCCGCGTCGGTCAGGCAGGAAAACATCATTCGCGTCCAAAAAGCATATTCCCTTTTCACTTCATCCACTGTTGTCCCGCTCATGCAAACGGCGTTCTTTGCCGGGAACCGGGATATCTTTTCGAAAGAAAGTTCCTTTTTATATGCGGAAAAATCCTGCCTGGCTGCTCTTTTTAATCGCCCCAAAAGCGTTGGTTCGTCAGCCGAATCGGTTTTATTGCCCACATCCGGCAGTCCGCTGTGATGTCCCGCAATACAATACGCGCCCGATTCCGTCCAGTTCAGATTGACCCACTCTGCGGCCCCGCTGATTGAGTGCTCTACCGATATTTTTTCGCCGCACAAACGGCGCTGAAAATCAGGCTGATACTTGCCAATATCGTGAAACAGCCCCAGGTTGAAGGCGTATTCCTCCGTGCACCATGGCGCTGAAAAATCTTTTACGAGCTTTGCAACATTTTCAGAATGTTCCTTTATGGTCTGCCACTCATTCCTGCCCTTTCCATCGAGTGTGTGGGCATAATAGACTGCGTCGTCCATCGTTTCCTCCCTTATGCGCTTATTTTAATGATTTTTGAATCGAGAACCATCCGTTTACCATCCCGGCATGCTGACAACCTGCAATATATTTTTTTTTTGTCATAATTCAGTCCCTGATTTTGCCTTACAAAACAGCTGTGCGGGGAAAAATTCCCATTTTTGTTGCGTTTTCTACATTATACTGCCAAATTCCCAATATATCAAACAATCGGCATCCCCATCAGTTTGATTCGGTTCTGAAAAAATGGTCTTGTTTTATCAGGCAGTCACCGTGTTTCTTCGGATCAACGGCTCGAGCGTCAACCCCCTGTCTTACCTGTCAGAAACTAATGCCTGAGATAAGAAAAAAAGCATTGTTTTTTCTCTGCTTTAGGCGCTTTCAAGCCGGATTTTCTTTGATATTTTCTTCTGAAAATGCTATAACTATATTAACAAAGAAGGGGAATTCAATGGACCGTGTTGAGAAACTGATTGGCGAAATCAACGGCACAATGACAATAGAAGAAATGCCCCTGACAAAGCAGGACAAAGCAAGGCTGCGTAAGTGCCTGACCGGAAAAACTTCTTATGACGAGATGGTTAAACGGCTTGTAAAAAAGCACACCGTCCGGACGGATCGGTAACAATATGAAACCGGATTACGAATACAACTACGAATGGGATAGCAGCTACTGTTATCCCAATTCTTTTACCCTCATGAATAAATTGAGCATCAAGGACAGGTAATGCTTTGAAAATTGCAGAACGCGAAATCACAACAATGCATGTCTCTGAAATCCTTGAAAATCCATGTAAGGGAAACTTCGATTTAAAACATCTGCAGACAATTCACAGATTTATTTTTCAGGACGTCTACTCCTGGGCGAGTACACTGCGAACCGTAAATATTGCAAAGGAAAATTAGTTTTGCAACTGCATGTACATTGAATCCGGTTCCGAGCCAACGTTTGAAAAACTCCGGCAGGAAGATCACTTTCTGATCGAAACCACTCCGGAGCTGATACCGGAAAAGCTGGCATATTACCTCGGCGAAATTAATGTAATCCACCCGTTTCGCGATGGAAATGGACGGACACAGCGTGTTTTCATCCAATATCTTGCACACGCAGCAGGATATCATGTGGACTTTACCGATGTAACCGGGTCAGAGATGATCGAAGCCAGCGCACAGGCATTTGACTGCGATTATCGGAAATTGACAGAGCTGTTTCAGAAAATTACAGCGCCAATCTCCGAGCAGGAGCAGGAACAGTTCATTAAGCAAATCTTAGAAAAAAGCAGCCCCATTCTAGAAACCTTTCTGCAACAGAGGATCATTGCTGAAGAAGGTCAGACAGAAGAGGAAGCCCAGCATTTGATATTTTGAATCACAAATCAACACAGCCGCCGAGCAAAATGTTCGGCGGCTTTTTTTGTATGCCCATCGCAGGAAAAACGTTGTTTTTTCTCTGCTTTAGGCACAGTCCGTTATTCAACATCTCTTGAGAAAGGCTTAAAAAAAGTCACTATGGTTTTTTCTATTTAAGTGTTCAACTTGATTTTACAATTAACCTTTCTAAAAAATTTTTAAAAATTTTCAAAAAAAGTGTAACAAAACGGCTCCTTTGGTGGTTGTATTAATAGAAGAAAAAATTTACGGTCTTTCTTACAATTGATTTCAAATGCGCGCGTTGAAATAAATAATTTAGGGAAAGGGTGAATCAAGTTGTTTGTATAGTGGGATGAAAAATTTCCCTATCCGGTGAAAGCATAGGTGTAAACAAATGGATTGAAAATCAAGAAGGAGGTTTTCAAAATGTTGAAGTTCATATCCAAGAAATTGGCTGCGTTCTGCTGCGCAGTCGCCTTAGCAGCTACATTTTCCATCCCGGCTTTTGCAAGTTCTGTGAAGCGTGCCAGCGGGATTGCTCCAAACACCGCGGTAAATAGGTCTTTTTCTTTCGGAATTAATATTTACAATAATTCGCATACAACTACCGAAAAGAAAGACGATGCAACTTCTGCGTGGATTAAGGCTTCGGACGGGCACTTCTACGTAACCGTATACGGTTCGACAGGTGTGGGCCAGCCACTATCCGACGAGACATACGGCGGTTATGTCACCGTTTCGGATACAAGTGCGCATTACTTGCCCAATATGGTACACGAAAACGGTTTTGGATATTGCACCCTGGGATTGAGAGCCAGTGAAGCAATCGCCAACGGCTGGGCATCGGGCTATTGGAGCCCGGATAGTGTTTGATTTTTTGATGTTCTAATAGACAAGTTCCTGCAGCACAATTGTGTTGCGGGAATTTGTCGAATAAAAAAGAGAATGGAGTTTCATATGAAATTGGGGAAATTGAAAACGGGGAGCATCTTCCTTGTTCTGATTTTTGGTTTGGCAGCCTGCTCAAACGGAGGCGATCCCAATCGGTTGGTGAACCTTCAGGGTTCCGTAACACAAGATAACTTAGTTTATCATATTGAATCGATTGAGCGCCTGAAAAACATAAAAACGTTTGACAAAACGCTGTTCGAGCAACACCCGAACGAACCTAAAACCTTCGATGAACAGGGCAATGTGGCGCAGGAAAGCACGTTCTTTGATATTAAGATCAGTATTGAAAATAAGAGCGGAAACGCAGAAAGCGTTTATGTGAACGGAATCGGAATCTATAAGGTTGACCAACAGCTTAAGGCCGATATGAAATCGCGGTCGGAAATAGAGTATTTCAGCAGGCCGCAAAAAAAAACGAAAGAGCTTTATAAAGCGGATATTGCCCCCAACACGAAAGAGACATACGACCTCGGCTATTTTGTTGACGACGACCTGCTGGACAACCCGGCCTTATGTCTGGTAATCAATCCGATGGGGTATCAATTCGACAATACAAACATTCATTTTATTTCCCTGAATAAATAAGAGACGCGGTGAAACAGCATGCAGGCAATGTTAAAAATTGAATTGTCCCGGGCGTTTCAGGGTAAGAATTTCATCATCACGATAATCCTCGGTTCAATCATTACGATGGTTCATTTTATTCTGTATGCCCTTCCCATGGCGGTACCGGAGGGGGTAACGGCGCAGAACTATGGCGGGCTTTATCCGCCCACCGTTTTTAACGAATGGATTGGCGGACAAGGGCTCTTTTTAACCGCGACACTTTACTTTTTTTTACTTCCGCTGATGGCGGCCATTCCTTATGGGGATTCTTATTATCTGGAGAAAAAATCCGGCTATCCCAAAAACATTTTTCTTAGGACGAATAAAAAATATTATTTTATTTCCAAGTACATCGCTGTTTTTCTGTCTGCCGGTACGGCGATCACCATTCCGTTGTTATTGAATCTATTAGTCACCATGGCAATGTTCCCCTCTGTTCTGCCGGATATCAACGCTCCGGTATTCATGATGAATCCCAGTTGTATGTGGTCTTCTATGTTTTATGCCGCCCCTTATGGATACATTTTTTGTTATCTGCTCCTTGATTTTGTTTTTTCCGGTTTGCTGGCGACGATTTCGTTGGTCGCTGGCCTATGGATGCGCCATCACTTGGGGGTGCTTTTGGCTCCGTTCCTGTTTTTCCTGATCATTTATTTTACACTTAATTTTATGAGTATTTACTTCCGGTTCTTAAACACGCTGAATCCCGGCGCTTTTCTCAATCCGACCCCGGTGATAGACGGTATTACCCTTCCCCCTATTCTGCTGGAAATGCTCCTGTTGTTTTGCGCCACTTTCTTTGTCTACATAAAGGAGGGTGTTCGGCGTGAAGTTTTTTAAATTGGTGCGGTTTGATTTTCAGCACGGAATTTTTCGGGAATGGAAAAAGTTCTGTCTAAGCGCCGTATTAATCACCGTAGTCTGTATGATGTTTGATATGAAAATTGTAATGACCGGCCGGCAGATTGAACTGCCATTGCCCACTTTCGCGGATTATCTGGCGTTCTTGTTTTATGGGATGAAGGTTTATGTATTCTCTACCCAGAACCCGTTCCGGATTCCAATTAATTGGCTGATGCTGCATTTGTTTCTCGCGTACATCGTTGGAAACTACCCTTTTCAGGATTTGATGACTTATGGGCAATCCGTACTTCTGCGGGCAAAGAGCCGCGGGAAATGGTGGGTGTCGAAGTGCCTGTGGAGCAGCTGCTGCGTACTCCTATTTTATCTGGAATCCATTGTGATTTCGCTTTTCTTTGCGGCAGTGACAGGAAAGGTATCCATGAGCATTTCGCCGCAAATACAGGAGAAGATCATTGATGTTTCGTTTTTGCCGGGATTATCGCCCGAAACACTGGTTCTGAATCTCCTGATCGTACCGCTTATCACCTCTATCGCGATTTCACTGATTCAATTATGCTTTGCACTCATTCTGAGACCAGTCTACAGCTATTTGGTGGTTTCGGCGTTATTGCTGTCGTCCGCATACATTTACTCTCCCGCTTTAATTGGAAATTACTTAATGGCCGCGAGAAATTCCATCGCTTTACAAAACGGAATCAACGCTTCTTACGCTCTGCCTGTTTCCGCAGCAATCGCTGTCCTTGCGGTAGTGACAGGAAAAATCATTTTTAAAAAATACGATATCATCGATACCGGCAAGGGGGAGTCTTAACAAATGTATATTGAATTTCATAACGTGTCTAAAGTCATAAAAGGCAGCACGGTATTGGACGGTATCGATATTCTGTTTGAAAGCGGAAAGGTATACGGCATGAGGGGGAAGAATGGCAGTGGAAAAACAATGCTGATGCGGGCTATCTGCGGGTTCATCCTTCCCACTTCAGGAACGATTGATATCAATGGGGAAATTTTAGGCAAAGATATTACATTCCCCAGGAGCATAGGCGCGTTAATTGAAAACCCGTCTTTTATCGACGGTGACACCGGGTTCCAAAACCTAAAGGTGCTTGCTTCCATTCAAAATACGATTGAAAAGCGGCAAATCCGCTACGCGATGGAAAGTGTCGGGCTGGACCCCGATGATACACGAAAATACAGAAAATATTCCTTGGGCATGAAGCAGAAACTTGGAATTGCCTGTGCCGTCATGGAAAATCCGGATATTATTTTACTGGACGAACCGATTAATGCAATCGACGAAAAAGGCGTACAGCAGGTACAGGCCATTATTCAGCGGGCGAAAGACAGAGGTGCGCTTGTTTTGGTGGCATGCCACGACAGGGACGAACTGGAGTTTTTATCGGATGAAATATATGAAATTGAATCCGGAAAAATAGTGGGCCATGAAGTACTGAACAAAACAAGAGCGGAAGAATGAAGGTGAATGTGATGCAAAAGGGACTGCATATCAGGACAATACTGCTGTGTTCCGGTACAGTACTTTTATTGGCATTGTTTTGTATACGTGTTTATTCCTTAAACAAAAGGTTTCCGCCCGCGACAGTCGAACATTATGCGTCTGGAGAATTGGTAAATTTTGATACGAAGGGCAAATATACCGGTGGGAAAGCGATTAAAAATGCTTTTCAGATCACAACATCTGATTTTGAAGTTTATACCAAAGCAGACTTAATCAGCAAATTTCAATTAAAAAGTGATGATATTCCATCGGATCGTTTTCCCCAGTACAAAAAGAAAGTTCTGATGTTTACGATCCGTGCGAGAAATATATCAAATACAAAGCAAGTCTTGGAACTCTATTATATGAACATGCAATGTACCGATTTAGGCCTGTCGTACGCGATTGATCTCGACTGGTTTAAGGCGGTAAACGCAAATAATTCTCAGATGTCATTACAACCGTCAATGGCGCCGGGGCAAACAGTGACGCTGTTTTTACCTTTTGAAATCACGAACGAACATATTACTGAAAATCATTTGGATAAAATCAATCAGGAGAAATTTGATTTGATATTATCTTTATATCCAAATAAAAAACTGATTAATTTGAATTATTAATTTACTGCTATTCTCATAGCAGAAAGCGATTGAATATACAAATAAACCGCATGCTCTAAATCTTGACATCCAAAGGAGCAAGAAAACCGCGGTCAAATTTTTCTTTTTACTATAAGGATTGTCAACTTTTTATTCATAAATCCAAGCAATGAATCAGGCTGCGTTTAGCAGCAGTGTCTGAATGAACTTTGGATTTATGTACGCCCTGGAGGCAAACCATTCTTCGGCATATTCTATGAGATAGGTTGTCACCAGTCTGAGGTAGGAATCCTGGTTCGGGAATATCCCTGCGACACGAGTTCTGCATCGGATTTCCTTGTTGAGCCGCTCCAGCATATTCGTGGAGAAGATTTTCCAGGCATCCAGGTTCGGAAACGCATAGAACGCCAGAGAATCCTCCAGCCCCTCTTCCAAAATATCAATTGCCTTGGGGAACCGCTTTTCATATCGCAGTGAGAGCTGCTTTGCCCTTTCTCGGGCCAGTTCAACTGAGTGGTGCTAGCCAAATCCCCCTGAGTTGGGCCGCAAAGGTCTCTTTTTCTTTCTGCGTCACATGAGCCAGAACATTCCTCATGAAGTGCACTTTGCACCGCTGCCAGGAAGCGCCGGGAAAGCTCTTTCGAATGCCTGCAATCAGCCCCTTGTTGGCATCTGAAACAACCAGGAGCGGCGTTTCCAACCCTCTGTGCTGTAAGCCCTGAAATAGCTGGGAGTAGCTCTCTTTGGACTCCTCCAGCATGCTGAGCATCGGGTCCGGCTCCGCCATACACTTGAGTAGCAATTCTGTGAGACCTGTGGTATTCTTTCCTTGAGCCATTGGGTGATCTCTCCTTCTTTGAATGTCTAGACACCATTCATTTTAACTGAGTCCCAATGGCTTTTCTATACCATTTTCAAATTGCGAACTCAATTGTACTTGACCTGAACCCCAAAAACTGAACCAATGGAAAAGTTAGTCACAATATGATAAAATGCAAATGGAGTGATTAACATGAAAAAACGATTCAGTGAGGAACAGATCATTAGAATATTAAAAGAACATGAAGCAGGAAAAAAGGCTGCCGACATTGTTCGGGAATACAATATTTCGGAACAGACATTTTACCGTTGGAAAAGCAAATACGGCGGAATGGATGTCAGCGAGGCAAAACACCTAAAACAGTTGTAAGAAGAAAACCGCCAATTAAAAGAACTGGTGGCAAATCTCTCCCTGGATAATCATATTTTAAAGAACGTCATTGCAAAAAACAGATAAAGCCTGCCGAGAAGCGTCGCATCGCGAAAGAGATACAGCAAACATATCAGCTAAGCGAACGCCGAGCGTGCAGGCTGTTGGATTTTAGCCGAAGCAGCAAACGATATGAACCAATTGATAAA
>JALCPP010000016.1 GCA_022650485.1 Oscillospiraceae bacterium | reverse complement strand
TGTTCTTTTAATATTCTAATGATCTGTTCCTCACTGAATCGTTTTTTCATGTTAATCACTCCATTTGCATTTTATCATATTGTGACTAACTTTTCCATTGGTTCAGTTTTTGGGGTTCAGGTCAATAGCCTGGTCGCACCTCACACGAGGTGCGTGGATTGAAATTGTTTTATTTTGAGGAGGAATTTCAAAAATGGGATTTTGGGCAATGCTGACAGGGAAGGAACCCAATATATTTGATATTCTGAGAAATTATAAAAATGCAGGGCAGTATGGCGAATATGCCACTGAGTTTGTTTTAAATCATAATTATTTAGATGGTTATTTTAGAACTGTCCGGAATGCATATGTTCCCTATAAAGGTAGAACTGCTGAGATGGATGTTCTTATGATTCATGAAAAGGGTATTTACGTTTTTGAGAGCAAGAATTACAGCGGTTGGATTTTTGGCAGCGCTGACCAGCTCAAGTGGACGCAGTGCCTGCGCAATAGGGAAAAGCATTCTTTCTATAATCCACTCAAGCAAAACGTGACACATTGCGCGGCGTTGGCGCATTTCTTAAATATCTCACCGGAATTCGTCTATTCCTATATCGTCTTTTCACAGCGATGTGAACTGAAAAAGGTGCCCAATAACACGATTCATTTTACAATTGTTCAACGTCAGTACTTATTAAGAGCTCTGCGCAGAGATCTTCTGGGTAAAGCTTTATTATTCACACATCAGCAGGTGGATGATTTGACAAACAAATTACAGGATACTGTTTATGTGACAATGGAACAAAAACAGAAGCATGTGTCAGAGATCAAATTACGCAATACCGGCACGGTATGCCCATTTTGCGGTGCTCAATTAGTCGTTCGTAAAGGGAAATATGGCGCTTTTTATGGTTGCAGCACTTACCCGAAATGCAAGTATACCCGAAAAATACAAAGAGGACAGTAAGGGAATGCGTGCTTTATGAATCCGGCCGCCTTTTTGGGCACCCTCAGAAACCTTTTGATTTCAGGTCTTTCACAAGATTTACATAACATTCACAAACATCGAACCCTCGAATATTTTCACGCATAAGATCAATCATGTCACCATGCGAAATGCCTCTTCTGTGTTCGGTGCTGAAGCAGCCGAGGTAGTTGCCCCATTGAGCGGATTTTCTTGATACGAATCCGTCGTTCTTCCCTTCCGCGTGGCGCAGAATCGCATAGCCCACATTCAGTGGAAATCCCGCGCTGAAAAAGCTGCTCATTTGTGACGCGATACTCTGATAAAAAACTTTTTCTTTATTGACTGCTGTTTGATTCAGCTGCGCGCATTGTTTCGTTGTTAGATCGCGAATGCCGGCATAAAAGTCCGGCTTGGTGTCTCCTAGTTTTCTGTATATCGTATTATATCGTTTGGCAATCGCATGAAATGCAGAATCCGGCAGCCTTTTCAGGATTCTGTCCAGCAGCACGCTGCCTCTGTGCGGCGTGCAGACTGTGGTTAACGATGCGACGCAGTCCTCCATCCCCAAACAACTGATCATATACCGGGCATCCAAGCCGCCCTTGGAGTGCGCAATGATATTGACTTTCTCACACTTTTCCTGTCCTAGAATGTTCAGTATCTGACTTTTCAGTTCGCCCGCAACAGCTTTGATGGGAGCCGCCGACTGCTGATGCCCATAATAAATGGTTGCACCGTTTCGGATGAGTTCCTTTGGGATTCTTCCCCAGTAATTAAACAGCTGCCAATCCCGCCAGAAAATCCCGTGAACCAGCAGAATCGGATAATTTGTCTTGCAGATTTCATTTTCTTTTCTGCTCTCGTTCAGCTCTTTTTTTGCCATGTTAAATAAATATTCTCGGTGAACCACGTGACAGCAGTGCCAGATCAAAAAGAAGTTGACAGCGGGAACCCACCATGCGAAGAACAGCGCCAATCGAGCGGAAAGGCTCAACTGTTTAGAAGCAGCAATCAGGCGGATGATGCCGTTCCAAACCAAAATCAGAAGGAGAACAAGACAGATTCCTCCGTTTATCATTAGATCGGTTGGATGAAACATTGTTCCTGAAAACAGGAAAAGGGAAATCGAAAGAATGATATCGGCAAAGAAGAGCAGGAATGCGTTGAGCAGCAGTTCTCGACCGCCCATTAATGCTTCCATGCGGGTGGCCCATGTTCTCTGATTTCTGGGATTTGCATTATAAAACAAGAAGAAAGCGAACAGTAAAATAGAAAGGCCGATGCTCCAGATTGAGGAGGTATGTAGCCGCTTGAGCAAAATCCACAGGTTTGACAAAGCGTAGAGAAGGAAGAAATGAAGGACGCGCTTGATTAACACACAATTCACCACCCAAAACTTGTTGTAACTCAACAGCCACGCTGTTTGAGCCCCTCGGCAATTTGAACGTAAACATCGCAAATATCCTGAATGCGGCCGGCCTGCGCTTTTTTGGTCAGTCTTCTTCTGCGCAAATCCACTTCGTCCGCATGGGAAATTCCGCGATTTGTGCTTCCCCGCAAAATGTCTTGAAAATTCGTCCACTTTGCAGATGTTGGAGTAACAAGACCGTCGTTTTCCCCTTCAACAATGGAAATCACAAAATGCGGAATCATTAAAAGAAAGTCACTGAACGAGTTTTTCATTACTGCGGCATAACTTTGATAATAGACACGTTCGGAATCGGGATTCTGCCGGTTAAATTCTTTGGCAAAATATGTGGTGAACTGGCGACATACGTGATGAAAATCCGGATTCTGATCCCCGAGCAGTCTAAACCACAGGTTGACAAAGACAGACACCAGACGAAATAGGAATACCGGCAGCGTACAAACCAAATCCATGGTTCGGGAGCCGTGATGGGGGCAGCCTATGGTTGTTAGGCTTGCGATTTGTTCTGACATGCCAAGGGAGGAGACAACGTATCTTGCTTCCATCCCTCCCTTTGAATGCGCAATCAGATTGACTTTGTTCACTTCGGAATCCGAAAGCGCTTTTTCAATGCTTTCCTTCACCGTTTCCGCATTGCGCTCAATGGTTGCCCAGCTGTCTTGATGCCCATAATAGACTTTGCAGCCGTGATTCATCAAAATCCTTGGAATTCTGCCCCAGTAATTCAACCATTTTCTATCACGAAACCCGGTGCCGTGTATCAAAACAATTGGATATTTCGTTTTACAGCGGTTGTTGTTCATTTCCAAGCGTCATCACAATCCTTTATTGTCTATGATGGATTTTGCGTGCAATCACAGTAATTTTATCCTGATCAAAACGGCTGAAAGTATCAGCTGAATACAATATAGCTTTTTCTGAATGGGAAAATCAGCAGTAGAATTCCAGTTGTTAGAATTTAAAATAAAAAAGTATTAGTATAAGATATCTGCTTCTTCGACTAAACCATTTATAATTCTTCTTCTATATTATATCTGCATCATTTTCTTAATGCAATATAGAATTCTGCATTTTGTTGTCGTATCGCGAAAGGCTGGACCAGGGGATCGCTTGAGTCCGGTTTTTCCTTTGCGTATTTGATCTTTGTAAAACACGTTTGACAGCATAGGACCATTTCTTTCACGCAAAAAGCGGTTGTGGTTTTTCCTGCCGGATGCTATGATATAAAGAAAGAAAAAGAAGGAATCTGAATGTTTGAAATTCGCAAAGCGGTTTCGCAGGATGCGCTGGGAATTACCATTGTAAATGTGTACACGTGGAAAACAGCTTATGCGGGTTTGATGCCGGACAGGCTGCTTGACGGGCGAATTGCGCGGCTAAGGGAACAAACTGAACGGTGCCGCTTGGATATTGTGAAAGACGATAGTTTTTTGGTTGCGGTTGTCGGACAAACGGTCGTTGGATTCTGCCGCTTCGGATCATCCAGAAATCAGGCATATCGGGATTCCGGTGAAATCAACGCAATTTATGTGCTGCGCGGATATCAGGGGACGGGGATCGGCAGGGCACTGTTTTCAGCAGGCGCCCGCAAACTTTTGTCTCAAGGATATTCATCGATGATTGTCAATTGCCTTCAGGGCAATTCCGCTTTACTTTTTTACAGGCATCTGGGCGGAACTGTTGTTGCACAGAGGGAGGATAAAATCGAGGGTGGAACGATTAAGGAAGATATTATTTATTTCAATTTGACAATACACTAAAAAACATACTACATAAGATACGGGGAAAATCATGACACGATCGAAAGCTTTTTATGGAAATCTGACGGCTGTTTTCAGTATTTTGATTTGGGGAACCACTTTTATCTCTACCAAGATATTATTGCAGAGCTTTGCACCGGTTGAAATTTTGATGATACGGTTTCTAATCGGCTATGCCGCGCTTTGGCTGATGTGCCCCCGCTGGTTTCCAATCCGGCCGTTTCGGCAGGAAATTTTATTTGTGCTGGCGGGTGTCAGCGGCATAACGCTGTACTACTTATTTGAAAATATTGCATTAACTTATACGCTGGCGGCCAATGTGGGCGTGATTGTTTCAGCTTCGCCGTTTTTTACGGCCTTGCTGGCACATTTTTTATTAAAACGCGAAAAAATAAAAATTCCTTTTGTGGTGGGGTTCTTGATGGCGTTAATTGGAATTTCACTGATTGATTTTAACGGCGGGTTTGTTTTAAAATTAAATCCGCTGGGGGATTTTTTAGCGGTCGGGGCAGCGCTGATCTGGTCGGTTTATTCCATTGTCATTAAAAAAATCGGCAGTTTTCAATGCTCTGCCATGGAATGCACACGAAGGACCTTCTTTTATGGAATCCTTTTTATGATTCCGGTGGCATGGGTATTAAAAATTGATATCCATATCAATGAAATTTTCATCGGCACCAATCTGTTCAGCCTTCTGTTTTTGGGGCTGGGGGCGTCGGCTCTTTGCTTTGTGACATGGAATTTTGCAGTGGGGGCGCTGGGTGTGGTGAAAACCAGCGTATATATATACCTGATTCCCGTGATTACGATTGTCGCATCGGCACTGATTCTTCACGAACCAATTACCTGGATCGAAGCCGTGGGGGCGCTGGTTACCATGGCGGGGCTTTTTGTTTCCATGGTAAAGCCAAAGCAGAAAAATTCACACATGCCGGTCCATTCCAAAGGAACCTCTATGCCATAAATAGAAAAATGAGCAGTTGGGATGATTCCCCGCACTGCTCATACTAAGTGATTTTTTATTCTTTCAGGGCTTTGCGGCCTGCCGCATCGGCGTCCAGAATGGACTGAATGAATTTTTCTTTCGTCGGGCTGCCGGGAACATAGGTCCACTCTATGACTGAGGATGCTTTTTTTGCCACGACAGGCAAAGCGGACTCGGTTAAACCGATTTGGGCCATTGTGACCGGCAGCCCGACGCTTTGATTAAATGCCAGAATTCTGTCCCGTTCCTCAAACTGGCCGTCATAGGTCAGCAGGCACAGCACGCCGAATGAAACGATCTCGCCATGCAGGTGCTTTTCGCACGCCGGAATCAGCGAGCTGCCATAGTAAACACAGTGGGCGAGCGAACTGTTGTAATAGTAATTATCTTTGGGGTCGGGCTGATTTTGGTGGACGGCGCAGTTAGACACAATGCCCGTGAGCATGATGATGTCCAGGGCGACTTGCTCCAGTGCGGAGGAAGCCTTGTCGTTTTTGCAGTCTTCCAGCGCCTGTTTCCCCAAGTGGAGCAGCGGTGAGGTACAGGTCTTTGCAATTCCAAGGCCCAGCAGCGGAAGGTGGTTCAGCCTTCTGCCGCGGCAGGAAAGCTCCACTTCATATTCTTTGGAAAGCGCATCCCCAATTCCGGCCCAGAACATGTCATATGGCGATTCAGCGATGATCCTTGTGTTGATAAATGTATGGCAGGCAGGCTGTTTTTCATAATAGTACTCTTTAAAGGAACCGTCCTGATGATAAATGACGCTCAGACTGGTGCAGCTTGCACAGTTGGAAGCGAGGGTCGGAAAAGTAAAAACCGGCTTTTTCAGCATGTCGCCCAGCACTTTCACGGTGTCGCAGGCTCTGCCTCCGCCCACGCCGAACAGCATTTCAGCCTGCAGTACCAGCGGATTTTCTTTTAGCTTTTCCACATTTTCCAAAGTGGAGTCTCCGCCGTACCACAAAAATCCGAGCAGACGGACGTCGGACCCGGCAACTCCCTGCTGAATGGCGGCTTTTGCTTTGTCCATTGCGGTTTTGCCGCCAATGACAATTGCTTTTTTACCAAAGTGGCTCGTAATAAAAGGAATTTCGCGGTAACAGTCTTCCCCAACGCTGTAATGAGGTAAATAAATATTTTGGCTTGCCATTGTGAACGCTCCTTTTTAATAAGTAGTGTATGCAAATAAAAAGAGCTATTCATCCCATTAGGACGAATAGCTCGTGATACCACCTAATTTTGTATGGAAGGACTGCTTCCATACCTTACACAGCACAAATTGTTACCCAATGAATGCCGTTCCCATTTTTACGGCGGGTTTCCGTCAGAGTCTAATCAGAGGCAAAGCCTCCTTTTGGTCTGCAGCTCCAAGAGGACTTCGATTCCTCCGCCTGTGAAACGATCTCACCATCCGTTTCTCTCTTTACCCGGTTAAAGGGAATCTACTCTTTCTTTTCTCAGCTTTTATTATTTAATTTCTGTTATCATAAAACAATTTCCTGAATTTGTCAAGAAAGTCCATTGTATATTTTTCAGGTTCCTCTGTTTTAAGGATTTTATGAATCTGCGAATCCGGGAGCCCCAAAAGAAGGGTGCGCACTTTCAGGTTCTCTTTGGCGGTTAAGTTTTCATAAAGCGGCGGGGATTCAATCAGAGCGCCAATGCCGGCAAGGTTCTCTCTGCTCCAAGAGTGATTTTTATAAGAAATTTTACCGCAGGTCTTATGAAACATACCGGTAATCATTTTTAAAGTTGTGGATTTGCGGCTCCGTTTGGGCTAAGCAGACCATAGGATAAATTTTCTTGATCGGAAATACAGATGTTGTTCACTGCATGCTGTTTTTGAAAGATTTCGCAAAAAAATTTCGTCTGTAAAATGTAGTTTGACATGTTTATCATCCTTTTCTGAAGTTCATGGCAAACGATCAACCCCAATTTTAAAAATTTCATAAAGATTGTTGAATTTCACACAGAAACATTCTGTTTCCGATTGGCGGGCAGGAGAAAGTTCTCCAAAACGCAACAATCCCTCAAAACCGCTTGGATATCCAGCGGATTTGAGGGAAAGAAAGCAATCATGGGCAAATCAAGCAATATTTAGTTTCTATCTAAGGCAAATTCGTATTGACTCAAAACTTTTGGACTGCCGGTGTAATTGAAATTCCTTCATGGCCGTATCAGTGAAAAATCAGGCGGAGAATTGTAATCCCGTCAAGCGTCAGATCTGGAATAGGCATTTTTCATCTGGCTGCTCAGTTCGAAGAGGACTTTGTCCAGTGTATCGGCAGTTTCTTTTTTTAACATGTCTGCAATTTCCTGATTCGCCTGTTCCCGAAGGATGGCCCGTTGTTCAGCGTTCGCTTCCCGCCGGAGCTTTTCATCATATTGGCTGATCAGCGCATGTCCTTTAGACTGTACGTTAAGCTGATACCGCTCAATATGAAATACGGATTTTCCGTACGATGCATCTGCCATAGCGGCAATCATGCGGCTGGACCAGTAGAAATTGTCGGTTGAAATTTCCTTCGTGGTATTGGCAAGATAGTCCGGCGTTGCTGACACATTCGCATAAAAAGGTGCCAAAACGTTGAAGGCATTGGAGGCAAAGGCAATCCATTCCACAACGCGGAACTCCTCCGGAACATCAGGGCGCATCTGGATGAGAGCCATAAAGTCGTTTCGGTTGATGCCGATTGAGCGGAAGATGCCGGCTTGATCGCTATGGGTTTCATAGGGGTCATACGGCGTTCCCTGGTAATGGGAAGACAGCGCGTATTTTACATCTTCCGGCGTGATCTTTTTTTCAGGCACCATGCACCAGGGCAGATCATCGGAACGCGGCGTAAATTCCGCATTCGGGCCGTCCCAACTTTTGGTGTGGGGGTTAAAATACCGCAGTGTGAACCAGGCGCGCGGCGTATTGTAAACATAATCCGCATCATCGTGACTTCCAAACGCGTCTCTCGGATTGAGTTTTCCGCTCAGCGACAGATCCAAATGATTTTTCTCAATAAATTCCCGCATATCGGCCGAACACATATAGTTTTTCTTGTCGGTAAGTGCGTCCTCCAGATCAAACCGGTCAATCCCCAACTGATTCGGCATCACGACATAAACATTATCCGGCACCTTTCTGGCGATCCAGTGGTGGCCGCCGATGGTCTCCAGCCACCAAATTTCATCGACATCCTGAAAGGCAATGCCGTTCATCTCATAGGTGCCGTACTTTTCCAGCAGACTTCCCAGCCTCTCGACACCTTCACGGGCGCTGTGAATGTAAGGAAGAACAATAGCAACAATATCCTCTTCGCCAATGCCGCCGGCAGTTTCAGGCTGCTCGTTCTTCGCCGGGCGGTATTCGACCAGCGGATCCGCCCCCAGCACTCTCGGGTTAGACGTAATGGTTTCCGTGGCTGTCATACCGACATTTGCGTCGTTCACACCGCTGGCGGCCCAGACACCTTCGCCCTTTACCGCATTTGGTACGGCGGTAAACCGCATGGGGTTTTCTGGGAGTTCAATTGTTACATGAGAAAGTACGGATGTGTAGGTTGTGGACTGCTCCCCAGGATGGATTGCTACGAGTTTCTTAGGGGTAAAATGACCCGAACCGGAATCGTCGTTGCGTGCAATCATGGTAGAACCGTCATAAGATGCTTTTTTCCCAACCAGAATTGTTGTACAAGCCATAAGTATATCCTCGCTGTTATCATTAATAAAGTAGTAGTGTTTAGAGCCCCTCTCCAAGGGCTGTATATTTTATACTTTTGCAAATTTTGAGGAACGATTCCCAACTGAACCGTTTCTTTTTATGAATCACTCTATTTTCATTTTATCATATTGTGATTAACTTTTCTATTGATTCATCTTTTTCACACGTTCCGCTGCTCCTGCATAGGGCAATCGAAAAAATGATGCAGCGACTGTGCCCCCCGGCCTGCACTGTCAGGTTCGCGTCGGTCACAGCACAAAAAATAACAGCCCGCCCCTTTGGGGACGAACTGCTGTTCTTGAGTGAGCTGGTAATTGTAGATGCGAGCCTATTTTTATAGGGGGATTTGAAATAATACTGGAATTATGTTCGCAATCTCTACAAAAGATCATTTAATGAATGACAAAGTTGACTATTCCGTAAATCAGGTGACATACCATAAAAATTGAAATTGGAATAACTGCAATCATGTTTTTCCTGTCAATGGCAAAAAGCAAAAATGTAAAGCACGGAAAAAATGTCATACCTAAAATAATTATCGCATTTGTTATTCCCATGTAATAAAAAAACCAACTTGTAAAATATAACAAGCAACAAACAACCGCTATTATAATCAAAGGAGATAGTGTTAGTCTCCCTTTCGCTTTGTTTATAATAGCGCATAAAGTAATAATCATCAGCACTTGGCAGATGGAGGCGATGATATCAATCACTGTCGTAACAGAATCTGCCCTTAATATATCATTTGGTGCAGGAATTGCAAACCAAATGAAATTAGGTATCATAATAAGAAAAAATAGAAGCAAAGCCCAAAAATCAAAACCGAATTTGTACTTTTTGAACATGGATAAGCCTCATTTCGTTCTTCGTCAAATATAAAAAATCCTCGCTTATTATATCATAATTTCAAGCATAGAAAAAGACATACCTTCCTCTTGGCGGAAAGTATGTCTTTTGTGGACACCATGGAAAAAAGATTTCTTATCTTTCCCCAAAGAGAGCGCCAAGTCCTCAAAATAAATCAGATTCTCCGCAACCACTTACCAATTTTATGATACCATAAATCCTCAAGCTTTTCATGGTCGTGTTCAAATATTTATGCGACTGTTTGCGCTTGGTGTACTTGCCATTGATAATTCCTGTCCTGCTTTCTGCTGAAAGGCGGCGGGAACTTCTTCGGTTGAACCATATCGGGCGGTGGCTTCAAATAGATGATTTGTTTCTGCGCCAATGTTTTCGACGAAACAGAACGTTCAAGAAACGGATAATCCCGCCAGCATAAAAAAGAATGTTTTCGCATATTTTTCATTCTTCTGCCGGTCGGAATCGTTGCGATGATTTCACTGTAGCCGCTGTCATTGCTTTGGAGCAGAGCATTCCCTTGGCGGGGAGGCTCACACGCTGTCGCAAACGGCCCACACGCCGTTTCAGCGATTGCGGTGGTGTCTACTGCTTCATCGGGACAGCTATCGTTTACAGGGGCGAAGCTGGGTTCCATTCCTTCAGAGCAGTTTTCTGTATAGAGGGCATCGGCAAAGGCACCCTCCTGAATGGCTTTCATGAGCGCCAGCTTGGAAAGGTTCCGTTCCGCCGCAAGGTCAATATAAAATGAACGCTGCTCATCGGTTTCACAACACTCCAGTATCACGGCATTTTGTGTCCAGCCAAGGGACTGTGCCCTTTCCATAAGAACCGGGTTGTTTTCATAAGTGCGGTAAAAATCACGCATCCTGCGGAGATTACGAAGAGAGAAGCCTTTCAGCGATGGAAACCGGTTGGCGAGCATTTCAGCCAAATGTGGGATAAATGCTTTTTCTCCCTGACGGCAGATACATTGACCGATCCGTGTATAAAGCTCCAGCAGTGCCCGATTGCAGGGCTTCTCGTCTTTTTCATAGCATTCAGCTACCGCAGAGGCAACCTGTTCCAGATACAGGGCGCTGTTCTTTTTCAATGCTTTCATAGACTTCTCCTTTCCGGCTCCGTGGGAGCCTGTTTTTTTATGTACCCGGCAGAGCAAGCTCCACCGGTGAAATGCTTGGAATTGTTAGTAGCTTTGTTTCATTTCAAGGCCGCCGTCTTGTTGTGCAGTTGCTTCATCCATATGAACGCCCAGCCGGTTGGGAAGATAATCACTCAGCCAAGTGCCGCCGAAGGCACTGTGTGACTGCAAACGCCATATGGCGAGCTTTCCCATATGCAAATCCACATTTTCCATGGAAAACAGCAGATTGGTGCAGCCGTCATGCTCAAAAGCGAAAACCTCCTTGAAGGTATCGCCGTTTTGCAGGATACCTTCCTGTGTCAGCAGCTCGTTAATACCATTTACCCATTCTGAAAGCTCCCCGCCGCAGCCTTGAAGAATCAATCCTTCACGGTCTGTCATGGTGCGAAGCTCATCTGTCGTAATCCGTTTCACGGTATGGCCTCCTTTCATTCCATCCTCATGCCGAACTGCTGAGTGGGGCTTTCCTCCGGCTCAGACGGTGCCGGACGTGAAAGCACTGAGAAGCCGTCCTCGCCGGGAACGACACCGAGGGTGCGTCCATTGTCAAAGGTGCAGTGAAGCGTGCCGATGTCATCCACAAAATTTACCGTCCCTTCCGTACCCGGCGCAATGGGGGCGTATGGGTCCTCCATGCTGTTCAGGCGGATACGGGTTCCGCTGGGATACCGCTCCTTCATCCGCTGTGCTTTTTGGTAATCAAAAAACATTTTCATTCCTCCTGATTCAAATTTTCTGCCAGTTCCATGCAATATAGAAAATCAGGCGCGGGATATTTCCCCGCACCTGATTGCCGTTGCCCTTATATAATCTGCTCAATCTCCGTTCCGTCCTTGAAACGGATGAGCAGTTTTTCTTCGCTGAGTACCGTGATGGCACTGATCAACTGCCGCACCGTGACCTCGTCAAAGGTGGCGATGCCGGTGTCCACTGCTTCCAACTCGGCGGCCAGCTGCTCCGCCCGTTCATCCGCCTGTTCGGTATCCTGCCGATTTTTCTCCAGCTCGCTCCGTTTGGCCACCAGTGCGGAGAATTCCATACTGACCTTTTTCAGTTCCTCATCGTATTGGGTGGAATCCGCTCCCACGGCGGCAGCAAGCTGGAGAAGCCTGTACTGCTGTTCCCGCAGTTGGGACAGCCTGCTGTCGATGGCTGCGAGGCTGGTTTCGCCGTTCTCCGGCAAAAGGGCTGTTCGGATGCTGTCCTGCAGAATCGCTTTCAAGGTCTTTTGGCTGAACATTTCGTTCATGGCACTGACCACCGCAGTGTGAATCCGGCTTTCCTCCAGCGTAGGGGCATCCTTGCAGAACTTTTTGCCGTTCTCCAGACGGTTGATACACCGCCAGACAATTTTTTTACCCTCCGGTCTGGTCCATGTCACCCTGCGGTAAGGGCTGCCGCAGTTCCCGCAGGATAACAGCTCGGTCAGCACATATTTGCCGCTGTATTTGGCAAGCTCGGTTTTGGCGGCTGTACTGACTTTTTTCAGGCTGGATCGCCGTGCCATTTCCTCCTGCACCCGCTGAAAGGTCAGCCGGTCGATGATGGCGGGATGACTGTTCTCCACGTAGTATTGGGGGAGCTCACCGGTGTTTTTCTTGGTCTGGCGGGTGAAAAGGTCTGCGATGTAGGTTTTCTGGAGCAGAGCGTCCCCCATGTATTTTTCGTTTCGAAGCATCCCCCGTATCACGCCGTCATTCCACTTTTTATGCCCCCGCGCCGTTTTGATGCCGTCCGCCTCAAGGTCTGCGATGATTTTGGCTACGCTGTGCCCAATCAGATACCGTGAAAAAATCCTGCGGACGATTTCCGCTTCCTCCGGGTCGATTTCAGGCAGATCGTTCTCGCCTCTGCGATAGCCTAAAAATCCGGCATAGTGGAAGTAAACCTTGCCATCCTTGAAATTCTTGCGGTGTCCCCAGCGGATGTTGCCGCTCATGGATTCGCTCTCGGCCTGTGCCTGGCTCATCATAAAGGTTAGGATCATCTCATTGTCCATGTAGAGGGTGTTGACATTTTCCTTTTCAAAGAAAACACCCACGCCCATCCGCTTAAGCCTGCGGACATAATCCAGACCGTCCAGTGTATTCCGGCAGAACCGGGACACCGATTTGGTGATAATCAGATCCACCTTGCCCTTTTCGCAGGCTTTGATCATCCGCAGGAAATCCTTGCGCTTTTTGGTAGAGGTTGCGGTTTTGCCCTCGTCCGCGAACATATCCACCATGGTCCACTCTTGCTGGGCGGCGATTTTTTCGGTGTAATATTCAATCTGTGCCTGATAGCTGTCAAGCTGTTCCTCGGAGTTGGTGGAAACGCGGCAGTAGGGCGCTACCCGCAGGCGCTGTTTGCGGATATCTTTCTGGTTGTGCTTGGGATCTGCGGGAATCACCGTGACTTTTCTCACTGCGCTTTCGGGCACTTTGCATCCTCCTTTCCATCTGCTTCAAGGGATTTTCCGTTGATGAGCCGCAAGCGGAGACCGCCGTGGGCGGTAAATTGGATTTCCTGCACTGCGGTTGTGAAAAGCTCTCTGAGAAGTTCCTCATTGATAGATTGTGTGAGGATTTTTTCCTTCAGTCTCTGCATCTGATCATAAGGCATAGAATCAGGCAGTCCGCTGTATTGCTCGGCGGCACAGGCCAGTATCAGCATTTTGGTATATTCCGCACCCGGCTCGGCTTTGTTCAGTTCCCGGATGACCTCGTTTCGGATGCGTACCGCCTCCAGCGTCGATTCATTTGTATTCTGCGGCAGGAGCCAGTCTAAGAGGTTCGGGTTCTGCGCCAGCACATTCAGCCTTTCGGATAGGGCTGTGCGGATGTCCTCGTCCTCTATGTAACGGCGGTTGGTACAGCCCTCCTTTTCGCAGTACCAGCGGGGCTTTCCCCCAGCTCTGGTATCGCGGAGCATCCTGCCGCCGCACACGCCGCAGACCGCCTTTTCACGGATGGGTCTGATGTAATCCGGGCAGGGTGTATAGGTATTCTTTTCTCCCCGGACAAGCTGGGCACGCAAAAAGTCTTCCGGCTCAAGGATGGGGGGATATTCCTTTTCCCCAAGATAGCGTTCGTTTTCGAGGATGCGCTTAACCATGTGCTTGTTCCATTCAGCCGTGTGGCTGTGGTAACGAAGCCCCCGGCGCATCATTTCAGCGGCAATTTTGCTGTAGGCCATGCCGTCCACATAAAGTCTGAAAATTTCTTTGACCGCCGCCGATTCTGTGGGGCTGCATTGTATCTCTCCCTTTTTCATGGTGTACCCGAAGGGGATTTTTCTCTGCCATGCCATATTACCGCACCGTCCTTTCCATGGTTTCTTTCAGCATCAGACCGTTGTAGAGATTGAGATTCATCTCGGTTTCCGAAGAGATGAAGACGCTCTCCACCAGCGTTTCAAACACTTCCTCCGTGAGTGCCTCTAAATATTCGGGACTGTCCTCCAGATAATCCAGCATGGCTTGGGTCGCTTTGATCTGACTGTCCTCGCCGTTGGCCTCCATAATACGGCGGCGTTGACGGCGCAGCTCCCGAAGCTTAAAGTCAATTTCGCCGGTTTGGGATAAATAAAGAGCAGAATCTACGTATCCTTTCGACTTGAGTCGAACAAGAACGAGATTCTGCTCGGTGAGCTGGGCGATTTCTTTGTCGATATCATTGATTCTGCGGTTGGAGCGAAGCTCCTTTTCCCGAAGCTCGGTCAGCTGGGTTAAGACCGGGGACAGGATTTGCGCACGATGCCGTTTCAGCTTGTGGTACATGCGGAGGATTGCCGTGACAATCTGTTCCTCCGGTATCTGTGAGGTGGGGCAAAGGTCTTTATCACGGTCATGCCTCCGGCAAGTCCAGTAGATCTTTTCATTGACGATTTTTCTGCGGAACAGAGTACCGCAGCCTTCACAGCGGATTTTCTTTGCCAGCAGTGCGGAGGAAACCGTTCCGTTTGTCTGCCTCCGTCGGCTATCCATCAGTGCCTGCACCCGCTGAAAGTCCTCCTTGGAAATAATCGCCTCATGGCAGTTCTCTACAAAGTATTTCGGTTTCTCACCCTTGTTGCGCACCTGCCGGAACGGGATTTCGTTGGTGGCAAAGCTCTTTTGCCAGATCATATCTCCGGTGTAGGCGATGTTGGTGAGGATGTACGCCACCGTACTTGGGTGCCAGACGGTTCGCCCTTTGGTGCGGGGGACGCCTGCTTTGTTCAGCTCGTCTGCGATGTCATCCTTTCCCTGACCGCTGAGATAAGCGGCATAAATGCGGCGCACCACCTCGGCCTGTTCGGGAATAATCATTAGGGTGCGCCCCTCCAGCCTGTAGCCGTAAGGCTCGGACGGCGATAGGTAATCGCCCTTTTCCATACGGATGCGGACGCTGATGCGCATATTGTTTGAGTGGTTCTGTGACTCCATCTGTGAAAAAGCGCCGTAGATGGTGGCAATCTGCTCAGACGTCATTTTTCCGGTGTCGATGTTCTCCTTTTCAAAGTGGATGGAGATGCCCAGCCGTAAAAGCTCCCGCACATACTGGATATATTCCTTGGTGTTTCTCGCGAAACGGGATATGGATTTGACGAGGACGCGGTCGATCTTTCCGTCCCGGCAATCCTGAATCATCCGGTTGAATTCATCCCGCTTGCTTGCCACAAGGCCGGAGATGCCCTCGTCGGCATAAATGTCCGCCAGTTCCCAGCTCTCCTGTGCGGCGATATGCCGGGTGTAATAATCCACCTGTGCGATGTAGGAGTTCTGCTGATCCTCCGAATCACTGCTCACACGGGCATATGCCGCCACACGGAGCTTTGCCGTTTCCGGCTTTCGCGCCTGTATCAATGTGATTTTAGGCGCTTCCGCCGATGTTGAATTGGGTTGATACATCTTTTTTCCCTCCTTTCAACGACATACACTACCACACCTCCCGGCATATAGCTACCGAATCGTTGATAATATTCAGAAAACAATTCCGCGACTCAGCATAGTGCGATGATGGTGGGTCGCAGCCTGCGTTCCAAGTCTTTTTTAATCCTTTCAATTTCCTGATCTGTCATGTTCTTGGCGGCCGCAAGACGTGTGAGCTGCTGCAGGGCGGCAGCGTACATCAGATTACCGGATACCTGTGCGTTTGTCATGGTGTTTCCCTCCCTGATAAAATAGGCGTCGGAGCCAGTCCGACGCTGATTGCCAGCGCCTCGTCAATTTTTTTCATTTCCTGTTCATCCAGCCTTCCGACATATTCCCGAAGCCTGCTGCGGTCTATGGTGCGTATCTGCTCCAAAAGCACAAAGGATTCCTTCAGGCGGCCGCAGGCATGACCGATGCTTGCATGGGTGGGGAGCGGCTTTTTCGGCTTCGCTGTAATGGCGGCGGCAATCACGGTGGGACTGTAACGGTTTCCAACGTTATTTTGCAGAATGATAAGGGGCCTTACACCGCCTTGTTCCGAGCCGACCGTTGGATTTAAATCTGCATAGTAGATGTCGCCTCGTAAAATGGTATTATGGAACTGTTTCAAATACACACCTCTTTTCCTATGCCGGTATTCTTAATGGCACAAAAATAAGAACCTCACGCCGTTTACAAAATCAAAGATTTTGACGGCTGAGAGAACCTTGTTGCTTCGCAATATGGGACCGCCGATCCCTAATGGCGTGAGGTTCTCATGGCTTCTGACATTAAGATTTTTCTTCTGTGCTTAATTTGACACTACTCCCCAAGCACACAGAGCTCTGGTTTATAAGAGCTCAAAAGGCGACGGCCTGAACTGCGGCTGGCTTCACCGCATCATAGGAATCTCACCTCCACCGGGATCTCCGCTGGCTGCCCTCATTGCGTGGTCCCCAGGTCTTGTGGGGGCTGTGACTGGACAGAAGTATCAATATGGGCTGACGGGGTCATTGCAAAACAGGCTGCCACAGCCTGCTTTTCGGACGGATGGGTACCGCTTTGCACCTTATTTGGCCGTCTTTGATAGGGTGGAAAATGAGAAACCATGAACAGAATAAAAATAATATGGTTGCTTTCATGTTCTCATCGCCGTCCTACAGGTGGTCTTGGCGCATCCTCCGGGGTCGCTTTCCCTTTTGGGGTCCGTCAGCTAACGTATTCAGGTCGTCGGATATGAAATTTTCAAAGAGCAATGAGGGTGAATAGAAAAACCCCCTCACTACTAAGCCGATTTCGTGAGGGGGTCTACAAAAAATATTTTTACTTTTCTATCATTTTTTTGAGCTTCAGCCGAATCTGTCGTTCAC
>JALCPP010000015.1 GCA_022650485.1 Oscillospiraceae bacterium | reverse complement strand
CATCTTTCAGAAATGTTAGATTTTAAATAAAACAAAAGGACTGTTTCTCGCATGGGGCGAGAAACAGTCCGCGGTACCACCCAAATTTATCACTTGAAAACGGGATAACGGCCGAAACCGGCAAAGCTTACAGAAAAACCAAAGTTTTTGTTCAGCCCGCAACTTCAGGTTGATATTCCGGCGCGTTAAGCTTGTGGTTTTTCATCCTCGCCACTCTCTGCAAAGCATCCTGTGCCGTACTTGTCCCTTTCATGGTTTTTGTCTATGTTTTCCTTTGCGCTCTATTATAGCCAGACTGCCTGTCATTGTCAATGCAAAAAATAAGATAGGGGTTATATTTTGTCGGCTGCAACAAAATATGATTGATAATGTTTTTGAATCTATGGATATTTTGCGGTGCATCTGAACAATATTTTTTGCAATGATTCTGCATTCAGCATAAAAGAACCCCTGCGCCCGGTATTCCGGGCACAGGGGAATTCTGCTTTACCGGCGGCAAACAGGCCCACAACAGCAGCGCCAGCAACGGCCGTTCCATACCCATCCGCAGCGCCAACACTGGCAGCGGCAGCAACATCTACACCACATATACGAACCTCCTTTCGTGGTAACAGTATATTATATGAGGCGATGACATAAATTGCCAATGTTCCCTGCAAAAATACTTCTTCTGAATATTTTTCGAGCCAATTCCGCCGCGGATTTTTGTCTGATTTTAAAATATATTGGTCATTAGGCATAAAGAAAAGGAGCTCCGTGCTGCGCGAAACCCCTTTTTCACAGCGAATCTTCCGTTCCTTTGAAAATATGATTTTTACAGACAAAATTTTTCTGCTATTTTACCCTGAAATTTTTGGGTGCCAGTTTGTAAACAAGAATAACCGCTGCAACCATATAGATCAAGGTCACCGCAAGCACGGTCAGCGTGAAGAAAGACGGGGGACTCTTTATTTTCGTACATAAATAGCAAAGAAAAAAGACGGCATAGTGAATGATGCTGTAAAATGGGTTTTTCATTCCAAGCTCAGCGGTAAACGGCTGAAACACATAGTATAAAAATAAATGATGGATGGAAAAAAGCAGGGAAAGCGAAAAGATGGAAAGGACAAAAAGCAGCATGCTGGAAGTGGGCCAGTTCAATCGGCACACCAGTGCCAGCCCGAGCACAGCGGCGGATACGGCAAAGGCAACGACGAAATTTAATTTGGCAATTTCAAAAAGCCGCACTTTAAAATTAGACAGAATCGCATTCTTTTCCCGGTAAAACGGATAGCGCAGCAAGCTGATGTCGCAGTTGAGGAACATTGCTTTGCAAATCCGTTCCCCCAGAGATAGAAAATACATCACAAATACAAACAGCGGCAGAATGGCATTCGCATTGGAAAATTTGTCTGCAAAATCCGGAATAAAATGCGAAGCTATGACAGCCGCAACCCAGAGAATCGCGATGCAAACAATGCGTATCAGTACGGGCTTTACTAAAAGCAGTTTATGGCGCTCAAAAAAAATAGCGTTTAAATAGGCAAAGCCTTTTTTCTTTTCAAATTTTTTTGATTGCAGATCGGACTTTGAAAAATTCTTTTCCTTTAAAGCAACGTCATCAAATTCTGCCTTTGCCAATATTTCATCGCCGTTCAGCATGAATTTAAAAGCTTTCAAATTTTTAGATGCAATTTTATGGTATTGGTTGCACCGCAGAATAATAAGAACACAGCCGGTACACAAAGCCAGCATCAGTATGAGAAACAGTGGGTGGAAGAGCAGATTTTCAAGCGGGAGCGGGCGGTGCAGGACAAGCGGAATGTAAGCGGACGCAAGGCAGAGTATGCCGACCGGCACCACAAACTGAGCTTTTTTGTTCAGCATGATGTTCGTTTTGCAGTAAAAAAGCAGAAAGAATGTTTCACCAATCAAGCTGAATCCGACCAGCAGGGCGGTCAGCAGGAAGCCATGCAGCAGGGTACCGCCCATCCAAACCGTGGCAAACAGAACCGATGGCAGCAAGTAAAAAATATCGCCTATTTCGTGCAGTAGAACAGTGGAAACAATGTAGTCTTTGGCATTTATGTGCATGAGCTGGATACAGATGTATTGGTCTCGGTTTGCGTTAAAAATCGAAGAAGTCAGGAAGGGGGCGATTGCGTTGATCATGAGAAAAACGTGAAGGTATTCCGCATAGCGCCCATTCTGGTTGGTTTCAAGCAAACAAACGGGAACAACGAGCAAAATGGCGATCATCAGCGCGTCTCCCATGACTTTGCGGATTACTTTTAAAATAAAAGCCAGAATAGCGGCATTCTTTTTCAGCGCTAAATTTCTGTAAATGCGTTCCGGCAGTAATCTGCCAAGGAACGGAATGCGCTTAAAGTAATAAATCAATCGGTTTGCGTTGGTCGACGCCATAATTTTGAAAATGATTTTCTGCGTATCTATCATCATGATTTGCTCTCATCTTTCAGCAGGGATATAATGTTTTCTTCAAATGTTGGCTCATGAATCATCGAGTGGTCAATTTGTTCCAGTGTGCCGTTGTTCAGCAGAACGATTTCATCACAAAGGTCCGTTGCCAGCTGTAGAATATGAGTCGAAAATAAAAGAATATGATCCTGCTTCATTTCGCGCAGCAGTTTTTTCATTTCCAGCGCGACCACAACATCCAGAGAGGTCAGCGGCTCATCAAGCAGCATGACCGGTGGTTTCGAAATCAGAAAGCAGAGCATCTGCAGTTTGTTTTTCATTCCGTACGAATAGCCTTTGATTAACCGGTGCCGGTCATCCTGGTTAATCTGTACCAGTTCGAGATAGTCGTCGGCGGTTTTGCCGGGCAGAAGGTGCTCTTTGTTGATATCCATATAAAATTTTATAAATTCGTACCCCGTTAAAAATTCCGGTAACACGGGGGTTGCGTAAACATAGCCGATTTTTTCAGGGGCAAGGACGGCTTTGTGACCATCTTCGCCGATCAGGAATGCCTGCCCGTTGTCAGGCTCCATTTCTCCGCTCAGGCAGTTGAACAAGGTGGTTTTGCCCGCTCCGTTGCGTCCGAGCAATCCGTAGATTTTTCCCTGCTCAAAGGTAAAGTTAATTCCGCTCAGCACATTTTTACTGCCGAATGATTTTTCAATGTTTTTGATTTCCAGTTGCATGCTTTACTTCCTTTAAAATAGATGGATTTCGATTTTGCAATATAATAATTTGAAGTATCTTCAGAAAATCGTTTCATGCGAAAAATTTCGCATGAACGACTTTTCACATAGATATTTATTATAACTTGCAATCGGTGAAAATGCAAAAATCTGCTTTTTTCTGAAAAGAAACGGAATTATCTTATTATTTTGCGCATGGATGCTAAGAAAAAAGAGGATGCATTATGCATCCTCTTTTTTATACAGAAAGTACTATTGAATCTCGATTTTACGAGAATCGGGCTTTGCTTCCGCCAATTTTGGAAGCTGCAGGTTTAAAACGCCGTCCTGGTAATTTGCGCTGATGCGATCGGCGTCAATTCCATGAAGGTCAAAGCTGCGGCTGAACGCGCTGTACCTTCTTTCACGGCGAACATAATTTTTCTGGTCGCCGCCGGATTCTTCTTTGTGTTCGGCACTGAGCTGCAGCTTGTCGCCTTCCACAGAGATATTGATATCTTCTTTGTTGAATCCCGGCAAGTCGGCCTTCAGCACAAACTTGTCGCCTTCATCCAGAATATCGGTTCTGCAGGGTGCGCACTCCGCGCCGAGTCCACCGAAAAAGCTGCTGTTCAGCATCCGGTCAAAGGTGTCAAAAATACTGCCGGACCTGCTTTCAAAAGGAACTAAATCAAACATACTGAAAACCTCCTTAATGATAATAAAAATTTTATATGAAAAGTCCCGCAGGGAAATCCCCGCTGACGAACTTCGCAAATACAAAATGTACTATTTGATCTCTATTTTACGAGAAGCAGGCTTTTTTTCAACGATCTTTGGCAGATTCAGGGTTAGAACACCGTCCTGATAGTTTGCGCTGATCTTGCCGGCGTCGATTCCCTGAATGTCGAAACTGCGGCTTAGCGCGCCGTATTTCCGTTCTCTGCGTACAAAATTCTTCTGGTTGTCATTTGTTTCTTCTTTGCGCTCTGCGGAAAGGGTCAGCAAATCACCTTCAATGTTGATTTTGATGTCTTCTTTCCGGAACCCCGGCATATCGGCCAGCAGTACAAATTGGTCGCCCTGGTCTAGAATATCAGTGCGACAGGGGGCACATTCCGTGTCCATTCCGCCCCAGAAGCCGTTGCTGAGCGCGCGGTCGAAAGCGTCAAAAATGCTGGCGGACCTGTTATCAAAAGGAACTAAATCAAACATACTGAAAACCTCCTGTATGAATTCATGTTGTTGTTCTTGTATAGGGCATCCTGGTCGGATGATTATTTTACTTCTATTGTTTTGCCTTTCGGGCTAGCACTGCCGCGTTTGGGCAGCTCCAGCTCCAGCACACCGTTTTGGTAGCGGGCGCTGATTTGTTCGGAATCAATGCCGCTGATGTCAAAACTGCGGCGGAACGCGCCGTATCTTCTTTCGCGGCGAAGAAAATTCTTTTTATTTTCCTTCGTCTCTTCTTGATGTTCGGCAGAAAGGGTGAGCTGGTCACCTTCTACGCTGATGCTGATTTCCTGTTTTTGAAAGCCGGGCAGATCTGCGCGCAAAAGATATCGGCCGCTCTGGTCGAGAATATCGGTCCGAAATGAATGAAAAGAATCCGTACCATTCCAGAAATCGTCGTCCATCATGTGATTGAATTCGTCGAACAGACCATCTGCACTGTGTTTAAAAGGAATCAAATCAAACATCCTCAAAACCTCCGTTTCGTTTGATTGTTTTACCGGGAACCTTTCGCTTTCCCTTTCAACAACTACAGTATATCTGTCAATTGTGAACAGTTTTTGAAAGAACTTTTGCATTACTGTTAATTTTAGCACTCTAACGATAAGAGTGCTAATTTTCCTTTATGCATAAAAAAGGGCCGTCCTCAACGGAACGGCCCTTCAAAATATCAGATGATTATTCTGCTTTTTCCAGTCCTTCGTACTGCAGGTTGTAGTACCGGGCGTAAACGCCGCCTGCCTGCAGCAGGGAGTCATGTGTACCCTGCTCCATAATTCCGTCATCCCCGATCACAATGATTTTGTCGGCGCCGCGGATGGTGGAAAGACGATGCGCAATCACAATAGTAGTCCGGTCGCGGCTGAGCAGGTCGAGCGATTTCTGAATCCGGCGTTCGCTTTCATTGTCCAGCGCACTGGTGGCTTCATCCAGAATCAGAATTTTCGGGTTCTTTAAAAAGACGCGGGCGATGGAAATGCGCTGTTTCTGACCGCCGGAGAGCCTTGCCCCGCGTTCGCCGACATAGGTGTTGTAACCGTTGTCAAGGCTCATGATAAAGTCATGAATGTTGGCTTTGCGGGCGGCTTCGACAATTTCATCGTCTGTGGCATCCGGCTTGCCGTAAGCAATGTTGTCACAGATACTGCCTGAAAACAGATATACATCCTGCTGAACGATGCCGATTGCACTGCGCAGTGATTCCAGCTGAAGGTCCCGCACGTCGGTCCCGTCGATGGAGACGCTGCCGGCTGAAACATCGTAAAAGCGGGGAAGAAGGGAACACAGCGTTGTTTTTCCGCCGCCGGAGGGGCCGACCAGGGCAATGGTCTGACCGGCCCGGATGTTTAGATTCAAATGGTTTAACACTTGTTCAGACGAATTGTATTGGAAGGAAACGTCTTGGTACTCAATGTTGCCTTTTACTTCAACAAGTGCGGCTGCATCGGGTTTGTCTACAATTTCCGGTTCGGTTTCAATGACTTCAAGAAAACGCTTGAAGCCGGAATATCCCTTTTGAAATTGTTCTGTGAACTCGACCAGGACATCGATCGGGTTGATGAAAATCGTGATGTACAGTGCGTAGACGGCCAGATCGGAAAGTGCCAGTTCACCGTGCGCAATAAAGTATCCGCCGCTGATGAGAACCGTCAGGTATAAAAGTCCCTCAAAAAAGGAATTGCCGGCGCGGAAGAAACCCATGGTTTTGTAATTGGAAATCTTTGAGCGGAGAAACTTCAGGTTGCTCTGCTCAAATTTATCGTGTTCCAGTTCTTCGTTGCTAAAGGATTTGACCACACGGATGCCGGCCAGGCTGTCTTGAACGCGGGAATTGACGCCGGAAATCTTTTTCCGGTTATCCATGAATGTGGCGCGCATCTTTTTGTTTTGACTGATGCTGAACACCACCATGATGATGGTGACACCTGCCAAAATCAGTGTCATCGGCACATTGATGAACAAAAGCAGTAAAAAAGAGCCCAGCAGCTTGACAGCGGAAATAAAGATGTTTTCCGGGCCGTGATGCGCCAGCTCTGAAATGTCGAACAGGTCAGAAACGAGGCGGCTCATCATGTCGCCGGTGTTGTTGCGGTCGTAGTAGGAAAACGAAAGACGCTGAAAATGGTCGAATAAATCCTGCCGCATGTTGCTTTCCATACGCGCCCCCATGATGTGCCCCCAAGAGGTGATGAAGTACTGGCATCCATAGCGGGCAACGCACATTAGAAGCAGCAGGCCGGCCAGCGGCCAGAGAATCTGTAGAATTTCGTTCGGGTCCCGTGAAAACACTCCGGCACTGAGCCAGCGGAGAACCTGCGGCAGAGAGATATCAATGATGGAAAGAAGAAGCGCACAGAAAAGATCAAAGTAAAAAACAGCTTTATAAGGGCGGTAGTATTGAATGAATTTTTTAAATACGGTCATCTTGGTTTCCTTTAAACGGTTTTAGGTTTTTGATAGGTTTCGCCGAACGTTTCCACCGTCATGGATTTAATGGATTCCGCTTCCATCGGTTTGTCGTCATAATCCCGTGGAACGTTGACGATGCGGTCCACTTCCTCCATGCCGGATGTTACCTGCCCAAAGGATGCGTACTCGCCATCCAAATAGGGGGAATCCTTTACCATAATAAAGAACTGGGAGCCGGCGCTGTTCGGGTTCATGGCGCGTGCCATGGAAATGACACCCCTGGTGTGCTTCAGATTGTTTTGAAAGTGATTAGAGGTGAATTCACCGCGGATGCTGTAGCCGGGGCCGCCGGTTCCGTTGCCGCGCGGGTCGCCGCCCTGAATCATGAAATCGGGAATGACACGGTGGAACGAGGTTCCGTTGTAAAAGCCTTTTTCAACAAGGGCGATAAAGTTGTTCACTGTGTTTGGGGCAACGTCTGGGTATAGTTCTATTGTGACAACGCCTTTCGAAGTTTTCATTGTAACAATTGGATTTTTCATAAGACAATCCTCCATTTATGATTCTATTGCATAGTAATCCCATTATAGCTGTGAAATCGATTGAATACAAGAAAAGATTTCAAATCTTGGGGGCGACTGGAAAATTACAGCCATTTCAATCCATTTCTGGTGACGAATGGCAGGCGGATATGGTATACTAAAGAAATACAAAGGGAGGAGAAATGCTGGTGAAATTTATTTCTTGGAATGTCAACGGTTTGCGGGCATGCCTGAAAAAAGGATTTATGGAATTTTTTAAACAGGCCGACGCCGATGTTTTCTGTGTGCAGGAAACAAAGATGCAGCCGGGGCAGGCAGAGCTGGAACTGGACGGATATCGCCAGTACTGGAATTCGGCGCAGAAAAAAGGCTATTCCGGTACGGCGGTCTTTACCCGTGAGGAACCTCTTTCCGTTCAATACGGCATCGGAATACCGGAACACGACACGGAAGGGCGCTGCATTGCGCTTGAATTTCCGGATTATACGTTTGTTACGGTTTACACGCCGAATTCCCAGAGAGGCCTGGCGCGGCTTCCTTACCGAATGCAGTGGGAGGACGCGTTTCGGGACTATTTAGCCGGCCTGAACGCAAAAAAGCCGGTCATTGTCTGCGGGGACATGAATGTTGCCCATGAACCGATTGACCTGAAAAACCCTAAAAGCAACCTGCGCAACGCTGGATTTACTGAAGAAGAGCGGGAAAAGATGAGCCGTCTGATCGACAGCGGCTTTACAGACAGCTTCCGGTGGCTGTATCCGGATACCGTCACATACTCGTGGTGGTCTTATATGTTTCATGCGCGGGAAAACAATGCGGGTTGGCGCATTGATTATTTTCTGGTTGCCGATGCACTGCGCAACCGGATTCAGGACAGCAGAATTCTGACGGAAATTATGGGAAGTGATCACTGCCCGGTAGAATTGATTCTGAAGGAGAAAGCCTGACCGGACGGGATCAGAGAGGAGTGAGAGAAGCATGCAGCTGGTTTTTTACGGAGCAGATAAAGAAGTTACGGGGAGCTGCCATTGTCTGGAAGCCTGCGGGAAAAGGATTCTGATTGACTGCGGACTTCAGCAGGGTGCAGATGGAGGAGACAATCAGGAGCTGCCCTTTTATGCACAGCAGATTGATTATGTCATTGTTACTCACGCACACATTGACCACAGCGGGCGCCTTCCTCTTTTGGTAAAGAACGGGTATCAGGGTAAGATTTATGCAACGGGGGCCACTTGCGACCTGCTTTCCATTATGCTGCGCGACAGCGCGCATATTCAGGAAATGGACGCGATCAATGCAAACAGGAAAGGAAAGCGTGCCGGAAAGAAACCGGAAGAACCCCTGTACACCATTGATGATGCACAGAATGCGATTCGGAAGCTGGAGCCCTGTATCTATGGGGACGTGGTGCCGCTGTGCGACGGGCTTCGGTTCCGCATGGTTGACGCGGGTCATCTGCTGGGTTCCGCGTCTGTAGAGCTGTGGGCGGAGGAACAAGGAGAAACCAGAAAAATCGTATTCTCCGGCGATATCGGCAATCTGAACCAGCCGATTATCCGGGATCCCCAGTACATTCAGGAAGCGGACTATGTGGTCATGGAATCCACTTACGGCAATCGGGAACACGACCCCATTAAGAGCTATATTCCGGACCTTGCAAAGGTGTTTGATGAAACGCTGTCTGCGGGCGGCAACGTGATTATCCCCAGTTTCGCGGTTGGGCGGACGCAGGAACTGCTTTATTTCATCAGGGAGATGAAAGCTAAAAAACTGGTGAAGAGCGTACCGGATTTCCCGGTTTATGTGGACAGTCCGCTTGCTGCCGAGGCAACCGAAATTTACAGGGGGGATTTGACGGGCTATGCGGATAAAGAGACCGTTCAGGTGCTGCGTGACGGGTTCCGTCCGCTGCGGTTCCCCAATCTGCACATTTGTGAAAGTGTGGCGGAATCGAAAGGACTGAATGAAGACGGCGTGCCCAAGGTGATTATTTCTTCCAGCGGCATGTGTGAAGCGGGCCGGATTCGCCATCACTTAAAACATAATCTGTGGAGAAGCGAATGCTCCGTGGTTTTCGTTGGGTACCAGGCGAACGGTACCTTGGGCCGAATTCTGATTGACGGTGCAAAACGGGTAAAGCTGTTTGGCGAAGAGATTTCCGTAGAGGCTCGCATCCGCAATTTCAAAGCGCTTTCCGGGCACGCTGATCACAAGGGACTGCTGCATTGGATTGATTCGTTTACGCAGAAACCCCGCCGCGTGTTTGTCGTTCACGGGGAGCAGGAAATCTGCCAGGGGTTTACGGAAGAATTGAAAACGCTTGGGTATAACGCTTATGCGCCGAATTTCCATGCGGCCGCGGATTTAGTGAGCAATACGATTCTGGAGGAAGGAACCGAGCCTGTGCGTGTTAAGGCGAAAGCCAGAAGGGTTCAGGCAGCGTTTGCACGTCTGGTGGAAGCGGGTCGCCGTTTAATGCGCGTGATTCAGGAAAATGAAGGCGGCGCGAACAAAGACCTCGCTAAATTTGCCGACCAGATTAACTCTCTCAGCGATAAATGGAGCCGTTGAGGGATGAGGAAAGCGGCTAGAACTGAAAATTTTGACAGATGATTCAAAACTACATATGGTTGCCGGAAAAAGTAAATCCGCCGCAGTCTGCTGGCTGCAGCGGATTTTTTTATGTGGCGGGATTCTGAAAAAGCGTTTTAGGAACGTTTTTAGAAACATGATTCATTTGATCTGTGTAAATGTGGTACTGGTTTTTTCCATGTGATTTAGAGTAATAGAGCGCAATATCCGATTTTTTGTAAAGTTCCTGATATTTTGTTCCGTCTTTAGGGTAAAGTGCTACACCGATACTTCCGGTGACCCGATCATCGGAATCTTCCAAACGAATTTCCTCAAATGCTTTTTTCAGTTCGTTCAGTTTTTCCTTCAAAACTTCTGCAGAAGTGCAACTTTTCATCAAAACGAAGAATTCATCCCCGCCGATTCTTCCCACAATATCTGAACTGCGGAACAGAGAGGAAAGTTTTTGTGCAAATATGGAAAGTACCGTGTCGCCCTGAATATGGCCAAATGTATCGTTAATTCGTTTAAAATTATCAATATCCAGCATGATGGCGGCATGGCAGCCGCTATTTCCGCTGTTGCACAGAAAGCTTTCAATTTGGGACTGGGTACATCGTTTATTGTAAATACCGGTCAATCCGTCTTTTTGGGATTGCTTTAAAATTTCCAGCTCTTTTCTTTTCCGCGTGTCAATATTTTTGACATATCCGATTACTTTCAACCCGCTTTCCGTTGTACAGCACCGGATGACGGAGGCGGAAACCCATTCGATGTCACCGCATGGAAGTTTCTGCCGGAATTCGAGGGTGACTTCAGGCTTGCCGCAAGCATGAAAAGTCTTTAAAAGGTTATTTCGGTTAAATGCTTTGAGAAATCGTTCTTTATCTTGTGGATACACAGATTGCTCTGCCAGCTTGCAGATTAAATCTTCGAACATTTCAATATGGGAAAACGAAAAAAGTTTTTGATACGTTTCATATCCGTATAGCAAGCGGTTGTGGGTAAGGTCGGCTTCAAAAACACGCTCACATGTCAGTTCAAGGGCAGACCGATAAATCTTTTCATTTTCGTAAAGCTGACTTTCCAGGCGATGGCTTTCCGTCAATTCATCTGTCTGCTTTTCCACCCGTTCCATCAGCCAGTTAAAGGCGGCGGACAATTGACGAAAGTTATTGTTTTCCGGGCAACAGGAAAACCGGGCCCTGTAGTCGCCGCCGATGGCCCGGTTAATGGCATGAAGAAAATCACTGGAAGGTTTGTCAACATAACGGAACCAGACGAACAGAAGCAGGCCCAGTGAAACAGCCGCACATAAAATCAATACGCCGGGTGTCATCATTTTTTGCTGAAAGCCTTTGGTGTGGTAAGCGAAGAAAGCACATGAAAATAGAAAACCGAAAACCTGGAACCAAAACGATCTGCCCTTCACGGAAAATTCCTCCCATTCATCATCGCAAAAAAGATCTGCGGTGAAAAGTGCAACCGGCTGGCGTGCCCGTTTTTGGGTTTAGCCCCCTGGCTTTGCGTCCTTATCTTTTGATAAGTTTGCCATTTAACTTGTTGGCAGGATAATATATTTTATATATAAAGTATAAATCCGCCATGGGAAGGATGCAACTAATTTCATGTAGAAAAAGAAATTCTGGGGATATAAACAAATATTTACTTTATTTTTGTAGAAGATTGCTCATTCTTTTTGCGGCAGTTTTTCTTTTGCCACCGCCAGCATCAGCTTGATTCTGTTTTCCTGGTTTACTCTGGTCGCGCTGGGGTCGTAATCAATCGGAACAATATTAGAACGCCCGTCAACTGCTCTGATTTTATGAATCATGCCTTTGCCGCAAATGTGATTCGGCAGGCAGCCGAACGGCTGCGCGCAGACGATGTTTTCATACCCCTGCTCGGTCAGTTCCAACATCTCCGCCGTCAGAAGCCACCCTTCTCCCATTTTGTCACCGTATCCAATGATCCCCTTTACCAGACTTTTGGTGTGGGCGTACGGCGTAGGAGCTAAGTACCTCGGTTCTGCTTTGACCGCTTGAATCAGGATGTTCTGCATTTTCAGCAGATAGTTCATCAATTTTTGAACAAAAAAGCGTTTCACCGGATTTCCGCCGTAGAGGCGGATGTCGTCCAGACGGTTGTCTACCTTAAACAGGGCAAACCCCATGATGCCGGGAACGTTGACCTCACAGTCCTGGGCCCGCAGAAAGTCTTCCAGATGATTGTTTCCAAGCGCGGCGTATTTTACGTAAATCTCACCGACAATTCCAACTTTGACCTTCGGAACTTTGTGAATGGGGACAGAGGCAAAGTCGTGTACCATGCGGTTCAGGTTTTCGGTCTGTTGTTTCAGGGAAAGCCCGCGGCCGTGGTTAAACTGTTCCGAAAGTTCTGAAATCCATTTTTCTACTTTTTTTTCGCTTTCGCCTTTGTTGACTTCATACGCTTCTGTCTGGTTATGCAGCAGCATCAGCGCGTCCCCATAGACCAGACCGGCGACAAATTTACGAATCATGGGAAGCGTAATTTGGAATCCCGGGTTGCGTTCCAGAAAAGACAGGTTCAGGGAAATGACGGGGATCTGTTCCAGTCCGGCTTTTTTCAGTGCTTTGCGCAGCAGATGAATATAGTTGGAAGCACGGCAGCCTCCGCCGGTCTGGGTTATGACCAGTGCGGTTTTGTTCAGGTCATATTTTCCGGAATGCAGCGCGTCGATAAACTGGCCGATGACCAGCAGAGCCGGGTAGCAGGTGTCATTATGAACGTATTTTAATCCTTCCTGCACAATGCTTGGGCCGGTGGTGTTTAACAGTTCAAAATGGTAGCCGCAGTTTTTCATGACGTTGACAATCAGCCGGAAATGAATCGGTGCCATCATGGGGCACAGGATGGTATATTCTTTTTTCATTTCTTTTGTAAACAGTAAACGGCCCTGCTTGTTGTATTTTAGCTTTGCCATAACTTCTCGCCCCCTCAGGATTCCAGAGCGGCAAACAGGCTGCGCAGCCTGATTTTTACCGCGCCGAGGTTTGTAATTTCATCAATTTTAATCTGCGTATATATTTTATTGCCGTCTTCCAGAATTCTGCGGACTTCGTCGGTCGTGATGGCGTCGACACCGCAGCCGAACGACACAAGCTGCACCAGGTTCATGTCGGGTCGGGAACAGACATATTTTGCGGCGGCATACAGTCGTGCATGGTAAGTCCACTGGTTTAAAACATCTGTGTGGACCCGGCCTTCCCGGCGGCTGACTACGTCCTCTGTGATGACGGCGGCGCCGAGGCTGACGATCAGCTTGTCTATACCGTGGTTAATTTCAGGGTCCAGGTGATAAGGCCTGCCGCTGAGGACAATAATCGGCCGATGTTCGCGTTCGGCTTCTTGAATCATCGCATCGCCTTTTTGGCGGACTGACTCCATATAGTGTGCGTATTCCGCATAAGCCTCTTTTGCCGCTCGTTTGACCTCACGGACGGTGATATCCGGGAAACTTTTTTGCAGAATGGCGTGTATTTTGATTGGAAAATCCCGCTTGCGGTGAATCCCGACGTAGTCATGAATTAAGTTATGACCGTCAAGGCTTCCCATATTTGCTGCAATTACTTCGGGATAGTAAGCGACAACCGGGCAATTATAATGATTGTCTGAAATTCCTTCGTCAAAGTTATACGACATGCAGGGGTAAAAAATGTTCTGAATTCCCTCATCGATTAATGCCTGCACATGGCCGTGCATCAATTTTGCGGGGAAACAGACCGTGTCGGAGGGGATGGTCGTTTGGCCGTTCAGATACAGTTCGCGGTTCGACAGCGGCGAAACAACAACTTCAAAGCCAAGAGCAGTGAAAAAGCGGTGCCAGAACGGGAGCAGTTCGTACATGTTAAGCCCCATCGGGATGCCCATTTTTCCTCTTGGGCCCGGTTGGGAGGTGCGGTACGAAGCCAGAAGCTCCATTTTGCACGCCACCATGTTCAGCTCGTCTTTCGAATTTCGCTTGGTGACCGGTCTTTCACAGCGGTTGCCGCCGATAAACCGCCGGTTTTTTCCGAAAATGTTAATGGTCAGACGGCAATGGTTGCTGCACAGGCCGCAGTTGGTTACCTTTACCTCGTGCTTAAAGTTGCGCAGTTCCTCCAGACCGATCAGCGAGCTTTCAGCAGCGGCTGGCTTGCCCATGGCATAAAGTGCGGCGCCGTAAGCCCCCATCAGACCGGAAATATCGGGGCGTGTGACCTCTACGCCAAGTTCTTTTTCAAAGACCCTTAGAACAGCGTCGTTCATAAAGGTCCCGCCCTGAACCACGATGTTCCGTCCGAGTTCTTCGGCATTCGAAACGCGGATTACCTTGTAAATCGCATTTTTGACTACGCTGACGGAAAGTCCGGCGGAGATATCCTTTGTTGTTGCGCCGTCTTTCTGGGCCTGCTTGACCTGTGAATTCATAAAGACGGTGCAGCGGGAACCGAGGTCTACCGGATGCTCTGCGAACAGGCCGAGTTTGGCGAATTCCGGAATTTCATATCCCAGCGTGCTGGCAAATGTCTGCAAGAACGAACCGCAACCGGAGGAACATGCTTCGTTCAGAAAGATATTATCCACAGTTCCGTTGCGGATTTTAAAGCACTTCATATCCTGCCCGCCGATGTCAATGACAAAGTCGACATTTGGGCGGAAGTGCTTTGCGGCGGTAAAGTGAGCAACCGTTTCCACAATGCCGCAGTCGATGCCGAACGCGTTTTTCAACAGCTCTTCTCCGTAGCCTGTTACCGCGCTTTTCACAATGCGGAGCTTCGGATATGTTTGAAAGACGTTGAGTAAGTAGTCCCGGATGATTGGAACCGGGTTGCCTGAATTGCTTTGATAGATGGAATCCAGAATTTCGGCGTCTTTTCCAAGCAAAACGGCTTTTACGGTAGTCGAACCTGCGTCGACCCCCAGATAAACGTCTCCGCTGTAAGAGGCAATGTCGCCGCGCGGCGCTTTACACCGGGAGTGCCGTTGGCGGAACGCATCATATTCCTCTTTACTTTGAAAGAGAGGAGGGATGGAAAGAAAACTGCCCGTTGAGCCATATTTGCGGATCCTTTGCAGTGCTTCCCCAAGATTTGTCTGGACGGCCCCGCAGTACGC
Organism: Oscillospiraceae bacterium; assembly: GCA_022650485.1. GTDB lineage: Bacteria > Bacillota > Clostridia > Oscillospirales > Acutalibacteraceae > Caproicibacter. The sequence continues at coordinate 8,475 of JALCPP010000015.1, read as the reverse complement.
GGCACCGATGGCGACGTAATACAGGGAATTTTCGGGGCAGATTCCCTCGACTTTTAACGCGCGGTCAAAACTGCTGCGCAGCTGGGGCAGAAAGGTCAGCGGACCGCCAAGGTAAATCACTTTGCCGCGAATTGGCTGCCCCTGGGCCAATCCGGCAATTGTCTGGTTCGCTACGGCGGCAAAAATACTGGCGGAAATGTCCGTTGTGCGCGCGCCCTGATTTAAGAGCGGCTGAACATCGGATTTTGCGAATACACCGCAGCGCGACGCAATCGTATAAATTTTTTCGTATTTTGACGCCAACTGGTCCATTTCTTCCAGTGAAACATTCAGAAGGGTGGCCATCTGGTCGATAAAAGCCCCGGTTCCGCCTGCGCAGGAACCGTTCATGCGCACTTCCAGACCATTGGTCAGAAAGAGAATTTTCGCATCCTCGCCGCCCAATTCAATAATCACGTCGGCGTCCGGGATCAGCCGGTCGACCGCAATGTGGGTGGCGTAGACTTCCTGAACAAACGGAAGTCCGCAGGTCTGGGAAATCCCCATTCCCGCCGAACCGGAAACCGTCAGCATTGCCGTTTCATCCAGATTAAAATCACGGCGGACTTTTTCCAGTAATTCCGTCATCTTTTCCGTAATTTTTGAATAGTGCCGTTGATAGGAACGATACAAAATATTGCCGGATTCATCCATGACGATACATTTTATTGTGGTGGAACCAACATCGAGTCCGATTTTCATTGCAACGCCCTGCCATTTCTTCAATTGTTTCTATGTTAACAACTCATTTTAGTGCAGTCACGGTAATTCTGTCAAGGGATTTGCGCTTAAATTCAAGAACCATCTTGTACTTTTGGCGGCACAATGTTAGAATATCACTCGAAAATAATAGAAAGCACGGGGTGTAAGGATGCAACTTTACGACATGATAGACTTGGATCAGCTGTCGCTGGATGAAATCAAAGAATTGATTACCCTTGCGGGCAGTATCCGTAAAAATCCATGGGCTTACCGCGAATCCTGCCGTGGAAAAATTATGGCTACCTTGTTTTACGAACCCTCCACACGCACTAAAATGTCGTTTCAGACTGCAATGTATCGGTTGGGCGGCGAAGTGATCGGGTTTGACAATCCGGACAACACGTCGGTTTCCAAAGGCGAAAGCCTGAAAGACACCATTACTGTTGTCAGCGGATATGCGGATCTTGTCGTGATGCGGAATCCGCTTGAAGGAGCACCGGCTGCCGCATCGCTGTATTCCAAATGTCCCATCATCAATGCAGGGGACGGAGGGCATCTTCATCCGACGCAGACCCTGACGGATCTGGTTACCCTTTATAATGAAAAGGGCAGGCTGGACCATCTGAAAATCGGGTTTTGCGGCGACTTAAAGTACGGAAGAACCGTCCATTCGCTGATTCGGACGATGACGCGCTTTCCCGGCTCCTCTTTTGTGCTGATTTCCACGCCGGAACTTGCTCTTCCTAAATATGTGTTGGACGTGATGGATGCGGCGGGCTGTTCCTATACCATCACCGATCGTCTGGAAGAGGCGCTGCCGGAACTGGACGTGCTGTATATGACCCGCATTCAGCAGGAACGTTTTTCAAGCCGTGAGGAGTACGAACGGCAAAAGGGAATTTTTGTTTTGGACAGTGAAAAACTTCAGCTGGCAAAGCCGGAACTTAAAATTTTGCATCCTCTGCCCCGCGTGGAGGAAATTTCGGTAGAGGTGGACAGTGACCCGCGCGCCTCTTATTTTGACCAGACGGTCTATGGCGTTTATGCACGTATGGCATTGATTTTGACTATCCTGAAAAGCCAAAGCCGGCCTGAAAAGCGGAAAATTCCGCGTTCTACCCACCCGCATCGCTGCTCTAACCCCAAATGCATCACGCAGACGGAAGCATATCTGCCCCGGGTCTTTCGGGAGGCCGGGGACATGCTGTTGTGTGCTTATTGTGACAGCGGAACCCTGATCTGACGGGATGTGGACCTTGCTATCCGGCAGAAACTGTGCTATGATAAAAAGCAAGTGCTATTTAAGTTTGGAGGACTATTTTTATGTCGGGTCATTCAAAATGGAATAATATTAAACGTAAAAAAGAAAAGGCAGACGGAGCCAAAGCGAAGGTCTTTACAAAAATCGGCCGTGAGCTCGCTGTGGCGGTTAAAGAAGGCGGCGGGCCGGACCCGAACGCGAATTCTCGTCTGAGAGATTGCATTGCGAAAGCGAAAGCTGCCAATGTTCCCAATGACAACATTGACCGGATTATTAAAAAAGCCGCGGGCGATGGCGACGAAAGCAAGTACGAGAATATTCAGTACGAAGGCTACGGCCCCAATGGAATTGCTGTCATTGTAGAAGCTTTAACGGATAACCGGAACCGTACTGCCGGTGAAGTTCGGCATTACTTTGATAAATTCGGCGGGAACCTTGGTCAGACCGGTTGTGTTTCTTTCCTCTTTGAGCGCAAGGGCGTTATCCTGATTGAAAATGAGGGACTTGACGAAGACAAGGTTATGGAAGACGGCTTGGAAGTTGGGGCGTCTGATTTCCAGTCTGATGACGATGTTTTTGAAATTGATACAGAGCCGGACGATTTCAGCGGAGTTCTGAGTGACCTTGGAACGAAAGGCTATGAATTCGTTTCTGCAGAGGTAGAGATGGTGCCGAGCACGACCGTCATGCTGGATGACCCGGATGCCGCCACTAAAATGCAGCATCTTCTGGATACTTTGGAAGACAATGATGATGTGCAGAATGTTTGGCACAACTGGGGCAACCCGGACGCGGGTGAAGAAGAGTAAAATCTTGTGTGGTTTTCCAGACTTGGTGCAAGGAACTTCCATTTTCTTTGTGCTGAATGATAAAGAACAGGGATCACATTTGTGTACGCTGTATGGGCTGCAAACAGATACTTTAGAGTTGTTTACAGCGCTGATGGGCAAGCGGTTCAGATGGATTGACCGGAAATTGAGTGGTAACGGTGATACGCCTGACGACGGGTGTATCACCGTTTTTGTATTATGAAAAATTATGTGTGATAGAATTATTTGGACCCGCGGAGTTAACTCTGCGGGCTATTTTTATAGGCTTATTTCCAATCATGGTGTTTTCCTCATCATAAATTTAGAGTTTGACTGAATTTGACCGAATTAAAATATAAATGATTGAATATTAATGATAGATAAAGGATATTTTACTGATTTGGCATAAAATATTTATTTTATGCATTTTTTGTATTGCATATTGACAATTTAATGCTTGTGTGCTATTATAATTGCGTCATAAACAATCAATAACATTCATAAACGATTTTGATAAGCAGAAAGAGAAGGGCGATTATGTTTGAGGCAGAAAGACTTCAAAAAATAGCCGAATATGTGCAAAATAAATCACGGGCGTCGGTGCAGGAATTATGTGCCTTGTTTCAGGTTTCGGAGTCTACGGTTCGGCGTGACCTGACGGAATTGGAAAACTGCAAACTTCTTAAAAGGACGCATGGCGGTGCGGTGTATTTGAAATCTGTGGGTTTTGAACCGACCTATTTTGAAAAGGAAGACCAGTATCGGAATGAAAAAGCGTTAATAGCCAAAAAGGCGGCGGAACTGATTTGTGAAGGTGATTCGCTGATCATAGACGCGGGTACCACCACATTGTATCTAGCCTCTGAACTTTCCCGGTTTAAAGAACTTACCGTTGTGACAAATTCAATTCTATTGCTTCAGCAGTTATCCTCTGTGCCTGGGATTACCTTAATGTCGACTGGTGGGACACTGCGAACAAATACCATGGCCCTGGCAGGTCCGGCAGCGGAGGAATCCTTGGACCGCATCCATGTGGATAAGGCTTTTATGGCAACGAACGGGTTTGATTGTGATGTTGGCCTAACGACTCCGAATCTTACGGAAGCATCGACCAAACAGAAGATGATCAGTGTTGCGGACCAGGTTTTTGTTTTGGCGGACCATACAAAGATGGACCGTGTATCTTTTGCCAGATTTGGCAGTGCGGCGGACATTAACGGTTGTATTACCGGAAATAAGATTTCTGATGAGCAGAGGGCGAGATTTGAAAAAGATAATGTTAAACTTTACTTGGTCGATATTGACGGTTAGCGCACCATATTATTGGTTGTAAGCGGAAGGGAGCTATTACGATAGATGAAAAACGGTATTATAACAGTTACACTGAATCCTTCCATTGATAAAACAATTGCCATTGAAAAATTGTTTCCTTATGGCCTGAACAGGGTGATTCACTCGCGGACTGACCCGGGCGGAAAAGGAATTAATGTTGCCAGAGCGTTAAAAAATTTCGGGATCAATGTTTCGGTGACCGGGCTGATTGCGGGCCGACAGGGCCGGCTGCTGATGGATGCTTTGCAGAATGCTGGAATCCAAGCCGATTTTTTGGAAATACAGGGAGAAACGCGTACAAATTTAAAAATATTTGATGAGAGTGTTCATCGAACAACAGAAATTAACGAGACAGGGTTTTATGTTTCCTCTGAAAATCTTGCCCGTTTTCAAGGAAAATTTCAAGGCTTAATTCAAAGAACAAAGATGGTTGTCCTTGGCGGCAGTCTTCCACCCGGTATCCCGCCGGAGTTTTACGCTGAATGTGTCTCTGCTGCGAAAGCGGCGGGCGCCAAGGTTCTGCTGGATGCGGATGGGGCTGCTTTAAAGGCTGGAATTCAGTCGGTTCCCTATGCGGTAAAACCGAATCTTCAGGAACTGGAGACGCTGAGCGGGTGCAGATTTTCCGGGAAACGGGAAATTGCTGAGGCAGCTCAGAATTTGACGAGGTCTGGAATTGAGATTGTTATCGTTTCCATGGGTGCCGACGGCGCTGTGGTTGTAAACAGGGAGGAAGCATATGCCGTGGATTCCTGGCAGATTCCGGTTAAAAGCGCCACCGGGGCAGGGGATTCTATGGTGGCGGCTCTGGCTGCTTCCGTACTCAATCATCGTTCCCTGACTGAAATTGCAAAATGGACTACAGCGGCGGGAACAGTTACAGCATCGAAAGAGGGAACCCTGATCTGTTCGCTGGAAGAGGTGACCCGTTCGTTAAATCAGGTAAAGGTTTGGAAAATCTAGCGCTTTCTTTATTAACATATAGGATAGGGAGGATTTTTGATGAAAAAGCTTTTAGCGGTAACGGCCTGTCCAACGGGAATCGCACATACTTACATGGCTGCAGAGGCGCTGCAGCAAGCGGCTAAGAAAAAGGATGTTTCCATCAAAGTGGAAACGCGGGGGTCCGTAGGCGTGGAAAATCGGCTGACGGAGGAGGAGATTGCAGAAGCGCATGCCATTATCATCGCAGCCGATATGGATGCGGATGAGGAACGATTTAAAGGAAAGCCCGTTGTCCGGGTAGGGGCAGGAGAAGCGATCAAGGCAGCGGATCAGCTGATCGATCGGGCACTTGCCATGAAGGCGAGTGAGACGGCTGCAACGCAGTCGAAACCGAGCGATTATGTGGAGAATGTGCAGAAACTCAAGTCAGAGCGAAGCGCAGGGAGAACAGGCCCTTATAAGCACCTGATGTCCGGCGTTTCGTTTATGATTCCAATTGTTGTGGCGGGAGGATTGATCATTGCCTGCTCTTTTCTGTTTGGTATTTATGCGTTTCAGCAGGAAGGGACTCTTGCCTGGGGCTTGAAAAAAATCGGTGATTCTGCAATGGGGTTAATGGTAACCGTACTTTCAGGATATATTGCGTATTCGATTGCAGACCGTCCGGGTCTTGCACCCGGTTTGATCGGCGGTGCACTTTCTTCTGCACTGGGAGCCGGATTCCTGGGCGGAATTTTTTCCGGATTTCTCGCGGGGTACCTTGCGAAGCTGTTGAAAGATAAACTCCATCTGCCTAAGAGTTTGGAAAGTTTGAAACCTATTTTAATTATCCCATTTGTTACTACGCTGGTTGTTGGACTTATGATGGTTTTCGTGATTGGCACGCCGTTTTCCATGCTGATGAATGCATTGGTTGACTGGCTGAAGAATATGGGTACCGCGAATGCAATTTTGCTTGGTGTTATTATGGGGGCGATGATGGCTACCGATATGGGCGGACCGATTAACAAAGCAGCCTATACCGTAGGAACCGCTCTGATTGCCAGCAGCATTTACGCGCCGATGGCAGCCGTAATGGCGGCCGGTATGACCCCGCCGATCGGTCTGGCAATTGCAACTTTTGCCTCTAAAAAGAAGTTTAACCGCGAAGAAAAGGAAGCGGGGAAAGCCGCATTGGTACTGGGACTGTCTTTTATTACAGAAGGCGCAATCCCGTTTGCGGCGGCTGATCCTATCCGCGTGATTCCGTCCTGCATGGTGGGTTCGGCGATTGCCGGGGGCCTTGCGGAAGCTTTTGGGTGCCTGCTGAGAGCACCTCATGGCGGGTTGTTTGTGATGTTGATTCCAAACGCGGTAAGCAATGTTTTCTTGTATTTGGTTGCCATTGCGATTGGCGCTGTTGTAACGGCCCTGATGGTGCTTGCTTTAAAAAAGGACAAAACGCAAGAACAACTGACAAAATAATCAAGTGTTATTCTGCGGCTCCGGTTTGGGAGCCGCAGAAAAATTCAGCCATTTTAGCTTATGGGGGATCGCTATGAATATTTCTGGGATTATGAACAAAAACATAATTTTTTTGGGACTTTCGGCTTCCAGTCGGGAAGAAGCCGTTCGTGCCATGGTTGACGGTATGACCAGGGAAGGATATGTGGCGGATCAGAAAAAATATCTTGCCGCGATCCGTGAACGGGAAGGCAAGGGTACCACTGGGATTGGCTACGGTGTAGCAATTCCACACGGAAAGTCAGATGGTGTAAAGGCGCCTTGCGTTGCCTATGCCAGGCTTGCCGCTCCGGTTGATTGGAATTCCTTTGACGGGAAGCCTGTCACAAGCGTGTTTTTGATCGGTGTCCCGGAAAAAAACGCGGGTAATGACCACTTAAAGATCCTGATTGCCATTTCAAAACGTTTGATGCACGAGGATTTTCGTAAAAATCTGGAACAGGCGAAAACGCCGGAAGATGTCTTGAAAGTGATTCAGTCGATTGATGAATCATGAGGGGAATTGTGAAAGGAGTTCTGATATGCGTAATAAAATGTTTGTCGTAAATTGCAAGGAAGGGTTCCATCTAAGACCCGCGCAGATTCTTGTGGAACGGATGATGCCGTTTCAGTCGCAGATAGAAATTCAAAAAGCGGGAGAGGAAAAGGCGGATGCAAAAAGTATTTTGGGGTTGATGAGCCTGGGAGTGCAGACGGGCGAGAAAGTCAATGTTTTAGTTGATGGCCCTGACGAAGATCAGGCGATGAATGCGGTGGAACAGCTGTTTGCCGCAAATTTTGAAGAGGCATAAAAAAGAAATAAACGTGTCGGTTTATAATAACTGAATAAGACGATTTTGATAGACAAATGCACGTTGGAGGAAATCCGACGTGCATTTGTCATTTGAGGATTGCAGGAAAACAGATGAGTCGTTCCTGCGTGGTTTTCTCGTTGACGATATGGCCGCTTTGCCGATGGACGCGCAGACTTTATATTTGTTTTTGTTCCAACGATAGGGTACATTCCTTTTTCTGTGAAAGTATTCATACTCATTTGTTGACATATGCCCATAACTGGATTAAAATAAATCTTGATCCATCCTGTTGTCTAGGATATTATCTAGGAATTAAGTTTTCTGGAAACGAGACTATTTTATTAAGGAGGAACAGAAATGGAAAAGGTTCATGCGAATATGAAATCCTGCCTTCAGCCGGCGCCGAAGGTGCTTGTGTCATGCAGAGGAAAAGATGGGAAAAACAATGCGCTGGCGGTTGCGTATTGCGGCAATTGCAGTTATGCTCCGCCAATGGTGATGGTCGGGATTGTTCCCACGCGGTATTCCTACCATATGGTTAAGGAAACAAAGTGCTTTGCGGTGAATCTTGTCGGTGCGGCTCAGAAAGAAATGTTTGACTACCTTGGCAGTCACAGCGGACGCGACGAAGATAAACTGGAAAAATGCGGCGCGGCGATTGCAGAGGGTGAAAAAGTGAATGTTCCGCTGTTGGCGGACTGCCCGGTTAATATTGAGTGTAAGGTTGTGGATTCCATTATGACGGGGTCCCATGAAATGTTTATTGGAAAAGTGGAAGCGGTGCACTGTGACCCGGCTCTGCGAAAAGAGAACGGGGATATTGATTTTTCGAAGATTGACCTTATATAAAGTGGGAAAATAAGGGCTTCGGCTCTCTGTTTGCTGAAAACGCAGCAGAATTCTATCTTGTTGAGTTTTCAATCCAGTTCCATTGCCGTCTGGCGTTTTGCCGGGCGGCTTTTTTTATAGTGCGAAAACTCCCGGCTATGCCGGGAGTTCCAAAAAGCTTTAGCGTTGAGTAAGTGAAAAAACTCCTTTTGATATAATAAAGCAGCGGTCTGCCAACTGCGGCTCAACATATCAAAAGGAG
>JALCPP010000014.1 GCA_022650485.1 Oscillospiraceae bacterium | reverse complement strand
GGCGAAATGAATATAACCACCTTCGCCCGCACAGTTCTCTAAATAATTTGACGCCATCAGAATATGCATTGAAAATCTCAGGTGATTACTAACTTTCTATCTGGACGACTTTTGGGGGCAGGTCAGTACACCTTCACTTACAAACTAACAAAGGAGATTTTATCGTGAGAAAAAAGATATTTGCAAGAAAACCCATTCATTTGATAGCTTCTCTGGGAGCGGGACTTCTTCTCGGTGCATTTTTAGCGATTTTTTCATTTATTCATGTTGACGCAAGAACATCCGCAGCCTCCGTCTACCAGAAAAATGAAGCAGGGCAAACCTACGGGTCCGAAAAGCTGGCAACTTCTTTTGAAACGGAACCGGATTTGATCGCCGCAGTCGGAACCAACGGGGCAAAAGGCTATGTGAAAGTAACGGATTTATACGGGGAACTCCCCAAAACACCGCAAGAGGCCGTATCAAAACAAAAGCTGCGTAAAAGCAAGGCGGCCCGGCGGATTTCTCTCTATGAGAAAGACGGTACAACTGTTATCGGTGAATTTGAACTTTCTTCCGGAAACGCGACTCTCATTCAATAAAACCAGTCCCCGGCGCGAAACCGCACCGGGGTTTAACTCAGGTGACAAATTGGGTTAAGCTTAAGTTTGCTGCCATGAATCTCAAAAAGCTGGCGATGTGGAAGTGGAAGGATGACCATTATTCCGGTTTCGTGTGGATTTTACATCGTTTATTTTCCCAACTTGGATATTACAAAAAGAACCCATCCTTCGCTTAATGCGTTGGGTGGGTTCTTCGACAATCTGAGCCGCTCCCAATCAGGAACGGTTCTTAATATAAGGGGGGCAAAACTCACGAAACGAGCAGACGGGCGCTATCAGCGACGTGTAAGGCTGTCGGATGGCACGTCTAAACTTTTTCGTATACGGCAGCACTTAAAGCGATTTGAGGGCGCCTGACCGGCAGAGCGTTGGCCTTTGTTTCCCTCGGCCTTTATGCCGGACTCGTGCGCGAGGAGTTTTTTGGGCTGCAATGGGGCGATATTGAGGATGACCGGCTGACGGTAAACCGGCCAGTTACATTTATCAAAAATTTTCAGGCGGATACCGATCAATCGCTCAAAACAAAGGCAAGCCACCGTACAATCCCAGTGCCATCTCAGCTTGCGGATATATTATCAACGACAAAGCATAACAGCCTTTACGTGATCCCAGCGGCGGACGGAAGCATGATAACTTATAGCAGCGTTATAAAGATTATGGGAGCAGGCAACGCGCATTGTACCCGGAATCCATCCTCACATGCTCCGGCACACATACGCGACGAGCCTTTACCGGGCCGGAGTTGACCTCAAAACAGCGCAGTACCTTCTAGGCCACTCTGATATTCGGATGACGGCTGAAATCTATACGCATATCGCCGAAAATGATGTGGCAAACAGCGCGGATAAAATTTCAGATTATTTTGGCTCTATAATAAATGTTGGGGTATATTGAATAGAGCCGGAGAAAAAACAAAAAAAGTAGAGCATATTCGATAAAAAACCTTTAAAATGGAAATTGTCAGATCCCCATTTGGGAGGCTATCGATATGCTCTGCCACTATTCTACCGAAAAACTGCTCGGATTAAAAGAGGTAATCGTAAAAAATGTAAGGCAATTGCCCCAAAAGCCGCATCTCTGCCCATGCTGCGGACATAAAACCAGCAATATTCATGATTACCGTTGGCAAACGGTAAAAAATATTCCCGCCTTTGGGAAACACACGGTTTTGATATTCCGAAAGCGACGATATCGCTGCCCTTCCTGTGGAAAACGTTTCTTTGAAGAGAACTCATTTCTGCCACGATATTACCGCATAACAAACCGGTTCGCTGCATACATCATTTCAAAGCTCACGGATGTGCGTTCCTTTACCAGCGTAGCCCGTGAAAGTAACCTTTCTGTTTCAACCGTTATCCGTATCTTTGATTGCATCGATTATGGAAAACCAAGGCAGCTGCCCGCAGTTGTCTCCATCGATGAATTCAAAGGCAATACGGGCAGAGAAAAATATCAATGTATCCTCACAGACCCGTTACAGCCATCAGCTTACAGGATATTTCAGCCAGCTTGACCGTTCCCAAACAAAACACTTTGTCAGCGACATGTGGAGTACCTACGCAAATATCGCACAAACCTATTTCAAAAATGCGACCTACGTGATCGACAAATACCATTACATTCGTCAGATTTTCTGGGCGTTTGAAGCGGTCCAAATTCCTCTCTCCGCAGCAAAAACAGGAAATCGACATCATGCTCTATGCCAGCAGTCGCCTGCTGACCGCCTATTCCTTGAAAGAACAGTTTCTTAAAATTCTTGATTCTGCGGGCAGTGAATCCGCCAGAGCATCTCTGTCCCGTTGGATTATGGCCGCTCAAAACAGTGGACTTCCTAAATTTCTTACCTGCGGCAACACCATGGTGCGCTGGTCAAAGGGTATTCTGAATTCTTTTGACTGTCCCTACACCAACGGCTTTACGGAAGGGTCCAACAATAAGATCAAAGTTCTGAAACGCAACGCGTATGGTTACCGTAATTTCCACCGTTTTCGCAATCGCATTCTGCACATGTTCCACCATTGGGCACAAAAAGGAGCAGCTTGACGCTGCTCCCTAACCATTCCATTTTAGAGCAACCCCCAACAATTGGCATAGAGCCCTATTATATGATTTCAGCCTAAAAAGGAAATCCCGCACAAATCTCTGAAAAATCAAGATTCATGCGGGATTTCATTGTTCTATTTTGGTGAACCATCGGGGATTCGAACCCCGGACACCTTGATTAAAAGTCAAGTGCTCTACCAACTGAGCTAATGATTCATATGTTGGGCCGCCCTCTACGCATAGCCCGCCGAGGGCGGACCTGTGGCTGGGCTGGCAGGATTTGAACCTACGAAATGACGGAGTCAAAGTCCGTTGCCTTACCCCTTGGCTACAGCCCAATCTATCCAGCACGACAAAATCTGCCGCAACCGTATTTTCTAAAAATGGGGTGGAAGATGGGATTCGAACCCACGGTCTCCAGTGCCACAAACTGGCGCTTTAACCAGCTAAGCTACATCCACCATACAGAAGTGTGGCGCGCCAAAAGGGATTCGAACCCCTGGCCTACTGCTTAGAAGGCAGTTGCTCTATCCAACTGAGCTATTGGCGCAAAAAATATGGAGCGAGTGATGGGAATCGAACCCACGCGACCAGCTTGGAAGGCTGGAGTTCTGCCACTGAACTACACTCGCATTCTCAGCGACGGGTATTATTATAGCACCCTTCAGTGGCAGTTGTCAATAACAAAATTACATTTATCCAACCTTTTTTTTATTTTTCGTCGGCTTATTGCAGAACCTGCAATTGAATGCCCGTTTCATCGTCTGCCGTCACGGCAATTCCGGCCAGCGAATCACTTCCATTTTCCACCACAATCGAAGCCACTCGGTCTTCGACCTTACGGCGGATCAGATTGCGAAGATCGCGCGCTCCGCTCTTGCCTCCAATCGCATGCCTGGCAAGCCAGCGGGTTGCTTTCTCATCATAAAGGAAACGGGTCCCACGGTCTTTCAGCGTATCGACATACTCATTCAGCATCAAATGCGCTATTTTCTCAAAATCATCTTCCTTCAGCTGACGGAAAACAATAATTTCATCCACACGGCTGATAAATTCAGGCCTCAGGAAATCAGAAAGGGCTTTGAGAGCCCGCTCACGGCTCACATCAGCATCACTGCGTGCAAAGCCCAGGGTCCCCTCTTTCTTGTCACTGCCGGCGTTTGAGGTCATAATAAGCACGGTGTTTTCAAAATTGACATTTCTGCCGTGGGCATCTGTAATATGTCCCTCGTCCAGAATCTGCAGAAGGATATTCATGACGTCCGGATGAGCTTTTTCGATTTCATCAAATAAAAGCACCGAATAAGGACGGCGGCGAACCTTTTCGGTTACCTGGCCAGCCTCGTCATATCCAACATAACCCGGAGGTGAACCGATAATGCGGGACACGGAATGCTTTTCCATAAACTCCGACATATCCAACCGGATCAGCGTTTCCGGCGTATCAAACAGTTCCTTGGAAAGGACCTTCACCAGTTCCGTCTTCCCCACTCCCGTAGGGCCCACAAATATGAATGAAGCGGGTCTGCGGCGCGGGCTGATTTGTACCCTGCTGCGGCGAATAGCGGCCGATACGGCGGTCACAGCCTCTTCCTGGCCGATGACTTTGCTGCTCAGCACCTGCTCCAATCCGGCCAGCTTTTTTAGCTCATTTTCCTGAATACGGCTTGCGGGAATCCCCGTCCACAGTTCAATGACATGCGCGACGTCGCTTTCCTCAACTTCAGAACCCAACGCTGCGGGTGCCAACTCTTTTTCCTTCAGTTCCAGCCTGGAAATATTCATGCGGATCTCCGCCAGTTTCTGGTAATCCGGCTCCGCAGTGCTGTCAGACATCAGCTGTTCTTCCTGTTCATGCAAATTTGCAAGCTGCTGCGCGTTTCTGTCATACTGTTCCATCGAAGCATTTCTCAATGCGGCACACGAGCAGGACTCATCCAAAAGGTCAATGGCTTTGTCCGGCAGGAACCGGTCATTGATATACCGCTCTGACAACGTTACAATTTTGCGGATGATAGAATCCGGCACACGCACGCGGTGAAAGTTTTCGTAATAAGACTTAATTCCAGTCAATACCTCAACCGTTTCCTGAATGGACGGCTCCGCAATTGTCACCGGCTGAAAACGCCGTTCCAGAGCGGCATCCTTTTCAATATATTTGCGGTATTCACTGAACGTAGTGGCGCCAATCACCTGAATTTCCCCGCGGGAAAGAGCCGGCTTTAGAATATTCGCGGCATTCATGGAACCTTCCGCATCCCCTGTACCGACCAGATTGTGCACTTCATCAATAAACAGTATAATGTTGCCTTCCGTCTTCACTTCCTGCAAAAGGCCCTTAATCCGGCTCTCAAACTGGCCGCGGAACTGTGTTCCCGCTACCAAAGCCGTCAAATCAAGCAGATAAATTTCTTTTTTGCATAATCCGGCAGGAACCTTCCCGCTCGCAATTCTCAGGGCCAGCCCTTCCGCTACCGCAGTTTTGCCGACACCCGGTTCTCCGATCAGGCAGGGGTTATTCTTGGTTCTGCGGCTGAGGATTTGAATGACACGCGCAATTTCCTTTTCCCGGCCGATAACCGCATCAATCTGCTGCGCTCTGGCCCTGGCGGTCAGATTTGTACAGTAAGACTCCAAGTGTTTGCGCTTGGTCTTATGCTTTTCTTTCGGGGCCTTCTTGGCAGAATCCCCTTTTTGAACCTGCTCAGGGCTGTTGGCTCCTCCCTGAAAAATATTCTGGATAAATGGAAATGTCGCAGCTCCGCCGGGCACAAACCCATTCATGGCATTTTCGGAGCCATTCTCGTCATCGCCATTTGCCTCAATCATATCAGTCAGTTCCGATTCCATCGCTTCCATCTGGTCATCCGTAATTCCCATCTGGTCGAGCAAATCATTGACCGGCTTTATTCCAAGTTCCTTGGCACAAATCAGGCAGAGCCCACGGCTCTCCTTCATATCGGTCGACGGCGTTAAAAAGACAACCGCAGGCCTTTTGTGGCATTTGGAACACATGATCATTTCAGCTCACTTCAATTCTTTTTAGGATTTGATTCTTAATATATCATACAATAAATAAAAAAAACAGGGCTTTATCTGCGTTTCTTTTTATCCATAACTTCCTGAATATCAATTCGATACTTCGGATCATCAGACCGTACAATGTCAAAATAAATTCCCGCATACCGAATAAAGGCGTAAATCATAAAGGCCGCCGTAATGGATAAAAGCGTTACGGAAACGATCAGCTCCTGATTTTCTCCAACACCGATTCCTTTCAGGAAAACAATGATTCCAAAAGAAATATAAAAAAGGACCGTCGCCGTTTTTCCGAACCACATCGACCCGCCGGGACGTTTTTTCTTCTTCCCAATCAAAAAGATTCCGGCAATTACCATCAGGGCCTCTTTAATCACAAAAACCGCGAGGAACGGAATCAAAATCGGCTGTTTCACCGCAAGACAAATGGCCACAGCGCCCTGCGTCATCTTGTCGGAAAGCGGGTCAAGCATCTGGCCCAGTTCCGTAATCTGATGATATTTGCGCGCGATCGTTCCGTCCAGCATATCAGTCAGGCCGGATAAGACCAAAACAACAGCTGCCTTCAAGATCTGATCATTTGTATAATAAATGACAAAAGGAATAATCAGCAAAATTCTTAAAATTGACAGTGTGTTTGGGATATTAAAGTTTTTGTTTCTGTTCTGCATTGCTGTTTACTCCATTCCAAAGATCTGCTTGTAACAATGTTTCAACTGGATTCTTTTCCTCTGTATATTGAAGAATTTTAGAGTTTTCAAGTTCTTTCCACCCAAAAGCCGCACCGTGAATGGAAGGCACCGCAAATCGAGTCAAAGCACAAATAACAAATAAAACCGCGACACCTTTAACCAACCCGAACGCACCGCCCAGCAGCATATTCACCTGATGCAGAACCGGCAGACGAAAAACATGGTCTGCGGCAGAAGCAATCACATGGACCAGCATTTCCATTCCAATAAACAGAACTGCCGCGGAAAGAATCCGGTTCAGCGGCTGTCCGACCTGAAATGAAGGCAGATACTGTGCAAGAAATGGGCCCGCGGCCTTAAGAAAACTTGCGGACAGACGCACAGAAAGAACAATTGACACAATGAATCCGGCAAGTTCAATGACCGAACGGACAATTCCCCGGCGAAGCCCTGATACAACAAAAACAACAAGAAGAATCAGCAATGCCAGGTCATAAAAGATTCCCACTTTTTGCCTCCCTAAACGCAAAAATAAATCCGTACACAAAAGCAATATATCACAAAACAACCTTTTGCACAAGCCAGTTATCGACTGGAAACCATGCGAATTTCCGAAACGCCAAGAAGATACGCGGAAGTTTCATCACGCAGCGCCACCGCTTTTGCATCGCCCCCCGCGTCGCAGGTACCGGCAGGTCCAGCGGGGGAAGAAGTGTAAAAATAAACATTCGAACCGCATAAAGCAGCCACGGCAGAGCCGTAGACGGAAACGGACCGTATGGTACCGTGAAGGGAAGGCGACAGAATTTTTTCGCCCGAATGATTGAGAATCACAAGATCGGAATCAGCGGCCCCTTCATAAGCAGACAAACCCAGAACCAACAAGTCGGCGGATGCGCTGTAAGAAATCAGCTGCTTACCGCCATAACTGTATTCTGTTTTCGAACGGCTTCCGGCGTCTACCAGTACAGCGGACCGATCCCCGATTGCGGTAACGGAACTGTCACCGTTCCAATCAATATCAAACAGCATGTTTTCCTTATATACCGCAAGCGGCTTCTGCACCTTTGTATTGTTTAAGTCCAGCAGGTAAACAGCGGACTTGATCACGCCGTTTGCCGTGTTGACACCGGTCACCGCCGCCATACTTCCGTCCGGACTAAGGGCAACCGCCGTGGGATAATAATCCGCAAACCAGTAATGCGATTGTTCACGGCCGTCCGACGTATATGCGGTCAGTTCCCCGCGGTAACCGTCCGCTTCCGTGATAAACGCATAGCCCCCGCGGCGGGCAATGGCACCGGCAATCAGATTCTGTTTCAGACTGATTTTCCGGATCGTGTGATTCAAACTTTCCAGTTGACAGCCCCGGCCTCCCAGACTATAAATCAGCATTCTGTCGCCGCTGATCTGAAGAACCGGACTGCTGAAACTGTGCTGGCGGGAAACAAGTTCTTTTGCTGTGGAATTCAGCACCGTCAGAGATGTGTCGCTCACAAAGCAGATATTTTTTTCTGCAGACAGAAAGTTCTGAGGCTGAACCGCCGTGCCGGCAATCGTGTGGGGAAATCCGTCCCCGACTCCCATGCCGACAACGCGGGCCTGCACCCATTCCACTACATTCGCGGGGGCCAGATTGTCCCGGTTCATCCAGCCGAGCGTTCCCGCAACGCACAGAAGCAGAATCAAAGCAATTCGATAAACCCAGCGCGGAACCGTATGTTCCCCAAAAAATTTCGGCGGCTTTCTCTTCTTCCGCGGGTAATGCTTCGCCAGATCGAATTCAGCCGTGTCAAAACGGCGGCCGTCATCTTCCATGGTGCTTCACGTCCTTCTCCTACAATTCCATTGATAACCGCCGACGCGATTACCAAATTGACACGCCGTCACGGCAGCGCCCTTCGGCTTGCCAATTTACCGTTCCATTTTCATTCTATGCCCTTATTTTTGCATTTTTACAAACTTTTACAGAGTACCATTAAAGAATTTTATTTCCATTCAAAGAAGAATGATCATAAAAAACCTGATTGAGGTACAGCCCCTGGGGGGGCGCGGTCGGTCCGGCCGCCGCACGGTCACAGGCTTTTAGAATCCGTTTCAGATCCTCCGGCTCAAATTTTCGCTCGGCTACACGAAGCATGGTGCCGACCAGAATGCGAACCATATGGTAAAGAAACCCATCAGCGGATACAAAAAAACTGACAGTGCTTCCGTTTTTTTTCCACCGCGCTTGTGTGATCGTGCGCGTCATGTTCCCACGCTTTCTGGCATCGACCGCACAAAACGAAGTAAAATCATGCGCCCCAAGCAAATAGGAGGATGCGCGGTTCAGCCGCGCTAAATCCAGCGGATACCAGTAATGAAGCGCTCTTCCTTTCAAAAAAGGATTCCGGACCCGCTCGTTCCAAATCTGATACTCATACTCTTTGCCAAGGCAGGAATACCGCGCGTGAAAATCCATCGGCACTTCCCGGCAGGAAAGCACGGCAATATCTTTCGGAAGGAAATGATTCAGCGCGCCGACCATCCGTTCGCACGGGATGCCGTGTTCCGTATGAAAACTGATGCAGAATTCACGGGCATGGACAAAGGAATCCGTTCGGCTGCAGCCCTTGATGTTCGGCTGCTCTCCCATAATTTTTTCAAGCGCCTGCTGAAAGACCTGCTGAACCGAAACGGCATTCTGCTGAACCTGCCAGCCGTGATAGTTTGCTCCGTCAAAGCAGATTGTAACCAGAAGATTTCGCATGATTTTCCCTTTCTTTATCTCAGCGCGGCAGGAAAGTGAAACGCGCAGAACAAAACCCCCACACAGAACAGGCCGGACACAACCGCCGCCGCCGCATCCAAGCCGGACATATGCAGCTGCTTCATCTTGGTGCGCCCTTCCCCGCCGTGGTAGCAGCGGCACTCCATTGCCATGGCAAGGTCGTAAGCCCTGCGAAAGGATGAGACAAACAGCGGAATTAAAATCGGAATCAGCGATTTCACCCGCTGCATAAATCCGCCGCTTTCCAGGTCGGCCCCTCTGGCTTTCTGCGCATTCATAATTTTGTCGGTTTCCTCCAGCAGCGTCGGAACAAACCGCAGGGCAATTGTCATCATCATGGCGATTTCATGCACCTGCACATGCAGCACCTTCAGCGGCTTCATCAGCCGTTCCAGCGCGTCGGTCAGCTGTGTGGGAGAAGTGGTGAACGTCAGTACAGAACTGAACAGAATCAGACTGAAAATTCGAACCGCAACAAAAACCGCGTTGCTGATACCGCCGTCCGTAATCCGCATAAAGCGCCAGCTCCACACCGTGGTTCCGCCGCCGTAAAATAAATTTAAAACAAACGTAAAAGCGACAATAAACAGAACCGCCTTCAGGCTTTTCAGGTACTGGCTCAACGGTACGCCGGATAAAAGCAGCACAGATGCCATCAGCAGAAGCATCACAGCAAGGCCCTGAAAATTAGCAGCGACAAAAATAAAGACGATAAACGCAAAAGTAATCAGTATCTTCATGCGCGGGTCCAAACGATGAATCAGCGAGTTCCCCGGAAAATACTGGCCCAGCGTGATATCCCTAACCACGGACGGCACCTTCTTTCTTCAGCAGCGGCAGAAGCTGCTCCACCGCCTGGTCAACCGTCAGCGAAGCATGAACCGGGCATCCGTGTTCCCGCAAAGTCAACAAAACTTTCGTGACCTCCGGAACACGCAGGCCAAGTGATTCCAGCTCACGACCGCGCGCAAACACCTTTTCCGTGCGGTCCAGCATTACGGCTTTTCCGCCGTTCATCACCAACACGCGGTCCGCCACGCGGGCGATGTCCTCCATGCTGTGGGAAACCAGAATGACCGTGTTGTGGCGCTCGCGGTGATATGCACCGATCTGGCTGAGCAGCATCTCCCGGCCGCGCGGGTCCAGTCCGGCCGTTGGCTCGTCCAGAATCAGAACATCCGGGTCCATCGCAATCACTCCGGCAATCGCCGCCCGTCGCTTTTCCCCGCCCGAAAGTTCAAACGGGCTTTTTTCAAGCAGTTCGTCCGGCAGACCGACAAAGCGTGCCGCACGGCGGGCGCGCTGCTGTGCTTCATCTTCTGAAAGGCCCATATTTTTAGGGCCGAAACAAACATCTTTCAGAACGGTTTCTTCAAAAAGCTGATGTTCCGGATACTGGAACACCATGCCGACCTGAAAGCGGATATCGCGGATTTTTCTGGGTTCAGCCCAAATATCTTTCCCCTTTAGCAGCACCTTGCCGGACGTCGGCTTCAACAGGCCGTTAAACTGCTGAATTAATGTGGACTTGCCGGAACCGGTATGCCCGATCAAGCCGAGAAATTCACCCTGTTCCACCGAAATGCTGACGTGGTCGATGGCGGTTTTGCAGAAAGGGGTTCCCTCTCCGTACCGAAAAGTAAGTTCTTTTGTTTCAATGACTGGCATCTATTTCTCCTATATTCCCCGATTGTTTCAAAAGAGGCTCCAAAGCCGACACACATTCCTCAATATTCAAAATTCCGTCCGGCAGGGGAACCCCTTCGCCTTTCAGACGATAAATCAGCTCTGTGGACTGCGGAACGTCAAGCTGGTGCGCTTGGAGCAGCTCCACCTGCGAAAAGACCTGACGAGGGGACCCCTGCGTCAAAATCTGACCGTCGTCCATGACAATCACGCGGTCGGCACCGGCCGCCTCATCCATATAATGAGTAATCAAAACAATCGTAATCCCTTTTTCGCGATTCAGGCGGTGAATCGTTTCAAGGACTTCATCGCGTCCGCGCGGGTCCAGCATCGCCGTCGGTTCGTCCAGCACGATACAGTCCGGCTGCATTGCGATAATACCGGCAATGGCAATCCGCTGTTTCTGCCCGCCGGAAAGCTTGTACGGCGCGTGCATGCGATAATCATACATGTCAACGGCTTTCAGGGCATCATCCACACGCTTGCGGATTTCCGGCGGAGAAACGCCCAGATTTTCCGGTCCAAACGCCACATCTTCTTCCACAATGCTGGCCACAAGCTGGTTGTCCGGATTCTGCAGCACCAACCCGACCCGTTGGCGAATTTCAATTTTTAAAGCATCATCAAGCGTGTCCAGGCCGTCCACATAGACTTTTCCTCCGCTTGGCAGCAGCATGGCGTTAAATTCTTTTGCCATGGTGGATTTTCCCGAACCGTTGTGCCCCAGCAAAGCGACAAATTCGCCCTTGTGGATATTCAGTGAGACACCGTGGAGCACCTCCGGCGCTTTCTCGTTCTCCTGCGCTTCATAGGAAAACGTAACGTCTTCCGCTTTGATATAATGATCCATCAATCCTAATTCCGTCCTTTGCCGCGCAGCAACTCAGCCGCGCTTTTCCATCTTGTTCCGTCTTTCCCTGTATTCTTCCCGGTCGATTAGTCCCGCTTCAAACAGGCTCTTCCACTGTTCCGCGCTCCGGCAGGAAGGGTCTTCCGGCAGAGGCGCCGATTGCCTGTGCTCCACACGCGTTTTCGCGTGTGCCCCGGACCTGTTTCCGGACGGCTTCCCTCCCGGCCGGGAGGCTTTCCTTCCGGAATCGCCGACCATCCTTGCAATCCGGTACGCCCCGTAAAACAGCGCGGCCACAATAAGCGCGTAAAGCAGGGTGATCGACAGTTTGGAGTATCCTCCCTTTGCGATCATCTGAACCGCCGCGATCAGCAAAATCGCGATCAGTCCGGCGCCGCTGCTTTTCTTTTTCTTCTTCTCCATGAAAGGCCCCCCTGACAATTTATTCCGCCTGCCACACCGCTGTGCCGCCGCACGGAAGAATCAAACCGCTGCGCGTAACGGGCAGCCCGATTTCACCGGAGGAAAGCTTCCCGCCAAAATGACGGCCGACCAAAACACCAAGCAGATATTCCATGACCGCCGGCGATAATCCGGCGGTATAGGAATTCAAGAGAAAGAACAGCGGATGATGCGACAGGATCGGCACACATTCTTCGACCAGCGTGTAAATCTGCTCTTCCAGCTTCCACACTTCTCCGCCCGGCCCGCGCCCGTAGGAAGGCGGGTCCATAATAATGCCGTCATAGGTATTGCCTCTTCGATGCTCGCGGCGGACAAATTTCTGGCAGTCGTCCACCAGCCACCTGACAGGCCGGTCGGAAAGGCCGGACTCAGCCGCGTTTTCTTTCGCCCAGGCGACCATCCCTTTGGAGGCGTCCACATGGCAGACCTGCGCGCCGGCCCGAAGGCAGGCAAGCGTTGCCGCGCCCGTGTAACCAAACAGGTTCAAAACACGAATCGGGCGGTTCGCCCTGTGAATCAGTCCTGTGACAAGATCCCAGTTAACGGCCTGCTCCGGAAAAATTCCGGTGTGTTTAAATCCCATGGTCTTTAAGCGGAACTTCAGCTCCCCGTATCGAATGCTCCACACAGGGGGAACATGGCGCAGTACCTGCCATTTTCCTCCGCCGGTAGAAGAGCGCCGATAGCGGGCGTCCGCCTGTTCCCACAACGGGTCTTTTTTGGGCGTATCCCACAGGATCTGCGGATCCGGGCGAATCAAGATCACCTTTCCCCACCGTTCCAGCCGTTCCCCCGCAGACGCGTCGATCAGTTCATAGTCCTTCCAGTTTGAAACTCTCAATCCGTTTTCCTTACCTTCCCTGCCGTACTTCTCTTTATGCTAGACGGTCGCGGAGAACCCCGGCAATCGAGTTTGCAACCTGCGCGATCTCTTCTTCGTCTTCCCCTTCGATCATAACACGCAGCAGCGGCTCCGTCCCTGACGGACGAACCACCACACGGCCCCGGTTGCCAAGCTGCTTCTTGGCATGTTCCACCGAATCTTTCACCTGCGGGTCGGTGTAAAAGCGAAGTTTTCCGTCGGGCTTCACTTCAACGTTTACAAGCACCTGCGGATAGCGAACCATCAAAGTGGCCAGGCTGGAAAGCTTCGCTTCTCTCCGCTTTAAAATACTGAGAAGCTGCGCAGCCGTCAGCTGGCCGTCGCCGGTTGTGGCAAAATCGTGAAATATGATGTGCCCGCTTTGTTCGCCGCCGAAGTTGTAGCCTTCCAGCAGCATTTCCTCCAGCACATACCGGTCGCCTACCTTGGTCGCCTCAAATTGAATTCCGTCATCCTTGCAAAAACGATTAAAGCCCATGTTAGTCATAATAGTACCCACCACGGTGTCTTTGGCAAGCTTCCCGCGGGATTTTAAATCTGCGGCACAGATTGCCATCAGAAAATCGCCGTCAACCAAACGGCCGTTTTCATCCACGGCAAGGCAGCGGTCCGCGTCCCCGTCGAACGCAATGCCGGCATTCAGATGGTTTTCGCCGACAAAGCGCATCAGGTTTTCCATGTGTGTGGAACCGCACGCGTCGTTGACGTTGATCCCGTTCGGGTGGTCCGACAGCATGTGGCACTCGGCACCCAGTTCCGAAAACAGGAGTTCCGCCGTACGGCTGGCTGAACCGTTGGCGCAGTCAATCGCAACTTTCATCCCCGTCAATGCAAACGGCACAGTGCATTTAATATGGTCCACATAATCGCGCACGGCTTTCAGGGCATCCGATACGCTCCCGACCGCACCGCCGACCGGACATATAGGCTTCATAGTGTGGTCCAGAACAATCGATTCAATCTGTTCTTCCAGTGCATCGGGTAATTTATATCCGTCCCCGCTGAATATCTTAATTCCGTTAAATTCGCAGGGATTGTGCGAAGCCGTCAGCATGACCCCGGCATCCGCCTTGTATTTTCCAACCAGAAACGCAACCGCCGGGGTTGGAACAACACCGAGCCGAACAACATTCGCGCCCACGCTGCAAAGTCCGGCCGTAATCGCCGCTTCCAGCATATCGGAGGACAAACGCGTGTCTTTGCCGATCAGTATTTTGGGATGGCGGTGGTCACTGTCGGTCAGCACCATAGCCGCCGCCCGCCCGATGCTCATGGCAAGTTCGCAGGTCAGTTCGCTGTTTGCAATGCCGCGGACCCCATCTGTTCCAAATAATCTTCCCATAAAATCTCTCCTGTTATCGTTTTCTTTCACACAGAAAACTCTGTTGGCATATTGTATTGTTTCTATATTATTAGCTGTACAAAACTAAAATAACTTTTGTTGTTCCGAACCTTCCCTCCCTGGAAATTCAAGGTCCAAATGCTCATAGGCCGCCGCTGTTGCGCAGCGTCCGCGCGGCGTGCGGTTTAAAAAGCCGATCTGCATTAAATACGGTTCGTAAATATCTTCAATGGTGACGGCTTCCTCACCGATGGCCGCGGCAAGCGTTTCCAAACCCACGGGACCGCCGTTGTAAAACTTGATTAAAGCACGGAGCATCCGCCGGTCGTTTGCATCCAGACCGAGCGAATCAACTTCCAGCCGGTCAAGGGCAATTCGGGCCGATTCACAAGTAATCGTACCGCCAGAAATCACCTGCGCAAAGTCGCGCACCCGTTTCAGCAGCCGGTTTGCAATGCGGGGCGTTCCGCGCGAGCGCCCCGCAATTTCCAGCGCGCCGTCCGCCTCAATCGGAATACCAAGGATTTTCGCGCTGCGCGAAACAATCCGAGCCAGCTCCTGCGGGGTATACAGCTCCAGGCGCAGCACCACGCCGAAACGATCCCGCAGCGGCGCGCTGAGCTGACCGGCGCGGGTTGTCGCACCAACCAGGGTAAACTTTGGCAGCGGCAGATGATAGGAAGCCGCCATCTGTCCTTTCCCCGTGATGATGTCCAGCGCGTAGTCCTCCATCGCAGGATACAAAATTTCTTCCACACTGCGTGAAAGCCGGTGAACCTCGTCGATAAACAGCACGTCGCCCGCACTCAGATTAGTCAGGATTGCGGCCAAATCACCCGGCTTTTCAATCGCCGGGCCGGATGTAATGCGCAGATTTACTCCCAGTTCGGTTGCAATGATGCCGGCCAGCGTTGTTTTGCCAAGGCCCGGCGGACCATAAAGCAGAACATGGTCCAGGCTTTCTTTCCGCTGTTTGGCCGCTTCAATGAAAATAGAAAGGTTTTCCTTTACTTTTTCCTGCCCAATGTACTCCGAAAGTGTTCGGGGCCGCAGGGGATTTTCAACTTCCGCATCCTCCGCCTCGTATTCCGGCGCGACGACACGATTCTCAAAATCATATTCGTTGCCGTTATTCTGCTCGTAATCCACGTTTTCCATTCTATTCTATGGCCCCTCCATCAGCCTGCCGTCAGCTTCCCCGTTTACCGGTATCAATGGTGCGCAGTGACAGGCGGATCAGTTCTTCCACCGGCAGTGCGCTGTCAAACCGGGCAACGACAGCCGCCGCATCCGAAGGGGAATATCCCAAAACGGAAAGCGCATCTACCGCCGCCGCAGCATGGGAAGACGCCGAAGCAGTGCCCGCAGACGGCATAGCCTTACCGGCCGCCGCACCGAGGTCGCGCACCCGGTCTTTCAGTTCCAGGCAGATCCGCTGCGCGAGCTTTGGGCCGACACCGCTTGCCCTGGTCAGCGTTTTGCTGTCACCCGTTGCGACCGATGCGGCAACTTGCTCCGGCGTCAGTTCCGACAAAATGGCAAGGCCGACTTTCGGCCCCACCCCGGAAACAGCAGTCAGCATTTTAAAACAGCTCAGCTCCGATTGGGTGGCAAACCCAAACAGATCCATCGCATCCTCACGCACGTTCAGCACGGTAAACAGTTTTGCCTTTGCGCCGATCTGCGGCAGGGTACGCTGTGTATTCATAGAAGTAAAGCATTTGAACCCCACACCGCCGCATTCCACCACGGCGACTCCCGGTTCCATATGGGTCAGGGTGCCATTCACACTGTAAATCATGATTCCTCCGTTAGATCCGGTTCCGGTTGCGCAGCGGGATTTTTCCCGCAAGCATCGCCCGCCTGGTAATGGACCCGGCCGCCTGACCATGGCAAACCGCCATCGCAAGGGCATCGGCGGTATCGTCCGGCTTTGGGACTTCTTTCAGGCAGAGCAGCCGCCTGGTCATCTCCATCACCTGCGGCTTTTTTGCCTGACCGTACCCGGTGACCGCCAGCTTAATCTGCAGCGGGGTGTATTCAAAGATTTGAGCCCCCGACTGGCGCGCGGCCAGTAAAATGACGCCGCGGGCTTCCGCCACACCGATCGCGGTTTTCTGGTTATTCTGAAAATAAAGTTTTTCAATCGACACCGCGTCCGGTTTCCATTTTGTCATCACAGCGCACAGATCGTTATAGATTGTTTCCAGCCGCAGGCAGAAATCTTCCCCCGCGTGGGTCGTCACAGCGCCATGTTCCAGCGGAAAGAATCTTCCGCGTTCCGCCCGGATCAGTCCGTAGCCGACAATGGCATACCCCGGGTCAATTCCCAGAATAATCATCGCGCCGCCTCCCTCCCGGAAAATATTCGTTTTATTATATCACAAATGACATGCTGATGGAATACCGCGCCGGGAATTTGAACGGATCGCCGCTGTTTCTGTTAAACACCGCAAAAGCGCGTATAATAACGATAAAAGGATGGTGCTTTCCGTGCTTGAAAAAATTGATTTGAAGCAAAGTGTTTCCAAAGAAGAATACAAAACTCTTTCCAAAAAGCTGCGGGACCAAATTTATGTTTTGCAGCAGCAGGTCAGGAAAAAGAAGCTGCCCGTCATCGTCCTGTTTGAAGGCTGGGGGGCTTCGGGAAAAGGCGATCTGATTTCCAACCTGATTCTGAATCTGGACCCACGCTGGTGCAAAGTCCATTCCGTAACACAGCCCACAGAATTGGAACGGCGCAGACCCGTCCTGTGGCGCTACTGGAATTTCATCCCGAAAGCGGGCGATTTTTCCGTCATGGACCGCAGCTGGTATATGGACGTTTCCACCGCTGTACTGGAAGAAAATATAAACGATACCGAACGGACGCGGCGGCTCAACAGCATCAATACCCTTGAGCGCGAGCTGACGGACAGCGGCTGCCTCATCATCAAATTCTTTGTTCACATCAGTAAAAAAGAGCAAAAAGAGCGCTTTGAAAAACTGGCAAAAAAGCGCAGCACGCAATGGCGCGTATCCGAGCAGGACTGGAAGCGGAACCGGCAGTATGACAAATACCGCGAAGTGTTTGACGAAATGATCGGTTACACCAACACCACAGCCGCTCCCTGGCATCTGCTTTCCGGCACGGACCACCGCGCCGCGGCGCTGGACATTTTTAAGGCGGTCCTCTCACGGGTCACGGAAGCACTGAACCGCAGCCCCGAACGCAACGCTTCTGCCGAAACAGGAATCCACCCCGGCTCCTATCCGTTTCTGCCCATGCCGAAGCTGGCTCAAGTGCCGCTGAGCCACGCCATGGAGCAGGACGAGTATCACCTGCGTGTGGAACAAAATCAGGACCGGCTGCGCGAACTGCACAGTGAACTCTATTTAAAAAAGATTCCCGTCATCCTCGCATTTGAAGGCTGGGACGCAGCCGGAAAAGGAGGAACCATCCGCCGCGTGGCAAAGGCACTGGACCCGCGCGGATACCAGGTGATTCCCGTTGCCTCCCCCACTCCGGATGAAGCGGCACGCCATTATCTGTGGCGGTTTTGGAACAACATTCCGCGCGACGGCCACATCTCCATTTTTGACCGTTCCTGGTACGGCCGCGTTCTGGTGGAACGGGTGGAAGGCTTCTGCACGGAAAACGACTGGCGGCGCGCTTACCGTGAAATCAACGAATTTGAACATGAGCTTGCAGACTGGGGCGCAGTCATTCTGAAATTCTGGCTGCAAATTGATAAAGACGAGCAGCTTCGCCGTTTTCAGGCACGACAGAACAATCCGGAAAAAAGCTGGAAAATCACGGAAGAAGACTGGCGCAACCGCGGTAAATGGGACCAGTACGAAACCTGTGTAAACGACATGCTGAAATACACATCCACCCAATACGCCCCCTGGCATATCATTGAAGCGCAGGACAAAAAATTCGGGCGCATCCAGACACTGCAGCTCATCGTCGACGCTCTTCGCGACAAATGCGGCGAAAAAAAGCCCCGCGGCAAAAAAGAGGATTGATTTTCTGAAAAAAACAACGTATGATCAGAACAGAAACAGAAAATCGGAGGTGTTGTTACGATGATTGGAATCATCGGAGCAATGGAGGTAGAAGTGCAGGATCTGATTGATCTGATGCCGAAACACGAAACAGAAACAATCAGCGGAATTATTTATCACAAAGGGACTGTCGCGGGGGTTGACTGTGTAGTCGCCCGCTGCGGAGTCGGAAAAGTGGCGGCCGCGGTCTGTGCCCAGACGATGATTCTGCGGTACCACCCGTCCGCACTGCTGAACATCGGCGTTGCGGGCGGAACCGGCGCTTGGGTGAAAATCGGCGATATCGTTATATCCAGCGCGCTGGTCCAGCACGATATGGATACCTCCGCGCTCGGCGACGAGAAAGGATATTTAAGCGGGCCGGATATCATCCGCATCCCCGCTTCCCCCACATTGGTAAACCTGGCCGCCGCCGCGGCAAAATCGGTCTTTGAACCGCAGAAAATACATACGGGCATCATTGCAACGGGCGACCAGTTTATCTGCAATTCGAAGCAGCTCGGCCGCATTGCGGACGAATTCGGCGCTTCCGCCTGCGAAATGGAAGGCGGAAGCATCGCGCAGGTCTGCTACCTGAACAGCGTAGACTTCATTGTAATCCGCGCCATTTCAGACAGCGCGGACGAACAGGCAGCAACGGACTTTACCACCTTTGCCCGCCGTTCCGCACAAGAGCTGACGCAGCTTCTCACAAATCTTCTGCCGAAACTATAAGGAAGGAGAACAGCGGTATGGAATTGATCGACATTACCAGAGAGCTGTTCTCCTCCACTCCTTATCCGGGCGATCCGCATCCGCGCCGGGATTTGGTTCGCCGGATGGATTTGGGAGACGCTTTCAATCTTTCCGGATTTTACACCTGTTGCCACAGCGCGACCCATCTGGACGCACCGCTCCACTTTATTCCAGACGGGGAATCGATCGACAAGCTGGACCTTTCGCACTGCATTGGTCCCTGCACCGTCATTCCCGCCCACGGCATTCTGACCGGAGCCGACATCGACCTGCTGGCGCCTCAATCCGGTTCCCGCCTCCTGTTCAAAGGAGACGGAGCGGCTTTTCTGTCTGAAAGCGCAGCCTTTGCGCTTGCCGAAACCGGAGTTCTGCTGGTTGGTACAGACGCGCAGAGCATCGGCGCACCGGACGACGAGGAAGCCCCACACACCGAACTGCTCGGCGCCGGAATTCCAATTTTGGAGGGGCTGAACCTTTCTGCCGTGGAACCAGGCGCCTATCGGTTAATTGCTCTGCCGCTGCTGCTGGCAGGGGCGGAAGCCTCGCCCGTGCGGGCCGTTCTGGTGCGGGACTGACGTTTACCGGTAAAAGCGGTAAACGGCGATCACCTTTCCCAAAATCTGTGCATTTTGAGTGTAGATGGGCTCAAATGCCGGATTTTCCGGCTGAAGACGAACACGGTCCTTTTCCCGAAATAACCGCTTCACCGTCGCCTCATCTTCAATCAGAGCAACAATGATTTCCCCGTCAAACGCCGTCTGCGTCTTGAGCGCAATGACAATATCTCCATCCAGAATTCCCGCGTTCTTCATGCTTTCACCTTTTACATGCAACGCGAAATACGTTTCGTCACCCGCCCGTTTCACCGGCGAATACGGCAGATATCCTTCCACTTCTTCTACGGCAAGGATGGGATTGCCCGCCGCGACCCGGCCCAAAATCGGGACCTGCACAGTCGGCTGTTCCCCCGCAAGATGAATGGCTCGATTTAAGCCCCGGTCACGGGTGATCAGGCCCATTTCTTCCAATGATTTTAAATGTGCGTGGACACTGGAAGTGGACTTTAGTCCCGTTGCCCGGCAAATCTCACGAACGCTCGGCGGCAGCCCGTTTTCCATCCTGCCTTTTAAGTAATCATAGACCTTCTGTTGGCTTTTTGTCAGCACTGCGGAACCACCTTCCTTTTGATGGTAATATTATACCATACTATGAGAAAAAGGAAAACAAATGGCGGCACTGCTTCTTTGAATCTGCCAAAAGTAAAGCCGAAGGGACTGGCCTCTCCCTTTTCCCGCGTTTTGTGTCCGACAAATCATTAGGATGGAACATCAAGACAAAATCTTGCGTCATGATGGAAGATTTGGAAAAAATTCATAAGACATTCACAGCTCATTCACAACTTTTTTTGCACAAAGGATATAATGAAATTGTAATCAGGGAGTTGGAGCCGCACCACTCTTTGGTTCATGTTCTACCCTCCTCAATATACCCCTCAAGCTAATGAAACTGGACCCGATCGGTGATGATCGGGTCCCTTTTCGCTTCTTTTTTGAAAAAAATTCTTCTGACTCTTGCCTTTTCCGAATATCGGACCGTATATGTGGTCAAAATAAATTCGGAGGTGGCAGAATTGAATTTGCATATACAAAAAAACGGCAGAAAGGGATCTTCCAAAGGTTTTTATATCGCCCTCGGGGTATGTTTGATTGCCGTGGGAATCGCGGCCTGGACAACCTACGACAGCGTGGTAAATTACGCGGCGCCCGAAGATAAATCGCAGAGTGAGCCTGTACAAAGCACAGCGCCTACCAACAATACGATCAGCGGCATCTATGCCGATCCCGAATCTTCTCCGCAGCAGGAAGTTTCCTCCGTTGCGCCGGAGGTAGTTTCTTCAGAACCGGAATCCAAACCGGAACCAAAGCCGGAATCCAAATCGCAGCAAAAGGAAGAGGCGGCTTCAGCCAAACCGGCAGCAGCCGAAGTAACTTCATATGCTTACCCGGTCGGCAAAACGGTAATTCAAAAATTCAGTGCCGACCCGGTTTATTGTAAAACGACTCTCGACTGGCGCGCGCATACGGGAATCGACCTGAGCGCTGAAAAGGGAGAAGACGTAAAGGCAAGTGCAAACGGCACGGTAACCAAAGCCTACCAAGACGATCAATATGGCAATACCCTTATCATCACTCACGGTGAAGTGGAAGCTTGGTACTGCGGCCTTGAAAAAATGAACGTAAAGGCCGGGGACAAGGTTGAAGCCGGCCAGGTGATCGGTACGGTTGGATCTGTCCCGATTGAGCAGAATGAAGGATGCCACCTGCACTTTGTCACCAAAGTAAATGACGAATATGTTGACCCACTCACCCTCTTGAAATAACAGTCCGGCGTCCAAACGGGCGCCGGCATTCTTATGGACTAAAAAAGTCGATTTATTTCTAAAAAAAAATAACAATTGAAACGTGTGACGAACTATGCTATAATAAGTTTGTAAGTGAATACAGACAAAATTTAAAATAAATTTTATTTACAATATGTTCAACTTTTATACAGAATCTGTTTTCATAATCAGCACAAATCTTGCTATAATGGTAAGGGAAATGGATTTCAACTGCTTGATAAGGAGGCAGAAATTTGAAAAAAGGCAGGGCAACCGTCCTTGTTTGCGTAACCGGTCAGCGCGACTGCGACCGGTTAATCCGCGCAGGTAAAAAGATTTCAGATAACCAGTCCATCCCGCTGAAAGTCCTGTGTGTCCAGCCTACATCCGCCGGGTTTGATGCCGATTGCGAAGAACTGGAATATCTTCGTCAGACTGCAAAAAGCGCAGACGCCGAAATGTCCGTTTATTTCAACGACGATGCACCGCTGCTGGCGGTTGGGGTTGCAAAGAACATGCACGCAATTCATATCGTCACAGGAATGGCGGAAACACCGGTCAATGGTTTTATCGAAATCGTACATAAGCTGCTGCCACACATTCCAATTTCTATGGTGGCAAAGGACGGAACCGTTTACAACATTTTGCCGGTCAAAAAAAGTGAACCACATATGAAAAAATTTATATGCCAGAATTCATAAAATAATAACGATGGAGGAACCTCCTTTTGCTTTTTGTGCGGTTGGCGCTACCCGCACTTATTTTAGCAAAAGGAGGTTCTCTATTTCCGTATCAACGCGATCACTGTATTGAGGTATCCCTGATTTTTGATTGTGCTTATGGTTTACACTGGCCGCAAGGTTCATATCCCTGGGCAAGAAGATCATCGCGCGTCCCGGTAAAAGTTTTTTTATTCGAATGTTTGATGTCATCAACACTGGAACAAGACGGCAAATGAAATTTATGTGTACTCGTATTCAATATGTAAGTCTGTTCGACGGAACTTTCCGTGGATGAATCCGCTGCCACCGCCTGCGAAACAGCCGATTTTGCCGCAGAAGAAGGACCGCTTCCGGACAGTGCACTGTCCCCCGTAGCATAATCGATGGTAATGCCGGGCTGGTTATTATAGCAAAAGACGTGAAAGCAGATACCATCACCTTGATCTTCCACCGACTCTGCTTCCATGACCACGCCGGAAGCGACAAGATTACTGTCTTTAAATACGGGTGTCACGCGATAAACAACGTGATTGCCCGTTTCTTTTATGTAGTCCGTCACCATATTTTCGAAAGGAAGCATCCCGTCAACATTCAGATAACGGGTACCGGTAATCAAATTCTTTTCATTTGCGTTTTCCGCCGTAAGCTGGTAACCGATTAAATGGCACCTGTTATAAAGATACTTGCCGTCGACACCATCGTACTTAACGGTATGCCAGCCGGAAGGTTTGATCTGACCGATCGAACCGCGCTTTTCCGTGGGCATGGTATCCGTGCAGATACAGGCACAGGCAGCTCCGCACCGGCCAAGCCCGTCAAGCTCACTGTAAGATTCATAGGATGTTGTCGTTAAGTCGGCATCTGAAAAATCCGGCTGATTATCATTGACGGTCACATAGGGACTGCCGGAATACTCTGGAATGGAATCTGAAGAGCAAGAGTGTTGTTCCGCAGAACAGGCGGATAAAATCAGACTGACCGCCAGCAGCAGAGGGAAAAGCGTGCGGATTGTTTTCGTCATTGCGTATAAGTCTCCTTCGTAATTCTTTCATGAGAAAATCCGGGGAAGTCCTCCGTATGGACCAATTTCCACCCTCCTTCATTCAAGTGGATAGAAAAAGTCTGATCCGCCGGATACCGCCGGTTCCAGCGGTACAGAACGATTTGTTCAATTTTCAGCAAGTAAGGGGTAATATCACAATCCTCAACAAAGCAATAGTCCCCTTTCCCTGCCTGAGCCAGAAAGTGATCGTCCACATGAATCTGTGGTGCATGATTCCCAGAAAACTGCTTTGCAGAATAATGGTTCATCCAAAGCACACCGCCCTTTGCGGTCTGTAAAACACGCTCTCTCAAAATACGATCCTGGCTCTGCCTGCGATGATGAAACATCATCCCCATGTTGTCGTCTGTACATGCAATGACTATCATGGTCAATCCCCCGACTTTGGATTTTTTATTTGTTCCGCCAATGTCAGGAGTCAGCCCCGCAAACACCGCTGTGAGAACCGGCCCCGCATATCAGTACCGTTTCACCTAATTATGGTGATACACCCTGCGTTCCAGTGCAAAAATTCTTTTGCTGAATTCCCCGGCAGGAACTTCCTCCAGCGTTTCTCGGTAAATTTCCATGCGGCTGTCCATCATATCGATCAATGACAGCAGTTCGCTTTCGGCACACATGGGTCGTACGGCGGCGCCGAACTCCGGCTCTCCGTGGTGCGACAAAATCATATGCTGGAGCAGAACCGATTTTTCCTCCGGCACATGCAGAGCGGCGGCAACATTGGCCACTTCATGAGCACCCATTACCAGATGACCCAGCAGCTGGCCTTTCATGGAATACTCCGTGACAAGCCCCAGCGGTGACGTTGTGAACTCCTCGCACTTTGCAAAATCATGAAGCAGCGTTCCCACAACGAGCAAACTGCGATCGATCACCGAGCAATATAAACCGGCCAAAAAATCAGCGGTACGAACCATATACACCGTGTGCATCAAAAGCCCGTTTAGAAAACTGTGGTGAACGCTTTTGGCTGCGGGAATCTTTTTAACGTTCTCCCCATACCGCCGCAGCATTTCCTTGCAAACCGCAGCATAATCCTGGTCCTCCAGTGTATCAGCGATTTCCTGCAGCTTTTTCCATGCCGCCTCAACATCAATCGGCGCCGTAGGCACTAAATCTCCAATCTGATACTGGTCATTGGGGTCGGCAAGGCGCAAACGCTCTACCGTAATCTGCAGGGAACCTTTAAATTCCGATACCGTACCGCGAATTTTCACCACATTCCCGGTATCTTTCGGCGTTACAGGCCCCGTATAATTCCAAATCTGCGCGTCAATCGTTCCTGTGCAATCCGATAAAGCCATACTTAGGAATGGTTTTCCGTTCATGGTCGTCTTTGCATATGCGCCCTGCAGAAGAAAAAATCCTTCGACCCGGTCGCCGACTTTCATACCACTGATATCCATCATTTTACCTCTTTCTTTTTGTCTAGAGAGCCCTTGAAAGGGATACTTTCTTTGCATATCATCCTTTTCAAAGTGGAACATGCAATGAGTCACTCTGTGCATGTTTCATTTTACCCCGCAAATTGTACAAATACATTGTTTACCAGCCCTCCAAAGTGATAAACCTGAGGAAGGCATCTACACCTTTGTTGAAGCTGTCTGGCCCTTTTATACATTTTAGCATAAAGTCCATCCGCTTTACGAATCCTTCGGCTCGAAAGAACTGAAACCCCTTGATTTCACAACTGGATGTAAATTTTATTATACACCCATAAACAATCCTTTTAAAATTCCTGTGGCAGACCGTAAACAAAACGCGCAAATAGTACATTGCAAAAATATAATTTCTATTGTAGAATGAAGTGTGACAGGAGGTTTTGTTATGCGAAAGGATAAAGAGCCCTGTTTGAAAAAATGGCTGTCAAATTTACCGCTTTTTCTCTTTCTGCTTCATTGTATTCTTCCGTTTTTCCGCATAGTCGGGTGGATTTTGGGATATGATTTTGTTCTT
Source organism: Oscillospiraceae bacterium (assembly GCA_022650485.1). Classification (GTDB taxonomy): domain Bacteria; phylum Bacillota; class Clostridia; order Oscillospirales; family Acutalibacteraceae; genus Caproicibacter. The sequence continues at coordinate 1,048 of JALCPP010000014.1, read as the reverse complement.
TACAGTGATCCATTATGCAGCACAGCACTGGCTGCCATCTTTTTTATAGGAACTATTTTTCTTTTTGTATTTCAAAAAAGCTTAAGCATAAGAAGCGCGGTGTTCTCTGCTCTGCTGCTTCCAATGTCTTTGGTAAGCGGCATCTGCTTCCTTTCCCAGCACAGCACAAAGCTGATCGCCGTTTGCGCGCTCATAGACTTCGTCTGCGCAATTGCGGTTTTTTCTAAGTTTTCAGGTCCCCTCGCATTAAAAATTATTTCCGGCATTTTATCCGTCTTATTTTTCTTCGCTCTTTTGTTGGTATCGTTTGCAGAAATCATGAGGAGCAATACCGTTGTCAAATCCGTGTCATCCCCCAGCAATCAATATGTTGCAGAAGTGATTGACAACGACCAGGGTGCCCTTGGCGGAAACACATGGGTTCACGTTAAAGACAAAAGCCGCACAGTAAACTTGCTAATCGGAAAATTTTCCAAGCATCCCATTCTTGTCTATACCGGACGGTGGGGCGAGTTTACAGATATGCAAATTTCCTGGGAAAGTGAACGGGCCCTTCTGATCAATGGAAAAAGGTACGACTTAAGTGGTAAATTTTAGTTTAATAATTCCTGCTTCGGCTTCACCGCCTCCCGCAGAATACGGGCAAATATCTTCTCAAAAATATGAGTACCCAAAAACCGATGAGAATTATTTTTCTGATTCAGCTTTTTCATCGCCAAATTCTGTTTTGCCATCTTTAATACATATGAAAGCCAACTCTATAGCAACATTCCGTATTGACAGCACACAAATATTCACACACAAAAACGCCTTCAGTAAAACATGTTACTGAAGGCGTTCTGATTAACGCGAAACGTATCACTTTTTCATTTTGTCAGACCCGATCATCTTCGATGACCGTACTGCCGCCCGCATTTTTAAAAATCGGGGAAGGTTCTTTCCCATCTTATTCCACGGTGACGGATTTAGCCAGATTCCTCGGTTTATCCACGTCGCAGCCTTTCTGCACGGCGATGTAATACGCCAAAAGCTGCAGCGGAATTACGGC
>JALCPP010000013.1 GCA_022650485.1 Oscillospiraceae bacterium | reverse complement strand
GAGCCGTCGCAGCAAAAGCAAATGTTCTGGCAGTATGTTGCGGCGGGGAAGTTCCCGTTCTGGCGGTATCTTGTGAAATTTGAGGGATATTCCGAAGAGGATGCGAAAGAAATTGAGAGCGAAACACAGGGCAGCATAAGCAACCCGTTCGGGTTTGATTCCGGGGGTGGTTCCGACGCTGACACCTGAGTACCTTGAAATTGTACCGGAGGGGATCGTCGAGCTTTACTCCAAGCTGGATGAAACCATCATCCGCGATATTGTCCGGCGGCTTACCAAAACCGGCGGCGTTACCATGACCGCCGCATGGCAGGCGGAACGCTTACAGGATGCCGGGCTTCTCTATGAGGATGTCATTCGGCGTGTTGCGGAACTGACTAACGCCAGTGACCAACAGGTTCAGGCACTTTTTAGGAATGCAGGAATCGAAGCGCTGAAATACGACCTTGCAATCTATGAAGCCGCCGGATTAACACCCCTGCCGCTTCGACAGTCTCCGGCTGCCGCACAGGTCCTGCAGGCGGGAATCCAGAAAACCGTCGGGCACCTGAAAAATTTATCCCTGACGACCGCGGTCACAACTCAATCAGAATACATCAACGCCGTCACGCTTGCGGAAATGCAGGTGGAGAGCGGCGCTTTTGATTATGTAACCGCGATTCGCAAAGCAGTTAAAAGCGCGGCAAAGGCGGGAACGATGGTTCAGTACCCGACCGGATGGAAAGACCGGCTTGACGTTGCCGTGCGCCGCGCGGTGCTGACCGGTGTTTCACAGACAGCCGCACAGATTTCAATTCGGTATGCCGACGATATGGACTGTGATTTAGTCGAAACCACAGCTCATGTCGGCGCGCGTCCTGCTCATCAGGCATGGCAGGGTAAAGTATTCAGCCGGTCCGGGAGTGGGAAGTATCCCGACTTTGTAGCGGAAACAGGGTTTGGAACCGGCGCGGGGCTTTGTGGGTGGAATTGCAGACACAGCTTTTTTCCATTTTTTGAAGGGTTGTCCGCAAGCGCTTATCCCCGCGAAAAAATCAACGAGTACAATAACCGGAGGGTTACATACCGGGAGCGCCCGATCAGTTACTACGACGCAACGCAGATGCAGCGTGGGATGGAGCGAAAAATCCGGGCGACAAAGCGCGAGCTTGCCGGGTACGACGCCGGGATGAAGTCCGATGATGAAAAACTGCGGAACGCCATGCGGGAAAGTTTCAACAATTCTTCCGTGAAGTTAAAGCAGCAGGAAACACAGCTTCGGGACTTTCTGCATCAAACCGGGCTTGACCGGCAGAGGGAGCGGGAGCAGGTTCTTGGATTCGGTCGGAGTCCGGCACAGAAAGCCGTCTGGGCAAATAAAAAGGCCAAATCATATGTTTCTGTTGCCGGGACCGTAACGTCGACCGGTGTTATGGTGTCCGATTCATCCGTCCATTTTGGTGCCCGTGCGATTTCCAGAGGTTTTTCAAAGAATGATACCGTTGAAGCCTTGACCTCGCCTCTGAAAATCGGTAAGATTAGAGCAGACGACAGTCAACAGTTTATTGGGGAGCATGCTACTATTGTTATTAATACGAAAACGGGCACACTGGTTACAGGTTGGAGAACAAACTCCAAAAGGGCGACTAAATTGAAGGGAGGAAAGCGACCGTGAAGAATTTGAAAGGCCGTTTCTCGAATGAGGAATTAGAAGAACTTAAAAAAATCGGCGTAGTGTTTGATTCGGAACATGATTATTCGGAAGATGAGCTTCTTACTATTCATGAGAAAATTACGGACGATTTCCCCTATGAATACAACAGCGACCACGAGGGGCAACCAAAGAGGCTTGGTCGAATCTTTGAAAGTATTATTGATAAATTTTCGGATGATCTTAACATCTAAACCGCCCGCATGAATGTGCCGGCGGTTTTCTTATGCCCATTTTTAGGCGCTCCGTATTTTCGGGGCGCTTTTTCATACTCAAATTTGACCGGCCCGACGTCGTAAAACTACGGGGCACAGGTGAAGCGACCACGTAAAAAGCGTAGTGTACGGAGGACATATGAAACGCGAAGATTTAACAGCTCTCGGAATCACGGAAGATGCAACGCTTGACAAAATCATGGCGCTGCACGGAGCCGACATCGAAAAGCAGAAAAATACCATTACCACTCTCACAACCGAGCGTGACGGTTACAAAACGCAGCTTGACACCGCAAACGGTAAACTGGCCGGGTATGACCCGGACTGGAAAAACAAAGCCGACACAGCAGAGACGGACGCGCAGAAGAAAATTGACGCCATGAAGTTTGATTATGCAATTTCCGACGCGCTGAAATCCGCAAAGGCCCGCGATGTTGTGGGTGTCAAAGCACACCTCGACATGAACGGGCTGAAACAAAACGGCGGCGAAATTGTCGGCCTGAACGATCAGCTTTCCAAGATCAAAGAGTCCTACGGGTACCTTTTCGAGGACGACAAACCCGCGCCGAAATTCAGCGACCACGCCCCCGGCGCACAGAGCGCCGCACAAACCGATACCGAAAAAATGAATTCCGCCATCCGTGAAGCCTTTGGCCACGGCGGCGACTAAACAGGAGGATTTAAATTATGGCAATTGACAGAACGGCCGCAGAGGCCCTGATTCAGGAACAGCTTGTAAAGACGATCTTTCAGGATGTGCCGAAACAGTCGGCAGTCCTTTCTCTGATGCGCAAATTGCCGAACATGACAAGCAAGCAGACCAAAATCCCGGTGCTGGATATGCTCCCGATGGCATACTGGGTAAACGGCGACAACGGGTATAAGCAAACCACGGAGCAGGCGTGGGATAACGTGTATCTGACCGCGGCGGAGCTGGCCACTATCGTGCCGATTCCCGAAGCAGTCCTCGACGATGCCAGCTATGACATCATGGGTCAGGTAACGCCAAGGGTCAACGAAGCCCTTGGAATTAAGATCGATCAGGCGATGATTTTCGGCATTAACCGGCCGCCCGAATGGCAGAACGATATCATCACGCTGGCACGACAGGCCGGTAACAATGTGTCCGCTTCCGGCGGCATTACTTACGACAGCCTGATGGGACCCGGCGGGCTGATCTCCAAAGTGGAGGACTCCGGCTATGCGGTCAACGGCGTTGTTGCCGGAATCCGGACCCGCGCGGCACTCCGCAGCCTGAAGGACAGCAACGGCCGCCCGCTTTTTGTGTCCGACATGAAAGGCAGCACGCCGTATTCCCTTGACGGCAGCCCAATGGTATTCCCACAAAACGGCGCCTTTGACGGTTCCGTCGCGCAGATGATTGCCGGTGCATGGAATCAGGCGGTTTACGCCATGCGTCAGGATGTGACGGTCAAAATGCTTGATCAGGGCGTCATTCAGAATCCGTCCACAAAAGAAATTGTTTACAACCTCGCGCAGCAGGATATGGTTGCGCTCCGCGTTGTGATGCGTCTGGGGTGGGCGCTGCCGAACCCGGCGACCCGTATGAACGGCAACCGCACGAATGTACCGTTTGCCTACCTGGAAGCGGCTACCCCGGCGACGGATTATGCCGTCACTTTCACCGTGACCGACAACGCAGAAACCCCGGCGGCCGTTTCCGATGCCCGCGTTGACGTCAACGGTGCGAAGAAAACAACCGGTACAGACGGCACGGCGGTCTTTAACCTGCGCGCGGGTACTTATCCGGTAACGATTAAGAAATCCGGCTATGTCACCCAGTCGGCAGCCATTACGGTGTCAAGTGCGCCGGTTTCGCAGGATATTACCCTGCCGGTTATTCAGTAAGGAGGATTTAAATGTATGCGGATTTCTCCTTTTATTCGGGCCCCTTCGGGGGCTCGCTGATTTCCGAGGCGGAGTTTCTGTCTTTCGAGCGGCGGGCGGCTCTGTTTCTTGACAGGATCACCTTTAACCGGATTCATTCCGGGTGGGCTGTAACCGATGAAGTTAAAATGGCAGACTGCGCCATTGCGGAGGAAATCAAACGATACCAAGCAGCCGAACAGGCATCCGTGGCCGCCGCAGGGCTGAAAAGCGAAAACACGGACGGGTACAGCGTCAGCTACCAGGACGCGGAAACAGCACGGGCCGCAATCGATTCCGCAAAGCTGGAAGCTGCGCGGCCCTACCTGATGCCTGCCGGCCTGATGGACCGTTCGGTTGGGCGGTGCCGCTGATGCTGACAAACGCTGACATCACGGTTTTTAATAAGCATTACAACGAAGAAACACGGCTGGATGAATGGCGGAAAACGCAGATTTCCGGCGTCAACTGGTACGGCAAGCAGGCGGTCAGCGTTGGAGACAACGGCCTGATGAGCGCAGACCAGTATATTGTGAGAATTCCCGTTTCCTCCGCGCCTGACGACAAAACGTTTGTTACACCGGAAAAGTATGCGGCGGCAGATCGGGCGGCTCTGCCCAATCTGTGGACGTTGCAAAACGGGGATATCGTGGCGCGTGGAATGGTGGGTGCCGACGACCCGAAAAGTATTCCCTGCAAACATTTTCTGATAACAGGCTGGGCCGATAACCGGCGCGGTTCCCCCGCGGTACAGCACTGGAAAGTTGAGGGAAAATAGTTATGGCTAAACCCGGAGAAAACGATAAAATTATCGTTCACACCCCAAAAGGCTGTATGTTTACGCACAAGCTTAAAAGCGGAAAAAACAAAGGCAAAGCGGTCATAAAATTTGAGTGGAAGAAAGGATTCGGAGCGAAACAAACAAAGCACTTTTCCTCTGCGCAGAAATTTGTGGATAGCGAAACGCTCCGGCTGGACGCGCCCTACATCCCGTTTCAGACCGGCACGCTGATAAAATCGGGGAAGCTTGGCACAGTAATTGGTTCGGGTGAGGTCAATTATGTGGCACCCTATGCGGCAAAACAGTATTACACGACGGCGCAGAGCCGCCCTTATGACGCACAGCGCGGCGGCATGTGGTTCGAGCGAATGAAAGCCGATCACAAGGGTGAAATCATCCGCGGTGCAAAGAAGAAAGCGGGAGGAAAATAAATGGCCGACACAATCATTCAGGCCCTGCGGGAGTATTTCCTTACCTGCCCCCTGATGGGCAAAAGCAAGATTAATGTGGACTTTCTCCCGGAAAAAGGAATTGAATATTCCATCGATACCACGCCGGCAACGGAGATCATCAAAAGGTATGTTAACGGCGACACCAGACGGCAGTATCTTTTTGTGATCCGGTCGGTCAACGATTACGGCTCCGACGCACTGCAAAACGTGGCAAATTCCGGGTTTTACGAACAGCTTGCCGCCTGGCTGGAAGAACAGACCAACGCCGAGAATTTCCCACAGTTACCGCCCGGCATGGAACCTGAGTCCATTGAAGCGCAGTCCACCGGCTATCTATTTACCGCCGGTCCGAAATCCGGTCGGTACCAAATTCAATGCAGATTAATTTATTTACAGAAAGGATGATTTTTAATGGGCGTAAGAAAACGCACATTAGAAGCGGATTATATCAATACCGGCACGGCGGAAACACCGGAGTACTCCCTTTGCGGCACCGGATTTTCCAAGCTGGATGAATCCCCTTCCGCGCAAACCTCAAGCAAGCGGTACGTCAATATGGAATCCGCTTCGCAGCATGTGACCGGCTATGAATGGTCGGCATCGTTTGAAGCCGACCAGATTAAAAGCGAAACCGCACTGGCTTTTGTGATGGCGATTGGCAAGGACCTGAAAACCGGCGCCGATGCGGAAACGGATTTTGTCCAGGTCGATCTCGATGACCCGGCGGACGGTCAGGAAAATACATTCAACGCCCGGAAACGCACCATTGCGGTTGCCATTTCCGAAATGCCTGACAACGACGGCGAAATGGGCGTAAACGGTGACTTCCTCGGCGTATCGGACCCGGTAAAAGGGACGTTTGACACCAGTACAAAGACCTTCACGGAGGCAGCGGCGGTATGAGTAAAATAAAAATCAGCGGCGTCGAGCTGGAATTTAATCCTCTCGATGCCGACGAAGTTGAGACATATGAAGCTGCAATTGAGCGCGTACAAAAGCGCACGCAGGAAATTAAAGTCGACAAATCCATGAAACTCTCCGAAGGAATCCGGGCGATCTGCCATGAAATTTTCGACTGTTTTAACACCGTCTTTGGGGAAGGCACCGACCGAAAACTGTTCGGGAACAAAACGGATATGGGCGCCTGCCTTTCCGCGTTCGGAGAACTGGTACAGCAGACGAAAGCCGTGGGCCATGAGCAAATGCAGGAGATTTATTCAAAGTACCTGCCGAACCGTGAATTTCGCCGTGGCGCAAAGAAATGAATCTGCTTCTGGACCGGGCGCCGGGGTTTGTGGAGATTGGAGGCACCGAGTATCCGATTGACGCGGATTTCCGAAACTGTATCAAATTTGAAAGTCTGATGTTTGACCCGGACGTTCCGGATGAACTGCGAGGCATTCTGGCTTTACGGCTTTTTTATCCGAAAGTTCCACCGGATATCCCTGCCGCGTTTGAAAAAATCGTCTGGTTCTACGGATGCGGTGAAGAAGCGAAGAAAGGGAATCCGGGCAGAAGCGGCGGAAAGCGGATTTATTCCTATGAACATGACGGCGGGTACATTTTCGCGGCGTTCCTTTCCGATTACGGCATTGATCTGGAATCCGTCAAATTTCTCCACTGGTGGAAATTTCGTGCCTTGTTTGATTCCCTGCGCCCGGAAAACATGATGGTGAAAATCATGGGATTTCGGGCAGCTGATACCAGAAAGATGAGGGGCGAACAGAAAAAGTATTATCTGAAGATGCAGCGGCGTTACGCTCTTCCAAGGCCGCGCGGCGAGCAGGAAAAGCTTGATGAAATTGACAGCGCCCTCCTTCGTGGCGGGAACGTTTCGGGGGTACTGAACCGACTTGGGAAATAAAAGACGCAGGGAGGTGGATGCATGGCTTACGATGGTTCTATCAAAATTAATACCGCGATCAACGGTTCCGGCTTTAAAGCCGGGCTGTCGAAGATCGGCAGCCTTACCAAATCCGCACTGGGCGGAACGGCTAAGGTGATTGGCGGCACGGCGGCCGCCCTTGGGGCCTGCGCGGCGGCTGCTGTAAAGGTGGGCTCGGATTTTGAAGCCGCTATGTCAAAAGTATCGGCAATCTCCGGCGCTACGGGCAGCGACCTGGAAAAATTAAACACCAAAGCACAGGAAATGGGTTCGAAAACTAAATTCAGCGCAACGGAATCCGCTGAGGCATTCCAGTATATGGCGATGGCCGGATGGAAAACGAATGACATGCTGGACGGCATTTCCGGCGTCATGAACCTTGCCGCCGCATCCGGAGAAGACCTTGCCAGCGTTTCCGACATTGTAACCGACGCGATTACCGCGTTTGGCCTGAAAGCATCCGACTCCGCGCATTTTGCTGACGTGCTGGCAAAAGCGGCATCCTCGTCCAACACCAACGTCGGGCTGATGGGACAGACCTTTAAGTACGCGGCCCCGCTGGCCGGCGCGATGGGCTATTCCATTGAAGATACCGCGACGGCAATCGGGTTGATGGCAAACGCCGGAATCAAAGGCGAACAAGCCGGTACTTCCCTTCGCTCCATTTTTACACGGCTGGCGGACCCGCCGAAAGACGCCGCAAAAGCCATTCAGCAGCTCGGGATTCAGGTTACTGATGCAAGCGGTGAAGCGCTTCCGTTAGCTAACGTTGTCGGGCAGCTGCGCGAGAAATTCAGCGGGCTTTCCGACGCACAAAAAACACAGATGGCTTCCGCGCTCGGCGGTCAAGAAGCAATGTCCGGTCTGCTGGCCATCGTGAATGCCAGCGACGGTGATTATCAAAAGCTGACCGCAAGCATCAATGACGCCGCAGGTGCTTCACAAAAACAAGCTGATATTATGAACGACAACCTTCAGGGGCAGTTTACCATTATGAAGTCCTCCCTCGAAGGGTTTGGCATCAGCTTATATCAGGATGTTGATAATCCGCTGAAAGACGTTGTAAAGGACGCGACCGGGTATATTAAGCAGCTGTCAGACGCTTTTAAAACCGGCGGCTGGGACGGGCTGGTTTCTGAACTGGGAACCGTGTTTGCGGACATTGCCGTAAAAGCGGCAAACGCGGCGCCGAAAATGATTGATGCCGCCGTGTCACTGATCCAGTCATTTTTAACCGGGATTCAGAATCACTCCGAACAGCTTGCAGGTGCGGCGGTCAAGATCGTCACCTCCCTGATAACCGGAATCATTACGCTGCTTCCGCAGATTCTTTCCACAGGCGGCAAACTGCTTTTACAGTTCGCGCAGGGCTTTGCCGCGCAAGTGCCGCAGCTTACCATGCAGGCGGTGAATGCAATCGCTTCCCTCGCACAGGGATTTGTTGACAACCTTCCGACCATCATCCAAACGGCGGTTCAGGTGTTTCTCGGCTTCATTCAGGGATTGACCCAATCCCTTCCGCAAATCATCCCAATCGCAATTGATACGATTCTGACATTGGCGGATTCCCTGATCGACCACATTGATACCATCGTGGATGCTGGGATTCAGCTGATTCTGGCGCTGGCGCAGGGATTAATTGATTCCCTCCCAACCCTCATCGAAAAAGTACCGGTCATTATCAATAAGTTTTTTGATGCTATAGACAGGAACCTGCCGAAGATTCTTGCCGCCGGTGTAAAGATCATCATTATGCTGGCGAAAGGGATCATTAAAAGTATCCCGGTAATTATCAAAAACGCCGGGCAGATTGCGCTTGCGATTTTTAACATCATTTCCCACCTTGACATGCTGAACCTTGGCAAAAGCCTGATTAAAGGATTGGGGAAAGGAATCAAGTCACTCGGCAGCTGGATTAAAAGCTCCGCGAAAGGAATTCTGGAATCCATTAAAACACCGTTCGGGCATCCGGGGGAAATCCTGACCAACATCGGCAAGCAGCTGATTCATGGCCTGTGGAGCGGCATCAAATCCGTGAAAAACTGGATTCTTTCCAAAATCAGCGGTTTCATGGACGATATTGTCGGCGGAATCAAGGGATTTTTCGGGATTCATTCCCCATCTAAGCTGATGGAAAAAGAGATCGGCAAGTTCATTCCGCCCGGCATTACGGTCGGGATGGACAAAGCAATGCCCGGAACGATTCAAAACATGAAAGACCAGCTTGCCGGCATGATGGAAAAAGCCCGCACAGCCATTTCCGCAGAGCAGGCGAAAGTCGGCGCGTCCTTCCATGCCAGCACGCAGTATCAGGTTGCTCTTGCGGGCGGGTACGGAACCGGTAAGGAAGCAGCGGAGCCCTATACCGGGCCGTCCGTCGTAGAAGCACACTTTGACCTGCAGGGTCGGGAATTTGCCAGTGCAACCGCACCGGTGGAGTCACAACAACAGGGATGGAAGAAGGGATAGCACATGCCGACAGAACCGATGTATATAGATGGAATGCCCCTCTCCGATTACGGGGCGAAGCTGCTGGACTGGAAGCCGGGTGCGCCGGTTCTGACCAACACGATTACACCGGGAAACAATTACGCATTCCCCCGGCTGCTAAAATCTGAAATCACGCCGAAATGCCTGACCGCGACGGTCGATGTAATCGGTGCGGATTACGCGGACGCAATGCAAAAATATTCCGCGCTGGTTCTGGCCGTCAACAAAACAACGGAGCTGCTGATGCCGGATGGATATTATTATCGTTCGGCGCTGTCCGGTGTTTCGGAAGTCGACTGGCCCACCCCTTGGATTGCGGAGTTCACGCTGGTGTTTCAAAGTGTTCAGCATACCGCGCTGGTATCCGTGGATATTCCCCGCAGTCCGTTTTCGCTGCACTATGGAGGTACAGCCCCGGCGGGTTACAGGATTGAATTTACCGCTCCGGACGCACTGCCCGATTTCACAATCTGCGGCATAACGCTGAACGACATTCCGAACGGCGCAAAGGTAGTTATTGACGGCATTGAAAAGGCTGTCACACAGAACGGAACAAACAAATTTTCAGAAACCGGCCTGACGGATTTTCCTGTTTTTGATCCGCAGCACCCGGACACGGTGATTTCCATGTCCCGGTTTATCCCGGCAGCAATCAGTTATTACCCTACTTATTTATGAGGTGAAACGATGCTTTCTATTTATGACAACGGGCAGAAATGCCCAATTACAGACATGAAAAACTTTTCCATCACCCACATTGACGGCGGATTTGATACCCTTGAATTTGACCTGCAGCCCGACAGTGAAACCTATACGCATGTCGCGGAGGAAAACCGTGTTGAGTACAGGGACAACGGCTATCTGGTCAAGTATATTGACCAGCCGGGTTCCTGGGTAACAATTGACTGTGAAGTCGACCTTGACTTCCTGAAAGAAAATTTTCACAAGGCATATGATTCCGGCAGCGTCACGTTGTCCGCCCTGCTTTCCTCTCTGCTTCCCGGATGGACAGTGTCCGGGTACGACCCGGAAATCCGCCGGACGATTCATCTTGAAAACGCTACGGATTATGATGTGATCAAGCAGGCGCTGAGTACATATTCCGTCGCGTTCGAATGGCACACGGTTAAAAAGTCCGTTGTGGTTCTCAACCCGAACAACACAACGCCCTCCGGCGAATACCTGACCGACGAATTGAACCTGCGCGGCCTTGGGTTTAAAGGAAAAACCGATGAATTCATTACCCGGCTGTATCCGTATGGCAAAGGCGGGATGACCATTGCGGATGTAAACGACGGGAAAGAATACGTTGAAAACCATCAATACAGTGACAAAGTGGTTTGCGGGTACTGGTCGGATGAACGTTACACGGTACCGGAAAGCCTGAAAGCCGACGCCATCGCGCGGCTCGCCTCCCTGTCCGCGCCTGTCCGGTCCTACGAATGCGACGTGATCGACCTTCAAAAGCTGGACGGCGTCAAATATAAAGATTTCGAGTTTTCCATGTACAAAGTCGTCACGCTGATTGACCGGAGACGGAAAGTCCGGCTGGATCACCAGATTATGGAGTATAAGGAATATCCGAAAGAGCCGCAGAGAAACGTTCTGACCCTGTCCTCCGTCGTGCCGACCGTGCAGCACAATATCAGTGTGGTGCAGGAAACAGCTGAAACGGCACAGAAGTCGGCAAACGAAGCAAACGCGGGCGTGGAGGAAGCCAAAACGGAGATCACCCAGTTAAACGGGCAGATCACGTTAAAAGCCGACAAGGGCAGCCTGATTGCGGAAATCAACGTTTCCCCGGAACAGATTAAAATTGCCGCCGAAAAGCTGGAGCTGTCCGGTCTGGTGAAAATCTCGAACCTTGAAAACGGTGAAACGGAGATTGATGGGGCCTGTATCCGAACCGGCAGAATCGAGTCGGAGGATGGCTCGTGGTGGCTGGACTTGGAGGAAGGCAAGTTTTATCTTAGCAGCGGTACGTTTGCCGGTGAAGCAGAATGGAAAGATGACGACGGGGACGTTATTGGTTCTATCACTTGCGGTGGGCAGGCAGGGCTTATAGTCGGAGGAAACAAAGTCAGCATCGAATCCCCGGATTTATCGCTGAACGCGCAGGAAAGTAGCGCAGTGTACGCTAAGAGTCTTGAAATTGGAAATAGGCTTACAATTCCTGGCGGAAGTATTTACGCAAACGGTGAACGAGGTATTACGGACGATATTCCAGTGATGCATTGGGGCGGAGAGAAAACGCGCTATCTTGAAATTCAAGATGGGATAATTGTAGGAGTACATGACGATTAATTTCAAAGATGACTTTTCTTGAACGTAAAACCTTGAAATCTCATAAAATGAGGGTATACTGAATAACAGGAGGATGAGAAAAATGAAAAATAGGACGTTAAAAGCATTATCGACTCTTTCCTGCTTATTCGTACTTCTCTCTGCATTTTGTTTCCCAGCCGCAGCGGAGGAAGTAAAAACTTCTACGTCCGGCATACATGTGGAAACGCAGGTAGGAAAGGACGGAAAAATTACTATGGTACAGGTAAAAGACGCAGGACCGCAGATTACGATTGACGAAACGGCAATAACCTGCGATACGGACCCGAGCACATGGACAAAATTGCATGACGGAACCGTGATTGGCAAAACGGTTAGTGTGAATTTTAGTGGTTTCCAGTCGAGCATTGATACCGCAAACAAATGTATTCATGTTCATTTTGGAGGCGGCACCGGTGACACGCAGACATTGAAAGACCTCGGCGCTAAAATTCTCAATCCGGCCGGTGATGAAATCTATTATTGGGATGACGGGCGTTGCAGCTTAAAGATTCCTTATTCCGATATTTCATTTGTCAAGGAAATGTATATGACCTATGGCGATCAAAGAGTGAAAATGACCGTTGCTTAACCCGCCCCACAACCGAATCAACCAAGCCCCGCGCTTCGGCGCAGGGCTTTTGTTATGCACGAAAGGAGAAATCAAGCTATGGAATTGTACGAAAAGAACTCTATTGTCATACAGGGCTGTGGACACTGCACTGCTTTGTATATTAACGGTCACGCTGTTGATGGAATAAAAAAACTTATATATTGCCATGACGCAGCCAGTGATGACGGCGTTGAACTGACGATGACTGTAGACGCAAAGCGATTTTTAGGTAATGATTTCTTTACAGATAAATCGGCCCCCCTTGCAGCAAAGAGAGCCGATCTTGAAAGGTAGGACTAAATTTGAAGTCCTTCTGCTGTAATGCGGAATGGCTTGGTTATATAGCTTCCTAAAGATTCTATGTAGCCTTTTTCTTCCAATGAGTTTTTAATTTCTTCGTATGTTTCCGCATCAATACCTAAATCTGAAAAAGAAAATTCATTTTTATTCGTTTCTTGATATTTTTTCTTTGCAATATTAAGAAAATTACGTTCTCCATTTGTTAGACCCATTATTTTCTCACCTCCTTTCCGACATAATTCTACGTCGGAAAGGAATTTTTTTCAAGGAGGCGGTTCTGTGCCAACCAAAAACATCATTCTGCCCGTGTGGAATAAGTCCCCTATCCCTATTCGTGCCATACAAGGCGAAGCAGATTCCAGAATTCTGAATATCACGCTGATCGATTCTGCCGGGCAAGCCGTTGACCTGACCGACGCGTCCGCGCGGCTGTACGTCCACAAGCCGGACCGCACGGTTGTTTTCATGGACGGAACAGTTTCGGATACCGCCGGAGGAGTCTGCAAATTTACATTGTCATATCAGGTAACCGCCGCTCCGGGGCGGGCAAGCTGCGAAATACTGGTTACATGGCCAGACAACCACACGCTGAAAGCGGTCGGCCCTGTACTGGAAATTCAACCGTCTAACCTCGACGGCGCGATGGAATCAACAGACGAATTCAGCGCACTGGTGACAGCGCTCAACGAAGTCAAGACGGCAGCGGACACCGCGAGTCAGGCGGCAGCGGATGCAAAAGAAGCATTAACGAAAGCAAAGACCGCGCTCGATACCTCCAGTGCTGCAGCAAATGCGGCAAATTCAGCTGCAACGTCTGCAAATAGTGCGACTATAGCTGCAAATCAAGCGGCACAAAACGCCGGGCAGCTCTATCAGATGGTGAATCCTCTCACTGGACAAATAGATTACTGCACAAATATCATCGATCAGCTGACAGCGTATATCTTCCGCGCTGCCGTCACAGCCCAGCAACTGGACGATCTCGATAAATCCGCACAGAACTTCGACGCGCTGGAAATTTCTGCAGCAGATTTCGATACCAGTGCAAAAACATTCTTGGGGGTGAATTAATTGTCTACATCAAATCAAACCGCAAACTACAATTTGTCACAGTATGCGGCTGGCGACCCGATCAAATTTCTGACCAATTACAATTCTGATATGGCGGCGATTGACGCGGCAGTCAAAGCGGTAAAGGACAGTACTGATACCAAAGTACCGCAGTCCCGCACTATTGCCGATCTTCCATTAACGTCTGATATAGCACTGGCACAGCTTCTTGCAGCGGGGCTATGCCCTGCGCCTGAAAGTGGAACGTGGACGCCGACCCTAAGTGGTGATACGGTCGCAGGGGCGCCAACATATACCGCACAATCAGGGACATGGTATAAGATTGGCCAAAAATGCCATGTTGATGGAAACATTGAAATTTCGAGTAAAGGTGGAATGGACGGATATTTAGCAATAGGTGGATTACCGTTCTCAGCAAATGCCATTACGGCATTTGCTGTAGCGTCATTGTATGGAATCAGCAATATTAGCGGAGCAGTGCAGCCTATTGCTACGGGTGATACACAAATATCTATCGGACAATCGATGTCATCTACGGGTGGCACATGGGACGTCAGTGCCGACAAGATTACTGATACATTTTTAATTTCAATATCAGGTGATTATATTACGCAATAAAGGTGGGAGGTGCAAGCTATGCAAATTTATCCTAATACATTAAAACAAAACAGCGTATCTATCCATTCAGATGAATACGGTGTGCGTGCCTATGTCAACAGTGTTCGCGGCCGCACACAGCTTGAATCGGAATGCCCGGTTGAGATTGTGCAAAAAGTTGAGGATACGTGGGGTAATGAACCAACCGTAACTGAACCCGCATTTCCTCAGCGGCCAATAAATACACAGCCAACTGCAACGGAGTAGCTCCGGGCAGACGTTGACTATTTAAGTGTTATGACGGGGGTGAGCCTATAATGGATGTTTTAGCGCTCGCAAAAAAATATTATCCGTTACTGTGGGACATCAGCAGAATCAAAACGCTGGTTGCCGCAGGTAAATTGCCCGCCGCTGATTACAAAACGATTACTGGCGAGGATTACACAGCATAGCCGTCCCGTATGGGGCGGCTAAAATTATGTCAGAAAGGATGACCGAAATGAATGGTATTGATGTATCAAAATATCAGAACCATATTAACTGGTCCAAGGTGGACGCCCATGGAATTGATTTTGCTCTGGTTCGCATCGGCATGGGCAACACGGCAAATCAGGTTGACCCGCACTACCGCGAAAATGTAGATCAGGCACTTGCGCATGGCCTGCATGTTGGTGGGTATTACTTCGGGTATGCAACTTCACCGGCTGACGCGCGGCGGGAAGCGGACGTCTGCAATCAGTTATTGCAGCCGTACAGGGGCAAACTGTTATTCCCGATTGCCTATGACTACGAATACAATTCCGTCGATTATTTCAGGCGCGTTATGGGTCGGGACCCGACAAACGAAGAAATTGATTCGTTTGCCTGCGCGTTTTTGGACAGGCTGAAATCCTATGGCTGGTTTGTGAACATCTACACGAATATTGATTTCATCAGGTCCGGACGTTTTAAAAACGCGGTTAAGAAATACGATGTATGGCTGGCCGACTATTCCGGCGGACCGGATTATCCGTGCTATATCCAGCAGACCGGCAGCGCCGGGCATATTCCCGGCATCAGCGGCAATGTGGATATTGACGTGTCGTTCCGCGACTACCCGACCATGATTCGTGCAGGTGGATACAACGGCTATCCGAAATCCGCGCGTACCGCGGTTCAGATTGACACGACCATGGACCTGTCCCGCCCACACGGTCAGTACTACACGGTGAAAACCACATGCCCGCAGAACGTATCCCTGACGGCGGGGACCGGCGGGGTTGTGACCGTTGTGCCGTTCCCGCGCACCGGAAACGACCAGCTATTCGCACTGGTGGCGGTCGGACGGCCCGGAACGGAAGCCGGAATCTATACCGCCGCGCCGGGGGAGAAACCGATGAAGCGGTTTGCGTACAGAATTAAGTGAGGTGTTCGGAATGGGTGTGATTGAGGTGGGAGCATTAATAGCCGTCATCGGTTGTTTTGTCGGCCTTGCCGGCTGGATTGCAGGGCGGGATAAAAAGATTCTGAATGACGGCGAATGGAAAGGCACAGTCAACACGAAACTGGATGACATTAAATCCAGTGTGTCAGGGACAGGCACGGAGCTGGCGAAGATCAATGCTGTGCTGTCCGAACATGGCGAACGCCTGACTGCGGTCGAGAGTTCGTCCAAGCAGGCGCATCATCGGATTGATGAAATTGTCGATGACAAAAAATAAAAGCCGGTAAGCCCGGCGGAAAGAGGTATTATTTATGAATTTCGGAGAAGCATTTGAACAAGTTAAAAAAGGAAAAGGAATGAGATTGCCTCAGTGGAAACCTGATGTTGTTATCCGAGCACAGTTCCCAGATGAACACAGTAAAATGACGGCGCCGTATCTCTACGTTGAAAGCTGCTTTGGGCGCGTACCATGGAAAGAAACTATGATTGAACTGTTTTCGGATAAATGGCAGATAGTTGAATGATTTAGCTCTTTAAGGGAAGAAAGAGAGGATATTTATGATCAACTGGAAACAGAAATTGACATCCCGTAAATTTTGGGTAGCACTGGCCGGACTGGTCGTGGGCGTGATTGCCCTGCTGGGCATCCAGACGGACACGGCGCAGATCACCGGCGTTATTATGGCACTGGGGTCGGTCGTGGCGTACATTGTCGGCGAGGGGCTGGTAGACGCGGCAAGCGCCGGAACAACGGTAAATATCAACGGCAATGCGGCGTTGACGCCAACTGGCGAAGTCGTCAGTACCGATGTATCGGCAACGGCATCCACAGGAGCAGATCGGGCGGCACAGATTAAGCATGTAACCGCAACAGGGTCCGGCGAAAGCGGGGCGGTCGCGCCCGACACCACGGACGCGGAATAAAGGGAATAGGCGGAATTTAAGCCCTCGGAGAAATCCGGGGGCTTATTTTTTTGCTTGGAAAGGATTTTGAGTTTAGTTAAGATTGAAAAATTTTCCTTTTATGCTATTATTAATATATTATTAGCATAGGAAGGGGAACATTGATGAAAAGTAAAAAAGCTATAGATATTTTGTTGTGGGTATTATCAATCTTTTTCATGCTAAGCACAGTTACTTTGCTTTCCACAACATGGACTGCAATTTTCTTTATTTTGCCGGCAGCCTTATTGAATCCGGTTATTAATGATTTATTGAAAAATAAGATGGGATTTAATAACAAGAATTGGATTAAAGTATGCTCAGTAGTTATTCCTATAATTATTTATTCTGCTGTTGCTCCTAAAGTGGCGACAACTTCAACGAATACTGCAATGCCTTCTTCACAGAACAGCAGCGTAGTTTCTTCGGCGGCCTCGTCCTCGAAGCCTTCGGCAGAGTCCTCAGAGTCCTCAGAGTCCTCTCAAAACCAGGAAGTATCCAGCAACTTATTACCCTCGGCTGTGTCCACGGTCAATCAGGCAGGCAATGCTCCTACTTTAGGGGCAAAGCTGAAAATCCATTATATTGATGTTGGACAAGGCGATTCTGAGCTTTTGGAGCTACCAA
Source organism: Oscillospiraceae bacterium (assembly GCA_022650485.1). GTDB lineage: Bacteria > Bacillota > Clostridia > Oscillospirales > Acutalibacteraceae > Caproicibacter. The sequence continues at coordinate 23,040 of JALCPP010000013.1, read as the reverse complement.
ACGGTCAAACCATGCTGATCGATGCCGGCAACCGTGAAAATGGGGCGCAGGTTGTAAGCTATATTCAAGGATTAGGCCACAGCAAAATTGATTATCTCGTAGCCACTCATCCTCATGCGGACCATATAGGCGGTATGACTACAGTAGTTAACAGCCTTAATATTGGCCAAGTCTATATGCCTAAAAAATCCACTAATACCAAAACGTTTGAAAATCTGCTAAGTGCTGTTAAAAACAAAGGTCTGAAGGTTAATACAGCAAAGTCTGGCGTGAATATGCTAACGGCGGGTAACCTGAATATTGATATAATTGCCCCGGTTGATATGACCGGAAGTGACCTAAACCAATATTCGGCTGTTGTTAAAGTAACGTATGGTGCCAACAAATTTCTTTTTATGGGTGATTCTGGCGAGCCATCTGAATCACAGATCACAGCAGATGTTTCAGCTGATGTTTTAAAAGTAGGACATCATGGAAGTAATACTTCCACATCACAAGTGTTTTTAAATAAAGTTCGTCCTAAGTATGCTGTGGTTGAGGTCGGTGCCGGAAACAGCTACGGACATCCGACCGCAGCGACACTTTCAAAGTTGCAAAAAATTGGAGCTACAGTCTATCGTACAGATAACGACGGAACTATAATTTTTACGTCTGATGCTAAGACAATCACAGTTGACAAAAAAGCATCCAACAAGCAGGAACAGGCACCTCCAGTATCGCAGAAACCCGCGGCAACTGTACAGAAACCGTCTTCAAAAGCGCCGGCAGTAGTTGCCCCATCCACTGATAACCAAAGTGTTACGGTCTATATTACTGATACCGGATCAAAATATCATAGAGATGGCTGCCGATACTTGAAGAAGAGCAAACATCCAATATCGTTAAAAGATGCGAAAGCACAGGGATATGGACCATGTAGCAGATGCAATCCGCCACAATAATAGGGAGAATGCAATATGAAATATACGATTGATCGTTTCGAAGGCGATTTCGCTGTTGTAGAACTAGAAAATCAGAAATTAGTAAATATTCCTCGTGCTGCTATCCCAATTGGGGCTGAAGAGGGAGATATTATCAGCGTTCGAGTTGACGCAGAAGGTACTAAGGAACGTAAACAGCACATTCAAAAGCTAATGGACGATGTGTGGGCAGACTGACCAGATTGTTCAAAAGATCTATGTGCCTGATTTTCACGCCTACGTTTGTCGAATCTTGTGATATAATAACCATATAGAATTATCACAGGAGGCGGCAGCATGACAGCAGACGATCTAAAACGATTAGATAAACGGATTCGGCAGATTCAGGACCCGTTCGGAACCGGGTTTCAGTCACTAATGGGACTGGGCAAAGACTACGCTAAAAATCACGATATGACCATCTACGAATTGGGCCGCCGGTATGTGGCGTGGAAGCGAGGGAAATGATTTTGACCCCTTGTGCAAGCTCAAAAGTGGGCTTTATAAAATATTAATAGAAAAGCCGTAAGAACCAAATAAGAACCAAATCGACGATTAACGCAAAAACAAAAATCCCGGAAGCCGCATGAATGCTGACTTCCGGGATTTTATTATATGGCGGAGAGGACGTGACTCGAACACGCAACACCTTGCGGTGCACCACATTTCCAATGTGGCTCCTTACCAATTAGAATACCTCTCCAACTGGCACTGTCGGGCGGGTCTTTTCCCCGACCGACTTAACTATTATATCTGACCTTTCCTAAAAAATCAAGCCTTTTCCGTATAAAATCCGGATTTTTACGAAAGTTTTACACTACCGTCCCCTGCCGCAGCTATAAACAGCATGACTGATTTCCGTTACCGCAAATTCAGGCGTTTTAAGGCCGGCAGGGTCACTCTTAAAAGCGCCGACGTAGCCGCCCCGGCAGCCACACCTGAGACCAGCAGAACAGGGAAATACGTCCAGAGCAATATATTGGTATACAAGAGGGAAACCGCGGCAATCTGACCCACATTATGCAGCACCGCACCGATGATACTGATCATCAAATATGAAATCTTCTCTTTGAAAATCATCATACAAAAAATCATGGCAAGGATGGAAAGAATCCCGCCGCACAGACTTAAAAATGCAGCGACCGCTCCTCTGGTTAAAAAAACAAACAAAGGCTTTAAAATTGCCAAGGTAAAGGTATCCTTTTTCTTTAAAAAGAAAAGCGAATACATGACAACAATATTGGAAAGCCCAAACTTCACTCCGGGCGCCGGCATGGGAATCGGCACCTGATATTCGACGACCGTCAGAACCAGCGCCGCAGCAAACAGCAGCGCCGTCACCACCATGTTTTTGATCGCGCCAGAATCCATCCAGCGGTTTTTTTGCGGGTTGGTCCGCCGTATATTTCGACGCTGCATATCGCATCCCCTAGCCTATTATCATATCCGGGCCGTCCGTTCGATCTCCATTTTTTGCTCTGATTTTCAGCACAATCCGGTTCGGCAGGCAAGCAGCACTCTGACCGATAGTCTTCAGTCTGCCGGATTTAACACAGATTTGATCCGGACAGTCCGATTCCTCAAAGCAGATACTTCCGTCACTGTATTGATGAAACACAACATGCTGATTTTGTGGAATTGAAAATCTTCGGTCGACGTCCTTTGTCAGGTCGATGGTTTCAACCAGCTCCGATTCATAATAAATCTCGGCAACCGCAGCCTTCGAACCATATTCTTTCTGGTAAATCAGCCATCCGCCAACGCAGACGATCAATAAAACCAACAGAATTACAAAATCGGTTTTTTTGACAAACTTCATATTCTTCTCCAATATATTTAGAATGCACCGCATCCGCCCTGATCTGCCATCGGGCTGAAAGTTCCCGGTAACCCATACTGGTATGTACTGAAACTAAACAGATCATTATTATAAAATTCGGGAAAACAAAAGTCAAGGACCGGAAAAGTACTTACACCAACCCGCCCACGTGCACCGGGTATCTTAAGAAAACACAAAGCATAATCCCATCCCACATATTTTCCCTCTTCCGATATTGGAAAGATTGTGACAAATATTCGCAAAAGAACTGGGTTTTCTCTTGGCAAAATGGTAAAATAAAGGCAAAGCGGCGGGTTTTATCCCGGCAGATGGCTGAAGCCCAAACAATCCCTCCGCAAGACGAAAAGGAGATTTATCTGAATGGAATACAGAACGGAGCATGATTCGATGGGGGACATTCAGGTCCCCGCCAACCGGCTGTGGGGTGCCCAGACACAAAGAAGCTTTCAAAATTTTCAAATTGGAACGGAGCGCATGCCAAGAGAAGTCATTCATGCGTTTGGCATTTTAAAAAAAGCAGCGGCACTGGCCAACCATACGCTCGGAAAACTGGATGAGGAGCGATGCCGTCTGATCTGCCAAGTCTGCGACCAGATCACCGCGGGAAAACTTCACGATGAATTTCCGCTGGTCGTGTGGCAGACCGGCAGTGGCACCCAGTCAAACATGAACGTAAATGAAGTCATTGCAAACTGTGCCAACAAAACAGCCGGGAAAAATCTGCTTCACCCCAACGACCATGTCAACATGTCCCAAAGTTCAAACGACACCTTTCCAACCGCCATGCACATTGCAGCAGTTCTTGCCATGGAAGATCATCTCCTTCCGGAGATTCGCTCCCTAATTGAAGAATTCAGGCGGTTGGAACAAAAGAACGACGGCATTACCACAACGGGAAGGACCCATCTGCAGGATGCGACACCAATCCGGTTTTCTCAGGAAATCAGCGGATGGCGCGGCATGATGGAAAAATCCCTTTCCATGATCGAAGCAGCATTGCCGCAGGTAAAAGAACTCGCTCTGGGCGGCACGGCGGTCGGCACCGGTCTGAATGCCCCCAAAGGTTTTGCCGAAGAAGTTGCAAAACAGGTCAGTGATCTGACCGGAAAAAGATTTACTACGGCAGAAAACAAATTTCACGCGCTGACCTCCAAAGACGAACTGGTCTTTGCACACGGGGCACTGAAAGCGCTGGCCGCCAACCTGATGAAAATTGCCAACGACGTACGCTGGCTTGCAAGCGGCCCGCGCTGCGGTCTGGGCGAGATTCGGATTCCGGCCAACGAGCCGGGCAGTTCCATCATGCCAGGCAAGGTCAATCCCACGCAATGCGAAGCGGTAACCATGGTCGCGGTTCAGGTCATGGCCAACGATACGGCGGTCGGAATGGCCGCTTCTCAGGGGAATTTTCAGTTGAATGTCTTTATGCCGGTATGCATCTACAATTTTTTGCAGTCTGTGCGCCTGCTTGGCGACTGCATTCGTTCCTTCCGTAAAAACTGCGTCTGCGGCATCACCGCAAATGAAGAAAAAATGCGGTATAACCTCACGCATTCTCTGATGCTGGCAACCGCACTGAACCCCTACATCGGCTATGACAATGCTGCAAAAGCAGTCAAAAAGGCCTACCGTGAAAATCTTTCGCTTAAGGAAGCCGCTGTATCCCTGGGGCTGCTTACCGCTGAGAAGTTTGACGAAGTATTTCATCCTGAAAATATGACTTGAAAGGAATCTTAACTATGAGCGTCTATGATAAATCGCTGAAAATGCACGAAAAACTGAACGGCAAAATTGAAGTGGTTTCCCGATGCCCGATCAAAACGCGCGAGGATCTCTCCCTGGCCTATACACCCGGCGTGGCGGAACCCTGCCGCGAAATTGAAAAGGATTACAGAAAATCGTGGGACCTGACACGGCGCGGAAAACTGATTGCTGTGGTGACGGACGGTTCCGCAGTGCTTGGGCTTGGAAACATCGGCCCCGCGGCGGCAATGCCGGTCATGGAGGGAAAATGTGCCCTTTTTAAGGAATTTGGCAATGTGGACGCATTCCCTATTTGTGTTGACACGCAGGACACGGAACAATTAATCAACACCATTTATCTCATCTCCAAAAACTTCGGCGGAATCAATCTGGAAGACATCGCCGCCCCGCGCTGCTTTGAAGTGGAAAAGAGGCTGAAACAGCTCTGCGATATTCCCGTGTTTCACGACGACCAGCACGGCACCGCGATTGTTGTTGCCGCCGCCCTGATCAACGCATTCAAAGTAACAAAAAAGAAGATGGGAAAAGCCAAAATCGTCATCAACGGCGCAGGCGCCGCCGGCATCGCAATTGGAAATCTGCTGCTGGACATGGGCTTCGGCAACGTGGTCATGTGTGACCTGCACGGTGCAATCTGTGAAGGAGACAGCGGGCTGACCTCCGGGCAGGAAAAAATTTCACTGAGAAGCAATGTAAATCATGAGCATGGTCCGCTTGCCGACATTCTGCGCGGTGCCGACGTCTTCATCGGTGTGTCCCGCCCCAATCTGGTAACGGCTGAAATGGTTTCAACCATGCATGAACCGATTGTTTTCGCCATGGCAAATCCCACACCGGAAATCATGCCGGACGAAGCCAAAAAAGGCGGCGCTGTCGTCATCGGCACCGGTCGTTCCGATTTTCCAAATCAAATTAATAATGTTCTCGTTTTCCCTGGCATTTTTAAAGGAGCCCTGAAAGCCCGCGCGAAGGATATCACGGAATCCATGAAACACTGTGCCGCCAAAGCCATTGCGGGCCTTGTTCCTGAAAATGAACTCAGTGCGGAATATATTATTCCATCGGCGCTTGACAAAACCGTCGCGGATGCTGTGGCAGACGCCGTGATGCGCGAGGCAAACCGAAACAACTCGTAAAGCAGAAGCGCACAGTCCGGTGACGGCTCCGCCCATAAACATGGTGAAGATTATCTCCCCCGAAAAGCCGTTATCCGGAAAACGACCCCGTTACGGACAAATCTGTCTGTGACGGGGTCGTTTTGTAAAATAAAGACGTCAGCTGCCAAAATGGAACAACACACCGATCACGGCGGAGATACCGATAAAGACCACCGGATGCCACTTGATTTTCCTCATTGCAAAAAACAGTGCAGCCGCAAGCACCAGCGCACGCCAATCCACCACATCCAGCAGATTTCCGGTCTGAGAAAATTTATCCAGAGTAAGAATTGCAATTGCGGCCACACCCATGCCGGCCGATGCAATCAGCCCGGTGGAAGCCGGGCGCAGCGCATAAAATGCGTTTTTCACAAAACGATTCTGCTGAAATCGCTTCAGCATGTGGGCAACAATTAAAATCACCGCAACGCAGGGTGTAATCAAGCCCAGTGTCGCACAAACTGCTCCCGGAATTGAGGCAACTCGAAACCCCACGTATGTAGCCATGTTAACACCGATCGCTCCCGGAGTTGATTCCGAAACGGCCAGCATATTGGCAAGGTCCGCCGGGGTAAACCACCCGGTATCCGTTCCCAGACTCTTTAAAAACGGCAGGGTCGCCAGACCGCCTCCCACCGAAAACAAACCAATTTTTGCAAACTCATAAAACAATTTTAAGTAAATCATTCGTGCTTGCCGCCTTTCACTAAAATTCCCGCGACTGCGGCAAGTACCACCCATAAAATTGGCGAAAGGTCCGTAAAAAAGGCTAGTAATGTAATGCAAAAGAAAATCAGCAAAGTAAATCGATCTTTAATTGAATTCTTGCCAAGCTTGATGACCGCGTTTAGAATCAGGACACAAACGCACACCCGCACTGCGGCAAACGCATCTTTGACCACCCGCAGCTCGGCAAAATTCTGCAGGAAAGCCGCAATGGCCGTAATGATAATCAAAGCCGGGAAAACAAGACCAAGTGTCGCGACAATGCCGCCGGCAATTCCTTTGCGCCTACAGCCGATAAAAGTCGCGGTATTAACCGCAATAATTCCCGGCGTGCATTGCCCAATCGCATAATAGTCCGTCAGTTCATCGTCGTTAACCCACTTCTTGGTTTCCACAACTTCCCTTTGCAAAATGGGCAGCATCGCATATCCGCCCCCAAATGTGAGAACCCCGATCCTGGAAAAGGTAAAAAAAAGGTCGAAAAATTCAGACATTGTAAAAATCCTTTCCATCACTCAGCCTGCCGGAAATCCGGGAATAAATAATATAGATTGATTTTTGTAAATAAGTTCCGTCAATTTCCATAATAGGGCACCGTTGTGCTTCGTGATTGTTTCCATATTTTTTATAATTATATCACAAAAATGCGTCAACATAACTACTTTGGACTAACTTTTTAAGGCGCTTTTTTCGGTATAAAAATTGTTTTTTATAAAAAATCCATATTGTTTTTAAAAAAATAGTTTGACCTTTGGCTATTTTAGCCATATAATAGATTTGGATTCTAGACGGGGGGGAGTCCTTACCTTTACGAAGAGGAGGAGTTCAATGTCAGATAAGAAATGCGAAGATATCTACATAGCGCGCTTCCGAAGTTGGCACGAAACGCAAATCTGTGTTTCATCCATCGCCATGCACCTGCGAAGATACTAAGCAGACAAGTTTGAAGACGTAAAAAATGGTTTTGACTTACAGTCTGGTTTCGTATTTCTTTCATAAAGGAAACGTCTACAGTCATAAGATGTTTTATGAACGCGTCATCCCATGTGTGACAGCGGAGTCGAAGGCAACCCGGCACAAGCGGCATATATCCGCTGAAAAGCGGTATCATCCCGGATTGACATTAAAAAGCATTTCTTACAAAAATCAATTTTATCTTTTTATATTGATGAAAACGGATTTCTGAACAGGTAGTTCCTCTTCTGTTCTAATTCACTAATTGGACTGAGGCTGGTTCGCCGTTTTGGAATCATATGCTTTTTTCCTTTTTTTCCGCACAAAGTTCATGGTAACATCTTTAAAGGCTTGACGACCGATACAAACTTTGGAAAGGAGTCCTGTATTCTGCGCCTTGTCCCTGACAAACAGGGAAGGGCAAAGAAAAATTGCAGCGTTTTCGCTGTTTGATCCCTTTGATCCGGCAGTTAAATATCTGCCGAAAGAGCAGCGCAATACGAAGCGACGGATTTTCTTGACACGATAAGACTGCTTGAACTGGCTGACGCAAAACACACGATTTCCTAACCAACCATCCCGGCCTGTGTCGGGCCGGAATAATCGCCCACGATGCTGCTCAGGTAACTGAAGCAGCCCGCTAAGGCGAAAGGGAAGGATTCCGGTATCTTATGAATCTGCGCCTACATAGAAAATGTCATTTAAATAAAATGACAATGGCCTCTATGCAGGCAGCCTAAAACAGCGCACCGCGCCGGACAAAATAATTTTCAAAAAATTTTGCAGATGTGGACCGACTTGCCAAGCAAGCCGCACTCCCGACAGTACCCATTGATGCAAAACGATTGAAAAGTTTCCGGCAGAGACAACTTTCAGCATTCATTCTCTGGTAACTATCATTTGAAGACTGCGAAAGTGCTCAGGCGCTTTCCGGTGAGTTTACGCGTACACCTTTGGCCCGAATCATTTGGGATAAGAGGGAATTCCGGGACCTGAACCGCGAGCTTAAAATCCCATTTTGATTTTGCACGCAGTGAAAAACGGACCGCGAAACTCGGGGATAATATGCTCTTTTTTAACTGCGGCAATGCACAGAGCATATGGGTTAATCGTGTGAAATACGTTCGTTCCAGCAGCATTGCGGTCATCGTGAATCAAGGTTCGTACTGATAAAATGAAAAAGTATTGGGAGGAGAATGTTTATGTATGCACTGATAGCGTGTATTCCTATCGTGGTAGTGATTGTTCTCATGGTAGCCCTGAACTGGCCCGCGAAACACGCGCTGCCTCTTGCATGGGTTTTGGCCGTTATCTTTGGTCTGGCGGTCTGGAAAATGAGTTTTCAGGGAGTTGCCGCCTACACTGTTGCCGGTTTTCTGAATGCTCTTGAAATTCTGTTCATTATCTACGGTGCTATTCTGATTATGAACACCATGAAGCATTCGGGCGCTATGTCGGCAATTAACCGCATGTTCAACGGTCTGACACCGGATGCCCGTATTCAGGCCATCATCATCGGCTTTATTTTCGGCGCGTTCATTGAAGGCGCCGCCGGATTCGGCACACCTGCCGCTCTGGCCGGCCCTCTGCTCATCAGCGTGGGGTTCCCCCCGCTTGCCGCCGCAATTACGGCTCTGATTTATAACACCACACCTGTTCCGTACGGTGCCGTCGGAACACCGACGAACATGGCTTACAGCGTAGTAAAAGACTCGGTCACCGGAAGGGGCGGTAACGGAGAAGCCTGGAAAATGGCTCTTTCCAAATGGACTGCTATTCCTCACGCAATCGGCGGTCTCATCATCGTCTTCCTTGGCGTTTGCATTCTGGTAAAACTGTTCGGCAAAAACAAATCCTTTAAAGACGCACTGCCCGTCATCCCGTTCTGCCTGTTTACCAGCATTGAGTTCAGTGTGATCTACATTATCATTGCCACCTTTGTCGGGCCGGAAATTACTTCTCTGGTAGCCGCTATCATTACCCTGTTCACCCTCTTGGCCATTACAAAGAAGGGATTCCTCCAGCCAAAAGAGGTTTGGACTTTCGCAAAGAAGGAAGAATGGGATAAATCCTGGCTTTCCACCGTCGAACTGCCTGAAACAAAAGCCAGTGACATGCCTCTTCTCAAAGCCTGGGCTCCTTACTTCATCATCGCCATCTGGCTGGTCATCAGCCGTATCCCCTCCATTGGAATCAAGGCCGTCCTGAACAAAGCACCCTTTATACTGCCTATCAAGAATATTCTTGGTGTGGAAGGTCTTAACTGGAACTTTAAGTTCTTATATAACCCCGGCATCGCTCCATTTATTATCGTCGCTTTAATCACCATTGTGATTCATGGTATGAGCGGCAAAGAAGTCAAGGCGGCTTGGGTCGAATCTTTCCATCAGGTCAAAGGCGCGGCCATTGCCTTGTTCTTCGGCGTTGCCATGGTTTATGTGTTCCGTTATTCCAACGTCAATGCCAGCGGCATGGAATCCATGCTCTATTTGATGGCAAAAGGCCTGGCAGACGTAGCCGGAAAAGCATTCATCATTGTTTCTCCTTTGATCGGTGTTCTGGGTTCGTTCATGTCCGGTTCCAACACCGTTTCCAACACCCTGTTCTCCGGCTTGCAGTTTGAAACCGCAACCATTCTGCTTCTGCCTGAAGTACTAATCGTGGCTTTGCAGAACATGGGCGGCGCAATCGGCAACATGGTCTGCATCAACAATGTTGTTGCTGCCTGTGCTACCACAGGAACCAACGGAAACGAAGGAAAAATCATCCGCACCAATATCGTCCCCTGCCTCATCTACTGCGCAGTGGTCGTCATTGTTGTCGGCGCTCTGATTGCCTCCGGGTTCAATCCCTATCCGCTCCAATAGTTACATAGCTCATCACACATAGCGCGATAGAAAGGTCCGGCTTTCCGCATAAAGCGGAAGGCCGGATCTTTTCTTTTTCCATAACTTTTTTACGGAATAACATCAAACCCATAATCTAAAATCAGCTTTTTCAGGTGTTCAATATACCGTTCCGCCGCACTGCTGAGCACCGCTTTCGAATTCACAATCCATCCAACTCTCATCTTTTCATCGGAAGCCGTTACAAGTGGGACCGATACTATATTGTCTCCGTTCAAGTCAGAACTTAATACGCCGGTACAGATGGTATACCCATTCAGACCAATCAGCAGATTAAACAAAGTCGCGCGGTCGCTGACATGAATACTTTTTTTGTGATAAATGGTGCTCAAAATTTCTTCTGAAAAATAAAAAGAATTAAACTCGCCCTGCTCAAAAGAAAGGCATGGGAACTCCTCTAAATCTTCCAGAGTCACCGCTTTTTTGGCTGACAACGGATTGGAAGCACTGACAAAAACATGGGGAACCGCTTCAAACAGCGGATGGAATTCCAAACGATTCTCCTTAAGTAATTTCGAAATCACCTTTTCATTAAACCGGCTGAGATACAGAATCCCGATTTCACTGCGCATATTGCTGACGTCCTGAATAATATCATGCGTGCGGGTTTCCCGAAGAATAAATTCATACTCCTCCGCATTGCTTTCTTTCACCAGCTCTACAAAAGCATTGACGGAAAACGCGTAATGCTGTGTTGAAACAGAACATAATTGGCGGGATGGTTTTTTCCCCATATAGCGCTGTTCCAGCAGTTCCGCCTGCTCGACGACCTGTCTGGCATAAGAAAGGAACTCCGCCCCGTCTACCGTTAAAGTAATGCCGGTTGTAGAACGGCTGAAAATTTCAAATCCCAGTTCGTTTTCCAGTTCTTTTACCGCGCTGGAAAGGCTGGGCTGCGTAATATAAAGCTGTTTTGCCGCTTCTGTAATCGAACCGTATTCCACCGCTTTAATAACATATTTCAGCTGCTGAAGAGTCATATGCCAATTCACCTCCGGTCCCGTATTCCCTGCTATTATACAATAAATATGTAAAACAGCAAATCCCCCGGGGGATTTGCTGTTCTTTCAGACGTCATCCTTCTGCTTTTGGCAAAAAATAATATTCCTTTCTCTCGGCAGAAACGATCTGCCGGGTTCTGACCTGAAACACTTTATCAATCGTTCCGGAACGACAGATTTCATCCGGCGAGCCGCAGGCTTCCAGCCTGCCGTGGTTCATAACCATCACCCGGTCCGCATACCGCAGTGCCAAACCCAGATCATGCAAGACGGCAATCACCGTTTTTCCCTGCAATTTCAGCGTCTGAATCAGGTTCATCAGTTCAAACTGACGACTGATATCCAAATAGGTCGTCGGCTCATCCAGCAAGACGACATCGGTCCCCTGCGCAATCAGCAGCGCCAGGTATACCTTCTGTCTTTCCCCGCCGGAAAGCCGTTCCATGGATAGATGACGGAATTTTTCGGTTCCTGTCATTTGAAGCGCATTTTCGACCGCTTCAAGGTCCGTTTGAGCGTATTTTCTTGTGTAAGGAAGGTATGGATACCGGCCGTGCATTACCAGCGCGCCTGCCGACATAGGAGGCGCACTGCGCGCCTGAGGGAGAAACGACACTTTTTTGGCAAACTCTTTTCTGTGATAGGTGGAAATATCCGCTCCATCCAATGTAATCGTACCGGCGGCGGGTTTCAAAAGCCGGACCATCAATTTTAAAAGAGTGCTTTTTCCACAGCCGTTCGGTCCGGTAATCACGGTAATTTCCTGCTTGTGAAACACCGCGCTCAGGTCTATCACCTTGTTTTCGCCGGCATATCCCCCCGTCAGATGCTCCAGTTCAAACATGGATATGTCTCCTTTTGGTAAGCAATAGCTTAATGAAAAACGGGCCGCCCAGGAAAGACATCACAACCCCGACCGGCAGTTCAAACGGTGCAAAGAGAAGACGTGCCAGAAGGTCGCAGAAGGTGACAAACGCCGCGCCCGCGACAATACAGGCAGCGATGACAGACCGGTTGTCTTCGCCCACCAGGAACCGCACCCCATGCGGTACAATCAGCCCCACAAAGCCCAGCAGCCCAGCAAAACTGACGGCGGCCCCGGAGAGCATGGCGGCGACCGTCAAAAGAAAGAAACGGGTTCCCCCCACATTCATACCGAGGGAATGGGCAGAGTCTTCTCCCAAAGCAAGCACGTTCATTTCGCAGCGAAACAGGACAGCCAAACCCAGACCGACAAGAATATAGACCCCTGCAAAACGAATATGGTCATCCGTTACATAAGCCAGCCCGCCCATCATAAAGCTGCTTGACCCGACCAGCACATCCGGATAAAATTCTCTGATTGTATTAATTCCGGCAGTCAGGATACTGCTGATCGCAACGCCGGTTAAGATAATCGTAATCTTAGAAGTATTCAGCCGGATCGCCGTGGCGGAAACAACCAGTGCGGTAAGAAAGGCCCCCAGAAAAGCGGCGGGAGGCAGGATCCACATTTGTGCGGGGAACAGCACCATGCAGAGCATTGCGGCAAACCCGGCCCCCGCATTGATACCAATGATATTTGGGCTTGCCAGGGCATTGTCAAGCACGGCCTGTACCATGGCCCCGGAAACCGCCAAAGCGCTTCCCGCCAGCATCGCGGCCATGGTTCTGGGCAGCCGGACAAAGCGAAGGATGCGGTAAATGGAACTGTCACGGTCCTTTCCGCTGACAACTTCCAGCAGCTGCTGCGGAGTAATGGACACAGAACCCAGCAGCAGGCTGAATATGGCGGACATCACCAGAAACAGACACAACACAACAATCCACTGCCCCCCGCTCAGACGGGGAAAACGAAACATCTTCCGCCGCTTAGTCCCCATAGAACAGCTTTGCAAGGTATTCATAGCTTTCACCCCATCTGGCGTTGGGTTTGTAGTGAAACAGCTCGCGCGGAATTACAGCATAGTGTTGATTTTTCACCGCTTTCAGTCCGGCCCAGGCCGGGTTGGACTTGAATTGCCGGTCAATCAGACTCAAAGCCTTTTCTTCATCCGCGCCCATAACCACCACAAGGATATAATCCGGGTCAGACTCAACAATCGCATCCATACTCAGACTTTTCAGGATGCTGTTGTTGCGGTCCGCAATGTTTTCAGCTCCCAGATCCTTCATCATCATTCCGGTCATGGTACTGGAATTCATGACATCATATTTGGTTGAATACGCCCGGAGGAACAGCACACTCGGTCCCTTTTTTCCTTTGGTCCCGGCAATGGCGTTGTCAATCTGTTTCTGAATCGCCAAGCCGTTCTTTTCATACAGATCTTCGCGCCCTGTCAGCTGTGTACAAATATGCAGCATATCCAGATAATCCTCAAATTTCAGCACATGAAAGCAGGCGGCATTCAGCCCCGCCTGCCGCAAAGACGCGCACAGTTTCACCTGCTGGGCAGTATCCGCGGACAGAATGACAAAGTCTGGCTTCAGTGAAATGATCTGTTCCATATTCGGATTGAGGTAAGAACCCAGATTGGCCACGGTATCGTCAAGGTGCAATCCGTGGCCCGAAAAGGCATCCTTTGTCGTGCCGACCAAAGTCCCGCCGGCATCGGCCCACACTTCCGCAAAACTGCCCATCAGCGCAACCACACGCTTCGCGGATGTTATTTTCACCTGATTTCCAATTGCATCCGTAAACGTAACCGCCTGAGAAAGTGCCGCCGTCTGCTGAGAACCTGGCGATTTCTTAGAAGAAGCTGCGCCGGTCTGCCCGCAGGCGGAAAGCATACCCACCATAAAAATCAGGCTCAAAAAGCAGGCTGCCCCGCATCGCATTTGTTTTTTCTTTTTCAGCATGTAGCTCCACCTGTCCCGTGGAGAGATTCATCCAGAATTTCCTGCTTTCTGTTCATAATATCGTCTGAAAACAATTCCTTTTCAATCTCATCCAGACCGCACCGCTCCACCATCTGCGCAAACCGCTCGCCAGAATTTCCCTTTTCGTGGTACAGCAAAATGGCTTTTTCAATGACATCCAGTGCTTCTTCCTGAGAGGAAATGACTTTGCTGAGTGCTTTGCCCCTGGCAACCTTTTTCCCCCAGCGCCCGCCGATATAAATTTTATAACCCTGCGTGCCGCCGTTAATGGCATCAAAATTACATTTTCCAATACATCTGCCGCAGTTGTTGCAAAGCTTCGGGTCGATGTTCAGAACACCATCTTCCACTTTTGCCGCGCCCATCGGGCATGCCGCCTCCACCGTACACTTTCTGCATCCATTGCAGCTGTCCTGGTCAAAATTCGGAATTTTCTGACCAATGATTCCCAAATCGTTCAAATCCGGCTTCACACAGTTATTCGGGCATCCGCCCACCGCAATTTTAAATTTATGCGGCAGTTTCACCTGATGATAGCCGTTGTAAAACCGGTCGTGAATTTTCTGTGACAGCGCATAAGTATCTATCAATCCATACTGACAGGTCGTTCCTTTACAGGAAACAACCGGACGAACCTTAGGCCCCGTTCCGCCCGTTACCAGGCCTTCTTTTGCAAGGACGGCGATAAATTCATCAATTTTATCGTAAGGGATCCCCTGCACTTCCAACGTCAGCCGCGTGGTCAGGCACAGCCGCCCGCTTCCAAACCGCTCGGCCGCGTCCGCAATGCACTTGATCTGGTCAGCAGTCAAAACGCCGTTAACCGTAATGATGCGGGCCGAAAAGTTGTCCGTTCCCTTGTTGCTTAAAAAGCCCAGCGCTTTTACCCGCTTCTCATCCTCTGGTTTTACCGTTAATGTTGCCATTTTTATTACCCCTTTTTTATTGAATGAAATAAGCCTTGTTAAAGGTCAGGCCGCCCTCCAGCACTCTGGTATTCCGGTAGCCGTAACATTTCAGCCTGTTTTGCAATAAATACTCCGTTTTCCTCTGGTGCAAACCAGCAGAAGTTTCTCATCCACTGAATACCATTTACTTTGGTCAAGTCCAAAGAATCCGCATCCGGAATCTCAGGCAAGACGGAAACGTTAATCACGCGATAATCGTCGGCCAGATGTTCCGCTAACTCTTTCGGCGTAATGGGTTCCAGCCTGCCGCTGATTTTGTTGCGCAGAATATTGGCCGCTGCCGTAATTGGATAAATCGCTGTGGAAAACGGCGGCGCATAGGCAAAATCCATTGTTTGCAGACGAGTGATGGATGCGCCCGGCGAAATGGCTGTCACGGCAATATCACCCACTTTGTCGACCGCGCCCTTTTCAGATGTTAAAAACCTACTTTTGATTATACCCCTTGATTCCTCATATAAAAAGCGATATTATTTAATATAAATAATCGGTAAATACGATTGATATGGGGGAACTTGTCCATATGACGATTCGTCTGTTGAAAATATTTATTAAAGTTGCGGAAACTCAAAATATGACCACCGCCGCTTCTCAACTGTATTTAGCGCAGTCAACGGTCAGTCAGGCCATTCGGGAGCTGGAGGAACACTATGGAGCCGCTTTGTTTTCCCGGCTTTCAAAACGGCTGTATATTACAGAAGCGGGAAAACATCTGCTGTACTATGCAAAAAGCGTCGTTTCTAAATTTGACCAGCTGGAATATTCCATGCGCAAAGACTGCCAGGTAGAACATCTGCGGCTCGGCACAACCATTACCGTCGCTTCCAGTCTGCTTCCCTCCATTCTGAACCAGCTGAAAATTCACCGCCCGCATACCGAATGGTTTTCCCTTACGGCAAACACAGCGAAAATTGAACAAAAAATTTTAAAGAATGAACTGGACGTTGGAATTGTGGAAGGGGAAATTAAAAGTCCTGATTTAATCCGGCTGCCCCTCGTACACGACCGTCTGGTCCTCGCCTGCGCCGCGGGCCACCCGCTCGCTGCAAAACATGAAATTGGGGCGGCAGACCTGGAAAAATATCCGTTTGTCATGCGCGAAAAAGGAAGCGGAACACGGGAACTGTTTTTAAACACACTGAAACAAAAGGGAATCTCCATTCAAATCAAAGTAGAAGCTCCGTTTCCAGAAGCGATGAGAAATGCCATCTTGTATAACGATTGTCTTGCGGCAATCTCCATCCGTCTGCTGGAAAACGAAATAAAAGCCGGAACAGTCAAAATATTTTTGAATCGCTCCGGCGCATGGGACCGCACGTTTAAACTTGTTTACCACAAAGATGCTTTTCTGACCGAGTCCATCTCCTTTCTGACCGACTTATTAAAAAAATATAAAAGCCCCAATAAACTGGAAATTGCAAACGACCGCTTTCTGACCCTATAACGCTAAAAACCCCGATGCGGCATCATCCTGGCGCATCCGGGGCGCAAACAGTTTTTGTCAATAGATTCGGCTTCTGTTACTCTAAAATGACAGGCAAAGTAATTGGGTTCTTTTTATGGAGGCAATCCCATGATTCTATCCGCAAGCAGAAGAACAGATCTTCCCGCTTTTTATTCCGACTGGGTTCTGCGCCGCCTGAAAGAAGGATATGCACTGGTCCGTAACCCCGTCAATCCCCGGCAGGTTTCTCGCGTTGAACTTTCGCCGAAAACCGTGGACTGCATTGTATTCTGGACAAAGAATCCAGCGCCCATCATGGATAAGTTGGATACAATTAGTAAATTAGGATATGAATATTACTTTCAGTTTACGCTGAATCCGTATGGCAGAAACATCGAGCCATATCTGCCTGAAAAACGTTTTCTAATAAAGACTTTCCTGCAGCTCAGCCGGGCAATCGGACGAAACCGTGTCGTCTGGCGGTATGACCCCGTCATTCTGAACAGCAAACTAACTTGCAGACGGCATCTTCAGGCATTTCACCGACTCTGTGATCTAGTCGGGGGCGCAACAGAAGAATGCATCTTCAGTTTTGTGGACCGGTACCGGAAAAGCGACTGCCGTGCGCCAGACTTGACACAGGAAATCCACCCGGATCAAATGGAAACAATTGCTTCCGGCTTTGCCGATACGGCGCGTCAATACGGAATCAAACTAAAAACCTGTTCGGAATCCATCGATCTTTCCGCATACGGAATCGAGCATGCCTGCTGCATTGACAAAAAAAGAATCGAACGATTGACCGGCTGGCCGATTCGGGCAGAAAAGGACCGAAACCAGCGCCCCGGGTGCGGCTGCATCCAAAGCATTGACATCGGCGCCTACGATACCTGCCGCCACGGCTGCCGGTACTGTTACGCCTGCAGAGAAGGCCGGGCGGCAGCGCATCACGACCCGCTCTCCCCGCTGCTGACAGGGCACCTGCGCGAGTCTGACCGGGTCACCGTCCGCAAGACAAATTCACTGAAAATGAATCAGCTTACTCTCCTATAATCTTCACCAAAGCATGTTTGTCCCGCTTGCCGTCAAACTCAAAATAAAAAATTTGTTCCCATGTGCCGAAATCCAGTTTGCCGTTTGTTACCGCCACAACCACTTCCCGGCCCATAATGGTACGCTTCAAATGCGCGTCGCCATTATCTTCATAGCCGTTGTGCCGGTAGCGGCTGTAAGGTTTTTCCGGCGCAAGGCCTTCCAGCCAGTCTTCAAAATCCTGATGGAGGCCGCTTTCATCGTCGTTGATAAAAACGCTTGCGGTAATGTTCATCGCATTGACCAGCACAAGCCCTTCCTTCACTCCGCTTTCCTGTAAAGCGGCTTCTACTTGCGGGGTAATGTTGACGATTCCCCTGCGGGTGGGGAAATGAAAAAACAGTTCTTTTCGGTACGATTTCATAGTAATCACTCCTACAAATTTTAAAATTGAAAGAATATAAAATTTTATGATCCTGCGGCAAATCATTTTCTTGAAAATCGACGGTGTCGGTGATATGATATTTGCATGGCCTTCAGCCAGCAGAATTTGCCGCCGGCTGCACGCCCGTTTACGGAACAGGCCATTCAAACGGGAGGAGATTTAAATTATGCCAAACCTTACGATCGCCGCATACTCTTTGATCGTTGTGGTATTGTCCTACCTTCTGGGAAGCATCAGCTTTTCCATTATTTTCACGAAAAGACTTCATAACAATATTGATATCAGGACACTGGGAAGCGGAAATGCCGGTCTGACCAATGTCCTGCGTTCTGTTGGAGTGAAAGCCGGAATTCTTACGTTGATCTTCGACTTTGCCAAAGGCGCTGTTTCCGTTTATGCCGGCCGGATGATTTTTCAGTATTTCTGCACCTTTTCCGGGATGCCCCCCTACTTTGCCCAATATGGGGCTTATTTGGCCGGCCTTTTCTGCATGATCGGTCATATCTACCCAGTCTATTTTAATTTTCGGGGCGGAAAGGGCGTTCTTTCTTCAGCGGCCATGCTGCTGGTGCTGGACTGGCGTCTTTTTGCTGTGGCAATCGGAATTTTTATTCTGACATTCGCATTGTCCCAAATTGTTTCCCTCGGCTCCATTTTGGCGTCTGCCTCGTTCCCAATTGCAAATTTTCTGTTTCTTTATTTTCAGGATTACCGTGCGATGCAGGCGGTACCGCAATCCTATGTATGGATTACGACGCTTTTCGCTTGCATGATTTCTTCCCTTTTGATTTGGAAGCACCGCCAAAACATTAAAAGGCTGAAAAGCGGGACAGAAAAAAAGCTGAAAATTCACCGATAAGCAGTTGGTACTGCACTCTTATCCGCCGACTAGGGAACCAGACTTTTTCCACTATTTTGACCGGTGACGGCAAACCATCAGAATTTCAAACAATTTTCTCTATCATAGCATAAATGATGTATTCCTACAAAACACATTCGGAACTGTTCCGTCCGCCTTCATCATAAAAGCAGAAAAAATAAAGGTACCTCAGAAATAATTTCTGAGATACCTTTATCTTATGTACTGCCTATTTTATACATAGCGCTCTGCACCACAACTAAACTATGGTAAAAATTATAGCATAATTTTCTATTTCAGTCAAGCCGCGATAAATGAATTTAACCGCTCACCTCAAGCGGGATCCGCTTTAAAACAAGTTAATCCTGTCACCGACCTGCCCTAAAATACAACGGTCCCCCAAAGCCATTTTCAACCTGGAAGCCTCCGGAATCCCGGTGCAATGCAGTGGAACAATCACCTCCAATTCGGACTGAACAAGGTATTCCTCCGTCTTTTTAATTCGATTCTCCTTTTCCCTGCTCAAATGCATCCCCGCGGCTAAAAACTTTATTTTAATATCCGGAAAACATCTTCTCACATGTTCCAGACAATTTACAATTCCCCGGTGGCTGCACCCTGAAAAAACCGCAAGCCCGTTTCCATCCCGCACCACTAAAATCTGTTCGTCTTCCATCGTATCGGGAACTTTTTCTCCATTTTTTTCTGTAAAAAAGCAATTCTGAACCGGCTCAAACGCATGGTAACTGCCGATCTGCCCCAAAGTCCAAACTCCGCTTAAAATTTCCGTTACGCCCTTTGTATGCACCACTCTGCCCGATGATTCCGGCGTTTCGCCCGGCTTCCACGGCATCCCGATTTCACGGTACACACCCTTGTCATTGCGTGCCAGCTTTCTTTCAAACGCCTGCTCTGAAACATAAATTTTTGCCTTGCTGTTACAGAACGGAAAAGATGAAAGCCCCCCGCAGTGGTCATAATGCCCATGGCTTAAAATAATCGCCGAAGCACTTTCCGGCTCGACTCCCAACGTACGGGCATTTTTCAGCCATACATCCGTTTGCCCCGTATCAAACAAAATATTTTGATCGTTCATTTCAATCCAAAGGGAAAGTCCGTGCTCGGCAAGAAGACGCGCGCGGCGAACATAATTATTGCAAAGGATTGTCATACGCAGCATCATCATTTCTCCTTTTTACGCTTTTCCCGCACCAGAGCATGATAATCAACATGGTACGAAGCATCAATTTATTTTCCATTATACCTTACAATGTTCTCTGTTTCCACATCAAACCGTTGAAACAGACTCTTTTTTCTTTTGAGTTTCCGACAGCAATGCCGCATACTGACTTTCCGGTATAGGCTTCGAAAAATAGTATCCCTGCACCGCCGTACATCCGACTTGTTTCAAAAACTCCAACTGTTCTTTGGTCTCCACCCCTTCTGCCACCACCTGCAGATGCAGCTGCCTTGCAAGACCGACGACAGCCGATATCACTTCTTTTCCACGCTGCCCAAAACCCAGCCCATTTAAAAAATCACGGTCCAGTTTCATCGTTTGCACCGGAATGTCATACAGCATTTTCAGTGACGAGTATTCGGAACCAAAATCATCGATAGCCAGAGCAAATCCGGCGGCATTTAAGCGTTTCATCGATTTTTCAAGATTCCCGGCATCCTGCGCAAACGCACTTTCTGTCACTTCCAGTTCCAAAAGGTTCAACGGAATGCCAAACGTTGCGGCTTCTGAGCGATATTCCGCCGCCACAGATGGATTGAGCAGATTCACACGCGACAGATTGACGGAAACCGGAACCACATTTTTTCCATCGTCCATCCAGTGACGAAGATCCCGACAGACCTGCCGAAAGATATATCGGTCCAGTTTTTCTATTTTTCCGTCTTGCTCAAACACCGGAATAAACTCACCCGGAGGCACAAGTGTATCCGGAGCCGTCCGCCAGCGAACCAGCGCCTCCGCACCATACAGCGTTTCCGACTCGGCTGAATATTTTGGCTGGTAATACACAACGAATTCGTGGTTCTTCATGGCGGGTTCCAAGCGGTCCTCCATATTTTTCAGCGTCATTTTGTCTATTCTCATCCGATCCTCATAAAACACAAAAGGCGGCCGGCACAAATGTGTCTCAGCTTTCAATGCTATCACGGCCCGGTTGACCCATTCCTGTATATCGACCACTGTATCGGCAGGACATTCACAGATTCCAAAAGCCGGAGAAAGCTCATAACGGATCCCGTAAAATTCAATCGTCTTTTTTAAATCGGTGCAGATACAACGCAATCTTTTGTTCAGTTCACTCCTGTTCCGGCAAAAGAGCAGGAGCAAAAAACGGTCGGCATAAACATGCGCGCTCAGTTCATCTTTTTTAAGATTTTCTGTAAAAACCCATTGGATACCCCGCAGTACTTTCGTGCCGTTTGGGTAACCGAACATTTCATTAATAACACCGAATTCCTTTACATGAAAGGCAATGACCGCGTAGTTCTTCCGTTCCGTATTTTCAAGAAAACGCCGCGCCTGAATCATAAATTGCCGTTCGTTTGCCCCACCGGTCAACGCATCTTCGTTTTGGAGCCGTACCTGACGGAGCAGGCTCTTTTTGCGCAGATTCCACATGGTGGAGAGACACGCCGCAAGAATAAGGGGATGGACCGCGCGGAACCAGTGTTTCAGTTTCATTGCTCATCGCCTTCCTTTTTGTTAATTTCTGCCAACAAGTATTTTTTATACATCGGGTTTCATCTGTTTTCTTAAAATGCGCATAAAAATCCGGCTGATCCCCGCGCATTTCCACGCAGTCCAGCCGGTTACTTTTGTGCTGTGATCCACTCAACCCTGTTTTTCGGCTTTTCAATCAGTAGATCGCCTGATTACAAAAATCAGCCGCTGTTACAGATTCTAATCTTTTTCACATTTTCGAAGGAACAGTTCCATATTATGTTCCTCTTTCTCCCGGTCTGCATGCAGCCTGCCCATTCTGTCGCATAACCCCAGCAAGGCCACCTCATAAAGATCTGTTTGTCGTTTCATGGCTTCAACATCAGCATAAGGCAGGTCATAAACAAGAAACAGGGGCTGCATATGCCAGCGAACCAGGGCTGTCACAGCCTGAATGAACCGATCATCCTGCGTAAATGTTCTTAAAAAATTCTCCGCAAGTTCTTTTCCTATTTTTTCATGATCATACGAAGTAATTCTTCCCCTTCTCATTCGGGTGGCGGCGGGTTTTCCCACATCGTGTAACAATGCCGCCCACAAAAACACCTTCGTGTCTTTGCTCTTTCCTTTCCGTTTCGCCGCTTCATCCACAACAAGCAATGTATGATTCCATACACTGCCTTCCGGATGGTACTTGGGGGATTGCTTCGTCTGCCTCAGCCGATTCAGCAAATCAAACGGATTCTTCTGAAACACCGGTGTATCACAGATTTCATTCAAATAGCATGACGGGGTTTCATCGCGGAGCAAATGCCGTTCCAACTCCTGATATTGTTCTTTCAGCTGATTCATTTTCTTTTATTGACGTTTTTATCGTTTGAATCAAACACAGCTTTGGCGCTTTCCGTACGCGGGTCATGATTGATGTGCTTGGAATGAAATTTTTTATCCTGTTTCTTTTCCTGCCTGCTTTCACTGCCCATTTGCATTCTCCTCTATCGATGGGTATTCGGCCCCATCGAGACCTGTTTTGTGTTGTGATTTTGGTTTAAATTTGACTCCTTAGCCTGCACCGATTCAACAGCATCTTTTAATTTTTTTTGCTTGCCGGAAGGATTTTTTGAATGCTTGCCAGCCATTTCATCACCTCAAAAGTATTGTGCCGCAAAGCATGACGATTATTCTCTATGAGAGCTTTCACACCTGAAAAGGACATTGTTCTAAAGCAATAGTTACCCCCCGGCACAGCCGGGGGTTCTTCATATGCGGGCAAAGCCCTGTTTTACTGGCTGCGCCTCAAGGCGCTGGTACGGTCTGCCACTTGCGAAAAGTTTGTTACTTGCTACCCGTAAACGGGTCTGCATACTCCTTGAGTGTCATTTGATCTTCAATCTGATCTTCCACCAACTGATTCTTGATGTACTTGGCGATTGCTTTATCATTTTT
>JALCPP010000012.1 GCA_022650485.1 Oscillospiraceae bacterium | reverse complement strand
TGCATCACTGATATGATAAGAATGGTTTTATCATCTCTATTACGGAACAGAATGAAAACGGCTCCTTTGGTGGTTGTATTAATAGAAGAAAAAATATACAGTCTTTCTTACGATTGATTTCCATGCTGCGTAGCATCCGAAATATAATTTTCTGTTTCAGGAAGAGGATGACTCCAATGGACTATTTTGAGGGGAGATTCATTTCCCCTTGCCAGGAATCCTTTTGTAGGCTTGTCAACCGAAACAAAACAGCAGGAGGTAAAAATGCGTAAGACTTGGAAAAAGCAGTCAGCCTGGTTCTGGTTTTCGCCCTGTCCATGATGGTGTGCGTGCCCGCTTTTGCGAGTGAAGTTAAATCAGACAATGAAAAACACGCTGATAATGTTAATCTTTCAGAATCGCGATATTTAAATTCAGCTCAAAAAGCAACTTCTTACATAACAAAAAACGCAGATGGCACTCTGAAATTGGAAAGCACAATAAAAGATCGAAACTTGGATAATAATGTTTATAGAAGCCTGTTAGAGAGTTTACAATTCACGAATTTATTGATTAAAAACGGTTATCTAATAGCTGATACAAAAGGCAATTTAACTATTACCAAAAAATATATTGATTATGTGGAAAGCAAAGGGTATAGATGCTTTCAAGTCAATAAGAATCAGGTGGAGATTCTTTCTACTGCTACTGAAACTATGCTAAACACTCGGGCTAGGTCCCGATCCAATAGTGGTGGTGTGACAGGAATTGTTTATCAATGGTATGGCTATGATTTTTATCTTAACAGTACGGACGCAAATCGAGTTTCTGCAGCCTCAAGTGCATTAGCTGTTGCAAGCACACTAGTTCCGGAACCAACAGCAAGTAAAGCTCTTGCCGTCGTATTTGGAGCAAGCGCAGCAGCAATCAGTGCGGCTAATGCGGGGGGGGAAAACAGGAGTAATTATTAAAATCGCAGGCTCTTTTACAGGACTTTTAAAATGCCGATTTATATTGGCGCTCAATAACGAATGGAGGAATGAAATGTCATGCAAATTTACATCGCGTTTGGTCTTTTTGTCGTAACAGCCATTACATTATTATCTTTAATATTTCAAAGTAAAATCAGTAAAAAGGCCGATTGCGTCATCAGATGGTGCATTGCCGGTGCTTTTCTTATCTTAACAATCCTTCAATTTCGGTTTCTTGCCTAAAAAATGTTCTTTAGCAGCAAGTGAAAAAAGCAAGCACGCTATTTCCACTTGCTTTTATCAGATAAGGTAGGATGAATTTTCTGTTTCAGGAAGAGGATGGCTCAATGGACTATTTTGAGGGGAAATTGATTTCCCCATCCCGGCGACTCTTTCGTACGTCCATAGGCCAAAATAAAAAGATTAACGATTAAAAGTCAAGCCTGAAATTGAAGATGGTGGACAAAAAACAGATGGTTCCCCAAAAGTGTATAGCAAAGCAGGCGTCCAGTTGAACGCCACATCGGCTATCATGAAAAATCACACTGCCAAACGATAGGATTCTCCGGATTTCTCTAAGGCGTAAATGAGGCGCACCAGTTTTTTGGCAGCGTGGTAATGTGCCCGCAGCTTGCGGCATACAGCTCGGCAGCCTTTTCTGCGCTGAAATGGTAGCCCTTCCGTTTACACCACTTCCGGTAACGCTCGGCAAATGCTTTTTCGCTGATGTGGCAGATGCATTCACAGTGCCAAAAAGACGCGATAAAGTCTACCCATTTCTGGCGACCGTCGGCGCGTTCCGGGCTGGAGAACAGCTCGTTCACACCCGGGAAAGTAAGGAGAGAACTTAAATGCTCAAAAAATCTATTGCATATCTATTATGCTTATGCTTTCCGCTTCTAAGCGGATGCACTCCAAAAATGAGCTTATCCTCTGCCACATGTTCGAAGTCTGTCGCTTCAGAAAACCCTGAAGTATCCGTTTTAAATGATCACCTTTATCTTAAGATGAATATTGTTACAAAAGATGACAACATGCTGTATGGCAAACCGGTTGTTTCTTTTAGTGAGTTAAATCCAAATAAAAATTTAAGAAAATTTACAGTTGACCATATCAATGATGCTTGGATTTGGGACTTCAATAACAGGCGTTCTTTGATATTCTGTTCTTGTGACGAAAATAATTCTGTGATTACCTCATACTCATTTAAAGAAAGCCAGTATACCCCCTTGATTCATTTAAAGGATGGGCATGCGGCAGAATTTAAAGCTATTAATGATAATTATCTATTGTGGGCGGAAAGTACGTCTACTGATTGGAAGGACACGACGCTCCATGTCTATGATTTTCAGACACAGAAAGATAAAGTATTTTATAATTATACGCTTGATCCTAAATCCGGCAGTATTTATGCTATGAATTCAAATAAATGCGTTATCAGAGATCATACTATTTATTTTGATGATATCGTTGGTATAGATTCTGACAGAAACTATAAAATCAATCTTTATGCTTATAAAATTTCTGACGAATCAATTTCATTAGTAAAAGAACAGGCGCAGAAGCCGTTTATTTACCAAAGCTCATTAGGCTGGTTTGAATATGATGAAAATACGGGCAACCCTGTTATGGTTTTAAACAAGAGCCAATGTTCTTCAAAAAAATATATAATAGATAATGGAACCTCTATGTTTCACTTCTGCGAAGATGCAATCTCTGTCACAGATTTATTAACGATGCCGGATACTGGGGAACTTTTTCATTCCAATAAAGCGTCATCAGCCATATATTCAGATAAAGAGAAAAAAACGATTGACGGCATGGGGTTTACATTGTTGACTGAGACGTCAATTACACCTTTGCTTGTATTAAAAGGGCTATCCTTGGGACCTACTGATGTCAATAAAAAAGCTGTAATATGGAGCAGGATAGAAGACGGCTTCCCAATGTTTTATGATATTGAATCGCAGAATTTTGTGGTGATGGATGCCCTCCCAAAGGGAAACTACTCTTGTGTAATGAATGATAACGACCTGCTTTTTATCAATACAAAGACAGCATATTTGTTAACTTTGTCATGAAATCGATGCCGGTAAACTTATGCATGGCATAGCTGTCGTAAATCGCGTCCTCAGTAGCCGGGTCGGAGAGGTTGAACCAGATCTGCAGCAGATACATTCGCAGCATCCGTCAATGCCCATGGGTGGTCGGCCTGGCTGCCGCCGGTGCAATATTATAAAAACACTTCTTTTGAAAGTTTCTAAAAAATTTTTAAAAATTTTCAAAAAAAGTGTAACAAAACGGCTCCTTTGGTGTTATATAGACAGAAGGAAAAATATACAGTCTTTCTTACAATTGATTTCCATGCTGCGTAGCATCCGAAATATAATTTTCTGTTTCAGGAAGAGGATGACTCCAATGGACCATTTGGAGGGGAGATTCATTTCCCCTTGCCAGGAATCCTTTTGTAGGCTTGTCAACCGAAACAAAACAGCAGAAGGTAAAAAATGCGTAAGACTTGGAAAAAGCAGTCAGCCTGGTTCTGGTTCTGGCAGTGTCCGTGACGGTGTGCGTGTCCGCGTTCGCGGCGGAGAAAAGTACCACTGAGAATGATGAGCAGATAGTTTCTTATGATAGGGCTAATATATATATTTAATCAAGGAAATTTGTCAATCATGAAACACAGTGATTTTAATTCCTTAAATTGCACCTGAAAGGTATCGCCGCAAAACGGTAAAAAAGCAGAATCTATTCATTCTTATATTAAGCTAGCTTGTTATACTAAAATTCGGTACCTGATTCATAACAGTACAGAGCGTATGGAAAACATTGACAGTGCAGGAGGATCATATTTAGAACCTGAAGGGCAGGGGACTTTTTATCAATAGAGTGGAGATCCCTTCACGTAAAAGTATATTCAGATAAAGTAACGACTGCTGCGACTCGTTCTGCATATATCGATTTATCAACATCTGTGTCCGCAGGTGTTACGGCTGGTTTAATTGAAGTTGGGGCTGGCTCTGGCAATACGGTCAGATATAAAACCGAAGTAAAAACTTATCATTTTACCTACAATAAGAGCGACATCTAATAATGATTAAGATAAGGAGTGGCTTTATGAAAAAGTGGTTTCATTTCGGCGAATTCACGAATCTGTCTCTGGTTAAAAATCTTTTTTGGTGGTCGTTTGCCGTGTGGTGCGTAGGGTCGATTGGCATGCTTCTTAACTGGATCAATGGAGTATTTATGGTAGGGAAGCTGACTGACGATATCCATTGGTTCCTTCTTTTGCAGCAAATCGACTACTATGTTCCATCCTTCCTGATGCTGGTTTTTTCTATTGTTCTACTTCGCCTTGGCTGCGAAGTCATTTATAAAATTATCAATCATACAAGTCCACAGAACAAATAAATATAAAATTTTAATAGTTTTGACACTGAAAAGCTTTTTTAAATATCAATGATTTTTATAGGTGAGTGGTGATTTGAATGAAAAAGCGGAAGATTGGTTTTGTGAGCCTGCTTGGCGTCATAACGTTTGGTTAACACTGTTTTGGGAAAGAGCAATATCCGCTATATTTTTACCAAAAAATTCGATGCCGATCTGTTGGAAACGATCCGTCAAAAATATCATTTGATAAAGGACTAACAATCATTGAGGGGAGAACCGTATGTTCTTACAATCCAGGAAGCAGACTTTTGTTTGTTTTTAAACGAAACCGACGTTGTTTTGAATTTAAAAATCAAATTAATTTTTTCGTTATTTCCAATAGATTTCGAACATGCTTTAAAAAACTTATAAATATTTTCAAAATATATGTAACAAAACGGTTTCCTCAGGTGTTATATAAGTAGAAAAATTTAATGGCTGTATTTTGTAGGAGAAACCATTCTTACTGTGAAATGAGGGGGAACTCTGATGACGTCTCGAACTTCAAAAATTCTGTATATTGTCTATCTGATTTTTTTGCCGCTGTTTATTATCGGAATTCAATTGGTTATCAGACAGGCCAATATTATCTCATCTATGACATATTCAACATTCCATCATTACATTTCATTTTTGCTGACGCTTCTGTTAGGAGTGTTGCTTGGCGCGGATTTTTGGATGGTGAAAAATAGCCAATTGACGAAGAAAAGCTGTTGTTACTTTAAATTAGCGGATCTGGCACTGCTCATCATTGTCTATGAAGCGGTACTTCATGGCTTGTTTTCCCCTCTTTTCCAAAAGCCTGTTTCGGGACTTCTCCTGGCTGCGGGTTATCAGTTAATCACAGCCATTTATTTTTGTGCGGAGAAAAAAAGTGAAGAATATTTTGTTTAGCTGAACAGTTCCGTACTTTAAAAAAGAGAGGCAGCATAAATTGAAATCAATCAGTCGGTGGTGGTCCTTCTTATGTTGGGCTTTCGATTTAGCAGGATGCATTTTTTTACTTCTGTCTATTCCATATAATCATTTCTTTTTTTATGCATTAATAACAACTTTTCTTTGGGCTTTATCAAGAAAAATTTCAATTAAAAAATGCTCTTGCCCCTATTGCGGAAGTAGAAAAACAAGATTTCATTACGGTTCAAAAGGGTCAGAGCTTCTCTGCCCCGACTGTCATAACATCATCGTTTTTCGGTAAAGGAGTAGTTTTATGAAAAAGTGGTTTCATTTCGGCAGTTTCACAAATCTGTCGCTGGTTAAAAATCTTTTTTGGTGGTCGTTTGCTGCATGGGTTTTGTTGATCGTTAATTCGGTTCTAAATTGGATTCACGCACGGGTGCTTCCAAGTCCTGCCGAAAGCACAGGATGGATTATTCAACTGCAAAATATGAATCACTATATATTTTTGCTTTTAGTACTGGTTTTGCTCCGCCTTGGCTGTGAAGTCATTTATAAAATTATTAATCATACAAGCCCACAGAACAAATAATTCACAGACAGTTCCAGATATATGAAAAACAATAGAACTTTCTAAAGTTGCTCCTTTTAGGTTATTAGCGCCCGATGCATTCTTGCACCGGGCGCTGCTGCTTATCATTCTACTTTCTGCCCGTAAATTCCCTGCACGCTGACTTCCCCGGCGGTGACGTTTTCCCTTGTGCCATCTTCCAGCTCGACGATCAGTTCGCCTTTTGGAGAAACATCCACAGCGGTGCCGGTTACCCCGGCGCCGCGGCGGGTAAAGCCAACCCGGCGGCCGAGGGAAATACAGCATTTTTTGTATTCTTCCCAAAAGACAGGGTCAGATTCCGCGTTCTGCTTCAGCAGGGTTTCAAATTGAATCAGAATTTCCTGCAAGAGTGACACGCGCCGCAGATTTTTTCCGCTTTCTATGCGCACGGAGGTTGCTTTGTCACGAATGTTTTCCGGAAATGCCGTGTTGTTTACATTGACTCCGATTCCAACCACGACAAATTCAATACGGTCCACCTCCGCTGTCATCTCCGTCAGAATGCCACAGATTTTTTTACCGCCGATCACGATGTCGTTCGGCCACTTTATTTTTGCGTTGCAGCCGGTTAGGCTGCGCACGGCTCGGTCAACAGCCAGCCCGGCCAGCAGGGTTGTGACTGAAACACGCAGCGGCAGGATGCCGGGGCGAAGCAGGACGGAACACCACAGTCCTGTCCCCGCAGGGGAAGCCCAACTGCGCCCCAGACGGCCTTTCCCTCCGGTTTGCTGTTCCGCGACAAACAAGCTTCCGTTTGGTGCTCCGGAAAGCGCTTTGCGTTTGGCTTCTTCGTTGGTGGAATCAATGCTGGCGTAACAAAATGCATTTCTGCCCAAAAATTCCGTTTCCAGTCCCGCACTGATTTCTGCCGGGGAATATCGGTCTGGGCAACTTCCCAGCCGGTAGCCGCGGTTTGTCGCGGATTCTATTTCATATCCTTCTTCCCGCAGAGAGTTAACAGATTTCCACACTGCTGTTCGTGAAATATGAAGCTGTTCGCTGAGTTCCTCTCCGGAGACAAATTCTCCGTTTTCCCGCAAACGGTTGAGAATCTGTTCTTTATTTTTCATTTCTATCCCAGCCTTGTCGTTTTAGAATGATTTTATTATATTCCCGCTTAGGGTAAACCGCAAGTAACCGAAAAAGATGGTGGATGTATTGCCGATTTGGCGATTTTGGTCTATACTAAGACCGGATATAATAGATTGATTGATCTGGAAGAGAGGTGCGCTCATGGATGTCAGACCGGGCGATGTGCTTCAGATGAAGAAGCCGCATCCGTGCGGATGCAACACGTTCCTTGTGCTGCGCTCAGGGATGGATTTTAAAATTCGCTGCCAAAAATGCGGCCATGAAGTGATGGTGCCGCGATTGAAGTGCGAAAAGAATATTAAAAAAATTATTCGAGAAACCAGTCAGGATGAATTGTAGCTTCCCTTGCGGTAATTTCGAATCAAAACAAGGGAGAAATATAATGTTTGAAAATCTGGCGGTTTTTGAAAAACGATATGAAGAACTGAACCAAAAGTTGTATGACCCTGCGGTTGCGTGTGACCCTGAGAAGTCACGGGAATTGATGAAAGAAGTTCATTCGATTGAACCGATTGTAGAAAAATACAGAGAATACCGCGCAACGGAGCAGACGGAGGCAGATGCCAAGCAGATTCTGGAAGAAGAATCGGACCGGGAAATGCACCGAATGGCGGAAGACGAGATCAATACCGCACGGGCGGACCGGGAGCGTTTTGCGGAAGAATTGAAACTCCTTCTTCTGCCGCGTGACCCGAACGATGACAAGAACGTGATTGTCGAAATTCGCGGCGGCGCTGGCGGCGAGGAAGCCGCCCTGTTTTCCGGTGTGCTGTTTCGCATGTACAGCATGTACGCGCAGTCAAGAGGCTGGCAGACGGAAATCCTAAATGCCAACGAGACAGAGCTGGGCGGCTTTAAAGAAGTCAGCTTTATGATTACCGGCGACGGCGCTTATTCCCGCCTGAAATATGAAAGCGGAGTCCACCGCGTGCAGCGTGTGCCGGAAACGGAACAACAGGGGCGTATCCACACCTCAACGGCTACCGTTGCCGTTTTGCCGGAGGTGGAGGAAGTGGAGTTTGAACTGGACCCGAAAGACCTTAAAATAGATACGTTCCGCTCCAGCGGCGCCGGCGGACAGCACATCAACAAAACATCGTCCGCCATCCGTGTCACTCATCTGCCGACCGGCACGGTTGTTGAATGTCAGGATGAGCGCAGCCAGTACAAAAACAAGGACCGGGCCCTGAAAATTCTGCGCAGCCGGCTGTATGAACAGAAACAGAAAGAGCAGGATGACAAAGTCGCCGCGGAGCGCCGTTCCCAGGTTGGTACCGGCGACCGCTCGGAACGTATCCGGACTTATAATTACCCGCAGGGCCGCGTGACGGATCATCGTATCGGCCTTACATTATATCGGCTTGATGCGGTTTTGAACGGCGATTTAGATGAAATCCTCGATGCGCTGATCGCTGCGGATCGCGCGGAAAAATTAAAAAATTCCGCGGAAAATGGAGCAAACATGGGAGAATAGAATGAAAACAGTTTACCTTGATGCGGCCAGCGATGAATCGATTGAAGCCGCAGCCCATATAATAAGAAGCGGCGGCCTTGTCGGCATGCCGACGGAAACCGTTTACGGTCTTGCCGCAAATGCGCTTGACGGAAAGGCCGTTCGTAAAATATTTGAAGCGAAGGGAAGACCTCAGGACAATCCGCTGATTGTCCATATTTCAAAGCTGGAGCAGATTTTAAAACTGGTTGCCCATTTCCCGGAGCCCGCGAAGAAGCTGGCGGAAGCATATTGGCCCGGCCCGCTTACAATGGTGCTGGAAAAGTCAGAACTGATTCCAGATGAAGTCAGTACCGGACTTCCCACCGTTGGAATTCGATTCCCGTCCCATCCTGTGGCACAGGCACTGATTACCGCCGCCGGTGTGCCGATTGCCGCGCCGTCTGCCAATCGGTCCGGCTTTCCCAGCACGACGACGGCAGAACATGTCATGCGCGATATGGACGGAAAAATTGACGCTGTTTTAGACGGCGGAGCCTGCGGTGTGGGGGTGGAGTCCACCATCGTGACTCTGGCTTCCAATCCGCCCAGACTTCTGCGCCCGGGTGGAATTACGCTTGACCAGCTTCAATTGGTGCTTGGGCGGGTGGATGTGGACCCTGCCGTGCTGAATCCCCTGCCGAAAGGGGCTAGACCGTTGTCACCCGGCATGAAATATAAGCACTATTCCCCGAAGGCGGATGTCATCATCTTAGACGGCGGGGAAAAAGCTTATGCCGATTATGTAAATACGCATGCAAAACCGGGTGTTGCGGCACTTTGTTATGACGGAGAGGACCGCTTGCTGAATGTGCCGGCAGTTTGCTATGGGGCCGAGAGCGATCAGGCGGCTCAGGCAAGGGAATTATTTGAAGCTCTGCGGCATTTGGACGATATTGGGGCTAAAACGGTATATGCGCGCTGCCCCGCCCCAAGAGGGGTCGGCCTTGCCGTTTACAACCGCCTGATGCGTGCCGCCGGATTTGAGGTGTGTTCTCTTGAATAAACCGGTGATTGGTCTGACCGGACCGACCGGTGCGGGAAAGTCCACTGTGGCTCAGATCTTTCGGGAACTTGGGTGTGCTGTGATCGATGCGGACCTCCTCGCGCGGGAGGTGGTTCAGGACCCATGCTGCTTAAAAGCGCTTTGTTCGGAATTTGGTGCCGACATTGTGACTTCGGATGGAAAGCTGGACCGTCACTTGCTTGCAAAGCGGGCATTTTCCAGCCCGGATCACACAGAGCGGCTTAACCGGATTACACATCCCGCAATTGGCAGAGAAACGGTTCAGCGCATTGAAAAACTTCAGGATACCGGGGTGAGAGCAATTATTTTGGATGCTCCTCTGCTCTTTGAAAGTGGATCCGGTGCCTTCTGCAAAGCAACGATTGCCGTAACAGCACCGCTGGAAATCCGTCTGGAACGGATTATCAAGAGGGACGGAATTACGGAGGAAGCGGCAAAAGAGCGTATGAATGCGCAGCATTCGAACGAATTTTATGAGCATCAGGCCGAATATATCTTGAATGGATGTATGGAACGCTCTGAACTGCGGGAGGAAGCTTCCCACCTGCTGAAACAGATTTTGGGGGAGAAGCATGAAGTTTCTTAAAAGATTTCTTTTGATTTGTGTGCTGTTACTGATTTTGCTGGTTGTGGCTGTTTTGATTCTTCGTGCAGGGCGCAACCGGCTTCAAAAATCGCTCTATCCACTTCGTTATACGGAGTATGTGGAGCAATATGCCGAGGAATATCATTTGGAGCCCGCACTGGTTTATGCGGTGATCCGGTCGGAAAGTAACTTTGACGCAGACGCCAAGTCACGTTCCGGCGCGCTTGGCCTGATGCAGATGATGCCGGACACGTTTCAATGGCTGCAGGAAAAGGAGGATACCTCTTATTCCGACGAAGACCTTTTCCGCCCGGAGGTCAATATTCGCTACGGGTGCCGGTTCCTGTCCATGATGATAGAGAAATACAGAGTGGTGCGTACGGCTCTGTGTGCCTACAATGCCGGTTCCGGGACAGTGGATGGCTGGCTGGGGGATTCCCAATACTCGGCGGACGGAAAAAATCTGGACTATATTCCTTATAAGGAAACACGAAAGTACGCGGACAAAGTTATGGAAGGCTACGAAACGTACAAAGAACTTTATCAATTGTAAAGGAGAGACAGACGATGGAAAAAAAGAATCAAACGTCTGAAGTAAAAAAATTAACCGAAAAACTGCTTATTGACAGGAAAAGCGGGTGCTTGAAAGTATCAAAAAAGCAGATGGAAAAGGCTGACCGTTTCTGCGATGATTATAAGAAATTTATTTCTACGGCCAAAACGGAGCGCGAAGTAGCGTGCTATGTGATTGAAGCTGCTGAAAAAGCAGGGTATGTTCCCTTTGAAGCGGGAAAACAGTATCAGCCCGGCGACCGCGTTTATTACAACAACCGCGGCAAAGCGGTCATTTTGGCTGTCATCGGGGAGGAAGGATGCCGGAACGGCGTCCGAATTGCCGCTTCGCATATTGATTCCCCACGCCTTGATTTAAAGCCCCATCCGCTTTATGAAAAAGACGGACTTGCCCTGTTTAAGACGCATTATTACGGTGGTATCAAGAAATACCAGTGGACGACGATTCCGTTGTCACTGCACGGCCGCGTTGTCCTGAAAGACGGCACTCATGTGGACCTGCGTGTTGGTGAAGAGCCGGGCGACCCTCAGTTTACCGTCACCGATTTGCTGATTCACCTGGCGGATGATCAGATGAAGAAGTCCATGTTTAAAGCGGTGGAAGGGGAAAATCTGAATATTCTTGCCGGCAGCCGTCCGGTTCGCGCAGAAGAGGGCGAAAACCTTTTCAAGCTGAACCTGATGAAAATCCTCAATGAGAAATACGGCATGACGGAAGAAGATTTTGTTTCGGCGGACCTGGAACTCGTTCCGGCATTTGGTGCGTCGGATATCGGATTCGACCGCAGTATGATCGGAGCTTACGGCCATGATGACAGGGTTTGCGCTTATCCGGCTCTGATGGCTGCACTTCATGCGAAGACCCCGAAAAACACGGTGCTGACCGTTCTGGCAGACAAGGAAGAAATTGGAAGCGACGGAAACACGGGTCTGAACAGTCAGTTTATGCGGTATTTTATTGCCGACTTGGCACAGGCTGAAGGTCTTGAAACACGCCATGTTTTGAGCCGCTCTAAGTGCCTTTCCGCCGATGTGACGGCGGCATATGATCCCACTTACGCGGATGTTTACGAAGCGGCAAATTCGTGCTTCATAAACGGCGGAGTCGGGATGGCCAAATACACGGGTGCGCGCGGCAAGAGTGGCTCCAGTGAAGCTACTGCTGAGTTCGTTTCCGAAATTCGCCGCCTGTTTGAATCCAACGATGTCCTGTGGCAGATCGGCGAGCTTGGTAAAGTGGATGCCGGCGGCGGCGGAACAGTTGCCATGTACATCGCCAATCTGAATGTAGATGTTGTGGATATTGGGGTTCCGGTTCTGTCCATGCATTCACCGTTTGAAGTTGTTTCAAAGCTGGATATTTATATGACCTATGAGGGAATCAAAGCATTCTTTGAGGCGGACTGATTCTGTCCTCAATAGGGGAAAAGGGAGCGTGTTTGCTCCCTTTTCCCCTATTTTTTCTTTTTGTTTTCAGCATAAATTCTTTTAGAAACCGATGAAGAAAAATTTTCGTTACGGCGAGAAATGTGGCTCTTTCGAAATTGTTTCGAATATCAGCTTGCGATTTTATTGACAATAGAATTTTTCCATGCTATGATAATAAAAAATTGATATTTTTTATTATATTTAAATTTTATTTGTCAATTTATATGATAAATATGCGCTTTGGGGGCTTTGCGACAACGATGGCTTGTGTTCTCATAGTGGATGATTCTGTATTTTCACAAAAAGTAACCGCTAATTTATTACAAAAGGCGATGTATGGCGAAAATATCGCGATCAGTTTTGCTTCTAACGGGGAAGAAGGACTGCTGAAATTCCGAGCGCTGAAACCGGATTATATGTTTATTGACCTTTTAATGCCTAAACTAAGCGGGACTCAATTAATTCGAGAAGTTCAGAAAGAGGGAAAGACTAAAATTATTGTTGTAACGGCGGATATCCAAAAACGCATTCGCGAGGAAATGGAAAAGCGGCATGTTTTCGCTTTTGTCAATAAACCTCTGAATGACGAAAAAATGCGGTTGCTTTGCGGCCGGATGATAAGGAACGATAGAAGTGGATCGAGAGTTCTTTCGTTGTGATACTTTAAATGAATTATTCAATATTGGCGTGAAAAGAGCGGCCGACATGCTCTCTGAAATTGTTCATCGAAAAGTCAGTCTTCAAATTCCTAAAATTATGGTTTCGGAATCGGAAGAAAAAAGGCTGAAACTGGGGGAACAGTTTTCAGGGCCATTTGACGGTGCACTTATGGTTTCGACTATTTCTTTTCAAAACAGTTTAAATGGAAAAGCAAATTTGATTTTTCCGGCGGATAAAATAAAAAAACTGGTCGCCCTTTGTTCTGCCGAAGGGATTTTTCCTCCGGAGGATATTGCTTTTACCGATGTGGATTTTGATGTGGTTCGAGAAATCGGAAATATTATTTTAAACTGCATTTTGGGCGAAATAAGCAATCTGGTTGATTTGCACTTGGTTTATGATCTTCCACGTGTGGTAGTTTACAACCGAATTGATTTTAATCAGGATATTGGCCGTGAAAAAGATCATTCGGTCATGATTCTGTTCGTTACTTTTTTGATTGACAATACGGAAATTGAAGGTGCGGTCATTATTGATTTAGCAGTGGAATCTTATCGTGATTTACTTCGTTTATTGGATGGAATTGAGGCGGGAATTTGATGGATCTGGTTTCTCGTGAGGTGCTGGACCTCCTCAATCTGGGAATTCTAATCGTCGATGAAACATTTAAAATATGTTTTCAGAATCGATTTATGAAAAAAATTTTTGTTAAAAACAAGATTCCTCCTCAATGCAGCAGTTTGCCGGAACTAATTCCTGGGTTTAGCAGCCCTTATTTTCAGATGTCTTTGATGGATGCTATCGAGCAGGGGCATGGTCTCTTTTTTTCCGCCGCGTTGCATGAAACGCTGCTGGGAGGCCGTGAAAAGTATAATATCAGGGTAAATCGATTTTTAGAAGATGGTGAGAAGAGGCTGCTGCTTGAATTTACAGAGGTGACGGATTCCTTTGAACGGATTCGTCAGCTTCGTGAGAATATCAGTGAGCTGCGCCTGTTGAATCAAGAGCTAAAACAGAAAGAAAGGTCCATTCAGCGTCTTGCCTATTATGATCATCTGACCGGCGTTGCCAACAGAGCGCTGTTTTATGAGATGGCGGAAAAATTTCTTTATGCGGCGGAACGCAACCGGGAAATTTTGGGTTTGATGTTCATTGATGTGGATAATTTCAAGCAGATCAATGATACCTACGGGCATGAAGCCGGGGATAAGGTGCTGGTGCAGGTTTCTGAAATTCTGACTGCGGCAACGCGCAGAAATGATATCGTTGCGCGATACGGCGGGGACGAATTTCTGATTTTACTGCCGCAGATCAAAGAACCGGATAATTATAAAATTGTGGTTTCAAAAATTCTTCGGGCAAAACGGGACGCTTTAGTGAGCAACGGTGTTTCGGTGAAAATCTGCCTGAGCTTTGGGGTCAGCTTTTTTCCGCAGGACGGGTGTTCTGTCGATCAGTTGATTGTAAAAGCCGACCGCGCAATGTATGTGGCCAAACAGCAGGAGGGGGACAACTGCTATTATGCCGCGGAAGATCATCACGAAACGGGTCCTTTTATAAATCATTAAACATTGATTTTCCCGTCTTGTTAAAGGCGGGAAAATTTTTTGTCTGTTCTTAAATGGATTTAGTCCCAAAGAGGTTGATAAGAATCGTTGCGGGTAAGCACCAGCTTTAGAAATGTATTGCAAAGATTTCGGATGGGTATTATAATAGGCATATCACATTCTTACGAAATTCGCCTATTTTTGGAGGATATACAAAATGAAATCAATTACAAAACAGACTTTAATCGGGGAAATTATGGAACTTGATCCCTCTACAATGCCTTTTTTTCTTGAAATGGGCATGCATTGTCTGGGATGCCCGGCATCCCGCGGTGAAACACTGGAAGAGGCCTGTGTCGTTCATGGCGTAGATGCGGAAGAAATGGTTCAGAAACTTAATGAACACCTCGCATCCCATCAGTAATCAGAAGCGGCCGCCTGACGGAAGTTCTGCCGGGCGGCCGTCCGGTATGTCTTCTCAGGTTCGGCATTTGTTTTCTTTGGGCAGCAGGCTGGCGCTTTGTGCTGCCATGGTGCGCCCGGGTACGGCACTTGCGGACGTGGGGACCGACCATGCCTATTTGCCGGTATGGCTTGCAAAGCAGGGGCTGATTCGAAGTGCCGTGGCGGCCGATATCAGGCAGGGCCCCCTTGACAGGGCACGTGCCAATATTGCCCGGTACGGGGTTTCCAACTTGGTTTCCGCGCGCCTTTCAGACGGCCTTGATCAAATCGAGCCGCGTGAAGCGGAAGATCTTGTTATCGCCGGGATGGGCGGTTTAATGATGATTCATATTCTGAAGCGTGCCCCGTGGCTGAAAGAGCCGGCACGCCGCCTGATTTTGCAGCCCATGACCAAAGCGGAAACGCTGCGAAAGTTCCTTGCAGATGAGGGCTTTTTTATTGAGCGCGAATTGGCTGCCGAGGAAGATGGCCACGTTTATTCGGTGATGCAGGTTTCTTATTCCCCGCAAAAGCGGCGGGAAAATGAGTTGTTTTATTACATTGGCAAAATAACGGCGGAGACGGCGCAGGGAAGAAAGTATCTGCAGCTGCAGAACCGGCGTTTAAAAAGACGTGCAAATGGTCTTTCAAAAGCCGGAAATATTTCGCAGGCCAATCACTTTTTTTCGCTTGCCGCGCAAATTGAGACTTTGCTGTCATCTGCGCCGGCTTAATGGAAAAGAGGAATTTTTTATGACAACAACGGGCGATATTTATCAGTTCATCGATGGATTTGCACCGTTTCGTACAGCAATGGGATTCGATAATCCCGGACTGCTGGTCGGGGACGAAAGTATCCCGGTGACGAAAGTCCTTTTGTCGCTGGACATTACTCCGGCTGTGATACAGGAAGCATCCCAATTAGGAGCGGAACTGGTTGTCAGTCACCATCCGGTGATTTTTCATCCGCTGAAAAGACTGCGCACGGGATCTGTGCCGTATCTGCTGGCGAGTCATTCGATTGCTGCAATCTGTGCCCACACAAATCTGGACATGGCGCCGGGCGGAGTCAACGACTGTCTTGCCAAACGTCTGAATTTAAAAAATGTTCGCATGCTTTGTGAAAATTCGGCATCCGGCCTTGCGGAAGCGCTTTGTGGAGAAACAAACCATGAGTACAGCCCGCGGGAATTTGCCGAATTTGTCAAAGGCGTTTTGGGGTGCGAGGGTCTGCGTTACACAGAGGGCGGAAAGAGTATTACTTCGGTCGGCCTTTGCAGCGGCGGCGGTGCCGATTACCTTTATGATGCGGCTCAAAATGGCTGCCAGGCATTTGTTACGGGAGAATGTAAGCACAATATTCTGCTGGATGCGGAAAATCTGGGGGTTACATTGGTTGCGGCTGGGCATTTTGAAACCGAAGACCCCGTGATCCCCGTCTTAATGCAGCGTTTGGCGGAACGGTTTCAGGATGTCGATTTTATTCGGTCGCGTGTTATGCACGCACCGGTTCATTATCTGTGACGATACGGAGGTAACTTAAATGGCTCTGGACGGAGCATTTCTGCGCCACTTAAAGCGCGAAATTGAAGAAACTGCGACCGGCGCCAGAGTAGATCGGATTTATCAGCCAAGCCGGGATGAAATCCTTTTTCTACTAAGGTCGAGGGCCGGTGTGTTTCGGCTGCTTTTATCTGCGCGGGCAAACAGCGCGCGCATTCATTTTACACGTTATGCGCCTGAAAATCCCAAGGAACCTCCCATGTTATGCATGCTTCTGCGAAAAAAACTTTCAGGGGCGCGCCTGGCCGGCATCAGACAGCCGGAGCTGGAACGCCTTCTTTTTTTGGATTTTGACGCTGTAAATGAATTGGGCGACCAAGTGCGCCTGACGGTGGCTGTAGAGGTAATGGGCCGCTACAGTAATATTATTTTAATTGACGGTGACGGCAATATCGTCGATGCCCTGAAACGTGTCGATGCCGGCATGACTTCCGGACGGCTGGTCCTGCCGGGCCTGAAATATCGGCTGCCCCCGCCGCAGGAGAAGCTATGCCTTCTTTCATCCGGGCGTGAAGAAATTTTGGAGCGTCTGCGCGCCATACCGGGGGATAAGGCACTGCCCAAATCCCTGCTGTCTACGCTTCAGGGCGTTTCGCCTGTGGTTTGCAGGGAACTTGCATTTCTCACGGGGCGTGGAAGGGAACTCACCCTGCGTGGTATGGAGCAGGAGCAGTGGGATCGCCTGTCATTCTTTTTGGGACAAACTGCAGACACGGTTCGGGATGTTTCCGGCAGCGCATGGATTGCGTATGCCGCAGACGGAAAGCCGATTGATTTTTCATTTTTAAGAATCGGCCAGTATGGCAGCGCGGCGATCGTAAAGCAGGAAGAGAGCTTTTCTGCTCTTTTAGATGATTTTTATGAGGAGCGCGACCGGATTGCCCGTATGAGGGCGCGTTCCCAGGATTTGCTTCGGGTTCTCACCAATGCTTCCGACCGGCTGAGCCGCAAGATCAATGCTCAGCGCGCGGAATTGGCGCAGTGCTCGAAACGTGATTTTCTTCGGATGTGCGGCGATTTGATTAATGCCAACCTGTACCGGCTGGAACGGGGGCAGACCTGCGCAGTGCTTGAAAATTTCTATGAGCCGGAACAGCCGACTGTCAGCATTGCTTTGGACCCGACTCTTTCGCCTGCACAGAATGCCCAGAAGTATTATAAAGAATACCGCAAACAGCGCACGGCGGAAGAGATTCTTTCTGTTCAAATTCAAAGGGCGGAACAGGAGCTCCTTTATCTGGATACCGTTTTTGAAGAATTGAGCCGCGCGGTCAATGAAAAAGATTTAAATGAAATTCGGGAAGAACTTTCGCAGGAAGGATATCTGCGTGTTCAGAGAAAATCCAAGCGCCGCGCGGCGGTGCAGGGCCCGATGCAGTTTGAATCTTCCGACGGTTTTCTAATTCTGGTGGGGCGCAACAACTGCCAGAATGACCTGCTGACTCTGCACCATGCGGGGAAAAATGATGTTTGGTTTCACACGAAGAATATCCCGGGGTCTCATGTTGTTCTGTTTGCGCAGGGGCGCGAAGTAACGCAGACAGCAATTGCAGAAGCGGCGCTGCTGGCAGCAAGTTACAGCCGCGGCAGAGATTCTTCCAACGTTGCGGTGGATTATACCCTGGTCAGGCATGTTTCAAAACCTCAAGGTGCGAAGCCGGGAATGGTCATTTATGTAAAGAATAAGACTGTTTATGCTGAGCCGGACCGGGAAACGGCCGAAAAGATGAAAGTTAAATGAATTTTATAGGTGATATTGGACCATATTTTGCTAAGATGATATAATCAGTTTAAGTAAGAAGTTTAAAAGCAATACCTGGTGGAGGAATTTCATGACAGTTTTTTCAGCAAAGAGCGGTATCAGAAACACCATTCTGTTTGGAATGGTTCTGGTGT
Organism: Oscillospiraceae bacterium; assembly: GCA_022650485.1. GTDB lineage: Bacteria > Bacillota > Clostridia > Oscillospirales > Acutalibacteraceae > Caproicibacter. The sequence goes on along the minus strand of JALCPP010000012.1, from coordinate 60,042 downwards.
TGATGCTTACAGCGAATTTTTTAACTGTATTCGGCGGCTTTTTCTATGAAACGGCCGCAGACTTTATGTTTGCCGCTAATGTTATGCTGAATCTTGCCGTGGTTTGTGACCTGATTCCCCATATCAGACGCGATTTTCCCTTCCTCGTTTTTGTGGGAACGTACAATATCCTGCTGCTGGGGCGTGTCTATGTGTCGTTCCTGGCACATTATGAGGAGATTCTGTATTATCTGGAGGCTGAAAATTTTTACAGCCTTTTTATTGCGCTTCAGGTTGTCACACTGGCCCTTTTGTGTATCTATGCGGGCTATCAGCTGATGGGGCCGCTGTTTGCAAGACGGGAACAAAAGATTCGGGAAAAGGGCTGGGCGGCGGTTTCACAGAGCCCGGCGGTGCCAATCATCCGCCAGATCAGCACAGTTGTACTGCTGGTCAGTTCAATCGCATCGTTTTACACCCTGATGCTGTCTGTTTTGAATGTTTTGAGAAGCGGGTATCTGGGCTCTTTTACACAGGTAACCGATTCCAATATTCCGTCTGTGGTCAGCCGGCTTTCCATGTTTTTTGTTCCATCGTTTGCCGTTTTTCTGGCGACGATGCCGAGCCGGAAACAGCTCAGGTTACCGATGACGGTGTACGGGGTGTATCTGCTTGCTACCTTATTTACCGGGCGCAGAAACACTTTTGTCTGCGAAGCAATCACCATATTAATTTATTTTGTCCTTCGGGATTCACTGAATGAAAAGAAAAAACGCATTTTTAAAAGAAGAACGGTAGTGGGCGGCGGTGTGCTGGCGGTTGTCTTGATGTACCTGCTCCAGCGGCTGGCGGAAATTCGCGCATACGGTCTTTTATCGCACAGAAACTTTATGGATACGGTTATTAATTTTCTGTACTCGCAGGGGGCAAGTTTCCGTGTGGTGATTCAGACGGTTAACAGCTGGAATCTGTTTCAGCACGGCACAACGTGGCACTATTTATTTTATCCATTTGAATTGTTTATTCACAATAATCTGATTACACGGTCCATGTTTGGGTTGTCTCCCATCATAGAAGTGCAGACCACCTCTTTTGTGGCTGATACCCATAACTACGCCCACGCTCTTACTTATCTGGTTGACCCGCAGCGCTATCTTGCAGGCGGAGGATTCGGGACTTCCTTTGTGGCGGAATCTTATGTTGCGTTCGGTTTCATCGGTGTTGTGGCCGTCAGCGCCGGAGTTGGCATTTTCCTTCGTTTCTTTTCTTCCATGCTGACCCGCTCCTGGGTTGTGACGGCTTCCTGCCTTCTGGCGCTCAGGGATTTTGTCTATCTGCCGCGCAGTTTTGCATTCCTTTGGGTGACAAACGTCTTTAACATTACCTATCTTTGCTTTTATGTTGCCATTTATCTGGCTGCATTGCTGGCGCTGCGTCTGGGGACGCATGTGCGCCCAGTCTGCCGGACGCGTCTGGGGGAGGAAAGTTCGTGAAACTGCTGCTTTTGCTGACTTCTTCCTTTCCGTTTGACCGCGGAGAGGAGTTCTTGGAAAATGAGCTGCGGTTTGCACGCGGCTTTGACAAAATCCTTGTCTGTCCCTGTGGGCTGAAAGAAGACAGTGTGCAGACACGCGTGCTGCCGGAACAGGTGGATTGCATTCGTCTGCGGCGTCCTTCTTGCGGGCGGTCGGCATATGGAGCGTTGCTGCGGCTGCCTTGTGTCCGCTGTGAAATGCGAAAGCTGTTGTGTTCAGGCCGGCTTTTTCCGGCGCGGGTACACGAAATGCTGTTTTTTATGAAAAACGCTTTGTGTATTTTCCGAGCATTGAAGCAGGAGGAAGCTGTTTTGTGCGCGGATGACGTAACTATTTATAGTTACTGGTTTTATGATGCCGCTGCCGCAGGGGCAATGCTTGCCGAATTCCTTCGTTCAAAAGGAAAAAAAGCGCGGATGGTTTCCCGTGCACATGGCTTTGATGTTCATGAAGAGCGCAGCCCTCTGCACTATCTGCCGATGCGCAGCTATCTGATGGAAAGCGCGGCGGCGGTTTTCCCCTGTTCGGAAGAAGGAGCAGACCTTTTACGAAATCAGTGCCCGCAGTTTGCCCAAAAGGTCCAAACGGCGCATCTTGGTACCAGTGACCGGGGCTGCCGCGGGGGGAGCAGAATCGAGTTCCATCTTGTATCCTGTTCTTACATGGTGCCGGTCAAGCGTCTTCATTTGATTGCCGGTGCGCTTAAAAACATTGATTTCCCGGTCCGCTGGACACATCTCGGTTCCGGACCGTTGGAAGCGGAACTGAAACATCTCTGCCGGGCGCTGCCTGCTTGTGTCCGTGTGGAATTTCCAGGCGCGTTGAAAAACAGCGCGGTGATGGATTTTTACAAAAATCACGAAATAACGGTTTTCATCAACGTCAGTTCCAGCGAAGGAATTCCGGTTTCTATTATGGAAGCCTGTTCCTTCGGAATTCCGGTGATTGCGACGGATGTTGGGGGGACGCATGAAATTGTGAAAGACGGAAAAAACGGATTTCTGCTGCGGGCGGAATTTGCCCAGAAAGAGCTTCTTCAGGTGCTGAACCGCCTTCGTTCCATGAGCGGAAAAGACTATGAGAAACTATGTGCAAATTCCCGTTCTACCTGGGAAAATAATTTCAGCGCAGAGCGGAATTATCCTGAATTTTATGAGGTGCTTGGTCAATGAAACTGTTTTACCTGACCTTTCAGGAGGACGCCGAACTTTATTTGGGCGTGACCCGAAAAATCAAGTGGCAGGTGCATGCCTTTGAAGAGCTTGGGTACGAGGTTACCTATACCCTGTGGAAAAATGAATGTTTTACTTTTTACAGGGGATCTGAAATGCTCAGCATGCCGGTTACAACCGGATACCGCCGAATGCACCGCTTTTCTCTGGCGGTACTGGATTATCTGGGCAGCCATCGGTTCGACGTTGCCTATCTTCGCCTGGACCGGATCAGCTTTGATGTCATCCGCATCTGCCGTCTGCTGAAAGCAAACGGGACCCGCCGGATTCTGATTGAAATTCCGAATTACCCTTACCTTGCCGATTATCTGCGAGGTGTGAAAGGGGTTCGCCCGCTGCATCGGCAGGCCATTACACTGTTTAAGGCTTTGTGTACCGCGGCGGAAGACAGACTTTCCGGAAAAAAACTTTATGGATGCACCGACGCCGCCGTGTTGATTGGCGACCGTTCCGACCGCTTTTTTGGACTTCCGGCTATCAACATTACCAACGGAGTGAACGTTGACGAGTTCTCTTTTGTTCGCCATCCGGGGGACCATGGAGAAGTCGTTCTCGTTGGGGTTGCCGGGACGCTTTGGTGGCAGGCATACGATCGTATTCTGGAAGGAATGCGGATTTATCGGGAACAGAAGCAGCCGAAAGACCCGCGCGTCCGTTTTGTGCTGGCCGGCGGGGATCCGAAAGAAATGCCGGAATTTTTAGAGGATGTTAAAAAAAGAGGGCTGCAGGATGATGTGGATTGCCGCGGCTTTCTGCACGGAGAAGAATTAATGCATATCTATGCGTCGGCCGATCTGGGTGTTTCATCGCTCGGCTGCTACCGTCGTGGATTGACACATTGTTCTTCGCTGAAAGCGAGGGAATACTGTGCGGCAGGACTGCCGTTCCTTTATGCCTATGAAGACGATGCGTTTTCAGAGAACCCTCCGTTTGCTTTAAAATTTCCGAACGACCCGTCGCCTGTTGATATTGGCAGGGCGGTAAAGTTTGCCCTTCAATGCCGAAGTAATCCATCCCTTTCGGAACAGGAAAGGGATTTTGCACGGCAGAATTACGACTGGAAAACCATCCTTGGACGGGTGCTTGCCTTTGCAGGAGCCTGAGAATGAAATCGCATATGGGAGGATACCAATGGAACTGTTTGTAAGCTTTTCTGAAATCATGCATTATTACAGGAGAAACTGGATTAGATTTTTCCTCGTTATTTTGGCGTTCGCTGTTGCGGGCGGTCTTTTGCCGATGAAATTTGCACACCATGTGTATCAGGGCACGACGGTCTTTACCGTGACCTGTGGAGTGCCGGATGATGTGGACAGTGACTATCACCTGCAATACACCAATATTCTTTACAGCAGGGTGCAGAGTGCGATTCCGCTGGCTTCCGGAGAAGATCTGCTTCGCCGCACGGCGGAGAAGGCCGGGGTAAATCCGTCGGAAATCACGGACATTACGGCAAAAATGGAAAATTCCGCTCCGGTTGTCAAGCTGACCGCCAGCACCACAAACGTTTCAAAAGCCGCTCTTATTTCCGACACAGCGGCGGAATTGCTGATGCAGCAGCTGGTTCAGCAGTTCCCGGACCCGGTTTTGACGGCCAGCATCAGCGACCATGCCGCCGAAGCGCAGCCGCGGTCGAACAAATCCTCCATGTTAAAGGCAGGAATTCTCGGTCTGATTTTGGGTGTGATTGTTTCGGCCTGCTTTGGTATTCTGGCGGTGCTGCTCGACAAGACAGTCCGCAACAGCAGATTTGTTCAGGAAGCTTTAAAAGTGCGTTTGCTGGCTGAAATTCCGCATTCAAACAGGGACAGGGGCCACGCGATTCGCACGCTGCGTTCTGCCGCTCTGAACGCAGCGGGGGACAGCCGGTGCTTCTTGGTGTCCAGCGTATGCGAACACAATGGCGGGGATCGTGTCGCTTCCGATTTTGCCTCAGTACTTGCCCTGACTGGAAAATCAGTTCTGCTGGTGGACGGTGACTTGCGCAGCCCTAAACTTGCTTCTCAGATGAAAATAAAACCGGAAAAGACGCTGAACGGCGTTTTGGAAGGAGAGTATCAGTTGACGGAGGCCGCCGTATCGGTTCAAAAGGTGAGTGGGCTCAGCTTTCTGTCCGGTGTGCCGGTTCAGGGTGCGAATCCGGCAGATCTTTTTGCAACAGAAGCATTTTCAGAATTTGTGCGGGCAGCAAAGGATACCTATGATTATGTGGTATTTTACGCGCCTTCTGAAATGCGGTTCCCCGATGCAGAAAGCCTTTCTTCGCATGTGCATTCGGTGATCCTGACGGTGAAGTACGGTTCCACACCGTTTAACAGCCTGAAAGAATCCTGCAGCCGTCTTTCGGATGCGGGAGGAGATATGATCGGCTTTGTCACAACGAACATCTGAGCTCCTGGGCGGAGCCGATACATAAATCTGTGTTCTGACGCTCATACTAATCTGCGGTGATAGAAATGACAATCTCTTTTATCCGCACGTTACTGCTGTATATGGTGGTTATTTTGGCACTTCGAGTGATGGGGAAAAGGCAGATCAGCGAGCTTCAGACCAGCGAACTGGTTGTGACGCTCCTGATTTCCGATATTGCTTCTATTCCCATGCAGGATTCCGGGCAGCCGCTCGCAAGCGGGCTGATTCCAATTGCGTCTCTGGTAATGTTTGAGATTGTCCTTTCCGTGCTGATGCTGAAAAGCACCAAGTTTCGCAAGCTGATTTGCGGGAAACCAATTATTGTGATCAATAACGGCGTTGTCCAGCAAAACGAGATGAAACGTCTGCGCATGACGACAGAGGATCTGAGCGAACAGCTTCGGCAGAAAAACGTGTTCAGTATTCAGGATGTTGCTTATGCGATTATTGAAACCAATGGGAAGATGAGTGTCATTAAAAAGCCGGACAAAGAGCTGCCTACAGCCGGGATGCTTGCCATTCCCGTTCCGGATACCGGAATAGAGGCTGTGGTGATCAGCGACGGCGTCGTTTCCCAGTTTTCTCTGCAGCTTTGCGGGAAAACTATGGATTGGCTGCAAAGCGTCCTGAATGGGCAGAATCTTGACGTAAATGATATTTTTCTTATGACCGCCAATAAAAAGGGTGACTTTTTCATTGTGAAAAAGAGGGCGTCAAAATGAAGCGGATCTGGATTTCACTGGTGCTATTGGTTGCATTAATCAGTGTGTGTGCCTTGGGTACATGGCGCACGAATCAGATTAGTTCGCAGATGATACAGATGGTAACGCAGGCAAAGGACGCGGCGCAGCGAGGGGATACCAAAACAGCAGTTGTGTTGAGCCGAAAAGCAAAAGAAAACTGGAATTCCAACCATGCGGTTTTATGCACCTATATGCCCCATGCAAAACTTGAGGCAATCAGCCAGATGCTGGCGGGGCTGCCAATGCTTTGCCAGTACGGTGGCACAGAACAATTTCTTGCGGACTGTGACCGCAGTATCGAGCAGCTTTCTTACCTCAATGAGGCGGAAACACCGACTCTTGAAAATATTTTTTAAACCACGTGAAAAGTCCGCCCTTTTGGGCGGACTTTTGTACATAGGACTATTCAGGCTTTTATGGCACAATTTCATTTGCAAACCGGGCATAATTCTGTTCAGAATAGAAGTTTTCGGTCCACAGATTTCGGCTGGCTTGTCTCATCTTTCGGCGCTTTTCTTTTGGCATGCGGTACAGCCGTTCGATTTTATCCGCCAGTTCATCCGGGCTGAAATCAGCAGGAAGCAGATATCCGGTTTCTTTTGGCGTGACGATTTCCATCGTGCCGCCGACGTCTGTCGCAATCACGGGAATGCCAAAAGATGCCGCTTCCATAATGCTGACGGGGAGCCCTTCAGAGCTGCTGGTGTTGACGAAACAGTCCACGGGATTTTTTCGGTAAAATTCCATCAGGCTGGGGTTGCTGATTTCCCCGGCCAGTCTGCATTGCATAAAGGAGAGATGTTCTTTGGCGTACTCCTGAAGGGAAGCTAATCCATCGCCGCCGCCGAAATGGGTCCATTTCAGCTTTAGGCCGCTGTCTTTCAGCTGTGCCAGCGAGTGTGCCAGCAAATCGACCCGCTTTACCGGGGAGATATGGCAGCAGCTGACCAGATGAAACACATCGCCTTCGTTTTCCGGTGAAAGGCCCCTATCCTGTGTGCCAAGATAAGCCGTTTTAATTTTTCGCTCAAATTGAGGGTGGTATTTAATCAGATAATTTCCACCGTCGAGAGAACAGGGGTATACTTTGTCCAGATTTTCAAGCAGATACTCCCGCACGGGAAGAAAACCGGCCGGATTTTGATCTGCATATAAGTCATAACGATGCGCGCGGCTGATGGCCCGGCTGTTTTTCAGGGCAAATTGTTTTTTCAGTTTTACCGCCGCCACCGCAGTGTCGTAAAACCAGTAGCTGTAAAAAGTTACGCCGTCGTATGTGTCCAGCCCTGCGCCGGAAAGGATGGCCTGGCAGCCTTTTAATACCTGTTCGGCCTTTGCAAGAAAGTAGGAACAGAAAATCTTTCGGCGCAGCGACTGGCCCGCTTCTTTTCGGTCACTGCCCGTTACAAAATGCGGAAGCGGCAAAAGCGCCGCAAGAGCCAGGTGGGGAAGAAGCCCCCGGCGGATGCCTGATGCGGGCAGAGCATGGACTTCCACGTTACCCGGAACCCTGCGTGTTTGTTCGGCCTGGTCGGAAACAGAGGTTGCAATCAGAATAATGCGGCGGAATGTTTTGGCTAGCAGAGGCATTTCATTTTCAATGAATTCCTCGCCGGAATCAAAAGGATATTTTTTCGTAAGAAGAACAAGACAATGATTCATACTAACTTCTCCCTGTTCGTTTCAAAAACTCATCATACAGAATAGCATAATAGCCTTTTAATTTCAACCATGGAATTCAAAACGGAAGCAGGCCCAGTGGGTGATTACTTGTATTTTGAATAGGACAATGTTATAATAATGCAACAAATTCAATCATAAAATACCAGCCCAAAATGTTCGCTGAACGGCGGTGCAGGTAGTGCGCCGACGGGGAAGAGTTCGGCAAAACAAAAATAGAAGTTCAATACCAGGTTATGAAATTGCAGAATGTAAAGATGAGGGATAAAACTGTGCCAAAAATCAGTGTGATTGTTCCGATTTATAATGTAGAGAAGTATTTAGAGCGCTGTGTTAACAGCATTTTAAACCAGTCATTTTCAGATTTTGAAGTGCTGTTAATCAATGATGCTTCCACAGACCAGTCGCTGAAAATTGCCCGGAGCTTTTCGAAAGACAGCCGCGTGCGCGTGCTGGACAAACCCCACAGCGGTCTGGGCAACACCAGAAATTACGGCGTGGAGCATGCGCAGGGGGATTATCTGCTGTTTGTTGATTCAGATGACTGGATTGATGAAAATACGCTGAACAATCTGTATGCTGCTGCCATTGAGTACCGGGCGGATCTTGTCCTGTTTAACTTTATCCGTGAAAATCTTCAGGATGGGGAACAGCGCGTCTGCAGGCTGCCCATCAATTATCCGGAGTTTGGGGAAGAGATTCAGAAGCTTCTGATTACACAGCTGGTTGGGCCGGACCAGAACAGCAGTGCCTGGAGGAATGTTGAAATGCTGGGCTGCGCCTGGCGCCGCATGTATCTGCGCAGCTGGTATCTGGAAAACAAAATCCGGTTTGGCGACGAGCGCGAAATCATGCTGGAAGATATGCCGGCTACCATCGCGGCGCACTGTGCGGCCCGCAGACTGCTGATCGTTGGCGGGGCATATTATCATTACCGGTATAATCCGGATTCGCTCAGCACGCGGTACCGGCCGCACAAGATGGAGATGCTGACACGCTGTTATACCGCCGTGCGCCAGATCTTGACGAAGTACGGTCTGTATGAGCGGTATGCAAAGCGCCACCTTGCGTGGTTCCTTCGTTCGGCGGTCCATTCCTCTCTGGTCAACTGCTTTTCTCCGAATAATCCGGCCGGCTTTTTAAAGCGATATCGCGAAGTGCGCGGAATTCTGAAGAATCCTTATGTGAAAGAAGCGGTTCGGTCTGATTATTTAAAGAACGGAAGTCGTTCGGACCGGATGATCCGACGTGTCATCCGGCTGAGGCTCACATCTTTTGTTTGCCTTTTTTACAGTTTATATTCCCGAGTTTTAAGAAAAGATGTTCGTAAGAAATGAATTCTGGGAGGATTCCATGCCTGAAAAGAAAAAGATCCTGTTTGTAAATTACAGCCTTCACAGCGGGGGTATTGAAAAAAGCTTGGTTACCGTTTTGTCGCTGTTCGATACCCGAAGCTATGAGGTGGATTTACAGCTTTTTGCAAATGAAGGGCTGTTTTTTAGCCGCGTGCCGGAATGGATCCGAGTGCTGCCTCCATTATTCCCCAAAGAATACCGATTGAATATTCGCCGTGCCTTTCCGGCGCTTTTGCTGCATGGACACCCCTTGCTGGCGGTTTGCCGCTTGCTGGTCAGTTTGGCCGGCCTGCACGGAAGTATGGGGGAGCGGCTTTCCAAAATGTGGCGGGTGGAGCGCCGTTTTGTCCGCCGCCCCCGAATACGGTACGATGCCGTTGTTGCGTTTATGGAGGGACAGCCGCTTTATTATGCAGTTGAAAAAGTGGAAGCCGGGGTTAAAATCGGCTTTATCCACGGCGATTACAATGCCATGGGGTTAAACCGCGAGTTTGACCGTCCGTATATTTCTAAAGTGGACGCGCTGTGTACGGTTTCAGAATCCTGCAAAACGGCACTGGAAACCACGTTCCCGGATCAGCGCGCAAAATTTCATGTGATCTATAACATTATCTCTTCTTCGTTCCTGCACTCTATGGCAGAAAAAGGACAGGGGTTCGACGATGGGTATGAGGGGCTGCGGGTCCTGTCCATTGCCCGGCTTTCACACCAGAAGGGACTGGATATTGCCATGCCTGCCATTGTTGCGCTTTCCCAAAAGGGGCTTCGCCTGCGTTGGTACATCATCGGTGTTGGACCGGAGGAGGAGGAACTGAAACGGAAGGCGCAGGAAATGAATGTAGGGGACAGTATCGTATTTCTTGGGGAGCGTGCGAATCCCTATCCTTATGTAAAAGAATGCGACGTGTATATGCAGCCGTCTCGTTTTGAAGGGAAAGCGATTGCAGTTGATGAGGCGATGGTCCTGTGCCGCCCGATTCTTTTAACGGATTTTTCCACTGCCGCAGATCAGATTACGTCCGGGGAAGACGGCATGATTGTTCCCATGACGACTGCCGGCGTGGAACAAGGGCTGGAAGAACTTGCAAATCATGAGGATTTACGCAAAAAATATGAGCAGGCCCTTTCATGCATGGATTTAACCAATGAAGATGAGATCAATAAGCTGTACCGGCTGATTGAAGCAGAAACAGATTGACAATATAAAAGGGGCGTCCCTTTTTGACGGGACGCCCCTTTGAAATGCGATGATTAAAATGTGGAAACTTTTACTTTCTTCTTATTGGCTTTCTCTTGAATCTTTTCTTTTCGTTTTGCTTCCTTGTCTGCTTTCCAGTCTGCTCGTTCCCGGCCTTCACTGTTTTCCCAGATTTCTTTTGCAACCGGTGCCCATGCCTTTGCGGTTTCCACACATTTTTCCGTCAGGGAATCCACATCTTCCGGATGGACCAAATCCGTGGAGTCGGCCTCTGACTTTTTCACCATTTGAGAAAGTCTGCCCGGGTTGTCGAGCAGAGGGCAGGGGCGAAGCTGATTGTGGTTGAACGGCTGATTCCTGCGGTACTGCATGAACAGCGGGGAGCGATAGGCTTCCAGCAGGGTCTTGTCGTGAATATTGGAATCTGCGTAGTGGATGAAGGCGCAGGGTTCAATATCGCCGTTTGCGTTGATGTGAAGATATTGGCGGCCTCCGGCAATGCATCCGTTCACATATTCTCCGTCATTCCAAAAATCCAGGGTGAACAACGGCTTTGTGCTGCGGAATTTGCGAATTTGGTCATACATGAATTTGCGCTGTTCAGCCGTAGCCATTAAGTCGGGCTGAGCGTCCACGCCGACCGGCATGTATGTAAACAGCCAGGCAAATTTGCAGCCCAGATTGATAAGGTGGTCAATATATTCTTCGCTGCCGATGGTTTCCGCGTTTTTGCGGGTGTAGCACAGGGAAGCGCCAAATGGCAGCCTTTTGGCCTTGAGCAACTTCATTGCGCGAATCACTGCCTGATAGGTTCCTGTTCCGCGCCGGAAATCCGTTTCTTTTTCATAGCCTTCAATGCTGATGGCCGGAACAAAATTTTTGACACGCAGCATATCGTCGGCAAATTTTTCGTCGATCAGCGTCCCATTGGTGAAAGCGAGAAATTCGCAGTCGTTGTTCTCTTCACACAGTCGGATAATATCGTCTTTCCTCACCAGAGGTTCTCCTCCGGAAAAAATGTACATGTAAGTACCAAGTTCTTTGCCCTGACGAATAATATCGTTCAGTGTATCAAAACTCATGTTCATGCGATTGCCGTATTCCGCCGCCCAGCAGCCGATGCAGTGCAGATTACAAGCGGAAGTCGGGTCCATCAAAATGGCCCACGGGATATTGCAGTCGTATTTTTCCACAAGTTTGTTTTTCTTTTGGCTGCCCAGAATGGAAGAGTAAACGAGGAAATTTTCAAAGGTCTTTTTCCGCACGCTTTCGTCAATATCGGTATAAAGGCTGGTGATCAACCGATTCCAGTTGTTTGACGGGTCTTTCATAAAGCCGTCAAACATGTCATAAGCGTTTTGGTAAAGGCCTTCCCGATCAAATTTTCTCAGCCAGCTGATCAGTTTCGGCACATTTTCCTCTGGATTGTTGTCCAAATAATTCAGGACCTTTTTCAATCCATACGATTCCAGCTTTTCATTTACAGTAGCCATAATCATCTGCTTCCTTTCCTCAAATAATCGGCTATGATTGCTTTTCATTCCCATGCCAGAATAACATGATTTAACTGAAATGTAACTATACATTTTTATGACAAAGTATAAAATTTATACAGATTACGGAAAGTGTAATCGCTGAATAAATGTACAGAAATTAGAAAATAAATATGTAATATTTTCCTATATATAACATTTTTTAAAATTATTGATTCATACTAATGGCGAAGAAGCCTTTTCTTTAATATACAGTGGACGGTCAGTTGACACCTTCCGGTTCTTACTGTATAATTCAGTGAATTCAACCCATTTAAAACAATATGACAGCGGAGGCGTTTTCATGCTTTTGGCAGATTTAATCCGGGATTTGGACTCTACCTGTTCCGGGCGGACGGACATTGAAATCACAGATGTGGTTTATGATTCAAGAAAGGTAACAAAGGGCAGCCTTTTTATCTGTCTGTGCGGTTCTTCAGTTGACAGCCACCAATTTGCGGGTGCGGCGGCAGAAGCGGGTGCGGCGGCAATTGTGGCTCAGCGCCCGGTGGAAGCCGGCTGTGCCAGTATAGTGATGGTAGAGGATACCCGCCGGGCGATGGCTTTGATTTCCGCGGCGTGGTTTGGATATCCTGCGCGCGGAATGACAATGGTGGGGATTACGGGGACCAAGGGCAAAACTACTGTTTCTTATATGATACGCGCCATTTTGGAAGACGCCGGAATCAAGACCGGGGTGATCGGTACCATCGGAACCGTCATCGGGGATGAGGTTATTAAAACGGAAAACACGACGCCGGAGTCTTACGAGATTCAGTCTTTTCTCCGCCGTATGGCGGATGCCGGCTGTAAGGCAGTGGTGATGGAGGCATCGTCAATCGGGCTGCGAGAACACCGTGTTTCCGGAATTGTATTTGATTACGGAATTTTCACGAATTTTTCGCCGGATCACATCGGCGGGAAGGAACACCAGGATATAGAAGAATACATGGCTTGTAAACGGCTGCTGTTCCAAATGTGCAAAACCGGCTTAATTAATGTGGATGATAAGAACTGGAATGGAATTGTACGGGACCACACCTGTGAATTGGAAACTTACGGTTTTGCGCGGGAAGCGGAACTGCGGGCGCAAAATGAAGAACTGGTTTCCCGCCCCGGTTTTCTGGGTGTCAGGTTCGACCTTTCCGGCAGGCTTTCTTTGTCTGGGGTGGAGGTTGGAATTCCCGGGCGCTTCAGCGTTTATAATGCCTTGGCGGCTATGGCTGTCTGCCTGCATTTCCCTGTGACGGAGCAGAATCTGCGAAATGGTTTGGAAACCGTGAAGGTTTGCGGCAGGGTGGAACCGGTCCGGGTTCCGGGCAATTATACGCTTTTGATTGATTACGCGCATAACGCGCTCTCTATGAGAAATATTTTGGAAACCCTGCGCGAGTACAAGCCGAACCGGCTTGTCTGCATGTTCGGCGCCGGGGGAAATCGCGCGCGTTCCCGCCGGTATGAAATGGGGGAGGAAAGCGGAAGGCTGGCAGACCTTTCCGTTTTGACGGCGGACAATTCGCGCGACGAGGACGTGATGGATATCATTGCAGACATTCGCACGGGTATGGATAAAACAGGCGGAAAGTACGTTGTGATTCCAGACCGAAAACAGGCGATTAAGCATTGTATCGAAACAGCGCAGGACGGCGATATTATTGTCTTGGCAGGAAAAGGGCATGAGGATTATCAGGAGATTAAGGGCGTGAAGTATCATTTGGATGAACGAGAGGTCATTGCAGATATTTTGAACGGAAGGCTGTGACATACGCGATGAAAATGACAGTTTCGGAAATTACTTCTGCCTGTGGCGGCCGGCTGCTTTGCGGCGACCCGAATACCGAGGTCACCGCGGTTTCCACAGACAGCCGAGCCGTTCCTACCGGTGCGCTGTTTGTCCCGATTTGCGGCGAACGTGTGGATGCGCACGACTTTATTCCGGCGGTCCTGAACGGGGGAGCGGCGGCTGTTTTAACGCAGGAGCATCAGACTGCGCAGGGACCCGGGGCCTGGATTGCGGTTAAAAATACGAAGAATGCCCTGCAGAGCATTGCGGCGGAATACCGCGCACGGTTTTCTTTGCCTGTGGTCGGTATTACGGGAAGCGTGGGGAAGACCTCTACCAAAGAAATGGTCGCGCTGGCTCTTTCTGCCGGAAAAAATGTGATGAAAACCAACGGAAACAACAACAGTCAGGTCGGTGTGCCCCTGACTATTTTCCGTTTGTCCGGCGAATATGATGCTGCTGTGGTTGAAATGGGAATGAGTGAATTCGGGGAGATGAGCCGCATTGCGCGAGTTGCCGCTCCCGATTGTGCGGTCATGACGAATATCGGTGTTTCCCATATTCAGCAGCTGGGCAGTCGTAAAAACATTTTAGCGGAAAAGCTTCATATTACAGACTGTTTTCACCAGGGCTCGGTTTTGTTTTTGAACGGCGATGATGAAATGCTGCGCGAACTGTCCGGAACGCTTCCGTTTGAAACCGTTCTGTTTGGTACCGGCGCGGATTGCGCGTTTCGGGCGGAGCATGTGAAACGGGAAGGGGAAACAACCCGGTTTTCCTACTTTGCGCCAAACGGCGAAAGCGGAGAAGCGGTCATTCCCGTCATCGGTGCCCACCATGTATTGAACGCGCTGGCCGGGCTTGCCGTTGCACAGCGGCTGGGTGTGCCGCTTTCTGCTGCGGCAGGCGCACTGGCACAGTATCAGGCGCCTGCCATGAGGCAGCAGATTCACCATACGCAAAACGGCATTACCGTCATTGACGACAGTTACAATTCCAGCCCGGATGCCGCGAAAAGCAGTCTTGGCGTTCTCACATCTTTCCGGAAGGGAAAACGCATTGCCGTTTTGGCAGATATGCTGGAGCTTGGCAGTTATTCCGCAGAGGCTCATTTTGATGTTGGAGCCTTCGCCGCACATTCCGGTGTCGATCTTTTAATTACGGTTGGGGAGCGCGCCGGTGCGATGGCGGAAGGTGCACGTTCCGTTCGCCCGGATATGGACTGCCGTGTGTGTTCCGATAACAGGCAGACCTGCGAAACGCTGAATTCTTTGTTGGAATCCGGCGATACGGTGTTAATCAAAGGTTCCCGTTCGATGCATACGGAAGAGATTGTGTCGTGTGTGCTTCGTTCAAAGGAAGGCTGACAGGTAATATGTTACAGATATTGGGCAAATATTTGTAAATATTTACAAAGTTGTTTTTATGTGTTCTCTCTTTGTTGCATCTGTTACATCTGTGTGATATTATGTTACTAAATTGTAACTGTTGTAACGGATCGTAACGAAAGTGGGAGGATGTTCCATGAGGTTAAAACGAACAGCTGTTTTGGCGGCCGCATTATTTCTTTGTTTTGTCATGTGTGGATTTTTTGTTTTTCGCGCGGTTCCCGCTGCGGCGGCGAAGGCGGAAACAGGTGTTGGCCTTTCGGAACATGCACTGAAAGCTTATCGGGACGGATGGAAATATCATTACGGGCGTTATGGCCAGTATATGAAAGGTGTTCGGTCGAGCGATTGTTCCGGCTTGATTAAATCCTACCTGTGGTGGCAGGGGGATGCGTGTGACCCGGAACCGTATCTGGTTCCCGTAGCGGGAAGTTCCCGCGGTATGGTTGCATCGGCAAAGGAAAAAGGGACCATCGATTTGTCGAATTCTGCCACGCTTCCCAGAATTCACGGCTTAATTCTTTACAGCCCTGGTCATGTAGGCGTTTATGTGGGCGGAAATAAATCGGTGGATAATCGCTGTTCCGGTCAGAATGTCAAGTATGGAGATGTGATTGGGGGCCGCTATCACTGGACCACATGGTTTAAGCTGCCACAGATACAGTACCCGGAAAACGGTTTCGTTACTTTTGATGGCAAACAATATTATTATGAAAACGGGCAGTATGTTATTGATACTTCACGTACGATTGATGGAGTGATCTATACATTTGACCATACCGGTGCGATGGTTTCTTCTTCCGGCACACAACAATAAGTCTCTTGGTTATTAAAATGTAAAATGCCTGGCGCAGTTTTTTACTGTGCCGGGCATTTTTGTGCGCAGTGGATAGTGGGTTTTGAACAAGGGGGAACAGATGGCTACAGTTCAATTTCTATCTCATACGTTTTCAGCCAGTAATTGATTTGCAGAAGGTACGCGATCATTTGAGGCCCGGCCATCAGCTGACCGAACCACGGTTTCCCGTAATCGGATTTTTCATGAAGCATTTGCTCAATTTTTGTGTTGTTTACCAGAAGATGAAGGGGTTCCTCTTTGTCTTTCATCACAAGGTCCAGTCTTCGGCGAAGAATGCGTTCATAGGCGGGGTTGTGTGTTTTGGGGTACGGACTTTTCCGGCGCATCCGCACGTCTTCCGGAAGCCAGGGGCGCGCAGCGTCGCGCAGCAGTCCCTTGACTACTCCGTCAGGGCATTTATAGCTCCAGGGGACATTGAACACATATTCTAAAATTCGGTGGTCTGCGTAGGGAACGCGGACTTCCAATCCGCTTGCCATGCTCATGCGGTCTTTTCGGTTGAGCAGGGTGCTCATAAACCACCGGATGTTTAAATAAGAGATTTCTCTGCGCCGTGCTTCCTGCGCGTTTTCCATTTCGAGTTTAGGCACTTCTGCAATCGATTCTTCATAGCGTTGGTTTACGTAACCGCTCAGGTCAAGTGCATCGTTGATTTCAGGCTTGAACAGGTCGGTGCGGATGGAAAGGTCGGGTGACCATGGAAAACAATGTCCGTTGAGCGCCTCCTGTTTGTGGAACCATGGGTAACCGCCAAAAATTTCATCGGCGCATTCCCCGCTGACCGCCACGACATGTTCTTTTTTAATCAGTCTGCAGAAATGAAGGAGGGAGGAATCCACATCCGCCATGCCCGGTGCGTCTTTTGCGTCGACCGCGTCGTACAGTTTGTCGGCCTGGCTTAGATTGTCGCATTTCAGAACGGTATGGTTTGTGTTACAGTATTGCGCCATCTTTGCCGCCCAGGCGTCGTCGGCATCCGGCTGAAAGGCCGTAGGCTTAAAGTATTGGTCGTTCCCTGTGAATTCGAAGGAGTAAGTGGAAAGGGTTTGCCCTGCATCGCGGTATTTTCGTGCGGCGATGGATGTAATAATGCTGGAATCCAACCCGCCGGAAAGAAATGTACACAGAGGAACATCGGAAACGAGCTGCCGGGTTACCGCGTCTTCCACCAGGTAGCGAACATGTTTGACGGTGTCTTCGTAACTGTCCGGGTGTTCATAGCTTTTCAGCTGGAAATAGGGACTGGCGGTAAATCCGTCCCGGTTATAAATACCGCAAAATCCTGGCTTGATTTCATAGATATCTTTGAAGATGCCGGTTCCGGCGGTGCGTGCGGGTCCGATTCCAAGCACTTCGCACAGACCCTGACGGTCCAGAATCGGGTTGATTCCGGGGTACTGGAGAAGCGCTTTAACCTCCGACCCAAAAACCAGGCGGTCCCCGGAAATTGTATAGAACAACGGCTTTACACCGAACCGGTCACGGCAGAGAAAGCACCGGTTTCTTCTTTCATCGTCAATGGCAAATGCGAAGATACCGTTTAATTTTTTAGGGCATTCCGAACCGTAATGAATGTAGCATTTGAGCAGGACTTCCGTATCGCTTGTAGTTTCAAATATATGACCGACGGATTCCAGTTCACGGCGAAGTTCCTTACTGTTGTACAATTCTCCATTATAGACGATGGTGTAACGATAACCACCGGAGTAAGCGGTCATCGGCTGCTTTCCGCCTTCCGGGTCGATGACTGCAAGCCTTTGATGTGCCAATGCTGCGTGGTTTGAAACAAATACCCCGTTTTCATCGGGCCCGCGGTGCCGAAGCGTGTTTCCCATGCGCCTGGCAAGCTGGCCCAGAAAAGGGGCCTCTTCCGTAAAATCTTCGCTGTAATTACAAAAACCTGCAATCCCACACATATGGAACCCCCTCTTTCAAAGTTAATATCATATTATGTGAAATTGTAATTATGGTTCAAAGGAGTGCTGTGGGGTGCGGCTCCATAGAATCGGCTGCTTTTAAAAGAGCAGAGAAAACCGTAACAGGGCTTGTTGAATTTCTATGAAGTGAAAATTTCAATGTGACTATAAAATAACAAAGATTGTCGTTTTTTTATCAATAATATAAAATATTTTTATATATAAAAGACTTTATTATGCATTATTTACAAAGCGATGTAATAATTTTATAATATAGATAGAAAATATGAAAGGAGTCTTCACAAGATGAAAAAATTTGCAGCGGATCATTATGGGCTATATATCAACGGAAAATGGGTTGAATCTGTAGAGGGTGGAACGTTTCAGGCCGTTTGTCCGGCAAACGGAGAGGCACTTTCCACTTGTGTGGAGGCTGGAAAAAAGGACGTCGACCTGGCGGTTCAAGCGGCGTGGTCCGCTTGGGACGGATGGAAAAATACGACGATTTCAGAACGTGCGGATGCATTGATACAGATTGCGGATGTGATCGATCAGAATACAGAACGTCTTGCGATGATTGAAACGCTTGACAACGGGAAACCGCTGCGTGAAACCATGGCAATTGATATTCCGATGGCAGCGGATCATTTCCGTTATTTTGCGGCTTGTATTCGCACAGAAGAGGGATCTGCCGCCATGCTGGACAATAATACGCTCAGCTTGATTCTTCGGGAACCGATCGGTGTTGTCGGGCAGATCATCCCATGGAATTTTCCGTTCCTGATGGCGGCATGGAAGTTGGCCCCTGCGCTTGCTGCCGGGTGCTGCGTCGTTTTGAAACCATCCAGTCAGACTTCGTTAAGCGTTTTGGAACTGATGAATCTGATAGATGGGATTCTGCCGCCCGGTGTCATCAATATTATTACGGGCAGGGGCTCAAAATCAGGAAATTATATGCTGGAACACCAGGGGTTCCGCAAACTTGCTTTTACCGGTTCAACGGAGGTCGGCCTGAACATTGCCCGGGCGGCGTCCGACAAGCTGATTCCGTCCACGCTGGAACTTGGCGGAAAATCAGCTAACATTTTCTTTTCAGACTGTAACTGGGATATGGCGATGGACGGCTTGCAGCTCGGTATTTTGTTTAATCAGGGTCAGGTTTGCTGTGCGGGGTCCCGCGTATTCGTGCAGGAAGATATTTACGATCGTTTTGTCGATGAGGCTGTCAAGGCCTTTAGCCGTGTCAAAGTCGGCATGCCGTGGGAAGAAAATGTGCAGATGGGCTCCCTGATTGATGCGGCGCAGATGAAAAAGGTTCTTGCTTATATGGACATCGGGCGGAAAGAGGGCGCCACGGTTGCCTGCGGTGGAAAACGAATTACAGATAACGGGCTTGGCAAAGGTTACTTTATGGAACCGACCCTGCTGGTTGATGTGAACAACAAAATGCGCGTTGCGCAGGAAGAAATTTTCGGCCCTGTCGCTGTGGTAATCAAGTTTAAGACGGAAGAAGACGTAGTACATATGGCGAACGACAGTGCTTACGGGCTGGGCGGAGCTGTGTGGACCCGTGACATCAATCGTGCCGTCCGCGTTGCACGTGCGGTTGAAACGGGGCGTATGTGGGTCAACACCTACAACGCCATTCCTGCCGGAGCGCCATTCGGCGGCTATAAAAGGTCTGGAATTGGGCGCGAAACGCATAAAGTGATTCTGGACCATTACAGTCAGATGAAAAATATTATGATTAATCTTTCGGAGTCCCCATCCGGGTTTTATCCCAAGGCATGACGCCTGGTAAATTGTTAGCGAATCGGCAGGCTGCGGCGGGCGTATTGCGCCCGCCGCTTTTATCGCGACAAAAGGAAACATTAAATTCCTGCATTTTACAAAATTGAAACAAATTCGGATAATCTTTCTATTGCAAAAATGTAAAGATTGTGTAATAATGGTTTGTATAAAATTTATCAATCACAATAGGAGAGAGAATATGTTTTCCATTATTGAAAAGAGGAAACTCAACGACTCCATGACTTTAATGGTGGTTGAAGCGCCTTTTATTGCCAAAAAGGCGAAAGCGGGCCAATTTATCATCCTGCGGGTGAATGAATTCGGCGAAAGAATTCCGCTGACGATTGCGGACTATGACCGAAAACAGGGAACGGTAACCATAATTTATCAGATCGTTGGAAAGACAACCCTGCTGCTGGACCAGCTGAATGTCGGAGATGCGATCCTCGATTTTATCGGGCCGCTTGGCAGAGCTTCCGAACTGGAAGGCTACCACAGGGCCGCGGTGATTGGCGGGGGTGCCGGCTGCGCGATTGCGTACCCGCAGTCTAAAGCACTGCACCAGCTGGGGGCAAAGGTGGACATGATTGCAGGGTTCCGCAACAAGGATATTATCATTCTTGAAGACGAAATGCGGGCGGCCAGCGACAAGCTGATTGTCATGACCGACGACGGCTCCAACGGGAATCAGGGCTTTGTAACCGATGCGCTGAAAAAGAGAATCGAAGAGGGCGCAGATTACGATTTGGTGGTTGCCATTGGCCCGCTGGTCATGATGCGTGCCGTCTGCAACCTGACCAAGGAATACGGAATTAAGACGATTGTCAGCATGAACCCGATTATGATTGACGGTACAGGAATGTGCGGAGGCTGCCGCCTGACCGTCGGAGGAAAAACAAAATTTGCCTGCGTGGACGGTCCGGATTTCGACGGCCATGAAGTCGATTTTGACGAGACCATTAAGCGCTCCCGTACTTATGCGGAAATGGAAAAGAAAGCAGCTCATGACTATAAATGCCATTTGATGGAGAGTGTGGAAAATGCCTAATATGAATCCGAAGAAGACGCCGATTCCGGAACAGGAACCGAACGTCCGCAACAAGAATTTTGAAGAGGTTTCGCTTGGCTACACGGATGCAATGGCGAAAGAAGAAGCCGAACGCTGCCTTAACTGCAAGACTCAGCCCTGTGTTTCAGGCTGCCCCGTTGGTGTTCATATTCCCGACTTTATCCACAATATTGCGCAGGGGGATATGGAAGGGGCTTACCGTACCATTAAGCTGACAAATTCGCTGCCTGCTGTCTGTGGTCGTGTCTGCCCGCAGGAAAATCAGTGTGAGCAAAAGTGTGTGCGCGGAATTAAAGGCGAACCGGTTGGCATCGGGCGCCTGGAACGTTACGCAGCGGACTGGCACATGAAAAACGGAAAAGAAGAGACCTTCCATGTTGAAAAAAATGGTCACAAAGTTGCCGTAATCGGGGCTGGGCCAGCTGGCTTGACCTGCGCGGGCGACCTTGCCGCAAAAGGATATTCCGTAACGGTGTTTGAAGCCCTTCATGCCGCCGGCGGTGTGCTGATGTATGGAATTCCGCAGTTCCGTCTTCCCAAGGAAATTGTTCAGAAGGAAATCGATGCCCTGAAGCAAAAGGGTGTTGAAGTTCAAACCGATATGGTGATCGGCAAAGTCCTTGAGGTAGACGAACTGTTTGAAATGGGTTATGAAGCGATCTTTGTGGGAACTGGCGCGGGTCTGCCCAGCTTTATGAATATTCCCGGGGAAAGTTTGATCGGCGTTTACTCGGCAAACGAGTTCCTTACGCGTATTAACCTGATGAAAGCATATAAGCCGGAGTACGATACGCCGATGGTTCAACCAAAGCGTGTGGCGGTAGTCGGCGGCGGCAACGTGGCGATGGATGCGGCAAGGACCTCTTTGCGCCTTGGTGCAGAACAGGTTCATATTGTGTACCGCCGTGCGGAAGAGCAGATGCCTGCCCGTCGTGAGGAAGTTCATCACGCGAAAGAAGAGGGAGTCAATTTTAATCTGTTGTGCAACCCGGTAGCGATTCATGGTGATGAAAGCGGCAAGGTGCAGTCAATTGAGTGCATCCGAATGGAACTGGGAGAACCGGATGCGTCCGGCCGGCGCAAACCGATTCCGATTGAAGGTTCAAACTTCAACATTCCGGTTGACTGTGTTGTTATGGCGATTGGAAATTCACCGAATCCGCTGATTCGTACGACGACAAAGGGCCTGGAGGCAAATCGCCGCGGCTGTATTGTTGTCAATGAAGAAACCATGCAGACCTCCCGTGAAGGGGTCTATGCCGCGGGCGATGCCGTCAGCGGCGCCGCCACGGTGATCTTGGCAATGGGCGGCGGCAAGGATGCCGCGGATTCCATTGACCGGTACATTCGCTCAAAAAATTAATTATTCCTTATAGTACAGCGGAGTCTTTATCAGCCTGCAGTCATCGGGGTCTCTTTCCCGATTTCTGCGGGTTTTATTGCGCTTTGATGGATTGGTTATCAAATACAGTGTGCCTATCTTCCGAAGGCTTTACCATCTATCGAAACTCTGCATGCCATGCAGGAACTAAAAATAGAAAAATCAAATTGTACAGGTAAATGAGCAATTCCAACATTGTTTCTACCTGGTTATGGTAAAATAAATTCCGTATTGTTAGTAAGTGTGAGCGGGGGGAATGGTTCCCGCTTCAGCGGAATAAAAATGAACCTCTGATTCGGTTGGCCCTTTCGGCGGTACAGGCAAGCCGGCACCGGAATTGGTACGTACAGACGCGCCTTTTGCAGAGGAACCAGGAGGAAAGCTGATTTGAGTGATATCAACCAACAGGCAGTTCGTGCGGCGAGAGAAGATGCTTTTTTAAACTTTTTTGTGGTGAAAAACGAAGCGTTTATTTTAAAATGTGCATCGGAAACGGTGCATCACTATTTGACAAAAAGTGATGACGAATGGTCTGTCGCTCTATTGGCATTTTCTCAAGCGGTAAAAGATTATTCCAGGGAACGCGGCAGTTTCCTTGGATTTGCCAAACTTGTGATTCACAGAAAGATGGTGGATTACCTCCGTTCTCAAGCCCGATACAGCCAGGAAACGGATGTTACGTTATCTGTGCTGGATGCTGATCCCGAGGGAATGAAAGAAAACGCTGCCGTTTCAAAAGCTGCATTTCAGCAAAGTGAAAGAGCCGCAGACAGTTCGCAAAAGATGGAAATTATCTGTGCCCAGCAGAGCTTTGCCCAATATGGCTTTTCTTTTTACGATTTGACAAACTGTTCACCAAAGGCGAAAAAAACCAAGAAATCGTGTGCAAAGGCTATTGCCTGCATGATCAAAAATCCCATTTTAGTGGGTGAGCTGAAAAAATCCAAATGTCTTCCCATAAAAACATTGGAAAGAAGCACTGGGATACCCCGAAAAATTTTAGAGCGACACCGAAGATATATTATAGCGGGAGTAGAGATTATGACAGGGGATTATCCCTTTCTCGCCGGATATATGCGATACGTTCGGGAGGAGCTGGACCGATGAAAGGAATTATTGTGGAAATCAAGGGAATTCATGCCGCAGCCCTGTCGGACGAAGGTTGTATGATTAAGGTTCGCAACAAAAATTATGAAATTGGACAGGTGATTGAAATGAGAAAGCCGGGAAAAGCAATCGCTCTGGCCGCGGTGGCTGCGGGGTTTCTTCTGATGTTTGGTGTTTCGGCGTGGGCATATGCGACCCCTTATACCTATGTCAGCCTGGATGTGAATCCCTCTGTCGAATATTCCGTCAATCGCATCGGCAGGGTGCTCAGCGCAAAGGCTGTTGACCAGGATGCCGTCAAAATACTGGAACCGCTGCAACTGCAAAATCAGTCTATTGATGATGCGGTTAGAAAGACAGTCCAGCAAATTGACAGGGAAGGTTATTTTCAGTCTGACGATCCGGGCGGCATTGTGATTACCACCTGTAGTCAAGATGAGCAGGATGCGGAGAGCCTTGCAGCCGATTTACAGGATACGGCAGAACAGGAAGCCGGTGATTCCACGGCTCCTGTAAAAGTGGAATCTTTTCGGGTTGGATATGAGCGTGTTCAGCGTGCCCGCACTCTTGGTACGACACCTGGAAAATTGAATCTGGTGGAAAAGCTTCAGTCCAGTGCGGAAGACCCACACAGCATAGATGTGCAAACATGGCTGAAAAAGCCTGTAAAGGATATTATGAAAGCCATTCAGCAAACCCGAAAGGATTCTGTCGCTGCAGAGAAGCAGACGAATCTGGAACAAACCAAGCCGGGGGAGTACACCGCGAAAGAGGACTTGCCGGCCGTCTCGCAGGAGGAATCGGTCAACGCTGAGGCTTTTGCAGCAACATCTCAGGTTACGCAACAGAAGAAGTCGCGTCAGTCGTCGCAAGAGAAGCTGCCCAAAAGAAGCAATGCTTCAAATAAAGGAAAGAAGAACCCACCGATGGAACAGAGCCCGTCGGACAAAAATACAAAAAAGCGGTTGTCCTCTTCTTCCTCTGCTGTCAAGAATGCTGAGAACTCAATAAAAGGTAAAGACGATAGTGTTGACAATAAAAAAGAAGTAACGTTGACTTCCTCTCAGTCTGCTGGCGGCAAGTCTGATAAAGAAAACCATAAGGAAAAGCCGGATGCCGGACACAAACAGAACAGTCATTCAAACGGAAACAATAAAAAGTGAAAAAGCATTTTGAAATGTGTGACAAAGCGGTGGGAAAACGGAGACCCACCGTTTTGTCATTTTTTTAAAAAAAATAAGAGCATTCTTGGATTTTTCTTTCATACAGCAATACAAAGCAATGTAAAAATTATAATTTACATTTAATTTACTTGATTTATCTTGCTATTTAATGTGATTCTATTAAACTGAGGGCTGTTATTACCAATGAAGAAAGACCAAACAGTCAAAGCAAAAGTATTGTTGAATCGCGCCGCATACTTCGCTGCAATATGTTTGCAGTGGTGTGCAGCAGAGAAATGAGGGAGTCGTTTGGAAGAAATCCTTGCCGAAGAACATATGTTTATAGGAGCAGATACAGCAAGTAATATCCTGCTGCCGTTTTTTGTAAAACCGGGTTACGAGGGATTATTATTTCAGTTTTCGTATGAACCAAAATTTTTGGATGATGAAGCATTGGCAGTCAATCTATTAAAAAAAAGTTTGGCTAAATATGAAGGCGCATTGGAAGATCAGCCGGATTTTAAAGCGTATCTGCCACTGCAGAATCTGCTGACCTTGTCCCTGTTTGCACCGGATGCTTACCTTGGCAGTGCTCACCGGCAGAATCCATGCCAACAGCATCTTATCAGCGAGTCTTTCGCTTCCTATGGCTTTCAGCCGCATCCGATTACGAAGGGCATTTGGAAAGCGGCAGTTAATGCGCATTGCGTTATTACGGACTTTTGCAGCTGGAAGCTGAGAATCTACGCTTTATGTGAGGAGGAAATGATGTGAACTGGTTTCCGGTAGAACTGCATTGTCATACCAAGCATAGCGATGGGGATTTTTCCCCGGCTGAGCTGATTGAACAAGCTAAAATATTTGGCCTGAAAGGAATTGCGTTAACGGACCATAACACGGTTGCCGGATGGGAGGAAACCTGTTCGTGTGCCGAAAAAGCGGGAATATGTGTGCTGCCCGGTGTTGAGTGGACTACCTATTTTGGGCACATGCTTGTGTTACAGCAGAAGGACTGCGGCGGCTGGATGGATCTTCAGCCTGACCGGATTGATGCAGCAACGGCTGATTTGCGCGCGCGCGGCGGAACCATTGGAGCGGCGCATCCCTTTGAACCCGGAAATCCGGTGGGGACCGGATGTCATTGGGATTTTTCCGTTCGCCATTGGGAAAATTTTCACTATTATGAAGTCATGAATGGGGAAAATCCAATGGAAAAGGTGAGAAACCGCAAATCCCTGCTAGCCTGGACTTCTTTGCTGGACCATGGTTACCGCTTGACGCCGACTTCTGGAATAGACTGGCACAGCCAGTTAAACAAAGAGTTTTCCTATGCCTGTACTTATGTTGGAGTTCCAGAAAAAGACTGCACCGCGCAGGGCATGAATCATGCCATCCTTTCCGGTCGTACATCCCTGACAATGGGGCCGCTGCTTACGATGGAGGTATGCAGGGAAAGCCAATGCGGTGGTATCGGGGATGTGTGCCCAAACGGCAGGTATACATTTTTGCTGCATCTGGACCCAAGACGTGCAGAGCATTGGAGGCACCTTGACCTGCAGCCGCGGGAAGTGAGGTTGGTTACGAACGGAGGCAGAGTCCTTTTTCAAAGTCCTTGTGGGGAATGTAAATTGGAGTCATCTGTCATGCTGGATGTACAGACATCCTGGTGCAGGGCGGAGCTCTGGGGCGTCGTACGAGACAGAGAGAGTCTGATCGCCATGACTGCTCCGATTTATTTTTCACAAACCTAATTTATTTTTAACAGGCGTACTGCGCGGAAAATTTTCGTGCGGTGCGTTTTCTTGTATTTAGTGCAGGTTGTTGAGCAGCAGAAAAGTTGCTTGCGTGGTGCAGCATGAAAATTTTTGCTATTATACAACTAAAAGCAAGTAAAGTTAAATATATTACAACTATTTTAATTGAAATTGCTTGTAAATTTAATTTAACTCCAGTAAAATACTAGGGTAGAATGAACTGTTGAAAGGAATGATTCGTTTGGAAAAGAATACAAAAATTGCGGCAGTGATTTTTGACTGGGCTGGAACCATTGTGGATTTTGGATGTATGGCTCCTATTAAAGCTCTTAGGGATGTTTTTGAGGAAGCAGGGATTCCTCTGACAAATGAAACAGCACGCAGGTACATGGGGTTGTCTAAAAAGGAACATATTCAAAAGACACTGCAGTTACCCGAAGTATCTGATTCCTGGAAGGAAAAGTTTCATAAAATTCCTTCAAATCAAAATGTGGAGCGCTTATATCACCGTTTTCAAACCATTATCTTCAGCTATCTGGAAGAGTATTCTATGCCTGTGCCCGGGGCTGTTCACCTGTTTTCCCAGTTGCGTGAACAAGGCATTGCCATTGGTTCCACGACAGGTTATACGAGAGAAATGGCCAGAGCAGTGGCTCAAAAAGCGAAGCAAGACGGGCTGTTTGTTGACTGCTGTGTCACACCAGATGATGTTCCCGCCGGTAGACCATATCCCTGGATGTGCTTTCAGAACGCGATGAAACTGAATGTTTGCCCGCCACGCACCATTGTTAAGGTCGGTGATACTGTCAGTGACGTTTTAGAAGGAAAGAACGCGGGAATGTGGAGTGTGGCCGTTCTGAACAGTGGGAGTGAACTTGGTGTGTCCCAAAAACAACTTACTCAGATGTCTGCCGACGAATATAAGATGAAAACGGAGCGAATCCGTCAGAAATTTCTGTCTGCAGGTGCGGACTATGTCATTGATTCCATCAGTGAACTGACAGATGTGATTGACAGGATAAATGCAGGAAACTCTGCAGGGCAGGAAGGAAATCAAATATGACAGCTCATTGCGGTAATAACCCGTATCTTTTGCTGACACCAGGTCCGCTGACTACAAGCAGAACCGTCAAGGAGGTTATGCTGGCCGATTGGTGTACTTGGGATAAAGATTATAATGCGATGGTTCAGTCAGTTAGAAAAAAGCTGGTATCCATCGCGGTGAAAGACCCTGAACAGGAGCAGAACTTTACTGCGGTCTTAATGCAGGGAAGCGGTACTTTTGCAGTGGAATCCGTTGTGGGAACAGTGATGCCGGCAGACGGAAAGCTTTTGATTGTGGAAAATGGAGCGTATGGAAAAAGGCTGAAGCAAATTGCAAATGTGCTTAAAATCAACAATGCCGTGCTGGAATGCGATGAGACACAGGCGCCGGATCCTCAGGCAGTGTCGGATATTCTGGATCAGGACCCGGAAATCACTCATGTTGCGGTGGTCCATTGTGAAACAACCAGCGGAATTTTAAACCCCATTGAACACATTGCTCAGGTTGTGAAAAATCATAATAAAACGCTGATTGTTGATGCAATGAGCAGTTTTGGCGGAACAGAATTGTATGTGGATCAGCTGCAAATTGATTATATGATCAGCAGTGCCAACAAGTGCATTCAGGGTGTCCCCGGTTTTGCCTTTGTTATTGCGGCAAAGAAGAAGCTGCAGCGTTGTAAGGGGCAGGCACGATCCTTATCCCTCGATTTGTACAGCCAGTGGGCAGAAATGGAAGTCCATTCGGGAAAATGGCGTTTTACCTCTCCAACCCATGTTGTGCATGCGTTTCACCAGGCGCTGTTGGAACTGGAGCAGGAAGGGGGCGTTCCGGCGAGAAACCGCAGGTATGCCAACAATCAGCGTGTGTTGGCTGCCGGAATGAACAAACTTGGATTTCAGACCATGATTGATCCGGACATTCAGTCGCCTTGTATTACAAGCTTTTATTACCCGAGCAACTTTAATTTTCAAAAATTTTATGAAGGCTTGAAAGCACATGGTTTTATCATATATCCGGGTAAAATATCGAAGTGTGACAGCTTTCGGGTTGGAACTATCGGCGAAGTTTACGAGCAGGACATCCATCGCTTTTTGAAAGCGGTAGCGTGCGTAATGAATCAGGCAAACCGGTAACCCAAGTCAACAGGGGGTAAATCGACCGATATTGCAGAAAGGAAGGCAGCGCATATGTCACTGACCGGAGAAGAACGGAAAAAAGTTATTCTTGAGCAAGTGAATACAAACGGTAAAGTGAAAGCGGATGATCTGGCTAATCAGCTGCAGGTTTCCACTGAAACAATCCGTAAATATCTAATTGAGTTGGAAGCTCAGCATAAGCTGAAAAAAGTTTATGGCGGTGCGGTCAAAGCTTCGCTGGAAAAAGAAGAGCTTCCATTTAATTTGCGCGAAATTTCAAATATTTCAGAAAAACAAAAAATTGGCATTGAAGCGTCAAAGATTGTTGAAGATAACGACACCATCATTTTGGATGAAGGCAGTACGACCTTTAAAATGGTTGAGTATATTATATGCAAGAAAAATTTAACTATTTTAACCTGCTCTCTGCCCATTGTATCTATTTTATGTGACTTGCAGGTAAAAGAGATGTTTGACGGAAACATTGTTTTGATCGGCGGTGCTGTAAATGCCAGGCATGTTAGAGTATCCGGTGTTGTTGCAGAAGAATTTATGAATTCTTTTTACGCAAGCAAAGCGTTTATTTCTACCGAGGGTGTATCCATTGCGGGCGGTGTTACCAGTTACGATGCGGACAAGGCCTTGCTTTCCAAAAGATTGGTTCAGAATGCACAGTACAAATATGTTTTGTGCGACCATACAAAGCTGGGTGTCAGAACTTTCTATAAGATTTGTGATATCCGGGAGCTGACTGGGATTATTTGTAATGACGGGCCGAATGAACAATGGAGCGAGTATATTAAAAACCATAATGTTTCCTGGATTTCACCAAAACGGTGAGCAGACAGCACTTTCATTTCTTTCTTATATCATCGTTACATGCAGTTCATCGAAACTTAATATTATATCTGTATGATGAAATAAAGAATAGATGGTCATAGAAAGGAAACATTTTATGCGGTTCGTCAAAGCCTATTTATACTTTTTTACGTTTTCTGTAATATGTTATTTCTACATGGTGAAAGAAAAAATTTTCAAGTTGTTTTTAAAGCCTTGTCCAGAAAACCTGTGAATCCGCTTTTGTAAGTTTAGCAGCATATTTTTGTACAGAGCCTGGAGGATTATTCTCCAGGCTCTGTTTTTTGAAAAAAATTCTGCTGATATTTTATAATAATAAAAACTTTTATTGAATATATGTCACAATTATTTAATTATATTGTAAAACAGAAAAGAAAAATTTGTTACTTTGCTAAAATTCTGCTATAATGGGAAATGTAATCGGGCAAAAACAAGCACCAGTCACCAGAAAGGATGAAAAAAATGATCTGGAAAGAGAAGTACAAATTGGGAGTGCCGCTGATTGACAAGCAGCATGAGGAACTGTTCCGCAGAGTAAATGATTTTGTGGAAACGGTTCGTAAACCGGTCCCTTGGATAGAAAAGTCAAAAACCATCAATGAAACGATGGATTTTATGAAAGATTACGTTGTCAGTCACTTCCACGATGAAGAAATGTATCAAAAAGAAATTGGATATCCGGCCAGAAAAGAGCACCGAAAAATTCACAATGATATGGTAAGCTATGTCGTGAATATTGCGCGGCAGTATGAAGAAGATCCCGGCAATGAACAGCTGATTCAGCAGTTTGGCGGAAAATTGCTTGCCTGGCTGATTAACCATGTTGCGTCAGAGGACCAGAAAATTGCAGATTTTGTACGCAGCAAGGAGGCGGCAAAGCATGAATGATGCATTTTATCAATCTTTTTTAGAAGCAACTCGAAATGTTTTTCACCTCATGTTGGATCTTGATCAACTGACAGAAAAGCATGTTCAGCCGGATACGGCTGAATCTTCGGCAGAAACGATTTGCATTGCCATTGGGGTTACAGGCAGCCTTCAGGGGAAAATTACCTATATTTTTCCGAACGACACCACGCTGAAGATGGTTAAAATCATGAGCGGCGGTATGGAATTTAGCGCAGTTGATGATTTTGTTACTTCTGCGATCGGCGAAATTGCCAATATCATCAGCGGTAAGGCCCTGATTGAATTATCGGAACGGAAGATTGCATGTGATATTCTGCCCCCAGAGGTTCTTCCAAATGGAGTTCCAAAAGGAACGGGTCATTGCAAGGAACAAAATCGGGTAGCTCTCCATACGGACATCGGCGATATTGAGTTAGATATTCAGTTGGAAGCGCAAAAATAATAACATTTGCTTTGTCTGCATGGGGATAAGGCACAATAAAAAGGCCACAAGGGCAAACAGCCTTGTGGCCCTTTCATAGTGCCTAACTAAAAAAATATAGCTGGCGAAAACGAAATGCCTTAGTGAGGCAAGTGAAGCAATTCAGAATAGATGTTAAGGGTTTCGGTGTTCTTTCCGGTATTGTTCCGGCGTCTTTTTTTCCAGCTTGTTAAAGACGCGAAAAAAATACTTTGCATTGTCATATCCAACAGATTTTGCAATTTGATACATCTTTTTATCGGTGTTGGATAAAAGCTGTTTGGCTTCTTTAATCCGGACTGCGTTTAAAAAATCAACAAATTTTTCTCCTGTTTTTTCCCGAAACAGATGGCTGCAATAGCTGCGGTTTAAATAGAACAGCGATGAAATGTAATCAATGGTTATATTGTTTTTATAATTTCTTTGAACGTAAATCTGCATTTTTTTTACAACATCATCCGTAGCATAAATGCTTTTTTCTTGTAGCATCTCGGTAATATTTATGAAAAGATGAAGGTAGTATTCTTTGATTTCCTGCAGGTTGAACATGTTGTTAAAAACATTTTGCATACTTGTTGAAGCAGTGAAAACTTTAGCCCGATTCAGGTAATAGCTCATCATTACTTTTATTTGGTCTGAAAGTTGAAAACAGTAATATTTGACATCAGCAAGAGTGCAATCAGGTATTAATTCTAAATAAGTAAATAAATTGTCAACCATTTCATTTACTTTTTGAGTCATACCTGCTTCAATTCGAAACAGCAGTTCATCAGATTTTGCCCAATTAATTTCTTTGAATTTTTCAGGCTTTTCAGAGTAAAAGAAGAACCGATTCTTTTCGGTGAGTTTTTTGGTGTTAAGAGCGGTAACCGTTTCTTTAAAGGCGATGTGGAGCTGCAAAAGATCGGAATGAGAGCGGCTGATTCCAAAGGAAACATCCTTCTTCCGTTCTTCAAAGCGTTCCATCAAATTTTGAATAACCTGTTTACAGAGATCTTCTGGAGAAACAGCAGACCTTTTTGGCAAGAAAAGGACTAGAAATCCCATATGTGTGCAGCGCATATGGGGTAAGTAGAAGGCGAGATCTCCAAATCCATTTTCTTGTAAAAAATGATGGATTACCGTTTCGTCGATGGAATCCGGACAATAAAGGCTGATTAGTATTAAGCCGTGTGTTTCGTTGACAACTCTTAATTTTTTAGAAGTGATTTTCGTCGAAATGGTATCGTAGCCTAATATAACATTTTTCAACAGTCTGATATCGGATTCATAGCGGGCCTGTTCACTTTCTTCTTCGCTTAAAAGCATTTCTTTCTGAAGGGCGCTTTGACTGTCAATTGCCTGAAGGGCACGCTGTACGGTACGCTGGATCTCTACCCTGCCGAACGGTTTTAAAATATAGTTTACAGCCTTTGCCATAATAGCTTGTTTGGTATATTCAAAATCCTTATAACCGCTGATCACAATAATTTGTTTGTTTGGGTATAATTGTGTTAGTTGTGGTAAAAGGTGTGTCCCGTCTAATACAGGCATATTCATGTCCGTTATAATGATATCCGGGTTTAATTTTTTCACCAGTTCCAGCGCATCTTGACCGTTGGCGGCTTCTCCAATGCACTGGACTTTCTCAGAAAGCGGAGACAATTTTTTCATGGTACCTTTTCGTGTCAGGTTTTCATCGTCAACAATAATGTAGGTATACACTTTTTTGCGCCATCCTTTCATATCGGACCGTTGCAACCGCTTTCCTCGTCTTGTATCACAGGCAGCTTAATGGTAACTGTAGTACCGGAATGCTCGGAACTTTTGATGGACAGGCCATACCCTTTTCCATAATAAAGTGCAATTCTGGCATGGATATTTTTTAAACCGATACTTTGACTGTTTCTCTGACCCAGTTCGGTAAAATGAGGTTCTTCCATCAGACTGCTTTGCAATTTTTGAATTTGTTCCGGTTTCATGCCGATTCCATTATCGGTAACAGAAAGGTAAATTACAGAAGAATCAACATATCCACGGATTACAATAGTATCACCGAAGTTGCAATATTGCAGACCATGATATAAAGCATTTTCAACGATTGGCTGCAAAATCAGTTTTAAAACGCGCATTTTCAGCATTTCTTCAGGTAGATCAAATTGTATGACAAATCGGTTGTCAAACCGTATTTTTTGGATGGAAATGTAGTCATGAACATGGTTCAGTTCATCTTGAATGAGGACTAATTCACTCTTGGTTTTAATGCTGTACCGAAACATATTGCCCAGTGCAAGCGACATGGTTGCGATACTATTTACTTCCTCGATTTCAGCGATACTATTGATCGATTCCAGGGTGTTGTATAAAAAATGGGAATTAATTTGCGCTTCCAAAGATTTCATCTGAGAATCCAGAGCAATCAGTTTGCTTTTATATTCCTGCTTAATGACCTGATTGAGTTCTTCCAGCATATTGTTGTATTCATTGCATAGGACCCCGATTTCATCGGTGCGCTTCAGATATTTCCCGTTTGTTACCATATTGTGGCCGCTGCGGTTTGCAATTTTTCTGCTCACATAAACAATGGGCCGGGTCAAATAATGGGACAGAAGAATTGATATAACAAAGAATACGGCGCCACAGATTAAACCGATCCAAATAATCATAATCTGCGTTACTCCAAACTCGCGGTAGAGTTTGGAGTAATTTACAGAGCATACAAGAGTCAGATTTTCAATATCCAGCTTTTTTTTCATTGCTTTTCGGCAGCTGTTTTGATTTAAATCGGGACTGGAATTTGCGTTGCTGGAAAGAATATAGCCATTGGATTCGTTTTCTATAAAAAGGGTGGCGGTGTCTGGTAGGGTGTTTACTTTGCTCAGGTCAAATACCGAAGGGGAACAGTCGATAAAAAGAATACCTAAAAATTTATGTGAGTAAATATCGTAGAGTGATTTTGAAAAAGAAATGGAGGACTTGGCATTTAAGATGAAGTCCTTTGTGGTAATGCCATCAATATAATTTGCCCCGTGCAGAGCAACCGTTTTTTTGTACCATTCATCATGAAAAGGTTCGTATCCGTCTCGGATATCAATGCCATTCCCATAACCATACCCAAGAGTGACACCGCTTGGGGTGAATAAAAAAATGCCGTTGATATAGTCGGTGGAGTAGATTAGATTCTGGCAAATGAATTTGATATTCTCATTACTCTTATAAATATCATAAGCTGTAAACCGGCTGTCTTTGGAACTGTACAGTTTTAAATTATTAATAATGGAGTGATGGGAACCGGAGTAAAATGTAAAAATTTCTGAGATATGGCTGATGTTATTGATGGATGTGTTGGCTTCGCCGACGGCTTTTTCAAAAACATTTTGCGCCACACGAGTCGTTTGTTCATGAACCAGATTCGTGTAGCGTGTATAGGTAAAGGCTGTAATCACGAAAATGGGAATAATGGAAATAACAAAAAAAGCAATAAAGAATTTTAGCTTGAGTTTCACATACAAGCCCCTCTTTAAAAAAATAAACAAAAAGTATTGTACACGATATAACAAAAGTATACCATATCACACAACAAAAGTATACTGCTTTTGTGGTATCATGAAATTGTCAAAGAAAGCTGGAGAGGCCAACATACATTGACAATAATGGGAGGAAAAGCTTATGAAATTCAAAAAACTGTGTGCTCTTTCTGTTGCAGGTGCAATGATTCTTTCAGCCTTGGCGGGCTGCGGGAGTTCACCGTCATCGGACACAAATTCCACCGCTTCGCAAGACAGTTCTGCGGCATCTGATCAGAAGACTGCCATAGTTACTATGATGGTTTCCGGTACGGAGCAGCCAAATGATTTTGAAACACAGATTCTGCCGAAACTGGTCAAAGAGAA
Organism: Oscillospiraceae bacterium; assembly: GCA_022650485.1. Taxonomy (GTDB): domain Bacteria; phylum Bacillota; class Clostridia; order Oscillospirales; family Acutalibacteraceae; genus Caproicibacter. Next base: position 25,882 of record JALCPP010000012.1, on the reverse strand, counting down.
GTATCCGAATCTCCATTTGGAAGTTACAAAGCTGCCTGACGAGCAATACTACACTGCTTTAAAGACAAGACTCGCTTCCGGGGAATGTCCCGATATGATTTTGGTTCAGCCAAAATATGCCGGGTCCAATTCTGTGCTTGGACTTGCGAAGGCGGGTTACCTTGCTCCGCTGGATGACCTTTCCGTACTGGAGAAAGTCGGAAAAGCAGGTACGGATCCATTTACTTATGAAGGCAAAGTTTATGGTGTCCCTGAAGGGGTAGCAATTCTGGGAACATACTATAACAAAGACATATTTAAAAAATGTGGAATTACCGCCGAACCGAAAAATTGGACGGAGTTCTTAGATGTCTGTAAGAAGCTGAAAGCCGCCGGAGTACAGCCGATTGTCATGGGCGATAAAGATTCTTATGTAATGCAGTTTGGCTTGTATCAGATTGCGGCGAATCAGATTTACCCCAAAAACAAACAATTTGATGACCAGCTGACAACAGGCAAAACAAAGTTTACGGACAAAGATACTTGGGATAAGGTTCTCAGTATGTACAAAACTCTTTATGACAACGGTTATATCGAAAAGAATTCTCTTGGCTTGAGCGCACAGCAGGCCATTCAAAAATTTGTTGACGGAGAAGCGGCAATGACGTTTGATGGTTCTTTTAATGCCACTGCACTCAATGCAAAGGGTGCAAAGGACTTTGAAAGAGGATACTTTCCAATGCCTGGAAACGATGTCGACCAGCCAATTTATGGTGCTGTCGCAATGGGAGCAGGCCCTGCCATCTACGCGAATTCGAAGCATATTGCGGAGTGCAAGCAGATTTTGGAATACTGGCTTGACGGAGAATCAGATCTTTGGAAAGCTTTTGCTGATTCCGGCCGTGTTGTAGTTGCTTATGGTTATGGCTCAGATCAAACAAATCCCCTGTTTAAACCCTTTGTAGATCTCTATGCCCAGAATAGATCTTTTTACTGGTGCAATCAGGGCTGGCCGGCTGGTACGGAAAATGAAATGGAAGCGCAGTTTGGCAGCATGATTGGTGGTCAAGGAACAAAGGTAGCCGATATTACAAAAGCAATGCAGGCAAAATTTGATGAACTGACTGCCGGTTAACATGGAATAAGAGAATAGGGTTGCCCTGCTGCGGGGTAGCCCTATCCAATTTACAGAATTACAGAACCACATGGTAAGATGTTTTTTGCTTGTTTGGACCATCGTTGGCAATGCCTGGCATAAGGGAAGGAGTAGCAACTGTGGAGATGCAGAAGCTTAGAAGGAGACGCTTGAAAGGTTCCCCAATTTTTCCAAAAAAAATGTATGCGTTTGTTATACCTGCATTTATATTGTTTTTAACATTTTGGATATTTCCTGTATTTCAATTATTTTATTATAGTTTTACTAATTTTAACGGAATAAATTACCATTTCGATTTTATAGGATTTAAGAATTATTTTACTTTATTTCATCAGGGAACCTTGATAAATTCAATTAAAAATACTCTGATTTACACGGTGCTGATCGTTGTTGGGAGTAATGTTTTGGGCTTGGCCGTTGCCATGGCTCTTAACATGAAATTAAAAGGAAAAACCTTTTTCAGGACCTGCACCTTCTTGCCAGCGCTGTTCAGTGCGATTGTGGTCGGTTTTATTTGGTCTTATGTGTATATGCCTGACAAAGGTATGATTGCGTCATTACTTGAGCTCATTGGAATGGATGGCTCCAGATTTAATGTCCTGGGCGATTTTACATGGGCTTTGTATGCCATTGCGGCAGTAGAGATATGGAAGTCATTTGGGACGACGATGATTATTTATCTTGCCGGACTGCAAACGGTGGATGAAAGTTTGCTGGAAGCTGGGAAAATCGATGGATGTACGGAGTGGCAACTGATTCGTAAAATCAAACTGCCGCTTATTTCTTCAACGATTACAATTAATGTGGTTTTAAGCGTCATTGCGGGGTTAAAAGCATTTGACTATGCATTTATCATGACAAACGGCGGGCCTGGAAAGGCGACCAATACATTAATGTATACCATTTATAAGATCGCTTTTAATGAGCAGATGATGGGGAAAGCCAGCGCATTTTCAGTTGTATCGTTTATCGTTATTATCCTGATTACCATTTCTATGCTGATTTTTATGAATAAACGGGAGGTGGAATTGTAATGAGAAAGGAAGGTATCAAGTCGGGCAAAGTCATCCTGTACTTTTTACTTATCGTATTTTGCGCTCTGACCATTTCCCCACTTCTCATTGTGCTTTCCAGCTCATTAAGAGTACCGGAAAACATGCAATCTCCGCTTATTCTTTTTAACCAGTTTAGTCTGCAAAGCTATATTGAAGCGTTTCAGAAAATGAATTTTCCAACTGAGTTTCTAAACAGTCTGGTGACGACGACAGGTTCGATTATATTGGTCGTTCTGCTGGCTACCATGGCCGCTTATCCAATCAGCAGAATCAAGTCACGACTGAGCAAGGGACTTTATTACTTTTTTATTGCAGGATTAATTATCCCGGCGCAGATGGTAATTGTTCCAATTGCCCAGACTTTTGGAAATATGAATATTCCAAATACAAGGTTTACGCCGATGATTATGTTTATTACCTGCAGTTTGCCTTTTTCCACGTTTCTTTATGCCGGTTTTATGAAAAGTGTCCCAGTTGAAATAGAAGAATCTGCATATTTGGATGGCGCGAATCTTTGGATGCGCTTTTCCAAAATTGTGTTTCCGCTACTCAAACCTGCAACGATTTCCGTTGTGATTACACAGGCAATGTGGATTTGGAATGATTATTTTTTCCCAATGGTGTTTGTATCCAAATCCGCTCAATACTCGCTGCCGATCGGTATGATACAGTTTATGGGTGACCGTGAAAACCCGGCGCAATGGAATATTCTTTTCGCTTCCTGCATCTTATGCGCGCTGCCAATGATTATTGCATTCGCAGTTCTACAGAAGCAATTTATCAACGGGATTGCGGCCGGTGCCGTAAAAGGTTAAGTGCTTTTTTATAATCACGGGCGTATTTGTGCATGTCATTTAAAAGGATTGTGCGCAATACGCCTGTGCTTTTATAAGCGATACGGAAATAGGGAAGGAAAGAAAATGAAAGAATTTCGAAAGGACTTTTTTTGGGGGGCATCTACTTCCGCGTATCAGGTGGAGGGGGCGTATCAGGAAGACGGAAAGGGTCTATCGACGCAGGACATTAAGTGTGTTGTACCCGGTCTGTCCGATTGCAAAATTGCTTCGGACCATTACCATCGTTACCGGGAAGACATTGCCCTGCTTGCTGAGATGGGCTTGAAGACGTACCGATTTTCCATTGCGTGGACGAGAATTATCCCGGACGGCGACGGAAAAGTCAATCCCAAAGGAATTGCTTTTTATAATGGATTGATCGATGAATGTTTGAAATATAACATTCGGCCGCTGGTGACTATGTACCATTTTGACCTGCCCTATGAACTGGAGAAAAAAGGCGGATGGTTCAACCGGTCAACGGTCAATGCGTTTGTAAGATACGCTAAGGTTTTGTTCGAGAATTTCGGGGACAGAGTAAAATATTGGCTTACCATTAATGAGCAGAATATGATGATCCTTTACGGGGCGGCTATCGGTACGAATTCCGGTTTGACGGAAAAAGCGCAAAGTGCTTTATATCAGCAGAATCATCATATGATGCTGGCGCAGGCACAGACGATGAAACTTTGCCACCGTATGCTGCCAGATGCAAAAATTGGTCCGGCTCCAAACATTACGGAAGTATATCCCAAAACCTGCAAGCCGCAAGACGTTCTGGCTGCCCAAAATTTTAATTCCATTCGAAATTGGCTATATCTGGATATGGCGGTTTACGGCAGATATAATCCGGTTGCGTGGAGCTTTATGGAAAAGAAGAAAATAACACCTCACATTCAGCCGGGCGATATGGAAATTTTACAAGGTGCCAGTCCCGATTTTCTGGCTTTTAATTATTATTGCACGGCTACGGTAAGCGGCAATAAGGCAGAGCGGGGCGATCAAGGCGGAGACCAGCAGATTGCCGTTGGGGAACCCGGCTTTTACAGCGGAGAAAATAACAAATACTTGGAAAAAACAGAATTTGGCTGGGAAATTGACCCGATGGGTTTGCGTACAACGCTTCGTTCGGTTTATGAGCGGTATCATCTGCCTGTTATCATAACGGAAAATGGGCTGGGCGCTTATGATAAGATCAATGAAAACGGTGAAATTATTGATGATTATCGGATTGAATACCTGAGAAAACATATTGAACAGGCCAGATTGGCGGTGCAGGATGGGGTTGATCTGTTCGGTTACTGTCCATGGTCGGCAATTGATCTGATCAGCACGCATCAGGGCTTTTCTAAGCGGTACGGTTTTATTTTTGTGAACCGGGATGAAAAAAGCACGAAAGATTTAAAGCGGATTCGTAAAAAGTCCTTTTTTTGGTACAAAAAAGTCATTTCTACAAATGGCTCTGACCTGTCAAATTTATAAGAATGAGGAATAATTTGCCATGAATCAAGAATATGTGGTGATTGATGTCGGAGGAACCTCCATTAAATATGCGTTAATGGATTCACATGCAGCAACATTGGACAGCGGTATGATTCCAACGCCTTATGCAGGGCTGAAACCATACTTGTCGGTTTTGTGCAACATTTTTGAGACGTATGATAACAGTCGTAATATTGCCGGAATTGCGTTGTCCGTTCCTGGAATTATTGACAGTGAAAAGGGATATTTGTATACCGGCGGCTCACTGAATTTTATCAGCAATTTCCCGCTTTCCTCTGTGCTTTCGGAAAAGTGCGGCGTACCGGTAACAGTCGAAAACGACGGTAAATGCGCGGCGCTTGCAGAAGCGTGGCGCGGCAGTCTGAAGGACTGCCAAGACGCCATTGTGATTTTATTGGGCACGGGAGTCGGGGGTGGAATTATTAAAAACGGAAAGGTCCATAAAGGGAAGCACTTTTCTGCTGGAGAATTCAGCTTTATTCAAATGGGCGACCAATATGAGTCGATGGAAAATTTGTGGGGAATGCAAAGCGGAAATAAGAAACTTTGCCAAATGGTGGCGGCGGCAAAAAATAAAAAGGCAGCTGAATTGGACGGTCTTAAAATATTTGAACTTGCTAACGGAGGAGATCCGGTCGTTTTAAAAGTTTTGGGTCGTTTTACCATGACGATTGCCAGAATGATTTTTAATTTGCAGACCATTTATGATCCGGAAAAAATAGCAATTGGCGGAGGAATCAGCAGACAAAATCTTCTGATTGAAATGATTCAGAGCAATTTGGACTATCTGTATCAGGTCTTTCCGTGTAAGATTCCTAAAGCACAAATTGTGCAGTGCCACTACTTTAATGAAGCAAATCGAATTGGTGCGCTCAGAACGTTTCAACTGCATGAAATCTGCAATGGAGGACATGAAAGAGGGAAATATGATGTTGAACCGCAAATTTTTTAAAGACCCTACGGTTGACCCGGATTATAGTGTGTCGGCTTTCTGGTTTTGGAATGATTTGATTACGGATGATAAGACAGCCGAACAGCTGCATATGATGCACAGAATTCATGTAGATCAGCCTGTAATACATTCCAGATTCGGTTTGCAGAATCAATATTTAAGCGAGGACTGGTTTGACCGGATTCAGAATGCTATCGATATCTGTAAAGTAAATAAGCAGAGAATTTGGCTGTATGATGAAAATAACTGGCCCAGCGGGAATTGCTCCTGGACGATTACGAAGGACGAGAAGTACCGTGAACACTATCTGAAATTCGAAATTGTATCCGTTCAAAAAGACGAAACCTATCATCTTGAATTATCAGGAAAACAATATGTCAACGTGACTGCGTATTTTAAAAATGACGTGTCGACAGATCTGCTGCAGACAGCGGCGGATGGAGTGATTGACGCTCGACTGGAAGAAGACGCTGAAATTTATGCCGTGTCCGTTGCGGTTGATCCATATGAACCGGTTGGAAAGCTTTGCGTGGATTATTTGAGTAAAGAGGCCATTCATCGCTTTTTGGAAAGTACCCATGAAAAGTATCGCGCTCATTTTGAAAAAGAGTTTGGAAATATTATTCAAGGCATCTTTATGGATGAAACGCGTTTTTGCAATGCAATGCCATGGACGGAAACGCTTCCTGAAGAATTCCGAAAGAGGAAAGGGTATGACCTTCTTCCGTATCTGCCGCTTTTGATGAAGATGAATGAACAGTCCAATTTGTTCCGCTACGATTACTATGATGTCATATCCGATTTGTATACCGAGGCTACATTCAAACAGGTTTATGACTGGTGTAACAGGTATCATATTAAAGCAATTGGTCATTTTCTGGGGGAAGAGACCATAGCGACCCAGTCGTATTTTGGAGCAGATATGCTGCGCGGATATCAATATTTTCATGTTCCTGCCATTGATCACCTTGGAAACGGCATTGGCAGCTTAGATGCGAAATTTGCAGTCAGTGCCTGCCATCATTACGGAAAAAACCGCATTGCATGCGAAGCGTTCGGTGCTTCTGGCTGGGATATGACTTTCGAAGATATGGTGCGGATTTCGAATTGGCTGTTTCAGCAGGGAATTAATCTTATTTTAATGCACGGCTTTTACTATTCCATCCGTGATGAAAGAAGCAGGGATTTCCCACCTTCATATTTCTTTCAGTGGAAATATTGGGATCATATGCCTGTATATGTGAAGATGGCAAACCGGATGATGGAAATGCTGAGCAACGGCCGGCATGAATGTGAAATCCTTATCTACTCACCCATAGAAACCTTTTGGAATTATTTCAAACCCGATCTGAGCGTTAAAACCGGCTTTTGGGAAGAGGGGCCGTGGATTCGGGATGAACACGCGAAATTTATCGATAATCAGTTTCAGCTTCTATGCAACAGACTGATTGATCGAAATCTGGATTACGATATTCTTGGTTCCGATGCCGTTCGAAATTTCCGTGTTAACGGTGATCGGATTGTCAATACGCTTTCGGGTGAATCGTATTCCGTCCTTGTGCTTCCGGTTACCGAAGTGCTTACAGAGGAAACAGTTTGTTTGCTGGACCAGTTTACAGCGGCAGGGGGCAGGGTGATCAATTATCGCAGCAATGTCAAATATGTGGTCAGCAAGGATGGGCGGCAGATGCGCGGTGAAAAGTTGGCCCCCCACAGGCAGCGCGGTTTATTCAAGCAAAAAAGCTGGCGGAAGTGGAACATCTGTGCCGGGACAGTGTCGAACTTCCGTTTGAAATATTGACAGGTGTCGACGAATTATCTCATAGTAAATCCAGTTACCCGGCAAGGTTGATTGACCCGTATATCCATGACGGAGAACGAATTTACGGAATAGGCGTAACCCGGTATTTGAAGGATCACTGCCGAATTCTGAATTTTACAAATTATAATACCAAAGAGGAAGATTTAACAGTTTGGGTGTATTCCCGGAATACCCCGGAGCTTTTTATTCCCGAAACGGGTGAAATCAGAACGGTTACTCCACTTGAGCAAAAAAATGGTGGATATTTATTTTCGTTTACCATACCTCAGAACCGGGCCATTTTTGTGGTATGCAGCCTTTAGCGGTTTGAAAAATATCATTTTTTGTTTCCAGAATACATGACGTTTAAAAAGCAAAACCACACTTCAGCGGATATTACAGCTGCCAGTTTGTTCAAAACGCGCTAAAAAGAGTTTTTGCAGTGTACCCTTTTGCAATTTTATAAAACCATCGGCCTGTGGGATTTATTCCCACAGGCCGGTTTTGCTTTTGGTAAAATGATAATTTGTTTTTCTTGATTATTCGCCGAAGAAATCCTTCCCAAGAGCGTCAGCGGCCAGAACAGCATGATAAAGCTGCTGTGGAGTCACGTCACCCAACATGTTATGAATGGATTCACCAGAAGCGCATGCTTTTTCCGCTGCAATCATTACTCTGGACGGATCGGTTACGCCGACCTCCTTCAGTGTAATCGGCAGACCGACGGACACACAGAAATCGATTACTTCTTCGATTTCTTCCATGGGGGCGTTTTCCAGAATAAGCTGTATGACTGTTCCGAAAGCGACCAGTTCCCCGTGCATCGTTTTTTCGCATTCTTCCAGTGCGGTGAACCCATTATAGACGGAATGAGCAGTGGCAAGGCCGCCGTTATCTGCTCCGACACCGCTTAAATAGGTGTTGGCTTCAATAATCGCCTCAACTGCCAGCGTGAGAATACCGAGCTCAGCGGATTTTTTGGCTTTATAACCGTCGGCGAGGAGCGTGTCATAGCATAGCTCGCAAAGTGCCATGGCAGATTTTGTGATGCCGCCGTTTTCCAGACTGGGGGAATTCGTTTTTTGGCACATTCTTGCTTCAAAATAAGTTCCCAATGCATCTCCCATACCGGAGACAAGGAAACGGACCGGTGCTTTTACAATGATGGAAGAGTCCACAATGACCGCATCCGGATTTTTGGGGTAAAAGATATAGTTTGCAAAGGTTCCATCGTCATTGTAGATGACAGAAAGTCCAGTGCACGGAGCATCCGTGGCACACACGGTTGGAATAATTACAACCGGAAGACCTTCGTAATATGCGGTGGCCTTTGCAGTATCGATTGCGCTGCCGCCGCCGATCGCGCAGATCACGTCGATCTTGTTTTCTTTTGCAATCTTCTGCATTTTAGCAATTTCACCGGTTGAACTCATGCCGCCGAAAATTTCAAACCGGATAGATGCATCTTTGCCTGCAAAACTTTTTTCAATTTTGGGTTGTGCTGCCTTATAGCCGCTTTTACTGCAGATAAAAAGAAAGGATTTCCCTAAATCTTTTACTTGCTCGTACAGCTCAAGTAAAGCGTCAGGTCCCTGAACGTATTTGGACGGTGCCCTCATTAATCTCAGCATTGACGATTGCTCCTTTGCCGTTAATATTTTAACAATATAACTATAAGTGGATTCTAAATAGTTTTTTCTCCTAAATAGAAAATATTAAAATTTTTTCCGAATTTTTTGCTGGCGTTTGCTTTAAGAAATGTAATTGTGCCGCCTTTTTTCCTGCCCCGGATTGTATGAACTCTCTGTCCTTGACGGACGGTTTATGCTATACTAAAATAAAGTCTGGACGGTTTTGAGGAGGGGATCGCCGTGGACCGAAAATTGTTGGAGAGGCTGTCACGGATCAGCGATGAGGAACGAAAGATTTCAAACGGTTGTGGCATAGATATGACCGTTTACAGTGATGCGCATAAAAACGCCGTGGATGCGGAGAAACTGCTGGGAGACGCCCAGCTTATCCGTATTAGACCTCACACCCGTTTTGCGGCTTTTCCACGCCACCGACACGATTTTGTAGAAATTATGTACGTTTGCAAAGGCTCGATTACCCATGTGGTTGGTGACCGGAAAATCACCATCCGGGCAGGGGAGCTGTTGTTCTTGGGGAGTAACACTTGGCACGAGATTCTGCCTGCGGGCCAAAATGACGTTGCGGTAAATTTTCTGATTCGGCCGGCATTTTTCCATACGGCATTTGATATGATGGATGAGCAGAACGTGCTGAGTGATTTTATCATCGCCAGCTTGGCCGGCGATGGTTCTGCCGATGAATTTCTACATTTCTCTGTGTCGGACGTGCTGCCGGTGCAGAATTTGGTGGAAAATCTTTTGTATTCGCTCTGCTATGCAGAAGAGGGCAGCGAAAAGATTAACGAGGTGACGATGGGCTTGCTCTTCCTTCGTCTGATGCGTGTGACCACCCGGGCTGAAACGGGCGGCGGCCCACCCAGGACGCTGGCGCTGCGGGCTTTGGGTTATATCAATAAAAGCTATCTGAGTGCGACTCTGCGGCAGTTTGCGGAGCAGAACGGTGTGCCGGACTACACCGCCAGCCGCATCATTAAGGCACAGTTAGGCGCGAGCTTTCAGCAGCTTTTGCAGGAAAAGCGGTTTTCCGTCGCGCGGCAGCTTCTGCGCACGACAAAGCTGCCCGTCACTGAGGTCATTACTCTGGTAGGGTATGAAAATACCAGCTATTTTCACCGCGCTTTTCGAAAAAAGTATGGGATGAGCCCCCAGCAGTACCGCCGGTCGAAGGAAAGATAATAGATGCAACACAGGACGCTGATTTTGTAAACGGCGTCCTGTTTTTTTATTCTGTGCTCCTTTACAATAGAACCGAAGGGAGGAGATGCGCAAATGCGGTATTACCTTGCAATTGATATTGGTGCGTCGAGCGGGAGGCATATTCTGGGCCATGTCGACGAGGGAAAGATGGTACTGGAAGAACTGTACCGTTTCCCTACGCCGCAGATTCATAAAAACGGCCATGATTATTGGGACATTGACAGGTTGCACCACAGTATTCTGGAGGGCCTGAAAGCCTGCAAGGCGGCAGGCAAGATGCCGGCTACAATGGGAATCGACACATGGGCTGTGGACTTTGTCCTGCTGGATGGGGAAGGGCGTCTCGTGAGCGATGCCGTGGCCTACCGCGACCGGCGCACGGACGGCATGGATGCGGTTGTGGAGAAATTGCTGAGCCCCTCAGAGCTTTACGCACTCACGGGTATCCAAAAGCAAAAGTTCAATACGATCTATCAGTTGATGGCGCTGAAGAAGGAACATCCGAAGCAGCTGGCGGCGGCCCGCAGTTTTTTGATGATTCCGGAATATTTTAACTTTCTGCTGACAGGCGTCCGGCAAAACGAATATACTAACGCAACAACTACGGGGCTTGTGAATGCTCGCCTGAAAACGTGGGATGGGGGACTGATTCAGAAGCTGGGACTATCGAAGACCATCTTTTCTCCGCTTGCCATGCCGGGAACACGTCTTGGCCGATTTACCCCGGAAACCAGACAACAGGTTGGCTTCGACTGTGAGGTGATGCTTCCCGCGACGCACGACACTGGTTCGGCGTTCCTGGCCGTGCCTGCACAGGATGATAAGGCGGTGTACCTTTCCAGCGGAACGTGGAGCCTTTTGGGCGTTGAGAACCGTGAACCGATCACAACCGAAGAAAGCCGGCTGCAGAATTTCACGAACGAAGGCGGATATCAGTACCGTTTCCGGTATCTCAGAAACATCATGGGCCTGTGGATGCTTCAAAGTATTCGGCGCGAGCTCAGTAAAAAAGATAAAAAAGAGATCAGTTTTGCCGAGATGGAAACCGCCGCCCGCGCCGCGGGTGATTTTGAAAGCATCGTCGATGTGAACAACGCTTCATTCTTAGCGCCCGACAGCATGATTGCGGCAGTGAAGGAATTCTGCCGCAGAACGGGGCAGATTGTCCCTGGCTCTGCCGGCGAGCTGACGCAGTGCGTTTATAAAAGTCTGGCCGAGTCTTATCGGCAGGCGGTCGAGAGCCTGTCACACCTTACAGGCAGGAAGTATACCAGTCTCAACATTGTGGGCGGCGGTTCGAAGGATCACTATTTAAGCGAACTCACCGCGCGGGCGACAGGCGTCCCGGTTTTTGCCGGTCCGACTGAGGGCACGGCTTTGGGCAATCTGATTGTGCAGATGATTGCGGGAGGGGAATATCCCGATCTGGCGGCAGCCCGCCGAGCAGTCAAAGAATCTTTTCCTATCAAGAAGATTATTTAGGGAGGTATCCATATGAGCAGATTTGAGGAAGCCAAAGAGCGTTATGCCAGTTTGGGAGTTGACGTGGACGCGGCACTGCAGGCTGCGTCGGAGAAAGCCGTTTCAATTCACTGCTGGCAGGGCGATGATGTTACCGGCTTTGACAGCAAAGGCGGTGGTGCCGGAGACGGCATTCAAACTACGGGAAACTATCCCGGAAGAGCCAGAAATTTTGAGGAACTGAAGGCGGATTTTCTAAAAGCCGCAAGCTTGATTCCAGGTAAAAAGCGGATCAACCTGCATGCCTGCTATGCCGTGTTTGGCACAGGGGAATGGGTGGATCGCGACAGAATTGAATATCGGCACTTCGCGCCTTGGGTAGAATTTGCCCGTAAAAACGGCTTTGGCATCGATTTCAACCCAACTTGCTTTTCCCACCCAATGGTAAAAGGGGGCATGACGCTTTCCAGCCCCGACCCGGCCGTGCGCCGTTTTTGGATCGATCACTGCAAGGCGACCCGCCGCATTGCAAATGAGATCGGCGCGCAGCTGGGAGATCGGGTCCTGAATGACGTTTGGGTTCCCGACGGCCTGAAGGATGTGCCTGCGGATCGTCTTGGCCCGCGTCTGCGGCTGAAGGCAGCGCTGGACGAGATTTTCGCAGAGCCTCTCCCTCATGTGATTGACTGTGTGGAGAGCAAGGTGTTTGGAATTGGTCTGGAAAGTTACACGGTGGGCAGCAATGAGTTTTATATGGGCTATGCGGCTTCGCATCCCGGCGTATATAATCTGATGGATACCGGCCATTATCACCCAACGGAGGTTGTCAGTGATAAAATTTCGGCACTATTATGTTATTTCGACAAAATTCCGCTGCACATCAGCCGACCGGTTCGCTGGGACTCCGACCATGTGGTGCTGTTTGACGATGAACTCAAAGAAATTATGAAAGAGATCGTGAGAAACGATGCGCTGGAAAAGGTCTTAATCGGCCTTGATTTCTTTGATGCCTCCATTAACCGGATCGCGGCCTGGACGGTCGGTGCCCGCAACGTCCAAAAAGCGCTGCTGTGGGCCTTGCTTCAGCCAAACGCGAAGCTGAAAACATTGCAGGACGAAGACGCTTTCACCGAAAAAATGGTGCTGATGGAAGAGGCAAAAACGCTGCCCTTCGGCGATGTATGGAAAAAGTACTGCGAAATGCAGGGCGTTTCCGCCGATGAGAGCTGGTTTAAGGAAGTACAGACCTACGAAAAAGAAGTTTTAAGCAAAAGAGGTTTATCTTATGAAAATTCTTGACGTTGACATTGTAAAGGCGTATATTCGCATGTGCAGTGACGGCTGGGAGCAGGGCTGGCACGAGCGGAACGGCGGAAACTTGACCTACCGGCTGAAAAAAGAAGAGGTTGAGCAGTGCCGCCCCTTTTTTCATGCACCGGGCGCATGGGTGAAAATGGGCGTTTCCGCTGAAAATCTGGCCGGCGAGTATTTTCTGACGACGGGCAGTGGAAAATATTTTCGTAATGTCGCCCTCGACCCGGAACATTCCATCGGCATTGTGGAAGTTAACAAGGCTGGCGACAGCTGGCGTATCATATGGGGACTTGAGGGTGGAGCAAAGCCAACCAGCGAGTTTCCGAGCCACTTCATGAATCACTCGGTGCGTGCGGCGGCGACGGGTGGAACATATCGCGTGATTTACCATGCGCATCCGGCAAACCTGATTGCCCTTACCTATATTCTTCCACTTACTGCACGTGACTTTACCCGCGCATTGTGGCAGTCGGCCACAGAATGTCCGGTGGTATTTCCGGGCGGTGTGGGCGTTGTGCCCTGGATGGTGCCGGGTGGTTCGGAAATTGCTCTGGCAACCAGTAAACTAATGAAGGAATATGACGCTGTTGTTTGGACACACCATGGGCTTTTCTGTTCCGGACCGGATTTTGACACGACTTTTGGGCTGATGCACACGATTGAAAAGGCAGCGCAGATTCATGTGCTTGCGCTCAGCGCGGGGCAGGGAAAGATTCGTCAGACCATCAGCGCAGACAATCTTCGCGCCATAGCCAAAGAGTTTGGTGTGACGCTCAGAGAAGAATTCCTCAATTGAGATACCATCCTTAACATAAAAATTATTAAAAAGGAGATTTTAAGCATGGCAAATCGTATTGTACTGAACACGATATCTTATCATGGGAAGGGCGCGATTGAAAATGTTGTGCCGGAGCTGACAGCTCGCGGGTATCAGAAAGCGTTCGTATGCTCGGACCCGGATCTCATCAAGTTCCAAGTGGCCCAAAAAGTTACCAGCCTTTTGGACGCGGCAAATTTCCCCTATGAAATCTACTCCAACATTAAGCCGAACCCCACTATTGAGAATGTGAAAAGCGGAGTGGCGGCTTTTAAGGCCAGTGGCGCGGATTGTATCGTGACGATTGGCGGCGGTTCTTCGATGGATACCGCGAAGGCGATTGGTGTTATTATCAATAATCCTGACTTTGCTGATGTACGCAGTCTGGAAGGCGTTGCTCCCACCAAAAAGCACGCCGTTTTCACGATTGCGGTGCCGACGACCGCAGGTACAGCCGCAGAAGTTACGATTAACTATGTTATTACCGATACGGAAAAAAAGCGTAAGTTTGTCTGCGTGGACACCAATGATATTCCTGAGATTGCAGTTATCGACCCTGATATGATGAGCACGATGCCCAAGGGATTGACTGCGGCAACCGGAATGGATGCTTTGACCCACGCCATTGAGGGGTACATCACAAAAGGTGCATGGGAGCTTACTGATATGCTTCATCTGGAAGCAATTCGTTTGGTGTCTGAGTACCTGCGCGGTGCTGTGTCAAACACACCAGACGGTCGTGAAGGGATGGCAATGGCCGAATATATTGCGGGAATGGGCTTCTCCAATGTGGGGCTTGGCATCGCTCATTCCATGGCACATACCCTGGGTGCTGTTTATGATACGCCTCACGGCGTGGCCTGTGCTATGATGCTTCCCATCGTCATGGAGTATAACGCTCCTAGCACCGGCGAAAAGTACCGCGGCATCGCCAAAGCCATGGGTGTCAAGGGCGTGGATGAAATGAATCTTGAAACTGCACGCAAAGCTGCCTGCGACGCAGTTCGCAAGCTGTCTGCCGATGTGGGGATTCCTTCCAAACTGAAAGCCATTCAGGAACAAGACCTTCCATTTCTCGCAAAGAGCGCGTTTGCCGACGCCTGCTGTCCGGGGAACCCGCGTGATACCAGTGTTGAGGACCTCAAGAGTCTGTTCCGCAAACTGATGTAAATGGTCGGTTTGGCACTGAAACCCTGAAAAGAGAATCTTGTGATGTTTTCAAAGTCATGCCCCCCGGCAAGCCGGGGGGCATGACTTTATAAACTAATGTTTGGTGCTTATCTTTTGCGGGTGTATTTCAGCGGCGTTTTTCACGTTTGGGTTCTCTCTATACCGTTACGCAACATTGGCAGATGGATACTACAGTCTGTGCCGCCGCCCTCGCGCCTTGCGTAGGAGAGACCATATTCGTGTCCGTACAGGAGTTGTATTCGTCGGTGAACATTATAGACTGCAATGTTGGAACCTCCATTTTTACCTGTGTGGGTGTTTTGAGCGGAAAGAATTGTCGGGAGTTTGTCCGGCGGAATGCCGACGCCGTTGTCGGATACGAGGAGTACGACCCGGTTTCCGTTCCACCAGCCGGTAATGACGATATTTCCAGCCTTGGAGTCCTTTTCCAGAATGCCGTGTAGGATCGAGTTTTCCACAATTGGCTGTAATGTGAGTTTGGGAATCTGACATTCCAGTAGCTCATCAGGAATGTCCGCGACGAAGTTTATGCCGTTAGCGTAACGCATGTTCTGCAACCGCACATAAATGGTTACATGTTCGATCTCCTTTTCTACCGTGCTCAGGCCGTGCTTTCGGCTCAACGTCAGCTTGTAAAAGTGCGCAAGGTCCTGTACGGCGCTGCTGATGTCCGCTGTGTGTCCCTGTTGGGCCATCCAGTTGATCATGTCCATTGTATTATACAGAAAATGTGGGTTAATTTGTGCCTGCAGGGAGTTAAACTCTGCAATGCGTAAATCATCTGAAGTCCTTTTCTGCTGTTCCATCAGTTGTTTTATTTTGTCGGTCATATGGTTGTAGGTGTGAATCAGTTCGCCAATCTCGTCACTGATGGCAGGTTCCGCCATGGGGACCGGTGGTCCACCCTGCGCAAGTGTCATCTGGTGGATGACCGACGAAACACGAGACGTTATGGACCGTGATTGCCAGATTGCGGTGAAGAGCGCGGCTGCGATGCACACTGCACACATAAGAGCAAATTTGAGTAGAAGCGTATTCGCCCGCATAAGAAGGGGGCGATTCGGCAGTACTGTTACCATCAGCCACCGCGGTGCTTTAATGTAATAGAATCCGACGTAGATTCTTTCTCCGAGTACGTTGCGGATGATGAAATTATTGGAGGACATCAGCGACTCCCGAATCTCGGTGTAATTCAGCCGGTAAAATGCGTCGCGGGAATGGTCGGTAGAAACAACGATGGCCTGACGTTCGTCGATGATATAGGATACGCTACCTGGAAGTGTGATACCGTCTGACAGAATGGTTTTCAGCGGATCGGTTGAATAGTAAATGGCCACATAGCCTGGAACCTCGCCGTTGTGGGAATGCAGTGTAACCGCTACGATGTAGGCGGCGTCCCCGTACTGCCTAATCTCATCATCGCCGAGGTAAAAAGACGGACAGTACAGCTCTTGCGTGCCGCTTCCCTGAAAGATGCCATACCAGTAAGTGCCGCGTGCCCGGTTCATTGGCAGAAATAAGTTTTGGGAGGAATCTGCCGCGAAAAAGGGGCTGCTTGCCGGAAGATCCAGGTAGATGCGTATTGAGCGGACACCACCCTTTCTGGTAAGGGAGAGGGCTTCCCGTGCAAACGTCGCAGCATCGTCCGACTCAGCTATTTCATGTGGGGAAAAATCGTCGGTGCTGTTAAACAGCGTTTGATAATATTTCGTCTGGGAAAGCTTCTGCCAGGTATTGGTGATTTTCTGTACGGCGTCAGCAATTTTCGGGGCAATTCCGGCTGAGGCAATTTGTTCATTGCGTATGGTGTCTGCAACAACCATATTGTAAAGACGGTTGGAAAACACCGCGCTGAGTACAACCAGAGGAATGCCAACGGCGAGGATTAGCATAAAGGTGATTTTAGCCTGAATTTTCAGGCTGCTGTACCAAATGATCATGCGGTGAAGAGACTTTTTCATCTTAGAGCCTTCTCACGATATTCCGAAGGGGAAACCCCGACGTGTTTGCGGAAGCTTTTGCCGAAGTATCCGCCGTCGCTGTAGCCTACCGCTGTCGAGATATCGGTGATTTTATAGCGCGGGTCAGCAAGCATCTGTTTTGCCTTTTCCATCCGGTATTTGGTAATATACCGGTTCAGTGTGTACCCGGTCTCACTTTTGAAGAAAGTACACACATAGGAAACAGAGAGAAACACGTGTTTGCTGATTTCATTAACCGAGAGTCCCTGATCGTCATAGTGGTTTGCGACGAATTCGCGGATGAGAAAGATTGTGGAGTTTTCCGGGATATAATGGTCTAAGTCATGAAAATAAGCTTTCGTTTTTTTTACAAGAAGGCTATGTAGTTGTTTAAATGAAAAACAGGAATTCAAAGCCTCAATAATGTTTTCGTGATTGGCAAGATCGGTGTCTAGTGGAAGCTTCTGGCTGGACCGGTTTGCGCTAAGTGCGGAGAAGAGGTCATAGTAGAGGGCACGCACCTGATTCGGCGTCAGGTCATTTGCGTGTTCGCAGGATTGTGCCAGCAGGGCAAGGGCCTGCTCCGCTTTTTTGCAGTCGCGTTCTTTAATCCCCTGCTGGTATTCTGTTGTATGTTGTTTCAGCGAACAAGCACCGGCGTGTGTGTCACTGTGCAAGAGTGCAGGGGTAAGAAGAGTGCCGGGTTCGAACAAAAAGCTGTTTTGCAATGCCGCTGCAGCGGAATGGTAGGATCGGTAGGCATTCTCGATTCCTTTGACCGTTTCTCCGACGGCAATGTAGCAGTCTCCGAATGGGGCGAAACATTTTTTTAAGCGGTCGGCAACCGTGAGAAGCAAGGCCTTATCGGGAGTAGTGACACTGTATATGTGATAGACAATATTCGGTGCGCGCTGTGCTGTGTAGATGATGTGCAGATGCTTTGGCATCAAAAACGCGTGGATAGACTGATGGATCAGCACGTAATCGGTGGTGCCGACCGGCGGGTGCTCCGGTCTGACCACAAAGGAGGTTACTGACTTGAATTTGTCGGTTCCGTAGTGCTGATGGAAATCGGAGCGCAGCTTTTCGACGGATGGGCGGCAGTCTGCGTAGGGAACCGTCAGGTAAAATGCCAGCTGTGTTGCCGCCACATTGGAGTGAATCGCTTCCGCTGTGCGGTGGCGCAGCGCGGTGCGACGCTGGTCTACCGCATTTTTCACGGCGGCGGCGAGCTCTCTGGATTCGATTGGTTTTTCTATATAACGTACGGCTTTCAGCTGAATGGCTGCTTTCAGGTATTCTTTGTCGGAGTAACCGCTCATGAAAATGGCTGCAACATCCGGCTGGCACGCTTCGATCTTTTTCAGCATTTCGATGCCGCTCATTTTGGGCATACGCACGTCACACAGCACGATGTCCGGTTTTTCCTGTAGCGCAACAGTCAGGCCTTCTGTCCCATCGGATGCCTGTACGGGCTCCGCAATGCCAAATGCACTCCAATTAAGCGCGCGTGCAAGTCCGTTACGCGTCAGTTCCTCGTCGTCAACAATCAGTAGTTTCATCCGGAAACCTCCTTTTGCCGTTTTGCTGCCTGTTCCAAGTTATCATTCTTTTGAAATCGTTTCATTTGCAATTGCAATTGCAAGTTACGAGAAATGATTGGGACCATATCAACCACTTTAATGTTTTTGAGCGTATGCACATTTGCAGCTCATTACAGATGTGCTGACAGAACAGTCGATCTGCTTTGCTGGGAGGCACCTCCATGCGGCCCAGGTGCGGAATTTTGCCTTATCACTATGCTGTAAATCCTGTTTTCACTATTATCACGCAATCCATCGTGATTGCCCTCTTTTGACAATTTTGGTGTAAAACAGCTGAATTTTAATTATGTAAGGAAAATCACTATGGATTTATCTGCTCAGTGGTTTTGTGTATTTTGACAATAGACCAAGAAGAATCCATAAGCAATTCTATCCTAAAAGCACCACAACAATCAATACTTTTTGTGAAGATAATCAATAAAATGAGAATATTTTACTATGATTCGAAAAAATTTCCTCTTTAGAACAGATAAGAGGGATGGTACGATATAGTCAGACCGGAAAGAGAGGGGATATGCATCGTGACGGAAAATGTTCTTGAGCTGAAAGGAATCACGAAGATCTTCCCCGGCGTGAAAGCGCTGGATCATGTGCAGTTTGAATTACGGCGCGGCGAAGTACATGCGCTGATGGGTGAAAACGGTGCCGGAAAATCCACTTTTATCAAGGTGATTACCGGTGTAAACCATGCCGAAGAAGGTGAGATGTATCTGAACGGTCGGAAAGTGAACTTCCGGGGTCCGATGGATGCACAGGCTGCCGGCATTGCCGCTGTTTATCAGCATCCGACTTCCTACCCGGACCTTACGGTGACGGAAAACATTTTCATGAACCATGAGATTAAAAAACATGGCCTGCTTCAGTGGAAGGCGATGAACGCGGAAGCACAGAAATATCTTGATCCGCTGGATGCTGACTTTAGGCCGACCGCTGAAATGGGAACGCTGAGCGTCGCGCAGCAGCAGATGGTGGAGATCGCGAAGGCGATTTCCATGAATGCCAAGATTATGATCCTGGATGAACCGACGGCTGCGCTGACGGCAAACGAATCCGAACGGTTGTACCGCATCATTGAAAAGCTGAAGGCGGAGGGTGTTTCCATCATCTTTATTTCGCACCGTTTTGAGGATATGTACCGAATTGCCGACCGTGTGACCGTTTTTCGCGATTCGCAGTACATAGGCACTTATCAGACGAACGAGATTTCAAATGACGAGATGATCAAAAAGATGGTCGGGCGCGAAATCAAAGATTTATTTCCAAAGCCGGAGACAAAGATCGGGGGAGAGGTTCTGAGGGTGGAATGCCTTTCCCGCACGGGCTATTTCACGAACGTGTCGTTCTGTGTGAGAGCGGGGGAGATCGTCAGCTTCACGGGCTTGGTCGGCGCCGGCCGCACCGAGACGATGGAGGCGGTCTGCGGCATTACACATGCCGATTCCGGCAAGGTATTGCTGAATGGCAGAGAGCTTCGCATCAAGTGTCCGTCCGATGCCATGAAGGCCGGCATCATTCTTCTTCCGGAAGACCGCCAAAGAAACGGCCTGATTTTGGACTGGGGTATCGGTCACAATGTGACGCTGCCCATTCTGCGGAAGCTGAGCAGCCGCGGCATTGTGGACGTTTCCAGGGAACGAGAAATTTCCAGAAAATATCTTGAAGACGTCGACACAAAAGCCGTCAGTATTTTTGAACCGGCAAGCTCTCTTTCCGGTGGCAACCAGCAGAAAGTCGTTGTGGCAAAGGCACTTGCGCAGGACAATATGAAGGTTATCATCATGGATGAGCCGACCAAGGGCGTCGACGTAGGCGCAAAATCAGAAATTTATCAAATCATGGGCAACCTTGCTGGGGCTGGCTACGCCATTGTGATGATTTCTTCCGAAATGCCGGAAATCCTTGCCATGAGCGATCGTATCTATACGATGTGCGGGGGCCGCGTTACCGGTGAGCTGAATCATGAGGATGCAACGCAGGAAAAAATTCTGGGACTTTCCATGAGCAAAGACGGCCCGCAGTCCGACATCAGCAAAAAGGAGGCGGTCACAGGTGAATGAACAGACGCCGGAAAAGAAAAAGTCCCTCTGGAATTGCATTACGGCTTCGCGTGAAGTGAGCCTGCTTTTGGTTCTCATCGTGCTTTGCGCGCTGATTGGAATCCGCAGTCCCGAATTTCTTACAATCTCGAATATCGGCGAAATTCTGAAAAACAACGCGGTCATTATGATTATGGCGCTCGGCATGCTCTGTGTGTTGCTGACCGGCGGAATCGATATTTCCATCACTTCGACCTTGGCCTTTGCAGGCATGACGGTCGGCATGCTGTTCAAATACAAGCTGATTCAGAGCACGGGACTTGGGTTCCTGATCGCTGCTGCGATCGGCGCCATGTGTGGCGCTATTATCGGTGCGGCCATCGCTTACGGTGGTGTCGCGTCAATCATAGCGGCCATGGGCGGCATGTACATTTTCCGCGGCCTTGCGTATTTGGTTGCGAACAGTCAATGGGCTGGCGCCGATGCTCTGGGTTCTTTCACAAATTTTGCCCTTTCATCGAACCTTGGCTTCGGTGTGATCAACAACGTAATTGTAATTACGATTCTTTGCTATGTAATTTTCTTCATCGTACTGAAATGGACAAAATTCGGCCGCAGCATTTATGCTATCGGCAGCAACCGAACGGCGGCTGCAATCTCTGGAATCCATGTGGCGCGGGTGGAGTTTTTGGTCTATGTGATCATGGGACTTCTGGCCGGCTTTTGTGGTGCACTTTCGGTTACAATTTACTCTTCAGCTCAGCCAAACATGGTACTTGGAAAAGAAATGGATGTCATTGCTGCCTGTGTGATCGGCGGCGTGAGCATGAGCGGTGGAAGCGGGACGGTCGGCGGCGCACTGCTCGGCGCACTGATCCTTTCGGTTATCGCGAAAGCACTTCCACTTGTCGGAATCGATGCCATTGCTCAAAATACCGTAAAGGGTGTTATCATTCTGGCTGTTGTGATTCTAAATGTTGTTACAAAGCGCATGATGGATCGCAGCAATCTTGAGAGGAGGAAACTCTAATGGCGGGAAGATCCGGAAGAACCATCTCGACCGACAGAAAGCGGTACACAAAAGGATTCTTTTCCAGTTGGGAGTTTGTGCTGGTGATCCTCTTTGTGGCAATTAATATTTTCTGTAAGATTATTTCCCAGAATTACACGGCGGCAAACGTTCTGCGTGAGATGCCGAAATACCTGAGCGAAATGTTTCTTCTGTTCCCCATGGCTTACATATTGTTGCTGGGTGATATCGATATTTCAGTAGGCGCGACCGTATGTCTCTCTGCGACAGTTTCCTGTTTTGCCAGCAATGCTGGTTTTCCAATCGGTGCCGTTGTGCTGATTGGTCTTCTGACCGGTCTTGCGTGCGGGATGCTGAATGGGTTGATTCTTACCGTCTTTACGGAACTGCCCGCCATGATTGTTACACTTTCCACTATGATTATTTATCGCGGCATCGCCGAAATTATTTTGGGTAGCGGCGGTTCCGTTTCTCTGAATGATGTGTCTGGGTTCAGTGCACTTGCCGGCATGGTTGGTCTGTTCCCGTACCTGTTTTTTCTGGTGCTGATTTTGGGCGTCGTTTTCACCATAGTCAGCGCGAAGACACCGTTTGGCCGAAGCCTGTACGCTATTGGCAGCAACCGCAGCGCGGCGTTTTATTCGGGTATCAAAGTGCAGAGAGTCCGCTTCATCGTCTTTTCCATTACGGGTGCAATGGCTGGCCTTTGTGCGGTGTTCCTAACCAGTACATTGTTCGGCGCCAACACGACAACCGGAAATGGTTTTGAAATGGATGCGATCGCGATGGCTGTTTTTGGTGGAATTTCTGCAGTTGGCGGCAAAGGGCGTCTTGCTGGGGGTATTATCTCGGCATTCATTATTATCTGCCTTCGTATCGGCTTGGGTGAGATCAACATGAATCCACAGGTGATTCTTATCATCCTTGGCATCTTGCTGATTTCTGCGGTTCTTGCCCCGAACATTTCCACGAAGATTAAGGAGAAGAAGCAGGTGCTTGCACGCAAATGATTCCATTGATTTTCCTGTTGATAATCCTTAATATTTAATTAAGTAGGAGGAAAAAAGATGAAAAGGTTTCTAAGCGTATTTCTCAGTGTTGGTATGGTTGCCTCTGTATTGGCTGGCTGCAGCGGTAATGCAGCCGCTACGAATGCTTCCGGCGCGGCTGAGTCCAGTAATGCGGCTACGTCTGCTGTAGCAGGTGCTAGTGCAACCGGCAAAACTTTTGCCATTGTTACAAAGTCTGCTGGCAACCCATACAACGAAAAAGAGGCGGAAGGTTTCCAGCAGGTTATTGAGCAGCAAGGAGGGACCTGCATTGTAAAACATCCGGAAGCGGCAACTGCTGACGCGCAGGTATCGATGATTCAATCCTTGATTTCTCAAAAAGTCGACAGTATAAGTATTGCAGCAAATGATGAGAATGCGCTGCAGGCTTCTTTGCAGCAGGCCATGAAAGCTGGTATCAAAGTTAGCTGCTTTGATTCTAAAACGAACAAAAATAGCCGCCAGGTATTTGTGAACCAGGCTGGTACCAAGGAAATCGGTCAGGCTTTGATGGATGCTGTATATGATATTTCCGGCGGCTCTGGCGACTGGGCTATCCTTTCCGCTACATCTCAGGCAACAAATCAAAACGCTTGGATTGCAGCCATGAAGACGGTAATGAAAGGTTCTAAGTATTCGAAGTTGAATCTGGTTGAAGTTGCCTACGGAGACGACGAGCCACAGAAATCTACAGATCAGACACAGGCATTGCTTTCAAAATATCCTAACCTGAAGGTCCTCTGCTCTCCGACTACCGTAGGTATTTCCGCTGCCGCAAAGGTTCTGCAGGATAAGAAATCCAAGGTTAAGCTGACTGGCCTCGGTCTGCCCTCCGAAATGGCTGCCTATATTGGTACGGACGCGGATCATTCCTGCCCTTACATGTTCTTGTGGAACCCGGTTGAGCTTGGTCAACTCAGTGCGTACACTTCCATTGCTCTTGTAAACGGAACCCTCACGGGCATGACCGGAGATACTTTCGATGCTGGTAACATGGATAACAGCCCGTATAAGGTGGTTGACGCAGCCGACGGTGGTACGGAGATTATCTTAGGTGCCCCGTTTAAATTCGACTCGAGTAATATCGACGAATGGAAGAATGTATACTGATTCGGAAGTGATTGTATGATTAAAGGATTCAAGATGAGACTTTATCCCGGTCAGGAAAAGGAATATGCAGACCGTCACTCTAGACTTTGGCCCGAGATGAAGAAAATGATTCATGATTACGGCGGAAAAAACTACACCATTTTTTTCGACCGAGAAACGCTCACACTTTTTGGCATAATTGAAATCGAAGATGAAAAGCTCTGGGCAGACGGCGCTGATACTATGATTAACCGCAAATGGTGGGACTACATGGCCGACATCATGGAAACGAATCCTGACAATAGCCCCGTTGCTACTGACCTTATCGAGATGTTCCATCTTGATTGACATATGTTGGTGCATAAAGTGGACGGAAAACTCACGGACCTTCTGCCATAGTTTATAGACAAAGCGCCGCTTGGATTGAAATCCAAGCGGCGCTTTGTGCGAAAACTATAAAAGAAAAGCCAGAAACCGTGATGGTTCCTGACTTTTTTATTGGTGGAGATAAGCGGGATCGAACCGCTGACCTCCTGCATGCCATGCAGGCGCTCTCCCAAAGTATCGGGTGTGCACCACCACAAAACCCAACCCGCATATGTAGATATTTACTCAGCTGCAGAGAGTTTATTGAAGCTGCAGTAATTTACGACGCCACCGCAGGGTGCGATTCTTCATTGCCGCTGATGCTGTCAAGACCATTCAGAAATTGCTGCACATTCAGGTTCAGCTCGATGTCCAGTTTATAGCCTTTGAATACGTTGACTCTCTTGATGATGTAGTTCGCGATCATCTTCTTGACTTCCATATCGCTGCCATCGAAAATCTCCGACCATGTGCGGATGCGGGAAAGTTCAGATTTCATTTCAGTTACCCTTGCATTGCCGCGTTCCAACTCGGCTGTTAATGAAGTCAACCGTTCACTGGTGGCAATCACCTTATCGCGGCACTCATTTACAACCTCTGACAATACATCCTTGGGCATATCGCTCGTGCCAAGAACAACCTTTACCATTTCAGCTTTCATGGATTCGTACTCGGTGGTAGCCTTGCTGTTCTCGGCCTTAGCCCGTTTAACCTCGGCCCGTAATTCCGCCATCCGGCGATCCTCCGTGCTTCCAAGAATCATGCTGTCGGAGGCCGAATTCATGCGGTCAAAAATCTGATGCAAGATCTGAACCACCGCATCGTCAAGGATGTGCATAGTATAGCCTGTTTGTCCATCGCAGTCAAGACGGCGCCTCGTTTTGTTATAGCAGATATAACGAATGCGCTTGACACCCTTTTTTTCACCGTTTGCAAGCCTGACTACTTTGCCGTTGGTGGTTAGTACCAGGCGCCCGCCGCAATGTCCACAGAATACATTTCCGGACAGAAGCGATTGACCTGCGGTGTTTAGCGGAACCGTTCTTTCGTTTTTCTTCTCATTTACCCGCTCAGTCATAAGCCTTTGCGCTAAATCAAAAGTAGAGGGATCAACGATTTGAAGTTTCTCGAACGGCTCTGAGAAAGTGGTGCCACTCCGGAGGACGCCCTTGTATATCACGTTGTGCAGAATCGCGCCTACCGATGCGTCATGCCAATTGGTTCCCTTGCGAGTCTTGATTCCCTTATCATTCAGGAACATGGCAAGCCGCCAGCGTCCGTAACCTGCCGATACGCATAAATTAAACATCATGCGTACTACTTCGGCTTCTTCCTCGTCAATGACCAATTTGTAGACTTCATGCTTGCGCTTGTTGATGATGCCGCTTTTCTCGAGACAATAACCATATGGAGCAGTGCCGCCGCGGAAGCGTCCCTCCTGAACCATCTGTCCAAGAGCAGTTCTGGTTCTGATGGAGGTTTTCTGACTTTCGCCGTCAGCCTGCCAAAAACGGATATAGTTTGTCAAGCGGTCGGTGTGGGACTCAAACCGCTGCTCTCCTTCATTGACGCTCCATACTCTGACACCCTTTTTTACGAACCATTCCACTACAAAGGGAGTTTCATCGGCTTTCCTGCCGAGCCTGTCAAACATAAAAACCAGAAGGATATCAAATTTGCCTTGCTCTGCATGTTCTCTTATGAGCTGGATTTTGTCACGCTGAGCGGCACTGACTTTATAGCCGGAAACACCGTCTTCCTGTTCTTCATGAACAATGGTCCAGCCCATGCGGTCTGCAAATTCATGGCAGGCTTTGCGCTGCATGGGAATGT
>JALCPP010000011.1 GCA_022650485.1 Oscillospiraceae bacterium | reverse complement strand
TACACTAACGTATCGTTTCGATTTTTTTTGAAAGAGTTTTCCGTCTCTTTGTCCGAAAGTACTTTGTAACTCTCGTTATTTACGGGTTCCTTCTCTATCGTCTCGTTGTTTAATTTTCAAGGTCCCAATCGTCAAAACAAACAAAAGTGAAATTCAAAATTCAATTTTCTTTTCGCAAATCGTTTTGAATTTTGCTCCGTTTTTCGACGGCTCCACTATAATATCATGTCTTTCTTGTAATGTCAAGGACTTTTTTGTAGTTTTATAAAGTTTTTTAATTGGGCGGGTTCTTGAAGTGCAATCTTCTGTTTGCTATAATGTTTTTTAGCGTTCTTGTAATAAAAGGGGGGAATCGATTTGCCAATCAGAATACAGGATTCTTTGCCCGCCTGCCACGTGCTGGAATCGGAGAACATCTTTATTATGCCACAAGAACGGGCAATTAGTCAGGATATACGCCCGTTGAAGATTGTTATTTTAAATCTGATGCCGACAAAAATTGAAACAGAAACTCAACTGTTGCGGCAATTGAGCAATTCTCCACTCCAGGTGGAGGTCGAATTAATGCAGATGGCTTCTCATGTTTCTAAAAATACACCGCAGTCACATCTGCATACCTATTATAGAACATTTTCAGAAATTAAGGATCAAAAATTCGACGGCATGATCATAACCGGAGCCCCGGTTGAAAAACTGCCGTTTGAGGAAGTGGACTACTGGCCGGAGCTTTGTGAGGTCATGGCGTGGAGCCGTAAAAATGTCTATTCCACCATGCACATCTGCTGGGGAGCCCAGGCAGGGCTCTACTATCATTATGGAATCCCCAAATATCTTCTGCCAAAAAAGGTAACAGGGATTTTTATACACAGCGTCCTCTGTCCCCTGCACCCTTTGGTTCGTGGGTTTGACGATGACTTTTGGGCGCCGCATTCGCGCTATACGGGAACTCGCAGGGAAGATATTTCGGTTCATCCCGAACTTGAAATTCTGACAGAATCCAGAGAAGCGGGTCCGCACATTATTGCCGCAAAAAGCGGACGCCAATTCTTTGTCACCGGACATGAGGAATATGACCGAAACACGTTAAAAAACGAATATTTCCGCGATTTAGAAAAAGGAAAGCATCCGGAAATTCCAGAAAATTACTTTCCTGATAATGACATAACGCAGGAACCTCCGTTTGTCTGGCGCAGCCACGCGAGTCTCATGTTTTCCAACTGGCTGAATTATTACGTTTATCAGCAGACTCCCTACGATATTAAGGATATTGCAGAATGACCCACTTTTCTAAAAAGACAAGCTCTCGCCAAAAAGAGGAACAGCGACACGCTGTTCCTCTTTTTGACTAACACGATAGTTTTAATTGCAGTTCTTTTAAGATTTTCTTTTCCCGGCGCGACACCTGCACCTGCGTCATCCCCAGTGCGGATGCGGTTTCCGTCTGTGTTCGGTTTTGGAAATAGCGAAAAATAATAATACTGCGATCCCTTGGTTCCAGTTCCGTTACAACCTGCTTTAAAGACAGCAGTTCGGCAATTTTATCGTCCTCCGGTCCGACCTGCACATCAATCTGACCGCCGTTTTCATCCGAAGACGTAAGCGAAATAGGAAGCTGTGCCGCACCCAGTGCTTCTGCCGCCTGTTCCGGCTCCACGCCCAGCAAATCGGCCAGTTCCCGAATGGTTGGGGTTCTTCCTTCACGCTCAGAAAAATTCGAAGAAAGGCGCGTCGCGCGAAGAGACAGCTCTTTTAAACTGCGCCCAACTTTAATTGTTCCGCCATCCCGGAACAATCTGCGAATCTCCCCTAAAATAACGGGAACAGCATAGGTGGAAAATTTCACGCCGCGCTCCGGGTCAAAATGATCGACCGCCTTCACCAGGCCCAGGCATCCCGCTTGGAACAAATCGTCATATTCAATGCCGCGCCCGCGAAAATGCCTTGCGCAGGAATGGACAAGCCCGATATTTTCCCGAACCGCCTGTTCCCTATCCATGCTTTTCAGGGCGGCGTTCCATCGTTTTTTTCATAGTAACCGTCGTGCCTTTCCCAGGTTTGGAGGTAACATGAAGCTGATCCATAAAACTTTGCATCACCGCAAAGCCAAGGCCGGCCCGCTCACCCTCCTGTGTTGTAAAAAGAGGCTGCATCGCCTGTTCAATATTCTGAATACCGCAGCCACAGTCGCGGATTCTAACGTTGATGCTTCCGTTTTCAAACAGGCGGCAGGTTATGTATATCATTCCGATCGTGTCTCGATACGCATGTACAATACAGTTTGTCACCGCCTCTGACACCGCGGTTTTAATGTCGCACAGCTCGTCCACCGTCGGGTCCAGCTGTGCGACAAACGCAGCAACGGTGGCGCGCGCGAACGCTTCATTGGACGAACGGCTTAAAAACGAAACTTTCATCTCATTGAGCGGCTTCAAATTCAGTCCCCCTTCTAACGGTGCAAAGCTGATCCAGCCCCGCAAGAGATACAATTTTTTCAATTTTAGACGGCAGACGAACAATCTCCACCTGTCCACCCCACATCTGCATCAGTTTACAACGCCCCATAATCAGTCCAATCCCGGAGCTGTCCATAAACTGCACCGCAGAAAAATCTAAGATCAGCTTTTTCGGCTTGATTCTGGATGCGGTTTCATCAATTTCCCCTCGTATTTCTCTTGCGGAATGGTGATCGATTTCCCCGCTGAGAACCGCCGTCAGGACTCCATCCTTCAGAATCAGCCTGACGCCCATATAAAATCCCCCCGTTTATGAATTTATTTAGTATGTCCACTTTTACGCAAATAATACACGAACACATAAAAAATCCCTTATCTATAAAGATAAGGGATTCAGGCCGCGATATTACTCGAATTTTGCGAATATATTCTATTTTTTTGTTTCATGCCAAAGCCGCAGCGCATGCGGGCGCAGATTCCCCGCAAGGTACAGGGAACCGCAAATCAAAAGCGCATTGTTCGGCCCAAGTTCCGCATTTGCCTGCCACAGCGCTTCTTTCTGCCCTGTGGCAGGCTCTGCGGGAATCCTCAGCCTTCGCCAGCGCTCCGCCAGTTCACCGGCGCTCATGGCACGCGGACTGAGAGGTTCGGTTGTAATCACACAGGAAAACAGGCCCGACAGATTCTGCAGCGCCTGATCCACATCTTTGTCCTTCAGCATCCCCATCACGGCGACAATCCCGCGTCCCGGCAGATATTTCCGAATTGCCGCCGCCAGGGCGGCAGTCCCTGCCGGGTTATGCGCCCCATCCAGAATGACCAGCGGATCGCGGCACAGCACTTCAAACCGTGCTGGAAACGCCGTGCCGGAAAAACCTTTTTTCACCGCTTCAGCCGGAATAGAATAACCGAAATTTCGCAATACGTGAATCACTGTAAGCGCGGTTTCCGCATTCTTGACCTGATGCTCCCCTAACAAAGGAAGCTGCAGAAGCATCCCCTGCCATGAAAGCTGCGTCCCGGACAGATCACTGCTAAGCTCCCTCACTCCGGCACACGCAGCATCTTTTAGAAGATTGTTTCGTTCCCCTGCAATTCTGCGAATGGTCTGCGCGGCACCGGGCTCCTGCCCCGGGTAGCTGACGGTTACTCCTCCCTCCTTGATGATTCCGCACTTTTCCGCCGCAATCTGCTCCACAGTATTGCCAAGAATTTTTGTGTGATCGAGCGAAATAGAGGTAATAACGGAAACCAAGGGCTTTGGAATCACGTTTGTCGCATCCAGCCTTCCCCCAAGCCCGACCTCCAGCACAACGAAATCACAGTTCTTTTCCGCATACCATAGAAAAGCCATCGCGGTAACCGCCTCAAACTCCGTAATAACCTGCCCACGGGCGTTCATCTCATCAATCGCCGGAAAAACGCGTTCCGCAAGAGAAGCTAACTCTTCCTGCGAAATCATCCTGCCGTCGACCTGCATTCGTTCACAAAAGTCGCACAGGTGCGGCGAAATATAAAGTCCGGTATGGTAACCCGCACAATGCAGAACAGAGGCGAGAAGCGCGCAGGTGGTTCCCTTTCCATTCGTTCCCGCCACATGCAGAACCCGAAGCCCGTTCTGCGGATTTCCCAACCGTTCCATCAAAGCGCGAATTCGTTCCAAACCCGGCCGGGAACCAAACCGCTGTAAAGATTCAATTTTTTGTACTACTTCTTTCCCCGTCATATGATTCATCCCTTTTACAGAAAACCGGGAGCATCAAAATTGATGCTCCCGATCTGACCGCTGTTCGCTCTTTTTATAAGGATTCCAAAGAAGACTGAATCAGCGCAATATGATCTTTCAGCTTTGCGGCGTTTGCCCGGACGCCGTTCACCACAGCTTCCGGCGCTTTGGTAAGGAATTTCTCGTTCTTCAGCTTTCCTTCCGCCGTCGCCAGCTGCTTTTGAGCAGACTCCAGTTCCTTTGACAATCTGGCATGCTCTGCCTTACGGTCAACCAGATCATCTGTTGGAATCAGCAGTTTTGCATCAGGCGTAACAATCGTAATGGCATCCGGAATATTGAGATCGACGCCGACCTCCACGCGGTTTGCATAAGCAAGGCGCTCCAGAATAGACGTGCCGCGGCGGAACGTCTCCTGTGATGTCGTGTCAATGGAAAGGTGTGTTTTCCGTGACGGCGGCACATTCATTTCAGAGCGGCGGTTGCGCACGGCACGCACGGCCTCCATGATTTTGTTCATTTCCCTCGCCGCTTCCGGAAAACTTCTGGAAGCATCCGGTTCAGGCCATTTAGACACCATAATCGACTTACCGTCGTGCGGCATGGTCTGCCAGATTTCCTCTGTAATAAACGGCATGAACGGGTGCAGCAGCTGCAATGTTCCGGTCATCACCCAGACCAATACCCTGCGCGCGGTCTGCGCCGCCTGTTCATCATCAGAATTCAGTCGGATTTTAGAAATTTCGATATACCAGTCACAGAATTCATCCCAGAGAAAGTCATAGAGCTTCTGAACGGCAATGCCGAGTTCGAACTTGTCCAGATTTTCAGTGATTTCCCCCGCCAGACGATTAAAGGAATCCACAATCCATTTGTCTTCCAGCGCAAGGTCCGACGGAAGACTGTTCGGAACATCTTTTCCGTCAATATTCATCAGGATAAAGCGCGCCGCATTCCAGATCTTGTTTGCAAAATTGCGGCTTGACTCCACCTTGTCCTTGGAATAGCGCATGTCGTTTCCGGGGCTGTTTCCGGTTGCCAGCGTAAAGCGCAGAGCATCCGCCCCATATTTTGAAATTTCCTGCAGGGGATCGATCCCGTTGCCGAGCGATTTGCTCATCTTGCGTCCCTGCGCGTCGCGCACCAGCCCGTGAATCAGAACATTGTGAAACGGAACTTCCCCTTTCTGTTCGATTCCCGAAAAGATCATGCGGGCCACCCAGAAGAAAATAATATCATAACCGGTAACCAACGTATCGGTGGGATAGAAATAGTCCAGATCAGGGGTTTTGTCCGGCCAGCCGAGCGTGGAAAACGGCCAGAGCGCAGAGGAAAACCAGGTGTCCAGCGTATCCGGGTCCTGCTTCATGCGCTTGGAACCGCATTTCGGGCAGACATGGGGTTCCTCGCGGGCAACCACCATTTCTCCGCAGTCCTGGCAATACCATGCAGGAATTCTGTGCCCCCACCAAAGCTGACGCGAAATGCACCAATCCTTAATGTTTTCCATCCAGTGATAATAAATTTTGGAAAAGCGGTCCGGAATAAAGCCGACCTTTCCCGCCTTCACTTCTTCAATAGCCGGTTTCGCCATCGGCTGCATCTTCACAAACCATTGTTTGGAAACACGGGGTTCCACTGCGGTGCCGCAGCGATAGCACGCACCCACATTATGCTTAATCGGCTCAACTTTGACCAGGTATCCGCCCGCCTTCAGGTCTTCCACAATTTTCTTGCGTGCCTCGGCGCCGGTCATACCGGCATATACGCCGCCGTTTTCATTAATATTGCCGCCTTCGTCCATCACATTGATAACTTCAAGATGATGGCGCAGACCCACTTCAAAGTCGTTCGGGTCGTGGGCCGGGGTGATTTTTACCACACCGGTACCAAAATCGCGTTCTACATATTCATCGGCAACCAGCGGAATTTCACGGTTTACAAGCGGCAGAATCAACGTCTTTCCCACAAGATCTTTATACCGCTCATCCTCCGGATGAACCGCTACCGCCGTATCGCCCAGCATAGTTTCCGGGCGCGTAGTCGCCAGCTGAATATAACCGCTGCCGTCCTTGAACGGATAGCGAACATGCCAGAAAAATCCGTCGCGCTCAGAAAACTCCACTTCCGCATCGGAAATGGAAGTTTTGCAGTGCGGGCACCAGTTGATAATACGCTTTCCGCGGTAAATCAGGCCTTTTTCATACAAATTAACAAAAACTTCCCGAACCGCTTTGGAACAACCCTCATCCAAAGTAAAACGTTCCCGTTCCCAGTCGCAGGAAGAACCCAGCTTTTTCAGCTGCTGAACGATCCTTCCTCCGAATTTCTCTCTCCATTCCCAGGCACGCTTTAAGAATGCCTCTCTGCCGATATCCTCTTTTGACAGGCCTTCTTTCCGCATTGCCTCGACAATCTTTGCCTCGGTAGCGATGGAAGCATGGTCTGTTCCGGGCAGCCAGAGGGCACAGTACCCCTGCATTCTGCGGTAACGAATCAGAATATCCTGCAGCGTACTGTCCAGGGCATGTCCCATATGAAGCTGCCCCGTGATATTCGGCGGCGGCATAACGATTGTATATGGCTTCTTTTCCGGGTCACGTTCCGCGTGAAAAAATCCACCGGAAGTCCAGAAATCATAAATTCGGTCTTCCACTTCCTGTGGGTCATAGGTCTTCGCTAACTCCCTGCTCATTTACTTTCCTCCAATCGGTCAAACGCGCAGGCTTGACCGAATTATTATGACACTTTCAATATTTTTTGTCAATTATCCTCCCGCAAGCAGCGGTGCCGCACATCCGCCCGAAACCGCACAGTCCAAAAGGACGGCAAGACAAAGGCACAGAGGGACATTTTCGCTGCCGGCAATTTGAACGGCATAGCAGTCGCCCGGCATCTTCCAGCACTTGCCGTGTACCATAACAACCTGCGAGTGACGGTTCACAATGTCGAACGAATGTGTTTCAAGATTTCCTCGAAACTTCCAGCGTTTTCCCCTGAGCCTGACAGGCTGGCGGAAAGAACCATAATTGACGGCCGCGCTGACTTTATTCCGCCCTGCGTGCACGGAATAAAGAGCAAACTGTGCAAAACGCACACCGGAAATTCGCCCGGCAACCGCGCGTTTTTCGTCGAGCAATAAAATTTTGCAGCCGGACGGTGTCATTTTTCCGGACGCTTCATAGGCCGGAAGGCCCTGATGGTCTAAAATGGTAAAAAGGCATTGGGTTCCCCCCACAGGTTTTAAATAAAACTGCAAGTGAACCCCCCCCCGGCCATGGTATGATTTTCATAACTATCATATCATTTTTCCCAGAATGCGGCAACCATAAGATCATAAAAAAAGCCGGGGCATTCTCTGCCGCGGCGGGGGAAACTTTAAGCTCTTTTTACATTGACTCTTTTTCCATCCACAAGAATGGGAACATGTTTTGTGTGCGACATGGAAAACGCGATGTTTGTCGCATGGTCCGCAATACGTTCAAGATTAATCAAAACATCGTTATACAGTGCGCTCGACGCCGCGCTGCAGTGCCCGTTATTTAAACGGCGGATATGATTTTCTTTCAGTTCTTCCGTGCGGGCATCGATCATTTCTTCCGTCTTTGTGATCTTAAAAGAAAGTTCCGCGTCGCTGCTGCCTTTTAAGAACAGCTGAAACGAGTCTGCAAGAATCGTCAGAATCAGGTCCTGCATTTCCTTCAGCTCCTGCGATGCACTGCTGCTCAATACCGCTTTTCCGTCAATCATAATCTGCGCCTGCTCACCGATATTTTCACTGTGGTCTCCCACCCGTTCAATGTCGTTTACAACATGGAACAGTGCGCCGACGATTTCCCGATCGTTTTCTTCCAGGTCAAGGGCATTGATTCGAATCAAATACGCGGTGATTTTCCGGTTCAAAAAATTGATGACGTTTTCGTTATCTTCCAGCGCCTGGATTTTAGCGGAATCATTGTGAAACAGGGCCGCCATCGAATTTAAAAAATTGAGGTTGGCAAGATCCGCCATGCGGCCGACTTCTTTCAACAGCTGCGTCACCGCGACAGGCGGCGTACTCAAAAAGCGGCAATCCAGGTACTTCAGCCGCATTGCCTGCGTATCATTGTCTTCTCCCGGTATTACTTTGTAAGCCATACGAATCAGCACATCGCTCATCATCAGCAAAAGAACCGTTGTGAGTACATTAAATATGATATGAACCAAGAAAATCTGTAGGAGTACATTTCCAGGCGACAATTGCTTTATCAGTTGAGCAAACGGTGTTACCATGGTAATAATGGTAAAAATACCCGCGCCGATTACATTAAACAACAGATGCACAATCGCGGTGCGCTTCGCTGTTTTACTGGTCCCTATGGAAGAAAGCAGCGCCGTCACACATGTACCGATATTCAGCCCGTAGATCACGAAAACCACGGATTTCAGATCGATCACACCGGAAAGGGCCAGCGACTGAAGCACACCCACCGTAGCCGAAGAACTTTGAATCAAAGCAGTAAAGACCGCTCCGGCCAGAAGGCCGATCCCTGGATTCTGAAACTTGGTAATAATATTCGCAAACACCTGGGATTCTCCCAGCGGCTTCATTGCCGTACTCATGGTAGACATTCCCAAAAAAAGAATTCCGAAGCCGGCAATGATCTGCCCGATATGTTTGGTGTTGCTTTTCTTTGTAAACATAATCATTCCAACACCGATGAAAACCGCCACCGGAGCAATCGCCATAAAATTGATTGCAGTAATCAGCCCCGTCACGGTAGTGCCGACATTTGCTCCCATAATAATGCCAACGGCCTGAGTCAAATCCATGATTCCGGCATTTACAAAGCCTACCACCATCACCGTCGTCGCAGAGGAACTTTGGACAACCGCAGTAACCGCAAATCCAAGAACAGCCCCCATATACTTGTTCGTTGTCAGTCGCTCAACCATTTCCTTAATCCGCGACCCGGCCGCAAGCTCCAGGGATTCACCCATCAGCTTCATTCCGTAAAGGAACAGCCCCAGGCCCCCCAATAGCATCAAAACATTATCGAGCGTCATAGATCCTCCTGCTAATCATTATATTTTATTTACTCAATATTTCTAATTATTAATCAGCTAAAAATGAACAAGCAACATCCTCCATCCTTTTTGTTACGAATTTGTAAAATCCATGTAAAATAATATTACGGAAAAGGGTGCTGAAAATTCCAGTGTTGAAATAATGCCTGTCTAAGCTATATTTTTTTCCTGCATTCGTCACTATAAATATTTTAGTATCGATTATTTTAAGAATCTGTCTCCTTTTGTTCTTTTAATCTAAAATCGGCAGTTTCTATGCTATAATGAAGAAAATAAAATTTTGGGGGAAACTATGCGTCGCTTGTTTCAAAAAGCCGGAATTTGTAAAAGGCTTTGGTTCTTCATGCTTCTTCCCGCAGCATTGGCACTGAATACCTATGCCGCCTGGAATCCTTTCTTTGCGCAATGGTACGCAGGCAGAATCTATTTTGCACTGTCCTTGACGGTAAACCGTTTGACCGGCTTAGTCCCCTTTTCCGTGGCTGAGCTGCTTACCATCCTGTTCCTTCCCGCCACTGCGGCCGCTCTGATTTATTTTGCAGCCGGCATGATACGCAAAAGGAGAACCCGCAAACTTTTTGTATTAAAATCCGCCGTTAATTTATGCATCTTTTTTAGTATTGTGTTTTTCCTGTTCACGATAAATTGCGGAATCAATTATTATCGCTATCCATTCGCCAATACCTGCGGGCTTACGGTCAAGCCTTCCTCTCAGGCAGAATTAAGCCAGCTGTGCACCGCTCTCTCCTCTGACCTGAACCGGCTGCGCAGCGGTCTGAAAACCAACAAGCGGGGAATCATGCGGCTGAGCCGGAACAATCTGAGTCTGACCGCGCAGGAAGCAGCGCAGACCTATGACCTGATGGAACAGGATTATCCCCTGCTCCATTCGGGTTACAGTGCGCCAAAACTCGTCTATTTTTCCAGAGCAATGTCACGCTGCAACATAACCGGAATCTTTTTTCCCTTTACACTGGAAGCGAATGTAAATACCGATGTTCCGGAATACACAATTCCTGTCACCATGTGTCATGAGCTGTCCCATCTTCGCGGATACATGCGGGAAGATGAAGCCAATTTTATCGGCTACCTGGTCTGCTGCAAAAGCGATAACCCGGATTTTCAGTATTCCGGCGACATGCTTGCCTTCACTTATGCTTCCAATGCTCTTTTTGCAGCAAACCCGGAGGCAGCAAACCGGATTTTTTCCTCGCTGGACGACGGGGTTCTCCGTGATCTGGCTTACCAGTCAGAATATTGGAAACAGTTTGAAGGACCGGTTGCAGAAGTGTCAAACAGTGTAAATGACCACTACCTGAAAGCAAACAACCAGAGTGACGGCGTAAAAAGCTATGGCAGAATGGTCGATCTGCTTCTCGCACAACAGCGTATGGAAAAACAAAGTAACTAAAAAAGCAGGTCCGAAAAAGGCGTAAAGCACTTTTTCGGATCTGTTTTTTTGATTACGAATGCTGAACCGCTCGTTTAAACCAAAGCCAGCCAGGAACTATTGCGAAACTTTATTGTCGTCTGTATCACCCGGCACAGGGCCGGTGGAATCACCGTCGCCTAAATCAACGGGTTCAATGCTGCCATCGGAAATTTCAACCTTGCCCTTTAATTTAGCACCGCTGCTGATTGTGACGGTTGTCGACGTAATATCACCGATCACCACAGCACTCCCCTCGCAGGACACATTTCCCATCACGTGGACATTCCCCTTCATTTTGCCGTCGATCGTCAGGTCTCCGCATTTAATATCGCCGACAATGACAGAATTGCTGTCCACATGAACCGCGTCCGCCGCATTCAGACATCCGCGAACCGTACAGGCAAACAGATCTATTCCGGCGCCCTGAACATCTCCGTCCTGCTTGCCGCTGATCTTTACATTACCGGAGGTCATAATACTTCCGGTCATTGTTCCCAGCATTTCAATGTCGCTGTCAGATTTAATGTTTCCGGTGATCGTCGTCCCCTCTGAAATCACCGTGACATTTCTCCGCTCTTTAACATTAAAAGGATCTTCTGGGTTTTCTTGCTGACTGGACGGTATTCTGTACCGAGCTGATCCCCGGTTCTGCTCCATTGCGTTCATTTGATCAAACTCATTTTGCTGGGCCGCACCGGTATTAAAATGCATGTTGTCCGTTCTATCCCTATTCATCGGGGCTGTTTCCTCCACATCAAGGTCGGTATCCTGATAAGGTCCGTCCCAAATTTTTTTTACTATTTTGGCAAAATTGATTTTATGACTGGCATTCGTAATATCCATATGCATATGCCTCCAATATCTCATTTGGCCTTGCAAATACCAAAACAGCAGCTTCCTTTATTTCATATAAATATATAATAATACAATTTTTAACATATTTATACTATTTTGGAATATTAATTACAATTTTATAACCAAAAAAAGTAAATTTTTGCAGTCCGACCCCACTATGGCTTGCGTTCCACACTCACAAAAGCGTTTTCCTATATGAAAAAAGAGCCGGCAACCAGCACCAGCTCTTTCTAATATGTTTATTCCGTCATTAAACTGCAAATCTGGTTGGAAAAAGCAACCGGGTCCTCAATGGGAGCGCCTTCAATCAACAGCGCCTGCGTATAAAGCAGAGAAGCATAAGTTTTCAGTTTTCCCTGATCGGCAGCATAAAGGTCCACCAGCTTTTGGAAAACCGGATGACTCGCATTGATTTCCAAAACACGCTGTGCCTGTACTTTTTCCTTGTCCGCATTCGGCAAAGAATTCAGCACCTTTTCCATCTCCATAGAAATTGCACCGCTGGTGGAAAGGCACACCGGATGGGTTTTCAGTTTATTGGAAAGCACCACAGCCTTTACCTTGCCGTTCAAAGCATCCTTCAGGAATGCCAGCATGTCTTTGTTCTCTTCGACTTTCTTTGCGGACTCTTTCTTTTCTTCCTCGGTTTCCAAATCCAGGTCATCTGCGGAAACGGACTTAAATTCCTTATCCTGGTATTTCTGAAGCACCCGAACTGCGAATTCATCAATTGGATCTGTAAGATATAAAACTTCATATCCATGATCTTTAACCGCTTCGGTCTGCGGCAGCAGCGCAATTTTCGCCGTGGACTCTCCGCAGGCATAATAAATGTATTTCTGATCTTCCTTCATACGGGTAACATACTCCGCCAAGGTGGAATATTTTTCATCCTGCGAAGTATGGAACAATAAAAGGTCTTTCAAAAGATCTTTGTGCGCTCCAAAATCCTGATAAACACCATACTTAAGCTGAAGCCCGAAATTCTGGAAGAATTTTTCATAGGCTTCACGCTCATTCTTCAGCATGGATTCCAATTCTGACTGAATCTTCTTTTCCAGTCTGCCCGCAATCAGTTTCAGCCTGCGGTCATGCTGCAGCATCTCACGGGAAATATTCAGCGAAAGATCCTGTGAATCCACCAAACCTCGTACAAAGCTGAAATAATCCGGTACCAAATCAGCGCATCTGTCCATAATCAGAACACCGTTGGAGTACAGCTGAAGGCCCTTTTCATACTCCTTCGTATAGAAGTCGTACGGCGCCCGCGCGGGGATAAACATCAGTGCGTGGAATGTCGCGATCCCCTCCGTATACATATGAATTACTCTGGCAGGGTCCTCGTAATCCATGAACTTGGCCTTGTAGAACTGATTGTACTCTTCCTTTTTGATCTCATTTTTGTTCTTGCGCCACAGCGGAACCATACTGTTCAGTGTGTCCTCTTCGGTGTAGCTTTCGTACTCGTCTTTGCTGCCTTCCTTTAAGCGGCTTTTTTCCACATTCATACGAATCGGGTAACGAATGTAGTCCGAATACTTCTTTACAAGATTTTGAAGCGTGTGGGTTTCCAGATAATCGCTGTATTTTTCATCTTCAGTGTCAGGTTTTATTTCAACAATAATATCCGTACCGTTGGTTTCCCGCTTTTCACAGGGTTCCACGGTATACCCCTCCGCACCGTGCGATTCCCAGCGATAGGTGTCCTCGCTGCCAAATGCGCGGCTGATAACGGTCACATGGTCGCTGACCATGAAGGCGGAATAAAAACCAACGCCAAACTGGCCGATAATCTCGATATCCGGCTTTTTCTCGAATTCATTCTTAAAGTCAAGCGATCCGCTCTTGGCAATGGTTCCAAGGTTGGCTTCCATTTCTTCCCTTGTCATTCCACAGCCATTGTCCGTAATGGTCAGTGTGCGCTTTTCTTTATCCGGCACAATATGAATCATGAAATCGTCGCGGGAGAGGCCGGTGTTCTCTTCCGACAAGGCTTTATAATAAAGTTTATCGATGGCGTCACTCGCGTTGGAAATCAGCTCACGAAGAAAAATTTCCTTATGAGTATAAATAGAGTTAATCATTAAATCCAACAAGTGTTTCGATTCCGCCTGAAACGGTTTAATCGGCATAAGCAGGTCCCATCCTTTGCAAAAAGAATTAGCACTCAAGTCATCTAAGTGCTAATTCTTATTTTATTCTATTGCGCGGAAAATTGCAAGGGGATAAGCAATTAATTTTTTGTATCAGTCGGCCGGCTGACCGGCACATAATCGTGATCCACCGTAATAACAGGATAATATCTGCCCGGCAGATTACAAATCTTTTCTGAAATAGAATGATTCAATTCCTCATCCGTCATTGGAAATTCAAATGTCACACACACGTCGAACACCACATTTGCATGGGTCGGCCCCCAAACCACGCGAAAATCATGCATGCTGATTTTCGGTGAAATTTCCGCAAGCAGCTGCTGCACCTGTTCTTTCAAGTCATTGGTGCGTGGATCATTCGTGGTAACCGGGTCCATATGAATAACAAGATGGATCCCTTTTTTCTCCAAAAAGTCGCGCTCAATATTATCCACTATATCATGGCTGAGCAAAACATCCCGTTCCGCGGGTACTTCGCAGTGAA
Source organism: Oscillospiraceae bacterium (assembly GCA_022650485.1). Lineage (GTDB taxonomy): Bacteria > Bacillota > Clostridia > Oscillospirales > Acutalibacteraceae > Caproicibacter. The sequence continues at coordinate 68,040 of JALCPP010000011.1, read as the reverse complement.
CCGTGGCAAAACAACGCCCCGGCCCATAGCTGTGTACATTTAAATCATGAATTCCCAAAATTCCGTCGTAAGCGTGAATGGAACGATAAATATCGTCCACAAACTCTCGGGTCGGCGCTTCTCCCAGCAAGGGATTGCTGGTCGACCGAATCAGCTGAAACCCGGTAACCATGATCAGAAGGGCAACCACAAGGCCCACATAGCCGTCCAGATTAAAACCAGTCAGCTTGGTAAGAATAGCTCCCGTCAAAACCGCCGCTGTGGATAAAACATCGTTCATGCTGTCCGCCGCTGCGGCGGAAACCGTATCGGAGGAGATCTTTTTCCCAATCCGGCGGTAAAACATTCCCTGCCAGAATTTCAATAAAATAGAACCGACCAGCACCGCCACCACAACCAGACTGAAGCGGGTCTGCTCAGGATGGAGAATTTTCTGAAATGATGTTTGGGCAAACTGAAACCCGGTGACAAAAACGACAAGGGAAACCATCAGCCCACTGATATATTCCATTCTGGCATGCCCGTAAGGATGGTCGGAATCCGCCGGTTTTGCCGCCATTTTAAAGCCCACCAGTGTAACAATAGACGATACGGAATCGCTCAAATTGTTGACCGCATCCGCCGTAACGGAAATGCTGTGAAACAAAACGCCCACCGTCATTTTGCCCGCGACAAGAATCAGATTGGTCACGATACCCACCAGCCCGGAAAACTTTCCGTAGCGCTCACGCACCACGGGGTCTCCGGTTTCCCGGTAATCCCGGACAAACAGCCGGATTAACAGGTTTATCATGTTTGACCTTCTTTCTATGATAAAAGGGAACCGCATGGCAGTTCCCCTGAAAACACGACATTTATGCTTTGCATTAAAGCATTTTTTTCTTATGCAGAATCCAGTACGCCACCACAATACAGGCGGCGGAAATCGTGACTGGAATCCAGAAACTTGGAAACGGTATTCCCGACACATTCATGCCATAAGCGCTTGTAATCACAGTAGGCACCGAAAATAAAAGCGTGATGGAAGCTAACGCCTTCATGACAATATTCAGATTATTAGAAATGACGGAAGCAAAGGCGTCCATGGTCCCGGAAAGGATATTCAGGTGAATGTTCGACATCTCAATCGCCTGTTTTACTTCGATTAGAACATCTTCCAGAAGATCCTGGTCATCGTCATACAGCTTAATGACCCTGCCGCGCATAATTTTTTCCAGCGTTATCTCGTTTCCTTTTAAAGAGGAAGAAAAATACACAAGGGATTTTTCAATGTCAAGCAGCTGCATCAGTTCCGAATTCTTCATTGACTCCCGCAGCTCCGTTTCAACGGTATTGCTGATTTTGTCAATCTGTTTTAAGTATTGAAGATAACGGCTGGCAACACGCAGCATAATGTGCAGTAAAAACCTGGTTTTCAAGTTCGTGCGCACACCCTTGACAAGTCCCCGGGTAAATTCATCCACAACCGAATTGTCCCGTATGGAAACCGTGATTACATTTTTTTCCGTCAGAATCAATCCCAGCGGCATTGTGGAATAAACCAAGTGCTTTCCCTGCTGCTCCACAACGGGAATATCAATGACAACCAATGTGTTGTCATCTTCATTATCAATATGGGAGGATTCCTCTTCATCCATCGCTGCGCGGAAAAAGTCCGGCTCAATTCCGAAATCCGCAATTAAGTCTTCAATCTCCCGGTCGTCCGGAGCAACACAGTTGATCCAGCAGCCGGGCTCGCACGCCTCGATTTGCGTCATGCGTCCATCCACCGTTTTGTAATAGGACAGCATTGTGCTCATCTCCTCTATGAAATTTTCTTCGCGGTTTCCCCAAAGGGTCAGGATTCACAATGCCACCCCCTCTTTCCATCTCAAATGTCTTTACCATGAGCTATTATAACACATAAGGCGAAGATTGCAAGAGAAAGGGGGATATTTAAAGCTCTATCTTTCCGTATTGGTCTAAAAACAACTTCAAATCGAATATTTGATGAATTTTAACCAATTTATCTGAAAAATAAAGGCAATTTAAAACTATTTTGCTTCTGATCAACGGGAAAATTCAGAGATCTGTGGAAAAAGAAAAAAACTGCACAAATACTGCACAAAAAATACGCTTTGGAGCAGCTTTTAAAAGCGCTGCTTCAAAGCGTATTTTCCCGCACACGCGGCAAATATCACCGTAATAATCATCGGGGCATCGTACAACGCAGCCTGTTAGGACTTGCGATTAAAAATTTGCATAATATCGGTAAAATCGTCGTCCTCAATCGAATTATTTTCCGGAGCGGCAACCGGCTCTTTCTCTTTGCTTTCTGGTTTTGCCTGCTTTTCCTGTGGCTCTTCGGCAACCGGCTCGCCGGAAGAAGTGGCAAATCCCGTCGCAATGACAGTCACGCTCATCTCGTCGTCCATATTTTCATCAAACGCGGCGCCCCAAATGATATTCGCATCCTCATGTGCCTGAGACGCAATCATAGAAGAAGCCGTTTCAATTTCGTCCAATCCAATATCGGGGGAAGAAGTAATGTTGATAATAACGCCCTTGGCCCCGTTGATCGCGGTTTCCAGCAAGGGGCTGGAAATCGCCATATTGGCCGCCTCCTGCGCCTTGTCTTTTCCGGAAGCCTGCCCGACACCCATATGCGCGTATCCGGCATCCTTCATTACGGCGGTTACGTCCGCAAAATCCAGATTGACCAGTCCGGGCAGCTTAATCAAATCTGAAATACTCTGCACGCCCTGACGTAAAACGTCATCGGCAATGGAAAAAGCATTCAGCAGAGTGATCCGCTGTTCGCTGACCAGTTTCAAGCGTTCGTTCGGAATGACAACCAGCGAATCCACATGCTCACGCAGAGCCGTAATACCGCTTTCCGCCTGCTCCATACGGCGGCGCCCTTCAAATTCAAAAGGCTTTGTGACAATTCCAACGGTTAAAACGCCCATATCATGAGCAATTTCCGCAACAATCGGGGCCGCACCCGTCCCTGTGCCGCCGCCCATGCCTGCCGTGACAAAGACCATGTCACTTCCACGGATAGCCGCCGCAATGGCCTCACGGCTTTCATCCGCCGCTTTCTGCCCCATTTCAGGTTTAGAACCGGCGCCTTTTCCGTGCGTAACTTTTTCGCCGATCTGTATTTTCTGCGTTGCTTTTGAACGGTACAAAGCCTGCCTGTCCGTATTTACGCTGATAAATTCAACGCCCTGCACACCCATGGCAACCATGCGGTCGATCGCATTTCCGCCGCCGCCGCCTACGCCGATGACTTTTATCTGAACAATGTTGTCAAAGTCATTCTCAATTTCAAAAGGCATGTGCCGCAATCCCCCTTATGTAAATCCGGTGATTTTGAATTCCCCGTCTATATTGAAATCTTTTCATTTTTTATATCGTCCCATACTAAATTATTATACACGATTCAGGGTAAATTTCAATAAATAATTTCCGTTTTGCCCCAAATGATAAGCCAAATTTTGTTTTTGTCTAAGAATTTACGGCGGGATCAAAATAAGCCGTATCATTTTCTTCCACCAAAGAAAGATTCAGTACTCCTTTTTCGGTGTCTTTAATCTGGTTTGAGTCAAAGAGTTTTTTTGCAAAACTGATTTTATAGTCCAGTGCGGACGGCATTCCCAAATTGATGGTGACCCGCCCGTCGTAAGTCAGCAGTATTTCCGACGTGGAAGAAAAATCCATTTGCGTAATCTTTGTGAATTTGCTGCCTTTCAAGGCGGTTTCAATCTGTTCAAAAGACGACTGAAGTGATTGGTCTGCAAACACAGCCGTACTTCCTACCTTTGGATTTTTCAGGGCAATTCCCAGAATTGACGCACAGTTCTGCGGCGGCTTGTCCGCAATTTCTAAGACCCGGAAATTGTCCCCCAAAACCACGTATTTTTCAGAGGATTTGACAGCCCCGCAAATCTTGGCCGCAGTCACCTGAATGCTGATCTGCGCGGGGAATTTCCGCCTGACCTCTACAGAACCAATATAGGGCAGGCGGGTTTGAATGCTGCTTTCAGCCTGTTTGGTTTTTGCCAGAAACAGGTTTTCCCCTTTTTGAATGCCACAGACGCTGAGAATTTGGTTTGAGGAATATCGTGAAGTTCCGGTAACCTGAATGGCATCGATTTTGAAAAGCACCGTCAGCGAAACAATGATGGCAGCCGCCACAACTGCAAAAAACAAAAAAATATAAAAGATTAAAAGCGCCCTTCGTCTTCTGCGCCGCCGGTTTTCCGCGCGGATTCCAGCCCGGGAGGGCACGCCGGCACTCTCCCTCTGGGCAAATCTGTTTGTTCCGCTGTTCAAATCCCTCATATTTTGTAGTTCCTTCCAACAAAAGTCCTAGACACGCTTAATATCCGCGCCCAGTCTGGCAAGGTTTTTTTCAATACACTCATAGCCGCGATCCAAGTGATGCAAGCCATATACTTCTGTCGTTCCCTGTGCCGCCAAACCGGCCACGACCAATGCCGCGCCCCCACGCAGATCCGAAGCCTCTACCGCTGCTCCTGAAAGGCGTTTTACGCCCTCCACAACGGCGACACGTCCCTCCACTTTAATGTTCGCCCCAAGCCGTAAAAGCTCACCGACGTGTTTATAACGGCTTTCAAAAATGTTCTCCACAAAAATGCTGGTTCCGTCTGCCACAGTGGACATTGCCATGACAGGTGCCTGCGCGTCCGTAGGAAAGCCGGGATACGGCATCGTCCGCACACTCTTAATTCGGTTGAGGCGTGCCGGAGCAACAACGCGAATCGCATTGTCATACAGGTCAATCCCGCATCCGCATTCTTCCATCACCGGTAAAATCGGAGCCAAATGTTCCGGAACCACCCGTGAAACCAGCAGCGTACTCCCCGTAATGGCGGCGGCCGTCATATAAGTTGCCGCCGCAATGCGGTCTGGAATCACATGATGTTCACATCCGGTCAGACGTGCGACACCCTCCACACAGATTGTACTGTTTCCCGCCCCGTGAATTTTTGCCCCGCAGGCATTCAGAAAATTTGACAGATCAGAAATTTCCGGTTCTCTCGCCGCATTGTTAATCACGGTTTTTCCCTTTGCAAGGCAGCCGGCGATAATGATGTTTTCCGTCGCACCGACGCTTGGAAACGAAAGGTTGATGACGGCTCCCTTTAATCCCTCCGGCACAGAACAGTCCAAACAGCCGTGATCTTCATTGATGACGACCCCCATCTTCCTTAAAGAAGCAAGGTGCAGGTCAATCGGGCGCGGTCCCAGTTCGCATCCGCCGGGGAACGACAAAACAGCCCGCTGCAAACGGCTGATAATGGCCCCCAGAAAAATGATGGAAGAACGCATTTCGCGCATCAGGCAGTCGGGAATGTCGTAACTCCCTGCGGAAATGGGATTGATCACAACATCTCCGGCAGAACGTTCCACCTTACACCCAAGATGCCGCAGAATTTTGATGGCCGTGTCCACATCTGAAAGCGCAGGGCAGTTATGTAGAACACATTCTCCTCCGCACAGAAGCGATGCGGCCATCAAGGGCAACGTGCTGTTTTTAGCGCCGTGAATCTGTACTTCTCCTTCAAGTTTTCTGGTGCCGTGTATCAACAGTTTCGACATAGCAACACCCCCACATGTTCTGATATCATATTATGCCATGTGGGAGATTACGGTGACGACTCAGTCTGGAGCGGGACGATTGAGGACCTCATTAATAATCTTCAGGATTCTATCGCAGGAGTCCGGGATCGCCATCTTTTTCGCATTTGCAGCAAGGGCATCTATTTTTCCCTGCTGGGAAAACAGCTCCCCTACTTTGCGGCATAAAGAATCCCCTGTCAAATCTTTTTCTTCTATAATCTCCGCCGCGCCGCGGTCAACCATTGCCATCGCATTATGGAATTGATGATTTTCCGCCACATTGGGAGAGGGAATCAGAATGGACGCACGGCCGACATTCTGCAGCTCACTCAGAGTAATCGCGCCGGCACGGCAAATAACAAGATCCGCCGCGGCAAGGCAGTCCGGCATATCGCCGATATATTCCCGTACATCCATCTCTTTGTGTACTTTTACATTCAGCCCCTTTTCCATTAAAAGATCCGGGAACCATTTTCCCCATTGACCATATCCGTGAATATGCTGAAAGCGGCCTTTTTTCACACTTTGGACCAAAAGGTCCGCCACTGCCTCGTTGATTTTACGGGCGCCGAGACTGCCGCCGAATGAAAGAATCACCGGTCTGGAATCAAGCCCCAGCTTTGCTCTGGCCGCTTCCCGGTCAGCACGGACAACCTCCTGCCGGACCGGATTCCCGGTCAGTACACAGTGTGCGGAAGAACACAGGTGTTTCTGCGCATCTGCCACTGCAAGCATCGTTCGATCTGCCCTTTTGGACAGCATCTTATTGGTAACCCCCGGGTACGCATTCTGCTCATGAATCACAGCCGGAATGCCCATGCGCATTGCCTCACGGATAACAGGTCCGGAAACATACCCGCCTGTACCAACGCAAATATCCGGACCAAATTCGCGGATGATTTGTTTGGCTTCCCATGTGGAAGTAAACAGGCGGACAACCGTTTTTCCGTTCTTTACAAGATTTTTCGCGCTGAGTTTACGCTGAAATCCGGAAATCGTAATACTTCGGAAGTCATACCCCGCTGCAGGCACCAGGCGTTCTTCCATTCCGCCTTTTGCGCCTACATACAAAATCTGCGTATCCGGTTTCTTTTCCTTTATGTACCCGGCAATGGCAAGTGCCGGGTTGATGTGACCGGCGGTTCCGCCTCCGGCAAACAGAATTTTCATGGCAAACCCTCTGATCTTTTAAATTTTTTCAATTGCCGACGTTCGTGAAATAGACAAAACGATCCCCATTTCCGCCAGCAGAATCACAAGCGACGTACCCCCGTAACTGAAGAAGGGCAAACTGATTCCTGTATTGGGAATGGTGTTGGTTACAACGGCGACATTCAGAATCACCTGAAGACCAACCTGTACAATCAGACCGATTCCAAGCAGCCTGCCGAACTTATCCCTTGAACGCAGAGAAATGGTAATCCCGCGCCAGATCAGCATAGCAAACAGAATAATGATAATCAGCGCGCCGATAAACCCCAGTTCCTCGCAGACAATGGCAAAGATGAAATCATTCTGCGGCTCGGGAAGATACAAGAATTTCTGGCGCGACTGCCCCAGTCCCAAACCCAGCAGACCGCCGGAGCCAATCGCATACAGGGACTGACGTGTCTGCCATGTGTCCGCGATCAGTTCGGGCGTCGCATTGGAAAACGGGTCCAGCCAGGCAGTGATGCGGTCACTCGCATAGGCATATTCCTTCGCAAACAGAACAAGGTATGCCACCCCGGCCCCGAAGATGCTGAACGCACCCACAAACCAGCGCAGTTTCACTCCGCCGATAAACAGCATGACCGCGCCGATGAGAGCAATAATCACCGTGGCGGAAACATGGGGCTCCCACATCAGCAGCGCCGCCGTCATCCCTAAAATCAACGCATAGGGAAGCACTCCGTAAAGGAAGGTCCCCATTCGGTTAAAATTCAACGAAATCAAGTGGGCAAAAATCAGCACGATGGAAAACTTTGCGATTTCAGAGGGCTGAAACTGCCCGAACGGACCAAGGTCAATCCAGCGGTGCACACCGTTTACCGCCGGCATAAATCGAACCAGCACCAGCAGCGCATAGGAAACCAGCAAAATCGGAATTGCAAATTCATGAAAATGATGATAGTCAAAATAAGAAACAGCGAACATAACGACCAGCCCCAGCACGGCGAAAATTGCCTGTTTGCTGATAAAGAAATAGCTGTTTCCATTGTGGCGATAAAATGCGTTCGCATAGCTAGCGGAAAACATCATAATCAGCCCAATGATTAACAATACCATCACGAGAAACAAAAAGGGCAGATCCATACCGGACCGCACCGAGAAAATACGGAATTTTTTGCGCACTTTTTTTCCATAAGCGGCGGCCGCATGAATTTCCCCCGTCGGGCGCTTCGACATGTTCCTCGGCATAGGGGTAACCGTTCCCTGATGTCGCGTCATGAATATGCCCTCCTTTCCGAATCAGGTATGATTAAATCATAATTTCACCGCAGAATGAGTCGGTTTCTGCAGAATGATCAGCAACCGAAAAATACCAGTAATACCGAAACTGCCCCAAAAAACGCCGTAACTGCACTGAAGACCAAACAGATCTTCACTTCGCTCCAACCGCACAGTTCAAAATGGTGGTGAATAGGGCTCATTTTAAACAGGCGCTTGCCATGGGTTGCCTTAAAATAAACAACCTGCAGCACAACCGATAAAATTTCACAGAGATAAACGATGCCAACCAAAAGAATCAAGATCGGTGTATTCACATCAAAACCGAGAGCACACACCAGCCCGCCGAGAAACAGCGAGCCCGTATCCCCCATAAAAACCTTTGCGGGGTTGAAATTCCACACCAAAAAGCCCAGGCAGCCGCCCGCAGCGGCAGCGGATACAATTCCGACCGGAATTGCCCTTAAAACTCCGGCAATCACCATAAAAGATGCCGAAGCGAAAAACGTAACGGATGCATTCAGACCATCGATTCCGTCTGTAAAGTTGACGGCATTGACCACGCCGACAATACCCAGCCAAGACAAAATCCAGTACCAAATGCCAAAATCCACACCACCGGCAAATGGGACCAGCATGACGGAACCCGCACCAAACCGGTACAGTGTGTACAAGTAAGCTCCGGCCACAAAAAGCTGAAGGACCAATTTTTGTAAAACGGTAAGCCCCAGATTTCTTTTCTTGACTACCTTGATATAATCGTCAAAAAAGCCGATCAGGCCAAATCCGCAGGCCATCAGCAGACCACCGACAATTCTGGTCCGCATGGCAAGGTTCGTCTCTTTCAGCCCCTCGCCGCTGTAATACATCACAAGACAAACCGCCGAAGCCACAAGGATTCCCACAATAAACAGGAATCCACCCATCGTCGGTGTTCCGTTTTTCTTCCTGTGCCAGGAAGGCCCGACGTCACGGATGGTCTGGCCAAAATTTAAGCGGTGCAGAAACGGCACCATCCATTTCCCAAGCAGCGCCGTTATTCCAAACGCAGCCGTCGCCGCCGCAAAAGTCCATAAAGAATTCATTAATAGATCCACCCTTATTCTGTAAACTGTCCTTTTGGTTTATACATCGTATGATCCGCGGAGGATTGGAAAGAATTCAATTGGTTTAAAGCCTTTAAAACTTCAGCAAAAGGAATTCCAACACCCACAGCCGCACAGGCAGCCGCCAGAACTTCTTCAACATCGGAAAGGCTGCCACTGTTCAAACGCACCCGGCCAATCACCCCAAAGCCGACAATTTCAAACGCGATGCCCCTGCCCGGAATTGTTCTGACATTTCGCGCTGTGAAATCCGCATCGTCGCGCGCCAAAGAATAGGTAATCAGCTTGGCAGTACCTGCAGCCCGAAACGAAAGCTCATGTTCGGCAACGCAGACATCCCAGCCTTCCCAATCAATTTCCCCTGTATCTCCGCAGAGGAGCAGCACCGATTTTGCAGCGTGAGGCGGCACCGGCTGCCCATATTTTTCTACGCAGCAATGATCCCGCCCGCAAAGTTCAAATATCCGATTTAGAACTGATGCGGAACCACCGCTTTTTTCAGCTACCGCGACCATTTTTACAGATGTGCTGCATCCTGCTGTGAATTTCATGGAATCTCTCCCCCCACACTTCTATTATTCCACATGACTGGTTTCTATAAACGAAACCGTCACAACTGTGCCCGGCGACACCTTGGTTCCCGCCGGAACATCCTGTAGTTTAGAGATTGTATTTGCTGTTCCGGATAATGCGGCACCGGTTATACTGAGATTGATCCCCACCGCAGAAGCACGTTCGTTGGCCTGAGCCAGCGTAAGGCCCACAAGGTCCGGCACAGCAACGGTCTTACTCGCACTCTGCTCATCGGTAAACAGTACTACCTGCCCGCCTTTTGGAATGCTCTTTCCGGGTTCCGGAACCTGAGAAACAACTTTTTCACCACTGCCGTAAAATTGAGACGTCAGTCCATTCTGGAAAATTTTATTTTTCGCCTGAGCCACCGTCATGCCGGTTACACTTGGCGTTTGAGCATCTAATTTGGCCATTTCCTCTTCTGTATAGACCGGCTCCACACCCAGATAGGGCAAAACTTCAGACATTGTTTTTAAAAATACCGGGCCTGCAACCTGGCTTCCATAATAGCTGCTGCCATGAGGTTCATCATAGAAAACCAGCATGGCGATCCGCGGATCATCCGCAGGGGCAAATCCGCAGTAAGAGGCAATGTATTCCTTGCTGGTCTTAATCTCCTGCTTTTCGGAGGTCCCCGTTTTCCCCGCAATTCGATATCCGGGAATATATCCGCTGCTTGCGGTTCCGCTCGTCGCATCCTGCTGCAGAATCGCGCTGATTCTTTTTGAGGTATCCTCTGAAATCACCTGGCGTTTCGGTGACGTTTCAGCGGTCTTTACAATATTTCCAACACTGTCCAGAATCCGGTCAACCACGTGTGGATGGACCAGATAGCCTCCGTTTGCGACAGCGGCACAGGCGGTAACCATTTGAATCGGAGTAATGGTAAAGCTCTGCCCGAATGCCGATGTCGCCAGTTCTACCGGCTTTAGCTGGCTGGCCGTATAGTAAAGACTGCGGGATTCGCCCGGCAGGTCAATTCCCGTTTTCGACGTAAAACCAAACGCGTCAAAATATTTAAAGAAAAGATCTGGGCCAAGCAGCTGCCCGACCTTCATAAACACAACGTTACTGGATTTGCAGATGCCCTGTGCAAATGTCAGGGAACCGAATCCGCTTCGTCTCCAGTCATGGATAATTCTGTCCCCTACCTTTAAATAACCTGGGCAGCTGAACTGCGTGTTTTCAGACACCAGGTTTTCTTCCATGGCAGATGCCCCTGTAATCATTTTGAATACAGAGCCGGGCTGATAGGTATCGCTGACGCATTTATTACGCCACTGCGCCTGCTGAGCCTTTTGGATTGCCTGCGTCTTCTCTGCACCATCTGTCATTTTGGCGATGGCGTCCGCCTGGGTCTTGTCGGCGATGGTAAACGGGTCATTCGGATCAAAGTCCCCCTTGACCGCCATCGCGATGATGGCTCCCGTTTTAACATTCATAATGATGGCACAGCCACGGTTCTGCACGTTGTTGTCTGCAAGGCCTTCCGCCAGATTTTTTTCCAGAATATGCTGAACAACCTCGTCGATGGTCAAAACCAAACTGTGACCGTCCTGAGCAGGCACTTCCTGCTCATAATCATACTGCATATCGGTACCAATCGCATTTTTCGCCGTAACCAGCTTGCCGGACACACCGGTCAGTTCACTGTCATATTCCGCTTCTATCCCCGAAAGGCCCTGACTGTCCGTACCCGTAAATCCAAGAATCGTGGAAGCCAATGTGCCATAGGGATAATACCTTTTGTAATCCTCAATCAATCGAATCCCGTTTGTAATGTCATTTTTATCCTTAAACGCAACAATCTGATCTTTGACACTCGATTCCACTTTGCGCTTAATGACATCATAATAAGTTTTCTTTTTACTGTGTTTCAAAATGGTCTCTTTATCCAACCCGAGGATTTCAGAAAGGCCGGCGGCAATCACATCTCGATTCTTGTCTGTAATATAGGCAGGCTCCAGAACAACTTGCCAAACAGTCGCGCTCTGTGCCAGAATTTTCAAATTCTGGTCATAGATCGTTCCGCGCTGGGCAGTTAGAACCGTATCCTTTACCTGATTGTCAACAGCGCGCATCTTCAGTGTTTCTCCCTCTACAATCTGCAGACGGACCAAATTAAACACAACGGCGCCGAATCCCGCCACAATCATCATCAACAGCACAAACACTGTGCGATGCCACATTCTTATGTTTGTTCCCTTTGACATGCCACGCTCCTCCATTTTGCCTTATAAAAAAGGATCCGAATCAAAAATGAGAGTCAAGAACTGTTTCTCAACTCTCCTTTTATCAAACGGCGGAAGACCCCCCACAGACACCCAAATGCGCTATTAATACTTATATTGAACAGTTTACATCTTTATGACAGGAAGCGGCTCACGGAATGAACCAGCCGCGAAAACCACCCAGTATCCGTTACCGGCAGAAGCACCTGCGTTTTATCGCCGCTGGAAAGCGCCACATTCTCTATCTGCTTCTGGCTTACTTTTTCCATGCCCAGCCGATTCGTTGCGTAATTCTCCACGGCTTCCAATGAGGTCTGCGCCTCTAAATTCATTTTCAACTGGGTGTAGACACTCTGGTCCTCAGAAAGCTCATCTGCAACGATTCCCAGGGAATCTGACAGCTCTGACAATTGAACCTGACCGTAGATGTATGCCCCGGACATGCCCGCAATGACTAAAAATGAAAGGATGGTGGGAAGCATTTTTAAAAGATGATGCTTTGGCCTGCGATTTTCTTCCAACCGCTCCCGCGGAAGTTCAATAACATTATTTTCCCGCACCGGTTCCCGTTCTTCACGGCGTTTTGGTTCAAACATTCCAAAATCATAAGCTGCATTTCCGGTTGCCATAATCAATCAGCTCCTTCCGTTTCTGCCAGTTTTTTGCAAACTCTCAGCCGCGCGCTGCGGCTTCTGGGGTTTTCTTCCAGTTCATGTTCCGCCGGGGACAAACCCTTTTTATAAATCAGCTCTGCCTTCGGTTTCTTCCCGCAGACACACACCGGGAAATCCGGAGGACAGGTACACCCGGTGCACCAGGTTGCCATTCTTTTCTTTACAATGCGGTCTTCCAGTGAATGAAACGTAATCACGGCAAGACGACCGCCCGGTTTCAAAATGGAAAATGCCGCGTCCAGTCCTTCCGAAAGCCTGTCCAGCTCTCCGTTAACGCGAATCCGCAAAGCCTGAAACGTCTTGCGGGCCGGGTGACCGGGTTTGCGTCGAACCGCAGCCGGGACCGACTCTTTTACAATATCTGCAAGCTGCAACGTCGTTTCAATCGGCGCTGTTTCCCTTGCTTTCACAATTCCTATAGCAATTCTCCGCGCATTGTTTTCCTCTCCATATCTGCGCAGAATGACTTCCAGCTCATGCTCGGAAAGGGTATTGACTAAATCCTTTGCAGATACCCCTTCACGGCTCATACGCATATCCAAAGGGGCATCCGAATGAAAGGAAAACCCCCGTTCCGGATTATCAAGCTGAAAGGAAGATACCCCAATATCGAGCAAAACACCGTCCACCGGCGCCAGCCCAAATTTTCTGGCAGCCTCATCCATACATGAAAAATTGGAATGATAAACGGTCGCACAGGGAAAATCCTTCAGACGTTCGCCCGCGGCACGAACCGCATCCGGGTCCTGGTCAATGGAAAGCAGCTTTCCGGTCGTCAAGCGTTTCGCAATGGCAAGGGAATGCCCGCCGCCGCCCGCTGTACCGTCAATATAATGTCCGGCCGGCCGGATGTCTAAACTTTCAATTGTTTCGTCAAACAGTACCGGTTTATGATAAAATTCCATTGTTGCGCCTCTTTACAGTTCCAAAAGATCCATCGCCTCGGCGATATTATCCTGTGTTAAAGTGGAATTAAAGCTGACCCAGCGGTCGGTCGACCAAATTTCTGCCCGGCTGGAAGCACCGATAAACGTCACATCTTTTTCCAGCTTTGCATAATCCCGCAGCGCCTGAGGCAAAAGAATCCGCCCCTGGCGGTCCGGCTGTGCTTCCACGGCCCCGGAAAAGAAAAAGCGCTGAAGGCCCCTTGCTTTTGAAATCGGCATAGCGCTGATTTTTTCCTGAAGACGGTTCCACTCCTTTGGTGAAAGGACAAACAAACAGCCGTCAAGGCCCTTTGTTACATAAAAAGTGTTCCCCAAATCCTCACGGAATTTGGAGGGAACAATTACACGCCCTTTTGGGTCTATCGCATGCTGGTACTCGCCGATCAACATAGACGATCCTCTTCTCAAGTCAGGCAAAAAACAGAATTGTAAACCACATTCTGCTACTTGCCCCCACCTTTCACCACTTCGTCTTGATTATATCCTACCTGTTACTAAAATGCAACTTATTTTTTTGCTTTATGCTAACTAAAGATAGATTTTTTTCTAATATTTTGTATCGTGGAAGAAAGGCATAAAAAAAACGCCACAAAATATTGTGGCGTAAATTTTTTCCTTTTTTCTCATACTATTCCATTTTGTCCTGGCTTTGCCCTGCTCGCTGAGACGCTCGTATATTTTGCCTGGTCCGCCGAAGCTCCGCCAGAATCTGCGCTAAGCCGTCGTCGGTTCGCTTCATCAGGTCATCGATATAGTCGTTGCTGGCCTTTCTCATTTCCCTGACTTTTGCCTGGGACTGAGAGGTCACCTCATTGGCCTTCTGCTGTGCCTGCCGGACAATTTCGTCCTGCGCAATCAGCGCCTTTGCACGCTCCTGTGCCACATGAACAACGGTTTCCGCTTCCCGACGCGCATCGTCAAGAATTTTCGTGCGGTCGGCAACAATTGCTTTGGCCTGATGAATCTCCCTTGGAAGGTTTTCACGGATGTCATCCAGAACCTGCTTCACTTCTTCGCCGTCCAAAACTGCGCGTCCGCGGCTCAGCGGCAAGCTCCAGGCCTTGTCCACCATATCATAGAGTTCATCAATTAAGTCGTCCACGCTCATTTTCGTTTCCCTCCCGCACACAAACGTTGTTCGATATCCTGCAAAATACATCCGGGAACAAAATTTGAAATATCCCCGCCGAAACACGCAACCTGCTTAATACCGCTGGAACTTAAAAACATGTTTTCCGCCGTCGTATTCAAATAGATCGTTTCCAACTCGGGGTTCAATTTTTTGTTAAAAAGGGCCATTTGAAACTCATACTCAAAATCCGACATGGCACGCAGGCCCTTAACAATCGCGGCGGCATCCCGAATCCTTGCGTAATCCGCAATCAGCCCGTCGAACCCGACGACTTCCACATCCGCCATATCTTTGGTACAGCGTTTCAGCATGTTGATGCGCTCTTCCACCGTAAAAGCGGTATGCTTTTCGGGATTCACCAAAACGGCAACAATCGTATGGTCAAAAATTTTTCTGGCCCGATTAATAATATCCATGTGCCCAAGCGTAACGGGATCGAAGCTGCCAGGACAAATTGCAGTTTTCACGGCTTATGTCACGTCCTTGTGTTTATATAGGGTCAGCGCAATCTTACCATAACGGTAGGAACGCCCCCGCACAAACTCCTCCGCAAATTCAGGAAGGGGTTCATCAACCGGATTTTCACAGATGATCGTCCCGCCCTGATTCATGTGGCGGGCAACGAGCGGAATGGCACGCTGCAGCAGCCCGGTACGATACGGCGGATCAAGAAAAGCCAAGTCAAACGTTCCGCAATTTCCCGCAAGGTAAGAGGTAAATTCCATATGCCAAACCTTTGCGCGATCCAAAAATCCGGTGCTTTCCAGGTTTTGCGTTACAATGGCGGCAGGCTGACTTCCCGCATCGACAAAAACTGCTTCCCGTGCACCGCGGCTCAAAGCCTCAATACCCAACTGCCCGGAACCCGCAAACAGATCCAGCACACGTCTGCCTTCTATTTGAAACTGTATGATACTAAACAGTGCTTCTTTCACACGGTCCGGCGTTGGCCGAACCTCTCTGCCCGTGCAGACGGAAAGTCTTTTTCCACGGGCGGAACCGGTAATGACTCTCATAGGTTCTCCACCTCAATCCGACTTGTTCTTTATTATCCCATGATCCGGCCCGTCTGTCAATGCGGCACAGGCAGGTTCTTCCGGATGAAATGCAAAAAAGACCTTTTGAGCCGCAGGCATCGTCATCCGGGGAGCAGCGGCCAGTTCTTCCACAGAGGCGCGCCGCACCGCGCCGACTGTTCCGAAATGCCGAAGCAAAGCTTTTGCCCGTGCGGGACCAATCCCCTCAATGCCCGTCAGGGAAGAAGAAATGGAAACCTTTTTCCTTAACTGACGGTGATATCCAATGGCAAAGCGGTGTACTTCCTCCTGAATGGAAGAAACCAGTGTAAATGCACTGCGATTGGAGCTGATCGCAATTTCTCCGCCATCCTTTGCAATGGCACGAGTGCGGTGCTTGTCATCCTTCACCATGCCGAACAAAGGAATCTGAAGTCCGGATTCTTCCAGCACAGGCCGAACCGCCGAAATCTGCCCTTTCCCGCCGTCCAGCAGAATTAAATCGGGCAGACGCCCGAAGCCCTCGTTCGTCCCTATATTTTTCCGGTATTCCTCTAACCGGCGGCCAATCACTTCCCGCAGGCTGCCGTAGTCATCCTGTCCCATAACGGAGCGGATTTTAAATTTGCGGTAAGCGGAGCGCAGGGGTCTTCCGTTTTCAAACACAACCATACCGGCAACATTTTCTCCTCCCGCCAGATTGGAAATATCGTACGATTCAATATAAGCGGGCGGCTCGGGAAGCCCCAGCAAACGGGCCAGTTCATCCAACGCCGAAGTTTCCCGCCCGGTCCGTCCCATTGTCTGGGCCAGCTGCTCAGCCGCGTTGCTGCGGCACATGGCAACAAGCTGGGCCTGTTCCCCTTTCTGGGGGACTGTGACCGTCACATTTCGCCCCGCCTTTTCCGTCAGCCACCTGGAAATGAGCGCGGAATTTTCTGCCGGACCATCCAGTGAAATACGGGGCGGAATCCGGTCACGCATGGAATAATACCGTTCCAGAAACTCGCTTCGTGCCTCTTTCGCACGCCCCGTTTCTCCCATCAGAAAGGTTTCCCGGTCGCACAGCTTCCCATTCAAAAAGCGAAAAACTTCAAAACAGCTCTTGTCGGCGCTTTGCGTCAGCGCGATCACATCCTGCTCTTTCACACGGGACGCGACCACTTTCTGTCTTTCACCCATTTTACGGATGGCAGTAATTCGATCGCGCAAACGTGCCGCACGTTCAAATTGCAGACGATCTGCCGCGTCATTCATCTTATCCGTGAGCGCGCGGATGCTTTTCGTACTGCCGCCGCGCAGGAACTCCAACGCTTCCCCAACGGATTCCCGGTACTCCGCTTCGCTGACTTTCCCGCGGCACGGTGCGCAGCACTGTTTAATATAATAGTACAGGCACGGCCTTCCCCGGCCGATTTCCTGAGGAAATTTTCTTGTGCAGGATGGCAGGCGGAAAATTTTAAGGGTTTCATCCACCGACTGCTTTACGGACCATGAACTGATATACGGCCCAATATACTCCGCCCCGTCATCCGCAATCTGCTTTGCTTCTGAAATTCTGGGCCAGGGGCCGGAACTGACACGAATGTAATGATAACCCTTATCGTCTTTCAGCAGAATGTTGTATTTCGGAGAATATTGCTTAATCAGACTGCATTCCAGCACCAGAGCCTCAAATTCGCTGTCCGTCAAAATATACTCAAACGTATCCACATGGGCAACCATCTGGCGCACTTTGGCATTGTGGTTTTTTTCAGAGCCAAAATACTGGCTGACCCGATTTTTCAACGCCTTGGCCTTGCCGACATAAATGACTTTCCCCGTTTTGTCATGCATCAAGTAAACCCCGGGATTAAGCGGCAGACGCATGGCTCTGGCTCTGAGTTCCTTTTTGTGCTTTTCCTGCTCAATCGACACCATCCGCCCTCCTTCCGAGGCTGCCCGTTTTGCCTGCTAAAAGACACACCGGGAAATTCAAGCGACAAAAAAAGACACCGCAGTCAAGCGGTGCCGTATGTTGCAACTGCTTATTCAGAAAAACCGGACTGCACTAACTGAACCAAGCCGTCTACAGCTCCCTGCTCATCGGAGCCGTCCGCAATAATCCTGATATTTGTGCCGCCTACAATTCCAAGGGACAGAACCCCCAGCAAGCTTTTTGCGTTTACGCGTCTTTCTTCTTTTTCCACCCAGATAGAGGATTTATATTCATTTGCTTTTTGAATGAAAAAAGTCGCCGGACGGGCATGCAGGCCCACCTGGTTCTGAACCAGAACTTCTTTTACATACATTCTAAATCCACTCCTACACAAAATCGTTTCCGAAGGCATGCCGAACAACAGAACACCTCTTAATAATTATCCTTATTATATCACATTTGGACGAGTCGTCAATATTAATCAAAAGCAATTCAACATTTTTGGATTGATTGCTCAACAGTTCGCATCTGCCGGAAGTTCGTTTGTGCAATATGACGTAATTGTTGAAAGTTTTTGTTCTGTCTGCCGATTGCCACGGTAAACCATTTTATGAGGATCCCTTCACGATGTTTCCTCTCCGCCGGTTTTGGAAAGGGAATGCAGAAATTCACGGTCTTCCTGTGTCAATTCCGCCGCAGTAAGCAGTTCCGGGCGTTTGGAAGCCGTTCGGGCAAGTGACTGTTCATGCCGCCAGCGGCGCACCCGGCCATGATCCCCGCTGAGCAGGATTTCCGGCACCTGTCGGCCCCGCCAGTCGGCCGGACGGGTGTACTGAGGATACTCCAGCAGAGAGTGAAAATGGCTTTCTTCCCGATAGCATTCGGCGTCAGACAAAACACCGGGAACCATGCGGCAGACGGCATCGGCAAGCAGAAGCGCCGGCAGTTCTCCGCCTGTTACGACATAATCACCCGCGGAAATCTCCTCATCCGCATAGGCTTCCAGCACGCGCTCATCCACGCCCTCATAATGCCCGCAGAGCAGCACAAGTCCGTCCAGCTCAGACAATTCGCAGACCCGCCGCTGCGTCAAGGTCTTTCCCTGCGGGGAAAGATACACCGTATGCGGTTTCTTCCCAAGGTGCGCAATCAACTCATCCATGCAAAGCGCGATTGGTTCCGCTTTCAGAAGCATGCCCTTCCCGCCGCCGAACGGAGAGTCATCGACCGTGCTGTGCTTGTCCAGCGCCCAGTCCCGGATTTGATGACAGCAGACCTGCACCGCACCCTTTTTCCGCGCCCGTCCGATGATGCTCTCTGCCATGACGGTTTCGCACATTTCCGGGAACAGCGTCAGCAGATCAATCCTCATCGTCAAATATCCCCTTGATCGGCCGAATTGTCATCTTTCCCTTTTCCAAATCTATTCCATCGATAAAGTCCGGGACCGCCGGAATCAGATAATTTTTATGATCCTGCGCGGTGATCTGATAAACATCGTTGGCACCCGTGCGCATGACGCGGGTCAGCGTACCGTAATAAAGGAAGGTATCCGCATCGTAAACGTCAAGGCCGATTAAATCCTGCATAAAATATCTGCCCTGCGGAAGCGCAACATCGCTCCGGTTCAGATACACGATTTTGTTTCGAAGCAAGTCCGCCTGCTCAACGGTTTCCACCCCTTCCAATACCACCAGAAGAAGCTCTTTATGCACACGTGAAGAAACCACCCGAACCGGCTTTTCCCCCTCGTTCAAATACAGGGTGGAAAAACGCATCAGAAATTCGGCGGAATCGCACCATGGCTGAACGCGAAGTTCCCCTTTCACGCCGTGCGTGCCTACGATTTTGCCAGCTTCCAAATATTTCTTTTGCATAGTTCCTCCCTAAAACAAAAATCATGGTTTTCGAATATGAAAAAGCGGCTCCCGTTTCATCGTTTTCAACAATCCAAATAAAAGCAGAACATCAATCGGCAGCAAAATCAGGTTCGTTACGATTCGAGCCGACAGGATAACAAAAAACGCCTTGGAATAAAGAACGGAAAGCCACAGCGGATTCAGCAAAAAACTCACACAGACAGTAACCGAGGCTTTGGCGCAAAAAGTTCTGACAAAGGTAACGTTTTTTTTGTAAAGAAACAGACCGTAAAGGAACCCCGCAAGAAATGCGTTCAGGGTAAAGCCTGGAAAATACGGCCCCGTAGGACTGATAAAATAAGACACAATATCGCCCAGCGCGCCTACCATGCCACCCGCCAACGGGCCGAACAGCATACCGGCCGCCGCCACCGGAAGAAAAGAAAATCCGATTTTCAGAACAGGTGATACATTCAGGGTGAACATTCCAAGCACAACCTTCAGTGCAAGGAGCATGCCGCACCCGGAAAGGATGAGAACACCCATATGCTTTTGAGCCAGTTTTGCGGAGTTAAAATAGTTTTTCAAAGAAAAGACCTCCTTTTGTATTCATGCTACATAAAGGAGGTTTCCCCCAAACTATGTAGCAGCGGGATGCGGACTCTGCACCGCAAGTTTCCTTTTCGTCCGTCCGGCAACTCCCTGTCCGGTCGGCACTTAACGCGCAAAATCCTACTCTGCATTTTAAATTTGTTCAGGCCCGCACAAAACTGCCCGGGCCAAGATGGTCAAGGCGTCAAAAACGAATTAGTCGATTTCGACGGTAACCTTGCTGCCTTGCCGGGTAGCGGCGGCCCTCATGACAACGCGAATTGCTTTAGCAATCCGCCCCTGCCTGCCAATCACCCGGCCCATGTCGTTTTCCGCAACATGAAGATGATACACAACCGTTCCGTCCGCAGACGGTTTATCAGTTTCCACACTGACAAGTTCCGGGGCCTCAACAAGACCCTGAGCAATGGATAACAGCAGTTCTTTCATGGCAGCCACTCCTCCGTTTCTTAAAGCACACCGTGCTTTTTAAACAGGACCTTGACGGTGTCGGTAGGCTGTGCGCCGTTAGCGATCCAGGCTTTTGCCTTCTCGGCATCAACCTTCACGACAGACGGCTCTTCCAGCGGGTTGTAGTACCCGATTTCTTCGATAAAACGGCCGTTGCGCGGAAAACGGGAATCCGCCACTACGATACGGTAGAACGGAGCTTTTTTAGCACCCATTCTGCGAAGTCTGATTTTAACTGACATTTGTTTCACCTCCACAAACCTTACATCTATCTTCACCGGCCCGAAAGCCGGGTGAATTCTATTTAAAACGGCAAGCCCATGCCTGAAAAGCGGCGGCGCGAGCCCTTCTTTTTGAACCGTTTGAGCAGCTTTCTCGTCTGTTCAAACTGCTTTAAAAGCCGGTTGACATCCTCCACTTTCATCCCGCTCCCCGCGGCAATGCGCCTTTTGCGCGATGGATTCATCAGTTCCGGTTTCTCCCGCTCCCGCGGTGTCATGGAAAGCAGGATTGCCTCCGTGCGGTCAATCTGCCGGTCGTCAATCTCAACATCCTTCATTTGCTGGCTCAGGCCCGGTACTTTGTTTAAAACATTTTGAATCGGGCCCATCTTTTTCATCTGACGGATCTGGTCTAGCAGGTCATTCAGATCCATCCGGTTCTGCATCAACTTTTCCGCCGTTTGTTTCGCGGCCTTCTGATCCAGATTCTTCTGTGCATCTTCAATCAGCGTGAGAACGTCGCCCATTCCAAGAATACGGGACGCCATACGGTCTGGATGGAATACTTCAAGGTCGGAAAGCTTTTCCCCCATGCCGGCGAATTTAATCGGCCGGCCGGTCACGGCGCGGACAGACAGCGCGGCGCCGCCCCTGGCGTCGCCATCGAGTTTGGTCAGAATCACACCCGAAATATCGAGCAGTTCATGGAATGACTTTGCGACATTGACCGCTTCCTGGCCGGTCATGGCATCCACAACCAGCAAAATATCGGTCGGTGAAACAGCCTCTTTGATACGGCGGAGCTCGTCCATCAGCGCCTCGTCAATCTGCAGACGTCCGGCTGTGTCGATCAGTACAAAATCATTGCCGTAATCCTTTGCATGCCTGACGGCTGCCCTGCTGATTTCCACCGGATCGCCGGTACCCTGCTCAAAAACAGAAACACCCGCCTGACCGCCCAAAACCTGAAGCTGCTGAATCGCGGCAGGGCGGTAAACGTCGCACGCTACCAACAGCGGACGGTGACCCTGATTTTTTAGCATCAGCGCCAATTTTGCAGCATGAGTTGTTTTACCGGAGCCCTGCAGCCCGCAGAACAGCACCACCGCCGGCGGAGAGGACGGACTGTTGAGGCGGGCCTCTCCGCCGCCCATCAGCGCTGTCAATTCTTCATTGACGATTTTAATCACCATCTGGGCCGGGGTCAGGCTTTCCATCACCGCGTTTCCAACGGCGCGTTCACTCACCTTCGCGACAAAATCTTTCGCTACTTTATAGCTGACATCCGCTTCCAAAAGGGCCAGACGAACTTCCCTCATGGCGGCTTTTACGTCAGCCTCGCTGAGTTTTCCCTTGGAACGCAGGCGTTTGAACGCCGCAGAAAGTTTTTCCGATAGATTTTCAAACGCCAAACCAATTCCCCCTATTCACAGAGCTTTTGGGTGATTTCAAGAATCTGCTTCGCACTCTCATCAATTTCACGTGCGTAAATATAATGTCGATTGTACTCCCGGATGCGGTCCGCGGCTTCTTCAATTTTCTGAAAGCCGTCCATCATTTCGCGAAACTTGCGGGCCAGACCGAGCTTCCGCTCCATTTCTAAAAGCTGCCCTTCGGCACGCTTTACAAAGTCGCGTACACCCTGCCGGGTAATCCCTTCATTTTCCGCAATTTCAGAAAGGGACAAATCATCATTGTAATAGTACTCGACAATCCGCCTCTGTTTTTCCGTCAGCATAGAACCGTAAAAATCAAGCAGAAGCGAAATTTTTATATCCTTTGCCATCCGACCGCCTCCATTGAGGTGTAAAGCTATTATCTTTACAGGTAAAAATTATACTATAAACGAAAGGGGCTGTCAAGTAATAATTTTACCCATTCACCCCTGCTTCAGTGTCAAATTTTAAATGAAAAGCCTGATTTTTAAGATTCATCTCGGTCATTTTAAGCCGCAGAAACATGCCGGAAAAATCGACGCGAAACAAGGACTTTGTATTGCACAGCAGTGTTTCGCCCTGCCGTGACAGCATGGGCGGAAGCTTTTCACCCATCATATCAAGCGCATAGCCAACCGGAACGGGCAGACGCCCGACATGAACCGAATTGATGAAAAATTTCATCTGTTCTGCTGCTGCGTCAAAGGAAAGAGACAGATTCATCGTAACGCCGAACGTCTTTCCGGAATATTGAACCGGAAAATAAATGTCAGCTGTATTATCCTGCTTTGTGGTAACGGAAAGAGCCGTCAATCCGGTGTCCGCCGCGGTATCTGAATTTTCACGAATCAGGAAATTCAGCCATCCGCCGACTTCTTCCGCGGTCAGACTGACTGATGCACCGGAAACAGAAGCCGCAACCACTTTCGAAGCCGCGTCGTCGGACGGCTGCGGCATGGATTTTCCGGCATTCGGATCACTGAATAGCATCCAGCTCAATACGCAAAGCGCCCCAAGGAGCACTGCAAGAACCGAAAGAATTACCGTCACGGCCCGCGAGCCCCCGCCCTTTTTCCGCATATGTTTCGGCTGCATCCATTTTTCCTCCTTTTGTTTTTTGCCTAAAATATCAAAACCAGCGTACCGGCCGCAATCATCGCACCGCCGGCGATGGTTTTCAGATCAATTTTTTCATGAAGGAACAGAAAAGAAAGCAAAATAGTCAGAACAACACTGAATTTATCAATCGGTGCAACTTTTGAAACCGGCCCAAGCTGAATGGCACGATAGTAGCAAAGCCACGAAAGTCCCGTTGCAAGACCGGACAGGACCAAAAACAGCAGGCTCCGGTGCGTAATATTGCGTAAGCCCGACTGCGTGCCGGTCAAAAAAACAATTCCCCACGCCAAAATCAGTACAACCCCCGTGCGAATCGCCGTCGCGAGGTTGGAGTTGACCCCTTCAATTCCAATTTTGGCCAAGATAGAAGTCAGCGCCGCAAAAACAGCGGAACCGATCGCGAACACAACCCAAGATATCGTCATTTTCCATGCCTCATTTTATTTTAATTCTACAATGGTTACTCCGGATTCTCCCTCTCCGAATGTGCCAAGGCGGTAGCTCTTGACGCTTGGGTGCCGTTTCAGATGCTGCTGTACGGCGGCCCGAAGCACCCCCGTCCCCTTGCCGTGGATGACGGTCAGCTGATCCACACCGGTCAGCAGCGCGGAATCAAGGAAGCGATCCAGATTCATCACAGCCTCATCCGCCGTCTGCCCGCGCAGATCACACTCCGTCGTCACCTTTGCGGTAGCGCAGGATTTTACATTTCTGGTTACCCCTCGAATGGGCGTACGCTGCGGCTTTTCATTCAAAAGCCGCAAATTGGAAACCGGAACACGTGTCTGAAGGATACCCGCCTGAACCAATACCTCTTTGGAATTTCCCTCCGGCGGCCTTAGGACCGTTCCCTTCTTGTCAATATCAAAGATCAGGACCATGTCGCCGGCTTTCAGCGGACGCGGAAGAATATAATTCCCGCTTTCTTTTTTCTTCACCGGGTCCGCACCGCGTTCCATCGCGCGCATACCGGCTTTCATCTTTGCTTTCTGCTCCGCAGTCAAACTTTTATTGTGCTGCTTTTTCATGTCTTCCAGCTCATTAATCAGAGCATCCGCCTGAGCACGGGTCCGCGCGACCAGCTGCGAAGCCTTTTCCCGGGCTTTTTCCAGCTCACTGTCCGCATCCCGCTGCACACGTTCCAGCTTTTCCTCCGCGTCGCGGCGCATTTGTTCCGCCTGAACCCGTGCCTGCCTTGCCTGCTCGCGTTCAGCGTCTAACTTCTGCCGGCTGTCTTCCAGGCTCTGCACCACATCCTCAAATTTCGTATTTTCCTGCGAAACAAGGTCCCGCGCCCGATCCACAACCGAAGGTTCCATCCCAAGCCGCAGCGAAATGGCAAACGCGTTGGAACGCCCCGGCACACCGGTAAGCAGCCGGTAAGTCGGCCGCAGGGTTTCAACATCAAATTCACAGGAAGCATTTTCAACCCCCGGCGTCTGCAGAGCATAGGCCTTCAGTTCCGCATAATGGGTGGTAGCGGCAATTCGCGCCCCTTTCGCACGCAGGGATTCCAGAATTGCCTCCGCAAGCGCAGCCCCCTCCACGGGGTCTGTTCCCGCGCCCAGTTCGTCTAAAAGAATCAGGCTGCCGTGTCCGGCTTTTTTCATAATGCCGGTAATATTAGTCATGTGGGCTGAAAAGGTCGAAAGGGACTGTTCGATGCTCTGCTCATCCCCAATATCCACAAGCACCTGATCAAACACAGAAATCTCGCTGTTCTCCGCCGTCGGAATCATCAGCCCGCACATCGCCATTAAAGTGAGCAAACCGACCGTTTTTATAGATACGGTTTTACCGCCGGTGTTCGGCCCGGTAATCACAAGCGTATCAAACCCCGCGCCAAGCTCCATATTGGTGGGGACTACGTTTGCTGGATTAATCAACGGATGACGCGCGTTTTTCAGCACAATCCGGCCGTTTTTATTAATTTTCGGCAGCGTCGCCTTCATCCGGTAGGCAAGATCCGCCTTGGCAAAGATAACATTGAGTTCCACCGCCGTATGATAACCGCGGATCACGGTATCGGCAAAACTGCCGGCCTCGGCGGAAAGCTCCATCAGAATCCGTTCTATTTCCTTTTGTTCTTCCGACTGAAGCACACGCACCTGATTGTTGAGTTCCACTGCGCTCAGCGGTTCCACGAACAACGTGGAACCACTGGCGGACGTGTCGTGCACAAGGCCCGGTACTTCACCCCGGTATTCCGCCCGGACGGGCACAACAAACCGCCCGCCGCGAATCGTGACAATGGGGTCCTGCAAATATTTCTGATAGGATGAGGACCGCGTCATGCGGTCGAGCACCTCCCGCGCTTTTGAAGACGCGGTGCGAATCTTCCTTCGAATCGCCTGCAATGCCTGCGAAGCGCTGTCTGCCATCTCATCTTCCGACAAAACCGCATTGTTGATTCGGTTTTCCAGATACTGATTCGGCATCAGCATGGAAAAGCGGTCGTCCAGACAGCTTTTTACTCCCTCGCTCTTGCTGCGCCAATCCACGACAGCCCGCAGCGTTCTCAGCAAGCCGGAAACTTTCAGCAGTTCCGCCATGGTCAGCATGCCGCCGGCCTGCGCCCGGCGCAGGGAATTGATCACATTGGCAAGACCGCCAAAGGGCGGCGCGCCGAAGCGGGCCATCATCACATAGGCATCGTCGGTTTCCCGAAGGCATCTGCCCACTTCTTCCGGTGATGTCGACGGCGTCAGGTTTTCCGCCGCCTGCGCGGCGTCGTCACACGCTGTGCGGGACGCCAGCAGTTTTAATATTTTATCGAGCTCCAAGGCCCGCGCATGTTTTTGCAATCCTTTTTCAGGCATGTAATGTCGTTTCCTCCCTGTCGTTCTGCTATGCGGTAAACTGATAACCATTTTTTTGAAGCGCTGTAACGGCACAGTTTATTTTTTCTTTTAAGTAACATATAATCCGTATTTTATCCCTGCCAGCCCGTTTCGCCGACCATCGTATGGTAAAAATCCATCGTGGCGAACCCACGGCCCAGCGTGCTGAGTACATAAGCTTCCGATGCCCGTGTCAGTTCTTCCATCCCCTGTGGGGACAGGGTAAAGGAAAACGCTTTGCCCAGTTCTGCATAAACCGTATGACGCAGCCCCGCCATCGCTCCGCGCCCCAGCTGAACCGCCGGCTCCCCCTGCGGGCAGCCGCACGCATCGCACACAATCCGGCCCGAAACCGGCAGAAAATACATCAGATCAGATTCAAATTTTCCGCACTCTGAACACCCCACCAAATCCGGCTGATAGCCTGAAAGGGCAAGCATCCTCATTTCAACAACCGCTTTGACAATCCCATTCGGGCGGTCCCCCCGGCCCAACAAATAAAGGGCATTTAAAACCAGCCGCAAATATTCCCCTGCAGGGGATTCCTGCGGGGCAAGCGCAATCGAAAGCTCACAAAAGTATTGGGCAAGTGAAAGACGCCCAATATCCTTGCGAAGATCTAAAAAGACTTCGACTGGCTGAGCGTCATCTACTATGTATTTATTCCGTCCCTCAAAGAGAGTGAACCGGGAATAACTGAACAGCCGTGCGGCAGACAGCCGGCCGTTTTTTGCACGGCCCGGCCGCTGCACAAAAGCCCGCAAAACCCCTTTTTGTTTTGTCAGAATGGTAATGAGCCGGTCGCTGTCACCCACGCATTTTTCCATGATAACCAAGCCCTCGGCATCCGTCTTCATCCCGGTCCTCCTTCAGCTGTCCGTCCCGGTCCACCTGCCGCAACTGGCTGTAGATTAAATAGTCTTTAATGCTTCCCGTATGTTTAAAACTGTCCCACGCTGTCTTCTGATCCAAGACTACCGCCCCTTTTTATGATACTGACTACTCATTAAAGTATTTGTTTTTTGCCGGTATCTATGAGCGGTAAATAAATGAATTTTCCCCATAATGTGACATGATTTTTAAGTAAAATATGCTATATCTATGCGTCGAAGCTGGAAGCATCGTATCCCATGGTGCGCAAAGCGGCCTGTTGGTTCCGCCAGTTTTCCTTTACCTTGACCCACAATTTCAAATTGATTTTACAGCCAAAGAAGCGTTCCATATCCTTGCGTGCAAGACTGCCGACCTGCTTGAGCATGTCCCCGCCTCTGCCGATAATAATGGCTTTATGGGATTCCCGCTCACAGTAGATCGTTGCAAAGATATCCATCATTGAGCTGCCGGATGTCCGTTCAGACATCCGTTCCACCACAACCCCGATGCCGTGCGGAACTTCCGCACTTAAAAGGCGCAGCAGTTTCTCACGCACAATTTCAGAGGCAATAACACGCTCCGGCTGATCAGTCAGCGTATCTTCATCAAAAAAGTGCCCGCCTGGCTCCGCCAGTTTAGAAAGCTCTTGCTTCAGATCTTCCATCCCGCTGCCCGTTTTTGCAGACACGGGAACCACCGCCTCAAAATCGTACAGCCGGCTCACATGGGTAATCTGCTCCATTAAAACGGACTTATCCTTCAAAAGATCTATTTTGTTAATCACCAGCACCGCCGGCATATTCTGGGAACGAAAGCGGTTAATCAGCTCCTGCGCGGAGCGGGAAATCCGTTTCCCCGCTTCAATCGCCAAAAGGCAGGTGTCCACGCCGGATACGGACTCCGCGACCGAACGAACCATATATTCTCCCAAGCGGTTGCGCGGCTGAAGTAAACCGGGCGTGTCAATAAAGACAAGCTGAATATCTCCTTCCGTCAGAACCCCCATAATGCGCGTACGCGTAGTCTGCGGTTTTCGTGAAACGATGGAAACCTTCTGCCCCAGCATAGAATTTAAAAGTGAAGATTTCCCCACATTGGGGCGGCCGACAATTGCAATAAATGCGGATTTTTTCTGTTCCTGATCTGACAAGATAAACTCCCCCTATTTTCCATTTTTCCTTTTTCGCAGGCAGTCTCGAATTCCAAGCGGGCCAAGCACAATAAAACAAACAGCGGCCGCCGTAACGGCCAGCAGCAGCACAAACAAGGCCGGATGAAATGTAAAGTACTGAAAAATTCCCACAAAAACGGCGGGTCTCCAGAACAGGCAGACACCAACCGCAACTGAGAAAGCGGCCCCCACCAAAACCGCGCCGGACGCCATATCTTTGACAATGCGCGCGACCGGATTGAAGCTTGCCGCATTAAAATCGGTAAGCTCCTCCGCGACCGTGTTGAGCAATTCCGCCGCAATCACCTGGGCAAAAGTCAGAAATAAAACTGCATATTCAACCCGGGTCAGGTGAAAAAAAAACGAAAACACAAACACATACAGCGCCATCACCGTGTGTATCCGCATATTTCGTTCATTATTGATACAGTAAACAATTCCGCGGAACGCGTATCGAAAGCTCTTTAAAAAGCGCAATCTTTATTCCTCATCCTCGTCTAAAACATAACTGCTCGTACTGGGCAGACCGAGCTGCACCATTACTTCTTCTTCTTTTTCACGCATGCGCACACGCGCAATGCCGCCTTCTTCATGGTCGTACCCCAACAGGTGAAGCATGGAATGAGCCGTCAGATATCCAACCTCACGTTCCAGCGAATGGCCGTAACGATCGGCCTGCTCCACCGCCTTTTCCATGGAAAGGACAATGTCGCCAAGAATTTTGGCATTTGTGGCATGGTTAATATCGTAAACCCCATTTTCCCCCATCGGGAAAGACAGCACATCCGTCGGAACATCCTTATTCCGGTACTGGGCATTCAACTTTTGAATCTGCTCATTGTCAACAAAAATCACACTGATTTCTGCCGGCCCTTCAAACTTTTCCATCTTTAACACGGCATTGCAGCACCGGCGGACCAGCATGCGCAGCCCGGTCGGTATTTTAACCGCCTTTTGTTTGTTGTCAATAATAACTCTGATTTTTTCCAACTTTATCGCCCCGCTTTTTCGTTTCTCTCATATGCTTTGATAATGTCTTGTACTAACCGATGCCGAACAACATCTTTTTCTGAAAACCGGACCTGAGCAATATCGTCGATTCCCTTCAAAATATGGAGGACTTCGCGAAGCCCGGATTTTCTGCCGTCCGGCAGGTCTATTTGAGTGATATCTCCTGTAATCACCATCTTGGAATTAAACCCAAGTCTGGTCAGAAACATCTTCATCTGTTCCGGTGTTGTATTCTGTGCTTCATCCAAGATGATAAAGCTGTCATCCAATGTTCTTCCGCGCATATAGGCAAGCGGCGCCACTTCAATGTTGCCGCGTTCCACATATTTCTGGTAAGTTTCCGCCCCCAGCATGTCAAACAGCGCGTCATACAGCGGACGCAGATAAGGGTCCACCTTCTGCTGCAGGTCGCCGGGCAGAAAGCCCAGCTTTTCCCCGGCTTCTACAGCCGGACGGGTCAGGATAATCCGATTGACTTCCTGTGCCCTGAAAGCAGTGACGGCCAGCGCCACGGCAAGGTAAGTTTTGCCGGTTCCCGCCGGCCCAACCCCAATCGTAATCGTATGATTCTGGATGGCCTGACAATAGCGTTTCTGCCCCAGCGTCTTTGCTTTGACCGGTTTCCCTTTGGAGGTAATGCAGATGCTGTCACCGGCAAGAGCCTCCAGTTTATTTTCGCTTCCTTCATTGACCAGAGAAATGCAATACCGGACATTCTGTTCGCTCAATGCTTCTCCTCGATTGATCAGAGTCAGCAAACTTTCAATAACGCGAACTGCTTTGCCCACACCGCCAGACTCGCCCGAAACCTTCATTTCGCCTCCGCGATACACAATGGAAACCGCATACTCCTGTTCAATCAGGCGAATATTTTCGTCAAATCTGCCGAAAAGCGCAACCGCTTGCTCCATGCGGTCTATATTAATTCTTTGTTCAAACATTCCATCACCTAGAAGCCGGCTCTCACTGAATTTTAACCGGAAAGATTTGAAACTATTATAACACAATTATAAGGTTTCGTCACCATAAAATATACAAAATATATTTAAGATTTTATTAATATTTCCGACTCTTCCGCAATATTTTCCTCGCATTTTAAGGAAGCAGAATAAATCAGCACCTCTTGTTCTATTCTGTCCGATACGTCCGAACTTAAAATTTTCGCATCTCCCGGCAGGCTTTTTTCATATTCCAAAAGTTTTTCCTTTGCTTTTACTATTGCCTGCTGCCTGGATATCTCAACAGATTTGGCCTGCATCCCATTCCAGACTTCCTCGTACAGACTGACCGGCAGAAGAGTGCCAAACAGTTTGACATCGGTCTGCGTTCCGGATACATCATAATTCCCCTTGGGCTTTCCAATCATCGTCAGTGGAAAATCCGCCCCGAACAGCTGCAGACTTCTGCGCACAACATGGGTCCCCGTCGGCTCACGAAGGGTCTGCCGAAGCGGAATCCGAATTTCGCAGGAACGTGAAGTTTCCGCAATGATTTCCGCCGACGCATGAACAAACGTGCTGCCCCCCAGCGCGTCTTCCACCACACCGCTGACCAAAAGCTGTCCCTGCGCCACGGCATCGCCAAGATTCACCTGCGCGGTTCCCGCATAAACGCGTATTGCGGTAACCTGCCCCGTTGCGGAAGCCTTGACATTGCAAACCCCGTTCTGTTCGACAATCTGCGGCTGTTCTGTTTTTTCCTGAATACAGACCTGCATCATACAGCCCTGCGTATTGATGGTCATCCACCGAATTTTCGGAAACATCAGCATCAGTTTTTGCTCCACTCTTTTAGTATCAACTGCTGCAATCCGTGTGCCGGGAGAAACACCGTTTTCGGCAAGCGCCGAAAGAACGGCGCGCGAATCCAGCGTCGTGTTGCCCGTCACATCAACACACCACACGCGCAGCGAAAGCAAGATGAGAATCACTGCAAACGCAGCCGCACCGTATACAATTCCGCGGTGAGTGCGCATTCTGCGCAAAAGGAACGGCAGCCCGTGCCGCTCCCTGACACGCAGTCTGCAGCCTGCCTTGCGCGCCAAAGGACGTAAGGCACGGTACAACCCAGAAGCAACAAAAGCACTGCTTGAACTGCGCGAGGTAATATTCCAAAGAATGATGCCGGATCTGGCACAATAATTAAAAAAGCGCTCCGGGCTTCCTCCTGTCACAGAAAAGCGGACATAGCCCAAACACCACCGGGTTATTTTCAGCGATAACATGGCAGCACCTCAGACCAAGAATTCAATTCCGGTAAAATATCCCGTTACCACCAACGAATCGGCGGTAAGACATTTAATCACAAGGTCCCTTCCGGTAAAGCGGACAATCAATTTTCCTGTTCGTATCCGAACGACATCCGTGTCGTACTCCAAAACGCCGCCGCATCCGTCTACAATCGCTTCCGTATTTCCGTTTAGTTCTATATGAGTTGGCATGTGAAGCCCTGAACGAACCAACAGGTTCTCTTTTTTCACCAAAGCGAATCCCCCACTCCCATCGTGATTACATCTAATGCTATGCGAAACCAGGGGTAAATATCCGCAGCAGGACATATATATGGAAAGATGGGAGGGAATCTTTGTTATGAAATTTCGAACCGGAACGCTCCTTCTGGCTGCGCTGTCAGCCGCCTGTGCCATGCTGATTTTTCCGGCGCAGGCAGCGCAGGGAGCAAAAAACGGAATTGGTTATTGTCTTGAAGTGCTGATTCCGTCACTTTACCCGTTCATGGTTCTTTCTGTTTTCGTGGTAAAAAGCGGATTAGCCCACAAAATCGGAGGATGGATGGAACGGCTGACCCAAACGCTGTTTCGGCTCCCCGGAAGCACGGCCCCCACCATCTTCATGAGTGTAATCGGCGGCTATCCCGCTGGCGCCCGTTCCATTGCCTCCCTGTATGAAGAAGGCGAAATCGACCAAAAACAGGCGGAACGAATGTTGGGGTTCTGCGTCAACGCAGGCCCGTCCTTTGTCATTACGGCGGTCGGAGCCGGCTTTCTGAAAGATCCACATGCCGGAGTCATCCTGTTTGCCGCGCAGATTGTGGTCTTCCTGCTGCTCGGCATCGGATGCGGACTGACCGCCAAACACGAACCGCATATACATAAAAAGCAGAGAAGCGATGACCCCGGCATTGCTCAAGCGCTTATCCTGTCCGCGGCAGATGCGGCCCGTGCCATGATCAACATGTGCTGCTTTGTCATTCTGTTCGCAGCACTGATGAACCTGCTGCGAATGGTCTGCACAGACCCAACACACCGTGCGGGGCTTTCCGCCCTGCTGGAAGTAACGGGCGGGTGTTCCGACCTGGCCCGGCTCGGAGTTCCCCCGTGGGCATTTTCCGCCGCAATCGGCTGGGGCGGAATCTGCGTCCATTTTCAGGTTTTATCCTCTCTGACGGAACTTAAATTCAGCAGAGTCCGCTTCGTCATGTTCCGACTTCTTCAGGCAGTGCTTTCCGCCGCCGTTTCCTGGGGACTGATGCTGCTGTTCCCGGAAACAAAAGAGACATTCTGCAGCTTTGCGGGGCCGGTCAGCGGTGCGCTTTCCGCCACACCGCCCGCGTCGGTTGCCCTGCTGGTCCTCTGCTCTGCACTTCTTCTCTGTGCTCCCTGCAAAAAATTGGAAATTTTACAGCAGCAATGATATAATATCAAAAGAGGATCTAATCTTCATGCTGAAGGAGGATTGATCATGTTCAGTCGGAAAAAGAAACCGCTTTTTGGGAACGAGGTTACACCGAACTGCAGTTATTGCATTCACGGTCCCGGCCCGGCAGAAAACTGTGTTTCCCGGCAATTTGGCGAGGATGAAACGCCGGATTCATGCCGTGCGTTTCGATATGATCCGTTACTGCGCACCCCTTACGCACCTCCACCGCTGAAAAAACATGATCCCGGTGAATTTGAACTTTAAACTCAAACGCGAAAGCCGCCCTTCTTTACTGGAAGGCGGCTTTCGCGTTTGAGTTTAAAATAAGATCTATGCGGCTGTTATGGAAAAATAGAACTGATATCTTCTACGACGGAAGATTCGATCAAATGGTCGTCCGCCATCTTCCCCATAATTTTAACCGCATCTGTATGGGCCATACCGCGCCGGTACGGCCGATCTTCCGTCAATGCCTGATAAATATCCACACAGGCAAGAATTCTTGAATTAAAATCGAGCTGATTCTCTTCAATCCCATACGGATATCCGGTTCCATTCAGCTTTTCATGGTGATTGGAAGCCCATTCCGTAATGTCCTCAAATCCCTTAATCATTTCCAGCACCTTGCGGGTATAAAACGGATGAGATTGGATAACACGAAATTCTTTGCTGTCAAGTTTGCCCGGCTTGTCCAAAATCTCGTTGGGCACCGCAAGCTTTCCCAAGTCATGCAAATCCGCCGCAATCCTCATTTTCCAGTAAGTGGCTTCGTCAAACTCATAATACTGGCAAATAAGACCCACCTTTTCACTGATGCCACGGGAATGCGAGCCGGTAAATGGAGACTTCGCATCGATGATATTACTGAAAATCTGAGAAATACTTCTGATATTCTGCAAATTCAGGTCCCGCTGCACCTGCGGAAGCATGGCAACCAGGGAACTTTGGACGAACATATCATCCATTCCCAGCCAGAATTCCATGTACCGGCTCATTTCCAGAAACGCTTCCCGTACAACCGGGTCAAAAATGCGCGCTTCCTTATTGATCTGTACAATAATCTCGTCTGACGTGTACCCGTAAGCATATCGCACGGCAACCTGGTCCGCAAGGGAAATGACACGGGAATACATCGGAATTTCGCGGCCGTGAATTCCAAAAAAACCGCTTCCGTCATAATGCTCATGATGATATAAAATAACATTTTTTTCCCGCTTCAGGAAGGGAAATGTTGCAATATTCTTTTCGCCTTCCTCACAGTGAGAAGGGCTTGTTTCTGTACTGAACTGTTCGCGGGATGGGGATTCCAGTAAAGCCTTCATAACGCCGTTGTCATGAAGCAGAGAGTAAGAGATCAGATCAAACAGATTCTCCGCCGGCATAGAGAGCGCAAGCGCGATTCTACCTGCGATGTAGGCAACCCGCATGCCGTGATTATAATTGTTGCGAAGAACCCCTTTTTCTGCAAAGTCCAGCGTTCTGGATAAAGAGATCAGAAATTCGTTAACATTAACACGCATGTTTTTCAGCATCCCAGCTCGATTATTTTATGTACGGAATTATTATAACAGTTTTTTTCTCCTGATTTTTCCAATTTGCAAGTTAAACAGCACTTTCGACATAAACAGATAAAAATCTATCCGGACATAGAAATTCCAGTGACCGCTTTAAAATTATCACTTTTATTTTCATAAACTCTGTTCATACTAAATAATGTAAAAGCAAGGATCGCGGTCAACACATTGAAAACAGGAGGGATTTTATGCAGCATTATGAAGATTTATATGGTCTGATCCGGCAGGACCAGGAAGCAAAACGATATTTCCGCTCACTCCCAAATTATGTGCGGGAAGCCATCAACCAGCGCGCTCAAGCGATCAATTCCGTTGAAAGCCTGAGGGACTATGCAGAAAATCTGACAAGGGACGACGAATAAGCCGACGGAGCTTATGCTCCGTCCCCTTGTTCAGAGATTCCGTTGTTGTAACCATCGTGCTGTCTTTTCTGCCTGATTCCATCTCACATGATTGGGGAATGCAAGACATATATGTTTCCGAGGTGAAAAGCAAATGATCTTTTGCTTAAAGAAAATAAAGGTATATCTGTTTTTTATTTTGCTTACGGTTGGCGCCGGTGCGCTGGTACGGTTTGTGACCCAAAATTCCATGGAATCATTTCAGAATCTGTCAAAGCCTGCGCTGACCCCTCCGTCATCAGTTTTTCCTATTGTCTGGGCAATTTTATATTGTCTTATGGGAATCAGCGCAGCGCTCATTTACTTATCCGGCTCTCACCGCACAACACACGCTCTGACACTGTATGCAGTACAACTGGCAGTAAATCTTTTATGGACTATTTTCTTTTTTAACCTGCAGGCATATTGGTTTTCTTTTTTCTGGCTTTTGCTCCTTCTTGGTTTGATTGTCGCCATGGTCTGTTCCTTTTGGAAAATCAGCAAACCCGCAGCACTTTTGCAGCTTCCTTACCTGTTTTGGGTTACATTTGCCGGATATCTCAGCCTGATGATCGCGATCGCGAACTGACCCGTGCCGCTGCTGCGGGAAAAAGACAGAAAGCACTTCCGATTTCCTTTTTGACAGAACAGCCACAAACCATTACTGCTGACCAATTTGAGCTTTCGCAGCAGACAAATCCACCTCTTCCATCAAAACATGGCCCCGGCTATAGCCGGGGCCATGTTTTGGAAGTTAAATAAACAATTTGCAAAGCGCATTATATAATTTGGTTGACAAATTATAAATATACGTCTATAATTTATGGCAGAAACGAGGTGGGATAAACGGACCGAAGTGTTTACAGTATTGTATTATTAGATGAGTTAGTCGAAGCGGTGGACCAGATTGCCTGCGAACGCGGCGTCAGCAGAAGCGGAATGATTAACAGAATTCTGGCTGATTATCTCTCCTATGCAACACCGGAAGAAAAGATTGGGGACATTTTCAGCTGTATGGAACACTTTTTTTCAGAAGCTGAAAATTTTCAAGTTCGCTCCCGTCAAAGTGAAACGATGCTGACTGTTCGCAGCGCTTTGGTTTACCGGTATCATCCAACCGTTCGCTATGCGTTGGAACTGTTTCGGCAAAGCAGTGCCGCCGTGGGGGAACTGCGCGTTTCACTGCGCACAAAAAATCCTGTGCTGGAAGCGCGGCTGATGGAATTTTTTAAATTTAGAAACAGGATTGAAAACCGATGGCTTAAAAAATTCTTTCCGTCCGATCATGTGCCGTGTGAGATTGGCCCGGGACGCTTTCACCGTACATTTCTCACCCCGGCCGCGGAACAAAACCGCACAGCCGAAGCCATTGCCCTGGCAATCTGCGACTATATTCAGGAATTTGACCGCCAGCTCAAGCAATACGCCGGCTCCGATTCCCCCGTGAAGACGCAGGTAAAGTTAGAGTGGGAGTATCAAAATCATTTAAAAAATTCAATTATTATTTAATGGAATTGCAAGGATAAAAGGAGGCAGGCAAACATGAATGCGCAGAAATTTACGCAAAAATCTTTGGAAGCCGTTCAGCTTGCTCAGAATATTGCGATCGAAAATAACAATATGCAGGTTGGGCAGGAACATTTGATGCTGGCCCTGGCAACCCAGAAAAACGGGCTGATTCCGCAGCTTTTGAAAAAGATGAATCTTGACCCGGATGCTTTTGCCAGCGATACAAAAGCTCTGGTAGAAAAGCTGCCCGGTGTCACCGGACCCGGCCGGGAACCCGGGAAAATCTATGTTTCCCCCGGAACGGACACAGTGCTGACCGAATCGGAACACATTGCGGAACGCATGAAGGACGAATACGTGTCTGTAGAACACCTAATGCTCGCACTGATCGACCGTCCGGATCCGGATATTCGTAAACTGCTGGAACAGTACGAAATCCGCCGCAACGTCTTTCTTTCGGCACTTTCCACCGTGCGCGGAAACACACGCGTAACCAGCGATAATCCGGAAGAAACATACGACTCGCTGAAAAAATATGCTCAGGATTTGGTTGCGCTGGCGAAAAACCATAAGCTGGACCCCGTCATCGGCCGAGACGAAGAAATTCGGAATGTTGTTCTGATCCTTTCCAGAAAAACAAAAAACAACCCTGTTCTGATCGGCGAGCCGGGTGTCGGCAAAACCGCCATTGCAGAAGGGCTGGCACAACGAATTGTCCGCGGAGACGTGCCGAACAGCATTAAAGACCGCAAAGTCTTTTCGCTTGACATGGGCGCGCTGATTGCCGGTGCAAAGTTTCGCGGTGAATTTGAAGAACGCTTGAAAGCGGTCCTGAATGAAGTCAAAAAAAGCGAAGGCAAAATTATTTTATTTATCGATGAGCTGCACACCATTGTCGGCGCGGGAAAAACAGAGGGAAGCATGGATGCCGGCAATCTGCTCAAACCCATGCTGGCCCGCGGAGAACTGCACTGCATCGGTGCGACCACTCTGAACGAATACCACCAGTATATTGAAAAGGATGCGGCGCTGGAACGCCGGTTTCAGCCCGTTATGGTGGAAGAACCCAGTGTAGAAGATACCATTTCCATCCTGCGCGGCTTGAAAGAACGTTACGAAGTTTTTCACGGCGTCAAAATTCAGGACCAGGCACTCATCGCCGCGGCGGTGCTGAGTAATCGTTATATTACCGACCGCTTCCTTCCCGATAAGGCCATCGACCTGATCGACGAGGCCTGTGCGATGGTACGCACAGAGATTGACTCCATGCCAACGGAGCTGGACGACATTTCACGCAAAATCATGCAGAAGGAAATCGAGGAAGCCGCACTGAAAAAAGATACGGACCCTCTAACGCAGGAGCATCTGGCTCAGATTCAAAAGGAACTTGCGGACGACCGCGCACTTTTTAAAGAAATGAAGGCAAAATGGGAAAATGAAAAGCAGTCCATTGGCAAAGTGCGCAAACTACGCGAACAAATGGAGCAGGTCAACGCAGAAATAGAAAAAGCAGAGCGGAATTACGACTTGAACAAAGCGGCGGAACTAAAATACGGCAAACTTCCGGAACTGGAAAAGCAGTTGAAAGCGGAAGAAGAAATTGCGGAAAAAACGCAGAAAAAATCCGATTCTCTGCTGCATGACCGCGTTTCAGAAGATGAAATTGCCCGCATTGTGGGCCGTTGGACCGGAATCCCGATCTCCCGCCTGGTGGAAAGCGAACGGGAAAAACTGCTTCGTCTGGGGGATACCCTGCACGAGCGCGTCATTGGGCAGGACGAAGCCGTTCAAAAGGTAACGGACTGCATTCTGCGCTCCCGCGCAGGCATTCAGGACCCAAACCGCCCCATCGGCTCTTTTCTTTTCCTTGGTCCCACTGGTGTCGGCAAGACCGAATTAGCCAAAGCATTGGCACAAGCCCTGTTTGACGACGAGAAAAGCATGGTGCGCATCGATATGACCGAATACATGGAAAAATTCTCCGTTTCCCGGCTGATCGGGGCTCCTCCGGGTTATGTCGGCTATGAAGAAGGCGGCCAGCTGACCGAAGCGGTCCGCCGCCACCCTTATTCCGTGGTTCTTTTCGATGAAGTGGAAAAAGCACATCCCGATGTATTCAACATTTTACTTCAGGTTTTGGATGACGGCCGCATCACCGATTCCCAGGGACGCACCATCGATTTTAAAAACACGATTTTAATTCTGACTTCCAACCTCGGTTCAAGTCAGATTCTGGAAGGAATCGGTTCGGATGGCCAGATTAGTGAAGAAGCCCGCAATCAGGTCAGCACTCTGCTGCGGCATCAGTTCCGCCCGGAATTTTTGAACCGTCTGGATGAAATTGTCTTCTACCGGCCTTTAACCCGCGGCGAAATCGACAAAATCGTCGATCTTCAGATTGCAGATCTAAAGAAACGGCTGAACAACAAACAGCTCAGTGTTCGCCTGACACCGGCGGCAAAAGAATTTATTGTAAGCCGCGGATTCGACCCCGTTTACGGTGCAAGACCACTGAAGCGGTTTATTCAAAGCCATGTGGAAACCTTGATTGCACGAAAAATCATTGAGGGTTCGTTAACACCACATTCAGAACTGGTCATTGACAGCGACGGCAACCGCCTGATTACAAATGAAGACAGCTAAAATGTTTCAGGCTGCAAAAAAACATGACAAAAACATGGGGACTCGGCGAAAAGCCAGTCCTTTTTGTTTGCCACAAATTTTGAATTTTACAGTCGGTGCTAGCCGTGGTTCAGGCCGAATTTCTGCGCGCTCTGTCCATTACATGATCGCTAAACAACAGATTTTGCAAATATTCCAGCTGAATCCGCAGAAGGTAGTCTTCACCGATGACTCTGTCACTGATCATAACGCTTAAAAGCAGCAGTATCACAGCAGATTCGTTAGTGCTGCATGGAAGACTCCCACGATCCAACTTCATTTGGGGAGATGCCAAAAATTTTTTAATAAACTCATGAACGATCTGAGAACACATTTGGCTAAAATTTGGGCTTGTCAAAACCTGAATTACAAATTTTGCCTTTGGGGCGGATTCTTCATTGCACTGAACAAAACGATCTATTCTGCTCTGTAATGGTTCACGCGGATCCAGCAAAAGTTGTAACTCCTGGCTTAATTCCTCGTTCAGAAAAAGGCGCACGCAATCGACAACAATTTCATCTTTATTTTTAAAATATTGATAAATAGACGCTTCATTAATTTTTGCCGCACCGGCAAGTTTTTTTATCGGCGTTCTGTCGATTCCACTTTCAGAAAATGTCTGGATAAAAGATCTTAGATACTCTCTTTTCCTTTCTTCCCGATTCATTTCATCCCCTCCGTTTCATGCTTCTATTTTAACCATAACGTAAATTGAATATTTTACTATTTAGAATTATAATTATATTTTTTATTTTTTTTACCAATTTACAAGTAAATCAGCATTTTTCAAACTATTAACCGAAGTTTAATTCCTTTTTTTAAGAATTTTGATCGTATTTCAATGTTTTTTATTTCTATTCATGAACAAATTATTTCCCTGTTACAAGCTGTCACGGTTCAATGATCAAAATAAAAATCCGCAGCAATCTCTTGGACCACTCATTCAGTTGGAATTTTGCAAATTGATAATCCATATGATTTGCCTGCAGACAGCAACTCCCGAGTACTTGGCATCTGCATCAGATTTCGGATACAATTCATCCGGAACAATCAGTGCAGTGTACAGTGTGATTGTCCGGTCAGCAACAATGCTGTCGTAGTACAACTCCGGCAAAAGGTGGATAAAAATTGTACAGTCACAAAGCCGCAGACCGTCCAAAGAATTACACCAAGCGAAAAAGAAATTTTGTGCCCGATCATTCCAATCCCACCCAGTTTTGTTGTGGCAAGACTGATTCCTTCGTAAGAAACAACGCCACCGGAAAGCTGAAGTAATATAACAGCTTCCCGGTGTATCATCATCGGACTATGTACTAGTTGCATCAAGATTTATGCGCAAACTAGCATCTAAACGTTCAACAGCATCAGCATGGACTCTGGGCCTGATAAAATCGTTTTAACGGAAAGCCGCTCAATCACCGACTGTCTTTAACTGAAACTTTCTTACTGCTTCTTTTAATAAAAGTGCTTGCTGAGTCAGCTCCTTGCTGGAAGCAGCATCTTCTTCCGCAGTGGCGGCATTTTTTTGTATGATATCAGAAACCTGATCGACTCCCAATGTGATTTGGCTAATCGAATCCGACTGCTTGTTGGAAGCTTCTGAAATCTGCTTCACCGACGCTGAAACAGAACTGGTACTTTCAACAACTTGCAGTAATGACTTGGCCGTTTCGTCCGCAATTTTTGAACCATTTTCAATTTGAAGCATCGCATTGCGAATGAGACCTGTTGTATTTTTGGCTGCATCCGCACTCTTACTCGCTAGATTTCGTACTTCATCTGCTACCACTGCAAACCCTTTTCCGGCCGAGCCGGCTCTGGCTGCTTCGACGGAAGCATTTAAAGAAAGTAGATTCGTTTGAAAAGCGATATCTTCTATGGTTTTAATGATTTTCTTGATTTCGCTGGATGTACTATTAATTTCCGACATAGCCCTTACCATTTGGGTCATATGTTGGTTGCAATTTTGCACCTCTTGATTAACATGACTGACACTTTTATTGGCGTTGCTTGCATTGAAAGCGTTTTGTTTAACCTGTGTTGAAACGTCTGTGATTGTGGCGGCAAGTTCCTGCATGGAACTTGCCTGCTCGGTTGCATTCTGCGCCAATATCTGAGCACCATTGGATAGCTCCGTGGAGCCGCTCATGACCTGTTGAGCCGATTGATTAATCCGACCAATCATCTCATTCAATGAAGTAAGAATACCCTGATACGCTATATTCAACGCCTTATAGTCACCAATGTATTCTATCTTTGACGCTGCATCCAGGTTTCCCCGTTCCACTTCAGCCAAATGTTCCGTAATATCGGCTATATATTTTCTGATTGACCCGGCCGATTGGGAAAATGCAGCGCAAAGCTGCCCGACTTCATCTTTTGACTCTACATCTATCTGAACATTCAGGCTTCCTTCTGCCATTTTTTGCGCAGCACGGGTAACTTTCACTAATGGCCCTTTAATCCTTTTTACAAGTAGAAATCCGACCAAAATTCCATATATAATAATAAACAATCCGATCATCATGATGATCAAAGCGCCCATGCCGGTATTCCTTTGGCTTTCATTGATGACAGCAGCTGATTCTTTGTTTATATGAGACGAAACTTCATTCATGCTCGTGTTTAGCCCATCTACAATAGGGATATAAGTTTCCTCCATAAGCTGTTCCCCTTGTTCCCACGTTTCATCCGTTGACAAAATCTCTATTTGTTCACGGATAGGAGCAGATTTCTGCAGCGCCTTAATATCTTGATCTAATTCCGTATTGTTTTCTGGCGAATATTTTTTTAATTTCTGAAAATCCGACAGTACACTTTGTTCCTTTTCTTTGTTTTGTTCCACTAATTCCTTTTGTAAAGATTTATCTTCTGTCAGTAAAATAACAAATATGTTCTTTTCAAGAGTAAGTATATTTTCTTTTGCATCATTCGCAACGTTTATAGCTGGAACGACTGTGGTATTTACATTTTCTATTTTTGCCTGCGCATTATTTAATAATAGAAATCCATATCCCAAAGCGCAAAATGCTAAAATAATGATGGTGGAAAATACAAAAGTTATTTTTCGACTAATTTTTAAATTTTTAAACATCTAAAATTCATCTCTTTTGTTAAGATTATTGTTAGTAAAAAGCTAAAATGTTATCAACTAAATTTGAAATTTCATGAATTAAGAAACCACCAATTTCTTCTATTATTATAACGCGACTGGACTATTATTAATGTTAAAAAGCGATTTTTAGGAATGCTTAAACTATCTTTTTAAAAATGCCCTTAAATTGTCATGGTATACTTCGCTTGCAGCACTCCTGCCTATGCCTATATTATTGTGATAATGGTTGCTATCCAAAGAAGAGTCAGCGATGCAAGTACGTTCCCTCACTGAAAAGCAAAAAGGCCTTGAAATTCAGCTTGCGAATGCCTCAGCAATTGCAAATTCAGTTAAATATAGCAAATCTTAAATAAAAGCATATCTAATGAAATTTAAATAACAACTTTCAAGCAGCGAGCCGGAAGTCAAACAGCGCGTAATCGATACTTTTGTTGATAAAGTAGAGATTTCAAAAGGCTCTATAACAGCAAATATCCGCATCAGCCCTAAGGCCAATGCGGACATTGATAAGGTTGGTGGAGATGACGAGAGTCGAACGCAACTTTTTTAATTCTTCTCTTATCACTCCTATTCACTTTTTATGGCTTGCAGCCTATGTTTTTAAACGATTTGAAGGTATCTATTTCATTCCTAATCACTTACGATAACCTATGTTATTTTTGCTTCATGTCTACCTAATGTCTACCTAAAATTGCTCTTATACAGCATTTCCCTTAATTTCACTTATGATAATATTTTATCTTGTATCTTGTCTTTGGTACTATTTCCAACTAACCAATTATTAAAGACTACTTTAGAAATTACTATCTTTTTTCCGATGTGGCAAACGTGAAATTCTCCGCTGTTCGCCAATGCATAAGCCTGATTTTTTCCGATCCCTAACATATTCTTAATATCGTCAACCGTATAAACTATCCTAGTATCATTGTTACTATCGTGCAATAAATCAATCTCCAATCATTAATTAATTATTATAAAATTAGATATTAAATAGATGAATGGAGAATACGTCCAATTTTACTAATTGATGCTATATTGTTAATGCTCTCATTATTGTTTATATTCTTACAGTATTAAATTGTGATCATATTAACGCATAAATTTAATGCGATACATTGTAAAAAGATATATGATATAATGCTTATTTAAAATATTGTCAATTAGCTTTTTAGTGCTGTCATCGCACTTTTACTATTCGTCTTTACATATTTCCATAATGCGTTTTTGATAATAGCAGCATAAGATTTCAAATCATTCAGCGAGAAATATTCTATCCTGTTATATCTTTTAAAGTTCTTCGCCTTGCTCTCTGGTTTGTCATAATTCAATCGGGAATAGAAATTTGCTATTTGCCGTGAAGTATAGATATTATCTTGATACTTCCTAAGAAATTCCGATGTGCTTTTCACCTGCATATCATTTTCTATATTCCATCTTTGAATCAGATAATCATTACAAATTCCCTGCAATTTATCAAAACAGGTAATTGAATACTCCAACCTGCTACACCAATCGTTAATTAATGTCGGTATATCTTTTTTGACTTTTAAAATTGCCTTACTCCGAAACTCCAACCGATTATAGACTGGGCTGGTATGATCGGACTCAATATCCT
This sequence comes from Oscillospiraceae bacterium, assembly GCA_022650485.1. Taxonomy (GTDB): domain Bacteria; phylum Bacillota; class Clostridia; order Oscillospirales; family Acutalibacteraceae; genus Caproicibacter. The sequence goes on along the minus strand of JALCPP010000011.1, from coordinate 24,283 downwards.
TATTATAATTTTCACATTCAAGATATTCGCTCTGTACCCTTGTAGTCAAGTGTTCTAAAGACAGGGGGTCTGTGCTTTCGTATCTGTTTTTTATATGGTAGGCAACCGCTAACAACAAACAAATACATTTATTAATCTTGTGAAGTTCATTATAATTATTCTCAAAACTGTCTACAGCAAAATCTGCCCTTGCGATTCGATAATTGCTGATTCCCATTTCTTGAATAATTACAGGAAATACCTTTTGCAAATCTTCATAAGCGTTGATATAACCATTCAGCTTATTCGGATTGATAATTGCCTTGTAAATGATTTCACCCGTATTGGGATTTACTCTGCTTTTGTCTGCTTTGATACATTCCCTCACGCTGTCGCTGCGACAATAAATAATGTCGTTTGTAGCAATATTGATTGTATGTATCCCGCAACTCATATTTAGCATTTTATTCAGTTTGTCTTTGTTCAATGTCTTTTACACCTATAGTCCTTTCCGCATTGAACGTAATAGCGCGATATTCAAGTCAGATTTCTAAGTTTACCTTATATTTCACACTTGTTCATAATTTGTTTACATTTGTATTTATTTTTGTGGTATAATAAAGGCACTGAAAATCAAAGGAATGAGATTGAATATCTCAATTAGTAATGGGGTAGACTTCTTAACAGGAATTAAGAAGTAGAGAGTCACCTATTGGGCGTTTTCTCCACTCATTATTATGGCACTTGTCAAGGAAAATGGCAAGTGTTTTTTCTTTTATTAACAAAAAATTCAAAATCAGAAAATTTTTACCCCTTATCAGGAATTGATAAGGGGTTTCTATATATTCGGTATTCAAAATTCTGCCTGTGAGTGAAAAATATCTGCTATAGCCGCTGTGTAGGAAAAAATCAGTTGGAAGAATGTAATGTACCCCCCTAATATAACTCATTCAACAACTTATTGAGCACGCAACAAAAAGAAAATATCGTCTTGCAAAGAATAATGTTCAACAATTATTTTGCAGTAATTAATGATAGTATTAGCGCTCATATTGGTTTCCACAAATAAATTTTCGGCAATTTTATAAGGCGATATCATATCATCACCTTTACTATCAATTACTTTACGATCTCTGCCAATAAAATCCTTATGCTTAGCAAACGATCTAAAAGTGTCCGAATCTAATTCATATAATTGCGAACATAATTCTCGTATAACGTCTTTCCAAGAGGACACATTGTACTCCATGTCTAAAATTATTAGCTGCTTCGGCTTTTCCCCGGTTACATTAATATCATCCATAATATTATAAGTAGCAGAATAATCAATAGCAGATGTATTAGGATTCTGAGCGTTATACTTTTCTGGCAAAGCCCAAATGCTTTTTGCAAATTCAAATAAAAAAGCTGCTCTTTTCTTTATTGAGTCTGCATTCCAAGTTTCAAATTGTATTAGATTCCTGCTGATAGAAATATTGGATTGTATGAGAATGCATTTTTTATCATCAAAACTCTTGTTTGATAATTCAGAATTATATCCAGTCAAGGTCAAGTTTCCTATTGTATGTAACAGTTCATTATGTATTTCATCAAATTTATTACCCAATTCAATTTGCCAAGCTGGAGTTAACCGCTGTGGCATTATATGTTCAATTGTAATGTCATTTGTTAAGTCTATAACTTCTTTATTGCAGTAACTTTCCAATTGATATAAAGTATATTTGTCAATTTTAGTTTTATATAGGTCTTTTGATATAAACTCTCTTTTAAACTCTTCATCTCGTGGAAAAATTCCGCTTGCTGTTTTGCTTGCCAAAATATTTAAAATCATTTCGTTGTAATTGCTTTTATTGGATTTTGAGATTTCATTAATAAGGGATGAAAAGATTTTGTTTAGCGAATTGGTTGGATATCCACAAATTATTCTTCTGTATAGATAAGACAAAATAGTAATTAGAATATCTTCCAACTGCTGTGTATCTATTATCTTGTAGCTAAAACAATCTTCAAAAATATATAATAAAGCTGGATATGTTACTGTGGATTTTAGTTGTTGTAGTTGCAATAATAATTCATTTATTTTTTTATAAGGACTATTACAAAATGAAAACCATGAATAATACTCAGCATAAATTAGCAGGTCTTCTAGTAATCCTTCTTCATCATAATTCTTATTTTCATAAGCAAAAGTTTTAAATGAAATATATACCTTATCTTTATTCGGAATTGTTCCAGTCTTCATCGTTAGGTAATCTCTAACAAAATCGGATATACTGGAATTTGTAAGCAATGATTCTATTTTTATCCAGTATTGTTTGTATAGTCTTGTCTGCTCATCATAAGCATGATTCATAAGCAAAAAGTTTCTAATTAAATCTGCTTGTGTTAAGGAAAGGCCGGTAGAGTTTAAGCTTTCAAATATCAACTGTGGATTTTCAGATTTCTTATCTTTATCTAAAGCAATATACACAAGTTCAACTTTATTAAGAGCTTGATACAGTTCTTCTGGTTTGACTGGTGATTCCGTAACTAATTTTTTGAACAGATTGTAATTTTTAACTATATTAGAACCGTCTTTCTCTTCTGATATTGTTTTATTTGCGATAATATCTTCATATGCGATACAATCGCTTTCGATAGGTTTTAATTTTATTCTTAAGGACTCCGGTGCATGTTTATTGATCAAATAAGTTTCATAAATATCCGCTCTTAACTCTTCATCGGAGATTGAGTCGTATAGTGCTTTAATAAGCAATGTGACACTGGTTATTCTCTGCTGCCCATCAATTAAAACTAATTCCATAAAGCTAGGTTGAATGGAGGATACGAGATAGACTATAGTACCAATAAAATGCTCAATCTCGAAATTATTTAGTGCTATGTTTTCTATGTCTTTAAATAGTCTAACACATTGTTCTTTTTTCCAATCATAATTTCTTTGATATACGGGAATGTTAAATGTCCTCTTGCTCGACCCTAAAAATTCTAATAATCTAATTTTATTAGCATCCATCTTTTTTGATCCCCCATATGCAGTTTATATCCATTATATTCCTGTATATCTCTATTTTCAACAATATCATTCTCGACCCATATTTATATAAAAAAGAGCGGTTTATTTTCCGCTCTCAAATTCTTTTACTCTCCGATAAAACGTATTCGGTTTCAAGCCTAATTTCTGCATGGCTCTTTTGGCTGTAATCTCTTTGGCTTTCCATGCCTTATAAACGCTCTCAAAGGCTTTTGCATCGATTTCTATCGGCTGTCTACCTTTGTATGCCCCTGCAGCCCTTGCAACTGCTATGCCCTCACGCTGACGGTCTAAGATGTAGGCTCTCTCAAGTTGTGCCATAGCGCCAAAAACGGTTAGCATGAATTGGCCTGATGGGGTATTCGTGTCTATGGTTTCTTTTTTACTGACAAAAGTTACATTTTTTTCTTTTAGTTGTTCAACCAATTCCAATAGGTCTTTTGTATTTCTTGCGAATCTGCTAATAGACTCTACGATAACAGTATCGCCCTCACGCACATAATTCAGCATAGCCCTTAATTGCGGACGCTCGGTATTTTTGCCGCTTAACTGGTCTACATAGACTTTCTCAACACCTAATTCTTGCATTAAGACTTCTTGCCGTGCTGTGTGCTGCTCCGCTGTTGACGTTCTGATATAACCAACTTTCATTACAGCCGCTCTCCTGATTGATTTTGTACCTAAATTATACCATCAACCAGAATGTGTGTCAATAGAGTAAACTTTATTTTTGACATATATTTCAATATTGTTTTATAATGTATATGAAATAAATTTTATACTGTCACATGGGTATACTCTAATGAAATACATTAAATCGGATGGGGCGGAAATAACTATCTTTTTTTGTATCTATTCCTATTATTTGTCTTATCCATTCTATTTGAAATTTCTGTCATGTTATTTACAAAACTCATTGCTCCGGCAGGATCTTCCATCATTTTATTGAAAAAGTTCTTAACAACATCCGTTTGTGCGTTTTTCTCATACAGTTCTGATTGTTTATCCATTTGAATTTTAATTTTCTCTATTTCTTTGCTATATTGCTCTTTTATTTTTTTGATTTCCGTATTATTGATTTGAATTTGCTTTTTCAAATCAATCTTACTTTTATATGTAGCACTAAAAAACGAGACAATTGCCGTTAAAATAGGAACTAAAATTTGAATTAATATATCTTTCATTATTTAACTACCTTTCATGCAATTTCTAAAAATATTATAGCATCATGGTATTTCTTGTCAATTATTTTACTTTTAATCAAATTATTTGTTCGGTAACACGTTCGGTAAACTTTCAAAAATCCGCATGAATCCTATGCTTTCTTCTCCAAAAAGTTTAAAAATAGCATACTTGTTCGGGAACGAAAAATTTATCTCTGAATGATAAATAACATAGAAAAATGAGGAATAACCATGGCGGCTATCCCTCAATCTTACTGATACATATTTTTAAAATTCTCTCTAACTCTCCGGTATCATATACAGAAGCTATCATAGCGTCAAGTAAAGTTTCTGTTTTTACTCTGCTCCAGTCTATCTCATAGCCATTGTAGAGAACCAGTTCCCTGATAAACTCCCTTGTTGCCCTGCCGTTGCCCTCACGAAAAGGATGGATATAGTTCAGTTCAGCAAAATAATAGGCCAAACGATGAATTAATACCGTGGTTTCCATATTTGCAAGAAAATATTCCTTTTTCAGCTTGTCCAATAATGATTTCAATTTATAAGAAATATCATTTTCTGAAAGAAAAGTTGTCGTTCCTTTTCTGATCGTTTCCGTTCTATAATGCCCTGCAAAACGATATACGTCACTAAAGAGAAATTCATGAATTCTGCAAAGATGGTTCGCTGTAAATCTGCCTTTGATCGGATAGGATAATAAATAATGCTGTTTTACCGCGACAATATCGGTTTCAGCTTGCTTAAGCTGCTCAAAATCATGAATATCTAATTTGTTTCGCAGAACATTGGATTCTCCGTAACAATACTTTGAATTTACTTCGGTATATACGTCATACTGGCTGAACATTAGACTCTTGCCGTCTTGTACTTTCTTTTTATTTCATCAATGGCATTATTTAAAGTGATTTCACCCTCGGCGTTCTTTCTGCATAGTTCTATTGCTTCTTTGCTCGGCACTAATTTTTCTATTGCAAAAGTAGCAAGCGTATAATTAATATTCTTTTGAATTTCCTTGTTCATGGTTACACCTCATTCCGGTAACTTTAGGTACAGTATATCTTATCCGCTTTGAATGTTCAAGATACCAATTTAATTTCTATATGAGATTTATTCGGCTTTTTCAGCCTGTGCAACCTTTTCCAACGTTGCCTGATGGGTATCATCAAACATATGGGTATAAATCATCCCTGTTGTTGACGGAGTAGAATGTCCCAGCACTTTTCCAATTTCAAACAGCGGTATTCCCTGTGCATTTGCCACACTTGCAAAAGTATGACGTAATCCGTGTATTGTTAATGGCGGTAATCCATTCGCTTCAATCAATTTTTTAAATTTTCCTGATAGATAATTCGGCCTATATGGTTTTCCATCTTCACGAACCACTACATACCCGCTATCCTCATATAAATTGCCAAGGTATTCCTTGTTTTTCTCCTGTCTAGCTTTTTCTTTCAATAACAATTCAATAATATCCGCTGGAATTCCAAGTGTCCTGTTTGATGTTCGATTTTTGGTATCCTTATCAACAATTTCAGTTCCGGCTAGTGTTCTTGCTTCACAGATTCTAACTTTCTTATTTTCCAAATCAATATTTTTCCATCTTAAACCGCAGATTTCCTCACGTCTAAGGCCTAACCCCCCTCCCAGTTTAACAGTAACCTCTAAATCAGTATTTTTCACTACTTCATATAATTTTTTCAAATTTTCAAGATCATAGAATTTTGCTTCTTTCCGCTGCTTTTGTGGCGGTTCTACTCTTTCAACCGGATTTTGTAATATCTGCTCTTGTTTGACTGCTATTCCTAACGTAAGATGAAGCATATCATGATGCTTTCTAATTGTATTCGGCGATAGTTTCTTAAGCTGTGTATAGTATTTCTGTATCTGTATCGGCTTTAAATCCTGTATAGGGATAGAACCTAATAGAGGAACTGTATACTTGTCTATCATGCTTTTATAATAATGATACGTTGTAAGTTGTTTATTAGGTTTCACGATGTTTTCCATCCAAAAGTCGAGCCATTCCTTTAAAGTTGTCTTTTTAGGAATTACCAACTGCCCTTTTGTTTTATCTGCTTCAAACTCTTTCAATGCTGTTTTGGCTTCTGATTTCGTTTTATATGTCTTTGTCTTTTTAACACGCCTTCCGTTTTCATCTTTGCCATAATCCATATTGACATAATATAGCTTTTTACCGCTGTCATAAGAAATATTTTTTTCCACTGTTGTTCGTGCCATAATGTCTACCCAGCTTTCAAAAATGTCTACCTGATAATTAAATTATAGCACGCTAATTTTTAAATGTCTACCTAAATGTCTACCTGTTGTATTGCAATTTATATGATGTACTATATATAGACTATTAACGCAAGAAAAAGCACCATATCTTGTGATACAGCGCTTAATTTATGGTGGAGATGACGAGAGTCGAACTCGTGTCCGAAGACCACTTGCCAGGGCTTTCTACGAGTGTAGCCGATGATTTAACATTCCCTTGGTACGCCGCCCGTCAGCAAGCTTCGCACTTTGGTAGCCTTTCAGTCATGACCGGGGTAAAGGCGTTCCCCAGTTCACGTTCACCGCTAATCGACGCCTTTATCCGGGCCGCGATACTCCCGGTAAAGACGGCAGTCTAATTAGGCTGCGTACGCCATCCCATAATTGTAGTTATAGTTAGCGTTTTCAGTTTTGTCATTTATTATGCTTTGCAGAAATGAAGCATTCTGCGACGCTACCCGCTTACCATGGTTGACAATCCCCGTCGAAACCTTTACATCCCCATATATATTTTTTTAGCGATTACGTTCCTTCATGGCACGTTCCATGTCACGTTTTGCCGCTTTGGCCGCCAAATCGGCACGCTTATCGTACAGCTTTTTGCCCTTGCAAAGTCCGATCTGAACTTTCACAAGAGATCCCTTCAAGTAAATCGAAAGTGGAATCAGAGCATATCCGTTCTGTTTGACCAACCCAAACAGCCTCAGAATTTCCTTTTTATGCATGAGCAGTCGACGGACACGCATCGGATCCTGATTAAAAATATTGCCGTGATCATAAGGGCTGATGTGCATACCTCTAATCTGTAATTCCCCGTTGTCAATTCCACACCATGCATCCTTCAGGTTGACCTGACCTTTGCGAATGGATTTCACTTCCGTTCCACAAAGCTCAATGCCAGCCTCCATGCTTTCTTCTACGAAATAGTCATGATAGGCTTTTTTATTTTTAGAAATCGTTTTAAAAGAATCTTTCTTTTGCATAAAAAGCCCTTTCTTCTCGGGAATTAGAGAATATCACATTTTGGAATAGTTGTCAAGAGTTATGTAAACTGAACGCACGCTCAGATTTCACTGCGGCCTTCCAGTGCACGAGTCAGAGTAAACTCATCAGCATATTCCAAATCTCCGCCAACCGGAATCCCATACGCCAAACGCGTGACTTTGACACCAAGCGGCTTTAACAACCGCGAAATATACATAGCGGTCGCCTCCCCTTCCACCGTGGGGTTAGTTGCCATAATCACTTCACGAACCTTTTGGTCTTTATTCCCAATTCTGGCCAACAGTTCTTTTATGCACAACTGATCCGGGCCAATCCCGTTTAACGGCGATATAACCCCATGAAGGACATGATAGACTGCGTTAAACTCATGTGTACGCTCCAGCGCAATCACATCACGTGGATCTTCCACCACGCAAATAGCGGAATGATCCCGCGCAGAATTGCGGCAGATCGGGCACAGCTCCTCATCCGTCAGGTTACAGCAGATTTTACAGTAATGGATTTTCTTATGCGCATCCAAAATTGCATCGGATAACTCCTTCACACCGCTGTCTGAAAGGCCCAGCACGTAATAGGCCAAACGCTGGGCACTCTTGCTGCCGATTCCCGGCAACCGCTCAAACTGGTCAATCAGACGCGATAAAGGAGGGATATGATAACCCGCCATAAATTACAGGAACCCCGGAACATTTAATCCACCCGAAATTTGTTCCATGCGCTCCGTCTTGTCGTTCGCTGCCGCACGCAAAGCCTCGTTGACCGCCGCAATCACTAAATCAGACAGGATTTCAATATCTTCCGGATCTACGACTTCCGGCTTGAGTTCAATGGACTTTACTTCCATTTTTCCTGTAACAGTCGCACGAACCGCGTCGCCGCCGGCAGCAGCCGAATATTCTTTTTCTTCCAGTTCCTGCGTTGTCTGTGCCATCTGCTCCTGCATTTTCTGGGCCTGACGCGCAATCTGCTGTAAATTAGACGCGCCGCCTCCACCATATCCCTTGGGCAGTCTTGCCTTCATAAAAATCTCCTCCTGTTATGTTGTTTCTACCGGAATTCCCTGATTTTCCGCCTTCTGCACAAGTTGGGCAAGCGGATCGTCCTGCGGGCGGCTCTCCTGTGGCTTTCGATAAGGACCAAGGCGATAGGTGCGCCCTGTCACCTGCTGAATCGCCCTGCGCATATTTTCCCGATGTTCCGGCTTGCGCAGCAGCTTAAATGCCATTCCATTTGGGGCATCTATCAAAACATAATCACCGCTGACATAGGCGCTCGACCCGTTAAAAGCCGCCGCAATGGTGTGTGAATAGCTTTTCAGTGCCTGAACAATTTCCGGCCATTCCGCCAATTGTTCCGCGTTGTCTTTCAATTCGCCAATCTTTTGTTCCGGCTCGACCGGAACCGATGTATCCGGAACAGTGATATTCTTTGGTTCTGCGGCTTTCGCAGGCGCTTCTTTTTCCTTCTGCGTCGAATCAGGATGTTCCGGCGCAGGCGAGTGCTTCGGCACCGGCTGCACCGCACGGGGTTTGGAAGTTCCCTGCTCCAGCGCTTCAATCCGCCTTAGCAGTGCCTGAGGCGATGAATCCAGCTGCGGGGAACACAGCCGAAGCATTGCAAGTTCAAATTCAATTCGTCGGTCTCCTCCCCGATACATCTTTTCAAGCGTAACCTGAAGGGAATCGATCGCATGGAGGATCGTCGCAATTGAAACCTGCCCCGCCTGCTGTTTCAACTCTTCATATTCCGCATCGGTCACCGCTAACAGGGGTCTGGGCTGATTCATGGTTTGAATCAGCATCAAGCTGCGAAAATGAGAGGAAAGCTCCCCGCACAGCCTGGCCATATCTTTGGAAGAAGAATGCAGCTGATCGATAATTTCAAGTGCAGCGGCACTGTCCTGCCGCCGAACCGCATCCGTCAGCTGAAACAGATGTTCCCGGCCAACCAGTCCCGCCGTTTGCACAACAATCTCTTCCGTCACATTTTTAGAACGCCCAAAGCATTGGTCTAAGATAGAAAGTGCGTCACGCAAGGCTCCATCAGCCAGGCGGGCAATCAGCAGCGCGGCAGACTGGTCGATGGAATCTGCTTCCTGCTCCGCCACATAAGACAGACGCGCGGCGATTTCCTGCGGAGGAATCCGGTGAAAATCAAACCGCTGGCAGCGCGACAAAATCGTGGCTGGCAGCTTATGCACCTCTGTGGTAGCAAGAATAAAAATCACGTGTGCAGGCGGCTCTTCCAACGTCTTGAGCAGCGCGTTAAACGCCCCGATGGAAAGCATGTGAACTTCATCGATGATATAAACCCGATATTTTGCGGCGGCAGGTGTGAAATTTGCTTCTTCCCTCAGGGCACGGATACTGTCCACCCCATTGTTGGAAGCCGCATCGATTTCCACGATATCCATTACCGAGCCATCCTCGATTCCACGGCAAATTTCACATTTGCCGCAGGGGTCTCCGTTTTTTAAATCGAGGCAGTTAACAGCCTTTGCGAGGATTTTGGCACAGGTGGTCTTTCCTGTTCCGCGGGAACCGGTGAACAGATACGCATGCGCCACCCGGCCGGACTCAAGCTCATTTTTCAGCGTCTGGGTAACCTGCGGCTGACCCACCACGTCGGAGAAAGTTTTCGGCCTCCATTTTCTGTAGAGAACCTGATACATGTCAACTCACCCCCGAAAAGCAGAAAGCAAGACAGGCCGTGACACCACGACACTCATGCGATTGGATATGCGGACGAACAGACCTAACTGCGTCGCACGGAGCAACTCCGCTTAATGCTGCTCGGTTCCCCGCCTGACATGGTTCACGGCGCCCCGCCGCACAGAGCCCGCCCGGCCGCATATCCCATCGCACGCCTCTCTGTCTTGCTTGGTCCTGCGTGTATAAAAGTTACCGTATTATTATACCCTACTTTTTTAGAAAAGACAACCTACAATTTTTGTTTTTCACACGGCCCGGCACATGCATAAATGACATTCCTCATACGCAGAGTACTTGATTTTCCAACGCAGTATATTTTTCCCAACAGATACCATTTGAAAATTTCACCATTCACGGCAGTCTCTTTTCCGAATTCGCCCTATATGATATAATGTAAGCAAGATTCGACAGAAAAGGCGGCGATTGCTTGTACGCAACATGGGAAGAACTGGAACAGGCGTGCCTGAACTGCACCAAATGCAGTTTGTGCAAAGAACGCACCAACGTCGTGTTCGGCATGGGAAACCGAAACGCGAAAGTACTCTTTATCGGAGAAGGACCGGGAGAACAGGAAGATTTGCAGGGAAAGCCATTTGTCGGGCGAAGCGGGCAGCTTTTGGATAAGATGCTGGATGCTGTGGACCTCAGCCGCGACAAGAACATTTATATCGCGAATATTGTCAAATGCAGACCGCCGAAAAACCGCGACCCGCAGCCGGAAGAACAGGAACAATGCATCGGATGGCTGCGCAGCCAGTTTGCCCTGATGCGCCCGAAAATCATTGTCTGCCTGGGGCGCATTGCCGCCATGAAACTCATTCGTCCCAATTTTAAAATCATGAAAGAACACGGAACATATACAGAGAAAAACGGTGTTCTCATGACGGCGACTCCTCATCCGGCGGCTCTGCTGAGAAATCCGAACAACAAGCCGGCAGCATTTGAGGATTTTCTCAAATTAAGAGAGAAAATGAACGAACTTGGGATTGAATAGCCTCATTTTTCTGCTAAAGGCTGCTAAAAAGCGCCGTTTGGGAACCCCCAAACAGCGCTCATTTACTTTATTCCGCCTTTTTAATCTCTTCCCGAAGGTCCTCAATGTATGGTTCCAACTCTGCCTTTCGCTCCTGGTTGTTTTGCTTGTCTGCCAGTCGGTAAAAATTCAGATATACCAACAATTTGCTTTGCAGCGCAGGTTTCGTACTTGTATTCATTTTAGACCTCCTATAATTTAATCTTGTTTACATAATACAATAAAAATATGAATTTATTATGAACTTGCTTCCGGACATTCAGCCACCCAGCGTTACATCGCAGCTCTGATACCAACGAAGCGCATCGAGAAAATGTGAAGGACGAAAATCCGGCCAGAAGTCATCAACAATATAAAAGTCAGAATATACCGCCTGCGCGGGTAAAAAACCGCTTAATCGCCTTCGGCCGCCCCAGCGGATCATCAAATCCACCTTGGATATTCCGGATGACTTGAGCTGCCCCGTTTCCCGGAGTCCGTTTAAGTCCCATTTCCAGTCATAATTTACCAAAAAGTTCAAGTTGATTTTTCCTCTTCCAAAGCAGACACGCTGATTTGCATATTTTTTTAATTCTTCCGGAAAAGCAGGCGATTGAGTATTCCCCACAACATATAAATTTCCGTCTTTGCCGCTCAAACGTTCCACTGCTTTTACACAGGCCTGCGTAAAAGCCTCCCTCTGCTTTAGGACCCTTTTATTGTTGTCTTTGGTAAAGCCATAAAACGTGGCTTCTCGGATTCCATATTCCAACAGCAATTCATAAAGCTGAAAACCAGGCTCGATTCCATAACCGTACCCATCTTCCTTTAGCAGACCGTTCTGCACCGCCCATCTTCTGTTACCGTCCGGGATAATCCCGATATGTGATGGAATTCTTTGAAATTGTTCCATTCTCATTCCTCGCGTAAAGCAATCATTTTGATACAGTCCCTGCCTCAATGGCCCCCCAATCATCTGGAATTCATTTATCATGCCGGAAACCCCCTGTTTAATCCCTGATTCTATTATGGGCAGACAGCTTGGTTTCAATCACAAAATTTGGAAAATCCGATCATTTCATGAAAAACAAAACCAACACGCAGAAAAACGCCGCGCGGCAAATCAAGCCGTGCGGCATTTTCTTTCATTATTTTTCCTTAACAATTTTCTCGAGACAGTGGATTAAATCATGAAGATTATGAATTTGAACATTCTGCTTCATAATTTCCTCCTGTAAGTCCGCTGACAGCGATTGAAACCGTCCCTGCATGTTAGGGTCAATTTTAGTCATGAGAATCACCCCACGCGATAGCATACCCGTTTATGAGGGAAACAACATAAATTTCCATGGCTTTTTTAACAACTCACATTCCGTGCTTGACCCGGTCCCGCTCCTCAGCACATTTTGCATTGTTCCAGCGGTCCATCGTCCCGACCAAATACCCGGTAATCCGGCGGATTCGTTCAAACGAAACCGGTTCAAGCTGATAAGACAGATTTACATACTCGCCATCCGGTTCAATTTGCAGGGATCGAATCGCCCTGCCCGGATTCTGCCGATTGACATACTGAATATAATTTTCAACCTCTGCTTGCGCCAATGTACCGCCAACTACTGTTACATTGCTTTGCATTTTTATCAGCCTCCATTAATTAATAACTATTCTTATTATACAATATGTGCTAAGCTTAGTCAATAGATGCATCTATATATAGCAGTTCATAGCAAAGTTTCTTTTTATTAGGAAGAAAGCCTATAAAAGGATTCAGTTATTTTTCTAACAAAGTTTACGGAAATATAACGCAAAAAGAAAAAAAATATGGTATGATAGCAACAGCAAAACTTCGGAGGAAAGGTTTCAAATTACTTTTTAAAGGAGTATAGCTCTATGATCAGTCCTACTTATGGAAACTGTAATGACCAGCAAATGATAAACATCATCACGAACTACATCCGGTCAAACCATAAAACATCACAAGGTTTTAATCTGATCGTCGGAACAGACAGCCAAAACTATTCCGATACAAAAATGGTAGTCGTAATTGCGGTTCAAAACATAGGGCATGGCGGAATTTTCTTCTACGATATTATCCGGTTAAAAAGAATCAATAATATCCGGCAGAAATTGTTTTACGAAACCAGTTTAAGCCTGAAATATGCAGATAAGCTGATTTCTCAAGTGGAAGACTACTGCAATCGAATCCAGTTTAACTTTGACAATGTCAATTTCTGCATTCATGTCGATATTGGAAAAAAAGGAAAGACAAATAAGCTGATTCCTGAACTTGTCGCCTGGGTAAAGGCCTGCGGATATGACTGCAAAATCAAGCCCGACTCGTTCGCAGCGAGCAGCATCGCAGACAAGATCAGCAAATAGCAGCTGTATGCAAAAAATCAAGAGAGCCGCATCCGTTACACAGATGCGGCTCTCTTTTCATATTATCATCTATTGAAAACGACCTGATGATCAGACCAAAATCAGTCTTTTGCTTTTGTTGCAACCTCTTGCGTAGCTTTCTTGACAAATTCCGAAAGGCTCATGGTGCCAAGATCACCGCTCTTACGGCCGCGCACGGAAATCTCACCGCTCTGCGCTTCTTTTTCACCGATAACAAGCATGTATGGAATTTTCTGCAGCTGCGCTTCGCGGATCTTGTAACCGATTTTTTCGTTGCGCGTATCAAGCTCCATACGCAGGCCGGCGGCGGAAATCTGATCTGCCACCTTGCGGGCATATTCATGCGCACTGTCTGAAATAGGAAGAACCTTCACCTGAACCGGAGCCAGCCACATCGGGAACGCACCCGCGTAATGCTCGGTCAAAATACCGATAAAACGCTCAATGCTGCCAAAGATTACTCGATGGAGCATGACCGGACGGTGCTTTTCCCCATCCGCACCGGTATAGGTCAATTCAAAGCGTTCCGGCATCTGGAAATCGAGCTGAATGGTCCCGCACTGCCAGGTACGGCCAATGGAGTCACGCAGATGGAAGTCGATCTTCGGGCCGTAGAACGCACCGTCGCCCTCATTGATCGCATAGGGCTTTCCGTTTGCCTTCAATGCGTGAATCAACGCATCCGTTGCCATCTTCCACTGCTCGTCGGTACCCATGGAGTCCTTCGGCCGGGTCGAAAGTTCCAGACTGTAGGTAAAGCCGAACACCTTGTAGAAGCTGTCAATCAGATTCATCACGCCGAGAATTTCGCTTTCGGTCTGTTCCGGCGTCATAAAGATATGCGCATCATCCTGGGTAAAGCAACGCACACGCATCAGGCCGTGCAGCGCACCGGACAGTTCGTGCCGATGCACCAGTCCCAGTTCCGCCACACGCTCCGGAAGGTCACGGTAAGAATGCAGTTTCCGTTTGTAAACCAGCATGCCGCCGGGGCAGTTCATCGGCTTGATGCAGTAATCCGCATCGTCGATTTTCGTAGTATACATATTATCCTTATAGTGATCCCAGTGGCCGGACCGCAGCCAAAGGTCCTTACTCAAAATAACCGGGGTACGAATTTCTTCATAACCGTGTGTCGCATGTTCTTCACGCCAGAAATTTTCGAGCACGTTGCGCAGAATCATGCCCTTCGGCAGGAAAAACGGAAACCCAGGTCCCTCCTCATAAATATCAAACAAATCGAGTTCGCGGCCCAGCTTGCGGTGATCGCGCTTCTTTGCCTCTTCCATCATGGTCAGATACGCATTTAGATCAGAAGTTTTCGGGAAAGAAATGCCATAAACACGCTGCAGCATTTTATTGTTTTTATCCGCGCGCCAATAGGCACCGGTGCAGTTGGTCAGCTTGACCGCTTTCACACGGCCGGTGGTCATCAGGTGCGGGCCGGCACACAGGTCAGTATAATCCCCCTGACGATAAAAGCTGATCTTCTCGCCTTTTCCGGAGTGTTCGCGAATCAGTTCTACTTTATAAATCTGATGTTCTTTTTCCATCAGCGCAATTGCATCCGCCGGGTCAAGTTCAAACCGTTCCAGCGGAAGATCCGCCTTAATGATCTTTTTCATTTCGGCTTCAATGGAGGAAAGATCTTCCGGCGTCAGCGTGCGGGGCAAATCGAAATCATAGTAAAAGCCATTTTCAATTGACGGGCCAATCGCAAAACCCGCTTCCGGGAACAGATGCTTGACTGCCTGCGCCATAATATGGGAAGTCGTGTGCCAATAGGCACGCTTGCCCTCCTCATCGTCAAAGGTCAGAATCTGAAGTTCACAATCCTCAGTCAGCGGTGTGCGCAGATCCACCGTTTTCCCATTGATTTTTCCGGCACACGCGGCCCTGTAAAGCCCGGCGCCAATCGATTTTGCAACTTCCGCGACGGTTACGCCGCTTTCATAATCGCGGACATCGCCCTTTAAGCTGACATGAATCATCCTATAACACTCCTTTGAAAATAAAAAAGCCCCGCCCCAAAATATATGGGGCGGGGAATTGTTCCCGCGGTTCCACCCAATTGCGGCAAAAGCAAAGCCTTCACCCTCATTGCGGCCCAATAACGGAGGCATCCGGCACACCTTTCGCAGTTTTGCTTCGGCGTACACTCAGAGGCGGTAGCCAACACCCATCCTGCTGCATACGCTTCCAGCTTACAACGCACACTCTCTGAAGCGGATTTTGGGCGGAGCTTCCTCATCAACACTTTGTAAATATACAACTTTTTATGAATACAGGACTCTTACCAAAGATTCCTGCAGGTGTTAACGCGATTATCATAGCACCGCCCTGAACAAAAGTCAAGGCCGTCGGACCCCGCCGCCTGCCTTCAAAAAGCCGAATTTACGGACAAACAAATCCTATTTAGTATTTCTAATCAAATTTCTTGACAGAACGACCTAAAAAGTAATACAATTATTTCTATAGTGCAACATTTTGCATTGATGGGGCAACGCACCCATATTACCATCTTTTACAATTTATATTTTATAAATTATTCTACTACTTAAGGAAAAGGAGGTGCCGAAATTTGACTGTCAATCTCACTACTTGCATCATTATTACTGCTCTCTTTGCAGTGGCTACGGCGGTCATTGCGTTTATTGCAGGAATCGCCCACCGCAAAAAGACTGCCGAATATACAATTGGTTCTGCCGAACAAGAAGCAAAGCGAATTGTAAGTGACGCGATTAAGACGGCGGAAGCAAAGAAAAAAGAAGCCATTCTGGAGGGGAAAGACGAAATTCACCGCCAGCGGACAGAATCCGAACGCGAACTGAACGACCGCCGCAAGGAAATTCAGAGGCAGGAACGCCGTATCCAGCAAAAAGAAGAAACACTTGACAGAAAGACGGATAGTCTTGAAGCCAAAGACGAAACGCTGAATCATAAGATGAAGCGTGCGGAGGAACGTCTGTCTGAGGCGGAAGCGCTGAAAAAAAGCCAATTCGAAATGTTGGAGCGTATTTCCGGTTTTACCAAAGATCAGGCAAAAGAATATCTGCTGAATAATCTTGAAAATGAACTCACCCATGAAAAGGCCGTCAAATTGATGGAATTTGAACAGCAAACGCGGGAAGAATCAGAAAAAAGTGCGCGGGAAATTATCTCCACTGCCATTCAGCGCTGTGCCGCCGACCACGTAGCGGAAGCCACCATCTCCGTTGTGCCGCTGCCCAATGATGAAATGAAGGGCAGAATTATCGGCCGTGAGGGAAGAAATATTCGCGCTATTGAAACCATGACCGGGGTCGACCTGATTATCGACGACACACCGGAAGCAATTACCCTTTCTTGTTTTGAACCTGTGCGCCGCGAGGTGGCGCGTATTGCCCTTGAACATCTGATTGCAGATGGAAGAATTCATCCCGCAAGGATTGAGGAAACGATTGAAAAGGCTCGCCGAGAGGTGGACTCCACCATTAAACAGGAAGGCGAACATGCTGTGATTGAAGCCGGTGTAAACGGTGTTCATCCTGAACTGGTCAAACTTTTGGGGCGGCTGCGTTACCGTACCAGTTACGGCCAGAATGTTTTGAACCATTCACTGGAGGTTGCCTATCTTGCCGGCATGATGGCAAGTGAGCTTGGTCTGAATCCTACCATTGCCCGCAGAGCAGGACTTCTGCACGATATTGGGAAAGCACTGGACCATGAAATCGAAGGCTCCCATGTTGACATCGGGGTCGACATGGCACGTAAATATAAAGAAAGCGACGCCGTCATCCACGCGATTCAAGCCCACCATGGCGATGTGGAAGCAAAAACCATTATTGCCTGTCTGGTGCAGGCCGCTGATGCGATCAGTGCGGCACGCCCGGGTGCAAGACGCGAGAATCTTGAAAATTACATCAAGCGCCTTGAAAAGCTGGAAGCCGTCGCTTCTTCGTTTGACGGAGTAGACCGCAGCTTTGCCATTCAGGCCGGCCGCGAAATCCGTATCATGGTAAAACCCGAAGCTGTCAGCGACGATAAAATGACTCTTTTGGCGCGTGATATCTGCAAAAAGATTGAAAGCGACCTGGAATATCCCGGGCAGATCAAGGTTACCATCATTCGTGAAAGCAGAGCAATTGAGTACGCAAAATAAAGAAATGTTACTCGGAACGAATTGTTGGGGAAACAGGAAGCTGTTTCCCCAGTTTTATTTCCGTCTTTTTGAAAGAAGGTCTTCAGCACATGAATATTCTGGCAATCGGGGATGTAGTGGGCAGCATTGGATGTAATTTTCTCCGCCGGCATCTGCCCACCGTAAAAAAGCTGAAAGGAATCGATCTGGTGATCGCAAACGGAGAGAACTCTGCGGATGGAAACGGCCTGACCCCCACATCGGCCCGGCATCTGTTCGACAGCGGCGTAGACGTTATCACCACAGGGAACCACAGCTTCCGCCGCAGGGAAAGCTATGATTTTTACGACTCCTGCCCCGCTTTGCTGCGCCCGGCAAATTACCCCTCTTTCGCACCGGGAAAAGGATATGAAGTCATCGACCTCGGCCGAATCCAGATCGGCGTTTTAAACCTGATCGGCGTGGTATATATGGAAAGCATGGAATCCCCTTTTGAAGCGGCAGACCGCATTCTTTCAGCCGGCACACCAAAAATTACGCTGGTCGATTTTCACGCGGAAGCAACCGGTGAAAAACGCTCTTTCGGCTATTATCTGGACGGACGCGTTTCCGCCGTTTTCGGCACACACACCCATGTTCAGACTGCCGACGACATCATTCTTCCAAATGGAACGGGCTACCTGTCAGACCTTGGCATGACGGGGCCGATCCAATCCGTCTTGGGAGTCAAGCCTGAACTTGTCATTCGAAAAATGAAAACCAAAATGCCGGTTCGTTTTGATACCGCGGCCGGTGATTGTCATATGGATGGCGCTGTTTTTTCAATAGATGAACAAACCGGCAAGACAACGTCTATTGAAAGAATTCAGATATTGTAGCACAATTCGGTTATTTTGTTTAATATCATTTCGTAAAATAATTGTTTTTTATTAAAAATACCTTGCAAAAATTACTTATTAGATTTATGATGTATCTATTAAAATAAGTTGGGGGATAGCTTATGGAAATCTTAAAAGTGTCATCAAAATCGGCGCCTAATTCCGTTGCCGGCGCGGTTGCGGGTGTCATCCGAGAATCCGGTGCAGTCGAAATTCAGGCTGTTGGCGCCGGCGCTACCAACCAGGCTATCAAAGCCATAGCTATCGCGCGCGGGTATCTGGCGCCGTCTGGAATTGACGCAATCTGTACACCCGCATTTGCAAGCGTTATGATCGGCGGCGAAGAGCGAACCGCAATCAAGCTCATTGTTGAACCACGGTAGGCAAAACAATATCCTCACCTTGTGTGGGGATATTTCCATTCCCGGCCGATGTTCCAGCTTATTTTTAACGATTGAATCCATTGAAAGTGTATGATATAATAATCGGGATAGAACATGGAAAGTCCGGATTCCGACCGCCGTTTGAATTGAGGGAGTGCTGAAAAAAGTGATTAACGGAATAGATTTAAAAAATGCTATCATATCCGGTGCTAATAATATAGTCCACCATAAAACGCTAGTTGATGAACTGAATATTTTCCCGGTCCCTGACGGAGACACGGGAACCAATATGTCCATGACCATGAATTCAGCTGCCGCTGAATTGGGAAAGACAGAATCGAACTCCACCGGAGAAGTAGCAAAAATCGCATCCAGTGCGCTTCTTCGCGGTGCAAGGGGAAACTCAGGAGTCATCCTTTCCCTTTTATTCCGCGGATTTGCAAAAGGGGTAGAGGGCACAGATGAAGTCGGCGGAGCCGACCTGGTAAATGCGCTCGGTGTTGGAGTGGAAGCCGCCTATAAAGCGGTAATGAAGCCAACAGAAGGAACTATCCTAACAGTTTCCCGTGTTGCCTGTGAATCAGGCAAAGCAACTGCGCAGGATAACGATGACCCGATCGTCGTGTGGGAAGCCGTCTGCAAGGGTGCGGAAGAAGCCCTTGCCAGGACTCCGGAACTTCTCCCTGTGCTTAAGCGCGCCGGCGTGGTAGACGCAGGCGGCAAAGGTTTATGCTTTATTCTGGACGGAATGTTAAGCGTATTCCGCGACCATAAAGTCCTCCCTGCAGAGTCAGAGGAATCCGAGGGTGCTTCAGAAGACAGCAGCGCAGCCGACAGCGACTTCTTTCGCAACGCGGCCGCTGAATTTGACGATGTCATTAACTTCACCTACTGCACTCAGTTTATGGTAGGACGGAATTCAGAGTGCGCAAAAGAGCCCGGTGAACTTCGCACCTATCTGGAAGGAATCGGCGACTGCGTTCTGGTCGTAGACGACGATGAAATCATTAAAGTGCATGTACACACAGAAGATCCGGGCAATGCGTTGCAGGCCGGTCTTGCCTACGGCGAGCTGCTATCTGTCAAGATAGACAACATGAAGGAACAGCACCGGCAAAATGCTATGGATAACGAAGCCGCCAAAGCCAAAACCGCCGCAGCGCTGAAGCCGGCGGAACCGGTGGATGAAGTCGGGTTTGTCGCGGTTGCCGCGGGCGAAGGATTGAAAACACTGTTCACGGATCTCGGCTGCGCGCAGGTCGTCAGCGGCGGGCAGACCATGAATCCCAGCACGGAAGACCTTATGAATGCCGCTCTGGCAACACCGGCGAAGACCGTCGTTATTCTTCCAAATAACAAAAACATTATTCTTGCTGCGGAGCAAACCATCCCCCTGATTCAGGACAGAAAAGTGATTGTTCTGCCAACCCGCACAATTCCGCAAGGTCTTTCCGCACTGCTTGCCTATAATCCGGATGCAAGCGTGGAAGTCAACACCGTTGGCATGATGGAAGCCGCTTCCGGTGTACAGACCGGTACCGTTACGTTTGCGGCAAGAGATTCCGAATTCGGCGGAAAACGAATTCATGAGAACGACACGCTCGGGCTGGTCAACGGCAAACTGAGCATTATTGAAAAGAACAAGGATATTGTTCATGTCTGCTCTAAACTGACACGGTCCATGGTTGGGCGCGGCACTTCGTTCATTACTCTGATCTATGGTTCAAATGTAACGGAAGAGATGGCAAACGAAGCATGCAGTCGAATTAAAGCCAAGGTCAGCAACGACATTGAAATCACACTGGTCAACGGCGGACAGCCCGTTTACTACTTTATTGTTTCCGTAGAATAAATACCATGCCCGCCTGGTTCAAAACAAAACCATTGGTTTGCAGGTGGTAAAATGGCAAGCTTATACAGACAAGAAATTCAAACCCTGAAAGGCGTCGGCAAACGGCGCGCAGAGCTGTTTCGTAAGCTCGGCGCGCCGTCGGTCGGCGCTTTACTGCGCCTGTATCCAAGAACCTACGAAGATTTCAGCCACCCATTCTCGATTCGCTCAGCCCCTTTAGAAACCGATTGTGCCGTGCGGGCCGTTGTGGAACAAGCCCCCCGTGAAATTCGCATCCACGGGGGGATGGTGCTGTACAAAGCCCTCGCCGACGACGGCGAAAGCACGCTGAAACTGACCTTTTTTAACAACCGCTATGTAAAGAATCTGCTGCGCCAAGGGGAAGAATATCTGTTTTACGGAAAAATCACCGCTCATTTTTTAAAGCGTGAAATGGCCTCTCCGGAATTCTACCCCTCCGCCGTCTGCCCTTCCATTCTTCCCATATATCGCCAAACAAGCGGTCTTTCCAGCCGAATGATCGGGAATGCGGTTCGTGAAACACTCAAGCTATTGCCGAGCCAGATGTCGGATCCCCTCTCCCCCACACTGCGAAAGGAACATTCCCTTTGCAAGCTGGATTTTGCGTTGAAAAACATCCATTTCCCCACAGATTCAGAGTCTTTGAAAGCCGCGCGGGAACGGTTAATTTTTGAAGAACTTCTGGTCCTGCAGCTGGGCCTTCTGGAAATGGGCGGCCGTACACGTACAAAAAGCCCCTTTCCGCTTCAAAACGATGATACGGAAGAATTTTACCGTCTGCTTCCTTTTTGCCCAACAGAGGCTCAGAGAAGGGCCATTCAGGAAGCAATGACGGATATGCGCGGCGGTTTCCCAATGAACCGACTGATTCAGGGAGATGTCGGTTCCGGAAAAACAGCCGTTGCGGCAGCGCTGTGTTATTCCGCCATTAAAAACGGAATGCAGGCCGCACTGATGGCTCCGACGGAAATTCTGGCAAGGCAGCACGCACAAACACTTTCTGCCCTTTTATCTTCTGCTGGAATTCGGGTCGGTCTTCTGACCGGCTCCTTACCCCTTGCGGAAAAACGAAAACTACACGACGCATTGGCCAATGGAGAGATTGATTTACTGATCGGCACCCATGCGTTGATTTCAAGCGGCGTCACCTTTTACCGGCTCGGTCTGGTTATCACGGATGAGCAGCATCGGTTTGGAGTGGAACAGCGAGCCGCACTTGCCGCAAAAGGCAACCGGCCGCATATGCTGGTCATGAGCGCAACCCCAATCCCCCGTACGCTCGCCCTGATGATCTACGGGGATTTGGACCTGTCCATCCTCGATGAGCTGCCCCCCGGCAGGCAGGAAATTAAGACCTATGCCGTAACACCGAATTACCGGCCGCGCATCTTTGAATTCATCCGAAAGCATGTGAAAAAAGGCCAGCAATGTTACATTATCTGTCCTATGATTGACGAAAGTGACAACGATATGGCCAGTGTGCAGACCTATACAAAGCGCCTTCAAGAGAAATGGCTCCCCGACTGCCGCATCAGCGCTCTGCACGGAAGGATGAAAGCCAAAGAAAAAGAATCCATTATGAATCAGTTCGCGTCAGGGGAAATCGATGTATTGGTTTCCACTACAGTTGTGGAAGTCGGTGTGGATGTTCCCAACGCAACGGTCATGCTGATTGAAAACGCGGAACGGTACGGCCTTTCCCAATTACACCAATTACGGGGACGTATCGGGCGCGGGAAAGATGCTTCCACCTGTATTCTGATTTCCGCCTCGAAAAATCAGCAGACACTTGCCCGGCTTAAAGTCCTGTGTTCTACATCAGACGGGTTCCGCATTGCGGACGAAGACTTAAAGCTGCGGGGACCGGGCGATTTTTTTGGGAACCGCCAGCACGGCCTTCCAACCTTAAAAATTGCAGACATGATGACAGACATGGAAGTCCTGAAAAAAGCGCAGACCACCGCTCAAGCGATTTTCCGTATGGATTCATCCCTTTCTATGCCGGAACACCGTGGTTTGCGGGCTGAAGTTCACCAGCTATTCCAAGACTGGACATACTAAAAGGGAAATTATTTTTTAAGGAGCTGATCAAATTAGAATGCTCGAACCGCGCCACGCTCTTCCTTCGTAAACATCTTTTTTTGATCACAATGGTGACCGTAACACTACTCTCTGCCGCTGCACGCTGGTACTGCCTTCCCTTCGAAAGTGAAGATATGCACAAATATCTGATTCCCTGGTTCAATGAACTGAAATCCGGAGGAGGCTTATCGGCTCTTAAAAGACCGATCGGCAATTATAACCTTCTCTACCTTACCCTAATGGCGCTAGGCACCTATCTTCCTTTGTCTGCGATAACCGTCATAAAAGGATTGTCCATCCTATTTGATTATGCCGCGGCAACAGCGTCAGCCTACTTGCTGTACACCCTGATGAAACCGAATCTCCAGACACGTCTGCTCTGCTCTATAACTTACATTTTGACTTTGCTTTCACCGGAAACCATCCTTAACAGCGCCGTATGGGGACAGTGCGACTCCATATACACGACATTCTGCATTCTGGCCTTAGCCTTTCTCATTGAGCAAAAATTTCGTTCGGCCTTCCTGATTTTTGGGTTGGCTTTTTCTTTTAAATTGCAGGCAATCTTTTTTCTGCCACTCTTCATCATCATCTGGCTTACGAGTGCCAATTGCAAATTACGGTATTTTCTGTTGATTCCAGCCACAATGATGGCCACTGGCCTGCCTGCAATCCTCATCGGGCGTCCGCCTCAAGATGTTTTTGGTATTTATGGAATTCAGATCGGCTGGATGCGGACAATGACAGCCGGCTGTCCGAACTTCTATTCATTTGCACCCAATATAGAATTCGGTTATTTTGCCCCAGCTGCGATTCTGGTTACCTTGATGCTTTTGGGACTAATGGCAGCATGGATGCTTTACAGAAACAGGCCGTTAACATCCCATGAGGTACTGCTGCTGGCTGTTTGGAGCTCCATCGTGTGCATCTACTTCTTGCCGGACATGCACGAACGATATTTGTTCCCGACGGATCTTCTGCTCATTGTACTGGCTCTTTACACAAACAGATATTGGGATCGGCTTTGTGCCCTTGCTGCAATCGGAGTATCCATACTGTCTTATCTACCCTATCTCTTTCTTTATGAGACCATTCCAATGTGGGCGTTGTCCCTTGTACGCTTGGGATGTGTGATCTATCTCACCAAACAGTTAACCCGGTTGAGAACCATATGACCCCGGCCAGCAGCACTGGACACGACGAAACGAGAATTTACGCAGATTTTCTTAAAGTTTCAAAATCATTTGGAGAAAGATACCCGAGTTTTTTCTGCAAACGAATGCTGTTGTAAAATGTTTCGATATAGTCAAAGACACTGGTCCTTGCTTCAGCTCTGGTTTTGTAATCT
>JALCPP010000010.1 GCA_022650485.1 Oscillospiraceae bacterium | reverse complement strand
CCATGCGGCTTTTCGGTTCTTTCGAACTCTTTTCCGCGGCGCCCTTTCCGTAAGGCGCTCTACTATAATACCAAAGCAACTCCCTATTGTCAACCCTTTTTTTCAATTTTTTTTACTTTTCTTTTTCTTTGTCGAAATGGTTGCAATTTAGAACAATCCGCTGTAACTGCTGCGTCAGGGATAATTCCGGGGTTTGCGGGTAAAACTCTGTGATAAGAGGTGGTATTCTCTTGAATGGTAAAGTAATCTATGTATGGAAAGTGCTCGTGATTGTTTTAGTCAACATCCTGTTTATTGCCGTGGTAACACACGCAGACAATTCCCTTCAGACTCTGTCGAAGGTCGGCTCCACCGGAAACGAAGTGAAGCAGATTCAAACGCGGCTGAAGAACTGGGGCTATTACAACGGCAAGATAGACGGGATCTATGGACTCCAGACCAAAAACGCTGTCACCTATTTTCAGCGCAAAAACGGGCTGGCCGTCGACGGAATCGCCGGGTCTGCAACGCTGAGCGCAATCGGGCTGCCAACCGGAAGCTCCGGCAGCGGTACCGGCGGGTACAGCAGCAACGACGTCAATCTGCTGGCGCGGATTATCTCTGCCGAGTCACGCGGAGAGCCTTACACGGGGCAGGTGGCGGTCGGCGCGGTCATTCTTAACCGCATTCAGCACCCATCCTTTCCCAATACGCTTGCCGGTGTAATCTATCAGCCGGGAGCCTTCTCCTGCCTTGATGACGGCGGAATCAACGCCGCCATTGCAGATTCCGCCTATAAAGCGGCACGCGACTCCATTAACGGCTGGGACCCCGTCGGCGGTGCAATCTATTACTATAACCCCGAAAAGGCCACCAGCAAGTGGATTCTGTCAAGGCCGGTAATCGTGGTAATTGGTGAGCATCGGTTCTGCAGTTAATGCTTGAAGAGGTCCTGTGAAAGCCCGTACAACAAGACGGCGCGGTTTTCCCGCGCCGTCTTTCTCTTTGCTTTTTTCTTCGTACTGACCGTAAGAATCCGGCTCAACCGTCTACCTCGTTTTTCTATTATATATATAGAAAAGGAAAATCCTCAATTTGCGCTTGGTCCTGGGCATCGGTTTGCCGCCGCGCTGTTGACAATATAGATCCCAAGGCTGACCAAAATAAGCGCCGCCAAAGACTTCAGCCCGAACGCCTGCTGTCCCTCATTTAATATGACGGCAGACAGAATGACCCCAAACACGGGATTCATAAATCCAAATATGGTAACGCGCGACACCGGATTGTATTTCAGCAAGATACTCCAAATGGAATACGCCGCTGCAGACAAGAATGCAAGATAAAGCAGAACAAAAGCGCCCGGTGCCGTCCAATTTGTGATTCTGCCGCCAGCCGCAAATCCAAGCACCGCCAGCACCGCGCCGCCCAGAACGAACTGGTAGCCGCTCAGCAGGACGGGGTTGTCCTGCCGGGAAAACTTTTTCATCAGAACGGATGAGAATGCGTTGGAAACCGTTGAAAGCAAAATCATCCCTTCGCCAAGAAAACTGAGTTCCGCACTGAATTTTGCACCGCTCAGGTTCACCAGCACCACACCGGAAAATCCAATGATGCTTCCCAGTACTTTTCGATTGGTGAGTGTTTCCTGCTTAAAAATCAGGCAGGCAACTAAAATCGACAAAAAGACGTTGGTCCCAACCAGAATGGAAGATTTCACTCCGCTGGCATGGGCAAGACCGATATAAAACGGAATATACTGCAAAATGGTTTGAAACCCGCTCAAAATACCGATCCTTTTCCACGAGCCGGCCCTGGGGAGCAACGGCCTGCGGTTTGCCATACTTCCAAACAGGACCGTTAAAACGCCCGCAAAAAAGAACCGGATGCCCGCAAACAGAATCTGTGATGAAACATTCCCCTGCGGAATTTGAAAAAGCGAATATCCGCTTTTAATGCTGGGAAACGCGCTGCCCCAAAGGGCACAGCAAATCATGGCTAACAGGCACACAACAATAGGGCGTGTCAAAATCCGGTCTTTTTGCAAGTTCATAGAGGGGTCCTTTCCATAATTATGATAGATTGATATATTAACAAAGCACGCACCAATAAAAAATCCCCGCGCTAAGCCGCTGAAAGCCGGCGAATTTTTCAGGGAACGAACCGGCGCTTTCAGATGGGAGCGTGGAGCTTCTTGCTGCGAGATTCTCTAAAAGGATGTCTGTCCTGTTAAGGAATTGATTCCTGACGATTAAAAAAGCCCTTAAATACGGTCATGAATAAAATTTTGATATCTAACAAAAACGTCCAGTTTTCGATATAGTACATATCGCATTTAATGCGCTCTTCAATTGACGTGTCTCCCCGCCATCCGTTGACCTGCGCCCATCCGGTAATTCCGGGCCTCATCAGATGTTTGAGCATATAGAGAGGAATTTCCTCTTTAAACTTGTGCACAAAGTACGGGCGCTCCGGACGCGGACCGACCAGACTCATATCCCCTTTTAGAACATTAATCAGCTGCGGCAGTTCGTCAATGCTGCATTTTCGAATCAGCGTGCCGAACTTGGTGCGTCGGGAATCATCCTTTGTCCCCCAGGTTTTTAAATCAGCATGTCCCTTTTCCATCTTCATAGACCGGAATTTATACATTTGAAAGGGCTTTTTCTTCCTTCCAACGCGTTCCTGCTTGTAAATAACGGGACCCGGTGACGTGAGTTTTACCCCGATGGCCGCGACCGCCATTAAAGGAGAAAACAAAATCAATGCGACGGCGGAAAACACAAGGTCAAAAAGGCGCTTGCAAAAACTGTTCAGAAGATTGTCAATGGGAACCTTGCGAATATTAATCAGCGGAATCCCTTCCACTTCGTCAATGTACGGGCGGGTTGGAAGATACTTGGTGTAAAAGGGCAGCAGATTCGATTTTACGCCGGCCTTTTCACATGTTTCAATCAGGCCGCCAAGCTCAGAAAACTCATCGTAGTCCAGTGAAATAATGACCTGATCAATGCTTTGCCTGCTCAGCAGAGAGGCCAGCGAGCCGAATCCTCCGGCATAAGCAATTTTTCTTCCCGCTGTGTAAGCCTTTGCATGGTCCAGGTACCCGACAAAATCATACCCAAGGCTGTGGTTTGCCAGAATCTTGTCGTAAAATTCGGCGGAAACGTCATTCCATCCCACCAGCAGCAAGTGCTTTAAATTATATCCCCTGGCCCGCATGTGCCGAAGCAGCCTGCGCAGTGAAAAGCGAAACAGGGAAGTCAGTATAATATTAATCATCCAAAACAGAGCAATCACCAAACGGGAAATGTGGACCTGTTTCAGCAAAAAAACCAGGACAAAAATAAAGATGACACCGATGGAATTCGCCTTGACGACCCTTTGAATCTCTGAAAGCATCGTTTTATGGCGGAAAGAATCATATAGATTAAAATAATGATACAAGAAGAAATAAGCCGGGATAATAAGCAGCTGCAATTTTGCATAATAGAAAAGATTGATGTGATATCCTTCATAATGCCAAAAGTGCAGGGTATAAGCCAGCATCATCGACAGAAAACAAAGCCCCGCGTCGATCAATGCAAAAAGCACATTTAGAATTTTTTGATTATCTTTAATCATATTTTCATTCCTCAATGTAAAAATATCCAAATCTATTGTACTGGATTTGTCAGGTTAATACAAGTTTCTTTTTTGAAAAATAACTCCTCCCTTCGCGGTTGTTCCTTTCTCGTTTCAATGTTATAATTTACCTGTCGTGTCATTCATAAAAACAAAAAGCGGTTTGCGCCGCAAAAGAATTTAAAATATGAAGGTGCTATTCCATGTCTTCTAAAAAGAAAGCAGCTGCAGCGAAGAAAATTAACGCTAATCAAAAAGCGGCGTCCGCCACTTCCTCTGTTCTATCTGCTGAGAAAAACCGGTTCCTGTTGCCCATTCTTTTTGCACTGGCCGTCATTCCCTTAACCGTACACATGGTAATTCTTCGTGTAGACCCGAACGAAACGCTCTGTCTGGGTTCTACACTCTATGCCGACCTGTTTTCCCAAAGCAAAGCACAGCTGATTCTTCTAACCGGTGCTGTTTTACTCCTCCTGTCAATTTTTCAATATAAAACATTTTTTAAAAAGCGCAGCGGGATTTTAACGGCTTACCTTGCCGCAGGCGGAGTTTTTGTGCTGTTCACGCTGATTTCCGCCGCGTTTTCACAGTATTCCTCCCTGGCGTTCTGGGGCTCCCATGATCGTGCGGAAGGCGCACTGGTCCTTTGCTGTTATTTTCTGCTTCTTTTTTACGCGATGTATGCTTATAAATCAGAAAGAGATTCCCGGAATATCATTATCGCACTGGGAATCGTCGTAACGGTTTCTTCTGCTGTCGGTCTGTTTCAATATTTCGGTCACGACCTGCTTATGACCGATTTTGGAAAAGCGCTGGCAATTGCCCCATGGGACCGCAGCCGAGTGACGGACATGGGTCTGCTGTCCAGTTCCGGCAGGTTATACGGCACCTTTTACCACTGGGATTATGCGGGCAGCTTTGCCGCTGTTACCGTGCCGATTTTTCTTTTACTGGCATTACACGCAAAAAATCTGCGCGCGCGCCTTGCTCTTTGGGGCATGGAACTGCTCTCCGTTTGGATTCTGCTCGGCAGCACCTCCCGTGCCGGCATCGTCGGCGTGTTTTTTGCATTGATTTTCGGAATTATTTTTTTTGGCAGAATGATAAAAAAGCACTGGAAGATTTCTTGCTCCGCTTTCTTGCTTCTGATTGCTGCAACGACGGGAATAAACCTGTTCAGCCACGGGGTTTTATTCAGCCGCATTCCCAGCCTGTTACAGGACGCGGCGGGTATTTTCCAAAGCAGCAGTGAAACGGATTCTCGTTCCCAGCTACCCATCAAAGGAATCTCCGCAAAAGATCATTCTATTGTAATTGTAATGCAGAACAATGACACGCTGAATGCTACTTTAAAAGACAGCATGCTCCTTCTGAAAGATAACAGCAACCAAACTGTTTCTGTGGAAACCAAAAACGGTGAAAGCCGCATTACAGACCCCCGGTTCCAACAAATTGCGTTTGGAATGACAAAAATGGGGCTCAGCAAAGATTCCATGGGAATTGCGGTCAGTATAGAGGGACAGCCGCAGTTTTTCTTTCGAATGGATGAGGAAAACCATTTTCACATGACGAATGCTTCCGGCACCATTGATATTGATTCGCTGGAAACTCCGCCAACGTTTGGTTTTAAAGGCAAAGAAAAGCTCGGCTCCGCACGCGGTTACATATGGTCACGCGCTCTGCCGATGGTGCCCCAACATCTGCTGCTTGGTGCAGGGCCGGACACCTTTGAACTGTATTTCCCTCAAAATGACCTTTGGGGAAAGTACCTGGCCTATGGCACCGCAAACATGCAGGTGGACAAACCGCATAACCTGTACCTGCAGATTCTTTTGGGAGAAGGCGGCATCGCCTTGCTCGCTTTTCTGACCATCATCATTCTGTACCTAGTCGACAGTTTCCGCCTTTACGCATTAAAAAAGAAATATTATAAAAATCAGATTTACGGAGCGGCTTTCTGCCTTGGCATTGTGGGATATCTGTTTGCCGGGCTGTTTAACGATTCCGTCGTCAGCGTTGCACCGGTATTCTGGATCATTCTTGGGGTTGGAATTGCGGTAAACTTTCAGAACCACAAACAATTACCGCGAAAAGACAGCCTGTAAACGCAACAGGGTCACACGGTTTGCCGTCAGGCTGTTCGCTCTTTCCATAAAGAGAAAAAGGGGTTGAGAACAGCCCGGCTGCACGTTCGTGATAACCTGAATGGAGGCGGAAGATGATTACCATTTTAATGGCGGCCTACAACGGACAAAAATATATTGCAGAGCAGATTGACTCCATCCTGTGCCAGACAGAGCAAAACTGGAAGCTGATGATACAGGACGATGGTTCTTCCGACGGGACTTTCCGGATTGCGCAGGACTTTGCACGCCGATATCCCAAACAGATTCAGGCCGTCCGGCGTACAACTCCCTCCGGCAGCGCGCAGGCTAACTTTTTCAGCATGCTGCCGCTTGCAGACTCGGAATATGTCATGTTCTGCGACGACGACGATGTCTGGCTGCCTGAAAAAACAGAGGTCACGCTTTCGGCAATGAAGCGGCTGGAAAAAATTTATGGGGCGGACAAACCGCTTCTGGTTCACACAGATTTAAAAGTAGTGGATTCGAAACTGAACACGGTATCCGATTCCATGATTCACACACAAAAACTGGGCCAGGGTCTCAAGGACCTGAACCATCTGTTGGTGCAAAACAACGTCACCGGATGCACCATGATGGTCAACCGGCATCTGCTGGATCTTGCCGCACGGCAGGGGCTGCCGCAGCATGCCGTCATGCATGACTGGTGGTTTGCACTGATTTCCGCAGCTTTTGGCGGAACCGGTTTCGTCCCGATTCCCACCATTCTTTACCGGCAGCATGGCGGGAATCAGGTCGGGGCCAAAAACGCATCAAGTATCCGCTACAATTCTGACAAATTGAAAAATGGAACCGCTACAAAGTATTCGCTTGACCGTACCTATCGGCAGGCCAAAGAATTCTTAGGCCGATTTTCTCCGATGCTTAATGAAGCCCATACCCGCCTTCTCCGCGATTTTATTTCTATTCCAACCTGCGGCAAAGCGGAACGAATTCATCTGCTGATAAAAGATCATTTCTGGAAAAGCGGATTTCTGCGCCGGTGCGGGCAGATCTGGTTCACCTGAACTTTGCAGATTGACAACGTGATTTTTGCTCCATAAGACATTTTCCTGCGTCGAAGCTTTGTCTCATATTGACTGGGATAGGGCGGCGGGGTATAATGATGAAGAATATACCTGTATTGGGGAGATTTGCCATGAAACTGTTGGTTACAGGAGGCGCCGGATTTATCGGCGGAAATTTCATTTATTATATTCTGAACAGGCATCCGGAAGATAAAGTCGTCTGTCTGGACGCCCTGACCTACGCCGGCAATATGGAAACGCTGGCCAGTGCAATGGGAAATTCCCATTTTACATTTGTCAAAGGCGATATCTCGGAACGAGAAACCGTCTTTGACCTGTTTCAGAAAGAGAAACCGGATATTGTCATTAATTTTGCCGCGGAAAGCCATGTGGATCGTTCCATTGTGGATCCGGGCCTTTTTTTGCACACCAATATTCTTGGTACCGGTGTTTTGATGGATGCCTGCCGTAAATATGGGGTCAAACGGTACCATCAGGTTTCCACGGATGAGGTCTACGGTGACCTGCCGCTCGACCAGCCCGATCTGTTCTTCACAGAGAATACGCCGCTACATACCTCCAGCCCTTATTCGGCCTCAAAGGCTTCCGCCGATCTGCTGGTACTGGCCTATCACCGTACGTTCGGCCTGCCGGTCAGCATTTCGCGCTGCTCCAACAACTACGGCCCGTACCATTTCCCGGAAAAGCTGATCCCGCTGATGATTGCGAACGCGCTAAACGACAAGCCGCTTCCGGTTTACGGCAAGGGCGAAAACGTACGCGACTGGCTGTATGTGGAAGACCACTGCGCCGCAATCGACCTCATTGTCCGGAAGGGCCGCGAGGGGGAAATTTACAACATCGGCGGGCATAACGAACGCACCAATTTGCAGGTGGTCAAGGCAATTCTGAGCGAACTGAACAAGCCGGAAAGCCTGATCCGTTTTGTGACCGACCGGCCCGGACACGACCGGCGCTACGCCATTGACCCAACAAAAATCCATAACCAACTGGGCTGGAAGCCTGTGACCCGCTTTGAGGACGGAATTAAGCGCACGGTAAAGTGGTATCTGGAAAACCGGCCGTGGTGGGAACATATCGTCAACGGAGAATACCAAAACTATTATGCCAGAATGTATGGAAACAGGTGAACCGATGAAAGTGCTGGTAACAGGCGTTACGGGACAGCTCGGCTTTGATGTGTTGAAAGTACTGCAAACGCGAAAAATTGAGTGCCGCGGTACAGGCAGAAAAGAGTTTGACCTGACGGATCCAGAATCGACATGGGATTATATTATTCGGTATCACCCGGACGCCGTCATCCACTGTGCGGCATATACGGCAGTGGACCAAGCTGAGGATGAACCGGAACTCTGTCGAAAAGTCAACGCCGAGGGAACGCGCCATATTGCACAGGCCTGCAAAAAGATAGGCGCTAAGATGCTCTATCTCAGCACGGATTACGTCTTTCCCGGCACGGGGGAAAACGCTTATGAGACAAACGACCCGAAAGGGCCGCAGAGCGTCTATGGCAGCACAAAGCTAGGCGGAGAAGAGGCAGTGCGGGAACTGCTCAAGCAGCATTTTATCGTTCGCATTTCCTGGGTATTCGGGCAAAACGGGAATAACTTTGTCAAAACCATGCTGCGCCTGGGTAAAGAACGAAGCAAAATGAATATTGTGTGCGACCAGATTGGCTCGCCGACCTATACGGCAGACCTTGCGCCGCTGCTATGCGACATGATCGTCACGGAAAAATACGGAACCTACCATGCGACCAATGAAGGATATTGCAGCTGGGCGGAGTTTGCCTCCGAAATTTTCCGACAGGCAGGATATTTGACGAAAGTCAATTTCATCCCCACGTCGGAATATCCGTCAAGGGCAAAACGGCCTTTCAATTCCAGAATGAGCAAACGGAGCCTCGACCAAGCGGGCTTCCACAGACTGCCGGAATGGCAGGATGCGCTGAAACGATTCTTTGAGAAAATCGGTGTTTAAGGCAGGGAAAAATATGAAACGGAAAATTTCTCTACCGCAGGGCTGCGTTATTTTTCTGTTGCTTTATGCGGTACTGGCGGTGGGAGTTTACTATATCGGGGGGGAACAGTTCTGGTACTCCCCCAATCAGACCGTACAGGGAACCTCGGGCTCGACCTCGACGGTCGGAGAGATCGGGAAGGATACTTTGCTGGAGCAAACGTTTGTTCCGACAGTCAGCGAAATCCAGTCCGTTTCCCTGGTCTTCGCCTCGCCGGGGAAACAGAACCCGGGGGAAGCCGTCCTTCAGCTTTTGGACCCGTCCTGCGGAAAAGTGCTGGCCGAGAAAAAGGCGGCGCTTTCCGGACTGGCAAACAACGCCGCTACCGGTATTGCTTTTGACCAGCCCGTCCGGGTGGAACAGGGAAAATTGCTTGTTTTCAAGCTGACTGTTCCGGCGGCACAGTCCGGGCGGAGCATTTCCGTCTGGTACGACGATAAACAGACTTTTCCGGGCGGCGGCAGCTGGTACCTCAACGGAGAGCTGAAGCAGGGAGTCCTCTGCTTCAGCTATACCGGCCGAACCCCCCTCAGCTTTGGCAGAAACTACGCGAAGATTATGTCCGGTCTAGGGCTGCTTTTGGCGCTCTACTGCATAAATCTGGTCTGGAGGCAGAAAAAAGGGAGAAAATCGCAGGGGCTAAACCTGATTAACGCGTTCACGCGCTATCGGTTCCTGTTGCATCAGCTTGTCGCAAGAGACTTTAAAACGAAATACAAACGTTCCGTTCTTGGAGTTTTCTGGAGCTTCTTAAATCCGCTGCTCGCCATGCTGGTCCAGTATGTGATCTTCTCCACAATCTTCCGGTCAAACATTGCGAACTTTCCGGTGTATCTGCTAATCGGAATCGTGTTCTTTAATTTCTTCACCGAGGCGACCAACATGGGGATTGCCTCCATTGTGGGAAACGCGCCGCTGATTACCAAGGTCTATATC
This sequence comes from Oscillospiraceae bacterium, assembly GCA_022650485.1. Taxonomy (GTDB): domain Bacteria; phylum Bacillota; class Clostridia; order Oscillospirales; family Acutalibacteraceae; genus Caproicibacter. The sequence goes on along the minus strand of JALCPP010000010.1, from coordinate 78,261 downwards.
CCGAAATATATTTTCCCTGTTTCGCGGGTTTTGTCGTCGGCAATCAATCTTCTCATTTCGCTGATCCCGCTTCTGCTGGTTATGGTCATCACGGGCACGGCGTTTCGCCCGTCCCTGTTGCTGCTTCCATTCCCCATTGTCTGCACCATTCTGTTCTGCATCGGCATGTGCTTTCTTCTTTCCGCCGCGATGGTCTTCTTCCGGGACACGCAGTTCCTGTGGAGCGTCGTCAGCATGCTGTGGATGTATGCCACTCCGCTGTTTTACCCCGAAAGCATTCTGCCTCAAAAATATATGTTCATCTTCAAAATAAACCCCATGTATCATTTTATCCGCTTTGCAAGGGCCATTATTATAAGCGGAACATCGCCAGAGCCGAAGGCATATCTGTTCTGCATCATTGCATCGGTGGTCCCTCTGCTGATCGGCGGCATTGTGTTTAAGAAAAACCAAAACAAATTTATTTTGAATTTATGAGGCCGTAAATGATGATAAAAGCGGAACATGTTTCCATGAAATTTAAAATTACCCACGACCGTATCCAGTCCATGAAAGAATTCATTGTCGCAAAGCTTAAGGGGACACTGCGGTATGAGGAGTTCTGGGCGCTCAAAGACGTCAGTTTCGAGATTTCGAAAGGTGAAGTCATGGGCATCATCGGGCGCAACGGCGCCGGCAAGAGCACGCTGCTGAAGGTGATTTCCGGCATTCTGCGGCCGACAGAGGGAACGGTCTCGGTCGGCGGCAACATTGTCCCCATGCTGGAACTCGGCGCCGGATTCGACGGGGACCTTTCCGGCCGGGAGAATATTTTTCTCAACGGTTCCATCCTCGGCTATTCGGAAGAATTTCTCCGAAACAAATATGAAGAGATTGTTCGCTTTTCCGAACTAGGGAAATTCATTGAAATGCCAATCCGCAACTATTCCTCCGGCATGATGATGCGGCTGGCCTTTTCCATTGCCACCGTGGTGGAGCCGGAAGTTCTGATCGTGGATGAAATTCTTTCAGTGGGCGACGAGGCATTCCAGAAAAAAAGCAAAGAACGAATGTTGCAGCTGATGGGGGGAGGAACTACCGTGCTGTTCGTTTCCCACAGCATTCAGCAGATCGAGGACATGTGCGACAGCGTTCTGTGGCTTGATCACGGCCAAACAAAGATGACTGGCGACCCGGAAACGGTCTGCAAAGCTTATAAGCGGTTTATGGATCAATAAACAAGGATCTGGTCTACAGGTTAAATGCGGAAAACACGAATGGGGGATTTTCGATGAAGAAAAAGATTTTGGTGACGCGCTCTTCCCTGCCGCCGCTAGAAGAATATGTGGATAAAATCAAGGGGATCTGGGACACCTGCTGGATGACTAACATGGGTCCGGTTTATCAGGAGCTTGAGCAGGATATGAAAAAATATCTTGCCTGCAAAAATCTGGAGCTTTACGTCAATGGTCACATGGCGCTCGATGTGGCGATCAAAGCGCTGCGACTTACGGGCGAGGTACTCACCACACCGTTCACCTTTGCTTCCACAACACACGCGCTTGTGCTGAACGGTCTGACTCCGGTGTTCTGCGACATCAAACCAGACGACTATACCATTGACGAGGACAAGGTGGAATCTCTCATCACGAAAAAGACAAGCGCGATTTTGGCCGTTCATGTGTACGGCCGGCCGTGCAACATCAAAAGGCTGCGGGAAATCGCGGACAAGCATCATTTAAAGCTGCTGTTTGACGCGGCACACGCGTTCGGCGTACGGGTGGACGGTGAACCGATTGCGAACTTCGGCGACGTTTCCATGTTCTCGTTTCATGCAACCAAGGTCTTCAACACCATTGAAGGGGGCGCTTTGGTCTACCGTGATGACAGCCTGACAAGAAGCCTGAAAAGTCTGCGCAATTTCGGCATCGAAAGCCCAGAAAGCGTCGTGCAGCCCGGCCTGAATGCAAAGATGAACGAATTCGCGGCCGCGATGGGCGTCTGCAACCTGAAATATCTGGACGAGAACATCCGGAAACGCAAACATGTCGCAGAGTTTTATAGCAGCCGGCTCAAGGACTGCCCCGGCATCCAGATGATTGATTTTGAGAACGACAGCCGCGTCACCTGGAATTACTCCTATTTTCCGATCACCGTCGATGAAAAAAAGGCCGGCTGCACTCGGGACGACCTGTTCGAAGGGTTGCAAAAGGAGAATATTTTTACCCGGAAATATTTCTACCCTCTGGTGCCGGACTATGAATGTTACCGTGAGCAATTCGGAAGATGCCCGCTGCCGGTGGCCCGCTACGTGGCAGACCGCGTGCTTACCCTGCCGATGTATGCCGACCTCACAGAGGAAGACTTGGAACGGATCTGCCGGGCGGTTTTGAAGATTATAAGGTGATTACTTTGAAAAACATTATATTTCATCAGTTTCAACGTTACAAAACGGCTCAGATCCTGCTGGATTCCATGAGGCGGAAAAAGTCGCATACGATTCTGGAAGTCGGTTCCGGCAGCCATGGCAATCTGGGAAAATTCCTGCCCAATGACCTTATCACCTATCTGGATGAAGTCCTTTCTCCTGAGGCGTTAGCCAAAAAAAAATTTGTGTTGGGTGATGCCACAAAACTGGAATATGAAGACCAGTCATTCGATTTTGTAATCGCTTTGGATGTTTTGGAACATATTCCTCCGGAAAAAAGGCAGGCCTTCCTGCATTCCATCACGCGAGTATCAAAGATAGGGTTGATTATGACATACCCTGCCTCCAATCCCGAAAACATCTGCAACGAACAGATCCTGGACGGCGTCTACCACATGGTCGGGACGAAAACTCCCCCTTGGGTCTATGAGCACAGGAATTGTACTCTGCCCGATACCGAAGAAATTCTGACGCTGCTTGCCGGTTTGGTTCCCGCTGAAAATATATTTACCATGTATCAGATGAACAGACATCTGTTTTTTCGGTTGCTGATTTTAGAAGCCCTTGCAAGCGCCAACAATGGAATTTCACAGATTTTTCATGCTATGAGCAATGCTTATAACGACTCCATTTTCTACAGCGATTTTGAAGAAGATGAGAAAATCGCTTCTAAAACCTGTTTGGTCTGGTGCAGGGAGAACAGGGAATTAAAAAGCGTTAAAAAGATTGATGCGATTCATCCAGATGTGACTGATATGAACCAGTTTTCACAGAAACTGGATGCCATTCTTCATTTTTCCGAACTTCTGCTGAAATCAAAGGACGCGGAAGGCAGCTTGGAACAAAAGAACTATACGAAAAGTCTTCAAACCGCTTATATCAACCTGAAAGATGGATACGACAGGCTTTCCGGCTGGTTTACAAGGGCCACAGAAGACGAAGGAAATATAAGAACCGCATATTTGAACCTAAAAGACAGTGTCGACCAGCAGCAGAATCAGTACAACACTCTGGAATCCTACACCAAAGACCTTCAAAACGCTTATACACAGCTAAAGGACGAGTATGACCGTCTTCATGCTCTTTATGAGGCAGACATAGAAGAAAAAGCGATCACCACGAAGGCATTGGAGAAGTCACAGCAATTTGAACACAAAGTCAAAGCGACAAAGTGGTGGAAATATCTAGGTTCAAAAAGCAAATAAAATACGGAAGGGCTGTGGAGGTATGAAACTGGACGTCGTTTTGGTCACTTATAATCACACAAGATTTATTGAGGAAGCACTGCAAAGTGTATTGAACCAGAAAACTGATTTTGATTTTGACATAATTGTGGCCGATGATTGCTCTACCGATGATACCGTGGAAAAAATCAGGAAACTGGAACAGAGGACAACCATCCCTTTCCGTTATCTGAAATCACAAAAGAACCTTGGCATTACAAAAAATTATCAGCGTGCGTTTCATGCCAGCACTGCGGAATATATCGCGGTGCTTGAAGGCGACGACATCTGGACGGACCCGCATCGTCTGCAGAAGCATGTCAATTTTCTTGAGAACCACCTCGAATGCACCATGAGCTTTAACCAATATCTTGTTGCCGATTATGAGAACGCAAAATATCATATCCAGCCTTCCTGGTCCTGCGAAAAGGGCTATCAGTTTATTACTTCGCGCGATATCGCACGCGACAACCTGATTGGAAACTTTTCCACCTGTGTGTACCGGAAAGCCGCCTTAGACACTTTGCCGGAAAAGCTGTTTGAAATGACCGCTTATGACTGGATCACAAATATCATGGTTGGCAGAAACGGCATGATTGGTTATCTGACGGATGTCATGAGCGTTTACCGCATTCATTCCGGCGGCGTGTGGAGCGGGCAGAAAGAGTCGGAACAAATCCGCGATACGCTGGAATGTATCAGGCAATACAACGAAATTACCGACCATTTGTTTGAAAAGGAATTTGGCGAGTTCAGAAGCCGCCTGAAAGAGCGCCTTATCTTGGAGAAACCCTTTGAAATTGTACAGTCGGGATCCTTCGCCAACATCAAACGCGTGCTAAAGCGTGTCAAGGATTTTACCCCGCCGATCATCGTTTACATATTTAAATTGCTTGTTCCGGAAAAAATATGGAATAAATTGAAGGGTTAAAAAAATGAAAAAACTCTTTATTTATTGTGCTGGAGGTGTCGGTCGAGAAGTTTGTGATATCGCAGACAGATTGAATTCCGAGACCGCCCAGTGGGCAGAGATTTGTTTTATCGATGATACCAAGGAATTGGAAACATTCTATGAAAAAAGGATTTTCACATACCGTAATTTTAAAAGACTGTTTTCTCCGCAGGATTGTGAGATGGTCATCGCAAACGGAGAACCGTTGTTTCGTCAGATGCTTTATAACAAAGTGAAGGCCGATAATTATCAATTAGCCAATATTATTGACTGTACCTCTGTCGTTTCTGCAACTGCCCATCTCGATGAAGGAATAGTCCTGTATCCTTTTACGTTTATTTCCTCCAATGTCCATGTCAGTCCCAATACATTAATTTACAATCATTCGGTAGTAGCGCATGACAGCCTGATCGGATCCAATACTGTGCTTTCCATTGGTGTAAAAATTGCAGGCAATTGCACAATTTCCAAAAATTGTTTTATTGGTGCAGGGGCCGTCGTCCGTGAGAGGGTCAAAGTTGGTGAATGGTCGATCGTCGGGATGGGTTCGGCTATCTGCCACAGCCTGCCATCGGATGGCATTTATATGGGAAATCCGGCTGCCAGAAAAAAAGAGAACATAGATCGAAAAGTATTTCATTAACGGGAGAATTTTAAATGGCACCTATTGTAACAGTAATTCTGCCCTCTTATAATCATGAAAAATATGTGGGAACCGCAATTCAAAGTGTTTTGGACCAGTCCTTCCGCAACTATGAATTTCTGATTTCCGACGACTGTTCCCCCGATCATACGGTTGACGAAATTAAAAAATTCCATGATGGCCGAATCAAACTACATGTTTTTCCGGAAAACCGGGGTGCAACGATTAACCATAAATACCTGATAGACCGGGCGCAGGGAAAATATGTTGCGCTGATCAATTCCGACGACGTATGGCTGCCCGGCAGGCTGGAAAAAGGCGTCGCTTACATGGAGAATCACCCGGAGTGCGGCGCGTGTTTTTCATGGGCCGAATTTATCGACGAAAACGGAAACCACCTCAATGAAAAAAACAATGTATTTGAACAGCCGAACCGTACGCAGGCGGAGTGGTATGCCAGGCTTTTTAGAAATGGGAACTGCCTGTGCCACCCCAGCGTGCTGATCCGAACGGAGATATATCACGAGTTAGGCGCTTACAATCTTGCTATGCGGCAGCTGCCGGATTTTGACATGTGGGTTCGGCTGATAAAACATACCCCGATCTATATTTTTCAGGAACCTCTTGTCCAGCACCGGCGGTTTCTCCATTCCGGCGAAAACACCAGCACGCCGAAACTGACCAATTCTATGCGCGACGTCGTGGAATCTTATTACATTCTGAGCCATTACTTCGACGGTGTCGACGATGATCTTTTTGCGGAAGCATTCCACAAGGAGTTCCGCAAAAAGGGAAAGTTGACCCATAACGAGCTTTGCTGTGAGAAGTTTTTCCTTCTTCTGGACGGTAAATATTACATGCCTTCGATCCCTTCGCTTGCCTCAATCCATTATTTTTTGAGAATCTACAGTCTGGAGGGCGTAGCGGAGACCTTCCGCGCATCTTATCGTTTTACCATGCAAAACTTCCATGACATTTCCTGCAAAGTCGACCTGCTCGGCATGATGCCGAAGGGCGCAGACGTCAATACGGCTCATGATTTCAATCCGGAGACTTATATCCGCGCAAACAAGGTGAAATCTTTGGCGACCATTTTTTTTGACAAAAAATCCGGATTTTATCAATTCTGTAAAAAGCTTTATTTTAAAATAAAACGTTAGTTGTATGATGATTAACCGTTGATTATATACACTATTTAGAGCGTTTCGGTTAATAAAATATTCTATTAATGACATTTTTACTTGAGTGGATGGTCCCCATGTTTAAGAATATAAGAGAGGTCTGTATTTTAGCAAAACAGACTTATTGCATTATCTAGGAGAAAACAATATGGGAAAGACAGCTGTGAATAAAAGGAACGTAATTATTGCGAGTGTAATATTATTTTTATGCGTGATAATTTTTTGTGCAACTCAGTTTTATGACTGTAGCAACCTGCAAACTTTTCATGTTGCTGAAGCCGATGAAACCAATTGTGCAAAATGGAATATTGACAAAATAAACTGTGGAAATAACTATGTTATCATCAGCGGATGGGCTTTTGTTTTGAAAGAGGCACCTGAAAGGTTCAACAGCAGTATTGTGCTAAAGAGTACAAAAACAAAAAATTACATTGAAATCCCAACCGCACTTGTCGCCAGAGCCGATTTAAATAAAGTATTTAGTGACGGAACGGATTACACACAAAGCGGTTTTTTTTCAAAGGTCAATAAGGATGAGATTGATTTAACTCATTCTTCTTATAGGGTTTATATAAAATATTTTAATAACAATCATCATATCCTTATAGATACAAAACGAACATTAACAAATAAATTGGGTGATCAGTGAAATGATAAAATTAAAAGCAAAAGCACAAAAAATTTACAGGAACGATTATTTTCCATTCCTTGTCTTAGCTTTTGGGATGCTTGTCATTCATATGATACTTCCAATGAATTCTGGAGATGATACCTATTACAGCACGGTTTTAAAAACAACAGGTCTTTCAGTTTTTTTACGCGATCATTATTTCGGTTGGAGCTCAAGGCTGGCTATTGAAACTGTGATGGTCTTCATTGAATATTTTCCACATATTATTTGGAGACTTACAGACACGGCGATTGTGCTACTTTTAGGTGTGTCCATTTCAAAACTTACAGCATATAAAAATAACAGATTCGATAATTGGCTCATTACAATTTTATTGTTTGCATATCCCTTTATTGATATGGATACCGCTGGCTGGGAAACAACAACATTAAATTGTTTATGGGTGCTTGCTCTTGGTGTTTATGTGCTTTCAATTGTTAAAAAGATTGTATTGCAACAAAAAAAAGATTGTATTGCAACAAAAATCAAAAAACATGAATATGCTTTTTCAATCATGGCTTTACTTTTTTCAGCAAATCAGGAACAAATGTGTATAGTCCTTTTGGCTATCTTTATATTTTTGGTTTTCTATTTGCTATATGTGAAAAGACGCAATTGGTTTATTTTTGCTGGACTGGCAATATGTATAACCTCTTTAGTGTTTATTTTGACATGTCCGGGAAACGCTGTACGGAAAAATGTAGAGATGCGTTATTTTCAGGATTTCAACCATATTTCAGTTATTGACAAGCTTGAAATCGGAGTTTCATCAACGTTAGCGCATTATTTTCTGCAACCAAATTTGATTTTTATTATATTTTGCATATTGCTGTGTGCTGCAGTACATATCAAATACGCAGATAAACTGTACCGTCTTTATTCTGACATACCGATTACCATAGCGTTGTTCTTCAGTCTTGTTTTAAAACTTGTCCCTAATTTTTTCACGGGTTTATCATTTATCAATACACAGATGACGGAACACGGCTTAATTACGCTTGAAAATTTTACGAAAGCGAAGAGTTACATGTCGCTTCTGATTTTGTGTGGAACTTTTTGCATTGTTTTAGTATCGCTGTATTTAGTCTTCGGGAATACCTGGCAGAGCATTTGCGCTGTGGGAACCATGCTGCTAGGCTTTCTGTCAAGGGTGGCTATGGGATTTTCTCCAACTGTTTGGGCATCCGATACGAGAACATATATTTACATGTATGGAGCCATTATCATTTGCAGTGTTATGCTGTATCATGAGGTTGTAAAAAATGGAAACAGTAAATTTGCATATGGATTTGTAACATGTACCGCTTTTGCCGCTACAATATCGACTTTAAATATGCTGATGATTATATAAGGTCAGTTTAAATCGTTATTTATTGAGTAGATTTCAAAGCGACTCTACTTTAAACAAAAAGAAAGTGATTAAATGAAAAAAGTAAGAATTGTTTATTTAGATGTATTACGAGTAATCGCCGGATTTTGTATTGTACTTATACATCAATCAACAATCGTGAATGATGCTAATTTAATTAACACGATCCGCTTCGATTGGATTACTGGGGCCATACTAAATTCTATTACGCATTGGTCTGTCCCTATTTTTTTTATGATAAGTGGCCTAACATTATTGGATTTTAGAAAAAAATATTCAACCATAGTTTTTTGTAAAAAAAGGTGTTCAAAAGTCATCCTGCCTTTTGTAATATGGACCTTTATTTATATTCTGTGGCAGCAATCTTATGGTGAGAAAATCAATGGGGTGTCTGACATTTTAAATAAGACAATTTGCGGACCTGCAAGTTATCATTTATGGTTTTTTTATGTTTTGATTGGAATGTATTTATGCACACCAATTTTATCTTTATTAACAGAACATCCTAAGGCATTATCTTATTTAATTGTTTTATGTGTTATCAAAAATCAGGTATATCCTTTTCTTCAGACTTTTTGGAATATTAATATCTGTTTTGATATCCCTTTTGCAGGTAAATATTTGGAATATTTTTTACTTGGTTACTTTTTAAAAGATCTTCAATTGAAAAAAGCTTATCGCTATTTAATTTATGCTGGAGGTTTAGCAGGAGTCTTGGCAAGTACGCTTAGCTGTATTCTTATGTGCATCGGTAAAAGCAAGAACTATCTTTATTTTATAGGCTATGAAACAATACCTACGCTTCTAATATCTATTGCTGTGTTTACACTTTTTAAACAGATCAATTGGGCCAGTATTTTCAGCAATAGAAAATATAAAATTCTAAGTGTGCTCTCAGATGCTACATTTGGTATTTATTTAGTTCATCTGATTATACAGCGATTTTATTGGCTCTTCTTAAACCCTGATTTTAATAATGTTAACGGTATGCTGTTAGGAACAGTTATAGTATATTTCATAAGCCTTAGCATCGTCGTTTGTCTCAAAAAAATACCTTTATTAAAGCGCATTGTGCCATAATAAGCATGTAAATGCATCACATATTGGGTAAGTAAATATCATTTAGGAAATGAAAATTTGAAACAATTAAAAAATTATAAAATATTTGACATCAAGCTTTTAAAGTTTTTAGTCGTCGGGGTTGTCAATACTTTAGTCGGAATGGCAATCATGTTCGGGTTGTATAATCTGGCCGGATGCAGTTATTGGATTTCCTCTGCCGCCAATTATATCATTGGCAGCATCTTCAGCTACTTTTTAAACAAGTATTTTACTTTTCAAGACAAAACCCGCTCATGGAAAACAGCCATTCGCTTTATCATTAATATTACCTTCTGTTATGGATTGGCATATGGAATTGCCAAACCGTTTACTTTGTACTTGTTGAGCGGGCAAAAGCAAAAGCTTCAGGAAAATGTGGCAATGTTTGTCGGTATGTGTTTGTTTACTGCGCTGAATTACATTGGCCAACGCTTTTTTGCTTTTAAAGAAGTTAAAGATTAAGAACACTTGTTTTTCATAATACGAGTTACCGCATAAAATATTTTACCCATAAATAGTTTCCTTTTTCAGAACAAATATCCCTTTTGCCGCCGGGTAGGATAGACCCGAATAAAAACGACAAAGGGGATATTTTATGTCTATTGCAGTTGAAACCGTTTCACTGAATTTTTTGAAAAGCAGCTGCGTTGTGGTAACCATGGTGCAGGGAGAAACGCAGTCGCGTACCCTGCGCTTTGTTTTGACACAGGGGGAAACACCAATTGACCTCACGGGTAAAACGGTTACGTTCTATGTGACCAAACCGGACGGCACGGTGTATTTCGACACCGCGACAGTTGAATCCGAAACCGCTGCGCAGGGAATCGCGAAACTGACGCTCGGCAGGCAGGCCGTCTCCTGTTTCGGCTGGGCTAAAACAGAACTTCGCGTTACCGGCGCAGACGGAGCTGTTCTGAAAAACACCAATCTGCAAATTTTTGTCAAAAGTTCCAAATCGGAACAGTCTCTGGAAAGTACCAGCGAATTTCACGCACTGGATGCGGCGCTCGCGCTGGCAAATAATACCGCGGATACGGCACAGCAGGCCGTCGATACAGCAGCAGGCCTGCTGCAAACCGCAGACAGCGTTTCACAGTCCGCGGCCGACACGCTTGCGGCGGCCGGCAATGCGGTCCAGGCTGCCTCCGATGCTGCAAAGGCAGCAAAACAGCGCCGCGGCGAATGCATCCGCACAGACAAAAGCAGCCCAATCCGTGGTTGACTCAGCAAATACAGCGGCCGCTCAATTTCATTCTATGGTAAGCAATTTGACTGCGGCGGCGGATGCGGAAATTACCAAAAAGACGGACACCCCCGGCGGCATCGCCTCTTATGACAACAGCGTGCAATCCGCTACATTTGGCGGAAACGCGGTTCCCAAAAGCGGAACAGTTCTGCAAATCCCGGCTGCCGTCAAAGATGTCGGGCAGATTTCACAGGAACTTTTCAGCAATGCGGAGAATGGCTATTCTTATGTCGGTTCGGTCAGCCCGAATTTATCCGGCGCTCCTCTGAGCCAATGGGGCATGATTTTCTGCTGTGCTTCCGGAATCCTGTGTGCCCAGATACTTTTTTATGGAAGCGGTGCGGTTTACTACCGGTTCGGATTTGGAGGGGTGTTCAGCGCTTTTTTCAAGATCACCGTGAGCTGAGAAAACCGATCGCTTTCAGGAACTATCCCCATACTTCGTTTTTTAGGTAACCCAGGTTTACCCATGTTTCCGAAAAGGACAAATTCAGTCGATCAAAAGACGATCTTTCAGTTGGCAAAATCCCCGCTTACAAACGTAAAGCGGGGATTTTTTATTGCTCCGGTAAGGGTTTTCCTGTTTGTCCCTAAAACATAAAATCGACATCGCTGTCGGCAAAACAGGGAGCTTTCTGATCTTTAACGGAAAGAATCGGATTGTCAATTCCCCATTCCACTCCGATTTCCGGGTCATTCCAACGAATATTACGATCTGCCTGCGGAGCATAAAAATTATCAGCCTTGTACTGAAATTCCACATCATCGGTCAATGTCAAAAACGCGTGGGCAAACCCACGCGGGATTAAGAACTGCCGTTTGTTTTCAGCAGAAAGCTCCACGCTTGTCCATTTTTTATAAGTTGGAGACCCTTTCCGCAAATCCACCGCCACATCCAGCACCGCCCCGCGTGTGCAGCGCACTAACTTTGCCTGAGAATCTTCTCCTTTTTGGAAATGAAGGCCCCTCAGCGTTCCTTTCTTTGCAGAATACGACTGATTATCCTGCACAAAGGTATAGTGCAGGCCCGCTTTTGTCATCTTCCGTTCTGACCAGGTTTCCATAAACCATCCGCGGCTGTCGCCAAACACCTGCGGCTCTAAGATATATACATCCAAAACATCTGTTTTAATTAGATTCATTGATTTAACCTCTAATATAAAATTCTGTTTTCCGCTACTTTTTTTAAATACTTCCCATAAATTGATTTGCCATACCGTTTTGCGCAGCTGTTCAGCCGTTCTTTTGAAATCCAGCGGTTGCGGTACGCGATTTCTTCCGGAGCGGAAATAACCATTCCCTCTCGTTTTTCGACTACCCGGATAAACTCTGAAGCATCGTTAAGGGAATCCATGGTTCCGGTATCCATCCAGGCAAAACCTCGCCCAAGTGTAACAACATTCAAGTTTCCCTGTTCCAGATAGATGCGGTTCAAGTCGGTAATTTCCAGTTCACCGCGCGCAGAAGGTTTTAATGTTTTTGCATATTCACAAACATGACTGTCATAAAAATAAAGACCGGTAACCGCATAGTTCGATTTTGGCATCTCCGGCTTTTCCTCAATGGAAACTACCTTCTTCTGCGAGTCAAACTCTACGATTCCGAACCTTTCCGGATCATCCACAAAGTAACCGAACACCGTTGCACCGGCAGCCTGTTCCGCGGCGGTACGAAGATGTTTTACCAAACCGCTGCCGTAAAAAATATTATCGCCCAGCACCATAGCGCAGGGATCCCCCGCGACAAAATCTTCGCCCAAAAGAAATGCCTGTGCCAGGCCGTCCGGCGAGGGCTGCTCTATATAAGAAAGATGAAGCCCGAAATTTTCACCGGTCCCCAGCAAACGCTTAAAATTCGGCAGATCATACGGAGTAGAGATAATTAAAATGTCCTGGATTCCAGCCAGCATCAAGGTAGAAAGTGGATAGTAAATCATTGGTTTATCATAGATTGGCAGCAGCTGTTTCGAAGTAACCAGCGTCAGTGGATAAAGTCTCGTCCCGCTCCCACCTGCAAGAATAATTCCCTTCATGTTTCTATCCCACCTAAATTATTTTACTGTTCCATTTAATAGGCAAACAAATATATTTCAAATTACTGACAAATATACATATTTTTCTAGTATAAATTATACAATAATAAAACCTAAAATTCAAGTATATGCAAAAGCACCGGCAAGGTCATATTTTTCTTTTTTTCCCCGCCTTTTTGCTGTTCTTGCAATTGTGCGCAAAAGCCGCGCGCAGGGCACTTCCCCTTCTGATCTTTGCAATTGAAATGCCATATTTCAAACGGATGGCACTTAAAATCAACGCATTCACAATGCTGGGATATTTTTGCAGATAATGTTTTTGGTAAAACAGCTCCATTGCATGATAAAAGTGAAACGCAACCGTTTTTGACTGTGTATGCAGCCCGCTCTGCCCTTTGAGATGCGTAATAGACGCTTTTCCATAGTAGACAACCTGATAACCGAGCTGCTTGACCCGAAAGCAGAGATCCAGGTCTTCCCCGTACATGAAAAAGGTTTCGTCAAATCCGTTCGTTCTTTCAAAAACATCCTTTGGCATCATCAGAAACGACCCCGCCACAGAATCCACTTGTCCTACACTCGTTTCCCCCAGCCAAGTTGCCCGGTAAGCGCCCAGCTTTCGATTTGCGGGGTTCAGCCTGTCCAGTTTGGTAAAATAGTAAAACGCCGCGCACGGAGTGGGGAAGCCCCTCTTACAGGCATGGTCCAACGTTCCGTTTTTCAGCAGAGTCCGCGCTCCAAGCGCCCCAACCTTCGGATGCGAAGAAAGATAAGCCGTACACTGTTCCAGCGTACCGGGATGCATCAGTGTATCGGAATTTAAAAACAACAGGTATTTTCCGCAGGCATGCAGAACCCCCACATTACACGCGTTGCCGAAGCCGCGGTTTTTTACGCCGCTTAACACTTTAATACCCTGCCTGCTCCCAGAATATCTCCATGCCGGGTCTTCGCTGTTATCCACCAAAATAATCTCAAATTTTAAATTTGGGCGGCAGGAAAAAATAGACGAAATAGCTTGTTCTGTTAACTTGGGAGTATTGTAATTAATCATAATAATAGAAACGTCCATCATTCACCGCCTGCATGAAAAACAAAGTTTTTTCCTGGCTGCTCGCAAATCCTTACTTTAAAAACGTCATATATGGGATTAAATTGATTCGGTTCGCAAGCAGAATCCAGATATGGTACAGAAACCCGATAAAGACCAAAGCAGCTAAGGAATAATAATAAACATATTTATGCGTATTAATCTGCATTTTTAGTTTCCGGCGTTCTGCAAATGCTTTTTTCCGTTCTGCCTTGTTCCGAAGCCCTTTCAGGTTTTTAACCTGCGGCAGTGCGTCTGCCTGGACGCTTTGCACCCCAATGCTGGCAAATAATTCCGGTATTGTCAGGATAGCCGTCGTCAGAAACATCATGCCAAAACGCTGAAATAAGAAATGCTGGCATGTCATGATATAAAGCAAACCGGAGTAGACCGCTAAATTAATTAAAATACAATTTCGTTCGTCGCGCCGCAGAATAAAGGGTTTTAAAATCAAAATCGCCGCCGCCGTAATCACCGGAATTGCCGCCGTCTGCCAGTTGCGCCCAATCATATAATAAAGGCCTTGCTGCGTGGCATAAGCCCGATAAACATATTGAGTAACAAAATGGAACAACGGCCACGTAAGGGCAGAAACCAGAATAGCCATCCCGCTATAGGAAAGCAGGGACTTCCAGTTAACCGGAATCTGCGCGATGAAATAAACCGGAATCATAATCAGCATTGATTTGTGAAAGGCAGACGACAGCAGAATAATCAGCAGATACGGCAAAAACTGCTTTTTCTTCATAAATTCGACAGAATAAAGAAAAATGGAAATGGCAATACACTGGCGGATAAAGCTGAGCGAATTGCCGTAAAAACCAAAGCTGAGAAATACAAACATGCCAATCCATGGAATAGGTGAAACACGGTACAAAAGAACCGCCGTCAGCGTAACCACAATTCCAGCCACTACAAGCATAAAAACATGTATGTCGCCCGTCAACAATGAAACCACATAATTCAGCAAACTGTAACCCGGTTCAATGCGGTACCCGTTTGCCGGACTGATGAGAAACTCCCACCCGCCGTCACGCACCTGCGAAAAATATGTTGCGTACTGATTGTAGTCAATGCCGACCGTATCGGCGCGCAGAGAGGCGACCGCAATCATAGCAAGTGAGGATACTGCCAAAAAAATAATGGTATTGGTATTTGATTTTTTATACTCACAAAGCAGCAAGCCAAGGATTAAAATCAGCAAAATTAAAAAGTTGTAAACCGCCATAGGATGTTCCTTCCACTTTAATTGAATTTATAGAAAATTATACCATTAATTCAATGTGGATACAAGGACAGGCCGCTTTCCCCATGCATGGCTTAGTCACGAACAAAAGCGCTTCCGCAGGAATCTGCACCGCAAAAGAGGGAACTGCTTGACACTGCTCCCCAACCATTCCATTTTAGGGTCACCCCAACGATTGACATAAAGCCTTGAAAGAGACTCCTTGC
This sequence comes from Oscillospiraceae bacterium, assembly GCA_022650485.1. Taxonomy (GTDB): domain Bacteria; phylum Bacillota; class Clostridia; order Oscillospirales; family Acutalibacteraceae; genus Caproicibacter. Next base: position 62,895 of record JALCPP010000010.1, on the reverse strand, counting down.
ATATTTTCCGTATCACAAAAAATCCGCATGAACCCTAACGGTAAGGATTCATGCGGTTTCTTTTGGTGGACGCAACGGGACTCGAACCTGTGACCTCTCGCGTGTGAGGCGAACGCTCTAACCAGCTGAGCTATGCGTCCACAATTTGGTGACCCGTACGCGATTTGAACGCGTGTTACCGCCGTGAAAGGGCGGTGTCTTAACCACTTGACCAACGGGCCGTAATATGGTAGCGGCAATTGGATTCGAACCAACGACGCTTCGGGTATGAACCGAATGCTCTAGCCAACTGAGCTATGCCGCCACAAAACTCCGGACTTTAAGTAGCGGAGCGTTTCATATTATAACGCATACACATATGGTTTGTCAATATATTATCTGAAATATTCTGAAATTTACTAAAAAAATATTTTTTGCACAAAAGGCCATTATTCATGCAGAATACGCGCCTCAAAGCTCAAACCGTGTAAATTTTCGCCGCGCATCAGCGTTTCTGCGCCCTGATGCCGCGCAAACAGCCGAAGGCAATCCCCCGGCGGCGTTTCGCCCAGATAATCGATTTGCAGGCCGCACACCCTGCTTTCTTCGCATTGCGGAAGAAAATCCGTAACGATATCGGCATACACGCAATTATTTACATGTCCGTTGGAATCCAGATCCGACCGATAGACCGGCCGTTCCCCCACTTTTGGCAAATCTGCCGGAGTCGCGGCGCGAACCATCTTTTCCTGCGAGTCCACCGGTTCGTCATGAAAAATGCCCAGGTCAACAAAGGCCTGCGGACGCCGGACACGGTGCGTAGCCGCGTCCGCCAGCACCGTCACCTGCATCGCATCAATGATGAGTGTTCCGCCTTCATCGTAAAATTTAAAATCGCGGTAAAACCGAACCCCGCCGCGCCCGCGCGGATGCGTGCGGACCTCTATCTTTTCACGGTGAAACGGCAGCCGGTGAATCTTTGCCCGGTTGCACACGAGGAAAAACACCAGCCCGGTTTTCTTTAGCAGTTCTTCATAGCCGATATGCAAAAGGTCCACATGCTGCTCACTGGTTTCCTGCACATGCCGCAGTACCGCGCCGAGCGTCATCCGGTTGTCCGGCCCTACGTCGTAAATCGGAACGGTAAAGCGGCGCACATATTCGGCGGTTAAATCCGTTTTCATGGACGGATAACATCCGTTCCCAAGTACGGTCTCAGCACTTCCGGCACCGTTACGCTGCCGTCCGCGTTCTGGAACTGCTCCACAATTGCCGGGAACAAACGGCTGGTCGCCAAACCGGAAGCATTCAGCGTATTGACATAATGCAGCTTTTTATCCGCGCCGCGATATTTCACGTTGCCTCTTCTGGCCTGATATTCCCGTGCGTTGGAAGCCGAGCTGACCTCTTTATAAATACCCATGGAAGGAATCCATACTTCGATGTCATAGGTGCGCGCCATGGAGAAAGAGCAGTCGCCCGCCGCCAGCTTGCTCAGGCGGTAATGAAGCCCCAGCTCCTGCACCAGATGCTCCGCTTTATGCACCAGCTCTTCGAATGCCTTGTCGGAATCCTCCGGTTTGGTGTACTGAACCATCTCTACTTTATTAAACTGATGCCCGCGGATCATGCCGCGCTCTTCTGAACGGTAGCTGCCCGCTTCGCGGCGGTAGCACGGCGTATATCCAATATATTTTTTCGGCAGTTCGTCCATATCCAGCACTTCATCGCGGTGCAGATTGACCAGAGCGGTCTCTGCGGTGGGAAGCAGGAATTTTTTATCATTGGTCGTCGGGTTTTTAATCCAGTAATCTTCATCCACAAATTTCGGGAACTGACCGGCAACATAGCCGCATTCATATTTCAGCATATGAGGCAGAAGCATAAACTGGTAGCCGTCGCGGATATGCTCCGCAATGAAAAAGTTAATCAATGCCCATTCCAGGCGCGCACCCATCCCGGTGTAAATCCAGGAACCCGCGCCGGCCAGCTTGGCACCGCGCTGATAGTCGATCAAATGCAGGCTTTCGCAGAGGTCCACATGGTTTTTCGGCTCAAAATCAAATTTTGGCTGTTCGCCAAAATAGCGCAGAGGCTGATTATTTTCCTTGCCGCCCGCAACCACATCTTCATCCGGCATATTCGGAAGGCTCAGTGAAAGCTCTTTCTGCTTTTCTTCAATCTCATTGAGCTCTGCATCACAATTTTTAATTTCACCGGACAGCGTCTTCATTTTCGCCATCAGGTCAGAAGCATCCCCGCCCGCTTTTTTGATCTGCGGAATCTGTTTGGACGCGGCGTTCTGCTCGGCACGCATTTTTTCCACCCGGCCGGTCACTTCGCGGCGCTTGGCGTCAATTGCCAAAATATCGTCTACGATTTTATCCGCGTCATACTCCCGCTTTTTAGCGCCGGCTTTGACAAAATCGGGATTATTGCGAATCAGTTTAATGTCAATCATATCGGTTGCTCCTTTGGTTTATTATTCTTATTCTATAGTATTGTCATGAATTTGCCGGATTAACTCAGTCAAATCGTCCTGCCCGTAAAATTCAATCTGAAGCAGGCCGCGTTTGGCGGTTCCGGTCACATGTACTTTTCTGCCAAGGTTTTCCCGCAGGGCGAGTTCCGTCTCCTCATAAAACTTTACGCGGGGAGCCGCTTTTTTGGCTTTCTGCTGATGATTCGCCCGCTGGGCCATCCGTTCGATTTCCCGCACGGAAGCGCCGTTTTCCGCCGCTTTTGCGGCTTCCAGCATCAATGCGGGCGTGGGAAAGCTCAACAGTGCGCGGGCATGGCCCGCCGAAAGGGAACCTTTTTCCAGCATGGTGCGTATTTCTTCCGGAAGGTTCAAAAGCCGCAGTGCATTTGCGACCGCCGGCCTTGATTTTCCAACCGTGCCGGCCACTTCCTCCTGCGTCATGCCGTATGTATCCATTAAAGAGAGGTACCCCTGTGCCTCTTCCAGCGGATTCAGGTCTTCCCGCTGAAGATTTTCAATCAAAGCGAGCTGCATGACTTCCCGGTCGCTCATCTCACGCACAACAGCTGGGACTTCTTTCAGCTGAGCGATGCGCGCGGCGCGCCAGCGGCGCTCCCCCGCGACGATCTGGTAGCCGCCGCCAAAAATGGGTCTGACCAGCAAAGGCTGCAGAATTCCGTGCTGGCGAATGGACTCCGCCAGCTCCTGCAGTGACTGCTCGTCAAACTCACGCCGCGGCTGGCCGCGGTTCGGCTCTATTTCTTCCAGATTCAAAAGCACGGCCGTCCGGCCGCCTTCCACATCATTTTCCGCAAAGATCGCATCCAGGCCTTTGCCTAAGCCACCTTTTTTTCCTGCCATCGTACCGCCTGCCTTCTATTTCCTCGGGCCTGCCCCGCAAGCCCGGCATTTTACCGTTTCAGTGTGCGCCGCCGTCCAGTTCTTCCGCCAGGGCATTATAGCTGAGCGCCCCCTTGGACGAACGGTCAAAATACTGGATCGGTCTGCCGTAGCTCGGCGCTTCAGAAAGCCGTACCGTCCGCGGAATCACCGTAGCGCAGACACGGCGCGGAAAATATTTTTTTACCTCTTCCATCACTTGCTGGGTCAAATTCAGCCTTCCATCAAACATGGTCAGCAAAACTCCCTCCAGCTGAAGCCGGCTGTTGTACTGACGCTTGACGCGCCGAACCGAGTTCATCAGCTGGGTCAGCCCCTCCAGTGCGTAATATTCACACTGAATCGGCACTAACAGCGTATCGGCGGCCGTCAGTGCATTTGTCGTAATCATTCCAAGGGAAGGCGGGCAGTCAATGAAAATATAATCATAGGCTTCTCTCACCGGAGCCAGCGCATTTTTCAGCCGCGACTCGCGGTGTTCCAGATCGACCAGCTCAATTTCCGCCCCCGCCAGTTCCATACTGGAAGGCAGCAGGTCTAAATTTTCAAATTCGGTTTTCATAATGACATCCTGCGCGGTTTTTCCGCCGATCAGCATCTCATACACCGTATTTTTTCGACTTCTGCGATCAATTCCAACGCCGCTGGAAGAGTTTCCCTGCGGGTCCGCGTCCACCAAAAGTGTTTTTTTCTTTCTCAGGCCGAATGCAGCAGAAAGATTCACCGCCGTGGTTGTCTTTCCGACTCCGCCTTTCTGGTTGGTGACCGCAATGATTTTACCCAAAGCATTTCCCCCTTCCTGCGCGCTGTTTTTTTGCCGCGCAGGGTCCATTCCCGCACAGGCGGGAAGATTGATTTCATTATAGCACGACTCTATGGGAAGATAAAGCAGTTTTTCCGGAAATTCCATGTTCTTCGACATCATTTTTGCACCATTCCATGCGCCTTTCAAACGACGGATGGCTTGACTGTTTCATGTGAAACAATGCACCAAAAACACATAGATCTGTATTTCTGCGTTTATGGGGACAAAATAAAAAACAGATGCCGCCATGGTGTCCCTTTTTGTGTTGTAAGACAGAGACAACAGAACGGGCCGGATGTTATCCGGCCCGTTCTGCGGGAAATGATATAGGGAAATAGGAGTAAAACTTATACTTTTTTTCAGGCGGGTTTTTTGCCCCCCGCATAGGCTTGGGATTTTGGAATTCTTACCACACACTCAATATACTCCTCCGTTTCACTCTGGAGGGTCTGTGCGGAAATCCCGCTTTGCTTCATCGTGGCGATTGCATGAGAAATTGTATTCAGAAAGATACGCACGTCTTTAATGACCGGAATTTTTTTCTGGCTCAATGTTTTTCCGCCTTGAAGCAGTTTTTCAACCAGTTCTTCCGTCTGACGTACATTATAACCTTTGTCAATGACTTTGTTCAGCACTTCTTCGCGATGGTCACGGTTTTCCAACCGCAGCAGCGCGCGCGCATGGCGCTCGCTTAGCCCCGCGGACACAATCCTCTGCCTCTCCTCTTGCGATAGGCGGAGCAGCCTTAGCTTATTGGCAATGGAGGACTGGCTCTTTCCCAAACGAGCCGCCGCTTCTTCCTGTGTAATATTCCACTGCTCAATGAGTCTGCGGATCCCTTCCGCTTCCTCAAAAATTTCAAGATTGCTGCGCTGAATGTTTTCCGTCATGGCCAAAACCGCACTTTCGTCTGAAGAGCAGCTGCTGATCAGACAAGACGCCGTTTTCATTCCAGCCATGCGGCAGGCCCGCAGTCTTCGTTCTCCGGCAATCAATTCATATCCACTTGCTACTTTTCGCACAAGAAGGGGCTGAAGTAATCCGTTTTCACAAATACTTTGAGATAATCCGAGCAATTCTTCTTTGCGAAAGATCCGGCGCGGCTGTGCCGGGTTCGGCCGAATCTGGTCAAGGCTGATTTCTACCACTTTGCTCTTATCTTTAAAAAACAATTCGACCGCCTCCTTTGCTTGTCCCTGGTACAAGCATAGCACGCAGTAAAACCGGATTTTGTAAAATCTTGTCTACTTACAAATATTATTTAATGATTTTTCCAAACCATTCAGTTTATTTTGCCTTTTTTCTTTTCCTTTTTTTGGCTTACTCACTCGTAATACTTTTTGAACAGTATAAAATTTTTCTGTTGAAAACTCCATTTTTTCAATGTTTCCGCAAAAGACCAACTCTTAAAAAAGCGCGTAGGAATGGCAAATTTTGCACATTCTAAAAATCAAAAAACTTTCCACCAAAAAAAATCAGGCTGTTGAAAACTCCCTTTTTGGCTCTGATTTATTTTTTTCGCAAAGAGGCAAAAATCCGTCTTATGACAGTCCCACCGTAAAAAAAGAGCCGCTGACGCGGTTCTTTTTATCGCACTGTTTAAATTTGTTTTCCACCGTTTTTATGAATTTGGTGGAAAATAATTCAAAGCGGAGATTTGGCAATTTTTGCTCCGTGGCGCGGATACATCGCCGGGGTGACTCCGGTGCGGCGAATCATCACCAAGCTGCGGGCATCCCCGCCGGGCAAGGTGTATTCCGGCGAAGAAACCGCAGCGCACCCCAGCAAACGGATGGCTTTTTCCGCACTTTTCAGTTCTTCCTTGCCACCGGGACCTTTCATCGCCGCAAAGGTGCCGCCCTGTTTTAAGAAGGGTAGGCAGTATTCACATAAAACCGGAAGACGCGCAACCGCGCGCGCCGTCACCACATCAAACCGCTCGCGGTATTCCGGCTTTCTTCCTCCTTCTTCCGCGCGAAGATGAACCAATTCCGCTTTAAGAGAAAGAGACTGCAAAAGCTCCTTTAAAAAAATCAGCCGTTTATTTAGTCCATCCATCAGGGTTAAATCCAGATCCGGGCGAAGAATTTTTAACGGGACCCCCGGAAATCCGGCTCCGGTCCCCACATCAATCAGCTTGGCCCCCTGTGGAACGGAAAGATACTTCAGAACCAAAATACTGTCGAGAAAATGCTTTTCCTCAATGTCGTCCGGCTCTTTCAGCGCCGTCAGGTTCATTTTTTGGTTCCATTCACTCAGCAGTTCCAAATAGAGCTGAAACTGCTCTGCCTGCCGGGAAGAAACGGAAATTCCATACTGTTTTGCCGAAGAAATCAGCGTCTGCCCAATTTGTTTCATACAGCGTCCCCCCCGCGGCGGGCCAGCCAGATCATCAGCACACTGATATCTGCCGGGCTGACACCCGAAATGCGCGATGCCTGCCCGATACTCTCCGGCCGAACCGCCTGCAGCTTTTCCTGCGCCTCCGTGCGAAGCCCCGCAATTTCACGGTAATCGACCTGGGCAGGAAGTTTCCGGTTTTCCAGCCGCCTCATCTCATGAATCTGTGTTTTCTGCCTGCGGATATACCCCTCATATTTCAGCTCGATTTCCACCGCTTCAAAAACAGCATCCGGCAGATCTGGCCGGCCGGCATCAACCGGAGTTAACACTTGATAAGAAAGCTGCGGCCTGCGAAGCAAATCGGAAAGCCTTATTCCGGTAGAAACCGGCGATGTTTCATGTGAAACAAGCAGTTCATTCAGTGCTTCCGAAGGCGGCAGAACCGTCTTTTTCAGGCGTTCCAATTCTTCAGAAATCTGTTGTTCTTTCTTTTGAAAGCGTTCCCAGCGCGACTGGCCAATCAGCCCTATTTCATGGCCGATCGGTGTCAATCTGGCATCGGCGTTATCTTGCCGAAGCACCAAACGGTATTCACTGCGCGATGTCATCATCCGATACGGTTCGGAAGTGCCCTTTGTAATCAGGTCATCAATCAATGTTCCGATGTAAGAGCAGGCACGGTCCAAAATCATCGGATTTTTTCCCTGAATTTTCAGTGCGGCGTTGATTCCTGCCACCAATCCCTGCGCCGCCGCTTCCTCATAACCGGAACTGCCGTTAAACTGCCCCGCGCCATAAAGTCCGGGAAAATCGCGGAATTCCAGCGTTGCACCCATCTGCACCGGGTCGGCGCAGTCATATTCAATGGCATAAGCCGTTCGCATAATCTGAACATGCTCCAGCCCCGGAATCGTTTTATAAAAAGCGATCTGAACATCTTCCGGCAGAGAAGAACTCATTCCCTGCAAATACATTTCCTCTGTACCAAGCCCGCATGGTTCAATAAAAAGCTGATGGCGTTTATGGTCTGCAAAGCGAACAATTTTAGACTCGATGCTCGGGCAGTACCGCGGGCCAACCCCTTCAATTTTTCCGCTGAACAAAGGGGAACGGCTGAGGTTGTCCAGAATAATCTTCTTTGTTTTTTCATTGGTCCATGAAATATAGCAGACTTCCCGGTTCTTTCCCGGTTTTTCCGTGTCGTAAGAAAAAGGAACAACCGGATCGTCGCCGTGCTGGACTTCCAGATTTGTAAAATCAATACTGGATTTTAACACGCGCGCGGGCGTACCGGTTTTAAAACGGCGAAGGCGAATCCCCAATTTGCTTAAAGAAGCGCCCAAAAACGCCGCCGGGAACATCCCGTCCGGTCCGCCGTCCCAGGACTGTTCTCCAATATAAATTTTTCCGGTCAGATAGGTTCCGGTCGCAATCACCACCGCTTTTACGGTATAAACCGCGCCCATCCTCGTTTCAAGCAGCCATGCGCCATTGTCCGCCCGGGACAGCGCGGTGACCTCCGCCTGTTTTAAAAACAGGTTTTGCTGAAGCTCCAATTTATGCTTCATAATATTACTGTATTCGCGCCGGTCGATCTGCGCGCGAAGCGAATGAACCGCCGGGCCTTTCCCACGATTGAGCATGCGGCTCTGAAGAAAGCACTCGTCGGTCGTGCGACCCATTTCTCCGCCAAGGGCATCGATTTCACGGACAAGATGTCCTTTTGCCGTTCCGCCGATTGATGGATTGCAGGGGCAGTTTCCCACCGCATCCAGATTAATAGTAAAAACCAGTGTGCTGCAGCCAAGGCGTGCCGAAGCAAGACCCGCTTCAATGCCCGCGTGCCCCGCGCCAATTACGGCTACATCGTACATTCCCGCATCATATGTCAAAATATTCCCTCCCGTATGACTGCTCTCTATGTTTAAGGATTGTCTTGATTTCAATTTCAAATTCACAGAATAGCATGATTTTTCGTTTGCGTCAATGGAATTCTTATGCAAGGTAAAATATATGTCGAGCAAGAATCCGTCCTATATTTTACACTTTCCGTGCTCAGGAAAAAAGCCCGCTCACTAGAAAACAGAAAGTTTTCAACACTTTTAGTCTAAAGCGTTGAAAACTTTCTTGTGCTCCTACTGGACGCACAGCGTCTTTCGCGCCTACGGCGTTCTCCACATATAGCTTTCCTGAAAATTTTGCCTTCCGTCCTACGAAACACACAGCGTCTTTCGTTCCTGCGGCGTTCTCCACATATGGCTTTCCTGAAAATTTTGCCTTCCGTCCTACGAAACACACAGCGTCTTTCGTTCCTGCGGCGTTCTCCACATATGGCTTTCCTGAAAATTTTGCCTTCCGCCCTACGAAACACACAGCGTCTTTCGTTCCTGCGGCGTTCTCCACATATGGCTTTCCTGAAAATTTTGCCTTCCGTCCTACGAAACGCACAGCGTCTTTCGTTCCTGCGGCGTTCTCAAAGTGATGCTACTTAGAAGTTTTCGTTTTCCGTCCCGCTCAACAGAGCTATTGGTTTACACCCTTCCCTCTGTTGGGCCGCGCGTGAAGGCCCAGCCCTCATTTACCGACGCAGAAATGGGAAAAAACAGAATCCACAACCGCAACAGTTGCACGCTCTCCAGTCAATTCCAAAAGAGCGGAAACCGCGTCTTCCACCGAAACCGTCACCGCGTCGAATGTCATTCCGCTTTGAAGCGCACCCAGCGCCTCGTTTACACTTTGCAGCGAACGATTTGCCGCATCCCTCTGCCGCTCCGTGTATAACATCCCGTCAGAGGGGTCCAGTTCTTTGGTCCCCAACACCTGGGCAACCGCATCTTCCAACTGCGGCAATCCCTGCCCAGTTTTTGCAGATAAATATACTGTATGTTTAATACTTGATTTAATAAACTCTTTGTCTATTTTTTCGGGCAAATCAACCTTGTTAATCACCGCAACACAGGGGGTATGCCCCACTTCGCGGAGCAGTGCGCGGTCTTCTTCATTCAATTCCTGAGAAGCATCGAACACGGCTAAGACCAACCGCGCGCAGCGAATCCGGTTTCTTGCTCGCCCAACGCCAACCTGCTCAATCGGGTCGGCGGTATCGCGCAGTCCGGCGGTATCCGCCAGCCGAAGCGGAATTCCGCCAAGCAAAACCGTGTCTTCCACAATATCACGCGTGGTTCCGGCAAAGCTGGTCACAATCGAGCGCTCACATCCGGCAAGAAGATTCATCAGGGTGGATTTTCCCGCATTCGGTCTTCCCGCGATGACGGTATTCACCCCTTCGCGCAAAACCAGCCCCGCATCAAACCCGCGCAGCAGTGCTTCCAGTTCCGACTGAACCGCCCCCAGGGAAGAACGCAGCTCGCTTTCCGTCACCCGGGGAATATCGTCTTCCGGATAATCCACCCAGGCGGAAAGATGAGCGGCGGCGCGAAGCAGCGTTTCGCGGATTTTTTGAATTCGGCGCTCCAGCGCGCCTTCGTGACCGGCAAGCGCCGCCTTTGCGGCCTGCTCGCCCTGGGCGGAAACCAGCTGCATCACCGATTCCGCTTCTGTTAATCCGATTTTTCCATTGAGAAACGCGCGCCGCGTAAATTCCCCCGGCCCCGCCGGAACTGCGCCCGCGCGAATCACCGCCCGGAGCAGCCGGCGAAGAATGACAAGCCCGCCGTGGCAGGAAAGCTCGACCACTTCTTCGCCGGTAAAACTTTTCGGCGCGCGAAATTTCAGAGCGACCGCTTCATCGATCGGGCCGTTTTCATCACAAACTTTTCCGTAAAGAGCGGAATAACCGCCAAGATCCCCCAGTTTTTTCTTGTGAAGAGAAAGAAAAACACGGTCTGCAATTTTGCACGCATTCGGCCCGGAGATACGGACCACACCAATTCCGCCCGGTGCCTGCGGCGTGGAAATGGCCGCAATGGTGGTACCGATTTCGCTGTACTTTGTCTGTTCCATAAAAATCCCTCAAAAAAAGAGGACAATTCTGAAAGAACCGCCCCCTCATATCTGCTGTTTACTTTTTCGGTTCTACTTTTCCGTATAAACCAACCGCGGCTCGCTGAACCGGAACACGGCGTTCTTCCCGATTCGGTGCTTTTCTTGATTCCTGCCTGTACGGTGGTTTATTCGGTTTTCCGCCCCGGCGCTTATTAAATCCGCCCCGGCGGGAAGAGGACCGTTCCCCGGCAATCGGGCCGATTACCACATGGCGGGCAACGCTTTCTCCTTCCGACCAGGATTTCGCGCCTTCAACGGTCTGCACCGCCGTATGAATAATTCTCCGCTCGTAAGGATTCATCGGTTCCAAAGACATATTCCGCCCGGTGCGCAAAGATTTTTCCGCCATCTTGCGGCCCAGATTTTCCAGAGTCTGTTTCCGCTTGCTTCTGTAATTTCCAATGTCAAGGTTGATGCGGTAATATGCGCTGCCGGCGTGATTTGCCACTAATCCGGCCAGATACTGAAGTGCGTCCAGCGTTTCCCCGCGGTGGCCGATTACATAACCGATATCGCCGCCGTCTAAAGAAATTACCGCTCCGTTTTCGTCGCGTTTAATATCAGTTTCTATATGATCCAATCCCATATGAGTCAAAACATTCTGCAAGTAATCCGCGGCAAGCTGAGCCGGGTCATCTTCCAGATAGACCCGAACTTTCGCCGGATTTCCGCCGAACAGGCCAAAGGTCTTTTTCGTCGGCATTTCAAGGATTTCAAACTCCGTCTCATAGGATTCCACGCCCAGCTGCCTGCATGCAGCTTCCCTTGCAATTTCAACGGTCTCGCCGGTTCCAATCGCTTCTTTCATACGGTAATCCCTCCCAGAAATCGGACCCCTGTTTCAGCGTTTAATTTTTGCGGCTGCCGGCCTTTGCCTGCCGTTCTTTTCCGTTGTCAGAATTTCCCGCCGTCGCTGCGACAGGTTCCATTTTTGCTTCTTCCTGTTCACGCAGGGCAATACGCCTTGCTTCCGCTTTTGCCCCAAGGTCGGCCGGGCTGTACCAGATATTCAAAATAATCGTCTGTAAAAATCCCGTAATCGTGGATATAATCCAGTAAAATCCGACTGCGGCCGGCATCGTGCAGGCAATCCACGCCGTAATCAACGGGAAAAAATAGAACATATATTTCATGCAGCCCTGCTGTTGCTGCTGCATACCGGGCTGAAGCTTCATGGTAAAAAACTGCGTAATGACGGATGATACCAGGCACAAAACCGGAATGACCCAAAGATTGGAACGGAACAGCGTTCCAAAAATATTGGAAGGATCGCACGGCGTATCCAGTAAATTGAGCCCCAAAAAGCTAAATCCATGGCTGAAAGACTCTATTTTTGAGAGCTCGTCCCCGCTGAACATCGTCAGATACGGTTTTAAATCCGAAAATTGCTTTACAATTTCAATCTGCGCGTAACGGGTATCCAGTGTCTGCCCGATGCCCGGAATCAGCTTGAGCATTTCCGCGGCGGAATTCGCCGCAGTTCCGGAAATATGAAGTGTGTTGATCAACGGGTAAAGCACCGTATAATACAGACCCATCATGATTAAAAGGGGAACCACCATGGTCAGGCATCCGCTGGCCGGATTCACGCCCTCTTTTTCATACAGCTTCTGTGTTTCTATCTGAAGCTTTTCCCTGTTTTTTGCATATTTTTTCTGCAGTTCTTTCTGCTTGACTGCTATTTTGCTGTTCGCCGCCATCGAGATCTGCTGTTTGATTGAAAAAGGAAACAGAATAATCTTTGTGACAACGGTAAACAGAAGGATCGCAACCCCGTAGTTTTTCACCAGCCCGTAAAAAAACCAAAGCAGGTAACCAAGAGCGCTGCCGAAGAAATTAAAGAAATCGTACATACAGAATATTCTCCTCTGTCCGGCCAAAAAACGCCGGATGGTCGCCGGAACCAGAAATCCGGCGTAAAACATGCGGAAAACCCGTGCCCCGATCAGATTTTTCGGGGTTTCTTTTCCGGCACCGGGTCATATCCCCCGCGGGAAAAGGGGTTGCAACGCAAAACGCGGTACAGCGCGAGGAAAAAACCCTTAAAAGCGCCGAACCGCTTGATTGCCTCAACCGCGTAATTGGAACAGGTTGGATAATATTTACAGCACGGCTTTTTATAAGGCGATATGCCTTTCTGATAAAACCGAATCAGGAAAAGCAGGACTTGTTTCATTTGAGCACTCCCGCATTTTTCAGATGCCGCTCCATCACGCGGCACAAATCAGTGCTTTTCACCGCCGATGTTTTTGCCCTTGCGACAAAAATTAAGTCAACGCCCGTTCGAACTTCTGCCGGAAGATTCCGAAATGCCTCTCGGATCACTCTGCGGGACCGGTTTCTGTGCACCGCATTTCCGGTTTTTTTGCTCGTTGTAATCCCCATGCGCAAGTCTCTTCTCCGGTTTTTCCTCACATAGGTAACCAGCACCGGGCTGACAAAAGACTTTCCCCTGGAATAAGTCCTTTGAAAATCCCTGTTATGATTGATCGAAACATATTCTTTCATATTGTAACCCGTAACATACCAGCTTTTCTTTATTTAGGAATTAAAGAAAGGCCACAATGAGTGGCCCTCTCCCGACGGGAAACACGCCGCGGCATAAAAGCCGTGTTCCGGGCCTGTCCGTCCAGTCATTAGTAACTCAGTTTGGCTCTGCCCTTTGCCCTGCGGCGGGAAAGAACCTTCCGTCCATTCGACGTGGACATGCGCTTGCGGAAACCATGTTCCTTTTTTCTGTGCAGCTTTTTCGGCTGATAAGTTCTAAGCATGAAAAAACCCCCCTTCGACTCAAAAAAGACCCTTTGAAAAATATTATATCTTATCTGTCCGCAGCCTGTCAACCATACGCACCGAGCGGAAAGCACGGCAGCAGTGCGGGAATTGATAACAAATGGTCCTATAGGGTTAAATATACCACAAGTTTCCCAATATGAAAAGCAAAAAAAACGGAAATTTAAAATTTTATTGAGAATTCGAAGAAAAAGCCCTGATTCGGGCGAAATCTGAATTTGAAAAAAACAAAAACTTGTGCTACTATAATTAATAATACCCGTTGACAAAATACGATCATGGAAAACGGGAAAAGAATGAAAATGAGGTACTGCAATAAGATGGAATCGTTCACCGAGGTCTGGAACCTCGTCTGCGAGTACTGCAAAAACAAAATAACGGAAATTGCATTTTCCACCTGGATCAGCAGGATTGAACCGGTTACGCTGGATTTTACCGACGGAATCGCGGTTTTAAAAGTGCCGAACGAACTGCACCGCCAAACAATCCTTCATTATTATAACGCAATTCTGGAAGAAGCATTCCGGCAAATTTTCAGCCGTGAAATTCAAATTCGCGTCTGCATCCCCGGGGAACTGGGAAACGAAGCGAAAAAAGAAACACCGGCCGAAAATGACGACAACTACGAATTTACGTTTGACACCTATATTGTTGGGCCGTCAAATAAATTCGCGCACGCCGCTTCCATGGCGGTGGCGAGCAAGCCGGCCAGCCTCTACAATCCCCTGTTCATCTACGGAAATTCAGGTTTAGGGAAAACGCATCTGCTGTATGCGATCCGCAACGAAATCGGAAACACCAATCCGGCCATGAAAATCGTCTATATTAAAGGGGACGAATTTACAAACGAACTGATTGAAGCCATTCGCCGCGGGACAACCGGCGAATTTCATCAGCGTTACCGGAAAGCGGACGTGCTTCTCGTAGACGATATTCAATTTATTGCGGGCAAAGACTCCACTCAGGAAGAATTCTTCCACACCTTCAATACCCTTTACGAGGCAAAAAAGCAGATTGTTCTGACTTCCGACCGCCCCCCAAAAGATATTGCCACACTGGAAGAACGCCTTTTGACCCGATTTGAATGGGGCTTAACCGCCGACATTCAGCCGCCGGATTTTGAAACGCGCATCGCTATTATTAAAAGAAAAGCGGAGCTCGTTAAAATCGACCTGCCCGACAATGTCGTCGAATACATCGCAAACCGACTGAAAAACAACATCCGCCAGCTGGAAGGCGCCGTAAAGAAAATGAAAGCCTACTCCCTTTTAAGCGGAGAAGCCATGAACATCCAAACGGCACAATCGGCGATCAGCGACATTATTAATAACGACCAGCCCACACCGATGACCGTCGAAAAAATCATCGATGAAGTCGCGCGGACGTTCGGAACAACCGGAGAAGCCATCCGGTCCCCGAAACGCAGCGCCAATATTTCCAGCGCGCGGCAGATGGCCATGTATGTGGTAAGAGAAATTACACAGATGCCGATGACATCCATCGGGAAAGAATTCGGCGGACGCGATCACTCCACCGTGGTCTATGCCATTCAGCAGGTCGAAAAAAACATTGCACGCAACGCCAAAACAAAAGCCACCGCGGAAGACATTATCAAAAATATCCGCGACCGCTGAAACGCGTAAAACTATTTCAACATTCCACAATTCCGGGGAAAACCATAAAAATTCATTTTCCGGTATTCCCCCAAATTTTAAACTTCTTTTCAACATTTCCCACAGAGTTTTCAACAACATGTTAAAATCTTCAAAAAAATACAGATTGTTAACAATTTGCAAACATTACAACTGGGAAAAAAAGAAGCCGGAAAATCCAGTGTTCATCAGGGTTTTCCAATAATTTCAACTTTTCAGCGCATACTACTCCTATTACTGAAAAAATCCATTTCTATCCATTCATATAAGGAAATGAGCCGTGAGAACATGAAAATTACCTGCGATAAGCAAAAATTGAATGAAGCCGTGTTGAATATCCAAAAAGCGGTCTCTACCAAATCCTCCATTCCCGCTCTGGAAGGAATCCTCATCCGGGCAGGCGACAGCTCCGTACAGCTTTGCGGATATGATCTGGAGCTTGGCATTACAACCGACCTTGCATGCACCGTTGCAGAAAAGGGCAGTATTGTACTGAGTGCCAGACTGTTTGGTGACATTGTCCGCCGCCTTCCGGCCGCGGACGTAACCATTACGACGGACGAAAAACAAATCACAACGATCGAAAGCGGAGAAGCAAAATATTCCATTGTGGGAATTCCCGCGCAGGAATACCCGGAACTTCCGTCCGTCGGCAGCGAAACTTCCCTGAAAATTCCAAGCGGAATTCTGCACAGCATGATTCACCAAACCCTGTTCGCCGTTGCGGACAACGACGCAAAACCCATCCATACCGGGACCCTGTTCGAACTGGAACCGGACCACCTTCGTCTGGTTTCCGTCGACGGCTACCGGCTTGCAATCCGCGAAGAGCCGCTCGCGTGTGAACGGAACACCACGTTTGTCGTTCCGGGCAAAACGCTGGCGGAAGTCTTAAAACTGATTGGCGATGACGACAGCGAAGTGGAATTGCAGATCGGCAGACGCCATATTCTGTTCAGTATTCAAAACTACACAGTCATTTCCCGTCTGCTGGAAGGTGAATTTCTAGACTACCGCGCCGCCGTTCCAAACGAATGTTCTACCAGCCTGAAAGTTTCGGTTCATAACTTAATCAGCAGCGTGGAACGTGTTTCCCTTCTCATTACCGACCGGCTGAAAAGCCCGGTTCGCTGTGTGTTTGAAGATGGCGAAATCCGTGTTTCCTGCTCTACGGCAATCGGCCGCGCACATGATAAACTGGCTGCACAGAT
Source organism: Oscillospiraceae bacterium (assembly GCA_022650485.1). Lineage (GTDB taxonomy): Bacteria > Bacillota > Clostridia > Oscillospirales > Acutalibacteraceae > Caproicibacter. The sequence continues at coordinate 46,725 of JALCPP010000010.1, read as the reverse complement.
GGAAGGCGATTCGCTGGAAATGGGATTTAACAACCGCTTTTTGCTCGATGCGCTGCGCAATACGGAGTGCGATGAGGTTCGGATTCAACTGAACGGACCGTTAAGCCCGATGAGAATTCTCCCCTGCGAAGGCAGCTCTTTCCTGTTCCTGGTACTGCCGGTTCGCCTGAAAAGTGAAGGCTGAGTGAAATGAAAGAAGAAAAAATCACCATAAAGACGGAATTTATCCGTTTGGACGCTCTTTTAAAGCTTGCCGGAGCTTTCGAAACCGGCGGACAGGCAAAATATGCGATTCAAAACAGCCGGGTTTTGGTGAACGGAGAAATCTGTACCATGCGCGGCAAAAAAATGAGGAACGGGGACCGCGCCCAATTCGGGCAGACAGTTTATGAGGTGTGTGCTTCTTGAATGTTCGTCAGCTGTCGTGGGAAAATTTCCGCAATCTCAGCACCGGAACGTTAGAACCCTGTGAGGAAGTCAATGTGATTCATGGTCAAAACGCGCAGGGAAAGACCAATCTTCTGGAAGCGATGTGGCTTTTTACCGGGGAACGCTCGTTCCGCGGGGCAAAAGACGCGGAACTGGTCTACCGGGGGGAACATTCCGCAAAGCTGAATCTGAAGTTTTTCAGCGAAGGGCGCAATCAGACCGCACAGATTACCGTGGCGGACGGCCGCCGTTCCGCACAGATCAATGGTGTTCCCAAAAAAGCATGCTCTGCGCTGATTGGAAAATTCTGTGCCGTCGTTTTTTCACCGGAGCATCTTTCCCTCATCCGCGGCGGGCCTGCCCTGCGCCGGGATTTTATCGATTCCGCGCTCTGTCAGATCAAGCCGGGTTACGCGGCGCTTCAGACCGGGTACAACCGAACGCTGTTTCAGCGAAACGCACTGCTCAAAGATATTCCGCATCACGCGGAGCTGCTGGATACGCTCTCCATTTGGGATGAACGCCTCTGCCAGTTCGGGGAACGCATTACCCGGCAGAGAACCGCATATCTTTCCGCACTTTCAGAACCGGCGGCACGATTTTATTCCGGAATCAGCTCAAACAAGGAAACACTGTCGTTTGCTTACCTCAACAGTGCGGAAAATCTGCGTCAGGCACTTTCCGACCACCGGCGTGAAGATGTTTTGAACGGTTACACAGGGGTTGGCCCCCACCGCGATGATGTGGTTATTTCCGTAAACGGGTTCAATGCCCGTGCTTATGCGTCCCAGGGGCAGAAACGCAGTGCCGTTCTGGCACTGAAACTGGCGGAAGCGGAACTGTTCTGCCAGATGAACGGGGAAAAACCGGTTGTATTTCTCGATGATGTAATGAGCGAGCTGGATGACCAGCGGCAGGACTATCTTTTAAACCACCTGACGGAATTTCAGGTTTTTCTGACCTGCTGTGACCCGGGCGCTGCCCGGCTGATGAAAAGCGGGGCTTTGTTTCATGTGGAACATGGAGTAGTGTCCGCACGGCAGCCGCTATGAAACAATTTTTTTGCGCGGAAAGGATGGCGCTATGTACCTCCATTTAGGTCAGGATACCGTTGTTCTGATGAAAGATATCATTGGAATTTTCGACCTGGAAACATCAACAATTTCTCAGACGACGCGCGACACGCTGGCGGCCGCGCAAAAATCCGGGCGTGTTGTGAACGTTTCGATGGAAATGCCGAAATCCTTTGTCCTGTGCGGAAAAGGAAAAGAAACAAAGGTTTATATTACCCAGATTTCATCTTCCACTCTGCTGAAACGCACCGGATTTACCGATGAAATCTCAAATCTTTAGACGAGGAGTCCACATGAAGAAATTTCGGAAACCGCGCTGCCCCCATTGCGGGGAAAAAGTCGGATTGGCAAACACCTGGGCGCTGAAAACCAGAGGAGAATATCTTTGCCCAAAGTGTGGCGGAATCTCAAATATTGTGCTGGACCGGCTTTTGTCTCTGTTCGCGTTTCTGGCCATTTTGGTCAGCGGCATCTTTTTTACACTGGGGTTCATTCAGCTTCTGCCGCTGGATATCTGGCTGATTCTGCTGGTTTTGCTTCCGTTCCTGCTGTTTTACCTGATGTCCGTTTTTTTAGTCAGGCTGAAAAAGCCCGCCGCACGCCGGCGTCCGTCCCCTGCCGCAAGGCGCCCGTCCGGGCGGGATTCTTCCCGAACCGGAAGACAAACGGGCGGCGCGCACCGGCGCCGATAGGAGAAAAACAATGCTGAAACTGCCATTGTGCCCTTACTGCGGCGCACGGTTTTTTTACCGTGAAATCCGGAAGGCCCGCCATGGAACCAACGGGGTATGTCCCCACTGCGGAAAGACCTTCCGTGTTTACGGCAGAGCGGGAAAAATGATTTTATATCTGATTTCCGCCGTTCTTCTGGTCGGATTGAATTTCTTTTTAATCAGCATTCCGGCCATGAATCTGCTGTTTCTTTTGTCGGTAACCGCTTTGGGCGTGGCGGCGGTCCGGCTTCTCGTCCCCTATACCGTCCGATATGGGCCGCTTTAAGCGCGCCTAAAGCCCTTTTTGCCCAAAGAAAGCAAACAGTTCAAACATGATACGATTTGTAGATCAACTGGAGGGTTCAACTTGGAGTTTGGCAAGGTCACACAAACGAACAGCGAATACGATGAAAGTGAAATACAGGTTCTGGAAGGACTGGAAGCCGTTCGGAAACGTCCCGGCATGTATATCGGTTCCACCGGACCACGCGGGCTTCATCATCTGGTTTATGAAATTGTCGATAACGCGATTGACGAAGCCCTTGCGGGTTATTGCGACAAGATCGAAGTGGGAATTCTTCCGGGAAATGTGATCTGCGTTTCGGATAACGGGCGCGGTATTCCGATTGGAATTCATCACCAGGTCGGCATTCCGACCGTAACGGTGGTTTACACCATGCTGCATGCGGGCGGAAAATTCGGCGGCGGCGGCTATAAAGTTTCCGGCGGACTGCACGGCGTGGGCGCTTCTGTTGTCAATGCCCTTTCCGAGTGGCTGGAAGTGGAAGTCTTTAAGGACGGCATGGTCTATTTCCAGCGTTTTGAGCGGGGCAAACCGGTCACGGAACTGGAACAGCGCGGCCAAACAGACCGGACTGGCACGCGTGTTCGTTTTCAGGCGGACCCGGAAATTTTCAAGGAAACCACGGTTTATGAATATCAAACCCTGCAGACCAGGCTGCGCGAGCAGGCGTTTTTGAACGCGGGTGTGCGAATTGTTTTGTCGGATGAACGGGACCCCGAAAATCGCCGCGAGGATGATTTTCACTACGAGGGCGGAATCAGCAGTTTTGTTGAGTATATCAACAAAAAGAAAGCGGTTGAAGTCATTCATCCGGATGTGATTTATTTTTCAGCCATCGCGCCGGACGAATCCGCCACGGCGGAAGTCGCCATGCAGTATAACGATTCGTACAACGAGCTGATGCTTTCCTTTGCGAATGATATTCACACAACCGACGGCGGCACGCACGAAGACGGATTCCGCCGTGCTTTAACGCGCGTGATGAACGACTACGGCAGGAAGTTCAACATTCTGAAAGAAAGCGATAAAAATCTTTCCGGGGAAGACTTCCGCGAAGGCCTGACCGTTATCATCAGCGTCAAACTGCGGGAGGCTCAGTTTGAAGGCCAGACCAAGGCACGCCTTGGAAATACTGAAATCGGCACGCTGGTCAACTCCCTGATTTCGGAAAAGCTTTCCGTTTACCTGGAAGAAAATCCGGCGACGGCACGCGCGGTTTTTGACAAAGCGATGGCGGCTTCCCACGCGAGGGATGCCGCGCGCAAGGCGCGCGATATGGTGCGGAGGAAATCGGCGCTTGAAAACGCTTCTCTGCCTGGAAAACTGGCAGACTGCCAGAGCCGGAATCCGGAAGAAACCGAAATTTATATCGTCGAGGGTGATTCCGCAGGCGGCTCCGCCAAGGGCGGACGCGACCGCAGATATCAGGCTATTTTACCGCTTTGGGGCAAAATGCTGAATGTCGAAAAGGCACGGCTCGACAAAGTTTACGGAAACGAAAAACTGATGCCGATCGTCACCGCACTGGGCTGCGGCATCGGGGATGAGTTTGATTTAAACAAGCTCCGTTACGGTAAAATCATCATCATGGCGGATGCCGATGTCGACGGGTCCCATATTCGCACGTTGCTTTTGACTTTCTTTTTCCGGTACATGAAGCCGCTGGTGGAAGAGGGCCATGTCTATTTGGCGCAGCCGCCGCTTTACCGGCTGACCAAAGCCAAAAAGCACTATTATGCCTACACGGATAAAGACCGCGACGATATGATGCAGCAGTTTGTTTCCGGATACGACATTCAGCGCTATAAAGGCCTTGGTGAAATGGACCCGGAACAGCTGTGGGAAACCACCATGAACCCGGAAACCCGGATGATGCTCCGCGTGGAAGTGGAGGACGCCGCTGCCTCCGATGAGGCGTTTACCGTTCTGATGGGTGACAAAGTGCAGCCGCGCCGGGAATTTATTGAACAAAACGCAAAATATGTTCAGAACCTTGACGTCTGATGTTACACACATGCCGGGGATAGAAACAGCAGGGTCGAACCGGGCGCGGATTCTCGATTGCGGCAAGTCCAACATTTGATTCCCTCAGCAAAAAGAACTTTTGCGCAGTGTGCGGGTTTCCGCTTTACGGCGCAGAATTCGATGAAATTTTCCATAACGGTTCCTGTATGATGATGGCAGATATGCCGATTATGAAATGTTCAGAAGGAGTTTATTAAGATGAGCAGCAAATCAACAAAAAACGCTAAAAATTCAAAACCTCCGGAACCGGAAGAACCGCAGCCTCCTCACCCTGCGTGTCAGGAGTCTAAACTGGTGCCGGATGAAAGTGAGGAATATGAGGAACAGCAGACTGGAATTGAACTTTCTTATGTTCTTACGGCACAGGAAATTTACGAATGCCTGAAATATTCCAGCCGGCTGTATAGAAATCGAGTCGTATCGATTCTGGCGATTGTCGTTCCCCTGGGTCTGGCGGCCGGCTTTTTGATTGCCGGACTGGTTACATACCGCAGTTCTTTTTATTCTATCGCCGTGTTTTTTGCGGCGCTCGCCGCATTTTTGGTGGGTTATCCCTACCGAAAAAATCGGGCGCGGGCACATGCGGCTGCGGATGGACACACGACCCGGATGGCGATTTATCCGGACCGCATTGAAGTTGACCGCAAACCGGGCCGGATGGAAATTCCAATGGACGGAACCGCCGAATTTTTGCAGATCAGGGATCTGCTTGTGATTGATGCGGCGGGAACGGTGTTGATTATCCCTGTTCGCTGTATGAAACCCCGCATTTTGCCGGATGTTCAGGCAATGATTCTGGCGGGAACCAAACCGAAAAAATGCTGAAATTCTAAAAGGCGGCGCGCGCGATGAGCGTGAGAGCCGAACGCAACAAAATTGCAGGAGGATGCCCCTGAAATGGACGAAATAGAACAAAACAACAGAATAATTAACGTGGACCTTGAAAAGGAAATGAAAAAATCATTTCTTGATTATTCCATGTCCGTCATTGTGTCACGTGCGCTGCCGGATGTGCGTGACGGGCTGAAGCCGGTTCACAGAAGAATTCTTTACACCATGTTCCAGAACGGCCTGATGCCGGACCGGGCTTACCGAAAATGCGCCGATACCGTCGGTTCTGTTCTGGGTAGTTATCACCCGCACGGTGACGCTTCGGTTTACGATGCTTTGGTTCGTCTGGCGCAGGATTTTTCCATGCGCTATATGCTGGTGGACGGCCACGGTAACTTTGGTTCCATCGATGGAGACCCTCCGGCGGCCTATCGTTATACAGAAGCCCGCATGAGCAAAATTTCTTTGGAAATGCTGCAGGATATCGACAAAAATACGGTCGATTTCATGCCGAACTACGACGACCGGCTGAAAGAGCCGGTGGTTCTGCCAAGCCATTTTCCAAATCTTCTGGTCAACGGCTCGACCGGTATCGCGGTCGGCATGGCCACCAATATTCCGCCGCATAACATGCGCGAGGTAATCGACGGCCTGTGTATGCTGATCGACAACCGCGACGCGACGCTGGAAGACCTGATGCAGCACATTCAGGGCCCGGATTTTCCGACCGGCGGCATCATTATGGGCCGCAGCGGAATCCGCGCCGCTTACGGGACCGGTCACGGGCGGGTTGTCGTACGCGCCCGCGCGGAAATTGAAGAAGAGAAAAACGGCAGATTCAATATCGTTGTGACCGAACTGCCCTATCAGGTCAACAAAGCGCGGCTGATTGAGTCGATCGCGGACCTGGTTAAGGAAAAACGACTCGAAGGGATCTCCAACATTGAAGATCACTCCGACCGTGACGGCATGCACATCGCCATTACCGTAAAGCGCGACGCATCGCCGCAGATCGTTTTAAACCGTCTTTATTCCTACACACAGATGCAGACTACATTCGGCGTCAATATGCTGGCCATTGTCAACGGCGAGCCGAAAGTGATGACACTGCGCGACATTTTGCTGGAATACCTCAAATTTCAGGAAGACGTTGTTCGCAGGCGCACACAGTTTGAACTGAAAAAGGCACAGGACCGCGCCCATATTCTGGAAGGATTAAAAATTGCGGTCGACAATATCGACGAAGTGATCCGCATGATTCGCTCTTCCAAATCGGTGGCGGAAGCGCGTTCCCGTTTGTCTGAACGCTTCGGCCTTGACGATGTTCAAACGCAGGCGATTGTGCAGATGCCGCTTGGCCGTCTGACCGGACTGGAACGCCAGAAGCTGGAAGATGAGCTTGCGGCGCTGCTGGTAAAAATCGCGGATTATGAAGATATTCTGGCACATGAAGAGCGCGTGCTTGCCATCATTCGCACAGAAGCGGTTGCCGTACGTGACAAATTCGGAGACGAACGCCGCACGGAAATTATGGCTGTGACGGGAGAGGTCGACATTGAAGACCTGATTCCGGTGGAAGAGTGCATGCTGACCATGACAAGCTTCGGTTATGTAAAACGCCAGAAAACAGATACCTACCGCACACAGCGCAGAGGCGGCCGCGGCGTCAGCGGCATGACGCGGCGGGAAGAGGACGTGGCGACCGATATGTTTGTTATCGGTTCACACGACTATGTTCTGTTCTTTACCAACCTTGGGCGTGTTTACCGCCTGAAATGCTATGAAATTCCGGAAGGCGCCCGTACCTCCAAGGGAATTAATATTGCAAACCTGCTGCCCATTGCGCAGGAGGAAAAGGTTACCTCGATGATCCGTGTTCCGGAATTTGACGAGGAGAGCTTCCTTGTCATGGTGACGAAAAACGGCATTATCAAACGCACGGCGCTGTCCGCTTACAATACTGCCAGAAAAGGCGGCGTCATCGCCATTGATCTGGACGAAGGGGACGAACTTTCCTGGGTTCGCATGACCGGCGGCAACGACGATCTTCTGGTTGCAACCCGGTTCGGCATGGCAATTCGGTTCCATGAACAGGATGCCCGTGCCATGGGACGCGCGACCCGCGGCGTGAAGGCAATTTCGCTGGCAGCGGATGACTGTGTGGTCGGCATGGTTGTGCTTCACCCTGAAACGCTGGTTCTGACCGTGTCCGAAACAGGCTTCGGCCGTCTTTCTCCGGAAAGCGATTACCGTGCCCAGTTCCGCGGCGGCAAGGGCCTGATGAATTATCACACGGATCGCTACGGCAACGTGGCCGCCATTCAGGCGGTCGGGTTGGACGACGATGTAATTTTGATTTCCTCAAACGGAATTATTATCCGCATTGTCGCAAACTCCATCCGCCAGTGTCAGCGCCCGAGCAAAGGTGTGCTTTTGATGCGTCTGACCAAAAACAGCCATGTGGTTACGGTGGCCTGCTCGGAACATGACGACGAGGAAGAAAGCGATCAGGCGGTCGATGACGGCAGCGCGGATGAGGGCTGTGACGATGATTCGGGAGAAACCGCAGGAAACGATCAGACCGAAAACAATCCGGGTGAAGAATCCTAAAGGAGGTTCCATGATGAAAAGAAATCTGCCCGCATCCATTCTCGCGGGGGCGCTGGCCCTGGCTTTGTTACTGCCGGGCTGCTCCCTGTTCCATTCGGCACAGGAAACTTCGTCGGCGCCGGAAGAATCCTCCTCTTCTTCGGCATCTTCTCAGACTTCTTCCCTCCCCGCTTCTTCCGGGGAAAGCGTATCCTCAGCGGATTCTGCGGTTGTGTCGGACCCTTCCGATTCTCAGCCGGGCCGTGTTCTGAAGATCACGACGGATAATGAAGCGTTTGATCAAAAATTCGGCGAAAACCCGTTGGATCAGGCCTATATCAAGGAATCGGATCAGGCGGTATCCACCGTTGAAATGGTCAATGTACTGGATCAATTTTCAGCGCTGTGGGAAAAGGAAATCACCCATGCGTGGAGTCAATTGCAAATAAAAACGAGTACGGATTCCAGTAACAAACCTGCCGCGTTAAAGGCGGAACAGCAGAAGTGGGAAGCCGGCAAGGATGCGGCGCTGAAAAAAATCGCCGATGATTCTCTTTCCGCCGGCGGCAGCATGGCGGTGGTGGACGCCGCTTCTGAAAAAATGGATTTTTACCGCAGCCGCGCGGCGCAGCTGTACCGCGCGCTTTACGAGTATGATAAAAATTATTCCTATGCCTATTCGGCAGAGTGACGCTGCCCCGTGAAGCATGGAGCGGCTGACTGACCGAAACTGCATCCCCAAAGTGAAACAGTATGGCATACTGCAATAGCTTTGGGGGTGTTTTCATGCAGCCGAATATTTTGGCAAACAGGGCTGAAGATTTGGAAAAACGCGTTTGTTTCTTGAGATTTTTTCCACAAAGTTCTATAATATTGTTGAAAACATTTTAAAATTTCGGTTCATACCGTAATACTGCGATCATGACGGCTGTTTTTCGACCGCTTTCTGCTTTGCGCCGGTCTGAAAAGCGCTGTGAAAAAAGATTGAAATAAAGAGAGGATTTACCGATGAAACTGGGTATCGTTGGACTGCCGAACGTCGGCAAGAGCACGCTGTTTAACGCGATTACCAATGCGGGCGCACAGGCCGCTAATTATCCGTTCTGCACCATTGAGCCGAACGTGGGGGTTGTTGCTGTTCCGGACAAAAGGCTGGACAAACTGTCGGAACTGTATCATCCGAAAAAATATACGCCGGCCACCATTGAATTTGTCGACATCGCCGGGCTGGTCCGCGGCGCTTCCAAAGGCGAGGGCCTCGGCAATAAGTTCCTTGCCAATATCCGTGAATGCGACGCGATTGTGCATGTGGTGCGCTGTTTTGAAAATGACGATATCGTTCATGTGGACGGCAGTATCGACCCGAAACGTGATATCGATACCATTAACACAGAGCTGATTCTTTCCGACCTTGAAGTGCTGGAACGGCGCATGGAACGTACCCAGAAGATGATCAAGGCCGATAAAAAGTATCAGGCGGAACTGGCTTTTTTCCAGAAAGTCAAGGATGTTCTGGATGAGGGGAAAGCGGCCCGCACCGTGGAATGTACGGAGGACGAGGCAGAACTGCTTTCTTCCGTTTCACTGCTTTCCAACAAACCGATTATCTATGCCGCAAATATGAGTGACGATGATTTTTCGGCGGGCATCGAAAAAAATCAGTTTTATAAAGTCGTTAAAGAATTTGCCGCCGGGGAACACGCGGGTGTTCTGCCGATCAGCGCGGAAACCGAAGCGGAAATCAGCGGGATGGAGCCGGACGAAAAAGAACTCTTCCTTTCCGATATGGGATTGACCGAATCAGGCCTTGACCGGTTGATCCGCGCCTGCTATTCCCTTCTGGGACTCATGTCGTTCCTCACTGCCGGTGAGCCGGAAGTGCGCGCGTGGACGATTAAAAAAGGCACGAAAGCACCGCAGGCGGCGGGAAAAATCCACACCGATTTTGAGCGCGGCTTTATTCGTGCAGAGGTTGTTTCTTATGACGATTTAATGGCCTGCGGTTCGATGACCGCGGCAAAGGAAAAAGGCTTGGTTCGCTCGGAAGGCAAGGACTATGTCATGCAGGACGGCGACGTTGTGCTGTTCCGCTTTAATGTGTAAATCAGGTCGTTTTCAGGCATATTTGGTCGTATCGACGCGGGTTTAGTTATTACTTATCGTATTATGATATTATTATATACAAAAAGGACTGCAATATGAAATTTATGGAGCTGGGAAAGAAGGAAAACCCCGTCGTGCTTCTTCTGCATGGAGAGGGTCTTTCCTGGTGGTCGGTGGAAGAAACAGCGCGCCTGCTTCAGAAAAAATACCGCGTTGTCATGCCGGTTCTTGACGGGCACGGAGAAGATGCGGGAACTGATTTTATCAGCACCGCCGATTCTGCGCGAAAGCTGCTGCGGTTTATCGACCACAGCTGCGGCGGGCATGTATTCGCAATCTGCGGAATTTCGCTCGGCGCGCAGACTGCGGCGGAAGTGCTGGCGGCACGGCCGGAAGCTGCCCGGTACGCCGTACTGGAAAACGTGCTGGTACAGCCGGGCCACAGCCGGAGCATGCAAATCCCTGATTTTCTATTCTGTATTTTTCAAAGACTGATGCGCCTGCGCTTCTTTGCCCGTCTGCGCGCAAACAGGCTTGCCCTGCCGCAGGAGCTGTTTGAATCTTATTTTCGTGACTCGAACCGGATTTCTCTGCGTTCCTTAAAAAATATTTTGGACAGTGAAAGAAATTTTCATATTCCCGTTTCGCTGAATCAAACAAAAGCCGGCGCATTGGTTTTGATTGATTCGAAAGAGTCCGTCGAGCGAAAGCTTTCCGCCGGGCTGCTGAAAAACGCCATCCCGAAAAGCCGGCTGGTTGCCGCACACGGTATGCACTGCGGCGAACTCTGCACGGCACACAGTAAAAAATATGTTGCCCTGCTCCAAGAACTGTTTGCGGAATCCGAAGTGAGTCAGGAAGACAGTTTCTGATAAAAAGCGGGTTATGTTCAGAAAAAATTGGGGAATCGGGTTGCTTTGTGCAGCAGGTCATATTTCCAAACAAAAAAAATTAAAAAAATATGATAATAATTCTCATTATTATATTGATCTTTTCTTTCCTCCGTGTTATACTAATGTCAACATCAGAAAAGAACCGGATTGAACCGGTCGTTCGTATTGAAGTATAAGGAGGAATTTTTCATGGAACTAAAAGGAAGCAAAACCGAAAAGAATCTGTTGGCGGCATTTGCCGGCGAATCACAGGCGAGAAACAAATATTCTTTTTACGCCTCTAAGGCAAAAAAAGAAGGCTATGAGCAGATTGCCGGAATTTTTGAAGAGACGGCAAACAACGAAAAGGAACACGCAAAGCTGTGGTTTAAATACCTGAACGGCGGCGCGGTGAAACCGACCACGGACAATCTGCTTGACGCGGCCGCGGGCGAGCATTATGAGTGGACCGACATGTACAAAAATTTCGCGGATACGGCGGAAGCGGAAGGTTTTAAGGAAATCGCCGCGACCATGCGGCTGATTGCCGGCATTGAAAAGACGCATGAAGAGCGTTATGCAAAGCTGACCGCAAACCTGAAAGACAACCTGGTTTTCCAGTGCAAAGACGAAACCGTATGGGTCTGCCGCAACTGCGGATATATCCATGTTGGCAAAACCGCACCGAAGGTGTGCCCGGCCTGCAAACATCCACAGGCTTATTTTGAGCGCAGGGCTGTTAATTACTAATTGTAACATTATAGTTGTTTATAACGAAGGGGAAAACACTTCTCAGTGTTTTCCCCTTCGTGTTGCTTTATTATGGCGCTTTTTCTGCTTGATATTCCAGAATATCCCCTGGTTGGCAGTTTAGCTCCCTGCAAATCGCATTGAGCGTTGAAAAACGGATTGCGCTGATTTTTCCGGTTTTGATTTTTGACAGGTTGACATTTGCAATTCCGACTTTTTCAGAAAGATCTTTTAAAGAAATTTTTCGGTCCGCCATGACGCGGTCCAGTCTAAGAATAATTGCCATTGTTCACATCCTCACAGGGTTTCATCAGATTGTTTTTGAAGCTCCACTCCATACTCAAAAACGAGCGCAAGACAAAAAACGACCAAGCCCATGGCTAAAATAATTCCGCCAAAAGATGTGAAAATTACCTCTTTCGTTCCATCAATCGAAGGCCGGACGAAATTGCCGATTTTTTGCAATAAAAATTGAACGGGTTCGACTGCAATCAGCAGAATGGAAATGATTTTAAGCCGTTTTACATTTTTGTGGAGAAAAGGAGTTTTCTTTTTTAGTGTTTGCAGAAATTTTGCCGATAGGAATAAAATAAATAAAAAAATAATGCTTGTCAATTCGTTGGAAATCGTGGTGAACCAAAAATCTGTGGTTTTATCAACGGGCGGGCCAAAGAAAGAAATTCCAGACGGCATTATGGCAATCAAAACGGAACCAAAAATAGAAAACAGCAGAATGATCTGTACGATTCGAACCACGGCCAATGAAATTTTCCCTCTCCGCGGCATGTTTAAATTTGCTTCCACAAACAAGACCTCCTTTAAATTTGATTTTAATATAGCATAATAATTAACAATAGTCAATAATAAATTAACGATTATTATTAACTTTAATGACATACAAATTTAAAAACAGGCAGAACCGTTTTTCTGATTTTGCTTTTTCAGCGGGCAGGTCACTTCAATCTGGTTCCCTTCGCTGTCCAGAAATTCCAGCACCTGATTGCTGCCGATCACAGTGACGGGAAAAACAATGGGACAGTGCAGTGCTTTCAGCTTTTGAAGAACCGTTTCCAGATCGGTTCCCTCAAAACTGGGCAGACAGTTATTTCCCCAGACGTGGGGTTCGTTCATCTTTTCATTGGCAAATAATCCGAGCCGGAAGCCGTGTTTATGAAAACAGGGAGGAAAAGGCGTATGCCCTTCCTCCCTGTTTCGTAAGAAAATAAAAACTCAGCCGACGGCTTTCCCGCTTTCCAGCGCGGTCAGAGCGGAAGAAATTCCGTCGAGGTCATCCTGGGTGACAATGCCGAGCACCTGGCCGTTCAGAACGGCGGTGTAGCGGCGGTCCCCGCTTTTTATCAATTGGACGGTATCCGTCTTGGAGTCATCGAAATACCGATAGGTGACCGTCAGTGCGGCGCTGCCGGCAGGCTTTTCCTGCGCGTCCTGCAAAACCGTAACGCCGGTCAGCGTTTGGTAAAAGTTTGTGTAATTGGTGTCGTAATCCAAAGAGACTCCGTCATTTCCGGTTACTTTGTAATTATAATACGTGGTATCTTCCGTTGATTTCGATTCGTCTTTGGCGCGTGTCAGGTTCAGCACGTTTTTGCTGTCGCCCGCGGTCAGCGTCAGCGATTGCACGGTCTCAATGCCCGGTGCCAGAATGGTTTTGTTCCTTAGTGAAAACAGATTCTGAAGCGCCCACGCTTCCACACTGGAAGAAGAAACTTTATAAACCACATCCACTCCGTCCAGCATGACGTAAACACTGCTGCCGTCCTGTTTTCCTGCGGTCAGCTTATAGTTGCCGCCGTTCACGGAATACTGGGCGACCGCAGTCGGGCTGTCGAATCCGTATTGCTTCAGCGCCGCCGCATCCGGATGAACCGCCGCCACCGAATCGGCCGTCAGACTGGCGAGGGAACTTTCCAGATTGGAAAGCGCGGTGGAATCCGCCGTATAAACCGCAGGGGAGGAAATGCGAAGTGCGGTCTGGTGAGCGGAAAACGTGACGGGCTGCGGGTAGTGAGCGCCGCTTAAAGTGATTTTTGAAAAGTTATTCGCGCCCGCCTGGTTGGTGATGGAAAGAATCTGTGTGCTGACAAAGTATTCCGCGCCTTCCAGCAGACCCTGATCGATCGCAACCACGTAAACCGTGTCTGAATTCAGCCCGCACATATAGTAAGCGGAAGAATCCGTCGCCGTCGTTTTGCCGATGCGGTAATCATAGCTGCTGCCGTCCTGGAATTTTACCTTGACGGTTGCCTGCGGATTCTGAAGGCCGAAATCTTCCAGATTGCTGACGGTGCCCAGATTTTTGCTGGCCACCAGGCTGAACCCGTTTTTCACGGCGGATTCCGCCGCGGAGGTGTTAATCGGGCATCCGCTGAGTTCCTTCACGGTGTAAGTCGGTGCGGCACTGTCTGCATCAGCAGAGGAAGTGCCGGAGGACGCCTGTGAAGAAGAAACCTTTGGTACAGGGACCAGGGTATAACTCCCCTTTGCATTTTCTACGTTCATAGACACAACATCTTCACTTTTTTTTGACACCAGCTCAATGCTGGCCGTCGACACGGCAGAGGAAGACTCCGCCGTGTCGTTCCCTGTCAGTTTCAGGGTTAGAAGTGCGCTGCCCAGAACAACAACGCAGACCGCCACAATGATTAAGTTTCTGATGTTGCTTTTCATAATTACAGATGCCTCCTCTTATAGTAAACCCAGATTCCGATGATGACGATCACCAGCGGCATCAGCAGCATGAATATGCCAAGCCCGAGGAAGGTGGTGACCTGCGCGGTCGCCGTGATATCCGACTCGTTCATCGGTTTTGCGGTAATCTGAACATCAGAGGAGGAGTCGCTGGTGCCGGTTGCGTATTTGGCAAGGTCAACCATGTAGGTTCCATTGCCGAATGTGCCGGAATTGATGATTCCGTCCGTAAAGAGCGCGGAGCTGCCGACGGCAATGACATTTGCGTTGTAATTTTTGTCGCTGTCTTTCACGGTTTCCTGGGACAGGGCCACCGTATTGCTGGACTGTTGGGGCAGATCGTCGGTCGATTTCGTGCTGTTGTCTACCAGATAACAGGAGTCGGAGCTTTTCGCCAGCGAATAGGTCTGCTTGCCGCTTTTTGATTCAAACAGCAGGTTGACCGGGCAGGACTGCGGGGTAATGAAATACCCATAATCCGTAGAACTGCCGTCGCCGGTCTGCCGCAGCTGCAGCGTCGTTTGAATATCGGAGAGAATGTTGGTGGGGTAATTCGAAATAAATTTAGACTGGTCCGATTCCGCAATGATGGCGGCAGGGACCTGAATTCCCCATTCTTCCAGGAAAGTGGCGAGCTTTGGCAGTTCGGACTGGCTGGGTGAAAAGGTCACCATCAGCGAGCGGTCGCCCGCAAGGGTTTTGCTGCCCAGAAAAGCAGAAAGCTTTTGAATTTCGTCATCCGTAAAGTCGCGGGTTGGCGCGCCCAGGACAACCATCTGGGCGTTGTCCGGAATGGCATCCGTCAAAAGATTAAAGCCGGTGGTTTCAAAATTATTGTTTTTCAGCAGATTTTGATAGGCGGTCATGTCCTGCGCTTCCGCGTGCCCGGTATCGAACGCCGCAATCGGCAGTTTGTCTGAGATGACCGCGTTCAGTGCGGAGACCAGCGCGCCTTCCACGTTGGAAGAGATCTGGGTCGAGTAATCGCTGGCATATTGAACGGTAAATAAGTCGGAAGAAGTCAACACGCGGTAGCGTTTGTCCGTTTTGACAATCACGTCACCCACGGCAATGCTGTCGTTGCTGTAATCAGAAGCAAACGTTGGGTTCTGATCCAAATCCACATATTCCACCGTAATTTTGGCATTGCGCTCCGTAATTTTTGAAAGCAGGCTGCCGACCTGGCTGTATTGAAGTCCATCGCTGGAATAGATCTGGTTCCCGTCTACTTGCTGCTGGGTTGCGCAGACATAGATGCTGGTCGGAATATCCACGTTGTCGACGACCTTGATTCCCTCGTCGGACAGGGAGTTGGAGCCGCTTTTTGTCAAATCCAGATTTACGGACGGAAAGCGCTGGCCAAGGATGCCGACCAGAATATTGAGCAGAATAATTCCTGCGATAAAGCACGCGGTGAACGCGGTGGAAATCGAGTTGTGGCGGAATTTACTGGTGTGGAAAAAGCCGAAATGATTTTTCTTCTGCTTTTTTCCGTCATCCTTTTTATTTTTCACTTTTTTCGGTTCTTCCGTTGGTTCTGTGGCGGAAGAATCCTGCGCGGCGGTTTTTTCCGCATTCTGTGTGGCTGTTTCCTGTTTGTTTTCCGCGTCCGGATTCCCTTCGGGGCTTTCTTCCTCCGGGAGAAGTGCGCCGGTGCGCGGGTCTTTTTCCTGATTCATTTCAATAAATCCCCCTTTAGCCCCATCTTTTGCTTTCCAGCTTGCGCGCGGTTAAAAACCAGAAAATCGCGACAACACTGAGAAAGAATACAATACTCGACAGATCGAGAATTCCTTTGGCGAACGGCTGGTACCGGTTGTCGAACGAGATCCATGTAATGACGCCGGCTAAAACCGTATTGGTCACAAGACTGCTCAATTGGTTGATGACCAACAGAAAAATGGAAGCGCCGAACGTTCCGATGGCCGCGACGATCTGGCTTTTCGTCAGCGAAGAGATGAAAACGCCGATGGAGATCATCGCCGCGCCGTACAGAAGCGAACCCAAAACGGTTCCCAAAATGGCGGCCCAGTCCGGTGAGGCGAAAAAGGAAATAATCACAATGGGAATCAGGCTGAGCACCATCGCAATGGCAAACACCAAAAATGCTGCGAGGAACTTGCCGAACACAATGCCGCCCACACCGATTGGCGCGGTCAAAAGCCCCTGGTCCGTGTGGTTGCGCATTTCGTCGCTGAAACTGCGCATGGTCAAAAGCGGCAGAAGCATCATGCACCAGATGAACATGACGGAATACACCTGCGGAAGGAAGGAGGAGGAGCCGACGCTCAGCACCTGGTAGTAATAAAATCCGAACAAGAGCAGCAGGACTCCCACAAAAACATAGCCGATGGGTGAAAGAAAATAGGATTTCAGTTCTTTTTTGGCAATTGCCGTCATTACGCATCCCTGCCTTTCGTCAGATCATCCGGTACGGCGGCCGAACCGGTCAGCCGCAGGAAAACATCTTCCAGCGACAGGTCAGAGCTGGTCATGGAAAGCATAGGCCAGTTCCGCTTTGCCGCAAGGGCGAAAATCGGACGGCGCAGGTCTTTGCCTTCTTTGCCGGTAAGTTCGTATTCCCACACGCCCGGTTCTTTTTCGCCGATATTCCGCACGGTCTGTACAGACTGCAGACCGCTCAGCGCTTTTTCAACCTCTTCCATCGCGCCTTCCAGGCGGACGGAAACATGGTGCTGGGCCGACATGCTGTGTTCCAGTTCAAATGGGGTTCCGTCCGCCACCAGACTGCCGTTGTTAATAATCAGGATGCGGTCCGCGACCGCCTGAATTTCCGGCAGAATGTGGGAGCTGAGAATTACCGTGTGATTTTTAGAAAGATTTTTAATCAGGTTTCTCACTTCAATAATCTGTTTCGGGTCAAGGCCGACGGTCGGCTCGTCCAGTATCAGAACAGGAGGGTTTCCGATCAGGGCCTGGGCAAGGCCGACCCGCTGACGGTAACCTTTTGACAGGTTGCCGATCAGCCTGTGGCTGACGTCCAGAATTTTAACCAGCGCGCAGATTTCGCGCAGGTGTTTTTCACGGGGCAGGGTTACCTTTTTCAGTTCATAGACGAAATTCAGGTATCCCCGCACCGTCATATCCGGGTAAAGCGGCGGAAGCTCCGGCAGGTAGCCAATCAGCTTTTTAGCCTCGTTCGGCTGGTCGACCGTGTCAAAACCGCCCACTTTCACCCAGCCGGAACTGGCGGAAAGATAACCGGTAATAATATTCATGGTTGTGGATTTTCCGGCGCCGTTCGGGCCGAGAAAACCAATCACTGTATTTTCGCCTGCGGAAAAGCTGATGTTGTTTAACGCAACATTTTCCCCGTAGCGTTTTGTGAGGCGATGAACCTCAATCATCATGATGTCCCTCCTGTTATTTCATATCTATCAGATCAATGCACTTTTTCATTTTAGCAATTTAAAATTAGCAAAATGTAAACATTTTTTAAATTCTTCCTGTTAATTCGATGAAACATTCTGTTTTTGACATCGAAACGGGATTTCGGTATAATAAAACCAACAAAAAGCGGCTTCACCGTACTGTTTCCCTATTGTGGAGGAGGCAGAAAAGGCGGCGCACTGCCACCACTTTTTTAAGCGGACCCTCTCTGTTTTATCGCATCGGGACTCTTTTTTCATCCAGCTGAACGCAGCGTTGTGCTGTTAAATTCGTTTACAAGGAGAATGGAGTAATTATGGCAGAAATCAAACCGTTCCGCGCTTTGCGATTTTCGGACAAAGCGGGAAAAATTTCGTCCCTGACCTGCCCGCCCTATGACATCATCAGCGAAGAGGAGCGGCAGGCGCTTCTTCAGAAAAATCCGTTTAACGTCATCCGGCTGGAACTCCCCAGAGAAGGAGAAGACCCCTATGCCGCGGCGGGACAAACCCTGAAAAGCTGGATTTCAGACGATATTCTTCACCGTGATACCGACCCCGGTCTGTATCTGTATGAAGAAGAATTTTCGGCATACGGCCAAGTAAAAAAAATCAAAGGGCTGATCTGCCTTGTCAAGCTGGAGGAATTTTCAAAGGGAATCATTCTTCCACACGAGGAAACCCTGTCGAAGGCAAAGCAGGACCGGTTCCGTTTAATGAATGCGACGGGCTGTAATTTCAGCCAGATTTATTCGCTGTACAACGATGAGGAACACACGACCCGCGCCCGCATCGACGCGCTTTCTTCCGGCGAGCCGCGGTATGAATTCTGCGACGGTGCCGGCGTGACGCACCGGATGTGGCTGGTCAACGACCCGGTTGCCATCCGCGCGGTCTGCGACGAGTTTCAAGACAGAAAGCTCTATATTGCAGACGGTCACCACCGCTATGAAACCGCGCTGAACTACCGAAACAGCCTGCGCGAGCAGGGCAAGGCAACCGGCGGCGAGGATTATGTCATGATGACGCTGGTCGACATGGAAAACGAGGGGCTGGTGGTCTTCCCCACCCACCGGATGGTGCGCGGCCTGCTGGAATTCAGCGCAGAAAAGCTGATGGAAGCGTGCCGGTCCTATTTTGATGTTGTTCCGCGTTCTCCGCTCAGCGAGATTCCGGCGAATCTGGATGCGCTGTACCGTCAGGGAAAAAAGGCGTTTGCCTGCTATTGCGGCGGCGGGGAATGGACGCTTTTGACCCTGCGGGACGAATCCGTGATGGAGCGGTTGCTGCCGGAAAAAAGTGATGCCTACCGCGGGCTGGATGTCTCCGTTCTGCATTCGCTGATTCTGGAGCGCCTGCTCGGAATCGACCGCGAAAATATGGCAAACCAGAAAAATCTTGTCTACACCCGCTCTATGGAGGAAGCAACGGCTTCCGTGCAAAAGGGTGAAAGCCAGTGCGCATTTCTGCTGAACCCGACGCGTGTGCAGGAAATTCGCGATGTTGCCGCTGCCGGGGAAAAAATGCCGCAGAAATCCACTTATTTTTACCCAAAGCTGATTACCGGGCTTGTAATGAACCAGATTGACTGAAACGTTTCTGCGACAAAATAGAACCCCCGCTTTTCTTTCAAAACGAAAAGCGGGGGTTCCTGTTTTTTCGGCATAGTAAAGAAGAACAGAAAACATTTTATCGAGTTTTCAACATGTGTTGAAAAGATTGTTGAAAACTTTATTCTGCCGGTGGAACGCTGTCATTTCATGGAACTGATTGTATTATTTCCGACCATTATAATACAAAAAGTATTATATTTTTTTATTTTTGACCAACTCACAGACCTTCAGCACCAGTACCTGCGTTTTGGCATCTGGAATTTCTCCGTTTAATACCATTTGTCTTGCCTTTGAAAGCGGAATTTTTTCCACTTCCAGAAATTCGCCTTCGTCCAGATCCAGTTCGCCGGTGGAGTTGACCCGGCAGGCGTAAAGATAAATAATTTCATTGGTGTACCCCGGGGAGGGATACATCCTGCCCAGATCCTGATAATTTTTACCCGTTGTTCCGGTTTCTTCACGCTGTTCGCGTTTAACGGCTTCAAACGGGTCTTCCCCCTGTTCCAGTTTGCCGGCGGGGGCTTCCAGCACGGCTTCATGGTAGGGGTAACGGTACTGCCGCACAAAAAGCATTTCGTTTTGTTCGGTTAAAACCGCAATGCTGACGCCGCCCCGGTGGTCGACACATTCGCGGCTGACGATGCGGCCGCTGACCAGCTCGGCACGGTCCACATGAAAATCCAGAATTTTACCGTGGTAAATATAATTTTGCTCCAGAGTTTTTTCCGTCAGTTTCATCGTATCCCAGCTTTACATAAAGTATTTTAATAGTATGATAGTTCCACACGTATTTTATCAGCCGCAGTATTCCGAAAGAAAAGAGCGCTTGTTCTGCGGCGCGGAAAACCTGATCTTATTATACTTCCTATTTGGGGTTTTGTATCGAAAAGAGAAGAATTGAGGAATAAAAATTTTGCGCGGCAGGAAAGCAAACGGGCGCTCCCCCAAAAAGGAGAACGCCCGTCGTTTCAATTCATTTCAATGTGTTTACAGAAAACGCCTGAGGGGTTTGTAAAGCAGGACGCCGACCACCAGGCAGATGATAAAATCAGGAAGCAGGAACGAACCGTTGTAGGCGATGGAATACAGGCACAGGTGCCCCTGCCATTCCGCCGGCAGCCAGGAAGCGTAGGCCGTTACGCCGGAGACAAAATGGCTGGCAAACCGAAGAACAACCGCCGTGAACATCCCCGCCACAAATTTGGAAAAGCCCCGGCCGTAAATGCCCGCAAGGCCCAGGCAGGTAAACGCGATCAGATAGTCAAAGACAAACGATGCCGCGACGGCGGTGGGAGTCAGGCCCCAGGACATGATCGCCGCCACATCCAGCAGAAGCTGAATCACGCCGTATGTAAACCCGGTCAGGATGCCCCACTTGAAACCGTATTTGTAACCGATGAGCAGCACCGGCAGCATGCTGCACAGCGTAACCGAACCGCCCAGCGGCATCTGGTACACTTTAATCAGGCTCAGCACTGTGGAAAGCGCCAGCATGATTGCACTTTCCACCAGCCGCAAGTTGGTTTTACTCATGCCGGAAGTGCTTTGTTCATTCATCATTGTTCTGTCCCTCCATTTGGTCCGGAATTCCGCGATAGAGAATAAAAAAACGCCCCGCGGCCTGCGCGGAGCGTGAATTTCGTTTTCCTACGCTGGCATTATCCAGATCAGGTTACGGGTTTCAGGCGTCAATTCGCCTGTTCTCAGCCGGGAAAGACCCAGCACCCCTTTTTTATTTTAAAATTATTATACTACTTTGTCTTATTTTTGTCAATTAGAAACTTACGCAGCTCATCCACAGTATCGACAAAGTACTTCCCGTTTTCGCGCTCCATTTCCACGCGTGTGCCGAACCCGTACATAACGCCGACAAAATTCGCGCCGGATTTGCGCGCGCCTGCCGCATCGTATTTTGTGTCGCCGATCATAACGGCGCGGGAAGCGGGAATACCGAAATGTTCCAGAGCGGGGCGGATGAGGAATTCCTTTCCCCTGCCGCCTTCAGAGTCATCTTCTGCGGAAATGTAGTCGAACCGTTCCGCCAGCTTAAAATAACTTAAAATATTTTTTGCCTGTGTTACCGGTTTGGATGTGACTACCGCCAGCTTTACCCCGCCCCGGCGAAGGTCATCCAGCAGCTCAAAAATACCGGGGTAAACTTCGTTTTCATAAGAGCCGCGCTCCACATAATACCGGCGGTAGCCGGCCACCAGCGCGGAAGCCTGTTCGCCGGTCATTTCCGGGTACAGAACGCCCAGCATGTTGAGCAGCGGGGGGCCGATGAACCGCAGCAGTGTCTTTTGGTCGGGAATCGGCCAGCCGATGCAGCGGAATCCCTCTTTCAGCCCGTTGATGATGCCCGGCGCGGAGTTGGTCAGTGTGCCGTCCAGGTCGAACAGTGCCAGATCATACCGAAAATTCATTTTGCCTCCGTGTTTTTGCGCTCATCCGCTTTTTTCAGGAAGCGTTCACTTTTGACGCTGACACGTTCATGGGTCCCGGTTGCGATGACTCCGGCGTTGTCTTTCGCTTCCAAATGGAACCGGAACATTCTTTTTTCATGCTCTTCCAGAACGGCGGTCACCGTCACGGGGCAGCCCGGCGCGGTGGGGGCCAGATGTTTCACGGTGATTTCGGCCCCGACGGTGGTTTCGTCGTCCGCAAGGTATTTTGCGGCCAGCTCCATTGCGGTGTTTTCAAAAAAAGCCGCCACCGCAGGGGTCGCGAGAACGGGCAGAGATCCGCTGCCCATGCTTGAGGCGAGCAGCTCCTGCGAAACGGAATATTGCTTTGTCAATTGAGTATCCGGCATTGTATTTTCCTCCTGATACATGATATAATAATACGATTCCACCGCGCGGCCGACTGCTGTGGCCAGGTGGTTTTAATCGCGCTTATTATAACATATCGGCGGAAGAATTTCATTCTTTTTGCCGTGCGGATTCTTTCATAGAAGGAGATGTCCCCATGCAGCAAAACAACACCGCGCCGGACGGGCGCGGAAGGATCTATTTAATGGACGAGCTGCGCGGGTTTGCCGTGTTCTGCATGGTGTTTTACCACGGCTTTTATACCTTCGGTTATTTGTTCGGCAGTGACGTCGGTATTTATTTTTTTCGGTTTTTTATGCCCGCGGAGCCTTTCTTTGCCGGGATGTTTCTGTTTATTTCCGGCGTTTGTTCCAACCTGACGCACTCCAATCTGGCGCGGGGAATAAAACTGCTGGCTGTTTCGCTGGGTGTGACGCTGGCGACCTGGATTTTTGTGCCGGAGGACGTCATTACGTTCGGGGTTCTGCATTTTCTTTCGGTCTGTATGATTTTATTCGGACTGCTCAAGCCGGCGGCCGACCGCTTCCGCTTTTCATGGACTCCGGTTCTTGTTTGCGCCGCGCTCTATTTTGCGGCGCGCGGCGTTCCGAACGGGTATCTGGGATATGGTGCCGGGCTTGGGGTTCCGCTGCCGCAAAGCCTGTATACCTGCGACTGGCTGGCTCCGCTCGGATTGACCAGCCCGAACTTCGTCAGTTCCGACTATTTCCCATTGCTGCCGTGGATTTTTGTCTTTGCGGCAGGAACGTTTGTGGGGAAGCTGGCAAAGCAGGGCCGGTTTCCGGAAATTGCTTATCGGTCGCAGGTCCCTATTCTTTCCTGGTTCGGCAGGCATGCGCTTTTGCTGTATCTGTTCCACCAGCCGGTCATTTACGGGTTGTGTCTGCTGCTGAAAGCGTGCATGCCCTATCTTTCGTGAACCGCTTGTTCCGCCGTGATTTTTACCCGGTTACCGTCCGGGTCCAGCACGCAGCTTTCATAAGAGCCGCCGGCTTTTGACGGGCCGCTGATGACGGGAACGCCGTCCGCCCGCATTTGCCGCGTTAAGTTTTCCACCGATTCTTCCGATTCTGTGGAAAACGCAAGATGTGCAAACCCCGCCGAAAATTCGCGCCGCACGGTTTCCTTTAATTTGTGGCTGTGCATCAGTTTCAGCGCTGCCCCCGAACCGAATCGAAGGACGCAGGAGGAAAAGCCCTGCTCAGAATTTTGATATTCCGGCTCGGCAGAACCGCCGAACCATTTGCAGTAGAATTCCCGCAGACGTTCCAGGTCCAGGGTATAAATCGCTGTATGGGTAATGGTCATACTCCGATTCCTCCGTTTAATTCCGCGGCGGTGTGCCGAAAAATTGAAGAACGGCGCCGCCTGAAAAGATTAAGTTTCTATATTTTACCATAATTATTACAGAAAAAGAACGGGTATTATATGATTTTTTGGAGGGATTCCATGAACCCGATTGCTGAATTGACTCAACGGTTCCATCTGCAGGAATGGCAGGTGAAGAATGTAGTCGAATTGATTGACGCCGGAAACACGATTCCGTTTATCGCGCGCTACCGCAAAGAAGCACACGGTTCGCTGGACGACCAGACGCTGCGCGAAATTGCGGAGCGCCTGGAGTACCTGCGCTCGCTGGAAAAACGCCGCAAGGAAGTCGGCGCGTTGATTGAAGAAACCGGCCTGTGTACCCCTGAGGTAACCGAAGCACTGCAAAAGGCGGAAACGCTGGCGGAAATCGAGGATATTTACCGCCCCTTCCGCCCCAAGAGAAGAACGCGCGCCTCTGTTGCGAAGGAAAAGGGGCTCGAGCCGCTTGCGGACCAAATTGAAGCGCAGGGCCACGGCGAGCCGCTCGCCTTTGCCGCCGCTTTTGTGAACCCGGAAAAGGGAGTTGAAACGGCAGAGGATGCCTGCGCGGGCGCGCTCGATATCATTGCGGAGCGCGCTTCCGACAATGCCGAAATCCGCCGCAGGCTGCGTGTGGTTGCGGCGGCACACGGCATTTTGGCGTCGAAGGCGGCAAAGCCGGAAGAAGACAGTGTTTATGCGCCGTATTATGAGTTCTGCGAGCCGGTGAAAAAGATTGCCGGTCACCGTGTGCTGGCGGTTGACCGCGGGGAAAAAGAAGGCTTTTTAAAGGTTTCTGTTGAGCTGGAGCGGGACCGCGGGCTGAACATTGTGTTTTCCGAATGTGTTCGGGGGGATTCCCCCTGTGCGAGGGCGGTGCGCACGGCCTGTGAAGACGCTTACGACCGGCTAATTTTCCCGTCGATTGAGCGGGAAATCAGAAATTCGCTGACGGAGTCGGCGGATGAATCGGCCGTTAAGGTGTTTGCGGTGAATCTGCGCCAGCTGTTCATGCAGCCGCCGGTTCGCGGAAAAGTCGCCATGGGACTGGACCCGGGGTACCGCACGGGCTGCAAGGTGGCGGTGGTGGACGCAACCGGACGTGTGCTGGACACCGGGGTGATCTACCCGACCCATTCGCAGACCAAGGTGAAAGAGGCGGAAGAAACCGTCCGCCGCATGATTTTAAAATATCAGGTGGAAGTCATTGCGATCGGCAACGGCACCGCGTCCCACGAAACGGAAGAATTCGCCGCAGGGGTGATTCGCGGGCTGGACGCCGGCGTTTCGTATATGGTGGTCAGCGAGGCGGGGGCATCGGTGTATTCGGCAAGCAAGCTGGCGGCGCAGGAGTTTCCGGAATATGATGTGACGCTGCGCAGTGCGGTTTCCATCGCGCGCCGTCTGCAGGACCCGCTGGCGGAACTGGTCAAGATTGACCCGAAAGCGGTCGGTGTTGGGCAGTATCAGCACGATATGCCGAAAAAAATGCTGGATTCCGCTTTGTCCGGCGTGGTGGAAGACTGCGTGAATTCAGTCGGTGCCGACCTGAACACGGCGTCGCCGTCTCTCCTTTCCCATATTGCGGGAATTTCGGCTTCCGTTTCTAAAAATATCGTCAAATACCGTGAAGAAAACGGCGCGTTTCGCAGCCGGTCTCAGCTGCTGAAAGTGCCGAAGCTCGGCCCGAAGGCGTTTGAACAGTGCGCGGGATTTCTGCGCGTGCCGGAAAGCGGGGAGCTGCTTGACCACACCGCCGTGCATCCGGAGTCCTATGCGGCGGCAAAGGCACTGTTAAAACTCTGCTATTACAGCGCGGCGCAGGTGCGGCGCGGCAGTTTTCCCGGCCTTGCGGAAAAGGTCGGGCAGATTGGAAAAGCAAAAGCCGCGGCGGCGGCCGGGGTCGGCGTGCCGACCCTGCTCGATATTGTGGCGGAGCTGCAGCGCCCGGGGCGCGACCCGCGCGACGAACTGCCGAAACCGCTGCTTCGCACCGATATTATGAAAATGGAAGACCTGAAACCCGGAATGGAGCTGACCGGCACGGTGCGGAACGTCATCGATTTCGGCGCGTTTGTCGATATCGGAGTGCATCAGGACGGGCTGGTCCACATTTCCCAGATTTGCGACCGGTTTATCAAACATCCGTCGCAAGTTTTGAAAGTCGGGGACATCGTCAAGGTCCGCGTGCTTTCGGTCGATGTAAAAAAACAGCGCATTTCGCTTACGATGCGGAAGGAATAATGCCGCGTTTTTAAATTTGCCACTGCTGTGGAAACGGGACAAACCGGATCAAAACAAAGGAGAATATGGATGCTGAAAATCGGCTGCCACCTTTCGGCGGCAAAAGGATATTGGGCAATGGGGCGCGACGCGCTTTCCATCGGGGCAAACACCTTTCAGTTTTTCACGCGCAACCCGCGCGGCGGGAAGGCGCGCGCGATTGACCCGGAAGACGAACGGAAGTTTCTTACGCTGATGCGCGAACATGAAATGGGCCCGGTGGTCGCGCATGCGCCCTACACTATGAATGTCTGTTCCGCCAGCGAAAAAACACGGGAATTTGGGTGCTCGGTTCTGGCGGACGACCTGTCGCGGCTGGAGCGCCTGCCCGGCACTTATTATAATTTTCACCCCGGCAGTCACGTTGGGCAGGGCGTGGAAGAGGGCGTCCGCATGATTGCGGACGCCCTCAACAGGGTTCTGACACCAGACCTGCAAACGGTGGTTCTGTTGGAAACCATGGCGGGAAAAGGAACCGAGGTCGGCCGCAGTTTTGAAGAGATTCGCGAAATTTTAGACCGTGTGCAATGCACTGAAAAACTGGGCGTCTGCCTCGACACCTGCCATGTTTTTGACGCTGGGTACCCAATTGACAGCGACCCGGACGGCGTGCTGGAAGAATTTGACCGCGTGATTGGATTAAAGCGTCTGCGGGCCGTCCATCTGAATGACAGTAAAAATTCCCGTGGCAGCCGGAAGGATCGGCACGAGCTGATTGGAGAAGGGAACATCGGGTTCGAAGCCCTGCTCCGTTTCATCCGTCGCCCTGCCTTGCGGAACCTTCCGCTGATTCTCGAAACACCGAATGACCTTGCGGGCCACGGGCAGGAAATTAAGAAAATTTCCGAATTCTGGAGGAAATCAGAAGATAATGGGTAATATTATAAAAAATTTATACTAATTGTAATTTTTAAGCGGCTATGCCAGGCGATAGGCCGACCAGAAGGTATCCTGTATCGTTATGGGGATTGTCATGCCGTCCGTGTCATAATACAGGTTTACCACATCTCCCTGTGTCAGCGACACGACACCGGTCAGGGTGACACCGCCGTTCCCCAGAACGGCCCGGAGGGTCAGAATTGCCACGTCGGCATCAAAAATAGGCAGCAACCCGCTGAACAGCGGCGTAGCGGTGGGAGAAGTTCGCTGAATGACAAAAAAAGGATTGATGCTGCTCCCCAATGAGGCGGTGATGGCGGCATTGGTCGTATAATTTATTTTCGCCTGCATGGTGTACAGTCCGGTGACAGGGACGGTATAGTTTCCGGTGGTTGCGTTAAAGTTTGAACTGCTGAAGTAGGGATTATCGGTGCTCCAGCCGGTCAAAGCCGTGCTGGCAGAGGTGTTCAGCACCGACAAATCAGCAGAAAACCCTTCGTCCAAGGCCCGGGGGCCAACGTAAGCGGGCTGAAATAGTTGAAACATAGGCTGCAAGTCACTCCATCTTTTCAATAAGCAAAGATTAAGACAGGGCTCATTTCATACTATTCATCCACCGGCTCATGTTCTGACGAAATACACCGACCTCCGGAAAATAACCGGAGTTTTTTTATGCGCTGTTCCTAAAAGACAAATTCGCGCGCTTTAATATATTTTTTAATATTATAATATATAAAATTAAAATATTTAATGTTAAACTTAATATTATTAATTTTATGATTGACATTTTAAATATATTAAGATATGATAACGGTGAAATAAAAAACGGAGATGATGGAATGGAATACGCGGCGCCGACAAAATGTTCCGTTTGCGGGGCGGAATTGCGGATTACGCGGTTGACCTGCCCAAACTGTGAGTCTGAAATTACGGGAAATTTTTCCCCCTGCCGTTACAGTTCCCTGAATGACCGGCAGAAACTGTTCCTTGATACCTTCCTGAAATGCCGGGGGAACATTAAGGAAGTGGAGCGGACGATGTCCCTGTCGTACCCGACGATCAAAAACATGCTGGAAGAACTGCTTGCGGCGCTTTTCCCGCAGGACCCGCCCGCGCCGGACCAGCCCGACCGGGAGGAAGTCCTTACCCTGCTGGAAAAGAAAAAGATTACAGCCGGAGAAGCGGTAAAGCTTCTTTCACGTGAATAATATGAAACAGTGAGGAGGAGTTCCAATGAGTGAAAACGAGAGAACCCGCGTGCTGAATCTGCTTCGCGACGGAACCATAACCACCGAGGAAGCGGAGCGCCTGCTGGATGCGCTGGAACAAAGCCGGAAGCCGGAAGCAAAACCGGTTGTTTTAAAAGACAGCCGGGGCCGCAAGCCCAAAAAGCTGCGGATTGTGGTCGATAATGCGGAAGCGAACAACGGAAAAGCAAAAGTGAACGTCAGTATTCCGATTTCGCTGATTCGGTCACTGGGGCCGATCGCGCTTTCCAGCATTCCGAAAAAGACCAAACAGGAGCTGGAGGAAAGCGGCGTGGATGCCGCCGCCATTCTGGCCCAGGTGGAAGAGTTGATTGAAAGCGGAACCGAGGAGGATTTTGTCAATGTCGACACCGGAAACGGAGAGGGCGAGAGCTCTTCCAAAGTCAGGATTTATGTCGAATAGACCGGCCATGCTGATTTGAGTTTCGGTACGGATTCAGAACGGGCCGGGCAAACGGGGATTTTGGTTTGGAATTCCGATTCCGCTGTTTCTTTTGCGGCAGTGGCTTGGCATGGCGCAGGATGTTCTGGAATTTATGCGGCTGTTCCCTTCGGCAAAGAAATCCTGCGACCGCATTCCTGCCCTGGAAATTCTTTGCGCCGTTCGTCAGACCGCGCGGGAGCTGCGCCGCGCCGGGCCGATGGACCTTGCCGATATCGATGTGGAGGAACCCGAAGGCCGCAGAGTGCGGGTTCGCTGTCTGTTAAGATAACCGACGAAAGGCTGGATTTAAATGAAATTGTTTGTTAAATGGCTGATCTGCACGGTGTCCCTTTTTCTTTCGTGGCAGATCTTTCCCCAAAATTTTGTCCTTTGGGGAGGCTGGGCGGCCTTGATTGCCTGCGCGACCATCCTCTGGGTTTTAAATATTTTTCTGCGCCCGGTCCTTCAATTTTTAGCGCTGCCGTTTTCCCTTGTGACTTTGGGGCTGTTCAGCTTTCTCGTAAACGGGGCGGTGGTTGCCCTTGCCGCGGCGCTGATTCCCGGAATTGAAATTCACGGCATCGGGGTCTGCGTGCTGATTTCCCTGCTGATTTCGGCGGGAAACCTGCTGTTCGCGCACGGCAAAGATCATTAATATAGAGTTTAAGAGTTTCATTGAAACTATGAAAATAAAATTGGCATTCGCCGGTGGCAAAGCAGGAAACGGGGAACGCCTGATTTTTTTGTGCCATTTTTTCCGCCGATCGCACCAATTTCCTCATTTACAGGCCGGTTTATTCCATTTGAAATGAAGGCAAAAAAATGAAAAATCAACTAAAATTATGGAATTCCAATTTTTTAATTGTGTGGCAGGGTCAGCTCGTCTCGACGGCGGGCGACGCAATTTACAGCATTGCACTGGGCTTCTGGGTGCTGGAGGAGACGGGCTCCACCGCACTGATGGGGACGCTGATGGCGGTCTCCACCCTGCCGGGCGTGCTGGTTTCACCGTTTGCGGGGGTGCTGATTGACCGTTTGCACAAGAAACGGCTGTTTATTCTGATGGATGCCCTGCGCGGAGTCTGTGTTTTGCTGCTTGCGGCGGCCGCGTGGAACGGATTGCTTGCGGTGTGGATGGTATTTGCCGCCGGAATTGTGCTGAGCGTGTGCGGCGCGGTGTTTCAGCCTGGCATTTTGTCCTCTGTGCCCGATTTAGTTCCGAAAGAAAAACTGGCAAACGCCAATTCCGCTTTTTCGATTGTGACCTCCGGTTCCAATCTGATCGGCAATGTGGCGGGCGGTTTTTTGTATCAGATGCTCGGCACGCCCATGCTGTTTTTGTTTGACGGGCTGTCCTTTCTGTTTTCCGGCGGGTCGCTGGGCTTTGTCGGAATTCCGGACAGCAGCAGGACGAAAAAGCTCAGCTTTTTTGCGGATATGAAGGACGGCTTTCATTACATCTGGCACCAGCCCGGTCTGCGCCTGATTTTGGCGGCCGCGGCGGTGTGTAATTTCTGCTCGTTTGTCGGGATTACCCTTCTTCTTCCGTTCTGCCGGGCCACTCCCTTCCTCGGTTCCGGCGGGTACGGCGTTGTGATGGGCGGGTTTATGGGCGGCGCGATGCTGGGGTTCGTGCTGTTTTCCGTCGTTACGCTGAAACCGAATCAGATTGTGCCGGCCTATCTTGCCGCGTGCCTTGTCTGCCACCTGTGCTTCATTGCCGGAATTAACCGGGATTCTCTGCTGCCCATGGTCGTGCTGGTCGCTTTGGGCGGGTTTGCCAATTCGCTGATTAATGTTTTGTTTATGGCTGCCGTACAGGGCTCCACCGCGCAGGAGGTGCGCGGAAAAGTCATGGCGTTTCTGTCGATGATTACACAGAGCCTGACGCCGGTTGCGATGGCGCTGGGCGGCGTGTTGGGCGAGGTATTTCCCCTGCGCGCGGTGATTTCTTCCGCGTTTGCGTCGTCGCTCTTTTTCCTGCTGTTCACCGCGGTCAGCCGTGACTGCCGCGCGTATCTGACCGGAATGAAAAGGACTTGTGCGCCCCAAAATCCGGAAAAGTAAAATAATTTAAATGCCGAAATTTTTCCCCGCATCAAGTTCCCGCGTTCTGCATCATATATATGGAATCACGGGCAGTTCCAAAGACGGGGGGATTCCGGTTGAAAACCATCCTGATTCGGGTAAAACAGAACGGCGGAAAACGCAGGCGCACCGGCGCTTTTTCAAAACAGCGCGCACGGCGGAAGGAAGACCTGCTGGGCATTTTGATTCTGGCGGCCGGGGCGGCTTTGTTTTTTCTGCTAACCGCCGCGCTGTGCCGCCCGGTGGCGCTGCTTCTTTCCGAACCGTCCGGCCTGCGCGACACCGTGCAGGCGCAGGGCTTTTTTGGGATTGTAATGTTTTTCGGTATCGAGGTCCTTCAGGGATTTCTGCCGGTTCCGCTGGAGCTGACGTCGGTCGCCGCCGGATACATTTTCGGCCCGATGGGCGGATTTTTTCTGACGACGCTGTCGGTGTTTTGCTCGACTTCGCTGGTCTTTTATCTGTCAAAGTTATTTGGAACCCGCTTTTTTCTGCTGTTGTTTCCGCACGGGGAAAGCCCGTGGATTCTGCGGGACGAAAAGGCGCGCGGCTGGGCGGCGTGGATGGTCTTTCTGGTGCCCGGCCTGCCAAAGCGGCTGTTCATTTTTTCTGCGGCATTGGTACCGCAGAAAAGTTCAAGATTTCTGCTGATTTCCACCCTGGCGCGCGTTCCTGTGCTGTTGGTGTGTTCCTTCGGCGGGCACGCGCTTGGCAGCGGCGATTATGGAAAAGCAATTTTTCTGTTGTGTGCCGTTGCGGTTCCCGCCCTCGCGGCGTTTTTCGTTTATCGGGCGGCGGACGAAAAGGCAGAAGGATCTCCGCGACGCTCTTAGCTACCGGATAAAATAGAAAATTAATATCACGCAATAGAAAGCGGAAAAAAGCCAATAAAAAAATTCAATTCTTTTTGCGGCTCGATATTGCAATTTTTTCTCAAAATACAATTCCAAAATTTTAGTGAATACCAAAACGAACACCCAAAGAAAAAGCATGGAAATTGCAAAATCTTTCAAGATGGACCGCTTCTTTCTAAAAAACACTCAGCTTTTCCTGGTTCGACAGGAAAGGATTTGAACATTGAAAAATCGCGCAACCTCAAAAATTTTTCGGCATTTTGAGGTTGCGCTCGTTGCACCGTCAAAAGTTTACATAGTATTCCGTTAAAAAAATGTTAAACTATTTCCTTGGTCCGTTGATTTTCTTTTTTACCGTTAAATCGTACAAGCATTCAATTAGACTTTTGCGAATTGTCTTCCCGTTCTATATTTGCTTGATGAATCAAGCCAGAAACATAATCATTCCACAGCTTTGTTAGATTCTCTCGCGAAGTGTCAGAATGTTCCTTAATGAAATTTTGATATAACTTTTGTCTCATCATTTGTGCTTTTTTAACGGGGAGAGCAAGCTTCTTTTCATATTCTTCCACGCTCATACCGTATCCGGAAATAAAGGAGGTATAGGCGTTCCATGCTTCCTGCGCGGATTTCTTTTCTTCGTCCGTTCCACTTTTAATGATGTCTTGAATTTGCTGATCGGTCGTCTGCAAAGCGTGCAGTGCTTCTTGATCCGTAACGGCGAATCCTTCCTTCTTTGCTTGTTGCTCCAATACTTTTTGTTGAATCAAGTCCTCCAAAACTGTCGAGTGATTGTCACTTGAAAATTGCTTGATGGAAGTGCGTGGCTGTAATGATGCGGAAACCTTCTTGCGTTCGATGATATTCTCAACAGTTTTTTCTTCAATTGGTTCACCGTTTACATAGGCTGCCGCCATTTCGCTACGACTGGATTGTTCCGTCTTTCCCTGTAAAAAAAAGCCGTTGGCAGTAGCACCGGCGTGAACATAAATGGCGGAACCGAGAACTGCACAGCAGAGAACCGTGATGATAATTGGTGCTTTTTTCATTCTTTATCACTCCTTCAAGAATTGACTGTGCCAGAAATTGTTGATGAAAAACTGCTGGGATAACAATCGGTGTCGAGGGCAATCTCCGTTTTACCGCCAACAGTGTAATTAGCAGGCGAACTATACTGTATTCCGCTTAAATCGGTATATTCTGAATCCCATATCCAGGAAGGTTCCGTTAGCACATTGCTTTCATATGATAAATCAGTATATGTGTGGTTATCAAGAAACAACTGATATACTTGTATCCCTCCAAATGAATATGTATAACTTGGGATTGTATCAGAATCAACATAGGCGAAATCTTTAATTTCTATGGGAATGATTGTTGTGTCATTCTCCAGTTCATAAATAAACAAATTTTGTTTCATTGGTAATGTATAAATCATTGGAATATCTGAACCAAGCCATGTAAAAGTTAATTTTGAAATTTGGCTCGTGTTGCCAACTTTTTCCACATAATCATCTTCAGAGTTAAGTGAAGCATGGTTTCTTTTCGGTTGACCTATATCACTGAGAGTCGATGGTTGCATATTAATTTTTCTACTATTTCCATCTTCCGACGCGTTCGCAGGAAGGACAAGAAAAACAGATAACATGGAGATCATCAGAAGAAACGATACCATTCTTTTTGTTTTCATTGTAATAAAATCCTCCTTCATTTTCAACAAAGTTTCTTGGCGTTCATTAAGGCCTATGCATCAGCAAAAGAGCGTCCCTTTCATTTCTGCATTGGTATCACTACTTTTCAAAATTTGAAGAATTATTTTTATTCTTCTATTAATACAACACCACAGCCCCCTGTTTTGTTACACTTTTTTTCAAAAAAATTACAAAAATCTTTTATACTTAATAACTGTGCTATAAAAATTAAAATGAATGAAGATTATTCATTGACAATGGAATTTCATTGTGGTAAGGTAAAGATGAAAAAAGACAACAGCAGCAATTTTTGTTCGGAAGGGGCGGAAAAAATGGCGCGGATTACCAAAGAACCGGAAGAGCGGAAACAGGAGATTTTGGACGCGGCGGTTAAGCTGTTCGGCGAAAAAGGGTACGACAAAACTTCTATCAGCGATATTGCCCAGACTCTTGGGGTAGCGCAGGGGTTATGCTACCGATATTTTCCGTCGAAAGAAGCTCTGTTTGAATCGGCGGTGGACCATTACGCCGATTTGCAGGTGAGCCGCATGCTTCCCAATTTGTGTGACCCGGACCGGACGGTGCGCGAAAAAATTACGGCGGCCCCGGGTTATTCAGAAATTGAACAGCCAGACGGCGATTATTACCGGATCTTTCACGGGACGCGCAGCCGTCATTTTCACGACCGGCTTTCTCTGCGGATTTGTGAAAAAGTGGTGCCTATCCTTACGGAACAGTTTCAAAAGGCGGTGGACCAAGGGGAGATTGGGCCATGCGATGTGCGTACGGCGGCGAGTTTCTGCGTTTACGGGCAGCTTGGTATTTTGATGGCGCCCGACCTTTCGCCGGAGCAGAAAAATATCCGCATCCGCACGTTCCTTTTAAAACTGCTTGCTCTTTTTTAAGGCGGAACCGGCTTTTCTGTTTTCCGCCGCAAAACACGGTGGATTTGATGAAATCTGTCCTTCCCCGGAGGGACGGATTTCTTTCAGCCATAATAATGAATGATATTCATTCATACACAAAAAGGAGATAAATTAATGAAATCGAGCATTTGCTTTTCGGAAGAAAAAACGACTGACGGACTTTTAAAAATGACCCTTCCCCTGCTGGCTGCGCTGGTGCTGAACATGGCTTATAATCTGGTGGACAGCCTGTGGGTTGGGAATCTGCTGGGCGAAAACGCCATGGCGGCGCTGACCAGTTCCATGCCGCTGATTTTAATTTTGACCGCAGTCGGTATGGGTGCCGCCAACGGCCTTTCGATTCCACTGTCGCAGGCGGTGGGCGCAAAAAACGGCAAAAAAGTCACGCAGCTGCTTTCCACCTCCCTTGTGGGAGTTGCCATCCTCTGCATTGTGCTGACGGCGGGGTGCGAGGCTTCCGCCAACGCAATTTTAAACCTGCTTCACACACCTGTGGAAATCGTCCCTATGGCGGAAAGCTATTTAAAAATATACCTCTTGGGAATACCGTCTGTATATTTTTACCTCTATTTTACTGCAATTTTGCGCAGCTGGGGGAATTCCATGATGCAGGCGGTGTCCATCCTGTTCTGCACCGTACTGAATGTGGTGCTGGATCCGCTGATGATCGGCAGGTTTGGTTTTTCGGGGGCGGCAGCCGCTACGCTGGTCTCGCAGACTCTTTCCGCGCTGATTCTGTTTTGCTATATTCTGCGCAAGAAGCTGTTCCGGTTTCACTGCTCCGCCGTTTGCGCGGAGCAGTGGAAACAGATTTTGTGGAAGGCGCTGCCCTCTGCCGTACAGCAGAGCATTCCCGCTTTGAGCACCGGTGTGCTGACTTCCATTGTCAGTGGGTTTGGCATTTCCGCCGTCGCGGCCTATGGAATCACGGGCAAGCTGGAAACGATTCTGTTCTACCCCGCCATGGCGCTCAATATGGCGCTGACGACGATTGCCGGGCAGTGCTTCGGCGCCGGGCGGGCTGACCGTGCGGCCGATTAT
Organism: Oscillospiraceae bacterium; assembly: GCA_022650485.1. GTDB lineage: Bacteria > Bacillota > Clostridia > Oscillospirales > Acutalibacteraceae > Caproicibacter. The sequence continues at coordinate 11,690 of JALCPP010000010.1, read as the reverse complement.
TTGAAGCGAGCCCTGCTGTACGGCGGTGTGCTGATGTTGATGCTGACCGTGGCGGTTACCCAATTTGCGGGGACGCTTTCCGGTCTGTTTTTAAACAGCCGGCCGGTTGCACAAATTGTTGTGTGGTATTTCAGTGTAATTTTTGCGGGGTATGTTTTCAATACAGTGACCAACTGCTTCCTTGGGGTGATGAACGGCATGGGAAAGCCCGGAATGGGCATGGCACTGATGATTTTTTATTATATTGTCATTCGGATTCCGCTTTCCTTTACCCTTTCCGCCACGCCCCTCGCGCTCGGCGGGGTCTGGTGGGCTGTGCTGATCAGCCATGCGGTTGCCGCCGGTTCCGCGGCAGTGTTGTTTTGGATTTTATGGGCAAAACAGACAAAATCGTAAAATATTGAAAGCACTTCATGAATTTAGGGGGTGAAAGTGTTGACTTGAATAAAAATTCATCATATAATGAAACACAATATATTGAAATTCTCAGACGACAACAAGGGAGTGGTACGTTTGATTACCGGAGCCGAAATCATGGTCAAATGCCTTGAAAGCGAGCAGGTCGAACTGGTTTTCGGCTATCCGGGCGCGGCCATCTGCCCTTTTTATGATTCGTTATCCCAGTCATCCATTCGTCATGTGCTGGTGCGGCAGGAGCAGAATGCCGCGCATGCCGCGAGCGGATATGCGCGTGCCTGCGGAAAACCGGGGGTCTGTGTGGCGACCTCCGGCCCGGGGGCGACGAATCTGATTACCGGAATTGCAACCGCATATATGGATTCCATCCCCCTGATTGCAATTACCGGTCAGGTGAACCAGTGGCTTTTGGGGCGCGACGTGTTTCAGGAGGCGGATATCACCGGTGCGTGCGAATCGTTTACCAAGCATTCTTATTTAGTAAAGACAGCCGCCGATCTTCCCCGTGTTTTTAAAGAGGCGTTTCATATCGCTTCCACAGGAAGGCCGGGGCCGGTGCTGATTGATATTCCCACCGATGTGCAGACCGCACAGGTAGAGGCGTTTGCCTATCCGCGAAAAGCGGAAATTGCCGGGTACCGGCCGCGCATACAGGGCCATGCCGTGCAGGTGCGCCGCGCGGCAGAGGCGGTGCGGCGGGCCAGATGCCCGTTGATTGTCTGCGGCGGCGGAGTGGTTAGTGCCGCCGCGCGCGAAGAATTGATTTCGTTTGCAAAAGAAAATCAGATTCCGGTGGTATCCACCATGATGGGTCTGGGTGTAATGCCGATGGACAGCCCGCTTTATTTCGGAATGATCGGCATGCACGGGCATGAAAACGCCAACCGCGCGATGCATGCGGCGGACTGTATTCTGCTGTGCGGGGCCAGAGTAGGCGACCGCGCGGTGGGGGACCCCAAAAAGATTACGCAGACATCCACAATTATTCATATCGATGTCGACCCGGCGGAAATCGGGAAGAACATGACGGTGAATATCCCGATTGTCGGGGATATCCGCGCGGTGCTGGAAAGCCTGGCCAAGCAGATGCCCGATGCGCCGGACACCGGCGCGTGGGTTCAGCGCTTAACGCACGAAAAGGCGGAGTCTGCTGTGTGCGGTACGCCGGAACCGCACACGGGTTTTGTGGAGCCGCGTTCGTTTTTTCGGTCGCTTTCCGCCAAAATGGAGGAAAACGCCATCCTGATTTCCGATGTGGGTCAGAACCAGATTTGGGCGGCTTCCAGTTTTAATGTTAAGCGCGGGCGTTTCCTCACGTCAGGCGGGCTGGGTACGATGGGGTATTCCCTGCCGGCGGCTGTTGGGGCCAAGCTGGGCAAGCCGAACCGGCAGGTTGTCTGCATCTGCGGCGACGGGGCGTTTCAAATGTCGATGTGCGAGCTTGCGACGCTTTGTGAAAGCGGAGCGGAGGTTAAAATCGTGCTGATGCAGAATTCCAGGCTCGGCATGGTATGGGAGCTGCAGAATAAACAGTTCGAAGGGCGATGTCCCGCAACGGAGCTGACGGGCGACCCGGATTATATTGCGCTGGCGGGGGCTTACGGTATTCCGTCGGCGCTGGCGGACTCCAATGAATCCGCCGAACGCCTTGCGGGGCAAATGCTGAAAAGCAAAGGTCCGTTTTTGCTGGTGTGCCGGGTTGACCCCTGCGCGCCGACGCTGTAAGGGAGGGCGAGCCTTATGAAACACACTCTTTCCGTTCTGGTGGAAAATCAGCCGGGGGTTTTGTCCCGCGTGGCAAATCTGTTTGCACGCAGGGGCTTTAATATAGACAGCCTTGCCGTCGGGACGACACAGAACCCGAAAATTTCCCGTATGACCATTGTGGTTGACGGCGACGACCATATTGTGGAGCAGGTGGAAAAGCAGCTGAACAAACTGATTCCGGTTATTAAGGTCAAGGTGCTGGAACCGGAAAAGTTTGTTTGCTGTGAGCTGATGCTGGTCAAGGTTGCCTGCAAGTCCAGACAGCACGCGGAAGTGCTGAATGTTGCGCGGCTGATGGGTGCCGATGTGATGGACGTGGCCCCCGCTTCCCTGACCCTGCGGTTCGCCGGCAACGAGGACCAGAGCCATACTCTGCTGGAACTGCTGACCCCCTACGGCCTGCGCGAAGTTGTGCGTGCGGGTTCCATCGCGATTGAAAAAGGGTCCGGTCTTTTAAAAAATAATAAGGAATAACCGCATTACTCCTGCAAAAAGCCAGAGGTTTGGCAGACCGCCGCAAATGGTGCGGCTGCATGACGTTTCCGGCGGACCGGGGATAACAGCATTATTCTTTATTCATAAAAAATCAGCCGAAAGGCCAGGAGGAATGTAAAATGCCAAAGATCTATTACGAAGCCGATTGTGACATCAACTTGCTGAAAGGAAAGACCGTTGCGATTATTGGTTACGGCAGTCAGGGACATGCTCACGCGCTGAACTTGCATGACAGCGGGGTCGATGTCATTGTAGGCCTTTACGAAGGCAGCAAAAGCCGCGCCAAAGCCGAGGCTGCGGGGCTAAAAGTCCTCACTGTGCCGGAAGCGACAAAAGCCGCCGACATCATCATGGTCCTGATTCCGGATGAAAAGCAGGCGGATGTGTACAAGGCGGAGATTGCACCTAATTTGACGGAAGGCAAAGCGCTTGCGTTCGCGCACGGCTTTAACATTCACTTTCAGCAGATCAAGCCGCCGAAAAATGTCGATGTATTCATGATTGCGCCGAAAGGGCCGGGCCACACGGTTCGCAGCGAATACAAGGCGGGCAAGGGTGTTCCGTGCCTGATTGCGGTGGAACAGGACTACACCGGCCACGCGCACGATATCGGGCTTGCCTATGGCGCGGGACTTGGCGCGGCGCGCGCGGCAATTATGGAAACCACATTTAAAATTGAGACGGAGACCGACCTGTTCGGTGAACAGTGCGTGCTGTGCGGCGGCGTGACCGCTTTGATGAAAGCCGGATTTGAAACGCTGGTCGAGGCGGGCTATGCGCCGGAAAACGCATATTTTGAGTGCATCCACGAAATGAAGCTGATTGTAGACCTGATTTACCGCGGCGGGTTCTCGCTGATGCGTTACTCAATTTCAGACACGGCGGAATTCGGCGATTACGAAATCGGCAAGCGGCTGATTACCGATCAGACCAAGCAGGAAATGAAGAAGGTTCTTTCCGAAATTCAGGACGGCTCGTTTGCCACCAAGTGGATTGCGGAAAACAAAAACGGGCGCGCTCACTTCAGTGCCTGCCGCCGTATTGAAGCGGGGCATCAGCTGGAAGCTGTGGGCAAAGAGCTGCGCAAAATGTATTCCTGGAACGACGACCCGATCGACTGAGCCGGCTGTTTGTTCTTTGTTATTCAGAAAGGAAAAAGGTCCCGCACGGTTGGGGCTTCTTTTTCCACATGCTACATAAGTGCTGGGGCGCTCCCTGAAAGGGGAGCGCCCCAGCATTATACTATTTGGCAGACGTGCGAATTTACAATCGCGGTGAGCCGCTTCTTTTTTGGCACCTGCCGCTTAAACTTAAGGGAATCAATGATTGGGCATCAAATAATATTTGACAGTAGAAATAAATAAAGATATAATTACGTAAAAGAAAATTAGTCCCTAAGGGATGAAAAGACGGCTTCTGAACGGATAAAAGTATTAATAAGAAATAACCGGCTTTATGGAGAGCCCCGGAGCAGTGGAAAATTTAAATACTGCAAACGGGTATTCAATCTGGAAAAAAGCAATGGGCAGCCATAACGGCGGAAAGGTTGCCAAGATGCTGTCAAGCTGGGATAGGAACACAGAGCATCGCCAAAGCTTGCCGGAATCAGGGCATGCCCTATGACAGCGCCGCAGCGCGCTGTTAAAATATGATGTTGTAGAACTATAGTAACATTTTTATCAGCAGAGTACAGCATAACCAGTGATTCCGCGATATCCCTTCCTTTCAGCCGATTGCGACATGTTATTCCCAAAAAACAAGACATGCTTACCCGATTTTCATACCGCAGCATACAAGGTTCGACGCTCTTTTTTGAGGACCTGTGTTAAAATCTTGGACAAAGTAATAAAAACATCACAGAAAAAAAGTTTATCACAATGTTTCAGAAACACGCTGAAAACACGACAAAAATTCAAAAACGGCGGGGTCTTTTGCTCGGCTCGATTTTTACCGCATCGGCTTCAGGTTAGGGACCAGCTTAAGGCAAAACAGCTTGTCTGCTTTTCTGTTGGCACGCATTTTTGCTGCGTGGCATTTTTATCTGCCGTTTTTTGAATTTTATATAATATCTTGTATGCGGGAGGTGATTACATTTTCCTAAATAAGCTGCGCTAAATGAAAACAAGTCAACATGCTGAAATAAAAAGGAGATGTGAAAAGTATGAAAAAATTCATGCATTCTTTAATCGCATTTATGTTGGTTGCAGCAATCATGGTTCCTTCAACGGTCAGTGGATTTGCTGCGGAAAAAAGAAACACACTCAAAACACCTCCGGCCTTAAGTCAGACACAGAAAGATAAGTTTAATGATTGGGTTACATATGATGAGGAAGCCAATCAATTTTCAGTAAAAACAGGGGCGTCGGACGCTCTTGGACAGGCAGATTATGAACTGCTGAATCAGTGCCTTACCGTAACAAATTCTAATATTGCAATGGCGGATTTTTCAAGCGGAGAAGCTTTTGTGGTTTTGCCGGAAGATCATGGAACGAACGTGTCGGAAGGAAAGCGCCCCAATAAAGGAATTGCAGATTTTCCCAGCAAAAAATCTTTTGTGATTTCATCAGAAGATGAGGAAAAATCCGCATTGGGAGCGTCACGTTTTCGTGAAGGAGTTACAAAGATCAATTTTCATTGGTGGGGCGCGACGATTTACCTGTCTAAAACAACGATTAACCTAATCGGCGCGGGTGTATCTGTTGGAGGAATCTGGGTTCCCGAGCCTGTGGTATCAAAAATTTTAGCTACACTCGGAGTAGTTGTTGCATTATGTCCTGGCGGAATTGTCTTTGACTATAACTATGTTTTAGCTGGTATCGGCGTATTGCTTCCTGGAGCGTGGATCATGTTTCCGGCAGTTAGCAACATACGGTGGCAGTAATGAAGAAAGTAAAAAGCAAGCTGTTATTAAAGATAATCACCAGTTGCCTGATGGTTGCTGTGTTTACTCTCCATGATTTAAATATTTTCAATACCGCGGTGTCTGCTGTGCTGAGCATTATTATTTTGGTGTCGTTTTGGATTTTGCTGGACAGATAAGATAAAATGCCGCGGGGATATCCTGCGCTTTAGAATGCAGACACAAACGCCGTTTTGCAGGAATATCGCTTCATCAATAAAAAATAAGAAAACCGTCCCGGAAACAGGGACGGTTTTCTCTATCATAAGATTTGGAGGAATTTTATGCAAAATTTAAGCGTTTGCGGGCAGCCAGGCACTGACGACATCTTTGTTGTCGTTCATCCAGGTGCGTGCCGCTTTCAACGGGTCGTCCGCGGCTTCAACGGCGCCCATCAGGTCGCCGAGCTGTTCGCCGGTCATTTTGAATTTCGTCAGGAATTCCGACACTTCCGGTGCGTCCGCATCAAGCCCCTTGCGGCCGAGCTTGTGAATGGATTCCGCATCGCCGTAAATTCCTTTCGGGTCATCCAGAAATTTTAAATCCCACTTGGAGAACATCCAGTGGGGCTGCCACCCGGTTACCACAATCGGCGCTTTCTGATCGGCGGCCTTTTTCAGCGCCGCCGTCATGGTTGGGCCGCTGCCTGAAAGCAGGCTGTATTCAAGCCCGTACTCGGAAATGGCGGTGTCGGTGGCCTTCATAATGCCTGCTCCTGCATCAATGCCAACAATGGTACCGTCGAATTGTCCTTTTGCACCGTTCAGCTGTTCAATACTGTTAAGGTCCACATAAGACGGGACGACCAGACCAATTTTGGCGTTTTCGAAACTCACACCGAAATCTTGAATGTCTGCGCCGTATTTTTCCATATAGTCCTTATGGGTGACCGGCAGCCAGCAGTCAAGGAAAAAGTCGGTACTGCCGGCAGCCAGCGAGGCAAACAGGGGTGCCACGTCCGCCTGGATCTGTTTGACTTCATATCCCAGTTTATCTTCCAGAACTGCCTGTGCCAGATTTGTCATCGCGATATCTTCCGCCCAGGTGACATAGCCGATCTGGATGACGGGTTTTGTTTTATCTTTGTCTGAGCCGCCGTCCTGCGAACATCCGGAAAACAGACTCAAGCATAAAACGCCTGTTAATAAAGCTGCAACGATTGAATGGCTTAATTTTTTCATTTCAATCCCCTTTCAGTTTTACAAGAAGCTCCAATCATACTTTTGGCTTTTTGGTTGGTGTTTATTCTTTTAAAGCTGGATGCCGCCAGACCCTGCAAAATGCGGGCAGGCATCATGGAAGGAGAAAGTGCCAGTGAAAATACCATTGGAATTAAGAATTTGCGGGCAGCCAGGTTTTGACGACATCTTCGTTGTCGTTCATCCAGGTGCGCGCCGCTTTAAGCGGGTCGCTGGAATCTTCAATGGCACCCATCAGGTCGCCGAGCTGCTCTGTACTCATTTTAAAGTTTTTTATAAATTCCGCTGCTTCCGGCGTGTCTTTATCAAACCCTTTGCGCGCAATTTTGTGAATGGCTTCCGCTTCCCCGTAAACGCCTTTCGGGTCATCCAGGAATTTTAAATCCCACTTGGCGAACATCCAGTGGGGCTGCCAGCCGGTTACGATAATCGGCTTTTTCTGGCTGATGGCTTTTTTCAGCGCCGCCGTCATGGTCGGGCCGCTGCCAGGCATCAGTTTGTAGTCGAGCCCGTACTCTGAGAGGGCGTTGCCGGTTGTTTGCATAATCCCCGCGCCGGAGTCAATGCCGACAATGTTTCCGTCAAACTGATCTTTTACGCTGTTCAGCTGTTCGATGCTGTCAATGTCAACATAGGAGGGTACGACAAGACCGATTTTTGCGTTTTCAAAGTCGACTCCGTAATCCGTGACTTCAGAACTGTACTTGCTCCAAATATCTTTTAATGTGACCGGCAGCCAGCAATCCAGAAACAGATCGGTGCTGCCGTTTGACAAAGAGGTGAACAGGGGCGCAACATCCGCTTGCACCTGTTTGACTTCATACCCCATCTTGTCTTCCAGAATCGCCTGTGCAAGATTTGTCATCGCGATGCCCTCCGCCCAGGTAACATAGCCGATGGTGATGGTGGGCTTTGTGTTCTTTTCGCTTTGGCTTTCGCTGCCGTTCTGCGCACATCCCGTAAAGAGGCTCAGGCATAAAACACCGGCCATAAAAGCAGCAATGATTGATTTTTTCATTTCGGTCCCCTTCCCATTCGATCAGGCAAAAAGCTAAAAAGACTTTTGCCCTTTTATTTCGCGTTCATTTTTTCTGAGTTGGATTTGCCCAATCCCTGCGTAATGCGGTCCAGGACCATGGCAAGGATGACAACGGCCAGGCCGCCTTCAAAACCCAGGCCGACTTTCAGTTGCGTGATGCCCTGAAGCACGGGGATGCCAAGGCCCTCCGCGCCGATCATGGAGGAGATGACCACCATGGAAAGAGAGAGCATAATGGTTTGATTCAGCCCGGCCAGAATGGTGGACATGGCGAGCGGAATCTGTACTTTGAAGAGCATTTGGTTTCCGGTGCAGCCAAACGAGCGCGCCGCCTCGATTACATCGGCAGGCACCTGCCGGATTCCCAGATTCGTCAGGCGGACGGCGGGCGGCATGGCAAAGATGACGGTTGCGACGGCACCCGGCACCATGCCGAGGTCAAAAAAGTAGACCGCCGGAATCAGATACACAAATGCCGGCATGGTCTGCATAAAGTCGAGAATCGGCCGAACGATGCGGTTGACCGTGTTGCTGCGCGACATCCAGATGCCCAGCGGAATTCCGATGACCAGTGCGATCAGCGTGGCGGTGACGACCAGTGCCAGTGTCGCCATGGTCTGTTCCCACAAACCGATGGAAACAATAACCAGCAGACCCACAACAGAAAAAATTGCGGTTCCGCGCCCTGCCAAAAACCAGGCAAGCGCCGCAATCAGCGGAATCATAATGAAGAAAGGAATCCAGTTGAACAGTGTTTGAAAAGATGTAATAATCCAAAGCAGTATTAATTTAATTCCGCCGAAAAATCCGGCCCAGTTGACCGTCATCCAGTCGACGGCGGTTTCTACGACATCCCCGATCGGAAGTCTAATCATTCTCATTCTCCTCCCCGAGGATCCCGGACAAAACGGATACCTTTATGATGATCCCCATTACTTTCTGTTCTGCGTCTATTACCACAATCGGATATTTGGAATTGATGACCAGCGGCAGCAGCGTTTCAATCGAGGTATCCGGCGAAACCGTTTCCACATTCGGGTCGATGGCACGTCGGACACTTTCCGGGTCATGCGTGCCGGATTTCAGCATTTCAACCGCTTTGTCGATCGACAGAATTCCCTTTACATGATGTTCTTTATCCACCACGAAAATGCTGGAGATCGAGGCTTCGCGCATCTTGCGGACCGCGACGCGAACGCCGTCTTTTGCGTAGGCGATCGGGTCCGGACGGGTCATAATATTGGCTGCGGTGACAACCTTGACACGGTTGACGTCCTGCACGAATTCTTTGACATAGTCGTCTGCCGGGTTGGTCAGAATATCTTCCGGCGTGCCGGTCTGTACAATCACGCCGTCTTTCATAATCGCAATCTTGTCGCCCAGTTTTAACGCTTCGTCCAGGTCGTGGGTGATGAAGATAATGGTTTTATGCATCTTGGTCTGCAGTGCCAGCAGTTCATCCTGCATTTCTTTCCGGATGAGAGGGTCCAATGCGCTGAATGATTCATCCATCAACAGAATGTCAGGGTCGGTTGCAAGGGCGCGCGCCAGACCGACACGCTGCTGCATGCCGCCCGAAAGCTGAGAGGGCATGCGGTCTTCGTGCCCTTCCAGCCCGACCAGCCGCAGTGCTTCCAGCGCCTTTTCCCTGCGTGTGGCAGGGTCGACACCCTGAATTTCAAGCCCGAATTCCACGTTGCTTTCCACTGTGCGGTGAGGCAGCAGCGCAAAATTCTGGAAAACCATTGCGATTTTTTTGCGTCGAATGCGCAAAAGTTCTTCTTTATTGCATGCGGCGATGTTTTCGCCGTCTATCAGCACTTCACCGGAGGTGGGGCGTATCAGCAGATTTAAACAGCGGATCAGCGTGGATTTTCCGCTGCCCGAAAGACCCATGACAACAAAGATCTCCCCTTCGTCCACCTGAAAATTCGCGTTGTTTACGCCGACTCCGTGCCCTGTCGATTTTAATATTTCGGCTTTCCCTTTTCCCTGTTTTAAAATCGGAATGATCTTTTTTGGGTTGGAACCGAATATTTTATATAAATTTTTGACTTCAACTTTTGGCATTTTGTCACTCCTTTTTTGGCCAAATCAAAATCATCTGATGAAAACAGACAACTCTATTATAACTTGTAAGTTGCAGGATGTCAACCGAACACGCCTAAAAATGGAATTTAATGGAAAATATATTTCTTCAATATCATCATATTATTTATGATATTCATGCAAAAATTAAGGTAAAATGAACGTTGAACAATATGAAGGTTATCCCTTATAATTAAGAAAAACAGAATGATTGCCAAACGAGAAACGAAACATGCGGCAATTTCGAGAGAAGTCTGGAGGAATCGATATGTGGGACCGGTCAATTATAAAAGCAAATGCAAAAGTGGCGCTGGGCGGGCGGTATTGGAAGGCATTTTTGGTCATGTTTATTTTTACGGTGCTGACCGGATGGCTTTGCAAAATAGAGGTAAAAGCCATATTTGGCTGGGTTGGGGTGCTTTACACTATTTTTGTCGGCCAACCGCTTCTGATTGGGGTGGCGCGGTATTTTGTGCGCAATCATTTTGAAGAAACCCGGCTGGAAACCATGTTCAGCGGGTTTCAATGGAATTATACAAACGGGATGGAGGCCATGTTCGTCACACGGCTGTTCATTGTTTTATGGACCCTTTTGCTGGTGATTCCCGGTATTGTGAAGCTGGTGCAGTACAGTATGGTTCCATTCCTTCTTTCCGATAATCCTTCCCTGCCCGGGGAACGCGCAAGGACAATCAGCAGAATGATGACCGATGGACAAAAAGGCGCAATTTTTGTATTCTGGCTGTCATTCCTCGGCTGGTTTTGCCTTGGGCTGCTGTGCTTTGGTGTGGGCGTGTTATTTGTTCTGCCGTATTTCAGCGCGGCTGAGGCGGAGCTTTACCTGTTTTTACGCACGCGTGCCCTCAGCCTCGGTTTTGTGCGGCCGGAAGAGCTTTGCTTAAAATCGTGTGCAGAGCAGAAGTAAAGCCATCATGATAGAATTCCCTGATTTTTCAAATTCATGCCGCTGACGGCAAGCAAGAGGAAAAAATGAGAAAATTTTAGTTCTTTCTCATATTTACTAAAAATTCCATTTTGACAGCCGATATATTAAGTATCAAAAAGTAAAGCAGGGTTGTTTCATGGCGGTGGAAAGCATTACGGCGGCTTCCTCCGGCGGCATTGCGTCAAACTCCTGTCAAAGCGAACAGCAGGATCAGATTTCCGAATTGGTCCGGCTGGAGCAGGATGTTCAGAGACTGAAATCCAATTATAAGGATAAAGCCAAGACCAGCGGAATGTCGCAGAGGGAAATCAACAGTAAAATCAGAAAATACGAAAAACTAATTGCGAAAATTGAACAGGAAATTCGTCAGATTAAAAGAAAAGTGTCTTCCCAGCCAGTGGAGACCAGCAAAGAGAAGCAAAAAGGAAAGGGAGCCGCGGCAAGAAGAGACAGTACCGTCCTTTCGATGGCGGCGCTGAAAGGCTCTTACCGCCGGCTGGTTCCGGCGCCCAGCTCGGTGGAAGCGGTTTCGAAAGACTCTGCGGCAGAGCTGAAAGTGCAGGAAACGAACAATCTGGACCAAACGGTTTAAAAGCCCTCAAGCACAAAAGAGGGGTATCCTTGCTTTAACATGACTCCATTCCATGCGGAATTCTTATGTTTCGGGGAATAGAAATCCCCCTGCCTTCAGCGGAAGGCAGGGGGATTCATTGTTATAGTGCGAAAACTCCCGGCTATGCCGGGAGTTCCAAAAAGCTTTAGCGTTGAGTAAGTGAAAAAACTCCTTTTGATATAATAAAGCAGCGGTCTGCCAACTGCGGCTCAACATATCAAAAGGAG
>JALCPP010000009.1 GCA_022650485.1 Oscillospiraceae bacterium | reverse complement strand
AAGTTCCTTTCATATATAAGTAAAGTGTTTAAAAATTGATTTGTTACATAATAAAATAGGACTATCGTAAAACGCGATAGCCCCTTATTGTTTCTATTCTGCTTTAATCGTCCTTATGTTTTTCTGCATATTCTTTCCTTGATTTTTCTTTTTGATCCTCGTTAATCTTTATAATCTCATTATTATAAACAAATACATAAATTTTCTTTTTTCTTTTTGCATTCCAATATGTCCCGATCAAATAAATACCGTAACCATTCTCAATAATCCGATTGACCGCATTATAATTTGTTACACTATAAAGCTTTTGCCCTTTATTAAAGAATTGTTCCGAATAATTTTCCCAAACCTCTTTATTATCTAACGCAATATTGTCTTGACCGTATTCCGTTTCAAACTTCGTAACAATGTCTGCTACATCGATTTTAGGCGAAAATAAATATAATGGTTTTCCATCTTTGCATACAACAACCTTTTTTAAAAGCCCAATACATTTATTATCATTCAGCACCTTTAAAAGCTTCTGGCTATGTACTGGAATAAGTTTTTCTCTATCATTATTGTTTCTATAATACATTAATTATTATCTCCCTTTTTATTTATTGTCCCACGGAAAGTGCAAATCCAATTTAGGAGGTTCCATCCTTAAAACTTGTTTTGACATTAATTCATCGTATTGCTTCTTCATTTCTTTTTGTTGTTCCGGTGATAAATGAATACCATGTCCATTATCAGAATCCAGCTCTGACATTTTATCTCCCTTGTTTTCGTCATCGGGTTCAGCATAATTTAAAGCCAACTGCAAGTTATAGCAACAGCTTAAAATACGAAGTTTATCTAAATCCGATAATTTAGAATTATCTGTTGCCTTACCCTCCAAAGATAAAGCAACTTGAAATAAAGCTTTTCCCAGAAATTCTTTACCTTCATCTGTAATTTCAATCTTCATTTATACCCTCATCCTTTTCTATTTCATCAATTATTTCATTTCTAAATTTGTCTTGAATCAAACTTTTTACAAAAAAAGAAGCTAATATTTCTTTAGCTTCATCATCATTTACAGATTTAATTTTTTTGACATATTCTTCAAGCATTTGTATCACTGCTTCCAGATTCTGTTTTGTTGGATTTAAGCTCCGCTATAATACCATCTATGATTGACTTTTTATCCTCATCTGATAGAGTATATGTATTTTTATTTTCTTCCTGTTTTTCAGCTTTTTCTTTTTGCCGTTGAGTTTGATAGTCCTTAATTATTTTCTCAAGTTCTGGATCACGATCAAAATAATATATTCTCTTATTAGGTTTAAGTCTATCAGGTCTAACTTCATTAAGCTGTTCTAAATAACCTGCATCTGCAATTTTATAAAGCAATTCAATGCTATAAACAATAAGTGATCTTTGCTTTACATTTTCATTTAATTTTACTGGATTACTCATTTCATTCATTTTTATTTATCTCCTTTTAATTCCTGTCTTTTATTATTTATATCATCGGCATAATACCAGTAATATCCATCATATAAATGATTGTTTGTCCGACAATGGTATCCTATAGTTTTATCACAATATCCAAGTTCTTTCATAATATCTACTTTGCCATTCCAGATTTTCATTAAATTGAATTCTTCATCATATTGGCAAACAGGCTTTTGCATCCTGATACTTTCTCGTCTATTTTTAGTTCCATAGTTATTGTTATAAAAACAGTCACACCATTCCAAATTGTCTACACAATTATTTAGTTTTTCAAATTCTTTCTTATGGTTTACCTCTGGATATAGATTTGGGTTCAGAATCCATGCTAAGGCAACAAGCCGATGTACATAATAAGTTTTACTTTTCTTGTTTTCAAGTTGTAATGTAACTTTATAATAAACATCCTTATATGGTTTCATTAACTTATTTTGCTTAAAGCTGAATATTCGTCCCATATTGCTAACTAAGTAATTATCGCTTACAGTGCAAAATTTCCATTTTTCATTGCGATCAACAGGTTCTATTTTATCTAATCCCGTTATAATGACATCTGTTTTTTTCATTGCTCATTCTTCACTACTTCTTTCTGCAATAATATTTGCTATATTTCTATACTATTTTATCTAAGTCATTTTATTTCTCCATTCTATATATTAAATTTTGGCAAAAAATAAGGCATCCGGCTGGATACCTTACTAAAGAAATGTTCCTACTTGTCAAAACCAAGCTCAATTAATCTTTTCATGATCATATTAATTCCATCCTCATGTCTTTGTATAGTCTCTAACGAATTTATAACTGGATCTTTTAATGCTAATAGCACTCCCCTCATATTCTCAATTTCCTTTTGCTGTTCCTTCATAAGATTCTGTAATTGTTCAATTTGATCAATCATTTTCTCATTAATTTCAACTTGCGTCATAATTTACCACTCCTCAATATTATTGAATTTTTATGAGACAATTATATATCAAAGAGCGACAAAAGAAAATAGGATAATCAGATATCTGCATTAAAGGGGAACTGCTCACCATTCTTTTCTATCCAAATCTCGTCATTTTCAGTTCCACATAATGCAAAAAGGAAGTAAACATATATAAAAAACCGCTGCTGGCTGCTCGCGACCAGCACCAGCGCTTGTAATCATAGGCGCACTGGCTGTTAAGTCACTGTGCCTACATGAAAGGGGATAATATAAATTGTATGGCTAATACAATCTATAAATTTAGGCAACGCCATAAGGCGCAGGAAGTGATGTCTTCCTTTAATCCAGTTCCATCTAGGAAACCTTCAATTCGCCACAGTCATCTACACACGATTTAAAATGAGGAGAAGGGGTATGATCCCTTTACGGTTGATGACGAACGCTTACCAAATTATGAAATACGCTGAAATTGCAAACCACTAAGTCTGCTCTGGCCTATCTCTCGACAGTCCATATTGTAAAACAAGGCTGCTGTTCCTTGTCGTTACCTTATAGAATTTTTTCATATTTGGAAACCACATTTTCGATTTCCTTTTCTTTTTTTGCAGACATAATGCATTGTCCATTTAGCCATCTGCTAAAAGTGGAGTTACTGCAATTAATTTCTGAAATAAAAGCTTGCTGCTTAACGCCTAAATCGCCGATAACTCTCTGGACACGTTCTTGCAATACCATTAGAATTCAGTCCTTTCATGAAAATTTTTATGTTTAAGATAAAATTGCATAATAAAAAGCCCAACGTCAATAAACGTCAGGCTTAAATATTCACATAATGACAAAATGTCGTATATATAATATTATCTTATATACAAACACTATCCATATTAATTATTAGTATATCACACGGCAAAACCAATTACAATATCTTCTGAGAATTTTCTTATATTTTCTTTTTCCCTGCGACTCGGCTTTAGTCCGGCAACATTTAAGTACCTTTGATAGCAAGTCCAGAAATGCGATAACAAGTTTTGTACGTTCGTATCCATCTTCTGGAATTGATAAAAAGCATGATCGCCCCCAGGCATCAGTTGATCGAGTGCATATCTGTTTGGAAATTTGGAAACATTATACTTCCTTTTAGCATATTGCACTTGCTTTAGTCGATTCCTATATATGCACTTAATATAGTTCCGCTTTATTAAATCATTGATAAGACGTTCAATTTGTCTTTCTGAAATCCCTGTTAATCTATTCAATGTGAATTCCTTTGCATTAAATTCCTCATTTTCATCGGCAAAAAGGGAACTAAGATAAATCATTGCAAAAGCTATTATCTTTTCACATTTACTAGGCAACTCTTTGATCAGCTTCATTTGCTGCATTGTTATTTTTATCATTCGCATTGTTCCTTTCCTTTAATATTTCAATAATTGTGTCTCCGCATAGGCTCCAAACAATATTTTTGCTTTTTTTATTATCAGGCACATAACAGACTTTTATTAGATAGAAGAGAAGTTCTCGATCTTGTAGACCAATATTTTCAAATTGCTTTAAATATCGCTTATAAAAAACATTCCAATTAGTATTTTGTTTATGGCTACTTCTTTTTGCACTTTCTTGTAAATAGTCCTCATAGATTGCCTTAACTGCGTCTAAAATATTCGTTTCGATTTCAAAGCCAGTTGGCATAAATAGTTCGGATACATCTTCACTTTGGAGCTTGTATCTTATGATCGGAGTCCACTTTTCTAAATGCTGGCATAATCCATTCAATGGAGTTTTGCAACAGCTAACCGGCAATCTATATTTTTTCTCATTCATTTTATTGCGAATTTCCGTTTCCGTCTTTGAATCAATTTTTTGCTCTTTATCATATTTTACTTTCACATCATAGCCATGTTTTTTCAATATGTTGTTTTTGGCATTATTTCTTTTTGCATTCACTAATTTAAATTCTTTATTAAGTTGAAGATACCGATACCGCATAAAATACGGAAGATTTCCAAGGTTGTATTCAATATCAGCCGGAGTGTCCCATCTTATTCCTGCTTTCACATAATCTGTTTCAAGTTGAATTTGAATAGATAGATATTCCAAATCTTCCAATGTTTTAATACGGTTAGGATCAATAGTTCCATCCAACTCAAGCTGATTCGTTGTTTTTAATTGATTGGTCTTGTTATGTAAACAACAAGATTTATTCGTTATCTCACCAATCAGGCAATTCAACGTCCGCTTATGGTATTCTTTAATATTTTCTTTAGTATACGGAAGAACTGGTGGTTTTGATTCATTTACATTGATTATCAAAGGCAATCCGGTTTTGACCTTGGAAGTAATGATATCTTCTTCACAGAGGAATCCCTCATCACCATCATAATCGGCGGTCTGCATTCTCATCATATCGGCAGAACAGGAATTTACAATTAGAATATTATCCAAATGGCCAAACCATCTTTTAGTAATATCATTCTCAACGAGATTAACCACATTAATTTCATTTTCAAGTAGCTGCGGACTTCTGAAAACAGAATATCGGCCTACCTTACCGGTGCAGTACATTTCTCCAGCTTTTAGGCAAGGTTTTACTTCAATATCGTATCCACTGTTCTTTCCTGCCCAGCACATCAACATATATAAGTCAGGAACAAGATATTTGTATCCACCCTTGATCAGGATTCTGCAATTCTTCGCTTGATTAATAGCATTTTTGAGTAAATGCGTAACAGAAGAACGTACACATTCATCCTTTGCCATTTCAGGACATAACTGTAACGCCTGAAAGGTATAAGGAGTTTTATTTTCAATAGTTTCATTGATATTATCGTCTTCATTATCAGTCTTGAGAAATCCGATTGCCTTACACGGATCATTTAATACCTTTTCGACATAATCAGTAAAATAATGAGATAACTGAATCAAATCCTCTGTTGTCAATGCAGAGATATTTTGAAGATACTGATAATTTGCCTTTACATATTGTGCGGATTCTTCAGCGGATTTGTTGTAATTTGATATGCCCAACTTAAAGCCTTTATCTTTAACCGCTTCATAATAAACCTTGAAGCTTGGAAAAAAGTCAGCGCCTTTATACATAGATTGTGTCATTAGGATATCAATCTCATTCTGTGGAACCATACTCCCATCAATATCTTTAATGTATTCAATCCCATATTCCCTACAAAATCCATGAAGATCAAAGCAAGTGCTTACCCCCTTAACAAACGGCAATCTAAGCTGATAGCTTTTGGGAATGCTCTTAGCATCAGGCAATGACCGATATAAAACATTATTATATTCGCTGCTATGTATGGCAGCACCATCAAAACAATTGATGGTAATTGTACGTACATCAGATTTCATCACCTTACGAGGAATTTTTTCTTTTATGCTTCCATCATTGTTATACTTAACATAAAAACCGTCCGCTGGATATTTTACAGATACATTTGGAATATCGATAGAATAATCATCAATAACACATATCCGAGGCAGCTCATCAACATATGCTCTACAACTGGTAAAAAGCAAATTACGATAAGCTTCATATTTTGGAATCTTACATTTTTTCGGCTTATCTATCAAATAAGAATAGGCCATTACATCATCATAGATATCTTCGCTCACAAAGCCTTTAATCCCATGTCTAGCCATGTTTCCAGACATTCCGACTAAATAATAATGTATTCCATTCAACACAAATCCAGTGTCTATTAACAAGTCAAGATTTTTTTCATAAGCAATAGTATTTTTATTTTTCTTTTCATATCTGTCATAAACTCTGCTGTACTTAGAAATGCTAAACTCAACTTTTTCCAGCTTTTTAATTACTTCATCTGTTTGTTTCTTTTTCTCTAAGTTCATTTTAATATCATTCAACTTTTTCAGTTGTTCATCATCATATTGCTTTGCCCAATTCAAATCTTCTTGGCTATAGATTTTATTGTCATAAGAACAATCCAGAAAAATGATCTCTTTCATATAAGCTGGATTCTTTGCATCTGTACTGTTATAGTAGTTCTGTTTATTAGTCAGTCTGCGGATAATACCAAAATATCCATTATCAGGTTCATTTACAAGTAAGTCATCTATTTTCCCATCAGTTAAGTTCATATTAAAATCAGCATTGAATACTTTCCTTGCTGTCATTTTAATAACGCTATATGTGTAATTTGGCAATTCTATTATTTACTTCCTTTCCATTCTTAACATGAAATATACGTTCTATTAACAAATTTACATAATTCCTGCGGCTTCAAATTTTTCTTGTTTCATTTCATCTTTATGCTTATTTACACAATTCTTCAAATAAGGTTTATTACTTCCATCTGAATTGTAATTTGTAATAATCCAATCATAGTATTTTTTATCAACTAATAGATGTTGCTCTTGATCTATTAAACCTAATTCAGCTTCAATATCAAATATTTTAATTCCTTTTTCTTCATTATAGAAATCATCCATATAAACACTTGATAATATTTCATCTGGATGTTTTTGAAGGATCATTTGTAACTCTTTAACATGCTTTTTATTATCTATACTATTTCTGAAGTTTTGCAGTTCCAACGATTCCTTCTCTGTTAATATTCCATTGTTTGCTTTTTTGACCAGTGAACCATATTTGCCGAATAAATGTCGATTATTATTTTTGTATATTCTACTTCCAGTAAACACCTTACCACTATTAACATCCAACGATTTATAATACTTTATGCTTTCCTTTAACTGTAATGCAGCGTCTTCCTCGTTACCATTGAATAAGGTATAATGATTAGGACTTTCATAATCTATCTTCTTATCTGATTTTTTATAATGCCATCTTCCTGCATTACCAATTCGGATCAAATCCAATTTAACAAGAATATCATTATATTTTTTAATAACGCTTTCGCTGAGTAATGTATCTTGATTGATAATATCATAAGATAAATATGAAGCAGCAGCTCTCCCACCAAATAAAACTAAATCATTCGGTCTGTCTTTTGATACTTTATTTATTCTACGTTTTAGATAACAATAAAAAAACAGTAATGCAATCTTATCTATATTGTCATCCTTATAATTAATAATTTTATTTTTTTCACCATTC
This sequence comes from Oscillospiraceae bacterium, assembly GCA_022650485.1. Classification (GTDB taxonomy): domain Bacteria; phylum Bacillota; class Clostridia; order Oscillospirales; family Acutalibacteraceae; genus Caproicibacter. Next base: position 89,154 of record JALCPP010000009.1, on the reverse strand, counting down.
TCATGTAATTGGAAATAACCTTTTTCTTTAAGATTCCAGATATATTTACAAGTGATTAAATCTTTCGTTTTTACACTTTTTAAATCTATTTGAGAATCCAATTTAATAATACTATAAGCATCTAAATCTTGTAATAGACTTATAAACTTTGAATTACTTTTTCCTTTACGAGAATTAGGTTTACAATAACAACTAATTATAAGATCATCAAGAGTAAATTTTACAATGCCCTTCCGATTAGTATTAGTATATAGATAATCCAAAACTAATAAGATTCTATGATCTTTAAATTTTAACCTTTGAAAAATACTCTTATTATTTTTAACATAATATAATGCGTTTGGAATTTCAGAATAGTAATCATCATCTAATATTTTATCTTCTGTTTTATTGTCCATAAATAGCCTCCTTATAAATCATTTAAAAGATACAAACAACAATGATAATAAAAACAAAAAAGTAGAAATTTAATTTGGCTGTAAAGCCGAATTTGGAACATTATTCTCTTTTATGGTATATATTTATTCTCTCTTTTAGTCACCTTATTTGGGTACAGTTTTTATGTACCTCAGATAAGCTAATTAGCTAAATTGAAGTACAGTTTTTATGTACCTCAATTTTTTTACTTGTTTTTGATAGCCATTAAATCATCCTTTCGATGTTGTCTATATTCTCTTTGTGCATATTTACAAATTGCCGTGAAACATTGTTCGGTAACGTGTTCGGTTCGGTGCTAAAAATATGAATGCATAGTAAAATGAAATAGCTATACAGGTTGCTGAGAAAATAAATCAATGAGATAATGTAAACCCACGCCCCTATTATGCAGCTGTATATTTGTCTTTTAGATTTTGTTTGTATTTCATATAGGTTCGATATAACTTATTAAAATTTCTACGCTGTTTTTTATGCCTATCTTTGCAACCTAAAGCTAATATTAATGTTTTCTTCACTGATTCTAAGCTATTTGTATCCCCGCCACTGATTTCTTGACATAAATCAGGATAACATTTTTGGAACATGTCAATGAAGTTATAAATCCTTTTATATCTGTTGTAAAGAATCTTTTCTCCTCTAGTCATTGGTTTATATGGATTAGCATCATAGTATTCAGCCATTAGATGAAATACGGCTGAATCATCATATTCTTTTAGATTCTGTGTCCACAATATATAATGGAGAAGTTCATGCCGTATAGATTGTTCATTTCTCTTTTGATATGCAGGATCACACTCATAAATATTAATTTCAGATTGTTTTTCAAACGAGCATAAATTTCCTTGTGTTATTCCGTCTTTATTTTCACTACAATATTCTTTAGTATTGTAAGAATCAGAATGTAATTTTAAAGGTAAAATATCTTTTTTATAAGGAATAACAAAATCTTTTTGTACTTGTTCCATAAAGTCATTAGCATATTCTGTTAGTTTATCAAAGTATTCATATTGTTCAGTACAATAATTTTTCCAATTCTCAGCATCACTTTTAAAATCCTTCATTACTTCCATTAAATATGCTTTACTATCAATGTAGCGAATACAATTTAATAGTCTTTTATCATGCTTTTTATTGAAATTGGCATATAGAAAATAATCGTTTGGATAATTTTCTATCCCAACATCAGCATGAGATTTAATTACTCCATTACATCTACCCTGTTGTTTTTCTTCACAATGTTCACAATCGTGAGCATTAACAGAATCAATTCTGTCATATTTAGGACAAATATAAACCGGCGTATCTGTTACTATTTCATAATCCTTATTATTTCCAATTACCAATTTTGCCATATCAATAAATTCTGTTTTCAGTGACGTTTATAATCCTTCTTTCTTAATTAACTAATTTCAAATAGTTTGGCACTTTCTTTTTAATCGCCGCCGATCTATGTGTTTGATTATCCAAAATATATCCTTGCTTTTCATTTACTGTATAAGTCGGAATATCATTTTTCACTGCCCATTCTTCGGCAATGGAAGGTTGCCCTTGAAACTGTCTTAACTTACTTGCTGTACAAAGTGTTTCCACCATGAATTGGCAGACAGTATCATTCGTGTAGTCCCAAATGAAATCCTCAAACTTATCAGCCAATGGAGAATCCATATCATATTCTTTAAGTTTGTTGGCAGTATAGAAATAATCCTTCCAATAATCCTCTTCACTGTGATTGTATTCTTTCTTAATGGGAAACAGATTGACAAATTCTTTCGGTGTTAGCTGCATCATCAGTTCTTTGACTATTTGAATTATCTGGAATTTGTTTTTCACTTCTTCTCTCGTTGCATAGTCCTTATGTTCATACTTATGAGTATTGATGTATTTAACGCCATAGAAAACGGCCTGTTTCAATGTTGTGTGATCGACTTGTTTCAAAAAATCTGGCTTTTTCAATACATTGTCAAACGCTTTTAAATAGCACTTATAGATAGGTGTTCCCTAAATGACTCTTAATTTCATGCTGTTCCTTTCCTTAATATAAGGCTTCCCAAGGTGGTAACCGTTAAGCTGTCACCATGAAGGGAAGCGTAGGTTTTTATTGCCGATCTAGCAATTTATATGATTTGCGAATAACGTCTAAAAAATCTTTTGTCATAACATTTTTATAGAAGTCATTAAAAATATTTTGCGTTTTTTCATTTCCGATGGTTAAAAGCAATTGATCAAAATTTATCTGTGGAACTGGAAGTTGACTTAACTTGCAAATTTTCCCATATTGGCTATACGCTTTTGTTAAGCTCTTATATTTATCATATAACTCTTGTTCTTCTACTGACATAGGTTCATCCGCTGCGGCTTCGTATTTTTCGCACAAAAGATGAAATACCGCAGTATCGTCGTTGTATTTTAAATCAAGCGTCCAAAGGATATAATGAATGCACTCATGCCTAACAGTTTGTTCCAACTCTTCTATTGGGAGATTCTCACAATCAAATATTTTAATTACTGATTGTTTGTTAAAATCCAGAGTGACTCCAACACTAATTTTATGCGGTTCACCTTTTAAATCAAAACCAGCAAAACGGTTACTTGGTTCATCAATAAAAATAATCGGAATGATATTTGTGTCAAACGGGATATTCAAGTCTTGTTTGACTTGTTTTGTAAAAGTTTCTGCGTATTCCCTCAATTGATTGTGTAATTTATATTTTTCCTCATATGTCATCAATTACTTTATTCCTTCTTTCTCAATCCCCATTGCTGCTTCTGGCAATAGTTCATTTGTCATTTTGAGAATCATCTGCATAACCTCAAAAATTTTCTGTCTGTCATTACGCCCCAAGATATCAAACTTCACAGAGCATAGAGCGTCCAAGTATCTAATACCGTGCTGTACAGGGAATGCAGCCAATTCATTATTGAACTGCCAATCCAGTGTTTGGCTGATAAAACCGGTTAATTCTTGATCGCATTCTTTTAACCTATGATCATGTTGAAGCTCACTTGCTGGAATATTCTCATACGAATATTTTTCATTTGCCATTATTATCAATCTTCTTTCATAATTCTCAATTTGATTACGCCATTACCAGCTATACTATATTTGTAAATATTTTTCTGTATCGCTGAATAAAGCGTTTACGAACATCCAATAATAGGCATAAGAGAAGTTCTGTCATGTCCCCACATGGCAGGATTTTTCTTTTTGCCATCTAAGAAAATCAATTTACATTCCTTCTTTCTAATATAAGGTATATCTGAACCGCCTTGCGGCGCTGACCTACTTACTGACCAATCTTCAAAAGTTGTATCTTGCTTTCAGGATTATGGCAGCGTTCCACGCAAGCCAACATGCAGGTCTTTTGATCCTGTGACAGCCAAACGGATGCGTAAAGATCATCATTCCTGATACCATCAATCACAAAGCCCATTTTTGCATTTATGATCTGCGGCAGCTGCGCAATTTGAAACCTACTATATTTGCGAAGATATTCTTCAGGATTTGTTATTTTCAGCAAAGCCAACTCAACAGCCGCTTGTTCTTTGTCAGTCAAATTAACTTTTTCTGACACATAGATAGGATCGTTTCCATCCCAATCCTCACGCTGGATTTCCGCTCCAATATAATACCTACGCTTACCTGAGTTATCATCAACAACCAGATCAAGATTGATAGATTGCGAATTGGTGGTATCGTCCCTGCCATTCCGCTCCACATACTTGAAAACCAAATCATTAAAGACTTGCTCAAATGCGGATTTTTCTTCTCCGGCAATCTTTAACGGAATTGATACGCTGTTGCAAAAGTCATCAATAATATTGGACTTGTCTACCTTTGTAGTGTCAAGGGCGCTGAGCGTGATTTCAGGCCGAAGGGTGTCTACTGTTTCTTTTGTCTGTGTCATGATTTTTGTTCTCCTTAAAATTTATTTGTTTAGCGGAACAATCCGTTAAAACTGTCTGTTTGTGATAGGTGTCCTTTTTCAAGTCGCTTGCTTGCCTCCTTCTTATTAATATGGGGTGTGCTTATTCTGATTTCAAGGTTCATCTGCATTTTATTTGAATGTTGTAAATTTTCAAATATTGTATTTTTACATTCAATATTTTCAATTTCTATTTATATTATAGCTCACCTGTCGGATTTGTCAATACTAATATTTGAAATTTTTCAATTTACCATATTAATATTTAATATTTTGTGTTATACTATATTTAGAATTCTGAAGGAGGATAAATATGGGAATTTTTAATGATAGACTCAGAGAACTAAGAGACAGTAGCAAAATGACTTCAAAAGAGCTTGCTAAGAAGCTTAATATTGCAGAATCAAAATTATCCTATTATATGAGTGGTGACAGAGAACCTTCTTATGATTTACTTATTGCAATTGCCAATGAATTTGATGTCACTACTGATTATCTGGTTGGAAAATCAAATCAAAAAACTTATGCGGAAGAAAAATTGGCTCAAGCTATTCAATCAAAATCGGAAACTTCAACTGTTAATAGTAAACGAAAGGCTGAAATAGAAAATGAAAGTGTGCGAGTACATGACATTTTAGTCAATTTTGCAAATATTGAAACTATAGATAATAATTACGATGATATATGGGAAATGGTAAAAATTTGGATAGATGGATTATCGTTATACTTTAATTTTATTAAAAATTATCTACCACCTAAATATCCTTTGGATGAAGCAAAAAGCGCTATGGATACTTTTGCCAAAGCAGGGCATATTGCCGCGAAACGAGTTGGTAAAATGCTAAGAGAAATATTAGAAGATGATAAAATCGATAAAAAAATAAAAAGTCGGATTGTCATTGAACAGGCTTTTAGTATTAAATCAGACAAACAAGATTCTGATCAAACTTAATAATACTAAAAATAATTGCACAAAAAAGAGCAGCCTACCGTCTACTGGCGATAAGCTGCTCTTTGTAATTATGATTCTTTAAATATGTGCTTGTATTTTCCAAATCTGAAAGTTGGATAAATGGTTGAAAGTACCGCTTGGTTTCACGAAACCACTAATACCATAAACATCACCCTCAGATAAAATGTAATACCTTTTAGATTCTTCATCTTGGCTATCATCTGATCCAATATAAGTGGTTCCATCAATCATATGTACGAATACAGCTTTTTTTGTAGTAGTTTTTCCATGTGAATCTATTATACCAAATTCTAAAAATACTCTATATTGACAGCCAAAATAAATTGATGTTTTTGGCTCATTGGAAATAAATGCATTGTAAATTTTAATCGAGTTTTCATATGCTAATTTATCTTGTATTCTTTCGCTTGCTTCAAGAGTTCGACTTTCATCTGCACTTAATGGCGCTATAGGTGAAATAAGGAGCAAATAAGAGATTAAAATTCCAATAAATACTACTGCGACAACCGAAATAGTAATTATTTTCTTCCGCTTTGCAAAACGTACTTTATGTCTATCCAAAGTAGTAGGATTATCTGCGTCTCTAATTGGCTCTTGAATTTGATTTTCAACCTTAGCTCCGCAGTACATACAATATTCATATTCATCAGGAATTTTTTTGCCGCATTTACCGCAGTACATTAAATTTTCCCCCTAACTAACTTTTTGAATGCAAAGTGAGACTTTATTATAATTGCTATCATTCTTATGCATTATCTCAAATTTTCGGCTTGTGTCAGGTAGAAGCGGTTGTGCATCATTCGCATAGTCAGAATCTAAAACATTCCCATCAGAATTCAGAAAGTTTGCTCCTATTTCAAAGTAATTAATGGTCTTCCCACTGATATTTTTTACTGATCCATCTATGTAAATATAATCTCCATCTACTCGCCATTTCCATCCAGATTCTATCTCCAAATCACTTGTTAATGGCTTAGAAGCAAGGTTTTCCATTTCTTTATTTACCTGATCTGTTTGCATTGTTTGCTTCATATTGCTAAATTTGGTATTTTCATAAATGGTATAACCAATGCCGCAAGCTAAAAGTAAACAGCAAGCGATAATGGCATATATGTTCTTGTTGGATAAAATTTTATGCTTTAAAGTTACTGACTCAAGCTTACTTCCACAAATAGTGCAATAATCGAAATCGTCATTATATTGCTTATGGCATTTCAAACACTGTTTCATGGGAACGCCTACTTTACTTTTGATCTATTCAGGCCAAGCCCAACCAAAACAGATGCAAAGAAAATACCACACGTTCTAACAAATATAGCATACCCAGCATAAATACTTCCAAGTTGTTGATAATATGCCTCTTCCAGAGTTTGACCTCCAACGGATTTTATCTGCATAATTTGATAGCCGCCATCTGAAATATTACTTGCAGCCATAAATGACATAATTATCGTAATTAGCGCAAGTACACAAAAAATAAGTAATTTTGCGTTGAATACCTTTTTCCATTGCTCGTTTTTTGTCATTAATTCAGTTTGATCATATGGATTTTCAGATTTAAGGCTAACTTCAGACTGAGCGCCCTTAGTATCTGAATCTACGGTGCTGAAATCCAAGCCACAATTAGGGCATACTTTTTCTCCATTAACAATTTCTTTACCGCATTTTGGGCAATACATTTCTAACCTCTCCTTTTTCAATTCATACATTATTCACATTTTATACCTCATATCGCATTATTTCAACTATTTTCATTGAAATAATTTTGACTTACTCAATTATACTCCGCTGTATTCACTTTGTAAACATATGTAGTGTATAAACACTACTATTTGCAGGGTAATATAATACATGGTGATATAAATGGAAGATGAATTTGTAGTACGTCCACGAAAATCCTATGGTAAAAGTACAGTTGTTTCAGCACGGCTCCCTGATGATCTTCTCAAAGAGTTAGATACTATCTGTACTAAAACTGGACGTTCGCGTAATGAGTTGATTACTATGTGTATAGAATACTCTTTGCAAAGAATTAAAATAATTGACGAAAAATAATGATCAATAGGGGAGAGCCTTGCAATAATACGACTTGCTACTGATGTTGTAAGTGAACCGCTATCAACCATTTCTTGAAGTTCTGGAATAAGAGTAGTAAGTTTTTTATAACGTTTATAAGACGCTATATCAAGATTTAATTCATCAGCAATATCGGATTGTGCTACTTTTGGATTCGCAGACTGGGAGTCCAAACTTACTTTTCCAGCACTGCCTTGCCGTACTCCATAAATTCTTTCAAGTTCACAAATGATGCGCCCCATTTTTAAGCTGCTACTTGAAATATCTGAGTCACTGTTTTAGTCACTCAAAGTTAAAGTGTTTCAATACATTTTACGGCTTATTACAGCCACTTTTATTTTAGGCATTAATTATACTACTTAATAATAAAAGTCGCTAATTAATGTCAAAAACATTATACTACTATATAAAACAAGGGGGACGGAATTTCGTCCTCCTTTTGTTAGATTCAATTCCGTCTATCGAATTCCTAAGAATATAGGGATGTGCATACCTTAACTTATATCAATTTCATTGTAATAAACTTATAAATCAGCAACAAACTTCTTATAGGTGTAATTACTCGATCTAACCATGATCTCTTGAATTTAATGTAATTTTACTTATGTCTGCTTATAAAAAGCACTACTGTAATGTATAGAGCCATCTACAGGCTTGTTAGAGCGTGTCAGATCGTAATAATGGAAATTACACCAGAAAAGGTTAAAAGCCGCTGTAGCAAGCCGTAAAACACAAATAAAAAGGCAATGACCACATTTGAGTAGTCACTGCCCTTCAGTTTACATTCTGTCCTCAATATGAAGCTGTTGTTTCAAGGCTACCTGTAATGTTGCTGAGAAATTAATCCCATTGCTCTCTGCCATTTTGTTCAGCCACGAAGGAATTGAAAGTGTTTTCTTGACGGCCTTGCTATCATTGAACTTTCTATATTCCAGCGTGTCACAGCTAATTAAGCTGACAAACGAATTTGAATCCACTTTGATTGCTTTTGGATCAGAATGTTTAGGGACAGCCATTTTATTCTCTTCCATATCGTAAAGGACTAAGCAAAGCGCATCCTGTGCCATATCATAACCATCCTGTAAATCATCCCCCTGAGTATAGCAGCCATCCAGATCAGGGAACGTAATTGAATACCCTTTGTCCTCTTGTGTAAAGATTGCAGGAAATACATATTTCGCCATCGCAATCACCCCTTTGTAATAAGTTCTTACTTGTATATCGTATAAGGAACACAGGGTATTTATTTCAACCCTGCATCCTTAAGCATACTGTTTAGCGTTCCAACCTTGATTTCTTCCTTATGCCTTGGCACTGGAAACTTTTTGCCGGTGATAGGACTGTAATAGAGATCATGTCTTTTGCCATGCTCAACAAGCGTAATATTATGTTGCCTAAATAGCTTTAACAGTTCGCTTGTCTTCATTCCTTATGTCCCTCACTTTCCATTTACTATTGTATACGTAATGTTACGTATTGTCAATAGGTGATAGAATTTTATACGTAATATTACGTACATTTGTAATTTCAGAAGTACAAATAAAATGGCGTTACCCATGATTAGATAGCACCCTTTTAGCTATGCTCTATAAAATATTTTTCTCTAATTGGTGTCAAATTGGTGTCATAAAATTTAATATACAGTGATTTTGCTAAGCATACAAGCCATAATTTTTGTTTATGCTTTGTGGTCTCCAAAACCACGTGCCGAGGGTTCAAATCCTTCTGCCCCTGCCAAAATTAAGTCCTGAAAATCGTATGGTTCATACGGTTTTCGGGACTTTTTCTTATGCTTTGGGTTCTATGCCAATCCGTCGGAATCACCCTAAAATGGAATGGTAAGAACCAGCTGAAGCTTCATACTGCTCCGTCTCGTATTAAGTCATGAAACTGTACAGAACAAGATCTTACAAGAAGCAATTTTCTCCCTTCCAAGCGATAAAAACACTTTGCAGATGATTTTAAGGGTTAAAATCCACAATGAAAGCAGGTTATTGCAACAGAAGACATTTCATAAAATATTCTAAAAGAACTTAACTAAAAGCTTTTAAAAAATGCCGAACCAAATATGGAATTCAGCACGGATTCATGATATGATTGATACATAATTTTTTCTATGAGCCGGAGAAACCCGCAGCATGCAGCGTTTTTCTATGAAAAGGGTGTACTTTTTGAATAATCTTCAGGTAAGAGACACAAACAGAAACAGAATTTTGAATTTCCTTTACTCTAACGACAGAGCAACCAAGCAAAACATCGCAGAAGCATTGCGGCTGAGTATGCCGACCGTATCCCTGATTTTAAAAGATTTTGAAAAACGCGGGCTGGTTACAAAATCCGGAACGCTAAAGTCATCCGGCGGAAGAAAGCCAATGACCAATTCCTTGGACTATGGGGCAAGGCTTTCCTGCGGAATTGAAATCACACAGAAACATTTGCGCTTTGTCATCATCGATCTTGGTGAAAATGTTCTTTATTATAAAAGAACCCGCCAATTTTTTCGAAGCGAAGACACTTATTTTCAAACATTAGCGGACAATCTAACTGAATTTCTGAACGAAAGCCATGTGGACCCCAACAAACTTTTAGGCATTGGCATTGCAGTTCCAGGGCTGGTAAACCCAGCATCCGATATCTTGGAATACAGCCCGACACTGCATGTGAAAAATCTTCCTATTGATTCCATGAAAAAGTATCTGCCATATCCTGTTCAGGTGGATAACGAAGCAAACTTAGCCGGATTCGCTGAAATCTGGAAAATGGATGAAACAAAAAATGCCGTCTACCTTTCTATTAATAAAGGAGTCGGCGGAGCAATTATTACCAACAATCAACTTTACAGCGGTGCTAACGGCCATTCCGGAGAATTCGGCCACATGACAATCGTGCGGGACGGGCTTCCCTGCTCCTGCGGAAAAAAAGGATGCTTTGAAGCGTATTGTTCCACAAAAGTCCTGACAGAACCAAATTTTGATGACATAGAAGGCTTTTTTGACGCACTCGAGACAGAAAATCAGCATTGCAGGCAGAAATGGGAAACTTATCTGGATTATCTTTCTACAGGGATCAACAATATCCGTATAATATTTGATTCCGATATTATTATCGGCGGTGAAATCAGCCAATACATCCAAAAGTATTCTGACGTACTTGTCAACAAGCTGCGTCTCATCAACTCATTCGGCGGCGCGCCGGATTATCTTCATTTCAGCCGCTTCAACGATAAGGCAAGCGCCATCGGTGCCGCGCTGCTGCACATTAACTCTTTCCTTAATAGCTGAAGAAGCACACTCCCAATGAGTGCAACCGGCAGAAGTGTTCCCTCATTGGTTCAGTGTAGAAGTGCTGAATGGCTGTATTATTAATGCTCCTGCGTATCCTCTGGCTTGTCAGAAACACTTTCTTTATCTTTTTGTATCACCTTAGAAGAGGAATGTTTATATTCCCGCCATATGTAAATTCCAAATGCAGCAGAAGCCACCACAAACACAATACTCACGAGTACCGTAACCCACAGGGGAAGGGAACTGTTCCCCTTCACTTCCGCTTCAATAATCTTTTTTGTCAGATACAACAAATAGAGCAAGACCAATAAACGCAAAACCATCTTGGTCTTATCTTGATTTTTTTTTGTATGAAATTCAGGAACCATATTTCGCATGTGTTAACCTCACATCGTAATGCCGTTTCAGACAGTGTTTTCACCGTTTTCTGCATGGCAAACCGGATTTATACAATCCCGCATAATATTCTAGCGCTGGACTTGTAAAGCTCTGTTGTAGCATATAAAGCGCACTGCGGCGCCGAATGCTCTCTTCGCGTACAATCCGCGTTTAGAATCATCCAGTGCCGCAAGCACATAGAGATGCATTTTATTGCTTTCCAACCTTATGGTTTGAAACAACGTCAAAGATAACAGCCGCCAACAGCACAGCGCCCTTGACTACATACTGCCATTCATCCGGCAGCCCGTAAATAGACATACCCTGATTCATAACACCGAGCAAAATAGCACCAACCATAATGCCGGACACAGTACCGGAACCGCCATATGCAGACGCGCCCCCGATAAAGCAAGCGGCGATTGCATCCATTTCGTAAGCGTTACCCATGTTGCCGTCAACAGCACCGATACGAGCAGCCATCAGCAAGCCGGAGAAACCAGCCAGTACACTCATCAGAAAATATGCCCAGAAATAGACACGCCTCGGATCAATACCGGACAGCTTTGCGGCTTTTTCATTGCCGCCAACAGCGTAAAAATAACGGCCAAAGGCTGTCTTCATGGTAATAAATGCAAAAATCAAAACCACCAGAAGAATCCAAAGCAGCATAACCGGAATTCCTTTATAGTTTGAAAGTTTCCAGCAATATGCAATAATCAAGGCATCAATAATAACAATCTTGATAATTGTAGATACCATTGAGTCTACTTCGTAGTTTTTCTGAACCTTTTTGGCCCGGCTGATAAGCATCAAAACGGTCAGTAAAACCGCTACTGCAATTCCTGCAATCAATGCAGACGGATGAGACCATTTTGAATCTAATCCCGGAACATCCACATAGGAAATGAAAGCGTTCAGGAATGAATTGTTTTGAATATTGACGGTTTTGGAAGCCAGAACAACGCGCCCGAGGCCACGAAATAGAAACATGCCTGCCAAGGTTGCAATAAACGGCGGAACATGTATGTAACCAATCCAAAAACCTTGCCAAACACCAATAACTGCCGAAATCATAATTGCAAGCAAAATGGTAACAAATGCGCTCATGGAAGCCTTATCCATTAATTGCGCCGCCACCGCAGCAACAAGACAAAGTGTTGAGCCAACCGAAAGGTCGATGTTGCCGCCGGTCAAAATACATAACAACATGCCGCATGCCATCACCAGAACATAAGCATTCTGCAGCAACAGGTTTGAAACGTTCTGCGCATAGAGCAGTCTACCATTCGTCAAAATAGAGAAGAAAATGAAGACCAGCACCAGCGCAATTGACATCGTATATTTTTTCATCACAGTAGATGCTTTTGTAAATGTTTTCATACCTCTGCCTCCTACGCGTCCTTCTGTACGGTTTTTTTGCCGGAACGGAGAATAGCACCCATGATTTTTTCCTGTGTCGCCGCAGCACTATCCATTTCAGCTACCAGGGCGCCTTCATTCATAACATAGATTCTGTCGCACATACCCAAAAGCTCCGGCAATTCGGACGAAATCATAACGACCGATTTTCCCTGTGCAACCATATCGTTCATAATGCAGTAAATCTCATACTTCGCCCCTACATCGATTCCTCGGGTCGGTTCGTCCAAAATCAAAACATCCGGATCCGCAAACATCCACTTTGAAAGCAGCACTTTCTGCTGATTGCCGCCCGACAGATTTCCGACATTCTGCTGAACGGTCGGCGTCTTAATGTCAATCGCCTCTTTGTATTTCTCCGCGACATGGTTTTCCATGCCCACATCAATAATTCCTTTTTTGTCACAGATTTTTGGAAGCCGTGCCATGGTGATATTCTTTGCAATGGTATCAATCAAGATCAACCCGTTGGTCTTGCGGTCTTCAGTTACATATGCAAGCCCATGTTCAATTGCTTCCTGCTCTGTTTTCAGATGCACTTCTTTATTGTTCAGAAATTCCTGACCGGAAATACCGCTGCCATAGCTTTTTCCGAACAGTGACATGGCAAGCTCGGTACGCCCTGCCCCCTGCAAGCCGGAAAAACCAACGATCTCTCCTTTATGTACAAGAAAGCTGACATTGTTCACAACACATTTGTCTGTATAAACCGGATGATGAACACTCCAGTTTTTTACTTCCATCACAATGTCCGAACTGACATGATGCTCTCTGGAAGGAAAACGGCTTGTCAGTTCACGCCCAACCATTCCTTTAATAATGCGGTCTTCATTAATGTTTCGGTCTTCATTGTCAATTGTTTCAATGGTCGAGCCATCACGAAGGATTGTAATTCTGTCCGCCACGTAAGCGACCTCTGACAGCTTATGTGAAATGATGATAGAAGTCATGCCCTGTTTTTTAAACTGCAGCAACATGTCTAACAGCATCTTCGATTCTTCTTCATTTAGGGAAGAAGTTGGTTCATCAAGAATCAACAGCTTTACATCCTTGGAAAGCGCTTTTGCAATTTCAACCAGCTGCTGTTTTCCGGTTCCGATATCCTTAATTAAAGTTGTCGCTTTTTCCTGCAGACCCACTTCTCTCAGATGTTTCTCTGCCTGACTGTATGTTTCGTTCCAGTCTACACCAAGCTTTCCCTGTCTTTCGTTTCCAAGAAACATGTTTTCACCGATCGATAGCTCCGGAATCAGCGCCAACTCTTGATGGATAATAACAATACCAAGCTTTTCGCTGTCGTGAATCCGCTTAAACTGGCATTCAGCTCCGTTATAAAGGATGTCTCCTTCATACTCTCCATATGGTATCGTCCCGCTTAGAACATTCATCAGGGTTGATTTGCCGGCACCATTCTCTCCAACCAGCGCATGGATCTCGCCACGCTCCACTTCCAAATTCACATTGTCTAATGCCTTGACACCAGGGTACAACTTTGTGATGTTTTTCATCATTAATATATTGTCTGGCACGCCAATGCCCCCCGAACTGCGTATTTAAAATACGGTTTTTGTAAATTAAAGAGTGGGCGGGGCTGAACCAACCCCGCCCGATACAGCTTTTCTCTATTAGTTTTTGGCTTTCAAATAATCGCCGTCCATCGTGTAATACCCGGTGTCGACAAGCTCTTTCTTCATATTTTCCTTCGTGACTATAATCGGGTCGAGCAGATAAGAAGGAACAATGCCCTTTTCGTTGTCATAAGATTCCGTATCATAAGAGCAGTCAAATTCCCAACCGGAGGACTCAATCAGGCCTTTGTCCGGTTTCTTTCCGTCCAGCATTGCCATGCCCAGATCAAGTGTCGCGACCGCTTCGTTCGCAACTGCCTTGTAAACCGTCATAGACTGTTTACCATCAACGATATTAGCAAGGTTCGCTTCGTCACCGTCCTGGCCCGTGATGATCGGCTTGTTCGTGCCCTTATAGTCGGAACCGATTGCCTGGGTGACACCAAGTGCTGTCGAATCGTTAGAGCAGAGCGCAACATCAAGCTGTGTCTTACCGTCGGAATAATAGGAAGCCAGAATGTTCTGCATACGGTCCATAGCCTTTTTGGTATCCCATGCGGCGGTACCAGCCTGCTGGAACGTTGTCTGACCGGACGGAATTTTCAAAATACCTTCATCTATGTAGGGCTTTAAGGTATCCATTGCACCATTGAAGAAAAACGTTGCATTGTTGTCGGCCGGATCACCCGCCGTAAATTCGATATTATAGGTTTTGGATTTATCCCCCTGCTTCAGACCAAGCTGGTCAATCACAAACTGACCTTGCAGCTGACCTACCTTGTAATTATCGAACGAGATATAGTAGCTGATCGCGTCGGTATTCATAATCAGCCGGTCATAGGAAATAACGGGAATATTCGCGCTCTTCGCATTGCTCAGAACGTTGGAGAGGGACTCGCCGTCAATCGCCGCTACAACCAGAAGATTCACTTTGTCGGCAATCAGGTTTTCAATATCCTTCACCTGCTGATCAATTTTGTTGTCGGAATAAGTAAGTTTGACTTCACAGCCTTTATCCTTAAACTGTTTTTCCAGGTAAGAACCGTCTCTGTTCCAGCGCTCCAGAGATTTGGTCGGCATGGAAATACCCACCAGTTTTCCGCCTTCTTTTGGTGCAGCACCTTCCGTTGATGTCGTGCTTTCGTCACCCGCAGGCGCCGCCGCGTTTTGACCTCCTTCCCCGCCACTGCAGGCTACCATTGATGCTGCCATGATACATGCCAATACTGCTGCCAATAGTTTTTTCATCAATACTTTCCTCCTTACAATTTTCCT
Organism: Oscillospiraceae bacterium; assembly: GCA_022650485.1. GTDB lineage: Bacteria > Bacillota > Clostridia > Oscillospirales > Acutalibacteraceae > Caproicibacter. The sequence goes on along the minus strand of JALCPP010000009.1, from coordinate 73,817 downwards.
GTTTCATTGATTTCAAAGCTCCAAATGATGAAAAATATAGTTTTTGGAGTTTTGAATCTATTTGATTTTTCTCCGCTCCTAAATAATAAAACGGAATCACACACCAAATGCACACAGGAGCAAGAAAAAAAATCTAACAAAAAAATACGGATAGATGACGCTGGCCGCCGCCCTTTCTTTAGATGCTGAGGCTTGGCAAGATACTGAGGCTTGGCATTCTGCTCAAGGAAAACAAATCCTCAATCCGGGAAATCATTTGACACATCCCTCACGGGGCTTTCTTTCCAAGAAGCAGCCTGCATACTGTAAAGAACTTTCTTTGGTTTGTTCGCATATTGCTTCACGCAAAGATAAAAGCTATATGCCTCTTTGCAGATTCTTATAAGTATTAAGTAAAAATCTTTTATAAATTGTATTTGCTTAAGTGTCTAAATCATATAACTTTTTCACATTGTAGTCAATATATTTTTGTATGTTTTTACCTTTTTGGAAATATTGTCTAATATTTTTGTGCAATTTTATAAATTCCCACAAATCAAATTTTTTCAATATAGTCCTTGATATAGTACCATGCAACCCCCATCATATCTGCCCTGTGTGGATAACGGCACAGTTTCACATAATCCGCATTATCTTCAAACGTATCCTTTTCCGCGACTAATCGTTTCAGTTCCGGCATATACGGTTCCAGATATTGAGACAGAAAACCGCCCAGAATAATGTCACAATCAAGCATGACATGAATATTGTTGATTCCAATGGCCAAGTGCTCCAACACATCCTGCCAGAGCACCTGATAGTCTACATTATTGCCCTTTTTCAGCTCATTGAAAAATTCTTCAACCGTAATACCAAGCTTTTTACTGATGCGAAGGGCGGAACAATATGCCTCCAGACATCCTCTTTTTCCACAGTTGCAGAGAAGGCCGTTGGGCTCCACGCACATATGGCCAAACTCACCGCTGCGTTTATTTTCTCCAAAATATTGCGCTCCATTGATAAAGACAGTGCCGCCGACACCGTTTTCAAGATAGAGATAAGCAATGTTGCTGCCAACGGTATGCCGCGATTCAAACCATTCCGCAAAGCCGCCGCTGTTCCCGTCATTCTCAATGTGAGTCGTATATGGAATGGGTTCGCGGATGGTGCTCAGACTGATATTATGCATCCGCAGAGTCGGTGACAATTTCACCTCATCTTTTTCTTCATCCATCACTGCCGGCATGGTAATGCCGACACCCAGCATCCGGTTGCGATGCAGCCGGTTTGCATCCAGAAATTTTTCCAGTTCTTTGGCAACTTGTTTCCCGATATCCTCACTTTCAAACGATTCGATTGCAATATTTTTATACGCCAGTTCCTTCAGCTTTAAATCAGATGCCAGAAAACGTAATTTGCCGGCGGTGATTGAAATACCCACTGCAAATTTCACGTTGCTGACAACGGAATACCCTACCGGTCTGCGGCCGCCCCTGGACCTTTGTACCTGCCCAACTTCAATCAGTCCTGCATTTAATAATTCCGTGATATTCTGATAAACAGTGGGAAGACTGAGCCCCAGTGTCTGCGATATTTCCAACTTAGACAGCGGCAGACGAGATTCGTAAATCAAATTATAAATTCTGTTGCGTGTTATTCTGCGTCTTTCTGTTACAGGCACTCTTAATTCTTTCATCAATATTCTCTCACTTTAATACTTTTATAAAAGATTTTTATTGATCTATTTTATTATATATTAATAATATTTTTGGTGCTTGTCAATTACTATTTAGATATTTTTTATAATTGTGATTTATTTTTCTATTCTAAACATTGAATTTACATGGCCGCTTTTTGACAAAATTGCAAAAAATAAACAGCTGGAAAGCCGCATCACAACTGGTTTTACAGCCGATTCCTACCATATTGCAGCAAAACTTCTACTCTTGAGTTTGAGATATTTTAAACCTGCGCCGACTCAGCTGCAAATCTACAAGTAAGCCGTGGCTAACCTTTGGGTTTACCTGCCATTTCCCTCCTTCCTGCTCTGCCGAATGTTCCCTGATTTCAAAAGTTCCACCCAAGAATCTGCCGCCATCGTACCCTATCATTTCTCGAAAAGCAGACCTGGCAAAAGGCTTTTTCAACCCTGATTTTTATTTGAATCAACACATTAAATTAATTGATTTTGTTTCAATGTCAGCTCGAAATCCGTTACTCGTTTCTCAGTTTTCAGCAAAACGATGGGCCATTCAGCCGCCGCATAAACCACGCCGATCACAGATTTTGCATTCACTGCATATCCTTCTTCATTGATCAGTGTAATTTTCCCCGGAAAGCGCTCACAAATTGAAGTGAGAATCACAATATTTTTCTTTGGATTTCTGATTGTATACGTCATTTCCATCTCTTCCCTGCCATTCTTTTTTTAATTTTCTCATCTGTTTCTATTTATAAAGATAAACTGCGGATGTTAAAAGTAACGGAAATTCTAAATTAAAAGGTCATAAAAAGCACTGCTCCGCTTGGCTTCTGACACACCTGCCAGAGTCGTGATTTCTGCACCATTAATCCGAATCATTTCTTCGGCAGATTCGTCATATCTTATAAAAAATATATTGACAAATTAAATTTATAGTGATATTTTAATGGAAGTAAACGATTACGTAAATGGAGATTACACTTAAAATGATGAATAATCCAACCATTAAAGACGTTGCAGAAAAAGCAAACGTTTCCATAGCAACCGTTTCCCGCGTTCTGAACGGGCTGCCCGGATTTTCCGCAAATACAGAAAAGCGGGTACGGGAGGCAATTGACGCCCTGGGATACCGATACAATGCCGTTGCCAGAAACCTGAAGATGAACAAAACCAATATTATTGCCGTTTTGATTCCTCAGGTGGAAACAACCTTTTACGTCAAAATACTTGACGGGCTGGAAGATGCGGCACAAAATTCCGGCTACAGCGTAATCATCTGCCATGTCGGCGCCTCAGGAATCAGAACGAGGGAATACATAAAAATGCTGCTTCACAGAAGAGTGGACGGAATCATTGGCTGCAGTCTTCCCCCAAAAGAAGAAATTGATACGCTGATGGCAGAATGCGGGATTCCCTGCGTGCTGGTTTCCACTCTGTCCACCCGCTATTCAATCCCCTATATCCGGGTGGATGACTTTAAGGCCTCCTATTCGGCAACGACCTATTTAATCGAAAAAGGACATCGCAGCATCGGTATGCTCGCCGGTTTACAAAACGATCTGGTCGCCGGAAAGCTTCGCTTGGAGGGATACCAGCATGCGCTGCTCGATCATGGGATTCCCGTCAACAAAAGCCTGATTCAATACACCGGATTCAGTTACGAAACCGGTCTGAACGCTACCAGGCAGTTACTAAACAGTCAAGAACCGTTTACCGCCATCGTGGCATGCAGCGATGAAGTCGCCGTCGGCGCTATTTCAGCGGCTTATGAAGCCGGTTTAAAGGTTCCCGATGCATTTTCAGTCATTGGCTACGACAATACAAAAACAGCAGAAATGTCTATTCCCCCACTGACAACCGTTTCTCAGCCGCTCTACGCTATGGGGAAGCAGGCTTTTCAAATGTTGAAACTGGAAATGGAACAGGGAAAGAAAGCGAAAAATAAAATTCTGCCCTTTGAAATAATGGAACGCAGGTCCGTGCGTACAATATAAGCCTTTATCCTTTTACCAGCGATTACTTTCCGCAAGGATCTCCGAAAAACGGAGTTTCAATATTGATCTAATTTTGGGAGGTTTTCAAAATGAAATTCAAGCAGGCAATGGTATTGACCATGGCAGCGGCAATGATAGCGGTTCCGCTGTCGGGGTGTTCCGGCGAGAACTCAGCTTCCGGAAGCACCGGCGATTCGACTGCGCCCGTTTCTCTGGAACTTTTTTCAACGAAGTCGGAAAACTCGGAAATTCTGAAAAGTCTTGCCGCAGATTTTCACACGAAAAACCCGTCCGTCACGATCACCGTGACCAGCCCGCAGGATGCAGGAACCGTACTAAAAACACGACTGACGAAGAACGATCTTCCGGATGTTCTGTCAATGGGCGGAGACGCCACGTTTACAGAACTGCAAAGCGCAGGTGTGCTGGAAGATCTCAGTAAAGAATCCTATGCTTCAAACATACAGGATTCCTACAAAGAAATGGTTTACGACGTTCAGAAAGATGCGGGGAAAGCACTTTACGGCGTACCCTATGCCACCAATGCCTCCGGTGTTCTGTACAACGAAGAGATTTTTAAACAGGAAGGAGCCGAAGTTCCAACAACGTGGGATGACTTTATGGCGCTGTGCAAAAAGTTAAAGAATGACGGAATCACTCCGTTTGAACTTACGTTTAACGACAGTTGGTGTACTCTGCCCCCATGGAACAGTATGGCCCCGGACCTTCAGCCGGAAAATTTCACCGATGACCGTCTTGCAGGCAAAACAACTTTTGCCGCAACCCATCAGGAAGTTGCCAAAAAATATCTTGCCCTTCTCCCCTTCGCCCAGGAAGACTATATGGGAACAACTTATGCGGACGGCAACAAAGCCTTTGCCGAAGGGAATGCGGCCATGATGATCAACGGCAACTGGGCAATCAGCGAATTTAAAAAAGTAAATCCCGATTTTAACGTCAATCTGTTCGCATTTCCCGCTTCCAATGATTCTTCCAAAAATTATGTGACATCCGGGGTAGACGTTCTGTTCGCTGTAAGTGCCGAATCGCCCAATAAAGAAGCCGCAAAGCAGTTCGTTTCCTTCATGATGGAAAAAGAAACGGCTGAAAAATACATAACGGATCAGTTTGCTTTTTCTGCAGTTGAAGGTGTGGAACAGGAAGACGAAACAGTCGCCGGCGTGAAAAAAGATATTGCAAACGGAAAAGTAGCAAACTTCCCCGACCACTACTATCCTTCCGGATTTGACCTTGCCGCTTTGGCACAGGAATTTGCCAAAAATGCGGCGGAGGGAAAAGACGCGGAACAAAATATTACTGATTTTCTGAAACAATGCGATGAAAAATACGACGCTGTCAATGTTTCCTAAATTCTAAAGCTGCCCCAGACCTCAGGGCTGCCGAGAAAACGCTTCGGCAGCCACATCCTGCAAAAGAGGTGGTCCGATGAAAAAAAAGAACAGACGGGTCGCATCCGCTTTTTATTTCATGGTTATTCCCATGGCACTGCTGTTTTTTACCCTGCACACTCTTCCCTTTCTGCAGGGCGTCTTTTACAGTTTTACCAACTGGAAAGGCTATGGAAAATGGGCGGTGGTCGGGCTCAGAAATTACATCCATATTTTTTCAGACCCGGACATTGTTCAAGCATATGGATTCACTTTTTATTTCGCGTTGTTTGCTACGATTCTGGTGAATCTTTTCAGCCTTCTTCTCGCAATGGGGCTGAATGCAAGAATCAAATTAAAAAGCACCCTCAGGGCAATCTTCTTTCTGCCGTATATTTTGGGGAACTTAATCGTTGGCTTTGTATTCAAATTTATCTTTGCCAACTTGCTGCCCCCCATCGGAAAAGCGCTCGGGATTGCGTCCCTCAGCGTTAACATTCTGGGGACCGACAATGCGTGGCTCGGCGTGCTGTTCGTCACGGTCTGGCAGTCCATTGCGTTTAACATGCTCATCTATCTATCCGGTCTGCAAACCATCGATCACGATCTTTATGAAGCGGCTGATCTGGATGGCGCAACCGGGTGGAGCCGATTTAAAAATATTACGTTTCCTCTAATTGCACCTTTTTTCACGATTAATATGGTACTCTGCGTTAAAAACTTTCTGATGACCTTCGACCAGGTCATGGCCATGACCGGCGGCGGTCCCGGTACGGCAACCACAACCGTGTCGGTCCTTATTTACAAACGCGGATTTCATGGAGCTCAGTTCGCATATCAGTCAGCCGATGCCGTTTTGTTGTTCCTGATTATTGTCGCTATTTCCCTGTTTCAGCTCTTTGTTCTGGAAAAAAGGGAGGCGAAGCTCGCATGATCAGACACCGCAGAAAAGAAACGTTACGAGTCAGAACTCTGGTTTTGTCCGTGCTGGCTGTCGGGCTTATCCTGTTCCCGCTTTACCTTACCATCGTGATCGCATTAAAGGAACCAAGCGACATGGTTCAGGTTCTCTCCTGGCCGAAAAATATTCGCTGGCAAAACTTTGCGGATGCGTGGAACATGGTTCAATATCCGCAAAAATTCACCAACACATTTCTGATTACCATATTTGCATTAATTTTTACAATTCTGACAAATTCCATTGTGGCATACGCCATTTCAAGAAACCGGAAAAAAAGCAGATTCTTTAACGTCATGTACTATTACCTGATTAGTGCGATGTTTATTCCATTTGCTGTTATCATGCTTCCTCTGGTAAAATTGGCAAGCATTCTTCAAATCGACAATATTGCGGGAATTACATTTTTATATGTCGTTTTCGGCCTTCCAATGAATACCTTTCTTTATTCTGGATACATCAAATCTATCCCGGAATCTTTAGATGAAGCCGCGACAATCGACGGGGCGAACCCGTGGCAGATCTTTACAAAAGTTATTTTTCCTTTACTCACCCCAATGAACGCCACAATTGCAATATTTACATTTATGTGGACTTGGAATGACTTCTTAATGCCGCTGGTTTTATTAAGTAAACCGACCCAACAAACGCTGCAGCTTTCTCAATATGTCTTTCAGGGACAGTTTTCAACCGATTACAATCTCGCTTTCGCTTCTTACCTGATGGCACTGCTGCCTATTATGCTGTTTTACTTATTCGGGCAAAAGTGGATCATCGGCGGGATTACGAAAGGCGCTGTCAAACAGTAATCATGCCACAAATAAATCTATATTACATGATATGGGGAATGAAAAATGCAATCAAAGAAGTGGTGGAAAGAAGCAATTGTCTATCAAATTTATCCTCGCAGCTTTCTGGACAGCAACAGCGATGGCATCGGAGATTTGCAGGGAATCATCAAAAAGCTGGATTATATCCATGACCTCGGTGCAACGGTAATCTGGCTGTGTCCTGTTTACGATTCCCCCAACGCAGACAATGGCTATGATATCAGGGATTATCACGCCATCATGAAGGAATTCGGAACCATAGAAGATTTCGACAAACTCCTTTCCATTGCCCATCAAAAGGGCCTGAAAATTGTCATGGACCTTGTGGTCAATCACACGTCCGATGAACACAAATGGTTCCGTAAAAGCCGGCAGAACCAGGAAAATGAATATCACAACTACTACATTTGGAAAGACGGAAAAAACAAAGCCGCACCAAACAATTGGGGAGCTGTTTTCGGCGGCCCTGCGTGGAAATACGACAAATCCGCAAAGCAGTACTATCTGCATCTGTTTGCCGAAAAGCAACCGGACTTAAATTGGGAAAATGAAAAGGTTCGACACGGGGTCTACGATATGATGTCCTGGTGGCTTGAAAAAGGTGTTGACGGGTTTCGTATGGATGTCATCAATGCCATCTCTAAAGACCAGCGATTCCCAGACGGTGAGGTACAGCCCGGTCAAAAATACGGTAATTCATGGAACTATGTAAGCAATGGACCGCGAATTCACGAATTCCTGCAGGAAATGAATCGAGAAGTCCTCAGCAAATACGACATTATGACCGTTGGAGAAACCAGCGGAATCACAACGGAAGATGCCTTAAAATATGCCGGTTTTGACCGCAATGAGCTGAACATGGTATTTCAGTTTGAACATGTGGAACTGGGCAGCGACGAAAACGGGAAATGGAATGATAAGCCGGTCCCCATTCCCGAACTGAAAAAAATTATAACCCGCTGGCAGACAGGACTGGACAGAAAGGCGTGGAACAGCCTGTACCTCGGCAACCACGACCAGCCCCGCTCCGTTTCGCGCTTCGGCAGCGACGGAAAATACCGTGAACAGTCGGCGAAACTGCTTGCGACTCTGCTTTTCACACTGCAGGGAACGCCCTATATCTATCAGGGGGAAGAAATCGGAATGACCAACGTTCCATTTCAAACAATCGACCAATATCGGGACATTGAAACACTGAACACCTATCGGAAACTATCAGCACAATATCCTCAAGATCCCGCAAGAGTTATGCGGTACATCCGCGCCAAAAGCCGCGACAATGCACGCACACCGATGCAATGGGATTCTTCGCCCCACGCGGGTTTTTCCAGTGTGAAGCCGTGGATTTCAGAAAACCCGAACTATCCAGAAATCAACGTGGAAAAGAGCCTGTCCGACCCGCATTCTGTTTACCACTTTTATCAAAAAATGATTCAGCTTCGCAAGGCTTATCCGGCTTTGATTTACGGAACTTTTTTACCATTTGGCGAAGAAGAAAGCAAGACTTTCTGTTACCAACGACAATGGAAAGACCAAACCTTATTGATTCTTTTAAATTTTAGTGAAGGGAATGCTTCAGTACCGATTCCTAAAGCAATTGCTCAACGAAACAGAAAACTTCTTATTTCAAATGATTCCACCCGCGCAGATCAGACTTTATCACAATCCATTACACTTCAGCCTTTCGAAGGCAATGTCTATCTGCTAGGCTAGCCTAAAAGCGTAAAAAGCGACCTGAGGAAACCGTCCCCAGGCCGCTTTTTTGGAGTTTTATCATAAAAAAGGCCCGCACGAAGCGGGTCTTTTTTTATTCAGCTTGTTACGGTTATGAAACGGTAACGATGCACACTCGCTGCGGTGCTTTTCCGGGTTCCGCCGCGTAAACGCCGGCCTGGCCGGAAGCAGCCGCTTTAATTTTATAGAAGTAGCTCCCATTCAGCTTTGCAGTGGAAACCGACTGAATGACAGTACCGTTTCCCGTTGTAAAATGCAGCGTTTGATTACCGGAAGCAGGAGTAAATTTATACATATAGGTCTTTCCTGTCTGCATCGAAAACAGATAGGGGGTATCGGACTTAATATCAGAAGGCACCTGACCAGAAAGTGTTCCGTTCGCCGTAAAAGAGGCAGACGCACCGTTTGAGTCGGTCGTCTTAATGACTGCGGCGCCCTTTCCGGCATTCGTAATCCGGAACAGGTATCCGCCCGAAGTCTTTCCGTAATAAGAAACCGCAACCGCAGACGAATTGGAAGAAACAGCGGAAGGACGCACCGAATCCGTAGTATACACCTTATAAATATAGGTATTGTTGGAACCAAATGTATACGGCTGCGTCGTGTCACAGCGCAGCACCTTGCCATCCTCTTCCGGCGAAATATCGGTAGAGTTCGGCTTCACAGTACTCGTTTCAGATCCAATCGCGGTAAAAGATGCACGGGCTCCATCCCCTGCGGTTGTTGTAATCACCGCCTGACCAGACCCGGCATTCGTAATCCGGAACAGGTATCCGTCCGAAGTTTTTCCATAGTACGAAACCGTAACCGCCGACGAATTAGAAGAAGTCGCCACCGGGCGCGCAGAAGCAGTGGTATACACCTTATAAACATAAGTATTATTGGAACCAAATGTGTATGGCAGCGTTGTATCACAGCGCAGCGCCTTGTCGCTGTCGGTCACCTCACTGTCATCTTTCGACGGATTATTTGTCGTATCCGGCTTTACAGAAGGAGTCCCCGTTTCAGAGCCAATCGCAGTAAAGGATACGCTGGTTCCGTTTCCTGCAGTCGTTGTAATGACTGCCTGGCCGGGTCCGTGATTGGTCAGCCGAAACAGGTATCCATCGGACATCCTCTTATAATAAGATACGCTGACAGCATCCGGGTTTGAAGACGATACAGAAGGCGTAAAGGTATCGTTGGTCGTGATTTTATAACAATATGTCTGATTGGTACCAAACGTATAAGTTGAAGTGGTGTCACAGGTAAAGACCTGCCCGGAAGGCTGTGGGACAACCGGAGTAACCACTTCACTGTCGTCACTGTGGCTGCCGCTGCCACTATTGGAGTAATCATAGAAACTGTAGTCAACATCACAAGATCCGGAAACACCCGGGATGGAACGCTGACCGTACTGCCATATGGTATACGGGCTGAAATCCGTCATGGTTATAATATGTGCAATCCAGGTATCATACTGCGTAACCAGAGGACTGGTCAAATGGGCATTGTAAAAGCTGTAATAGCTATAAACCATCGTTTTATAGCCAGCCGCTTCTAATTTACTGCAGAATGTCTGCACAATCTGTCCAAACAGATCATCCGACAGTCCCCATTGGCTTTTATCTTCCAAATCATAGGCAACGGGATAATCCAACTGCCTGCCGTTTAAAATGTGCAGACAAAACTCGGCTTCAGCTTCCGCCATTGCCACACTGGTGGCATAGCTGTAATGGTAAACTCCAACTTTAATCCCATTTGCCTTTGCTTCATTATAATTGGTTTCAAAATACGGGTCTGTTTGAGAAGACCAGTTTTCGCTTCCAAAACCGGTTCTGATCATTGCAAAATCGACACCGGAATTTTTCACAGCCGACCAGTCAATCGCCCCTTGATACTTGGAAACATCAATGCCTTTATAAGCGACATTGACAACGCAGGAAGAACGATACGGGCCATCCTGAGCAGTTACAACCGTCTGCCCTATCTTTTTTCCGGTTACCATTCCGCTGCCGTCCACGGAAGCGATCGTTTCATTTGCAGAGGACCACGTAACGTTGGAATCCTCTGACGAGCCAAAATAGGCGTACAGCTTTGTGTAATCGCCCACCCTTACCCCGATCGAAGATTCACTGAGTTGGAACCCACCAATACTGGTATCTGCCGCAAAGGTAGGAAGAGACAAAGACATCAGTCCCGAAACAACTGCAGCTAAGACCAGAGCAAGAATCTTTTTTTTCAACATTTTTCCTCCATTTCTGACTATAAATTTTTGTCTGACTGTATATGTAAATTACTACATAAACCAAGATTATGTCGAACCATTACATAATTTATTATATTTTTTTACCAGATACCTGTCAAGTGAATTACGAGGAAAATCATTTTTACTGATTTTCCTCTATATATAGATGTTTTCAACAGACTATGCCCTATTTTTAAATAGTTTTTTAATATTTTTGTCCAAGCATCTTGAACTTATCGAATTAAGTATGATATAATATTAACAATCTTACCGAGCACACCGAAATTAGGATTTGGAGGGAATTCATCAGTATGGCTATAAAATTCATCACTGCAAAAGAAGCCGCAGCTCTTGTCCCAAACGGCGTTACCTTCGCTTCCAACGGTTTTATGGGAACTGCATTCGCTGAAGAAATCGCAATGGAACTGGAAAATCGATTTCTTGCAACCGGCGAGCCAAACAATCTGACGCTTTTTTTCTGTGCCGCCCAAGGCGACAACAAAGAGCGCGGTCTTCTGCATCTGGCCCATGAAGGCATGGTCCGCCGCGTAATCGGCGGGCATTATGGCATGGCCCGTAAGCTGGGCGAACTTGTTGTAAAAAACAAGATGATCGCTTACGATCTGCCACAAGGTGTGATTGCCCACCTTCTTCGTACAACGGCAGCTCATCTGCCGGGGGAGCTGACCCGCGTGGGTCTGGGAACCTTTGTCGACCCACGAATGTCCGGCGGCAAAATGAACGAATTGACAAAGAACGAGGAGGACCTGGTCAAATTCGTAAAAGTTGACGGCAAGGAATACCTTTTCTACAAAAGCATCCCGATCGACTACGCTATTATCGGCGGAACCTACGCGGATGAAAACGGGAATATCTCTTTCGAAAAAGAGGGATCCAAGTCAGAGGCTCTCGCCCTGGCGCAGGCCTGCAAGAATTCCGGCGGAAAGGTATTTGTACAGGTACAGCGCGTTGTCAAAGCAGGTTCGCTCGACCCACAGAAAGTAGAAATTCCCGGCATATTGGTTGACTCCGTCGTTGTAGCCAGCGACATGAAATACTGCATGCAGAACTTTAAGACCGCTTATAATCCCGGATGTTCCGGTGAGCATCGGATGGGGCTGGCGGAATTTATTCCAGAGCCCCTGAACAACAAGAAAGTAATCGCGCGCCGCGCCGCGATGGAATTAACGGAAGGCAGCGTCGTCAATCTCGGCGTTGGAATTCCCGAATACATCTCTTCCGTCGCGGTTGAAGAAGGAATCAGTAAAAAATTTACCCTGACGGTTGAATCCGGACCAATTGGAGGAAGCCCCCAAAGCGGGTTAGATTTTGGTGAAAGCCTGAATCCGGAATGTATCATTGCCATGCCCTCCATGTTTGACTTCTACGACGGAGGGGGACTGGACCAGGCATTTGTCGGTTTTGCGCAAAGCGACGGCGAGGGCAACGTGAATGTTTCTATGTTCTGCGGAAGACTCCCCGGCTGCGGCGGCTTTATTGATATTACACAGAACTCAAAAAATCTGTATTTTTGCGGAACATTTACGGCAGCCGGTCTGGAAACAGAAATCGGCGACGGAAAGCTGAAAATCATCTCAGAAGGAAAATCCAAAAAATTCTGCGAACAAATCGAGCAGATTACATTCAGCGCAAAAACAGCGATTGAATCCAATTTGCCTGTTATGTACATTACGGAACGCGCCGTTTTCCGCCTGACAAAAGACGGTCTGGTGCTCTGCGAAGCCGCGCCTGGCATTGACGTGGAAAAAGATATTTTGGCTCTTATGCCAACTCGTCCCAAGATTTCACCTGATTTTCATTTGATGGATGCGCGCATTTTTACCGATGAAAAAATGGGTCTGCATCTATAAGATCTTGACAGTTTGAATCATTCCTTAAAAAACGCCCCGCGTGCAGTAACTTGCACGCGGGGCGTTTACGTTAACAAAGAAGTGCTTTACTCCCCAGTATTCATCGCCTTTTTGACCGCTGCCGTTAAAAGAGGAATAATTTCCAGGGCATCCCCTACAATTCCAAAATCGGCGACTTTAAAAATCGGCGCGTTTTCATCTTTGTCAATTGCCATAATCACATCAGACTCTTCCATTCCGACCAGGTGCTGAACCGCACCGGAAATCCCACAGGCAAGATAAAGCTTGGGGTGCACCTTTTTCCCTGTCTGACCAATCTGAAGGTCTTGCGCTACCCATCCTGCATCAACGCAAGCACGAGAAGCTCCTACTGTACCGCCAAGCGCCTGCGCAAGTTCTTCCAGCATCTTGAAATTTTCTTCCCCTCCCATTCCACGACCACCGGACACCACAATCTTCGCATTTTGGACCTCTTCTTTTTCCGGTTCCTTCTTCCTCACTTTTAAAATCTCAACATCTTTTTCAGCATCCGGGATTTCAAGGTCCAGCCTGTCCACCAAAACAGATACGCCTTTCTTTGGACTGGGCTTTTTCAGGACACCCGGGCGAACGGTCGCCATCTGCGGGCGGGAATTTGGGCAGACAATGGTAGCCAGAAGATTCCCGCCAAAGGCGGGCCGTATCATACGCAGATTTTTAGTGCCGTCATTTGCCAGTTCCAGCCCGGTACAATCCGCCGTTAACCCGGTTGATATTCTGGCTGCCACACGCGGAGCAAGGTCGCGGCCGACCGCAGTAGCGCCAAAAAGCACAATCTCCGGCTTATAGGCTTTCACAATTTGGCAAATACAATAAGTATAGGGTCTTGTCGAATAAAGTTCCAGATCTTTGCGATCAACCATAATCACTTGGTCGGCTCCATAAGCTGCCAGATTTTCACAAAGATCTGAAATATGGTATCCAAGAAGAATCGCAGTTACTTTTGTTTTCAGTTTTCGGGCCAATTCCTTCGCTTTTCCAAGCAGTTCATAGGAAACTCCGGCTACTTTCCCGTCTGTTTGTTGAGCAAATATAAAGATTCCCGTATCATCCCGAGTATTCATCTACTCCCCGCTTTCACGATATGATCAATTGTTCTCTGAGCTTTTCCAGCAGATATTCCGCTGCTTCTTGAGAGTTTAGATGATCCGCAACAATCCCCGTTGTTTTCGCACTTTTCGCACAAGTCTGAGCAATGTGAGTAGGCGAGCCCTTTTGCCCCAAACGCTTGCTGTCTGCATCCAGATTTCTGCGGGTGATTTTTTTAATCTCTTCGCGATACGCCTCGAAAACTCCGCCGGGCGTCATATAGCGCGGCTCATTCAGCTCACTCAGTGTGGTAATGAGGCAGGGCATTTTTGCTTTCACCACATAACTGCAATTATCCAACCTGCTGGTTACAATTACTGCATCGGCTTGAACCGTGATTTTTTCCGCATAGCTGATATTGGCAATCTGCAGATGCTCCGCAATCTGCGGACCAACCTGCGCGGTATCCCCATCGATCGCCTGCCGGCCGGTAAAAATCAGATCATATTTCATGACTTTTATTGCGGCTGCAATCGTGTACGCCGTGGCACAGGTATCGGAACCGGCAAAAGCACGATCCGTCAGCAGAAACGCCTCGTCTGCGCCCATCGCAAGGGCTTCCCGTAACGCGGTTTCCGCCTGCGGCGGACCCATGGAAAGCACCGTGACATGTGCTCCCCTGGAATCTTTCAGCCGCAGGGCAGCTTCCAGTGCAGCTTTATCGTCCGGATTCATGATGGACGGTATCGCGTCCCGAAGCATTGTTCCTGTTCCTGGGTCCAGTCGAGCTTCCCTGATATTCGGCACCTGTTTGATGCAGACAATAATATTTAAGACTTTACTCCCCATCGCACTCTCACCTCACTTGAAAGCATATTTTGAAATCACCATTTTCTGAACTTCACTGGTCCCCTCATAGATTTCGGTAATTTTCGCGTCACGCATCATGCGCTCCACCGCATATTCACGCATGTAGCCGTAACCGCCGTGCAGCTGAACACACCGCGTGGTAACATCCATTGCCACATCCGCACAAAAAAGCTTTGCCTCCGCAGCCTCCAGCGAAACACTCTTTTGCCGGTCCTTGGCGATAGCCGCTTTATAAAGCAGCAGCTGCGCCGCCTGTGTCTTCGTAAGCATTTCAGCAATTGCAAACTGTGTATTTTGAAATTTGGAGAGAGCACGGCCAAACTGCTTCCGTTCCTTCACATATTGAATAGTCTCATTCAGCGCACCTTCTGCAAGACCCAGGGCTTGCGCTGCAATCCCAATACGGCCGCCGTCCAAGGTCGTCATTGCAATAATAAAGCCCTTGCCCTCCTGCCCCAGCAAGTTTTCTTTTGGGACCACACAGTCTTTAAAAAACAGCTCACACGTTGCAGAGCCGCGAATACCCATCTTCTTTTCCGGCTTACCGACAGAAAAGCCCGGAAACCCCTTCTCAATAATAAAAGCGGAAATCCCATGATTTCCAAGATTACGTTCCGTCATGGCAAAGACCACATAAAGATCGGCATACCCGGCATTTGTGATAAAGATCTTACTCCCGTTCAGCAAATAATGGTCTCCCTTTAAAACCGCTGTGGTCCGCTGTGCGGAAGAATCTGTCCCCGCATTTGGCTCCGTCAAACCAAACGCGCCTAAATATTCGCCAGAAGTCAGTTTCGGCATGTATTTTCGTTTCTGTTCCTCCGTTCCATACTTGTAAATCGGCCAAGTTCCAAGAGAAGTATGTGCGGAAAGGAGAGTGCTTGAAGCGCAGCAAACCTTTGCCACTTCCTCCACACACATTGCGTAAGTCAGCGTGTCGCAGCCCTGCCCTCCCCATTCTTTTGGATAAGGGATTCCCATAAAGCCATACCTGCAAAATTTTTCATAGGCTTCTTTGGGAAACCGCTCCTCCTCGTCCACATCCTGCGCGTATGGTTTTACTTCCTTCTGAGCGATAGTTTGAAACAGTGTGCGAACCATCTGGTGTTCCTTACTCAATTGAAAATCCATGTCATTCCTCCAAATTTATGCCGACTTGACGGAATTTTAGGGTACAGACACCCCACGCTCCATTTGAATACAGCGCACAGGTATCCTGCTGCAACCAATTATGTCATAATATAACATATTCACTTCCTTGTTGCAATTTAACACCTCTGTATTAAAAATATCGGCACCAAAGCCTTAATAAAAACACATTTTGCGGCATGACCCCTATACTATTATATAATATATATAATAATAGAAAAGCAGGCACATTTCTGCGCCTGCTACCATTGAACTAAAAAATCATCACAGCCTGCCGACCGCTGCTCCAATTTCTCTCATTTGGCTAACGGTCCAAATGAGAGAAACTCACAATGATCTACAGAATTTATTTCTTGCTGTAATCGTAAAAGCCCTTGCCGGTCTTCATTCCAAGCAGACCGCCGCGAACCATTTTCCTAAGTAACGGATGCGGACGATATTTGGGATCCCCCGTTTCGCTCTGAAGGACTTCCATCACTGCAAGAACAATATCCAAGCCGACCAAATCGCCCAAAGCCAGAGGGCCCATCGGGTGATTCGCGCCAAGCTTCATCGCAATATCAATATCAGCTGCGGAAGCCGTACCGTCGGCATAGATGCCAATGGCTTCGTTGATCATCGGAACCAGAATACGGTTGACGACAAATCCGGCAGCTTCTTTAACCTGTACCGGTGTCTTGCCGATTTCCGTAGCAATCGCTTTGATTCTTTCCACAGTAGCATCGGGAGTTGTGATGCCGGCAATTACTTCAACCAGCTTCATAATGGGAGCGGGGTTAAAGAAATGCATGCCGCAGACAGCTCTGTCAAGGCCGCTGGAAATTTCCGTGATGGAAAGGGAAGATGTATTGGAAGCAAAAAGGCAGTCTTTCTTGCAGATACCCTGCAATTCCTTAAACAGACTCTTCTTAACATCCATGCGCTCCAAAGCTGCTTCTACAACCAGGTCACAATCTGCCGTAATTTCCTTTGTGCCGGTTGTGATTTTTGCAAGAATCGCATCCGCTTTCGCCTGCTCCATTCTACCCTTGGAAACAAGCCGGTTAATAGTCTTTTCGATTTTCTTTTTGCCGCCAGCAGCCAATTCCTCGTTAATATCACAAAGTTTTACGGAATAACCATCCGTCTGGGCAAATGCCTGGGCAATTCCGGAGCCCATGGTACCTGCGCCGATAATGCCAACGATCATGACAAAAACCTCCTTACATTATCCTTTAGATAAGATTATTCGTTAATAAAAGGATCCGGTTTTCTCTTTTCGCAGAAAGCAGTCATTGCATTCCTCTGATCTTTCGTGCCCGGGCAAAGTGAGAACAAGTCCGCTTCCAGCGCAACACCCGAGTCGATGTCCATCTGCAGCCCCATGTTGATCGCCTTTTTGCACTGGCGAACCGCAATAGGCGCATTGCGCGCAATTTTACCCGCGAGCTTAATGCATTCATCCATCAGTTGGTCAGCCGGATATACCGCATTGACCAACCCGATCCGCAACGCTTCTTCCGCCTTGACTTTGCTGCAGGTGTAAATCATTTCCTTCGCTTTTCCGGCGCCAATGGTGCGCGCCAAACGCTGCGTTCCGCCAAAGCCCGGGGTAATACCCAGTCCGGCTTCCGGCTGAGCAAACAACGCGTTTTCAGAAGCGATGCGAATATCGCAGCTAAGTGACAGCTCACATCCGCCGCCAAGAGCAAAACCATTGACGGCAGCGATGATAGGAATCGGGAACTTTTCAATTTTACGGAATACATCGTTGCCGTGTTTACTAAACGCCCAGCCCTGTGCCTTTGTCATAGTGCTCATTGCCGCGATGTCCGCACCGGCGACAAAGGACTTCTGCCCGGCACCCGTGATAATCACGCAACGGGTCTTATTCGTATCGATTGCATCGATCACCGCTTCCAGATCTGCAAGGACTGCATCGTTCAGGGCGTTCAGAGCCTTTTCACGGTCAATCGTAACAATCCCGATCAGGTCTTTTTGCTCATATTTTACATACCCCAACTTCAATGCCTTCTTTCTAAAATTATTCGGTGACTGATTTACTCTTCAACCTTTACCGCAGTTGCAACGCCCATGCCGCCGCCGACACAAAGTGTGGCAAGACCCAACTCTTGCTTTCTTCTTCTCATCTCATAAATCAGCGTGGTCAGGATACGTGCACCAGAGCAGCCGACCGGATGTCCCAAAGCAATCGCGCCGCCGTTGACATTTGTCTTTGACAAGTCAAACTTCAGGTCATGGGCAACCGCCAATGTCTGAGATGCGAAAGCCTCATTCGCTTCCACCAGATCCATGTCGGAAACCTTCATACCGATTTTCTTCATCAGCTTATTCGTCGCTGCAATCGGGCCCAGGCCCATGTAAGCCGGGTCAACACCGGCCCAGTCGCCGCCGATCCAAGTTGCCAGAGGCTTTACGCCGAGTTCTTTTGCTTTTTCTTCAGACATCAGAACCACAGCGGAACCACCGTCGTTGATACCGGAAGCATTACCAGCCGTAACCGTTCCGTCCTTCTTAAACGCAGGTCTCAGTTTTTCAAGTGCTTCCATCGTCTGGCCGTTATGAATATCTTCATCGATTTCAAACGTAATGGTCTTTTTCCTCTGTTTTACTTCCATCGGAACGATTTCTTCTTTAAATTTGCCCGCTTTTGTCGCGCTTTCAGCACGATGTTCACTCTCAAGAGCGTATTCATCCTGCATCTGGCGGGTAATACCGTATTTTTCGGCAATGTTTTCGGAAGTAATACCCATGTGATAATGGTTAAAGGTATCTTCCAGGCCATCATACAGCAAAGAATCGATCAGTTTGCCGTCGCGCATACGATAACCGAATCTTGCGTTTTTCAGCAAATACGGTGTGCTGGACATGTTTTCCACGCCGCCGGCAACAATGACATCCGCTTCGCCCGCGATGATCATGTCCGCAGCCACGTTAATGCTCTTCATACCGGAACCGCACATATTGTTCAAAGTGAAAGCAGGAACCGGAATCGGAATCCCAGAGTAGACGGATACTTGACGGGCGATATTCTGCCCGATGCCAGCCTGATATACACAGCCAAGGATCACTTCATCGACCTGATCCGGCTGAATTCCGGCGCGTTTCATTGCTTCTTTAACAACGGTCGTACCGATGTCAACAACCGGTACATTGGACAAAGTGCCACCGAATTTTCCGATCGCCGTGCGGCATGCGCCTGCTAATACAACTTTCTTTGACATAGACTGTTTCCTCCATTCTTATTATCCCTTAAAATTATGCCGATCCTGCTGTTCTTTCAACCGACTATGTTAAATATATCACAATATCTTTCAAGTTGCAAGACAAATTTTAAATTTTTAGCGATAAATTTAGATATAAAGTCATAGATTCTTCTAAAATTATTTCATATTATGGAATTTGTTTTATTATATGGATTTCAGGGAGAGTAGCCACATCTTCTGCAGCTGCCCTTCCCTCGCCGTGAAAGCGCCTTGTTTCCTAGCAATTTCGATAATATCATTACCAAAATCAGGCATTTGATTCGAATGCCAACAATTCAATTTTTACAGTACTTTAACCTTTCAGACAATGGAATAATTTCTTTTCAAAAAACAACTTGATATCCTTTTTCAAACCATGAACAGAACCCTGCACCAATTCCTTCGGACCGCCTCCCCTTCCGGAGAAAGCAGCGGATAGTTCTTTCGCATACGGTCTTACGTCATTTACAGCATCCGCAACAGCATAGCGATACCCTTGTTCCTCATTTCCGGAAAAAACCGCCGCGGCGGCAGAACAACGCTCCGTCAAAATGAGGGCAAACCGCCGAAGCTCCGCCGGTGCCAAATCATCCTCAAAGCTCAGAATCTTTCCGCAGCCCGGTGAAACAGCATTTGCCTTCAGCTGAAAAAGTTCTTGCTGAAGAATGGAAATCTTTCGCTTTGCATCCGCGTTTTCCTGCAGCAGGCGCTGGGCAGCCTGTTCAATTTCCGCAGGTTTCGCGGAAAGAAGAACCGAAACAGAGGAAACGCTTGCCAGTTTTTCTCCATAATCGCGCAGCGCCTGCTTCCCACACGCTAAAGTCAGCCTGGTGCCCCCTTTATACCGCTGAGAAGACAGCACTTTAATTGCCCCAATTTCCCCCGTACGCGTCACATGGGTTCCGCAGCAGGCGCAGATATCATAATTCGGCACTTCCACAATCCGTACTTTCCCGGTCAGTTCCTTTTTGCTGCGGTAGGGTATCCGTGCCAATTCCCGCTCAGACGGATATGTCACTTTTACCTCAAGATTCTGCCAAACCGCTTCATTGGCCATCCGTTCCACCAAGGCCAGCTGACCGGCTGACAGTTCCCCATTTAAATCAACCGTCATCGACGCATCACTCATATGAAACCCGACGTTATCCAGCCCGTACAGCCGGTGTGCCAATCCGGAAACGATATGTTCCCCGGTATGCTGCTGCATCAGCGCAAGCCGGCGCGGCCAGTTGATTCCGCCGGAAACCAGACTGCCTGTCTGAAACGAACGGTCCGCTATGTGGTAAATCACACCGTCTTTTTCCTGCACATCCAGAATATTGGCAAAATTCAGGACCCCGCGGTCGGCGGGCTGTCCTCCCCCTTCCGGATAAAAAGCGGTACGGTCAAGAACAATGCAGTATTGTTTTCCCTTCGGTACACACTCAAGCACATGCGCTTGAAACGTTCTGAGCGTTGGATTCAAATCATAAAGTTTTTTCGTTTCGTTTTTCATCTGTATTCTCCTTTTCTTCCATCCATTCGTAAAACCGGGTACAGGCGGGAACCACCATTCCGTTCTGGCACATTTGTCCATATTCCGCACGGTCCACCCACTTGGCCCGCGTCACTTCCTCCGGCTGCAGGTGCAATTCGCTGAGCGCCGGACTCTTTCGAAACAGCCAGATATCGACCCAAACATTGCCATCCAATTTACGGTGCAGAAGTGAAGCATCCCGCTCTGAAAAGGACATGCCAATTTCCTCCCGCAGTTCGCGCAGAGCACCCTGCAGGCTGGTCTCCCCTGCCTGAACTCCGCCAGCCGTACATTCCCAGTATCCGCCCCACACTTTTTCAGGATGCCGCAGGGTCATCAACACGCGTCCATCTTCGTTAAAAAGCCACGCGTACACTACCAGACGAAAATCCCCCGGCTTCATCGGAGTCCTTCGGGGCCAAATCCGCCCCGTTTTATTTCGGTTATTATCATAAATATCGCAAAACTCCGGCAAATTCATTCCCCTTTTCCACGTTGGTTCTCTTTATTATACTCTGCCTTTTTCTTGTCGGCAAGCGGATTTCAAGCTTCTCCCCTCTTCTTCAAACCATGGTCCAAAGAAAGAAACAGCCCCGCCGTTTCTTCCGATCGGCGGGGCTTCCTGATTGATTAAGAAATTTGAATTTGGTCAAGCGGCTTCATACTTGGGCAAAGTTCCTCACGGCATGCGCCCGCACTCAGTAGGATTTCTTTCATCGGCTCTAATTGCTCATAAAACGCAACAATTAAATCCCCATCTTCTGCGTGAACCACGGCATCTTTTAAAGCGTCTGTTTCCTTTTCAAGAATTGTGACCTTTGCCCGCGGAAACGCGTCTGCCACAATTGTCTTATAAAACAGTCCGGCTACCTCTCCTTTTCCTCTGCCCCTCAAGTCTTCGTCCTCTTTTACGTAGATTTGATCAAATGATTTTGCACACAGATGCGCGGTATCCCGAATTGCGGCATCACTTCGGTCACCCGGCATGCCGATTACACCGACAAGACGATTGTGCGCCATCCCACCGCATGCACAAATCACGGTTTCATAACCGGGTCTGTTGTGTCCATAATCCAACATAACGTGAAATCGTCCCAGCCGGTACAGTTCGAACCGCCCCGCATTCATACGAAAACTTTTCAGCCCCTGCGCAATCTTTTTCAGCGGAATACGCAACGCCAGCAGAGCGGATACTGCGGCAAGACAATTTTCCACATTGCAGGGTATCATCCCGCCCCCTGTAACCGGGATTTCAGAAATTTGGACCAACTTCCATTTTCTTGCTCTCTCTTTGACAACAATCCAGCCGCTTTCCTCATAAACGCGGATACAGTTTTTCGGTACAAAAACGTCTGTTTCCGGATTGCCGGAAAATAAAATCACCTTTGACCGCACACGCTTCAAAATAGTGGGTGTCATGGCATCCGCTGCATTCAGCACGGCATACCCTTCTTTGGTTACCGCCTCGACAACCAGCGATTTGACAAACGCCAGATCCTCCAGTGTTTCAATTCCATTTAGGCCCAGATGATCGTCTGCAATGTTGGTGATCACCCCCACATCAGCCAGATCATAACCAAGTCCTTCCCTTACGATTCCCCCCCGCGCCGTTTCAAGCACCGCGGCTTCCACGGTTTTATCCGCCAGCAGGGATTCGGCACTGCGCGGGCCGGAATTATCCCCTTTGCAGACACACCGGCTGCCGATATAAGTTCCGCATGTGCTGGTCATTCCGACTTGAATCCCGGTCAAAGAAAGCACATGGTGAATCAGCCGCACGGTCGTTGTCTTTCCGTTGGTTCCGGTGACCGATACGATGGGGAACCGGTATTCCCGCGAAAAAAGCCGGTCTACAATATCC
The DNA here is from genome assembly GCA_022650485.1 of Oscillospiraceae bacterium. GTDB lineage: Bacteria > Bacillota > Clostridia > Oscillospirales > Acutalibacteraceae > Caproicibacter. The sequence continues at coordinate 51,425 of JALCPP010000009.1, read as the reverse complement.
TTTGCGACATTTCTCGCCGCGCCTTCGCTGGGGTATAAGTGCATGCGGATTCCCGGAGCCGTGTTCACTTCCACAATCACTCCTCCGGTTTCACGTATAGACTGGGAAATGTCGTCTGTGACAAAGTCAACCCCCGCGACGTCTAAACCGATTACCTGCGCAGCACGTACGGCAAATTCCGCATTTTCCGGATGAATCAGAGCCGTGCAGTCGGTTGCTGTACCGCCGGTACTGAGATTGCCGTTTTTTCGCAGCAAAACGGTTTCCCCGTGCTGCGGAATATCGTCCGGCGATTTTTTCTGTTTCTTCAGTTCTTCCATTGCCACTGGATCCAAATGAATTTTAGTTAAAGGCTTTTCATGCGCTTCTCCCCGTCTGGAATCACTGTTTTTCAGATCGACCAGTTCCCGAATTGTATGCAGCCCGTCCCCCTTCACACAGGCGGGCAATCGTTCCGAAACGGCACAGACCCGGTCGCCGACCACCAAAACCCGAAAATCTTTTCCCTCCACATACTGTTCTACAACAGCTCCGGTTCCAAATTGCGCCGCATTCCGATAAGAGACTCTGATTTCTTCTTCCGTGTTCAGATTCAGAGAAACACCTTTTCCCTGATTTCCATCAATCGGTTTCACAACGACCGGCAGACCGATCTGTGACGCCGCCATCACGGCGGATAGCTCTGAATACACCGTTTTTCCATATGGAACCGGAATTTTATTTTCTGTTAACAGCGATTTTGTCAGCTGCTTATTAGAAGAAATATCCGCCGAAATACAGGAGGTCAGGTCGGTCAGAGTGGATTCGACCAGATGGCTGCATTTTCCATATCCCAGCCGAACCAGGCTTTCATGCCCAATTCTCGTAATCGGAATTTCCCGCTTTCTTGCTTCCTCCACAATGGCGGAAGTACTGGGGCCCAATTCCGCATTCAGAGAAATATCGGACAAATATCGCATCCATTTTTGAACATCCACATCCTGCTGCTGAAGGAAACGGTTTAAAATAAAAACAGCGGCTTTTCCGCATTCCAGCCCGCAAACTTCATTGATATACTGATAGACAAGATAGTACTTTGACGGTTCTTCCACCGTTCTGGTCCGCCCAAAACCGACGTTATAGCCAAGCATTGCCTGCATCTCAAGAATCGTATGTTCCAAAACATGGGCCAGATACGTTCCATCTTCCAGGCGCTTCAGAAATCCCCCCGCATAACCCAGGCTGCAAAAATTGGTCCTTAATCCCGGAAAAGCGGAAAGCAGTCGTTCATGAAACCCCGGAATTTCCTTTGTTGGAATCCAGCCGTAGCGGCCAATATCCACCACCATTTTCATCACCGGTTTATGGCTGTAAATATTTCTGCCCCGATAGTAGTGGTGGTCCAGAATCTGTATTTTATTGCTTTCCATCATTCAGTCGCAAAACCTTTCTGTTTTTCAGTTCAAAGCCATAACCTGTGGGCAGCGTATGCACCGTAACGCCCGTAATCATCAGGAGTTCATTTTGATTCAATTCTGAAACATTGGAACTTTGAATGGTTTTTCCGTCCAATATGGTTACGGCGTTGGAACCGATGACTTCAAAATGTTGATCAGGGTAAAGCTTAATCGCCGTATCTTCATCAATTCCCACGCCAAGAACATCCGGATTTTCGGCAATTCCGCACAGCAGTCTGCCGAAACGGCCGCGCTGGTCAAAATGCTGGTCAACCATCACACCTCCCAACAGTCCAAGCCCAGGAGCCATTTTCAGCGTACATTTCCGCGCCGGTTCATTGTCGTTTCCCTGCACCACCATTGTGGAGGTCATCGCAGACGCACCGGCGCTGGTCCCCATAACGATTCCCCCGCCGTGATAAAGATTTTTCAGCTCCGCATTCACCCGTGTGCCCCCAAGAATACTGGTAATTCGAAGCTGGTCGCCGCCGGTAAAGAAAACGCATTTTGATTTTGCGATTGCAGTTCCGTTTTCAGGGTCTTCCGCCTGTTCGCGGTTACTGATATCCAGCACCCTGATGTTTTTTACTCCAAGTCCGGTGAAAACCTCACGATACTTCCGCCCCGCCGCCTGTGGCTGTTCCGTTGCCGTAGTCAGCACCGTCAGCCAGTCCGGCCCGGACAGCATCTCTGAAGCCCGGCGCAAAATGACGCTTTCCCCCGTTTTATCCTCAGCGCCTCCAATAATAATAAGATATCCCTTTGGAAAATCCTGCAATTATGCTCACTCCTCCGGACGGACACACCGCCCGTCCTCCACCATCTGTCTGCCCATGCAAAACAGTTTTTCTAAATGATAGCCGCGGTCTAAAAGAGCAATATCGGCATCCGCGCCCGCTCGAAGCACACCTTTCCGCGGGAATAGTCCAAGCTCTTTCGCCACATTTTCAGTTACCAGACCAAAAGCGGTTTCCGGACAGATTCCCTTTTTGAGAACGCAGTTGCGGATATCATCATATAATTCTTGAATCTTTCCTACTCCTCCGGTAGGAATGCTCCCATTGGAATCGGAACTGACTGTAACCCGCGAAAGGTCCATTCCGTTTTTCACAATCATCTCTATCGCGTCAGGGGCGGGAATTCCATAGGTTTCCCCTGCCGTCAAGTCGATATTTCCACCTTCCTTACAGTATTGCATTGCCTGCCAAAACAGCTCCGGCCGTCGGTTGACATGGGTTGGAACAAACATCTTCAGCGGCAGATCTGTCTGCTCAAGAACATCCAGCAGCAACCGCATTCCCTTTTTTCCATCCCCCAGATGGATATGGACCACCCCCGCCTTGCCGGCAATCATGCCGCCCGCATGAACAGCACCGGCAAGCTCCGCCAGCTGTAAAACACTCGGCTGAGAGGAACGATGGTCGGCAATCGCGACTTCTCCCACCCCAATCACTTCATCCACCAAAATCAAATCCCATAAAATGCTGTGAGTCAGGGACGCCATGGGAAACGTATAACTGCCTGAATAAATATAAGCCGTCAGCCCCGCTTTTTTCAGGCTTTTGGCCTTTGCAAAAAGATTGGCGGGATTTTTTGTATAACTGTCGAACCCAAGCAGCCCAACCACTGTGGTCACACCGGCCAAAAAAATATCGTCGGGGGCTATATCACTGATTCGGCTGGAAAATCCATGTTCCCCGCCTCCCCCCACCAAATGAACATGCTGGTCGATCAGGCCGGGCAAAGCTATGAGCCCGTCACAGTCAATGATCCGGTCGAAAAGAGCGCAGTTACCCCACTTTCCCGCCGGATCAATACGTTCTATTTTACTGTTTGCAATGACAATATCTCTTTGGCCCACATACCGCGGACAATAACATTCCACATTTTTTAAAAGTGCAATCATATCAGCCTGCCACAACATGTTATTTGCAGAATAGTTTTTGCGGATCAATCATTTTTATACTGATTAGATTCTCATATTTTTCCAAAGAAGCAGTTCATTGCCGGAAATTGCCTCTTCTTCTGATATGACCTGTGGTTGGAATTCTTTTTTGCTTCGGTTTATGCCCAAATATGCCGTTCGCGCATAAGTTAAGAAAGAGGAGATGTAAATTATGCCAAGAAGATGCCCGTCGCCGTTCTGCCAGTGGTGGCCGGCTGCCCCCTGGTGCCCCAGACGGCCATGCCGGCCCGGACCGCGTCCACCCAGACCGCCCCGTCCAGCCAGGCCGCCGGGGCCTCCGCCTCCCGGACCTCCCCCCAGACGTCCGCGGTAATGAAACAATAAAGAACGCACCCACATTTTGCCGTCGCCACAAAAAGAACCCCCGTCTTTCGTCCCAGACGAAAGACGGGGGTTCCACTATAACTTTTCCGGCAGATTCATTCGCTATTTTGGGAAACCAATCCGCTATTGTTCCTTTTTGATATTGAACATCCTGCGCAGCAAAAAGCTCCAAAATTTCGAACTGTGTACAACAACAATCTTCATCGATGTATCCCTCCCGGAATTATGTTCAGCACCCTTTAAAAAGTGCGACGCCCAACGCAATGATGATAATGGACGCTAAAAACATAATCAAACCCATGGGGCAAAAGCAGGAAAGAAGTAAACCAAGGCCAAATGCCACAATGTAGCGCGACCAGCATTTTGTGTTGCCCTTATGCCTGCCTCCCATATACTCACCGCCCCGCCGCAGTTTTTATGTTCTAATTACAGTATATACAGCGGCGGGAAATGTGTGCATAAAAGAAATTTAGGCCTGAATAATAATCAAAGCATCGCCATCGTGAATGGCAATACGAGCTTCTTCGGCTTCAATGCGGTTGCTGACGCCGAGAGGATTGTCCGAATGAAGGACTGTTTTTGTCAACGGATATTTCATACCGATATAACTGACCCGGCAGGCGGAACATCCAAACGGAAAAACCGAAACCGTGGAGCCCTTCATGCCATTCAAGCTCAGTCTTCCACCTGAAAGCAAAAACAGCCTGCAGTTTTCCCCAATCAGCACTGCCTTACACCCCTGATGGCACAGATATTGAAGAACGCAGAGATTCCCGTAGGAATGGTCGAACCGCTCACCGCCCAATTCCCCAAACAGCACAAAGCTGCGAAAGCCACGGCGAATCCCTTCCTTCACAGCCGCAAGAGTATCGGTTTCATCCTTTTCCACTTTCAGCCGGATTGTTTCCACCCCACCGGGCAGTTCACCGCGGTAAGAGTCAAAATCCCCGATCAGCAAGTCCGGGCTGATCTGAAACCGATTTGCATTATCCAGGCCGCCGTCGGCACAAATTACATAGCAGTTTTCTTTTTTGTATTCATTAAAAATTATATTTTTTTGCATCGGCACAGAGCCGATCACCATACATGTTACTTTTTGTTCCATTCCCTGATCCCATCCATTTCCCGATACATTGCCGTATAGCTTTCGTGCCTTGATTCACTGATCTTCCCATCCCTGACCGCCTGCAGCACAGCGCAGCCTTTTTCGCAGGTATGGGAGCAGGACGTAAAACGGCACTGCTGTAAATAAGGGAGAAATTCCGGAAAACAAAGCGGCAGATTTTCTTTGGAAATGCGATCGCTTTTTTCCAGCGTAATGGAAGAAAACCCGGGGGTATCCGCCACATATCCGCCGCCGTCCAATTTTAAAAGCTGTACTTTCCGTGTCGTGTGACGTCCCCTGCCAAGTTTGTGACTGATTTCCCCGGTTTGAAGATCCAGCCCACGGAACATGCTGTTTAAAAGAGTGGATTTTCCAACACCGGAATTTCCTGTAAAGGCTGTCGTTTTTCCCGCCAGAATCTGCAGTACCCCCTGCACACCCTCCCCGGTTTCACAGGAAATGCTGAACCGGCGTATTCCGGTATTGGCATAAATCTCTTCCAGTGCTCTCACCGGCATCAGGTCCGTCTTTGAAAATACAAGAACCGGCTCAATCCCCTTGTCGAGCGCCGCGGCAATCACGCGGTCCGTATTCAGCAGATTCGGCGACGGCTCGCAGGCAGAAACAACAATCACCAGCTGATCCAAATTGGCAACCGGGGGGCGAAGCAGGCAGTTCCTGCGCGGCAGTATTTCATCGACGGTTCCGGTACCATCCGGCTCTGCGGAAATACGAACGAAATCCCCCGCAAGCGGCGTCACCTTGTTTTTACGAAAGATTCCCCTGGCACGGCACTCATACACCCGATCGGCGGTCTCCACCGAATAAAAACCGCCGATTCCCTGCAAAATCAATCCCTGAATCATTCTATCAATCATTCGGCGATACCTGCCCGGATGCCGGACTGTCTTCGGAAGAATCGGAGTCCGGTTCCACATAAGCGGTGGACCATTGCAGCTTTCCTTCTCCCACATCAAAGTTCAAAGAATAAATATTGTATTTTTCGTCATCCAAAGCAATGGTTAAAGTCTGAGTCCCCTTATCGCCGGTAAACTTCAATTCGCACACATCATTGTAGGATGGATTCACCGTTTTGGTCACGCTCAGGTTATTCCCCACATAACCTTTTAAAACAATGTCATGCGTTACATTTTTCGGAAGCTGCACATAAATGGTAATGATTTTTTGCGCCGGTCCGGAACTGATTACCAGATTGACAGCCGTTCCTTCATCAACTTTCACCCCATTGAGCGGATCGGTTTCAAGTACGGTTCCCTCCGGCTGATCGCTTGCCTGCTGCGTTTCTTTTCCAACCGTCAGGCCAACACTCTGAATTGTCGTTCTGGCTTCTTCCAATGTGCTGCCCGCCACATTCGGAACCGCAACCTTTTTAATCTCTTTTCCGGAACTGACATAAAGATATATGACATTTTTTCCGGCGGTTACTTCTGTGCCTGCCGGCGGATCCGTACGAACGACAGTTCCTTTATCGACCGTGTCGCTGGTAACCATCTGCACTTTATACTCAAGCCCCAGTCTGGTCAGCGCGGCCTCAACATCCGCCTGCGAACTGCCGGCATAATCCTGTAGCGTCAATGCTTTACCTCCGCTGCTTACAGTCAACGTTATCACTGCGTTTTCTTTCACTGTAGTTCCAGCCTTCGGCAGCTGCTCCAAAATGGTTCCCTCTTGTGCATCCGGGTCGCTTTTCTGCTCTTCCTTAAATTCAAAGTGGTAGGTCGCGCCCGTGTCAATGGAATTTTTTACATCATCGATATTCTTGTTTACATAATTTGGAAGTGTGACATCCCCCGGGCCTTGATTCATATTATGGATCAAGGCCGCAACACCAAAACTGAGCGTTACAATCAAAAATGCAACGGCAATGCCGGCAATCACCAAAACCGCAACCGGCTTTTTCTTTCGAACCGGTTCCTCTTCCAGTTCTTCCTCATAATCATAGTTATCGTTGTACCCCGGCTGCTCATTGTTTTTCACAGAATTAATCGCGTCAATATATTTCGTCGGTTTCTCATCGATGAAATATTTATACTGAAATTTTGTACTTGGGTTCCGCCGAAAGACTTCAATATCCCGCAGCATCTCTGCCGCGGACTGATACCGGCGCTCCGGATTCTTCTGCATGGCCTTCAGCGTAATTTCCTCCAGCCCTTCCGGAATGGAAGAATTCAGTTCACGCAGTGGCTTCGGGTCTGTCTGCAGCTGCATAATCGCAACGGAAACGGCATTATCCGCCTCAAAGGGAAGCTGACCGGTCAGCATTTCATACAGCATAACGCCCACGGAATAAATATCCGTTTTCTCATCGGTCAAATCGCCCCGCGCCTGTTCGGGTGCAATGTAATGAACGGAACCAATCGCCTTATCCGTCATGGTACGGGTCTCGCTGTGAGAAAAGCGTGCAATGCCAAAATCGGTCACCTTAATGGTCCCGTCCTGAAGCAGCATAATATTCTGGGGTTTAATATCGCGGTGGACAATCCCCTTTTCGTGCGCATGCTGAAGGGCACGCAGAATTTGAACGGTAAAATGAATGGCTTCTTTCCATTTAATTCGCTTTTGCTGGTCCAGATATTCTTTCAGGGTAATACCATCAATATATTCCTCAACAATATATTGAATCCTGTCACCAAAGCTGACATCAAACACTTTGACAATATTGGGATGCGACAAAACCGCAATCGCCTTGGATTCATTTTTAAACCGCCGGATAAAATCCTCGTTGCCCAGGAACTCATCTTTCAGGATCTTAATCGCAACCGCACGGTCGTCAATTGTGTCATAGGCACGGTAAACGACTGCCATTCCTCCAACGCCGACAAGTTCATGTATTTCGTAGCGGCCGTCAAGCCGCTTGCCGGTATATCTATCCATGCAATCCACTCCTTAACGGCTCAGTTTTCGATGACGGTTACCGTAATATTGTCACTTCCACCAGCCTGTTTGGCAAAAGCGACCAGCCGGTCTGTCAATCTTTCCGCATCCATTTCTTTTGCAAGAAGAAATATCTGTTCCTCATCTACATAATTTGTCAGTCCGTCCGTACAGATTAAAAGGCGGCTGCCGGCAGGGAAAGGCGCTTTGCAATAATCCACCTGAAGAAAGGTGTCCACACCCAGCGCACGGGTAATCACATTTTTCTGAGGATGTTTCTTGGCTTCCTGAGCGGTTAGATCACCATGATCAACCATTTCCTGAACCATGGAGTGATCGGTGGTCAGTTGGTGAATTCCATTCTGCTGAATCAGATAGGCGCGGCTGTCGCCCGCGTGTGCAATGTGTGCCACCCCGTGTGAAACCACAGCAACCACCACCGTGGTTCCCATTCCGTTTAAGGTCTCATCGGCACCCGCACGGGCATGAACCGCGTCGTTTGCATTCAGCACTGCATCTGAAATCAAATTTTGAAGGTCCTCTTCGCCAATTTCATCCGCATAGCCGGATAAAATTTGTTTAGAGATCAAATCGACGGCAATCCGGCTGGCAACATCTCCGCCGTTTGCGCCGCCCATTCCGTCGCAGACAATCGCCCAGGCAGCACCATCCGGAAGGATACCGCTTTTGCAGGCATCCTCATTTGATTTTCTGACAAGGCCAATATCACTTTTACTGAATATTTCCAACATTGGCCACCTCCTCTTTGAATCTGCGTTTTAACTGGCCGCAGGAAGCCTGTATGTCTGCGCCCAGCGTCCGCCGTACCGTTACGGTAATTCCATGATTCAACAACGTTGATTCAAATTGGTGCAGCCGTTCGCGGGAACTTTTGCGAAACGAGGAACCGCCCACCGTATTAACCGGAATCAGATTAACATGGCACAGGATCTTCCGCAGCCTGCGGGCCAGCTCTGCCGCACATTCCACGCTGTCGTTGACTCCTTCTATCATGGCATATTCAAAAGAAATGCGGCGCCCGGTCCGTTCGGCATAATAACGGCACGCCCGCAGCAGTTCTTCCATATTCCACCGATGGTTTACCGGCATAATCCGCGAACGGATCAAGTCGTTGGGAGCATGCAGCGAAACAGAGAGAGTCAGCTGATATTTCTTTTCGGCAAGGTCGTACATTTTATCTACAATGCCACAGGTAGACAGGGAAATGTGCCTCATGCCCAGATTCATTCCCTCTTTTGAAGAAACCAGGTCTAAAAAGCGAAGCACCGCTTCGTAATTATCCAGCGGCTCCCCCATGCCCATCAAAACGATGTGGGAGATTCGCTCCCCTGAATCAAGCTGAGCAGTCTGAACCTGAGAAAGGATTTCAGAAGCGGTTAAGTTGCGGGAAAAGCCGCTCTTCCCGGTCGCGCAAAACGCACAGTTCATTTTGCAGCCAACCTGTGTAGAAATACAAATGGTCCGCCCGTAATGATAGCTCATCAATACGCCTTCGACCATTTCCCCATCGTTGAAACGGAACAGATATTTGACCGTATCGTCCAACTTAGAGCAGTACTTTCGCTCGATCCTGGCGGCGGCTATGTAATATTCATCCGCCAGCCGCGCACGAAAGCTTTGGGGTAAATCCGTCATTTCATCAAAATCAGAAACGCCCCGGTGAAGCCAGTGGTACACTTGCAGTGCGCGAAAAGCCGGCTGACCGGCAAAAGCCGCTTTTATTTCATTGAGCGTCATTGATTTCAGGTCAATACGGTTCAAAACGTCCTCCTATTTTCTGCGAAAAGCCGCGACAAAGAAACCATCCGTACCGTGAACATGCGGCAGAAACGTCATCTGATTTTCAGGTTCTTTGACCACTCGCCGAAATGCCCGCGGCAAACGAAGCGGCCATGGCTCAAATTCCGCGTGGTCAGCTGCAAAGTGAGCGGCCACATTTCCGTTTTCAGCAGGGTTCAGCGTACAAGTGCTGTAAAACAGCATTCCGCCCTTTCGAACCAACTCTGCCGACTTACACAGAATAAGGTACTGCAAATCAGGTAAACTGTCAATAGGCTTCGGCGATTTAAAGCGAATCTCAGGCTTCCGCCTTAAAACACCCAGCCCGGAGCAGGGAACGTCACACAAAACCCGATCTGCCGGTTCCGGATTTTCTTTGGGTTCCGCCGCGTCACGCACTTCGGCCGCAACACAGGAAAGTGCCAGCCGTCGTGCTCCTGCGCGAATCAACTCAACCCTGCGCGGATATTTGTCGAACGCGAGTACTCTTCCCCGGTTTTCCATCCGCTCCGCCAGTGTAAAAGTCTTTCCCCCCGGGGCGGAACAGACATCCGCAATTGTTTCTCCCGGCTGAGGAGCAATTAAAGCGCATAAGATCTGAGAGGACAGGTCCTGTATATGGAACAAACCGTCCCGGTAACATGCACTGCTTGTAAATTCCATCCCATTTTTCAATTTGACCACATGGTCAGGCCAATCGACCTGGAATGCCTCTCTTCCTTCACCCTGAAGTCTTTCGATTAATTGTTCCTCTTTGACACGCGTATTATTCACACGCGCGTAAAGATCCGGCTTTTGCAGCATACTTTTCAGAAGAGGCTCCGTCTGCTCTGCATAGGCACGGTTCCACAGCGAAATAATCCATTCAGGACAGGAATATTCCACACTGAGGCGCCGCAGGGGACCCTCCCCGTTCTGAAACGGAGGTAATTTCCCCCCGCTTCTGACAAAGTTCCGCAGGATGGCATTGACAAAACCGGACGCCCGCTTTGCGCCGCAGGTCTTTGCCAGGTTGACTGATTCATTCACGGCCGCAGAATCAGGAATTTTGTCCAAATATAAGATCTGATAAACGGCGATTCGCAGAAGCTCAAGAGCGACTGGTGAAATTTTTTTGAGCGGCATACTGGAAAAATGCCCGATCACATAATCCAGCGTAATTCTGCGTTCCAGAACGCCATAAAAAATGGTTGTGGCCAGCGACCGGTCACGCGGGTCGATTGAAAGGCCGGAAAGCATATGGTCCAGCGCCAGATTGGAATACGCCCCTTCCGACTCCACACGGAGAAGAGCCCGAAGCGCCGCCTCACGCGCACTTGTCATCAGCGACGTCCCCTCCTGTTGCTTGCAATTAATAGAAAACGAAGCAAAGTCAGCAGCGCCGTAAAACTGGCGGCAAGATAGGTCATTGCCGCCGCCCGCAGAACCTTTTTGGCTCCTTCCAGCTCATCCGGATACAGAATTCCCGCGTCATTCAGCGCACGGATTGCACGTGTGCTGGCGTTAAATTCAACCGGAAGAGTTACCAGCTGAAATAAAACGACGAGGCTGTAAAGAATAATGCCCGCATAGACTACAAAATCGTACTGCACCGGCAGAATCAGCCCAATAATGATCATCGGCATTGACAGACGCGAGCCGAAATTCGTAACGAACACCAGTGAAGAGCGGATTTTATTCGGGACATAGCCCTCTGCATTTTGAATTGCGTGGCCCGCTTCATGCGCCGCCACGCCGACCGCCGAAATGGAAACGGAGGAATAGACGGATTCCGAAAGGCTGATGGTGTCGTTCCGGGGGTCAAAATTGTCAGTAAGATTTCCTGCAATCCGTTTGATAAACAAACGGTCCACCCCGCCGAACCGGGCAACACGCTCGGCAGCTTCCGCCCCGGTAATCTGATTCACCGTGCGAACCCGCGCATATTTTGCAAAAGTTGATTTCACCCGGGACTGCGCAATCAGGGTAACGATCAACGCAGGCACCATGATCCAGAAATATGTATAGTTGAAAAAATAGAATCCGTACATATTATTGAACCTCCTTTAATCGATTCCCAAAACGGTTCCCTGTGCGGGATGGCCGCGCAAAAAATCTGACCCAGACATTCTTTTACCGCCCTCCGGCTGAACGGTCAGCAGCTGTAAAACCGTTCCGTCACCGCACACAACTTTCAGGTCCCTGCCGGAAAGAATCTGCCCGGGGATACCGCTTCCGTTACCCGCAGGCCTGGTCGCGTGGACTTTCAATTTCTTCCCCTCAAAAACCGTTGCCGCGCCCGGCCACGGGGAAAGTCCCCTCACCTGATTGTGAATCTGCACGGCAGCGCGGGACCAGTCGATCGGCGAACGCTTTTTCGTCAGCATAGGCGCATAACTGGACTCCGCCTCGTTTTGCTGAACCGGAGTAACGGTTCCGCGCTCCAGTTCCGATAACGTCCGGACAATCAGCTTTGCGCCCATTGCAGCAAGCCGGGCGGTCAGTTCGCCGGAGGTTTCCTCCGGCTTAATCTCCGTACGGTCACGGAACAGGATATCGCCGGTATCCAGCCCTTCGGCCATCTGCATCGTGGTTACACCTGTGACGGGCTCACCGTCCAGCACAGCCTGCTGGATGGGGGCGGCACCGCGGTACTTCGGCAAGAGGGAAGCGTGTACATTGACACATCCCAGGCGCGGCAGATTCAAGATGTTTTTCGGCAGAATTTTTCCGTAAGCCGCCACAACAATAACATCGGGGCCAATATCGCGGATCGCTTGTTCCGTTTCTGCCCCGCGCAGCGTTTCCGGCTGAAACACCGGAATACCATTTTCCTGCGCCAAGACCTTAACCGGCGGTGCTGTCAGAATCTGTTTTCTTCCAACCGGTCTGTCCCTGCGGGTAAAAACCGCCGCAACCTCATGGCCCGCTCTCATCAACGCCCCAAGAGACGGAACGGCAAACTCCGGGGTCCCCATAAACACAATTTTCAATTTCAATCCTCCGGCGATCTCATACGCTCCAGTTCTTCCTGCGTCAGCATTCTGACAACATGGCTCAGGAATACAACTCCTTCCAGATGATCGATTTCATGGCAGGAAGCCGTTGCAAGAAGGTCTTCCCCTTCATATTCAAAGAATTTTCCGTTGCGGTCCTGTGCGCGAACCTTGACATGCTTGGGGCGTTTGGTAATGCCCCATTTCCCGGGAATGGACAGGCAGCCTTCCGTTGCCTCCTGCTCACCGGATTTTTCAAGGATGACTGGATTAATCAATTCCCGGATTCCCTTGCCGTCGCCAACATCAATCAGCACAGCCCGGCGAAGAATTCCCACCTGAATTGCCGCAAGTCCTACCCCGTTCGCTTCACGGAGGGTATCAGCCATATCGTCCAGCAAAGTCCAGAGCCTTTTGTCAAATTTATCTACCTTACGGCATTTCTTATAAAGAAACGGATCTTTCTCCGTTATAATGTTCCTAATCGCCAATGTTATTCCCCCATTTTATAAAATTGTTTCCGGATTCATATCCGGAAAAACCGTTATGTCTGCATATTTTCGATTAGATGAGAACTGAACCAGCAATTCTGAAATCATTTGACGAATCCGCCTGTTGTTGCGGCACTTTACAATCAGCTTGTAGCGGTATCGGTTGCTCACGCGCCCAACCAGCGCAGGGGCCGGGCTCAGCACCCGCATCGGCTGATCCGCATATTTTTTCCGCGCCGTTTCACAAAACAGTTCAAAAAAAGCGATGCTGGCCGTGCGGACCCGTGTTTCCTCCCTTCCGACAAATCCAAATACACAAAGATCGGTAAAAGGAGGATATAAAAGTGATTTTCTCAATGCGATTTCCCTGCGGTAAAATTCCGTATAATTCTGTTCCGCTGCAAGTTGAATCACTTCATTCTCAGGCGTATAGGTCTGAATCATTGCTTTTCCCGCGTGTCTTCCCCGTCCGGAACGCCCGACGACCTGTGTCAGCAGGTCAAACGCACGCTCATAGCTGCGAAAATCATCACTGTAAAGCGCTTGGTCGGCAGACAGAACCCCAACCAGGGTTACATTTTCAAAATCGAGCCCTTTTGCAACCATCTGTGTGCCTACAATGATATCATATGCGCCTTCAGAAAACAATTTTAACTTTTTATCATAAGCAAACCGTGACATGGTAGAGTCCGCATCCAGCCTTAAAATCCTCGCACCGGGCAGCACCTCTTCCAGCTGCTGCTCCGCGCGCTGGGTTCCAAATCCCTTGTAGCGAACCTGCTCTTCATGGCAGTTTGGGCATTCCCGCGTAAATGGAATGGAAAAGCCGCAGTAATGGCACATCAGGCGATTGTTTGCCGCGTGATAAGTCAGGGAAATACTGCAGTTCGGGCAAGTGATCACATGCCCACATGACCGGCAGGAGGCAAATGTATTGTACCCGCGGCGATTCAGCAGCAGAATGGACTGCATCCCGTTCTGAAGATTTTCCTGCAAAGCCTGCGCCAGCTTTTGGCTGAGGATTCCCGCCGTGCCCTTTTGAACCTCTTCGTTCATGTCGACAATTTCAACTTCCGGCAGACGGGCAGGGCCGTAGCGCTCCGGCAGTACATTTAAAGTATATTGGCCCGACAGCGCATGGTGATAACTGGAAATTGACGGTGTTGCCGAAGACAGCACTAAAAGGCATTTATGGTATGCACACCGGTATTTTGCGGCTTCCCTTGCATGGTACCGGGGGGATGACTCGGATTTGTAGGTCCCCTCCTGCTCCTCATCCATGATAATCAGCCCAAGGTCCTGAAGCGGAGCAAATACCGCGGAACGTGTCCCGACGACAATAGACGCACCGCCTTTTCTGACACGTTTCCATTCATCCAGACGTTCTCCCATAGAAAGGCCGCTGTGAAAGACCGCAACCCCCGCGCCATACCGCGCATGAAACAATGAAACAGTCTGCGGCGTCAGCGAAATTTCAGGAACCATTACAATGACGCCCCGCCCGTCTTCCAGAACACGGTCGATCAGCTTCATAAAGACCTGTGTCTTTCCGCTGCCCGTGATCCCAAACAGAAGGGAAACGCCGCCCTTACCCCCGCGATACTGCCGGTACAGATTACGGTAAGCCTCTTCCTGAACGGCGGTCAACTTGACGGCAGGCACCTCGGAATCCGTCTTCTCCGGAACAGACCCGTAGGGATTGCGGTAAACCTCCGTGTCGTAATACTGCGCCACCTCTTTTTGGACCAACGCGTTTACAACCGCCGGAGTCACCCCGGAAAAATAGCAGATTTCCTTAAGAGACGCACAGCCTGCGCTGCGAAGAACCTCCATGGTCCGCTTTTGGCGCGGAGTCAGTTTGGGCAGCTCCTGCGGTTCGGTAAAACGAACCATTTTCTGAACCGCATCGCCCACCCGCCGGAACGTGCCGCTGTTCTTTTTCAGCAGCCCCCTGCGGAGCATCCGCTCCGGGATACTGCTGTCAGAAGCAAATCCAAGGTCATGAAGCAGCTTTTCCCGCTTGACCGCCTTACGGTGGTGGGACAGGTAGGCGACCACCTTGGCTTCTTCCGCGTTTTTCGTTCTGTCTGCAAGTTCCCCGGCCGGGCCCGCCAGCAGATATTCCGTACGCATCTGAAATAAAATGCCCGCCGGAAAGAAAAGGCGGGCCGCATCGAACAGCGTGCAAAACGTGTGCTCTCCGATCCAGGGAATCATACAGAGCGCCTCCGGTGTGAGAAGCGGCTCACGATCCAAAACAGATTCGATTGATTTCAGCTTTTTAACGGATGGTTCCGCGAATTCATCCCGCTTTAAAATAACACCCTGCCGTTTTGCATTCGCCGTGCCAAACGGAACGAGCACACGGCAGCCCGCCTTGGCTTTCGGAACCAGCAAATCCGGAACGCGGTAATCAAACGCCTTGTCAAAATGATAAACCGTGTTCTCCACTGCGACTTTTGCAACGGTCACCGGGATCCTCACCTTTCAAGGGCGCTCTTCAGTCTTCATCATCGTTCGGGGTTGTTTTTTCAATCATGGTGAATTCATGGTTGACATATTCCTGAACGGCCAGTTCCACAGGCTTTTTTTCCAGAATTTCGTGATTTTTTTCTGCATGGTCCACAATTTTGCGTGCGCGCTTTGAAATGGCAACCACCAGAGAATAACGGCTCTGATGCGGTTTAAGAATGAGATCAGCGATCGGTTTAATCATTATTTGTCAGTATCCTTTCAATCAGTTGTTTATTTCGGCGTGAACTGTGTTTTTCCGCGGCAATAATTGCACGAATCTGTGCCACTGCGGATTCCACCGTATCATTTATCACAATATAATCATAATGAACTGCTTCCGGAATTTCTTTTCTTGCAGTCTGAAGCCGCCCTGAAATCACCTCATCCTTTTCCGTACCGCGTTGTCGCAGCCGGTGTTCCAGCTCATTCAGGGAAGGAGGCATGATGAAAATACTGACCGCATCCGCCCGCTTTTTTTTGACCTGTGCACCGCCCTGAACTTCAATCTCCAGAACGACATCCATTCCCTGAGAAGTCCAGTCCAAAATAGGCGCCAGCGGCGTACCATAACAATTGCCGCAGTACTGCGCACTTTCCAGCATCTTTCCCTCGGCATCCATATCCTTGAATTTGTCCTTCGTCAGAAAAAAATATTCTCTTCCGTCCGCTTCCCCCGGCCGAGGAGACCGCGTGGTGGCGGAAACAGACAGACGGATGTCGGACTGCCCTGCCAAAAGGCTTTTCACTACCGTCCCTTTGCCCGCGCCGGAAGGTCCGGATAGAATAAGGAGCAGACCGTTATTCGTCATCTTCATCAAGCTCCTCTTCTACAAGCTCATCGCGGTCATTCAGACGATTGGCCACTGTTTCCGGCTGAACGGCAGAAAGAATCACATGGTCGCTGTCTGTAATAATCACCGCACGGGTCCTGCGGCCATAAGTCGCGTCGATCAGCGCTCCGCGCTCCTTAGAGTCCTGTATCACGCGCTTAATCGGGGCAGATTCCGGGCTGACAATCGCAACCAGCCGGTTTGCGGAAACCATGTTGCCAAAGCCGATGTTGATTAACTTCATAAAAATCCCCTTTACAATTCCTATTCTACATTCTGGACCTGTTCACGGATTTTTTCTATTTCAGCTTTCATGTCCACCACCAGATGGGCAATTTCAGCATCGACACATTTAGAGCCAATCGTATTCGCTTCGCGATTCATCTCCTGAACGAGAAAATCCAGCCTGCGCCCGACCGCTCCGCCTGTCTCCATCATAGAAAGGAATTGGCTGACATGGCTGCGAAGGCGGACCGTTTCTTCCGCAACGGAAACCTTATCGGCAAAAATAGCGGCTTCTGTCACAATCCTTTGCTCGTCAATGTTGGCATCGACCAGCATTTCATGCAGACGGGCAAGCAGTTTGTCCCTGTATTCCGTCACGGTTTCCGGCGAACGCTTTTCCACTTTGGCCACCAGCCCCAGAATTGTCTTGGTCCTGTTCAGAAAATCATCCCGCAAGTGACTTCCTTCCGCCTGCCTCATCTCTGAAAAAGACTGAAAGGCACTTTCTGCAATCTGCCGAACATCGTTCCATATGGCTTCTTCATTTTCCGGCGCCTGGCGCACCGCGAAAAGGTCCGAATTACGCGCCACCGTCATAACGGAAATATCATCCTTCAAACCATAGTGCTTCTGAAGGTCACGCAAAGCAGCAATATACCCTGATGCCAGGGAACGATTGACCTGCACTTCCACATCTGCACTTTCCAGCGTCTGTACTGAAACATACAGGTCCAATTTTCCTCTTGCAATCCGTTCCTGAAGGAAAGATTTCAACTTCGTATCCAGAAAACCGTACCCTCGGCTGATGCGGGAGGAATAATCGAAATACCGGTGATTCACGGACCGGATCTCCACCGCGATATCCCGCCCTCCGACGATTTTTTCGCTTCTGCCGAAACCGGTCATACTATTGATCACTCTTATCATCTCATCTCTGTATTCTTCCTATTCAATAGGAATCATAGCGAAAATAAAAACGACTTATTCAGAAATAAATCATAATCCTATTTATTTTATCAGCTTTTCCTCCTGATTGTCAACTGCAGACTGTCTAAAATACACGGCAAACGAAAAAACGCCCCGTGCATTTTACCGCACGGGGCTGAAAATGAAAGTCAAACGGGATGAATCATTTCTTTTTGGTTCGCATGTTTTCCATCGATTCCATACTTTTTTTCCGCACGCTTTTTGAAAAAATCTTTTGAGACCTTTGGGAACTGTGCGTAAGACAGAACGTCTTCCTCCTGCTCGGTCCATTCCGCGCACTCTTTTCTCAGGCTTTCCAGCTCCGGTTTCAAAAGGTCCGCCGGGCGGCAGGTAATACGCGGCATATCGCCGATGATTTTTTTGGCAAAATCGTCGGCAATCGGCACGGGGGTCGTTCCGTATTTTCCCGCCACAAGATCTTTAAACTCATTGGTACACATCTTGTACCGTTCCCCGGTAATCACATTGAACACCGCCTGTGTCCCGACAATCTGTGAGGTTGGTGTTACCAAAGGCGGATATCCCGCATCTTTACGCACGCGAGGCACTTCTTCCAGCACGGCTTCAAACTGATCCTCTTTCCCCGCCTGCTTTAACTGTGACAGCAGGTTCGACAGCATGCCGCCCGGAACCTGATAAAGCAAGGCCCGCGTATTGGTCGCAAGCATTTTCGGGTCCAAAAGGCCGCTCTTAATATACTTGTCGCGCAGTGTCATAAAATATTCGCGGATTTCATTGAGCAAAATCAAGTCAAGTCCCGTGTCGTAAGGCGTGTCTTTCAGCGCGGCTACCATCGATTCTGTCGGAGTATGAGATGTTCCAAGCGCAAGCGGAGACATCGCGGTATCCAAAAGATCCACCCCGGCCTCCACCGCTTTCAGTTCACACATAGACGCAAGGCCGGACGTGTAGTGCGTATGGAGCTGAAGCGGAATTTTCACCGCCGCCTTAATGTCCTTGACCAGATGATATGTTTTATAAGGAGTCAGCAATGCCGCCATATCCTTAATACAGATAGAATCCGCACCGGCTTCTTCAATCTGTTTCGCATAACGGACATAGTATTCATTGGTAAACACCGGGCCGGTCGTGTAGGACATGGCCACCTGCACATGGGCGCCTTCCTTTTTCGCGGCCCGGATTGCAACATTTAAATTTTTAATATCATTGAGCGCATCGAAAATCCGGATAATGTCAATTCCGTTTGCCACGGAGCGCTGTACAAAATACTGCAAAACATCATCCGCGTAATGCCGGTATCCCAGCATATTCTGCCCGCGGAACAACATCTGCAGCTTGGTATTCGGGCAGTTTTTGCGAATTACACGCAGGCGCTCCCATGGATCTTCATTCAAAAAGCGCAGGCATGCGTCGAATGTAGCGCCTCCCCAGCATTCCAGGGAATGGAAACCAACCTGATCGAGCTTTCCGAGAATCGGCATCATATCGGCAAGCGGCATACGCGTTGCAATCAAAGACTGATGCGCATCGCGCAATACCAGTTCCGTAATTCCAATCTTTTGATTCATCTTACCGCCCCCTTACTGGAGGGTCACAAGGGGTGTACCGCTTTCAACGCTATCCCCTTTATTGACTAAAACAGACGCAACCTGAGCGTCATGCGGAGCCATAATTTCATTTTCCATCTTCATGGCTTCCAAAACGATGAGAACATCGCCTTTCTTGACACTCTGACCCGGATTCACATTGGTGGACACAATGGTGCCCGGCATTGGGCTGGCAACCGTTTCACCGCCGGCAGGAGCCGCAGGCTTTGCCGCGGGCACGGCAGCCTTGGGAGCCGGTGCCGCAGGTGCGGCCGCAGAAGCAGCAGGTACCGATGAAGAACCCTTGTCCTCAACCTGAACATCGTAAGCTGTGCCGTTTACTGTAATTTTAAGATTCTTAATCATAATGTCATCCCCTCGTCCTTTATTTCATCAAAGCTGGATATTGGCATGCTTTTTCGGCAGGGTTGAAACTCTTTTTCCACTGAGCATGTCCAATCCTGCAAGAATTTCTTCCCGTGTTTTTTCCGGAGCAACCACTGCTTCAATCATTCCCGCCTGTGCTGCTTTCTGCGCGGAAGCTTCCGTCTTTTTGTATTCCTCGATCAGCTTTTTCCTGTCCTCCACCGGATGTTCTGAACCGGCAAGGCGGTCGTTCCAAAGGAAAATAGCCCCTGTTTCCGGCGCCACGGCGGAAACACATGCATCCGGCCACGCCATTGTCAGGTCAGAATTTGCGCCTCTTCCCGCGACGGCAATGTAAACGGGCCCGTAAGCCAACCCCGTAACAACCGTAATCTTTGCCGTTGTCGCTTCTGAATAAGCACTGGAAAGTTTGGAAGCCTCGCGAAGCGATTCGAATTTTTCCGCATCCACCAGCGTGAGAACCGGGATGGAAAACGAGTCACAAAAACGGAGAAAGCGGGCCGCCTTTGAGCAGGAATCAGAATCGATGACTCCTGAAAAAGCCGTAATGCCCGCCGTCATACCGTCGAAACGGACAAATCCCGTTACAGCAGATACACCGAAATTTTTACTTAATTCTAAAAATTCACCGCCGTCACAGAGAGCGGAAATGATCTTTTCAGGATTATTTTCCCCCGATAGAAGCGATTCAGATGGAGCAGCCGCCTCACAAAGCATGGGGGACGATACATTATTAGAGGGAAGCATGGGTAAAAGCCTGCGCACGGCGTCAATCGCCTGCGCTTCATCTTCCGCCGCGATGTGGCACAGACCCATTGCAGCCGCTTCTTTTGCGGAGCCGCCCTCGCCGTTTGTCGCAATGGTCAGTTCCCCTTTGTCCGACATCACAACAACATCCGCACCGGCCGCAATCATTGCGGAAGTCCCGGTACAGGGCCCCATAACCAAAGAAATCTGCGGCACCACGCCGGAAAGATTGTTTGCTTGCAGCAAGATTTCGCCATACGCATCTAAAATATCCCCAGCCTCATCCAGGCGGCCGCCGGCGGAATCAAAAATTCCCACAACTGGGATTCCTGTTTTAACTGCAAGTTGATAGATTTTCTTTATTTTGGAGGCTTGTGCTTTTGACATAGCACCCCCACTAATATCACTGTTTTGAGAAAAGACGCAAACCGGGCAACCGTCCACCCTGCCGTAACCAGCGACCACTTCCGCGTATCCGCCGTGAGAAGTCGCCAAGCCGTCTATCTCGTGAAAACTCCCATTGTCAAGCAGCGAAACAATGCGCGAAGAACCTTTTGTTTTCGCAATATTCAATCCATTTTGCGCGGTTTCGGCATGACCGACATCCATCATTTCCATTCCTCCGTTTACAAGATTTTCTACCAATATGAGTCAAAAATAATCATATTTATTATAGACGATCCCGGAGAAATTGGCAAGCAATTTATTGCTTGTGACGAAATTCAGCGGCCTTCTGTGTTTTTCGGTTCTGCTGTTTTCCCGCACTTCTTGCATTCAAAGCTGCCGCAGCAGACAGTCGGCGAACTTCTTCGGCGGTAAGCAAGCGCCATTTTCCGGTGGGAAGCATACCCAACCTTAAAAATCCAACCGCGCTTCGGCGCAGACGTGCGACTTCCAACCCAAGCTGTTCACACATCTTTCGAATCTGCCGGTTGCGCCCTTCCCGTAAAACGACTTCCAAAACGACGCGCCCGGGCTGTTCTGACAAAACACGCACCACCGCAGGCGCCGTTTTCCGGCCGTCGATGACTATCCCGGTTGAAAAGCGAACCAATTGTTCTTCCGTAACGCCGGGGCGTACCGTCACGCGGTACACCTTCGGCACATGGTGGGACGGATGCGTCATTGCGTTCGCAAACTCACCGTCATTGGTCATCAGGAGAAGCCCCTCTGATTCACGGTCGAGTCTTCCGACAGGAAAGACTCGCTCCGGCACGTCGCGAACCAGTTCAGCAACACATCTGCGTTCCATTTCATCGCTCATGGTCGTGATGTAACCCCTCGGTTTATGAAGCATCAGGTACACTTTTTTTACTTTTGATTCAATTACTTTGCCGTCAACGGTCACCCGGTCTTTTTTGGGGTCCGCTTTCTCACCGATTTCTGCGGGTACCCCGTTCACGCGAACACGTCCCGCCTGAATCAGTTCCTCTGATTTTCTGCGGGAGGCAATGCCGGCCTCCGAAAGCAGTTTTTGCAGTCTGATTTTTTCACCCAACTGATTTCACACATCCTTCAGACCGAAAGCAGCTGGCGAATCCGGTCCCATAATTTTATAAATATATTTTTTTGAACGATCTGATAAGGGACATCGGCACTGGCCGTCAGCGTTGCGGTTGCAACCGTGCCGGCCTCATTGGAATACCGAACCAAACCCAGAACCTGCCCTTTTACCACGGGAGCATACACAAACCGGGGCAGTTCAACCACACGCTGCAGATTCTGAACGTCTTCCACCGGACAAATGACCGCGTCGGACTGGCATCCTCTGACCAAAACACTGTGGTCCGTTCCGCCGACCACGGGAAGATTTACACAAAATTCGGAATCATCCGCCTGATACCGGGTCAACCGTGAGAAGCCATAATCCAGCAGCTTTTCGTGGTCCGCCCAATCATTCGGATCGCTGAGTGTGACGGCAACCAAGCACACACCGCTCCGCTCCGCCGACGAAACAAGACACCTGCCGGATTTTTTCGTGAACCCTGTTTTTACCCCGGTGCATCCTTCGTACATGCTTAAAAGCTTGTTATGGTTGGTATAGGTCACCGTCCGGTCCGGGTCAAAAAACTGAACTTTAATTTTTTTCAGAGCGACAATCCTTGTAAATTCCGAATTTTGCAGCGCCGCGGCAGTCAATTTTGCCAAATCCCCGGCGGAAGAATAATGTTCTTCGTTATCCAGACCGGACGGAGTGACAAAATGTGTGTCCGACAGACCGAGCTGCGCTGCTTTTTGGTTCATCAGCACAGCAAACTGCTTCAAAGAACCGCCGACGGCAATGGCTGCGGAATTTGCCGCATCATTGCCCGAAACGGACAGCATTCCTTCCGCAAGCGCGGTCAAGGTCAGCTGATCGCCAACCTGAAGCCCCATGGAGGAACCCTCCACCCGAACCATTTCAGGGATAATCAGTACTGTTTTGTCTTCGCGAGAAGCGGCCTCCAAGGTGAGCAGAGCCGTCATAATTTTGGTCGTGCTCGCAATTGGAAGCCGTTTGTGACTGTTTTTTTCATACAAAACACGCCCGTCAGCCGCGCTGATTACCACAGCCGACCGGGCTGAAACAGAAGGCGCAGCAGTCTGCGCTTCTGCCAAGCATGGAAAAGCCGCCGCCGTCAGGGCAGCGAGAAGGACAGAAATAACCTTTTTTAACAAATCAACCACCTGCCGATTTATTTATATGCAGGCGGTTGAAGCGATACCATTCGATTTTAAATTTGCGGGTCGCCCGCCGCTTCTTCCGCGGGGATGGATGCCGATTGTTCCGTTTCTTTTTTTGCGGGCTTGTGAAACGCCGAACCGACCGCCGCAGAAACTTTATCGATTAAATCCGGGGCCATGTCAATAATGCGGTCCATTGAGGTATTGCCGGGATCAACCCGCAGCAGCTTCACGGTTCCGTTCGCAATGGTTAAAAACGCCACCGGATTGATCGTGACACCCGCCCCCGTAGCACCACCGAACAACTGCTTGTCCGGCACTTTCCCAGAAAAGTCGGATCCGCCGGATGCAAAGCCATAACTGACTTTGGAAATTGGGACAATCACCGTTCCGTCCGGCGATGTGATCGGATCCCCAATCACGGAGTTTACGTCCACCATCTGCTTAATCTTTTCCAGCGTAGTATCCATCATTCCTTCAATTGGATGGTCAGCCATTTTTAAGCACCGCCTTTTCTTTCTGATCCGGATTTCCGGACTCTTTTCGTATTTTTAGATATAGTTTTATCATGCCGAAAAATGCCGACAGCAATGCGGACAAAAGAAACATCAACCGGATTTTAAGCCGAATGCGGAACTGTACTCCGCTTTTTCCATTCTGAAAATCCGGGGCAACCTTCACATTTCGTCTTTTGCATTTTGCCGTCGAGAACAAAGCTGCCAGCGCGGTCGACAGCAACCCGCATACTCTGCCGTAATTCACCGCGGTCTGTGCCGCATCTTCCCCTCCAACGGTTAAACGCAAAGAAAAGGATTGAATGACCGTGTGGGAAAGAATTTTTTTCACGCTCCCGTATGCAACGCGGGAAAAAGCCTTGACCAGTTCCATAAAGCCCCAAAATCCCTTTTTCTGAAACAGCGCCTTGATTTTTGATGGCTTCTTGCGGGCGGGCTTTTTCTCTGGTGCCGGTGCTTCCTCTGTCGGCTGCTCCGGCGGCTGCGGCAGCACGCGGAAACGGACAAATAAAAATTTTACCCATACGGAAAGTTCCTCTTCAAAAGAAGACTCCACCGTAACGGAACAGGCAAGCAGAAAGATAAGCAGCAAAATGATAAATCCCGCAATGATCCAGCCGATCATCCTGCTTCCTCTTCTTCCGTCTCCTGCTCTTTTCGCAGCTGCGGCAATTCGGAAAGTGAAGAAATTCCAAGGCAACGCAAAAAGTTCGCCGTCGTCCCGTAAAGAAGCGGACGGCCGGGCAATTCCAGTCTGCCCCGCTCTTCCAGCAGTTCCTTTGCAACCAGCCCGCTGATGACCGCAGAGCAATCCACACCGCGCACCTGCTCGACAAACGCCTTGGAAACCGGTTGATTATACGCAACCACGGCAAGCACTTCCAAAGAAGCCTGCGTCAGCGGCATGCGGCGCCGGATTTCCAGCGCCGCGCGCACCGCGGCAGCGTGTTCCGGATTTGTGCACATTTGATAGCCATCCTCCAGGCGGACAATTCGGATGCCCCCGTGTTCCGTGCAATATCGGTCCGCAAGATTCCCCAGCATTTTACCGGCCGTTGCCCGGTCAATTGCCAGCGCTTCCGCAATCCGCTCAACGGATACCGCATCCCCGCTTGCAAACAAAATAGCCTCGATGGCTCCCTGCAGTTTTTTAATCTCCATGTTTACCACCGCCGTTCAACAGTTTTACTTTGGGATTCTGATCCCCGTTTAGGGCAATTCGCCCGCCCTTAATCAGTTCCAGCACCGCAAGGAAAGTAGCCACCCGTTCGGAATGGTTGTGAATTCCGTCAAACAGAGCCTCATAGCGCTGTTCCGTTCTGAGCCGCAACCGGCGAAGAACATAAATAATACGGGACGAAACGGATACAATCCGATGAGAAACGATGGCGGAAAACGCTTCTTGCGGAGGAGGGAGAAAGCGTTTTCCACGCCCTGCCGCGCTGAGATACGCCGCATATAATTCCTTGAGCGTGAAGTGTCCGTGATACCTGCGATCCGGCAGCATTTTTTCAGGCCCGCGCGTGTAGGAATCAAAACTGAAACGCTCCCCCAGCTGAGCGGCGGCACGTTTACAGCTCTGATATTCAATCAGCTGCCCGGTCAGCTCACATTTGAGCCGCTCCGTCTCCTCGTGCTTTGGCAGAAGCGAAACGGTCTTTAAATAAATCAGCCTTGCGGCCATCTCCAAAAATTCACTGGTAACATCCATCCGCCGCTCCCGCATCGCTGCGAGCTGTTCCAGATACTGGTCCACCAGTTCGGTAATCTGAATATTGAAAATATCCAGCTTGTTTTTGGCGATCAGTGCCAGAAGCAAATCAAGGGGGCCTTCAAACGTTTCCAGTTTATAACATATCTTATCCATCATATCACAGGATTATTTATATAAGCCCGAATAAACGGTACGGCAGAAGCGCAAGCCACTCCACGCCGTTCAGGCAAAGATTTTCGAGCCACCAAATCGGCCTGTCCAGCATCCCGCTGAACAAGATCAGAAAAGCTACCATAACGATGATATTCTGATAACGGTAATAATTGTACAGGGTTCGGTTAGACAAAAACGCGCCCAGAATTTTCGAGCCGTCCAGCGGCGGAACGGGAAGAAGATTAAACACAGCCAGCGCGACATTAATCGTAATATAAGCTAAAAAGAAATTATCAATAAATGACGGCAGCGATAATCCCGCCGCTATGATAAGGCCAAAATAGACAATACCGCCGACCCATGCCGCAAGAAAATTAGAAAGCGGCCCGGCCACAGCAGTCAGTGCCATGTCGCGTTTCGGTTTTTTAAAATTGCGCGCGTCAACCGGCACCGGCTTGGCCCACCCAAAGCCAAACAAAAGAAGGAAAAGCGAACCGATCGGGTCAAAGCTCGCAAGAGGATTCATTGTCAGCCGGCCATTGTATTTCGCGGTGTTGTCCCCCAGTTTACCGGCCGCCCAGCCATGGGCAAACTCATGCAGCGGTAAAATACAGAAAATAATAAATAGCGTTGCAAGAATCTGCGAAATCACGGACGCCATATCCACAGATCCACCGTAAAAAAGGCTTTTGAGCATATTAATCAGCATATCCATTCTCCTTACTTATGTTTATGATTATAATACGCAGAGAAGTAAAAGGCAAGCAATGCACAGATTTCCGCTTTGATGGATAAAAATATACTTTCCTCGAAAAAGCAGGAAAAAAAGCTTGCATTTACAGGATAAATCTGATAACATAATACTGTTGCGATAAAAAGCCCTTTAAAGGAGGTGCAGACCTATGGCAAAATGTGAAATTTGCGGCAAGGACATGGCTTTCGGCATCAAGGTATCCCATTCCCACAGACGTTCCAATCGTACCTGGAAGCCCAACGTAATGCGTGTAAAGGCAATCGTAAACGGTTCTCCAAAACGTATTTACGCCTGCACCCGCTGCTTGCGTTCCGGCAAAGTGACCCGTGCCGTCTAACGCCTGGCCTCGTTTTCCAAATATAGAAAAAGTAAAAGGAACCGTTTTTCGGTTCCTTTTTTCTTTTATAAGCAGAAGAATCAGCCGGCAGAAAACTTTTCCGCCGGCTGATTCTTTATTTTTCGCCGCGTTCTCGAATCAGAAACCGGATCGGAGTTCCTTCAAAACCGAACGTGTCGCGGATCATGTTTTCCAAAAAGCGCTGATAGGAAAAATGAAATAATTTTTTGGAATTGACAAAAAACACAAAGGTCGGCGGCTGAATGGAAACCTGTGTCAAATAATATATTTTTAACCGGCGTCCTTTATCCGTCGGAGGCTGAACCCGCGCCGTCGCCTGCGCAAGAACATCGTTGAGCATTCCGGTTGCAATGCGCCGATTACTGGAAGCCGCCGCGTCCCGGACCGCCTGAAATAACCGATTGATACGTTGACCGGTCTTTGCCGAAATAAACAGGATTTTTGCATAGGGCATAAATGAAAAATCGCCGCGCAGCTTCTTTTCATACGCATCCAGCGTATAACCGTCCTTTTCGACCGCATCCCACTTGTTAATGGCAATGACGCAGGCTTTGCCCGCCTCGTGCGCCATTCCGGCGACCTTGGAATCCTGCTCGGTAAATCCAGCAGTGCCGTCGATCATAATCACACACACATCTGAACGCTCTACCGCCATCTGCGCGCGGAGCATACTGTAACGCTCAATATTATCGTCCACTCTGCTTTTACGCCGCAAACCCGCGGTATCAATCAAAAGGAACCGCCCGTATTCGTTTTCCACGGCAATGTCCACCGCGTCACGCGTCGTACCGGCCACATCCGTAACAATACAGCGTTCTTCCCCCGCTACACGGTTGACCAGCGAAGATTTGCCGGCATTCGGTTTCCCGATTACCGCAATCCGAATGGTATCATCCGCACCGGCATCTTCCTCTTCGTCCGGGAAAAAAGAAACCACGCAGTCCAGCAGATCACCGGTTCCATGCCCGTGGACGGAAGAAACCCCGACCGGGTCGCCAAGCCCTAGATTATAAAATTCATAAAATTCCGCCGGCGGCTCCCCGATACTGTCACACTTGTTAACACACAGCACAACGGGTTTTCCGCTCTTCATCAGCATTGCGGCAATCTCGTGGTCGGACGCAACCGGTCCGGTTCTCACATCAGTAACAAAAACAATGACATCGGCCGCTTCCATCGCCAGACGCGCCTGCGCCCTGGTCTGCGCCAAAATGACGTCTTCCCCCGGCTCAATTCCGCCCGTATCCACAATGGAAAAGCGGCGCGAATCCCATTCACACTCCGCATAAACGCGGTCACGGGTCACACCGGGCGTGTCATCCACAATGGAAAGACGCCGTCCGGCCAGTTTATTAAACAGCGTCGACTTGCCCACATTCGGACGGCCGACTATCGCGACTACCGGTAATGCCATATCGTACCCCTCCCTAACCTTTCTTTTCCCATCTATATTTTACCCGGTTCTCACCCGTTCAGGCGGTTTTCCGGGCAAAAAAGAAGAGAAGGATCGCTCCTTCTCTGACTTTCGGAAAACGGAAACGCTTACGCTTCCTTTTTAATTACTTCCCTGCCATTGTAGTAGCCGCAATTGCTGCATACTTTATGGGGGACCGTCAATTCTCCGCATTTCGGGCATTTCACCAGAGCGGGCGCGCTCATTTTCCAAACACTAGAACGCCTTTTGTTCTGTCTGGCGCTCGACTGTTTTCTCTTTGGTACCGCCATCCTCAGCACCTCCTTACAGATCTTTTCTGTTAATGAAGCAATTTTTCCAGAACTTCCAGCCTTGGGTCCGTTGAATGATTACTGCATCCGCAAGGCCCTTCATTCAGATTTTTTCCACAGGTCGGGCATAAGCCCCTGCAGTCTTTTCTGCATAAAAACTTTGTTGGAAGTTCCAGCAGAATATCTTCCCGCAACAGTTCGTCCAAGTCCAGCTGTTCGTCCCGGACCTCGATGAACCGGTCGTCATCCTCTTTGTTTTCAAGGGAACGGACAAGAACATGGAAAAAAGCAAAATCATAGTGCCTGTCGATTTGTTCGGCACAACGATCACATGGAATTGAAAAATCGAATGAAACATTGGCTTTCATTTCCGCGGAACCGTCACGGCTTGTTACAGTACCCTGCACCGCCACCGGAGACGAAAACGGGCGAACCCCGTTAAACTCGACAGATGACAAGTCCATACTGTAAGCAAATGAGCAGCTTTTGCTTTCTTGAGAAAATATCTTTTTTAAATCCAGCAGCATACTCCACCTCGGCGCTACATTTCTTAATTATAGAGATTTTTCTCTCTTTTGTCAATAAAAATTTACAGTTGAGAATCTTTTCGGCAAAAATATGCCGGAGCCGTTGGGCCCCGGCATCGTTTTGGCTGTCAACAGATCAAACGACGGCAGAAACCGCTTTTAAAGCCGGCGGGAGCAAACTTTCGTTTGCGGAAATCAACAGTGTCACTTTGATATCGGACAAAGAGGAAAGAGCGTCCATCTTTTCAGCGAAAGCAGTAAGGTCACCCATATCCTGGCCGATAATTTTCAAAGTGGAATCCACAAAGATATCCGTCACGTCATAATTGCCGGCGCAGATACCGCAGATGAAACCACCCAGCGAGTCTGCTCCCTGAACTCCGTATTCGTCAATGTCGATCAGACGAGCATCATGGGAAATGTCATAGGTCAATGTATTCCCTTTCTCGATCACAACCACATTGCCGCTGGACTTGGAAACCGCTTCGTTGGCCCGTTCAATCAGCTTTTTGGTCTTTCCGGATCCTTTTTTCCCAACAATAACATTAATCATAAAGATGCTCCTCCTATATAATTTTTACCGTCTCCGGCGAAAATAACCGGGCTATTTCAGTCGTGCTTCCAAATTGGCTTTTTCGTTTTCGTAACCCGGTTTACCCAAAAGAGCAAACATGTTCTTTTTATAGCTTTCTACACCGGGTTGGTCAAACGGATTGATTCCAAGCATATAACCTGAGATTGCAATGGCCCGTTCAAAGAAGTAAATCAAAGCGCCAAGGGATTTTTCAGAAAAGTCCGGCGCACTGAGAACAATGTTGGGAACTCCGCCATCCGTATGAGCCAGCACAGTCCCTTCAAACGCTTTGCGATTGACATAAGACATTGTTTTACCCGAAAGGAAATTCAAGCCGTCCGCATTGTCTGCGTCCTCTTCAATGGTAAGGTCCGCCGCCGGTTTGTCTATCAGCACAACGGTTTCAAACAGGCTCCGCCGCCCCTGCTGAATATACTGCCCCATGGAATGCAGATCGGTTGAAAAAACAACGGATGCGGGGAACAGTCCCTTGCCGTTTTTCCCTTCACTTTCACCGCAGAGCTGCTTCCACCATTCGCACATCATCTGGAAGCGCGGCTCATAGCTGACAAGGATTTCGGTCTCTTTGCCCTTGCGGTACAAAATATTTCTTACCGCCGCGTACAGGCAGGATGCATCGGACGATGCGTCGCCGTTCAGTTCGGCCCGTTCTTCGGCCGCGCCCGCCATTAGAGCGTCGATATCCGCACCTGCCACCGCAATCGGCAGAAGACCGACGGCAGTCAGAACAGAATATCTTCCCCCAACATTATCGGGAACGACAAAGGTTTCAAAGCCTTCTCTGTCGGCAAGCTGCTTTAAAGTCCCGCGCGCGCGGTCCGTTGTGCAATAAATTCTTTTAGCAGCCCCTTGCTTGCCGTATTTCTTTTCCAGCAGTCCGCGGAAAACACGGAATGCCACGGCGGGCTCTGTGGTGGTACCGGATTTGGAAATCACATTAATGGAAAAGTCCTTCTCCCCACAAAGCTCCAAAATTTCAGAAAGGGCGGAAGGACTCAAACTGTTACCGGCAAAATAAACCTGGGGTCCGGTTTTTTTCAAAGCATTGCGATTCTGCGACTGCAGATACTCAATGGCGGCGCGCGCTCCCAGATAAGAGCCCCCGATGCCAATTACAACAAAAACTTCCGAATCGGTGCGTATCTTTTTCGCCGCAGCGTGGATACGGGCGAATTCTTCCCTGTCATATTTTTCAGGAAGATCCATCCATCCAAGAAAATCGTTTCCGGCTCCCGTTCCGTTTACAAGCGTTTCATGTGCAAGACGTACCTGAGGAGCGATAGCCGAAAGCTCACTATCGTCGATGAAACCTGCAAGATGATGCAAGTCGATTTTAACAGACATTTCTTTTCCCCCTACCTACTGTGATTCTTGCAACTCTATTTTACAATAGGTGGGCGCCGTTTGCAAGGCGGTTTCTTATTATTCAAGAATTATTCAAAAATTAAAGATTACGGGTCCATTGTTACCAAACTCAAAAGCAGTAAAAAGGCAGAGGAAAACGTGATCGGCTCCACCGTTTTCTTTGCAAGAATCTTCGATTCCTTCAGGACTTCTCCATTGAGCGAATAGGTAATCTTTCCAAGCACCTGCCCTTCCTGCACGGGAGCGCGAACTTCGTTATTAATCGATACTTTAGACGTAACATCCCCCGCTTTCCCCTTCGGCACCAAAAGATTTTCTTCCGCATTGACATTGGGCTCCACATCGGCTTCCATCCCGTTTACGACCGAAACCGGGGCATTTGCTTCCGGCGGGACGGCCGGCTTGACAACGGACCAGTTGGCAAATCCATAATCCAGCAGTGTAGCGGCTGAACGGAATCGCTCTTTCGCCGTAGTACTGCCAAGCACCACGGCAATCAGGCTGACTCCGTCACGCTGAGCCGTTGCGGAAATGCAGCTGCCCGCCTTGCCGGTGGTGCCCGTCTTCAAGCCGGTAATGCCCTTGTAGCTTTTCAGCAGTTTATTTGTATTAACCAGCTGTGTTTTTCCATCCCTTAAATAATCCATCCAGGTTTGGGTATAATCGAAAATTTTCTGGTGCTTTGCCAGTTCCCTTGACATCAGCGCGATATCATAAGCCGAGGTGACATGGCCGTCTTCGTCAAGGCCGTTTACATTCTTAAAAACGGTGTCTTTCATGCCGAGGTCCTTGGCCCTTTGATTCATCTGCGCAACAAACTCATCCTCACTGCCCGCCACATATTCGGCCAGTGCCACCGCCGCGTCATTGGCGCTGGAAATCACCGTGGCCTTGAGCATATCATCCACCGTCATGCTTTCGCCGGGCTCCAGCCAAATATCGGACCCGCCCATGGAAGCCGCATGTTCGCTTGCCGTAACGGTATCATTCAGGCCGATTTTTCCGCTGTCGAGTGCTTCCATCACCAGCAGCAGCGTCATTACTTTGGTGATGGAGGCACACGCACGCTGTTCATGGTCATTCTTTTCATAAAGGACTTTACCGGTCTGAGCTTCCATCAGCACAGCGGAAGGCGCCTGGACTTCCTCTTCCGACAGTGCCGCAGCGCCCAGCGGCATACTGAAAGTGACAACCAACACCGCCAGCAGGCAGACCGACATTTTTTTCAACTTCATTTCCAGCACCTCCAATTTCATATTAATTCTTATGCCGCGTATAGAAAATCTATCCATAAAAAAATGAGAGCCCGAAAAGCTCTCATCCGACCGTTCTTTGTCAACTATTATTTGCGCACCGGAATTCCGCGCTTTTCAAGGTACTCTTTTAAGTCTGAAATAACGATTTCCCCGAAATGGAACAAAGACGCCGCCAGTACCGCATCCGCCTTTCCCCTGGTAAAAGCATCGTAAAAATGCTCCGGCTTTCCCGCTCCGCCGGAAGCGATGACCGGAACAGAAACCCGTTCGGAAACGGCCGCTGTCAGCTCTAAATCGTACCCGTTTTTCACCCCGTCGCAATCCATACTGGTCAAAAGAATTTCGCCGGCTCCCAGTTGTGCCGCCTTTTGCGCCCACCGGACGGCGTCCATCCCCGTGTCCAGCCGCCCGCCGTTGCGGTAAACCGTCCATCCTCCGCCCTCTTTCCGTTTGGCGTCAATAGCGCAAACCACGCACTGACTGCCAAACTTTTGAGCGGCCTGCGCGATCAGTTCCGGGTGCAGAAGCGCCGCCGAATTGACAGAAACCTTGTCCGCGCCGGCCCGAAGCAGCGCGGTAAAGTCTTCCACCGAGCGGATTCCGCCGCCTACAGTAAACGGGATAAAAAGGTTGTCCGCTACCTGCCTGACCAGATCAATCATGATATTTCTGGCATCCGAAGAAGCGGTAATATCCAGAAGGACCAGCTCATCCGCGCCCTGCCGGTCATATTCCACGGCCGCTTGCACCGGGTCCCCCGCGTCGCGCAGAGAAACAAATTCCGTTCCCTTCACCACACGTCCATTTTTGACATCCAAACAAGGAATGATCCGCTTTGCATACATTGATGAATCCTCCTATTTCAGTGCCGAAACAAAATTTCGAAGCATATGCAGGCCAACCGCACCGCTTTTCTCCGGGTGAAACTGTGTGGCAAATACATTGCCGCTGCGCACGGACACATCCATTTCAACCCCGTAGTCCGCCGTGGCTGCTACAATATCGCGGTCCTCCGATTTTAAATAATAAGAATGGACAAAATAGACATAGGGATTTTTCCCCAAGCCCTCAAACAGTCCACCGTCACGTTTGATCTTCAAACTGTTCCAGCCGATATGGGGAATTTTCAGTCCCGGAGAATCCGGAATTCGGCAGATCGTTCCCGGAAGAACCCCCAGTCCCTTGATTTTGGGGGATTCCTCACTCCCTTCAAACAAAAGCTGAAGCCCCAGACAAATGCCGAGAAACGGTTTTCCGGAATGGATAAAATCGAGAATTGGGGCCACCATACCCGAATTGTTCAAACAGCGCATCGAATCCCCAAACGCCCCAACTCCCGGCAAAACGGCAGCTTGTGCGCGTACCAGTTCCCCAGGGTCAGACGTTACGGAAACATGACACCCAATGTGCCGGAATGCCTTGACAACACTTTGCAGATTTCCTGCTCCGTAGTCAATGACTGCAATCATGTAATATCACCGCTTTCGTATGGTAATTCATTATATCATGAAAGTAACAGAGGTTCAACTTAACGGCCGAAAATGTCTGCCTTATCACGCGAATTGACAACACAGCGGAATCAAGGTATGATAATTCTTAATGCAAAAACTGGAGGAGTACTATGGATTATGTTTCCCTGTGCGGCATCGGGCTCGGCCTTGCCATGGACGCGTTTGCCGTCTGCATCACAAACGGTGCCATCACCAGAAAAGTGACCTTCTGGTTTGCTGCAAAACTGGCGCTGTGCTTTGGCCTGTTCCAGTCCGTCATGCCTTTACTGGGCTGGCTGATCGGAAAGGCAGGCGAAAACATCATCAGCGCGGTGGACCACTGGATTGCGCTGATTCTTCTGAGCTATCTGGGAATCAGCATGATTCGGGAAGCGCACCGCAAAAAGCAGTGCGGGCTGCGCGACCGCAGACAGAATGATATTAAACTAAAAACCCTGTTTGCGCTTGCCATAGCCACCAGCATCGACGCGCTCGCAACCGGAATTCTTCTGCCGTCCGCAGTCGGCGCTTCCACCGTATTTTTGATGGGGATTTCCGTATTAATCATTGGTACCATTACATTTGCCGTTTGCCTGGCCGGCGTCTATATCGGTAAAAAATTCGGCGCGCTATGTTCCTGCCACGCAGAAACATTTGGCGGCATTGTCCTTGTCGGAATCGGAATTAAGATTTTCATTGACCACATGTTCTTTTAAAACCCATATTGCTTTTCAATACGGTGAATGCGTTCACACACCTGCTCGCGAAGTGCCTGCGGCGAAAGCACACAGATCCGGTCCCCGTACTGAAGCAGCCATTCCACCAGTCCCTCTCCTGCATACACCTGAATCTTCACGTCAAACAGCCCGTCTTCCCTCGTACAGATCCGCAGCCCTGCTCCGAATTTGTCCAGCAGCAGTTCCAAAGCGCTGTCGGAACAGCGAAGCGCTACGGTCTGCAGGTCCCCATGATACAAATGAAAAGTTTTTGCCGCATAATCTTCCGCATCAAACCGTTCGCGGTACTCGCTTACTTCACAAAACGGTCTGGCATCCTGTGCGGACAACACGGCCCGCCTCATCCTATCCAGACGATAAACGCTGATGTCACCGTACTTTTCATAATTTGCAGCAAGATAATATTTGTCGCTGTCCCAAATCAGCGCATACGGACTTACCAGAAATTTTCTTCCCTCATCCCGCGTCATCCGGTTTCCCCGAATGACGTGGTGCCGGTACAGGAAGGAGATTTTTTTCTTTTGCGCAATCGCGCGGCTGACCGCGTCAATCGTATAATAAATTTCTTCGTTTTTAAACTTCGGGCGCAGATTGATGTGGGGCATACCTGCGGTTTCCTCCGCCTGCCCTGCGCTCATCAAACCGCTCAGCTTTTGCAGCAGTTCACCGGTCTTTTTTTGGGTGAGAAACGGGGCGGCGTACACCGCATCCATCAGCAGGCGAACCTCCGGCAGTTCGAAGCGCCGCTCCGCGAGAAAATAACCCGCTTTCGGTTTTCGGGTAAAAAGAATATCAATCCCATGCGCGCGCAAAGCGGAAATATCCCTGTAAATTGTTTTTCTTTCCGCTGTAATTCCCTGTTCACTCAAAAAAGCGATCAGCTCCTGCGCGGAAAGCGGATGCTCCTCATCGGTCCATTGGTCCAGGAGTTCAAGCAGTGCCAAAATCCGAATTTTTCCGGGATGTCCTTTCTGCAAGATATCTTTCCCCCTTTTTCCATGATCTGATACCGTTAAAAGAAAAACAGGCCGCAGGAAATTTCCCGCGGCCCTTTTAGAATCCTGAATCGGATGGATTATTTTAAGAATTTTTCCGTAACTTCCGCAATATGCGGGGCACAAAGCCCAAACTCGTCCAGCAGATCGACTGCAGGGCCGGAGTGACCAAACTGATCGTTCACACCGATTTTGCGCAGCGGAGTCGGCAGTTCCTCGCTCAGCACGGCGGCAACCGCATCGCCAAGTCCGCCGATAACATTATGCTCTTCAACGGTAACGATTTTTCCGGTTTCCTTCGCCGCTTTCACAATCAGCTCCCGGTCAATCGGTTTGATCGTGTGGATATTGATAATCCTCGCGTCAATTCCCTTTTGTTCCAGCAGCTTGGCCGCTTCCAGCGCGCGGCAAACCATCAGACCCGTGGCGACGATCGTAATGTCTTTTCCGTCGCGCAGGGTAATTCCCTTGCCAAGCTCAAACCGATAATCATCGGCGTTGTTAAAGCTTTCTACCGCCAAGCGGGAAAGGCGCAGATAAACCGGCCCCTGATGCTCCACAGCGGCGCGAACGGCCGCAGCTGTCTCATAATGGTCCGATGGGCAGATGACCGTCATTCCCGGCAGAGTGCGCATCAGAGCAATATCTTCCAGGCACTGGTGGGTCGCACCGTCTTCCCCGACGGAAATACCCGCATGGGTGCCGACAATTTTAACATTCAGATGAGGGTAGCACACGGAATTGCGCACCTGCTCAAACGCACGTCCGGTGGAAAACATGGCAAATGAGGTTGCAAACGGAATTTTGCCACAGGTCGAAAGTCCCGCGGCAACACCCACCATGTTGCTTTCTGCAATTCCGCAGTCAACAAAGCGCTCCGGATATTTTTTCTTAAACATCCCGGTTTTCGTCGCTTCCGCCAAGTCGGCGTCCAGCACAACAATCTGAGGGAATTTTTCCCCAAGCTCGCACAGCGTTAGTCCATAGCTTTCACGGGTCGCTTTTTTAATCATTTCCGCCATTTATTCCGCCTCCAATCCGGCCAGGGTCTGCTTCAACTCGCGCATGGCAGTTTCATACTGTTCATCGTTCGGTGCCTTGCCGTGCCAGCCCGCTACATTTTCCATATAGGAAACGCCCTTGCCCTTCACGGTTTTCGCAAGAATGACAGACGGCTTTCCCTTAACCGTTTTCGCATGTTCAAACGCTTTTTCAATTTCGTCAAAATCATGCCCGTCAATCGTCTGCACATCGAATCCGAATGCGCGGAATTTTTCATCAATCGGTTCCGGACCTGCCACATCTGCCGTGGCGCCGTCAATCTGCAATCCGTTGATGTCGACCATCAGGCAGAGATTGTCCAAGTGATGATGCCCCGCAAACATGGAGGCTTCCCAAACTTGTCCTTCTTCCAGTTCGCCATCGCCCAGCAACGAGTAAACACGGTAGTCCTTCCCGTCCATTTTGCCGGCAAGCGCCATACCGCAGGCCGCGGAAATGCCCTGCCCGAGCGACCCCGTGCTCATATCAATCCCGGGGGTTCCCTTCATATCGGGATGTCCCTGAAGCATTGCGCCAATATGTCTCAGCTTTTTCAGCTCAGACTCCGAAAAATAGCCTTTTAAGGCCAAGGCTGCATAAAGCCCCGGGCAAGTGTGTCCTTTCGACAGTACAAACCGGTCACGGTTCGGGTCCTTCGGGTTTTCCGGGTTCACGCGAATTTCTTTAAAATATAGGTATGAAAAAAGATCCGCTGCAGACAGAGAACCGCCCGGATGCCCGGACTTTGCATTGTAAACGCCTTCCACGGCGCCCATACGAATTCGGCACGCGGAAATTTTCAATTTCTGTTTCAGTGTTTTATCCATTACTGCCCTCCTAAATAAAATCTATCGTGATTATTATAGGATAAATGATTAAATTATTCAAGAAGATGCTGAAAAGTTCGCTATTTACTCTTCCGCATCCGAAGCAGTCTCATAGTCATTGGCCGCATGGAATTTGTCAATGATCCAGAAAATC
This sequence comes from Oscillospiraceae bacterium, assembly GCA_022650485.1. Taxonomy (GTDB): domain Bacteria; phylum Bacillota; class Clostridia; order Oscillospirales; family Acutalibacteraceae; genus Caproicibacter. The sequence goes on along the minus strand of JALCPP010000009.1, from coordinate 14,326 downwards.
AAACCAAGCAGCATCGCAACCACTGCGCCAAGGGACATGCCGGTCAGCTTTACCTGCCCCAGCTGCACAAATGCCCCGGAAAGGCCCGTTACCAAAACGACACTGGTCATGGCAAGATTACGTGAACGGCTGTAATCCACCTTTTGGTCAACCAGAAGCCTGACACCGGAGGAAGCAATCATCCCGTACAGCAGAAAGCTGACGCCGCCCATAACCGGGTTAGGAATCGACTGAATTAATGCGGAAACCTTACCAAAGAATGAAATTGCAATGGACAGTACCGCGGCGCCGCCAATCACCCAGACACTGTATACTCCGGTCATTGCCATCACACCGATATTCTCGCCGTAGGTCGTCGTTGGGACGGAACCGCAAAAGCCGGAAATCATGGTGGAAATACCGTCGCCAAGCATTGTGCGGTTCAGTCCGGGGTCTTTCAGTATGTTGCGCCCAATAATTTTACCGGTAACGATCTGATGCCCGATATGTTCCGAAACAACAACCAGCGTCGCCGGCAGAATAATAGAAATGGCGTTCCAGTCAAATTTTGCAATCTGAAAATTGGGCACGGCAAACGCCGGTGCCGAGGCAATGGCTGAAAAATCGACCATACCCATGGCAAGTGCGGTGCAATAGCCCACAATAATCGCAATCAGAATCGGAATAACCGCCAAGAACTTGCGGAACAATACGCTGCCGAACACCGCTACCCCCAGTGTAATTAAAAACACCGTAACTTTTTTGGGGTCGATCTGGGTATAAGTGTCGCTCAGGATTAACCCGCCCATGTCGGCCGCCGTACCGGAAAGTTCCAATCCGATCAGGGCCACAACGGAGCCCATCGCCGCAGGCGGAAGAATCACATCGATCCATTTCGTACCGCAGAATCGAATGACAAGCGCCACGACGCAAAACACCGCGCCGGAAGTTACAAACCCGCCGAGCGCATACGGGTATCCCAGCCCCTCGGTCGCAATGATAATCCCCGCCGGCGCGATGAACGCGAAGCTGGAGCCCAGAAAGGCCGGGGCCTTTCCGCCTGTAATCAGCATGTACAACAGCGTGCCGACTCCGTTCATAAACAGAACCACAGAGGGGCTGATTCCCAACAGAACCGGGACCAGCACCGAAGCACTGAACATTGCGAACAGATGCTGCACAGAAAGCGGAATTGCTTTCATCAAAGGTGGCTTTTCTTCGACTTGAATGATTTGCTTTGCCATAAAAAGAACACTCCTCAATTAATATATCAGTAAAAAGCTGTGCTTTTTTACTCAAATTTACTCAAAAAAAAAGCCCCCGCCCGATGTATCAAATACATCGGTGTGAGCTTTTCTATCTTCACTGTCGTTGAAACGCCGACTTAGGCGCCCCGCAAATGGGGCAGATCCAATCATCCGGTAATTCCTCAAAAGGAACAAATGGATCATTGTAAATAAAACCACATACAGTGCAGATCCAATTTTCTCCGCCCTGCTGTGTTTCATTCTGTTTTTCCTCCCGGTAAGTCGGTGCATTTTTCGGTGCCCTGCCTTTAATTACTCTGTGATAATATTCATAAGTCATCGGTTTTCCAACCGATTTTTCACTGCCGGCAATCACTTCTGCCATAAAGACCGTGTGACTTGCCGTTTCAGACGAAGCCAACACTTTGCAAAGAAACCAACAGCAGGTCTGTTCTTTTAAAACAGGAACGCCTTCTGCTAAAATGCGGTGTCTGATGTTCCGGAGTTTGTCCGTATCCCGCCCGGATGAAAAACCCAAGGCGCCAATTACGGTACCGGAAGTATCCTCCGACAAAACAGAAACGCTGAACAAGCCGTTTTTGCGGATGCATTCACAGCTGTAATTATCGTGGTTCAGGCTAACTGCAATGATGTTCGGCATGCGTGAAACCTGCATGACCGTATTAGCAATACAGGCAGAAGTTTTCTTTCCGTCCTTCACACCAATTGCGAACATCCCGTAGGACAGGCTGTTCAAAATGATGTCGTTCAAGTCCGATTCCTCCAAAACGCATTTTTACTATTATATCGCAAACTCAAACGAAAATCAACATAAATTTACTTTTCTTTTTTAATTTCCTGCCAATACCGTCGGTAAGCCTGTTCCGTCTTATTCTCTCCCCACCGATAATAAACCGTATCCTTCAGAAGATCCGGCAGATACTGCTGGCGAACCCAATGATGCGGAAAATCATGCGCATACTGATAAAACTGCCCTTTATTCGGATTATCTTCGCCGTCATAATGCTTGTTTTGCAGTCTGCGGGGAATCGGCCCCGTCCTGCCTGCACGCAAGTCTTCCATCGCCGCATTCATCGCACAGTATGCCGAATTGGATTTTGGGGAACACGCCACCAGAATCACTGCATCAGCAAGCGGAATTCTGGCCTCCGGCAGGCCAACCTGCAGCGCCGTGTCCACCGCCGCCTTCACAATAGGAATGATCTGCGGGTAGGCAAGACCCACATCTTCACAGGCACATACCAACAATCTGCGGCAGGCGGAAGGCATGTCCCCCGCTTCCAGCAGACGAGCCAGATAATGAACGGCGGCATCCGGGTCGGAACCGCGCATCGACTTCTGAAACGCAGACAGAATGTCGTAATGCTCGTCCCCCGCACGGTCGTATCGCATCGCGCTGCGCTGGGTCAAATCTCTTGCCAGCTGCTCCGTCACCCGGCAGACGCCGTCTTTTTCTTCTCCGGATATCACACAGAGTTCCACCGCGTTCATGGCTTTGCGCACATCTCCGCCGCAGGCCGAAGAAATCACCTTCAACGCACCGGGTTCAACCTCAATCCCACGATGCTGTTCTTCTTCCAGAATTTGAAACGCCCGTTTGGCAGCCCCAAGAATATCCGCCGTTGGAACCGGCTTAAATTCGAACACCGTCGAGCGGCTTAAAATCGCACCGTATACATAGAAATAGGGATTTTCGGTTGTGGATGCAATCAGGGTAATGGAACCGTTTTCAATAAACTCCAGCAAAGTTTGCTGCTGCTTTTTATTAAAATACTGGATTTCATCCAGATAAAGAAGGATACCGTTCGGAGCGGCCAGCGTATCCAGCTGATTCACAACATCCCGAATATCCGCCGTGGAGGCGGTCGTCCCATTCATTTTTACCAATTTACGGCTGGTCCTCGCCGCGATGATGGACGCAACCGTCGTCTTTCCGATCCCGGACGGACCGTAAAAAACCATATTGGGTATTTTCCCCGACTCAATAATACGCCTCAGCGGCCTGCCGGGGTCAAGCAAATGACGCTGACCGACGATTTCGTCCAGACTGCGGGGACGAATCCGATCCGCAAGCGGTGCCGACATCAGCACCAATCCTTTCCTTGCCAATTATTCATAGAGCGGGTACCTGGCACAGATTTCATGGACCATCGCACGAATCTTTTCGCGGTTTGGCTCAAAACTGAAAATAGCAAGACTGATGCACTCGGCAATCCGGTCCATGTCCGCCGCTTTCAGGCCGCGCGTGGTGACAGCCGGCGTACCAAGCCGCAGGCCGCTCGTCACAAACGGGCTGCGTTTTTCATTCGGCACGGTGTTTTTGTTTGCCGTGATATTGACGGAATCCAGGCGCCGCTCCAATTCCTTACCCGTCAGGTCCAACCCCGTCAGGTCCACCATCAGCAGGTGATTATCCGTTCCGCCGGTTACCAGTTTGACGTTCCGCTTGAGCAAACCGTCAGCCAGTGCCTTAGCATTATCCACAATCGCATGCGTATACTGCTTAAATTCAGGTTTCAGCGCTTCACCCAAGCACACCGCTTTCCCCGCGATAATATGCATCAGCGGGCCGCCCTGTGTTCCCGGGAAAATGGCCTTGTCGATTGCCTTGGCATATTCTTCTTTGCACAGGATCAGACCGCCGCGGGGTCCGCGCAGGGTTTTGTGCGTCGTCGTTGTAACAATCTGCGCCCACTCCACCGGATTCGGGTGATTACCGCCCGCAACAAGACCGGCAATATGCGCCATGTCCACCATCAGCAGGGCGCCGCAGGCATCGCAGATTTCGCGGAAACGTTTAAAATCGATCAAGCGCGGATAGGCACTGGCACCCGCCACAATCAACTTTGGTTTCACCCGCATCGCCGTTTCATAAACCGCATCGTAATCAATACGGCCTGTTTCCGGACTGACGCCGTAGGGAACAAAGTTGTAGTAGCTACCCGACAGATTAACCGGCGACCCGTGGGTTAGATGCCCGCCTTCTGCCAGATTCATGCCCATAACCGTATCGCCGGGTTTCAGCAGGGCAAAATACACCGCGAAGTTTGCCTGGGCACCGGAATGCGGCTGTACATTGGCATGCTCCGCCCCAAACAGTTTGCAGGCGCGTTTGCGGGCAAGTTCTTCCACAATGTCAACATACTGGCATCCGCCGTAATAGCGTTTTCCCGGATATCCTTCCGCGTACTTATTAGTCAAAACACTGCCCATCGCCGCCATAACAGCGGGTGAAACAATATTTTCAGACGCGATTAATTCCAGATTTGCTTGCTGTCTGCCCAATTCCTTTTGCATTGCGCCGCCGACTTCCGGGTCAGCCTTTGAGACAAAACCGATGGTGTCCATTACATTACTGTACATCGCATTCAAACCCTTTCCCGAACAAATTTACCCATATTATACCCTGTAACCTTTAAAAACGCAACGAGGATTCTGCAAGTTCGCCCCATCAAAATTGCTTCTTCATTGCCATGTGCTTTGTGAAAGTTTATAATGGAATCACGAAATGAAGCACTGTCAACCATCACAGTTTAATAACGGGGGATCAAAATGACGAAAAAGCAACGAGCCCTGCTCGCCATTCAGGCTTTAAAAACAGAATATCCCAACGCAATTTGCTCATTGACCTATGCCGATCCGCTGCAGCTATTAATTGCAACCCGGCTTTCCGCCCAATGCACCGACGCGCGTGTAAACCTGGTAACCCCCGCTCTGTTCGAACGATTTCCCACAATTGATGCTTTCTGCCGGGTAACCGCAGCAGACATTGAGCCAATCATTCATTCCTGCGGTCTGTACAAAACGAAAGCCCGTGACATTCTCGCCATGTGCCGGATGCTGAAAGCGGACTTCGACAGCAAAGTACCGGATACCATTGAGAAGCTGACAACGCTGCCGGGCGTCGGCCGAAAAACAGCCAATTTAATCGTCGGAGACATTTTCGGTAAGCCTGCCGTAGTCACGGACACCCACTGTATCCGTATCTGTGGGCGTCTGGGGTTAAGCGAAGGTAAAAATCCCCTGCAAGTGGAAAAGCAGCTCAGAAAAATTTTGCCGCCTGAGGAATCCAATCATTTCTGCCACCGGCTGGTATTGCACGGCAGAGCTGTCTGCACCGCCAGAAATCCAAATTGCGAGAACTGCTGTATGAGGGAATTCTGTAAAAATCCGGTGCAAAAGCAGAATAAAAGCTAACTTCTGTATTTGTCGCGAAATTTTTTCATGCAAATAAACCCGTGTAAAAAACTAAAAGCGGATCTGCTTTTCAATAGAGAAAAAGCCCAGCAAATGCTGGACTTTTTCTCTATTATATATAAAGATGTATCCGTTGGAATCCATTCCGGAGCTTTTCTTTTCATTTTAATTTAAAAATTTTCTTTTATAAAATCTTCAAGGACCTGTGCTGCAGTATCCTCATCACTCCCGGTTACTGTAACGGTGATGGAGTCCCCTTTTTTAATTCCCAGCCCCATAATGCCGAACACACGCTTTAAATCCGCACTTTTCCCGTTGCACGCGATCGAAATATCGGACGTGTACTTTTGTGCCTCTCGTACCATCAGCCCGGCCGGGCGTACATGAATTCCATTTTCGTCTTTAATTACATAATCGAATTGTTTCATCCTGTACCTCTCTTTTCTTATTGCAAATCGGTTCCGTTGCTCGCAATAACCTTTTTATACCAATAAAATGAATCTTTCCGGCTGCGGGCACCATTTCCGCTTCCGTCATCCCGCTTGTCAACGTAAATAAACCCGTAGCGCTTTGCCATTTCCCCCGTTGACGCACTGACCAAATCAATGGGACCCCATGTGGTATACCCAATCAAATCAACACCGTCTTTGACGGCTTCACTCATTTGTTCGATATGCCTGCGATAGTATTCCACCCGATAGGGGTCATGGATGCTTCCGTCCGGTTCCACGGTATCCAACGCGCCGATGCCGTTTTCCACCACCATCAGCGGAATACGATAGCGATCATACAAATGATTCAAAACCCAGCGAAGTCCCTGAGGATCAATCTGCCATCCCCACTGGCTTGATTTCAGATATGGGTTTTTGCATCCGCCCATCATATTCCCCTGATTTTGAAACGAAGGGTCAGGGTGTGCGGTCAGACAAACGGAGGAATAGTAGCTGAACGTATAGTAATCTACGGTTCCTTCCGCCAGTGATTTCTTGTCATCCGGCATCACTTTAAGGTGTACATGATGCTCCCGGAAAAAGCGTTCGGTAAATGCCGGGTATGCCCCGCGCACCTGAACGTCACCTGCGATGCCGTTGTGAATCTGGTCAAACTCTTGCGACAGAAGCACATCCTCCGGCGAACATGTCAGCGGATACGCCGTCATGTAGCAAATCATGCATCCGATTTTAAAGTCAGGATTAATCGCATGCCCAAGCTTTACTGCTTTTGCGCTTGCCACCAACTGATGGTGAAGCGCCTGAAAACGGATTTGTTCCGTATTCTGCTCCGGTGTTAATACCATTCCGCCCCCAAAATAGGCCCCGAAATCCGTAGTAAGGCAATTAATCTCATTAAATGTAATCCAATATTTCACTTGATCCCGATACCGGTGCATCACGGTATCCGCATACCGAAGGAAAAAATCAATTACTTTTCGGTTCTGCCATCCGCCGTAATCTTTGCACAGACCCATGGGCAATTCGTAATGGGATAAAGTGACCAGCGGCTCAATCTTGTATTTTCTCAATTCGTCAAACACGCGGTCATAAAACGCCAGCCCCGCCGGATTGGGCTCTGTTTCGTCGCCATGTGGAAAAATGCGGCTCCAGGCAATCGACAGACGAAAAACCTTAAAGCCCATTTCTGCAAATAAGGCAATATCCTCCTTATAATAATGAAAAAAATCAATTGCCTCATGGTTAGGATAAAAGGTTCCGGGCTCCAGTTCCGGCGTCACATGTCGGGGAGTTGTGCGGTTTCCTCCAGCCATGTAATCCATAACACTCGGACCTTTTCCATCCACATTCCAAGCACCTTCAATCTGATTTGCGGCGGTCGCTCCTCCCCAGAGAAAATTTTTGGGAAACTGATAAACACTCATACAGCCAGCATTGCCTCCATGATAACGAAAGAAAACGCCTCTCCACTTTTACAGAAAGGATGTTTTCCTGTTTTATTGATTATTTTTGATATTCTATTACGCAGGTTTCTGCCTTTTTTCCTTTCATTCCTGTGTGAACGGTAATCGGCTGCCTTCCATCGGCCGGATTTGTCACAAGCAAAACGATATCAGTATCATATCCACTTTTCGTCAGAAGCGAAAGGTTAACATCACACAGCAGTGTCCCCACACGGACCTTATCATTTACTTTGACATGACTTTGAAAACCTTTTCCCTTTAGCTCCACCGTGTTGACCCCAATATGCACCAGGACCTCCACCCCATCCGGCATTTTAATTCCATACGCATGGTAGGTATCTGCAACGCTGATCACCGTACCCGCAACCGGAGATACCACCGTGCCGGCTTCCGGTTTGATAGCCACACCGTCCCCAAGAATCTTTTTTGCGAACACTTCGTCGCTGACTTCTGTAACAGGAACAACCGCGCCACTTTGCACAGCAAAAATCATGCCGGTGCCTTTACGGAGCTTTTTATCGTTTGATTTCTTTCGCTTAAAAAACATTTGCAAGACTTCCTTTTTGATGTCATTCGCGCTTTTCCCGCCGCAGCCGCCATCAACTTTTAAGCAGTTAAAAGCCACGCTGTTTATGCGCGTCCCACGATCTGATGGCTTCCGGATTGCCTGCCGTATCCTTCCACCCTAATAGAGCCGGTCAAACCCATCGGTTCCAAAATCATAAACTGTGATAAAAAATCATATTGTTGTCGGACCAGAGTCGTGGTGACTTCCAGTGTGAGCTGATTTTCTCCCTGCTGCACCAACTGTGAAATATCATACCGATAAGGCGGGCAAATCCGCACCCCTGCCGAATGCTGATTAACCCACACCCGCGCACCTTCTGAAACTCCTTTGAGCAGCAATTTCACTTTATCGTATTGATCCGGCAGAGAAAAGTTTGCCGTGTATCGGATTGTCCCCGCAAAATTTTCTTTTCCCTTTATTTGCTCAATCGGCACCAAACGGTCCAATGTCAGGCAATCGCCGAAATCAGAATCACTGCCTTGTGCGGCAAACGCTACCTGGTACGGTCCTTCAACCGGAATTTCCACTGTTTTCACAAAATGCCCGTTCGGTATCTCCGCCCGCCGTGCACAGTGATCAAAAACGATCATAACAGATTCATAAGGCGCGAGATTCAACTGAACGGCAGTCCTGTCCTTTCCCGCACCGGCGGTCAGAATCGCCGTTCTACAATTATTCATGGCGTCATAAGCGTAGCAGCTCCCTGCGCATGGAATGGCTACCTCGGCCGCAATCGGCTGGAAAGGATGTTCGTTGACAAAGAAGTACAAATGACCGTCCTCGTGCTCGTAGTGATAATAGCGCAGGTAAGGCTCATGGGAAGATGTCTTAATTTCATAAAGGCCATCTTTCCGAACCGCATCGGCAAGATCTTTGACATCCGGAATAATTTTAATTTTTGCTTCATTCCGGCATTCGCGCAGAAGTGCATCGATCTTCTCACCTTCACTGGAACGGCGTGGCAGATCCTTCAAAACATAAATCTGGAATCCTGACTGTGCAAATTTCAGAATTTGCCTCACAAACGCTGCCGGCAGAGCCTCTGCATAAGGGATTACAAGCCCCCGGAACAATTCCAGATTAACCGGCAACCGCCCGCTTATGACAGTGCATTTCAACAAAACATCAATTGGAAGAATGTCAAAATCGATTTGATTCCGGGTCAATTGTGCCGCTGCTTTCTGCAGCGGCATATAGGCCCCCGACCACTCTGCTTCCGCATGGTAGGCAATCGCCATAGGCGCCCTGTGGACGCCGCCGCTGAGCAGATAACCAACGCGGTTGATATATCGCATCAGCAGTGCAAAATCCCGGAACTGAGGATTATGCCCTCCGGCATAAAAATGCGGAGGACAGTCCGGGTCAGGATAGGCTTTCGGGTTAAATGCGTGAGGCACAAAGTAGTTAACACCACGCACCAGCATATGGTCCGCAATCCATTTCATCAGTTTATTGCCTTCCGCCCATCCATAGGCACCGAAAACTTCGCACAGCGTCCGTCCGTCCTTTTTGGGGTCCAGATGGCCAAGCGAGGAACCCAGTTTTGCCAACGCATAGTGAAAGAACTCTCCATCCCATCCGGTTCGCGTCATGGATTTGAAATAACCATGATCCATACCGGGAAGCAGCTGATGTAGAACCACATCGATCCCTGCCATATCCTGATAAGCCATTGCCCGAAAGAAATGCCCCGTACCGTAACCTAAGCGCGCGTGCGCATTGTTGTCCTCAATGGTGTGGCCAATATGCTTCACCCCATGTGACCTGCACCAGTCGCCCAGCCGTTTATCAAAGTGGATGGAGTACAGGTGACTGACTAAATCCATATAGAAATACCGGATCTGATGGGCCTTTTCGCCGCCATCCACAAACAGCAGAGGCAGATAACAAAGGGTGGAAAATCCAACCTTTTGATCAAGGAGCTGCAGAAAGTCCTCGCGCCAGGGAAGCACCATATCCAATCGGCCAATAGAGCCCAACGTGCCGTGCACGTTGCCAAGACGCGGCTCATCCGAAAAAAAGCCTTGAATAACCCCGCCGAATTCATTCCCATAATGCCGATAATGCGGCTCGTAAACAGTGTTGATCAGCACGTCCGTGGCATCCGGGTCAATGGGATTCAAATATCCTTCCGTTTCCTTTTCGCCACCGTTATAAGTGCTTACGAGCACCATCAGCCGCCATTCGCCTTCCGGCAGATTAAATTGAACCGTACCATTTTCCCTCACGCCGGAGGTAATGTCCATCAGGGAATCAGGGTCAATTTCCGTATAACTGATTTTTTTCCCAAGCATCACCCCGACCAGTTTGTCATCCCGGTCTGTAAACGCATAACGGATAATCGCCTCGGCATGTTCCACCGGGCCAAAAAAGTCAAGTTGTTTTAAACTGAGAAAGCGCTTGCGAAGATGTGGGAATTCCGATTGAATCCGGCCATTGGCATATCCCGTCGGAAAGTGGGAATCATCCAGAATCCAGACACCCATATTCCGAGTCTTTGCCTCCTGCAGGATAACGTCCATATCCTTCCACCATTTTTTTCCGACAAAATCGGGGTGCGGACGGGATTCCACACAAACGGACTTGATTCCAGACTCATCAATTTTCGCCATAAGATTCCGAAGAGCAGCCCCGTCCTCTCCATGCAGCCAGAGGAAAGGAGAAACGGCACTGCCGTTTTCCCCCTTCAGAACCTCATCAATTTTTTTCATGCGTTGCTCCTTAGATACGAATCTTTCTTTTAAACGTTTTTGTTTTTATGTTTTTTCTTATTTGTTCCTTTCGGTTCCACCCCGAAAATCAGCGATAAAACGATGGGTATCACAAACGCAACAACCGCAGAAATGCAATATGCCACAAAGCTGGAATCAATTCCATCCGGATTCAGGAACATGGGCGCCGCAAAAAGGCCTCCATTACCAAAACTGAACATATAAGCGTGCATCCCCGCCGTGATGGCCCCGGCAATCCCGCCACCGATAAAGGCATAAAGGAACGGAAGCTTATAGGGAATCCCAATTCCATAAATGATTGGTTCGGTTACACCCAGCAATCCTGTGATAGAGGTGGAAAATCCCAGCGATTTCTTTTCTTTGTTTTTCTGCTTAAGAGCAAAACCCAGCGCCGCGCCAGCCAAAGCAAACACCGTAACACACAGAATCGCATTGATAGGATCTTTGTGCATCGTTGTAATATTGTTGATCAGGATTGGGATAAACGCATAATGTAAGCCGAAAACGACCACCAGCTGCCAGAAAGCGCCAAGGATAATACCAGAAAGCAGCGGGCAGAACGAATAGATCGCCATAACACCGTTTGCAAGGCCCTGGCTTACATAGGTCATAACCGGCCCAATGGCCAGGAAAGATATAGGAACTACTATTAAAATTGTCAATAGCGGGGTGAAAATCATCTTAACAGCATCCGGCAATGTCTTTTCAAGAAAATGTTCCAGCCGAGAAGCAACCCATGCGGCAATCATAATTGGGAAAATCGAACTTGAATAATTTACAATTATAACCGGTACGGTGAGGAAGGTCGTATTCGTGCCTGCTGTCGCCAAAGCGATAATATCAGGATATACGAGTGCCGCGCCGATTGCGGCGCAGACATACGGATTCGCCTTAAACTTCACTCCGGCTGAAAAGCCGAGAATAATGGGTAAGAAGTAAAAGAATCCGTTGCTGACCGCATAAAGGATAACATATGTTCCGGAGGTTGTATCCAACGCATGGATCGATGTACAAAGTGCCAAAATACCTTTGATAATACCTGCGGCAGCCAAGGGACCAATTAAAGGCATGATAATACCTGAAATCGTTTTAAAGAAGGTATTGAACACGGTGCCAACCGTCATCTTTTGATAAACTTTGATCTCGTTTTGTGTGGGTTGTTCTCCATCCGCTTCTTCACTGGAGTGGAACCCCAAGAGAGGAAGTGTTTGCTCATATACCTTACCAACAATATTTCCAAGAATAATCTGATACTGCCCGCCGGACTGAGCAACACCAAGAATTCCCCTTGTTGCCTTTAGTTCCTCGGTTTTGGCAATGCTTTCATCTTTCAAAACAAAACGAAGTCTGGTAACGCAATGGGTAACGCTGGCAACGTTTACCTTTCCACCAATCAAATCAATGATTGATTCCGCCAACACTTTATAATCCATCTTGCATTTCTCCTATCTGATTTTATATTTGGTTGGAGTGGAAATTTAACAACCAAATATGAAGGTAATGCGTTATCATGAAGTTTCCGGGACGGCCAATCTCATCTTCTTCAAGATAACTTATCTGTTGAGAATATATATAAACTTTGGAAATAAAGTCGACGTTCTTATTCCCAAAATCTATTTAAAATGTAGAACCACCGATTCAAAAGGCCTCTATGCTTTTTTAAATGTAATTCTCTTGATGTGAACCGCCAGATAAATCAGTTCCTCATCCTGAATTTCGTGATGATATTCAGCCTTGATATATTCGGCTATTTTTTTACTGCATTGATATTCGGGTGCAAATTGTTTTTGCATAATTTCTTTAAAACCGATATCTTCCGTCTGAATTCTCTCGTTCTTATAAATGCGGAAAACAAAAAATTTTAAATGCGTCATAAATCTTTCAAAATCTAACGACTGTTCGTTGATTTCTATATTAAAATAGTTTCGAATAATATCCAAAATATTACGGATCAGCTTGGTGATCCCCATCATCTCACCTATTTGAGCGTTATATTCAGCATTCACAATGTGCAGTGCAATTGACGCAGCTTCATCTTTTGGAAGCTCAATGCCAACGCAACTTTTAATGAGATTTAGCGCATACATACCGATTGCGAATTCGCTTTTGTAGAACACTTTCACTTCATATAACAATGGATTAGAAAAATTCAAACCCTGCTTGTAGCGTTCAATGGCAAAACTGATATGATCCGTCAATGTAATATAAATATTTTTATTTAATTTCTTGTTGATATGCCCGTTTGTATAATCGATAATTTTACTTGACACTTGAATGTGTTCCAGTGGAATATCCGCCAGCAACATTTTTAATCGGTCGGCAGATTTTTGATCATCCATACGAAATACTTTTTCAATTTTGTCATCGGCAATATTTTGACCAGTCTTTTTTTGAAACCCAATTCCCCGGCCCATTACAACAATCTCATGACCGCTTGTATCGGAAGCACTCACCACATTATTATTAATAACTTTCAGAATCCGCATCGATGCTGCCCCCCTAAAATAAAAAAAACCAACCTCAAAAGATAAAAATTGCTCATCTTTCAAGGTTTGGTTTTGCCTGCTTAGCAGTAACAATCCAAACGATTGCATATTCGGTTATTATTAATTTATCATACTTAACCAGTATAGTCAATAGTTAGCACCTGTGCCACTTTTCTTTTGTATATTCTGCTCGTATTACTATCTAAAAATTGTATATTTTGCATGGTGATAAATTTCACATTCAAGCAGCCATCCTGAATTGTGTACTCTCATAAGTATTGGAGTAAAACGAAAAGGGCCAAAAAAAGTAGAACATATTCGATGAAAAACCTTTAAAATGGAAATTGTCAGATCACCATTTGGGAGGCTATCGATATGCTCTGTCACTATTCTACCGAAAAACTGCTCGGATTAAAAGAGGTAATCGTAAAAAATGTAAGGCAATTGCCCGATCGGACAGAGATTGTCATTGAATTGCCTCAAAAGCCGCATCTCTGTCCATGCTGCGGACATAAAACCAGCAATATTCATGATTACCGTTGGCAAACGGTAAAAGATATTCCCGCCTTTGGAAAACACACGGTTTTGATATTCCGAAAGCGACGATATCGCTGTCCTTCCTGTGGAAAACGTTTCTTTGAAGAAAACTCATTTTTGCCACGATATTACCGCATAACAAACCGGTTCGCTGCATACATCATTTCAAAGCTCACGGATGTGCGTTCGTTTACCAGCATAGCCCATGAGAGTAACCTTTCTGTTTCAACCGTCATCCGTATCTTTGATTGTATCGATTATGGAAAACCAAGGCAGCTGCCCGCAGTTATTTCCATCGATGAATTCAAAGGCAATACGGGCAGAGAAAAATATCAATGTATCCTCACAGACCCGGTTCACCACCGGATTCTTGATATACTGCCTACCCGTTACAGCCATCAGCTTACAGGATATTTCAGCCAGCTTGACCGTTCCCAGACTAAGCACTTTGTCAGCGACATGTGGAGTACCTACGCAAATATCGCACAAACCTATTTCAAAAATGCGACCTACGTGATCGACAAATACCATTACATTCGTCAGATTTTCTGGGCGTTTGAAGCGGTCCAAGTTCCTCTCTCCGCAGCAAAAACAGGAAATCGACATCATGCTCTATGCCAGCAGTCGCCTGCTGACCGCCTATT
>JALCPP010000008.1 GCA_022650485.1 Oscillospiraceae bacterium | reverse complement strand
GATCGGCACAGAAAAAGAAGGTCCCTGCCGGCGGTTTGCGCTGGACGGTTCCCCGATGGAAACGGTATGGGAAGGACCCGGCGGCGTGATGACGATGGTTCAAGTCCCCGGGCGCAAAGACCAATTCCTGGCCACACAGGAATTCTACTCTCCAAACTGCGGCGGAGATGACGCGCGCATCGTAACCTGCACCAAACAGTCCGACGGCACCTGGCAGGTAAAAACTTTGTGTGACCTGCCTTACGTCCACCGTTTTGGTCTGATTCGGGCAAAAGACGGCCGTTACTGGCTGCTGGCCTGCACAATTAAAAGTGCCTGCGAGTACAAGGAAGACTGGCGTTCCCCCGGCAAGATTTTTGCTGCCTGCCTACCCGAAAATCTTGATTCTTATGATAAAGACCATCAGCTTTCCGTAAAGATTCTGCGCGAAAATCAGCTCAAAAATCACGGCTATTACACCGCACCGGATAAAAGCTATGCACTGGTTTCCACCGACGAAGGCGTATTCCGGTTTGAACCGCCGGTCAAACCGGAAGCAGAGTGGGAAATCCGCCGCATTCTTCAGAAACCCGTCAGCGATATCTGCCAGGCTGATTTCGACGGTGACGGCAAGCCGGAGCTTTTAACCCTTTCACCTTTTCACGGAGAAGAAATTTCTATTTTCCGGCTGGACGATGCCGGCGTTTACCAACCGGCATTTCAGTTTGCGCAGCAGTTCCCGTTTCTGCATGCCATCTGGAGCGGCAGTCTGAATGGAACGCCGTGTGCTCTGGTAGGGCACCGCAAAGGAGAGCGCAACCTGCTCCGCGTGTACTACAACAACGAAACACAGCAGTATGAAATAGAAACCGTCGATCATGACCGCGGACCCACCAACGTGTGGGTATATTCCTATGAAGGAAAAGACCGAATCATTTCCGCCAACCGAGAAACGGACGAAGTTGCACTTTACACGGTGGAAGCCTGATGAACCCGGTCTCACAATCTAACTGATTTTTAGGAGGAAACAAAATGCCAAACGTCAATGATATCACCCGCGAAAGCTGGATTATGGGCGCTTTTCCGGAATGGGGCACCTGGCTGAATGAAGAAATCGACGAAACCGTCGTAAAACCGGGTACATTTGCAATGTGGTGGATCGGCTGCACCGGAATTTGGGTAAAAACGGAAGACGACACCAACATCGCTGTGGATTTGTGGTTCGGCAACGGCAAAAGAACCAAGAAAAAGAAATTCATGGACGACTACCATCAGATGGCAAATATGACAGGCGGCCGCATGACACAACCCAACCTGCGCGCGGCACCGATTGTGTATGATCCGTTCGCCGTCACAAAAGTTGATGCCGTTCTGTCAACCCATTATCACAACGACCATATTGATCCGTTCTTTGCGACTGCCGTTCTGAAAAACTGCAAACCGGACGTCCCGTTTATCGGCCCGAAGGAAAGCGTAAAAAAATGGCTGTCATACGGAGTTCCGGAAGAGCGCTGCAAAGTGGTAAAGCCGGGTGACGTGATTCGCGTCGGCACCACGGAAATTACGGTTCTGGATTCTTTTGACCGCACCTGCATTGTAACAACAGACAAAGATGTGCGCAACACCTGCCCGAACGACCTGGACGAGAAAGCAGTCAACTATTTGATTAAAACCCCCGCGGGCACCATCTATCACAGCGGAGATTCCCATTACTCGGTCTACTATGCCAAACACGGCAAAGATTATGACATCGACGTGGCCCTCGGTTCTTTCGGTGAAAATCCGGCCGGCTGTCAGGATAAAATGACCAGCGTTGACATTCTGCGCATGGCAGAAGCTCTGCGCTGCAAAGTTGTCATCCCGGTTCATTACGATGTCTGGACCAACTTTAAGGCTGATCCGCTGGAAATCCTTAACGTATACAATTATAAGAAGAATGTTCTGCAGTATCAGTTTACACCGTTCATTTGGGATGTCGGCGGAAAATTTGTTTATCCGGATGACAAAGAGAAGCTGCAGTTCCATTATCGCAGAGGATTCGAAGACTGCTTCACTCACGAGCCGAACGTGCCGTTCCGCTCCGTCCTGTAAATTTGTAAAAATGTGCTGGGCCCAAGGTTTTCTCAGGTACAGCCATTTTTCTATCAAGCAATTCCTGCCGCGCACATCTTGCCCGGCAACATTTTTGGGGGAAATATGAAAGAACTGATTGTTTCCAAGGTCTTTTCACACGGCATTGCCATTGGACCTGTTTTTCTGGTTCCGGAAGAATACACCACCGTTTCAGACGCAAAAGCGGAAACCGAAGCAAAAATAGAGAGCGAGATCCAGCGGTTTGAAACTGCCGCTGAAAAAGTTGCGCAAGATCTGTCCCTTCTTGCGCAGAACAACAAGATTTTTGCGGGTCACGTTTCCATCATCAAAGACTTTACTCTGCATGATGCTGTAAAACACAAAATCCGTGAACAGCACATAAACGCAGAACAGGCAAGTGAAGCCTCCATTGAGGAACTCCGCTGCATCTTCCAGAGTATGGACGACCCTTACATGAAAGAGCGCGCGGCAGATATTACAGATGTGGGAGACCAGCTGCTCGCCTGCCTGCAGAATCGCTGTGCAGACAAATTCGCCGCTCTGAAAACGCCTTCCGTAATTATCGCGCGCAACCTGGTCCCTTCCGACACGGCCCGGTTGAATCAAGACCTCGTACTTGGATTCATTACGGAAGAAGGCGGCGTAACGTCGCATGTCAGCATTATGGCCAAAAGCCTGAACATTCCGGCTCTTGTGGGCGCCACGGGCATTTTGGACCTTGTGAAAGAAGACAGCCATGTCGTAATGGACGCCGGAACCGGAGAAATTTATGTCGACCCGGAACCGGACTTTGCAAAGAACTTTTCGGCAAAGAAAAAGAAGCTGGAAGAAGAAAACGCGGCATATCTGGCCGATGCCGGTCTGCCGACGGTCACAAAAGACAACCGTCAGCTCAAAGTTTACGCGAATGTTGGCAGTCTGAAGGATATTGAGCAGGCGGTCTCTCTCCGCGTGGACGGCGTTGGACTGTTCCGCACGGAATTCCTGTATATGGAAAACAGCCATTTTCCAACCGAAGAGGAACAGTTTGAAGTATATCGCAAAGCCGTCGAAACGCTGGGCCACGAAATTATCATCCGCACGCTCGACATCGGCGGGGACAAAGAACTGAGCTACTTTCAATTTAAACCGGAACAAAACCCGTTTCTCGGTCTGCGTGCCATCCGGTTCTGCCTGAAAAATCCGGATATTTTCAGAACACAAATCCGGGCAATCCTGCGCGCCAGCCACTACGGCCCGCTCCGCATCATGCTTCCCATGCTAATCTCACTGGAAGAAGCGGAAAGCGCGCTGGAACTGATTAGGCAGGTTAAACAGGAACTGACCCGTGAGCAGATTCCATTTGACGATAAAATTCAGGTCGGCATGATGATGGAAACCCCGGCCGCGGTCTTCTGCGCGGACGAGTTTGCCCAGATGATGGACTTTTTCAGCATCGGCACCAACGACCTCACCCAGTACACCCTGGCGGTGGACCGTGGAAACCAGGAAATCCGCGATTTGTACGACCCGTTTTACCCCGCCGTCATCCGGGCGATTTCTCACATTATTAAAGCGGGACACAAAGCCGGAATCGAAGTCGGCATGTGCGGGGAATTTGCCGGGGACCGCCGCTCAACAAAACTTCTGCTGGGGCTGGGGCTGGACGAGTTCAGCATGTCCGCCTCCGACACTCCCAGAATCAAGGCGGCTCTGCGCAGCATGAACTACAATGATGAGCAGAAACATGCGCAGGAGATTCTGCAGTTAAGGCACGCGAAAGAGATTAAGTCTGCCCTTGACAATTAGTGTAAAAGGGGAAATAATATGTTAGAAGAACTAAAACGTGAAGTATGGGAAGCCAATCTTGAGCTTCCAAAGCGCGGTCTTATTACCTATACCTGGGGTAATGTTAGCGGAATTGACCGTTCCACCGGTCTGTTTGCCATTAAGCCCAGCGGTGTGGAATACGACAGCCTGACACCGGAGGATATGGTCATCGTCGATTTGCAGGGAAATGTGGTGGAAGGCAAATACCGGCCTTCCTCCGATACCGCCACTCACGTGGTGCTTTACCGTGATTTTCCACAGATTGGCGGAATTGTACACACCCACTCTGTCTGGGCAGCTTCCTGGGCGCAGGCCGCGCGTTCCATTCCCTGTTACGGCACGACACAGGCCGACTATTTCTTCGGCGAAATTCCGTGCGCGCGTCCGCTGACCCATGAAGAAATTGAAGAGGCCTATGAACGCAACACGGGCGTTGTCATGTCTGACCTGTTGAAAGAGCGCGCCGCGAAAGGAATTGACGTACTGGCGGTTCCCGCCATGCTCTGCGCACACCACGGGCCGTTTACATGGGGTGAAAACGCGGCAAAAGCGGTTTATAATGCCGTCGTTCTGGAAGAAGTCGCGAAAATGGCAGCCAACACAGAATCCATCAACCCAAAGTGCCTGCCGGCACCACAGTACATGATTGATAAACATTACTACCGTAAACACGGCCCTGGCGCCTATTACGGGCAAAAATAAAGATTGTTTAATAAGCTGCCGGTTTAACCGACCGGAATGAAGGAGAAAAATAGATATGGTATCCGAAAAAGTCAAAGTTCGCAACGTAACCGGGCTTCATCTGCGTCCGGCATCCGAGCTTGCAGATATTTGCTCGAAATGCTCCTGCAACATCACCATCGTCCACCCAAACGGCCAGGTCAACCCCAAAAGCGTTCTGATGCTGATGAGCGCAGCCATTAAAGCCGGTACTGAAATTGAAATAAAATGCGACGGGGAAGACGAAAAAGAGTCCCTGAAAAAGATTGTTGATGCCATTCAGGGCGGTTTCGGGGAAGAATTAATCGACTAACGGCTGATTCATATGGTACAATAATGATACAATTGCTGCAGCGCCTGTTCGGCGCTGCAGAATCCATTTTTCGGGAGGCGATGAAATGACAACAGAACACCGACTGCTCCCACGCCTTGTGGCGGTCGACCTGGACGGGACTTTTCTGAACCAAGACAGCCTGGTCACCCGGGCAAACCTCCATGCTGTAAAAGAATTGAACGCAATGGGAATTGAATTTGTCGTAACAAGCGGAAGAATCCTGCCGCGTTTTCCGCAGGACGTGCTTTCCTTAGAGGAAATGCGTTTTGCAATTACGGCAAACGGCGCAAGCCTCATCGATTTACAAGAAAATAAGGAACTGTTTTCCGACCCTTTGCCAAAGGAAACGGCCGCTCAAGTTGTGGACGCCGTGACCTCATTTCCCATCTATTTTGAAATCTATGTCGAAAATCAGGCTTATACCGACGAAAAAGCACTGTGCTTTTACAGCGACAGCTTTTATTCCCCAAACCGCCTGAAAGCCATGAATCAATCGAAAAATATTATTTCTGATATACAGGAGCTGCTGCAGCGGGATTGCAGAATTCAAAAGATTTTCCTTCCGCACGTTGAAAAAGAATACATACGGGCATTTGAAGAAAAGCTTGTCTCCATTAAAGGTGTTGAGATCACCAATCCCTTCCCCTACCACTACGAATTTACCAAACAGGGATGCAACAAAGCTAACTGCCTGCGGCAGCTCTGCAATCGGCTTGACATCTTGCCAAAAGACATTATGGCATTCGGAGATGCCAACAACGACAGCGCAATGCTTCGCTTTGCCGGAATGTCCGTAGCAATGGGGAATGCCGATGAGGAAATTCGGAAACAGGCACGGTTTACCGCAAAAAGCAACGCAGAAGACGGGGTTGCTCAATTTCTGCAACAATATGTCTTGCAGTAACGGAACATCCGCCATCCCCTGCTTTCATTCAGAATAAAAAAGGGAGAAGAAACTTTGGAAAATTCTTTGAACCGGAATTATCATCTGGGTCTTTACGAAAAGGCCATGCCTTCGAACCTGACGTGGAAAGAAAAGCTGAGCGCTGCAAAGGCAAGCGGATTTGACCACGTGGAAATCAGCATCGATGAAACCGATGAAAAGCTGAGCCGCCTGAACTGGACACAGGACCAGCGGCGGGAACTGGTTTCTGCCATGGAAGAAACAGGGGTTCCCATTCGCTCCATGTGTCTTTCCGGGCATCGCAAATACCCGCTTGGCAGCCCCGACCCGGCAACCCAAGCACGTGGGCTGGAAATTATGGACCAAGCCGTCACCCTTGCTGCCGAGCTTGGTATCCGCATCATTCAGCTTGCCGGGTATGATGTGTATTATGAACCCGGTACTGAAAAAACGCGTGAACTGTTTGCAGACGGGCTGAAAAAATCCATCGGCATGGCCGCTAAATCCGGCATTGTTCTAGGTTTTGAAACCATGGAAACGCCATTTATGGATACGGTGGAAAAGGCCATGAAATACGTGGACCTGATTGACAGTCCCTATCTTGGGGTTTACCCGGATATCGGAAATTTGCAGAATGCCGCTCTTCTGTACGGAAAACCGGCCGCGGAAGACTTGAAAACCGGCAAAGGTCATATTTTCGCGGCACATCTGAAAGAAACCCTGCCGGGCCATTACAGGGAAATTCCATTTTCCACCGGACACACGGATTATCTGGGCTGCATTTCCCGCCTGAAGGAACAGAACGTCCGGCTTTATGTGGGAGAGTTCTGGTACAAAGGGTCCCCGCAATGGCGTGAAGACCTGCGGTTTGCCGCAAAATTCCTGCGCGAAAAACTGGATGCCGTCTGGATAGACGATTCGCACCAAATCTGTTCTGTAAATGCGTGATTTACAGAAGGCAGGCTGTTCAGCCTGCAAAATCTTTTCGATGGGGGAAGGTTGCTATGAAAAGGAGTTTAAATTTTGTCGATCATCGGCGAACGGAAATCATTCACCTCTTAGAACAATACGGCCATGTTAAGGTTTCGTTCCTTGCAAAAGAATTGAATGTATCTCCGCTGACCATCCGACGCGATTTAAACAGTCTGGAAGAACACCATATCATTACCCGCCAATACGGCAAAGCCATGCTGCTGAACCCGGGCAGCAGCGGATTCAGCAGCAGCCAAATGCAGTGCAAAACGGCAATCGCTAAAAAAGCCGCCGCGCTGGTGCAGGACCAGGACTCTATTTTTATTAATACCAGCTCCACGGCACTGCTCATGATGCAGTATATTACGGCAAACAATGTCACCGTCATCACAAACAACGGCAAAGCATTGAAAATGCCGCATAATCCAACCCTTACCGTCGCCTTGACCGGTGGGGAAATCCGTTTTCCAAAGGAATCGATGTTCGGTGAATTCGCATTGCAGAACATCGGCCGGGTTTCTGCCAACAAGTGTTTTCTGGGCTGTGCCGGCCTCTCTGTGGAAGGGGGGCTTACAACGGCGGCTTTCCAGGAAAGACCCGTGAACTCCATGATGTTCGAACGGTCTGAAAAACACTTTGTGCTGGCCGATTATACAAAAATCGGAGTCACCTCAAATTTTCGATACGGAGAAGCTGAAAATATCGATCTGCTGATTACAAATGATACCGCCCCAAAATCTGTCTTAACTAAATTTAAACGAATGGGAATGCAAATCGAGCTGGTAAAGCCTTCTGAAAACAAAACGACTCAAGCACAAAATACCGGCCAAACGGAACCCCCTCAGGGCCCCGTTTCGTAACTCTGCCTTCACAAAAGTCCACCATTTAAATTCCTGCTAGTACATAATACCATTTATACTACTAATTGTATGTAAAGTTGGCGCAATTCCATCCATTTTGGGCTTTCAGCATTTCATTTTCTAACCAAAGAAATTCAAAAGAGCAACACCGGTAATGACGAAAAAAAGTCCAATCATCCCCGCAATACTGATATTTTCCTGAAAAAGGATCACGGAAATCAGCGTTGTTACGACAATGCCAGAAGCACACCAAGTAGCATATGCAACACTCAGATTGATGTTTTGAAGGCATTTCGCCAAAAAAAAGCACGACATGGCATAGGCAAGGACACTGCCCAGTGACGGCAAAAGCAAAGTAAAACCATTCGAATATTTCAGCAATGTTGTACCGAGCAATTCGCTGATAATCGCCGCTCCCAAAAATACATATGGCATTATTATTTCCCCAATCATAGTGTAATCGGATGGTTCCCTGATCGCCTGTAAATATTAATTAGAACTGCACCCCATTTGTCAGACAGTATGCGATACTGAAGCAAATGGGGTGCAGTTCATTCATTGTGGTCTTCTATTTTTCTGGTATCTTATTTTCTGGTCACCGTACCGTAATATAGCACATTGGAACGGCCTTTTTCCCAGGTAAAGTGGAGTAAACAGCAGTCGTTTCCCCGGGGTTGCCGATTGCCTTTACCGTAAAGAAATACCGGTTGCCCACACGTTTGACTGAGCTTAAAAACACTTTTCCGTTTCCAACGCCAAACGCCGGAGCCGCATTGCCGGTCACGGTCATGCCAAACATGTAACTCTGGCCTTTCTTAACGCCTACCGGATAGGTTGTGTCTGATTGCACCGGATAAGGAGTCGTTGCTTTTTTCGGCATCAGGACATAATCGGAGCAATGCATGATATGAACTGTCACATAGCCATCGGCATCCACGGTATATTCGCTTTTCGGCATTTGTTCCAGAACACCGGTAGCGCGGTTCACATAGTAAAAATATACTTTGGAATTCGGACCGCAGTTGTCTTGGTCACCGACATACACCCGAACCGCCGCCGGTGCGGGAAGCAGACCGTTTTCTGCAAAATGGATCATCGTTCCGCAGGACTGATGGTCTGCGGTGTTTTCTGCAACAATTTTTGCAGCACCCGTGTCATTTTTGACAGATTTGACTTTAACAACGGTGTCGACCGCAACAACAGACGAAACCGAATTGCTGAGATTTTGTCCGGAAAGAGTCCAGGAATGAGCTAATTTTCCGGTCTGTGAATCAGTCGTATTCAGAATAATATCTTTCTTTAAATCTTTTGCAGTCTGCACCACAGCTTTGGGAAGATTCACGGAAGCCTGAATGTTCTCATTCGTATTGCCGAGTGCCTCCGACGGAACACGTACCGTCAAAGATACCGCATGAACAGCACTGTTATTCAACTGACTGATTAAAGCGGATGCCGGCGCTGTAATATTCAAGCTCATCGGATTCGCCGCTGTCACAGAGGAAGAACCATCCATTGCTGTCTGCGGAACCGTGACGTTCACGGTCGCTTTTCCACCGGAAACCACCGCAGCCGCATCGGGCTGTGCAGCAACGGAAACAATTGTCCTTCCGGCGCTGTTCTGGGTTTTTTGTACCGTGGAACTATCGCCGCCTGCTGCCGGCTGCGAGGAACTTCCGCCGGAGTGACTGCTGCTGCCGGAGTGACTGCCACTGCCAGAGTGACTGCTGCTGCCGGAATCATCCTCTGAAATTCCCTGGTACTTTTCATTCATGTCGACGGAGAAAAATGCTTTCGGGACCCATTTCCCGTCCGTGTAATTTCTTCCTTTAACCAGAAGTTTGTCCTTATAAACCTCAATGTAAAGACCTTCTCCGCTGCTAATCTCCTGACCTTCATCAGACCAGAGGTATCCGGCGGAAGCTGTGTTGAAAATACTGGCAAAGGTGTTTTTTCCATCGTACATTTCATGGTCAGATTCCAAAAGCCAATGCGTATGTCCGTTGAACATAATAACCTGAGGATACTCTTTCAGGATGCTTCTGAGTTCCTGTTCCTGTTCCGGCTTTACGCCGTTCCAGCCCTGGTATGCCATCGAACCGGCTACTGTATCCAACATCGGCTGGTGCAGAAACAGAAAAATCGGTTCCTTTTTATCTTTTGTTTCAGCAAGTTTTGTCCTTAACCAGCTGAACTGTGCCTCTGATATGTCGCAGTAGTCGTGATCATACCCTAAATCCAATCCGGTGTATCCTTCGGAGCCCAACATGATAAAATGCTGTCCGTTGATGTAGGTGTCATAATAAAGGGAAGAATTCTGTGTATAATTCAGCCATCTCTGCTCTTTTCCATCCAAAGCATTCGTATAAGGATTCGCCGTTGCAAAATCCATGAATTCATGGTTTCCCATAACAAGATAGAGCGGCGGCAGTCCATTTTGATTTTTATTTACGATTGAGAAAAATTCGTTATAGTTCTCATCGAATCCCTGGTCCACCATGTCTCCGTTAACAATGATTCCTTGGCTATGCGGATCGTTCTTTTTAATATCCTCAAAAGCCATATTAACGCGTGCGTTCATTTCACTGTCCCATGCCTGAACATGTGTGTCTGAAATGACGTCAAACGTATAAAGCGGAGCCTCGTCGGCAAACTTTACACCGTCCGGAAGGTCACAAGATACCGGCGTATCGGACTCCTGCGTGCCATTACTGCTGTACACAAGCAGTTTTGTGGCCTGTGCAGGAATGAACGTATTTTCAGTCATTTGATAGGTTGTGGCATCTTCTGTGCGTGCCACAGTGTCGATTGAGTCAAATTCGTTTAACTTTCCGTTGTCATCGCCCCAGTACAGCACGTACTGCGAAGTGGTCTTATGGCCGCTGTCCGTAATAGTTACGGTTCCGTCCGCATAACCGGTTCTTGCACCGCTTCGGTCATAAGAGGCCGCATCAGGTGTATAGATTTCAGTATCCGCAAGGGAAAAAGGCACGCGGTCCAAAATCCCATATCCGTCATTCGCCAGCAGAATCAGCTCATAATCTCCTTCCGGCAGCGGACCACCTTCCAAAGGACTCCAACTATACTGCTTTACATCTTCCTGTGTGAACGTTAAGGTGCCAGACTCACCGGTTGCATACTTAAACGCATAGGAAGCCGAATCGCCCGGAGTCTCACCTTTTTTGTAAATGCCCACCCAGTCCTTGTTGTTTACAGCATCTGTGCCGCTGTAATCTAAATCAATCTGAAAATTCAAAGAATACGCGTGGTTGTCCAGTGTCAGCTGCGGACCTGCTACTGTGAAAGGGCAAGCTTGGTCTATGGCATAACCGCCATCTTTGAACAAAACCACTTTATAATCACCAGATCTCAGGTAGTCCTTGCTTCCATCCGAAAAATTCGGATGGGTGGATTTACTGAAATCATCCGTTGTAAAGGTGATTTCTCCACTGTCCGAATCCGTGTATCCCCATACAATGGATGGATAGGAACTGCCGGGTACATCCCCTGCATAATAAACACCAATCCAGCTTCCGCTCGCCGCATCGGCATAATGAACCGTAATATCCGTCTTGTCCAGCCTGGAATACGAAGATTCCTCCGTCCATATTTTTACTTCGCCAATGGCAAAGGACGCGCGGGCATAGACGGCTCCATTTTCGGGATTATAAAGCACCGCTTCGTAATCGCCGGGCTCCAGCGTATTTTCCTCTGCGGAGTAAACGACCTTTCCGGAACCTTCCGTCAGTGTTTTTTCTTCCAGAACAGAATCTTCCGGATTGCCGCCATCCGGCACCACACAAACGGCATCATTTTCCGCTGCCTTCGTGTAGTTCATGCTGATTTCTGCGTTTTCTTCAAAAATATTGCGCTCCGTACGCAGTGTCTGTCCGTTAGGCTCTGTGCCGTCCCCCGTGAAAGTCAGCGTGCCGAAATCCGATGTATCCGTCCAGTTGTTGGTTGTTCCGGACCACACCATCACGCAGTCGCTTTCACCGGCAGAGAAAGCCATCAGGTCAAAACCCATTTCGCAGACATCGTGCGGCACCATACCGACCACGCTCCACGGCATTTTGACCTCCATCGTGTATCCGTTTTCAATCGACTGATACTGTGCTGAAATATCTGAAACTTTCAGAGTCGCATTTTTCCCGGAACCGGAATATCCGGCACCGATTGATGTTCCCTTATCCCCGATTTGAACCTGAAAATCATCTTCGGAGTATGCGCCCCTGTCATTGTGGGGTGTCAGATAATAACTGATGCTGTCATCATCAAACGATGTTTTCGATTCATCGGCACCCGTTACCTGAACTCCAATATACATGTTGCTGTTGTCCCAGGTTACGTTAAACGATGCGTCAATCGGTGTGGTATCCCCTACAACCCTTTTTTCCACCGGCTGCATGGAACTCCAGACATCTTCATCCAGTACCCCGTCAAACGTAACGCCGGAGTCCTTCACAACACTGATTGTTTTGTCATCCGATTCCAGAGCAGAAGCCCCGGAAACAGTAAACATACTGATAAGCAATGCCATCACCAACCAGATAGCACAGGCTTTTTTAAATAGTTTCATAATTCCTGCTCACTTTCTAAATTTGTGACTATACCGGATTTCAATCCCACACAGGACTCCCGTTTCGAATAAGGCTCGAAATTTCAGGCAAAAGAAGATCCGCCTGACTTTCCAGCTCCTCTGTTTTCCCTGCGCCGTTTAAAACCCCCACCGCAAGAGCCGCGCGGTTTGATTTTGCAAAAGCAATATCGACCGCGGTATCCCCCACTATGGCAACTTCTTCTGGGGTCAGCTCGAACCGGTCTGTAAAATCATGAAGAATGTCGCCGGCGGGTTTTGGCTGAATCCGGCGGCTGGGGCAGCCGATGTAGCTGAAATATTGCAGCAGGCCGGTCTGGTCAAGGCAAACCCGGGTATTGTCTTCACTGTCAGAAGTGGATACCCCCAGGATCAGACCCCTTTGCACCAAAGCGGCAAGCGTTTCAGCAGCTTTGGGAACAGGCCGGATAAAATTCTTGTGTGTCACCATATAATTGCGGATTTGGTCCCGCACATCGGTCAGAAAGGATTGATATTCCGGCAAATCGAATTCCAGTTTTTGAGCGGAGTGATAAAGGATTTCAACAAAATCCTCCTGCGTACCGGAAGCATAAACGCTTCCCGGTACCACACTGCCGTCCGCTCGGATGCCGATTTGCTCTAATAAAGTGATTTTTGCTTGTTCACGGTTTTTTGGAATTGCACAGCTGATGAGCAGCTTGTCCGTCAATTCAAATGCAAGAGGAATCCAGATGGAATTAAAATCAATCAATGTTCCGTCTTTGTCAAATAAAATTGCGCGAATCTTTTTCTGCTTTTTTGTTGTTTCCAACCGGATTCCTCCACACTGATGTATTGTAGTAAATTACTTTTTGGTCAAGGCCTGATCCAACGCTTTCTGCGCTTCAATTTTTGCCTGTTTCAGGACTTCTGCAACGGGCTGGTTTTCAATTTCAACTTTGTCGCAGGCTTTTGACAGGATGTCCGTAATTTTTCCGTCTGTCGGGTCCAAAAATACCGGGGATGCATGAGAAGCCTGCTGAAGCGGAATAGCTGCCTGCGGATTCTTTTCCAAATATGCCTTGTAAGTCGGGTCATCCTGTGCGGAAAGACGTACCGGAATATAACCGCTTGCCATAGACCATTTTGCTGTGTTGGCGGCACTGGAGTAATAGGTCATCCACTGGAAAGCAGCTGCCTTTTGCTCATCGCTGACCGATGCGGGAATGGCAACAAAACGGGAGCTGGCGGAAGGTTTGCCCTGCTGACCATTCCAGCCGGGTTGTTCATGTGCGGCCATTTTGCTGAAATCGAGGTCGCCCTGGTCACCGGAAGAACCTGTGTATCCGGCTGCTTTGCCCTGCATGGCATCGTCAATGGTAGAATACCAATATTCCCATCCCTGTCCGCCGGAATGGATTCTCATGGTCTTGTTGTCAAAGATATTGCGGCGGAAGTATTCCCAGGTGTTAATCCAGACCTGGTCATCGATGGTAACGGTTTTGCCGTCTTCGCTCAGCACGGAACCGCCCGCACTCAGCACCGCATCCACCATGTTGTCTGAACCCCACATGGGCTCCCAGGCATATACGCTGGTCGTGTCTCCGGATTTCTGTGCCAGCTTGGCAGAAGCTTTCTCAAGGTCTTCCCAGCTGTTCAAAACATCGGCGGAAACACCGGCTTTTTCAAACAGGTCTTTGCGGTAATAGAAAAGCTGTGTTGTTCCGTAAGCCGGGATGCCGTACAGCTTATTGTCGATCTGCGCCGGCGCAAGGAAAGCCGGAACCATATCGTCCAGATTAAAATCGCTGTTCTTATTAATATAAGGCGTAACATCGGCAAGAACATTCTTTTCAGCCAGATTATGAACACCCGGAGAATCGGTCAGAAAGCATGCCGGAGCCGTACCGCTGGCAATGGCCGCCTGCAAAGCCTGATACGTTTCATCATAGCTGCCCTGCGCAACGCCCTTGACCTTTACTTCTGACTGAGATGCGTTAAAATCATCAATCATGCCCTTCATGGTATCGCCGAGTTTTCCGCCCAATCCGTACCAAAACTCAATTTCCACTGTTTTTCCGGCAGATGCCGAAGAAAGAGCAGCCTGAGAGGACGCACCGCTGGACGTTCCCTGTGCAGAACCAGAACATCCCGGCAGTGCCGTTGCCATAAGCGCAACGGCCACTGCACCGGAAAGAAGTCTTTTTTTGAAATTCATAGTAACCCTCCATAAAAAATTGGTTTATATTTCAACAGGATTATTCCTTGACGCCTGATTCGGAAATCCCCTGTATCAGATACTTTTGAGCGAACAGATAAAGAAGAACCAACGGCAGCACTGTAATCGTACTGGCGGCCATTACCTGGGGCCATTTAATTCCATAAGCGCCGTCCTCAATAAAGAACTGCCGCAGCCCGGTGGTTACAAGGTAAAGATTCGGGTCCTTGGCAATCAGCGAAGGCCACATGTAATTGTTGTAGCTTGTGACAAAAGCGATTAATCCCAATGTAATGAATGTCGGCTTGCAAAGCGGCACCATAATGTTCCACAAAATGCGCCAGTGTGAAGCACCGTCCATTTTGGCGGATTCAATTGTACTGCGGTGAACCTGCAAAAACGCCTGGCGCACCAAAAATATGCTAAAGACACTGACACTGTTGGAAATGATCAGGCCCCTGTAAGTGTTTAAAAGCCCCATATGGGCAATAATGATGTAGCTTGGAACATAGGTAGCGGCATCGGGCAGCATATAAGTTGCCATAATCACCGCAAACAGCAATGTTTTTCCGCGAAAGTGGAATTGCGTCAGGACATAGGCAAACATTGCGGAATTGATAATCTGAATCAAGACAATGCAAACAGCGGTAAATGTGCTGTTAAAAACATAGTGTAAAAACGGCGCCGCCTGTATGGTTTCAGGGAATACATTCCAGTGACATACAGAGGGCAGTAAAACCGGCGGAAACTGAAACACTTCTTCTTTTGATTTCAGTGCGCTGGTTGCCATCCAATAAAATGGAAAGAGAGTATAGACTACTGCACTCAGCAAAATAGTCCAGCGAATCACTCCCCGAATCATACAGCCTTTACCCTGTGCGAATCTTTTTCGGCTCTGTGTGCTCACGGCAAATGCAGGCACGGATTTTGAAATGGAATTCATCCTATCACGTTCCCTTCTAGTAATTAACCCACTTCTTTGAAAAGTAAAAATTGACTGCCGACAACGAGGCGGTGATGAGAACCAAAAAGACCGCAGTGGCCGTTGCCTGCCCCATATTGAACTGCTCAAAAGCAAGCTGAAAGAAGTAGTACAGAATGGTTCTGGTACTGCCTGCCGGCCCCCCCTGAGTCAAAATGAGGATCTGGTCATAAGCCTTCATGCTGTCAATCAAATCCACAATAATCACAAAGAACGTTGTGGGAGAGATGTAGGGAAGCGTGATGTGCACAAATTTATGAATGTTGGACGCACCGTCCATATCAGCCGCTTCATACAGCTGTTTTGGTACCCGGTACATCGCGGCAAGAAAAAAGATCATATTGTAACCGCAGATTCGCCAGACAGACAGAATAATCACCGCCGGCATGGCCCACTGCGAACTTTCAATCCATGGCAATTGAGGAAGCCCCGCCAGCGAAAGAAGAAAATTCATTAAACCGGTTTCCGGATTGAAAATCCACACCCACACAATGGAAACCGCGATGGTCGGCGTAATCCACGGCAGAAAAAAAGTGGAGCGGAAAAATCCGGCGCATTTTTTCAGGCCGCTGATTAAGTAGGCCAGAAATAATCCTAAAAGGATGGCCAGCACAGAGGTAGCAACACAAAAATACAACGTGTTGAACAAGGCTCTGTGAAAACTGGAATCCCCAAGCAGCTGTTTATAATTTTCCAGCCCCACATAATTGTATTGCGGAGACATGTAGTCCCAATCGGTCGTACTAATCCGTATTGTTTCCAGCATCGGATAAATCCAGAAAACAAGGATTGGAAGCAATGCCGGTAAAATAAACAACAAAATAACCAGTTGATCTGAATGAAACCACTTTTTTTTCCGTATTTCCAAAGGATCGACCTCCTGAATGGTGTTCATAACATGACTGATTGTATCAGTGTTGTGATATATTTATGTTGGATTCATGTAAAGGCAAGGTTATTTTTGGTTAAAACATATTCATAATTCCACGTTAGATCTAATGTATTGTAAAATTCAAAGAAACCGGTAAAAAAAGGAAGCGGAATATACAATTCTGCTTCCTTTTTTACCGGTTTCTATTAATGGTTGATCACTTTAACCTTATTTTCCAAGTATTTACGCAGCACATTTTCACTAATCTGCGAATCTGTAATAATCAGGTCACACATGTCGAGATTTCCAACTTTCAAAAGCGAAATGACATCAAACTTGCTGCTGTCGGCCGGCACAATAACCTCGCGCGCACGCTCAATCATTTTCATCTTCACGTGGTATTCTCCCAAACCGTAATCGGTAAATCCGTTAGAAATAGATATACCGCTCACACTGGCAAATACTTTGTCAATGTGGAATTTATCCAGAAATTCCTCCGCCAAGCCACCGACCAGGCTCAGCTCATCCCCGCGCAGCGTCCCCCCGGTGAGAACCGTATTAAAATGTTCTTTATCCCGAAGTTCCATCGCAATATCAATTCCATTGGTAATAATGGTCAAACGATTGAAACTTTGCTTCAGCATTTTGGCAATTTCCAGGTTTGTAGTGCTGGTATCCATGGCAATGGACTGCCCTTCCTCCACAAAGCGGCATGCAATTTTAGCAATTTCGTGTTTGAGTTCATGGTTTGCGGAAGTCCGCAGAGAAAGATTCTGCTCCTGTGCCACAACCTTCTCCAGCACCGCACCGCCGTACACTTTCGTCAGTCGTCCTTCCCGGCTGAGAGTGTCAAGGTCACGCCGGATTGTTTCAATGGAAACCCCATATTCCTTAGACAATTCAGAAGCTTTTACGCTCTTTTTGTCGAGCAGGAGCTCCATGATTTTTTCCTGACGTTCTTGCGATAACAAATAATCACCTCCTCTTCCATGGCAGTCAGATAATGCCATGACCGATTATGACAATATTTTGTTGTACTTATATTAAGTTGCCGTTAACTTCAATTTAAATACAACAAAAAACAATTTTGTGCCATACTATCCATTCCATTGAAACTTCTCTCCACCTGATTTTCAGAGATCAGTCCGGGAAAACTTGAATAGAAACGGTCACTGCAGAGTGATAACTCCACAGTGACCGGAATGATACCTAAAATTAAAAATAATGATAAAATTGTAAACCAAAAACACGGTATGATGCAGTTTCTATCAGACTGCATCATACCGTGTTTTTCTTAGTCATGAGGAGCTTGTCTTTTGCTTTCAATCTATTAATGAGCGGCAAAAACAAATCCTGTTAATTTTTTAAATACAGCGCGGGGGCAGAATCGCCGGGGTAGTTGGGAAGCAAATTGGGAACACGAACACTTTTTTCAATGTACCCAGAGCCAATTCCGGTGGAAGAATAAATCAGGGCAAAAAGAGCGGCGGTCTGAATCCAAAGAATGGAAACATCAGTCAGCCCGTGGACAAAAACAGCGGCGGCAGCGGCAGCCATCAAAATATTCATGTCCATGCAGATATTGTTCCGCACCCGAAGCAGCAAAAGCTTTGCCTGCACGCCAACATAAACGCCGATACATGCAAAACCCACAATGCCAAAATTCAGTAAGATATCAAGGAACAGATTATGGCAGTGATATGTTTTATACCCCGAAAACTGTTCATAAATCATTTGATACGCCATAGAGCCGCGCCCAAAAAACAGGTGCTGTTCAATTCCTTTTACAGAGGCAGTCCAAATGGAAATCCTTTGGGCCAGTGTCCTGTCAATCGCCTGTACTCCGCGTGGCAGAAACTGCGGAAACAGAAGCAATAATCCCACGAAAAAGACAACCGCCAGAATAAAGGCAAGAGCAATTCTTTTCTTTTTCTTTAAAATGAGCATGAAGGTAACCGCGGCAAACATCGCCATAAACGATGAAAAGCTGGCAGTCAGGTAAAGCCCTATAAAATTAAGCCCCATCACCATATAATAGAAAGCGCTTAATTCAGGGTTTGTAAAAATCCGGTAAAGTGCAATCAAAACAACGAATTCAATAATCATTCCATAGTAATTTGCGTTTATAAATACTGAAACCGGGCGGTAATCCGGCATGACCGCAAATGTAGAGGCTTTTTGGTACAATGCGACAAACAGGCTTAAAATACTGCCTACGCAAACCACATCCATTGCCCCGTTGAATACAGAACGCGTCATGATGCTGCGAATATACAGCGTACAGCTCACCACCGCATAGATCATAATCGAATACGCCATACCAATGTAATTGTCATAAATGGCCGCAACAAAAAATGTAACGATTAAAAATACAAATATAAACTTCGTATAAGGCGCCTCAAATGCGCGAAC
Organism: Oscillospiraceae bacterium; assembly: GCA_022650485.1. GTDB lineage: Bacteria > Bacillota > Clostridia > Oscillospirales > Acutalibacteraceae > Caproicibacter. The sequence goes on along the minus strand of JALCPP010000008.1, from coordinate 144,443 downwards.
CCTCTTCTTGCAGTTAATCATCGTCATCAGTGCAATCCCGATCACGACAAGCATGCTGACATAAAACGGTGCAAAAATAGAGGCAGCCAGTAATATGACTAACAACCGGTCAAAATCCGCATAGACCAGCCGAATACTCCGCAAAAAATCAAAGCGAATACTCTCTTTTACAGCTTGAAGAATAACAGTCAGCTCCTTTTCTTTAATTTCTCCCCCTCATACCACAAAAGATTATTATAACACATCATTTCAATGAAACAAGATATATTTTTATTGAATCGCTGTATAGAAACAAAATCTATTTGTTAATTATAACGAAAAAGATGAACGCATTTTTAAATTTCTAACAATTAATTGAAAACATTTTGTTGCATGCCGTTTTTTATGTTACGATAGCATTAAATATAACGCAAAAAATGATCGGAGAAATCGAATCATGGAAAACACTAACTCTTATTGTGAACGGTTTCATCCGGACTATTCATTCGGGCTGAATTCAGACCAGGTCAAGGCCCGGCAGGATCAGCACCTTGTGAACGGCCAGGAAGAACCCGGGACCCGCACTGTCGGTCAAATTGTAAAAAGCAACCTGATTACCCCGTTCAATATTTTAAATCTGATTCTTGCCTTTCTTATTATTCTGGTCGGCTCCTACAAAAACCTGTTGTTTCTGGGCGTCATTGTCTGCAACACACTGATCGGCACCATTCAGGAACTGAAAGCCAAAAGAATGATTGACCGGCTGTCGCTGATTACCACACCGAAAGCACATGTGGTACGGAACGGCAGTGAGGAAAAAATTCCGGTTGCAGAGCTTGTTTTGGATGATGTGATGCTGCTTTCCACCGGAAATCAAATCTGCGCGGACTGCGTCATTCTAAGCGGAACCTGCGAAGCGGATGAATCCCTGATTACGGGGGAAGCAGACCCCGTACCGAAACACCGCGGTGACAATCTGCTCAGCGGCAGCTTTCTGGTCGGCGGCAGCTGCCGTGCCCGCGCCGATCACATCGGCAAAGACAATTACGCATCTAAAATTGCCGCAAGTGCCCGGTATTTGAAAAAGCCAAATTCAGAAATTATGACCTGGATGAACCGCATTATAAAAATCACCGGATTTTCCATCCTGCCCATTGGTATTTTAATGTTCTACAAACAGATGTCTGTATCCGGCCAATCACTCCGGCCCGCCGTGGTAGGCACCGTCGCGGCACTGATCGGCATCATCCCCGAAGGGCTGGTGCTGCTCACCAGTGTGGTGCTGGCCATCGGAATCCTCCGCCTGTCCCGTCACAAGGCGCTGGTGCAGGAATTGTACTCCATTGAAACGCTCGCACATGTGGATACGCTTTGTCTGGATAAAACCGGGACTTTAACGCAAGGTACACTGCAAACGGAAGCCATTGTTCCGCTGTGCAATATTTCGAAAAAGGAAGCCGAAGATGCACTCTCCGCTCTTGCAGGCACGCTGAACGACCACTCCCCCACCATGGACGCCGTTCGGGAAATAATGCCGCAGCCGCCTGAATGGACGTGCGTAGACCAGGTTCCCTTTTCCTCCGCACGCAAATGGAGCGGCGCCAGTTTTCAGGAAAGGGGAAGCTATGTACTCGGCGCCGGTCAGTTTGTTTTAAAGGAGCAATTTGAAGCCATCCGACCGCAAGTGGAAAAATACGCAAACCTCGGCAAGCGCGTCCTTGTGCTGGCACATTCGGACCACCCCTTCGGCGACCGCGAGCTGCCCGAAAATCTCAAGCCGCTGCTGCTCCTTCTTCTCAGCGACCGCATCCGGGCCGGAGTGCGGGATACGCTCGCCTATTTTGCCGACCAGGGAGTCGAACTGAAAGTAATATCGGGCGACGATGTCTGCACCGCCGCAAGCATTGCCGAAAAAGCCGGGCTGAAAAACGCACGGCACTGCGTGGACGCATCTGCCCTGCATAACGAGGAGGAACTGAAAGAGGCCGCGGAATCCTACACTGTCTTCGGAAGAGTCACGCCGGAACAAAAATTACAGCTGATTCAGGCGCTGAAAGAAAAAAAGCACACCGTCGCCATGACGGGAGACGGTGTGAACGATGTTCCCGCTTTGAAGGAAAGCGACTGCAGCATTGCGATGGCCTCCGGCAGCGACGCGGCGCGGACGGTTTCACAGATTGTACTGCTGGATTCTGACTTTTCCTGCATGCCGCGCATTGTGGCGGAAGGACGCCGCTGTATTAACAATCTTCAGCGCTCTGCCGCACTGTTTCTGGTGAAAGCCATCTTTTCCGCCTGCATTGCTGTTTTGTTTCTGTTTCTGGCATATGCCTATCCGTTTCAGCCCATTCAATTCACATTGATTAATGCGGTTTCCATCGGAATTCCTTCCTTTTTTCTGGCACTGGAACCAAACCGGGAGCGTCTGCACGGCAGATTTATCGAAAACGTCATGCAGCAGGCAGTTCCCGGGGCAATGACTATGACCCTGAACATTGTGCTTCTGGTTGCCCTCACTTCTTTTCTGGGGTTCTCCCCGGCGGAGCAATCGACGCTTGCCGTACTGATTACCGGCTTCACCGGTCTTCTGATTTTGTTTAAGGTATGTTTTCCATTTAATACGGAGCGAACGGTTCTTTTTTCAACCATGGTCATACTCTTTCTTCTCGCTCTGATTCTATTTCCTTCTCTGTTTGAAGTGGCCGCGCCTACCATGCTGATGCTGCTTATGCTGGTCCCGATGTTTTTGTTTTCCGCAAGCGCGATGGCCGTCATCTATCACCTGGTTGAGCGAATCATCTTACGGAAATAGTCATTTCAGGCCAATTTTTTGAAAATAGGCATCGCTTGAAAGCCCGGCGGGACGAAGATACCGCCCCAATCCAAACAAGCACTCCGGGTCATGGGTAATAAAATTGATCTTTTCCATACAGTTCATACTCGACTGAAACCCGACCTCCCGTAAAACCGGAACCGACTCTTTGCTGACAGCCCCGAACGGATATACAAACGAGGTCGGCGCCTGACCGGTATGTTCCAAAACGGCCGCCTGCATTTTTGACAGGTCCAGACTCAGCGCCGCCTGATACGCTGATTTACTTTCTCTTTTTCGCTTTTTTGAGCCATATCTCCCCTTTGTTGAGTGCATCTGATAAGAATGATTCTGGATTTCCACCACCCCGGAACGCGACATTTCTTCAATTTCCCCCCAGGTCAAATAGGAATAATTCGGGTGATCCGCGTCGCCGTTTGTATATTGGTCCGTGTAAAAACCAACCGGAGAAATAATGATTTTTGCGTGATATTTTTCAGCTATCGGATACGCATAATAGTAATTGTTGTAAAATCCGTCGTCAAATGTAACCATGACAGGTTTTTCCGGAAGCGGAGCCCTTCCGTTTACGTAGTCCAGAAGGTCACGTACCACAACCGTATGATAACCGTTCTCTTTCAGCCACACAAAATCACTTTCCAGTGTTTGCGGGGATACGACATATGCCCCCTGAAGACGTGATTCCCGTAAAACGCTGTGGTACATAAGAATCGGAAGCGGCACGCCGCTTTTTTTTTCTGCCTGTCGAACCGCGGCAACGGTTCCCCCGCAGAAACAGCCTGCCAATAATACAGAGGACAGAACGAACAGAAAAACACGATGAATTTTAATCGAAAGATACATAACAAACCCGCCTCCGTTTAATATATGGAGGCGGGCGGCCGGATATCACTCATTTTATTGCAGATCAGCGTTTACAAAGGCAAGGCAATACGATAGATCACGAAATAATGGAAGACGCTTCCCGCAAGGACAAATAAATGCCAGACGGAGTGAATGTACTTTCTTTTCTTTCCAATTCCATATAATACAGCACCAGCTGTGTAAAATATGCCGCCAACAATCAAGTTTTGGATAGACGCCCCATCCAGACAGGCGAGCAGCGGCTTAAAAAAGAAAACAACCAGCCACCCAAGCCCAATATAACAGATCATCGAAAAGATCCGGAACCGATAGACACTGATAGCATTCAGCACAATTCCGGCAATGGAAACACCCCAAACAATTCCAAACATCACCCAGCCGGTCGCACCGCCGAAACAAAGCAGCGCGATCGGCGTATACGTACCGGAAATCAGGATAAAGATGGTACAGTGGTCCAACGTGCGCAGCACGCGCTTTCCTCTGCACACACCCAGCCCATGGTACACCGATGAAACAAGATAAAGCAGAATCATGCTGCCGCCGAACACCGACACGCTGACCAAAGTCAGCGTGTCCCGCCGGCAATTCGCCAACAGCCACACCAAGCCGACAACGGCCGCCAGCGCACCAATGCCATGCGTCGCCGCATTCAAGACTTCCTCCGACAGCGTGTAGCAGGGCAGTCCCAGTTCTTCCCGGCTCGGCCTGTTCTTTTTTATTAAACCATCCATATTTATCATTCTCCATTGCACATAGTATTGATAACTACATGTAATAGTTTATATCATTGCGTTGTAAATGTCAACATCATTCAGTCTTTCATATCAAACGATGGAATAAACTCTTTACTGGCAGATTTCCGTTCCTGCACATACCCCTCTAAATTCAATGAAAACAGATGGTCCTGAACTTTCTGGTATTCCCTCTGCGTAATCCGGCGGTTCAGCCCCGGTATTTTTTCCGCCAGTCCGCAGGGTACATATTGGGCCATCAGACTGACGGGAACACCCGGCAGGTTTGCCTGAACCCAGTCCAGCACCGCGCAGGAATCTTTCGTATGCCCGGGTAGGATCAGGTGGCGCACCAACGTTCCCCGCTGCATGATTCCACCTTCACCATAAACGGCCGGGCCGGTCTGACGCACCATTTCCAGCACAGCAGCACGAGAAACATCCACATAGTCTTTGGCGCCCGAAAGCTGAAACGCCAGTCCGTCATCCGCATATTTCAGGTCAGGCAGGTATATGTCGACCAGTCCTTCCAGCATTCGCAGAGTTTCAAGAGTTTCATATCCACCACAGTTGTAAACGACCGGAACCGGCGGCTTCCAGATTAATAGCGCTTCCCGAACTGCCGGGACAAAATGCGCTGCCGTCACTAAATTGATATTAAGGGCGCCTTGTTCCACCAAACGGCGGAACACCGACGAAAGTTCCTCTGCCGTCAAAACTTTTCCGCTGTTTCTCTGGGTACTGATCTCATAATTCTGGCAAAAAACACACTGCAGGGAGCATCCCGTGAAAAAGACGGCCCCGGAACCGCGGGTTCCGCTCAGGCAGGGTTCTTCCCAGAAATGCAGTGCCGCACGAGCCACCACGGGGTCCGCCCCCATGCGGCAAAAGCCGTTTCCTTCCCGCGCTTCTCGCAAAGCGCCGCAGCGGCGCGGACAAAGCTCACAGTGTTCAATCCGCATCCGAATTCCCCCTCAGTGCCAAAAAAGCGGACAAACCTCCGCGCTTTCCATGGCTGGCGCGGTGAGAGAACAGCAAATCCGGGTGACATTGGGTGCAAAAACCGGAAATGAAAATATTCTGGTCCGGCACACCGGCACTCATTAAAATTCGTCGGTTTACCTGCCACAAATCAATGTGATATTTTCCTCCTCCGTCCTCTCTGGTCCAATCCTGCGGCGACAGGTCTTTCATGCCCGCAAAGACTTCATAGACCGGGAAGTCCACCTCAAAGCAGCAGGGACCAATCGACGGACCGATGACACAAATAAGGTCCTGCGGTCGGCTGTGGAATTCCCGAACCATAGACCGCACCGTTTCCGCACCCATCCCTGCGGCGGTTCCCCGCCAACCGGCATGGGACAAACCCACTGCCTTCCGCACCGGGTCTGCAAAATAAAGCGGCACACAATCCGCGTGGTGGGTCACCAAAGTTACGCCGGGTTCATTGGTAATCAGCCCATCAACACCCTCCATCTGCGGTTTTGTGAATCCTTCCCCACAATTTTGCCTGCCGACCCGGCGGACCACCGTTTTGTGCACCTGTGCGGAAGATACCATCGAATCTGCTTTCAAGCCAACCGCCGCGCAGATGCGCCGATAGTTTTCTAAAACGTTTCGGTCGGAATCCCCCCTGCCGAACGCCAAATTTAAAGAGGAAAATTCCTGCTGACTGACCCCGCCGAGCCGTGTGGAAAACGCATGCGATAGAAACGGCAGCCTTTCCAGTGCCGGAAAGGTCAAAAAGCCGACTCCTCTATTCTGGTTCCAAGTAACTTGTTTTGTATTTAAATTCATAACAAACCTCCGACTTCTGCTGTGATTCCGATTGTAGCACAGAATCCCTGACGGCACAATGCTGCAGGGTCCGGGTTTTGCGCGGCACAATATTTCGTGCCTGCTGTTATTTTTCTTATTTGACATTTCCAGTATTATACTGTAAACTCTAGTTAGTTAATTAACAAACAATATAAAAAAGGAGTGGTTTTTATGAAAGCATTTGCAATGCTTGGAATCGGAAAAACCGGCTGGATTGAAAAGGAAAGGCCGAAGTGTGGTCCGCTGGACGCCATCTGCCGCCCGGTCGCTCTTGCCCCATGCACCTCGGACGTTCATACCGTATGGGAAGGCGCGCTTGGTAACCGCCACAATATGATTCTGGGGCATGAGTCGGTCGGCGAAGTAGTCGAAGCCGGCAGCCTGGTAAAAGACTTTAAGCCCGGTGACCGCGTAATTGTACCGGCTATTACTCCGGATTGGAACTCTCTGGAGGCTCAGGCAGGGTATTCCATGCATTCCGGCGGAATGCTGGCCGGCTGGAAATTTTCCAATTTTAAAGACGGCGTGTTCAGCGAATATTTTCACGTGAATGATGCGGACGGCAATCTCGCTCTTCTGCCGGAAGAGCTGGATCCCGGGACGGCATGCATGCTGGCCGATATGGTGCCCACAGGATTTCATGGCGTTGAGCTGGCGGATCTGCAGTTCGGCGACGACGTCGTGGTAATCGGCATTGGACCGGTCGGGCTCATGTCCGTTGCCGCAGCGGCACTGCGCGGTGCTGCCCGTCTTTTCGCAGTCGGTTCCCGCCCGAACTGCATACAAATTGCCAAAGAATACGGAGCCACCGACATCATTGATTACCATAAAGGAGACATCGCGGATCAAATTATGGAAAAAACTGGTGGAAAAGGCGTGGACCGCATCGTGATTGCGGGCGGTGATGCTGACACCTTTGCCCAGGCAATCCGTATGCTCAAGCCCGGTGGAAAAATTGGAAATGTCAACTACTTGGGCGAAGGCGACTTTATTAAAATTCCACGCATTGAATGGGGCTGCGGCATGGGGCATAAATTCATCGCCGGCGGTCTGATGCCCGGCGGCAGGCTCCGGATGGAAAAGCTAACCTCTCTTGTTACAAACGGCCGCCTTGATCCGGGCAAATTGATTACGCACCGTTTTGATGGACTTGGCAAAGTGGAAGACGCCCTGATGCTGATGAAAGACAAACCCAGGGACCTGATTAAACCCGTTGTAGTCATTAAATAAATTTTTTAGCAAAACTTTGGTGCGGTCCGCCACTTGCTACCCGTAAACAGGTACTTAATACTTGTTAAAATAGCCCCTGCACCCAAAAACATCTACTCCCATGTTTGTATTTTAAATCATCATGCTCCAACCATCTATTTCTTGTCCTTCTGCGGTACATGAGCCAGAATATTTCGCATCAAATGCACTCCATCGAAAAAATTTTATGGTAAATTAAAATTTATGATTGAATGGCATTGGAATTTAAGATAAACTATATAATATTGAAACAAAAGGATGCGGAATGCCATGATAAAAATGCTTGTTATTGCTCCATATGACGGCTTAAAAGAGCTGATTCAAAGCCTTTCTTCACAATACCAGCAATTTGACATTCATACTGCTGTTGCAAATCTAGACGATGGCGTGAAAGTTGCCGAGCGCGGAGAACAGGAAGGATATCAATTGATTCTCTCCCGAGGAGGTACCGCTGAATTAATCGAATGCTGTGTAAGTATTCCTGTAATCCGCATTGATATTTCCGGATATGATTATATTCGAATGATCACCTTGGCAAACGGCTTTTCTGGAAAAGCTGCTATGATCGGCTACCACAGCATCACGAAAGGTGCTCAGTCCATCAAAGAACTCATGAACAGTTCCATCGATATTTTCACAATTGATAGTTCCGAAAAACTGCCAGGACTTTTGGAACGTCTACATCAAGAAAATTACAGAGTCATCGTCGGCGATGTAATTACTCTGGAAAAAGCGAGGGCAATGGGCTTTACCGCAATTCTGCTGACTTCCGGAGAAGAAAGCGTTCGCAAAGCATTGGAAGATGCGCAAAGAACCTATCAGTATATTAAAGAATACCGTTCCAATCAACTTATTTTGGAGCAAATGCTAAATACTATTCCCAGTTACTTTGCAGTCTTTGACAAAGATAAAAAAGCGATCTATCAAAAGCTTCCTGACAACGCTGAGATCAAAGAAAAACTTTTGAATGAATTGCAAACATATTGTCAGAATGTAAAAAGCCACCAATCTTATCAAACTTCAACACAGCTTGGTTCTACCTTCTGGAAAATCTGTGCCCAACGTATTGATAACCCGGAAGGTCATCAATATATCTTTTTCTATATATTACAAACACTTCAAAAAAAGATGCCGCCACCTGGGCTGTCACTTGCTCATTTTGGAAATGCATCAGACTTTTCAATTTCCAACTTTGGAAAGGATAGCATTTACCTAAAAGAAACCTATCAGAAAGCACAGAAATTTGTAAAGCTCCATCTTCCTATTTTGATTACAGGAGAAATAGGAACCGGAAAAGACGCTCTTGCACATCTTATTCACCTATTAAGAAAACAAAGCAGCTCCTTTTTAACTTTAGATGGTGAAGTTGCAGACAAAACCGGGGTAGAAGATTTTATACAGATCATAGATGATGACCCAAATTCGACACTGTATCTGCGCAGACCCAATCTATTGGATTCAGATTCAAAAAAGAAACTATCTGCATTCTTAGGTACAGTGAATTTTACAGATCAGCATCAAATAATCACCTCTCTGTGTGAATCGCCGGATCTATTACTGGCAAACTCCTCACTGCCTGAAAATTTCTTAAAACTCTTTGGCCGCTATCGGATTCATCTTCCCAGCCTGAGGGATCGACCAAACGATATGAAAGACCTTGCCAACAACTATTTAAATGAAGCAAACGTACAATATGGCAAACAAGTTGTTGCAATTGAAGAAAGTGCACTGCAGCTTTTGTCTGATTTTTCATGGGCCTCCAATCTGGACCAGCTGCACCGAGTCATCTCTCAATTAGTTCTTTTGACAGATAATCCCATCATTCGCCGTAAAAATGTAATCCGAGTTTTAAAGGAAGAAATCGCTTGTACTTCACCCATAAGCGCCCCAATTTCAGCAAAAAATAAAACACTTGAAGAAATCGTTCAGGATATTATAGATCACGTTATGCAAGAAGAAAACGGGAATATCACCCGTGTTTCATCACGGCTTGGTGTAAGCCGTTCTACAATATGGAGAAAATTGAAACAAAAAAATTAATGGTTTTTAATTAAAAAGTTTAACATACGTTTTAAAATGGTGCAATTGCAAAATTGCACCATTTTTTATTATAATTTTTTAAAAATGTATTGCATTTTTAAACATTTACAGCTATAATTAGATTGAAATCAAAACATTTTAATATTATGTTTCATTTTAAAACAGTTAACAATCACAATGGCATTACATGACAACAATGAAGTAAAGGATATGAGGGAAATATGGTTGTTATTATCGCAGATGATTTGACCGGCGCAAGCGACACAGGCGTTAAATATAAAAAAAGCGGATTTCGAACCATGGTTGAAATGGAATATAACGGCACCAGTCAATGGGACTATCAATGGCTCAAACAATATGATGTCATATCCATTAATACAAACACTCGGCTGTCGGGCGCTGAAAAAGCTTACCGCCGTGTTTACCAGCTGACCAAACAAGTTTTCAAACTGAAACCCGAATACATATATAAAAAAATTGATTCCCTGCTCCGTGGAAATCCCGCAGCTGAACTGGATGCAGTCATGGATGCAGTCAATTCAGATTTAGCCCTTGTAGTTCCCAGCTTTCCTGAAAACGGAAGGACATTAACCAAAGGGGTCTTAACAGCACCGGGAAATTTTTCTATTGATGTTGTAAAAATATTTGATGAAAATTCGAAAAGATCCGTTTGCGGCATCGACCTGAGTGAAATTTCAAAAGGCAAAAACTCTTTACAGAGTTTCATCCGCCAAAAACAAAAACAGGGCTTTCAAATTATGGTTTTTGACTCAAAAGATGATCATGATTTAAAAACGATTCAAAGCGCCTGTCAAAGTTTAAATTCAGCCAACCTAATCTTCTGCGGCAGCGCTGGTTTTGCCAAACATCTGAGCAGTACAAAAAGTGGCACCTGTGAGCCTGCACAGGAAAGCAGCCACAATCAACCCATTTTGATTGTGGCTGGCTCAAGAAGGAAAGAAACCGCTTTACAAATGAAACGCCTATCTTTCGCCTGCCGCGCCCCCATTATCATATTAGACGTTGCCAAGCTGACCGGATGCAAGCAGTTTCGGCAGCGTGAAATCGAAGATTGTACAAAAAAGCTCTCCGCTGCAATACAAGACCGCCACCGAGTTATCTTACTGGCAGTCAGCAGTCTGTTCACAGAGCATCCTCCCTGCGAAACACAAAACCCGGACTGTGATGAAATAAGCTTTGCAGAAATACTTGGAATTATTGTAAGATCAGTGTTTCACAATGCCGGATTTCAGGCAATTGTTTCTACCGGAGGCGATACTTCCCTGCAAATTTGCAGCTCAATGAGCGCCGTGGGGATCGAATTATACGATGAAATCTTGTCTGGAATTCCAATCGGGCGCATCGTGGGCGGTGAAGCCGACGGAATGACTGTCGTCACGAAATCAGGCGGCTTCGGTAGCGGCGATGCCCTAATCAAAATTGTTCAGTATCTGGAAAAATTAAATACCAACTTCATGGAAGGAGAAGTCAAATGAATTATAAAATCAAAATGCCGCCCGCCGTGTACGGGGGCACCGACAGCGTCCAAATTCTTAGGGAAATTCTAAAAAAAGAGCATGCCAAGGATGTCATTCTCTTTACTGATCCGGGTGTCAAGGCTTCAGGAGTTGTTGACTCTGTTGTAGAAATCGTGAAACGCCAGGGCACACGCTTCCGTATTGTTGACCACTTGGTTCCGGAACCAAGTGCAGAAGACGTACAGGCAATATTGGACGAAATTTCTGAAATAAACTGTGATCTGATTCTAGCTGTGGGCGGCGGAAGCACGATGGATGCCGCTAAACTGATCTCTATACTGAAAGGATCCAAATTTTGTGTGCGCGATTTGTTGAATGACAGCTCTTCCCCCCAAAAAAGGATTAAAACCATCATGATTCCAACTACATGTGGAACTGGGTCCGAAGCAACATGTAATGCGATTGTCGCCAAGCCGGAAGAAAAATTAAAAGTTGGAATCGTCAGCGACGAGATGATTGCCGATTACATCATTCTAGACCCGGCAATGATTTCCGGGCTTCCAAAAAAAATTGTAGCTTCCAGCGGAATCGACGCGCTGGCCCATTGCGTAGAATGCTACACCTCCAACAAAGCAAATCCATTCAGCGATGTTTTCGCGCTTGCGGGGGCGAAATTAATATTTAAAAATATTGAAAAAGCCTATGCAAACCCAACTGACACTGTGGCTAAAAACAATATGCTCACAGGAGCTTTTTATGGTGGTGTTGCCATCACTTCGTCCGGAACAACTGCGGTTCACGCTCTATCCTATCCGCTTGGTGGAACCTACCACATCGCGCATGGGGTTTCTAATGCAATTCTTTTCGCGCCGGTCATGGAATGTAACCTGCCCGCCTGTGCAGATCGACTTGCGGATCTCTGCGATGCAATCGAGCCTTCATTTTCAAATCAGACGCAACAAGAAAAGGCGCTTCATGTGGTTCACAGAATCCGTGAAATTGTTTCTTTTACCGAAATACCGCCTTCGTTAAAAAGCTTTGGTGTTCCGAAGTCTGATCTGGATTTTCTGACAGACGCTGCGAGCAAGGTAACACGGCTTTTAAATAACAACAGGAAAAAGCTGACGCTTGAGGAAATCAGATCAATCTATCAACAGGTACTTTAAAGTTGGAGGAAAATATGAGTCAATTACCAATTATAGGAATTACTATGGGCGACCCGGCGGGCATAGGACCCGAGATTGCAGTAAAAGCGCTCCAAAAAAAAGAAATATATACTATGTGTCGTCCCGTATTAGTCGGAGACGCCGAAACATTTCAAAGAGCAGCCAATCTAGTTGATTCTTCTCTCAAAGTTCATCCCATATATCAAATCAGCGATGCACAATTTCAACACGGTACCCTCGATGTTTACAACCTGCATAATGTAGAAATTGGACAACTGACATACGGAAAAGTTTCCGCTATGGCGGGAAAAGCCGCTTACGAATGCGTTGTAAAAGTCATTGAGCTTGCTTTGGAACATAAAATTGATGCGACTGTAACAAATCCGCTAAATAAGGAAGCGATGAATCTGGCTGGCTACCATTACTCCGGCCATACGGAAATCTATGCGAAGCTGACAAAAACGAAAGATTATGCCATGATGCTTGCCTGCGGCAAGCTTAGAGTGATACACGTTTCCACACACGTTCCGCTGCGGGTCGCCTGTGACAGGGTAACTAAAAGCCGCGTCTATCGCGTTATTCATCTGGCAAACAACGCTTGTGTAAAATTGGGAATCAAACAGCCACGCATTGCCGTAGCCGGACTGAACCCCCACGCTGGAGAAAACGGTTTATTTGGCCGGGAAGAGATCGACGAAATTGCACCTGCTATTAAAAACGCCGTAGCGGACGGTCTTCTCGTGGACGGTCCTGTTCCTCCTGATACCGTTTTTTCCAAGGCTAACGGAGGAATGTACGACATTGTGGTTGCCATGTACCACGATCAGGGACATATTCCGCTAAAAGTAGTAGGGTTTCAATACAACGAAAAGGAACAAAAGTGGAACGCTGTGGAAGGCGTCAACATTACACTTGGATTACCAATCATTCGCAGTTCCGTCGACCATGGTACCGCTTTTGATCAGGCGTGGAAAGGCACTGCATGTGAAAACAGCCTGATTCATTCCATTGAATACGCTACGCGTTTATCCCAAGCTATATAATAAATACAAAAAGTTTGATTAGGAGGAGTTAAAAATGAGCAAAAAATACTACGGAGTCATTCCGCCGATTATTACACCGGTAAATGAAAACGAAGATGTAGACGAAAAAGGATACCGAAACCTTCTGGAGCATTGTATTCAGGGAGGCCTGCACGGTATCTTTGTTGCCGGCAGCAACGGAGAAACCATGGCTTTAACGCAAAAAGAACGCAACAACGCAATCCGTATTACTCTGGATCAAGCAAAAGGGCGTGTCCCCGTTATGGCCGGCGTCATGGATTCAAGTACCCGCCGTGTAATTGACAATATTAAAGCGCTGGAACAAATGGGAGGCACGTGCGCGGTAATCACATCTATTTTTTATGCCAGACACACATCCCAAGACGAAACGATCCGTCATTTTGAAAAAATAAGTAAAGAAACCAACATTGATTTAATGATCTATAACATTCCCATGTTCACAGGGCTAAAGCTGGAACCAAAAACTATTTTTAAGATTGCGGAATTTGATCACGTTGTGGGATTAAAGGACAGCTCCGGTGATTTCAAAAACTTTATGCAGTGTTTATCCCATTTTAAAGGCACTGATTTCTGTGTTCTGCAAGGAACCACCGCCTATGCAATGCCTAGCATGCTGCTGGGAGCAGACGGATTTGTCCCTTCCATTGCCCCGCTTTTCACAGAATTATTTGTCAATGCCTACGAAGCGGGCAAAAAGGGAGATGTCGACCTCGCCATGAAGTACGATCTTCTGCTGAGAGAAACCTCCCAGATTTTAGGTATGACGAAAAACGCAACATCTGCGAATAAATTTGCTCTGTCACAACTTGGATTTACGGATAAGCGCGTCATTTACCCTCAAGACAGTATTCTTCCTGAAGAAGAGAAACCTATCATTCAAAAGATTCAAAGCATAAATAGAAATTTCGCACAATTGAAAAAAAGTCTTTAATCCGGAAAGGAGACCTCTCCCCTATGGATAAAATTGTTTTATCCCATGCGCTTTACCAGCCCGGCATGGATGCACTGAACAGAAAAGCCGACATCACTATTACAAATAACGGCAACGACGACGAAATTATTGACCAGTTAAAGGATGCAGATGCTTTTATTCTTAGAATCGGCAAAATTACTAGACAGACAATTGAAGCATGCCCCAAATTAAAAGTGATTACACGGCCTGGTGTTGGCGTGGACTCCGTAGATGTAAAAGCGGCAACCGAGCATGGAATTCCCGTTGTGATTTGTCCTGCGGCAAACTTCCATGCAGTTGCAGAACATACATTATGTCTCATTTTTTCATTAAGCAAAAATTTGGTAGAAAGTAACATTGAAACACGAAAAGGAAATTTTAATGTTCGCAATCGATATGCTGCAATTGAACTTTCCAGACGAACTCTAACCGTGCTTGGCTTTGGGAATATTGGACGCGAAGTTGCCCGATTGGCAAAGGGCATCGGAATGAATATCTGTGTCTATGACCCGTATGTTTCAAAAGAAGCCATAGCGAAATATGAATATACTTATAGCTCCGATTTATTACAGGCAATTTCGCAGGGAGATTTTGTTTCAATTCATATGCCATCGCTTCCCTCTACGCGTGGTATGTTCGGTGCCAAACAATTTAACGCAATGAAAAAGACAGCTTTCTTCATTAATTGCGCACGCGGAGATATTGTAAACGAAGCAGATATGATCAACGCCCTAACTTCCCATTCCATTGCAGGCGCGGGGCTGGATGTTTTGGTTGAAGAACCAATGAAAGCTGAACATCCACTTATGAAACTGCCCAATGTAATTATCACTCCGCATATGGCTGCCCAAACACAGGAAACAACGAAAAACACAGTTTTAATGGCAGTGGATGGAACTTTATCCGTTCTGAGAAAAGAAAAATGGAAAAATGTTTGTAATCCGGAAGTTTATGAACACCCAAGATGGAAGGAAGAGGGGTAGTCCCCATGGTGAAACTGTTTGTGAAAAGATACCGCGAATTATTGGTTGGAGTATTTGTCGGACTGTTTTCCGCGGCATACCTGTTTGGTTCTGCGTTTATACGCCGGTCGAATATCGTATCCCTTGGCGGAGAATTCATGCCGGAACTCTACGGGTATTTTCTCTTATTCCTTTCCCTGCTTCAAATTATAATTGGTTGGAAATCAGCCCGCGCGAGCATTTCCGACGTGAATACTTCCACAGGCGAAAGTGGTAAAGCTTCAAAAACCGATTCAAAAAATGTACTAATGGTATTCATTGCGATTGTTTTTTATCTGGCAACAATACAGTTATTAGGTTTTATTCTTTCTTCCGCAATTTTCTTATTTGTTCTAAATTTTCTTTTATCTCCTTCCAATTCAAAAAAGAACCCGCGCGTCACAATTATTTATGCTATTCTTCTTCCAATCATCACTTATTTCATTTTTCACAATTACATGAACATAAATTTGCCCGCAGGGATATTTTTTAACTAAGCCCACGATATAAAGGTTGGTGATAACTAAAATGCTTGAATCCTTTATGATAGGCTTTCACTCTATCATGAATCCTCAGTGCATTCTCCTGATCCTGCTTGGGATTATAATAGGAATCTTATTTGGGTCCATTCCCGGGCTGTCCGCAACTATGGCTCTGGCTCTGTTTCTCCCAATTACATATTCACTCGCCTCCGTTCCCGGCGTTGTCCTGTTGGTTTCCCTATACATAGGAGGTATCTCCGGCGGATTGATTGCAGCTATTTTAACACGTATTCCTGGTACTCCTTCCTCGGTTGCCACCTGCTTTGACGGGTACCCGATGACACAAAAAGGACAAGGGGCCAAGGCATTGGGAGTTGGAATTGTATTTTCCTTTATTGGCACCCTGTTTTCAACAATTGTTCTTATTTTTTTAGCTCCATTTCTGGCAAAGATAGCAATTCAGTTTGGAGCCTATGAATATTTTGCGGTTGCCGTATTTTCTCTGAGCATGATGTGCGGTCTTTCAGGGAAATCCATGATCAAGGGATTAATGTCTGGTATTTTGGGCTGCATCTTCGCAACGGTAGGCATGGACAGCATTACAAATGTGCCGCGGTACACCTTTAATGTTTCCGACCTTGCAAGCGGTTTTAATATTCTGCCTGTCTTAATCGGATTATTCGCAATTTCGGAAATCATTGTTTCAGCCGAAACCGCAAAAAAAGCATCTAAAATGAAAGTAGTCCAAGTAGACATGAAGCATATCAGGGGCTTTGGTTTCTCCCTAAAAGAACTGTACGGGCAATGTTCAAATACCATAACTTCCTGCTTAGTTGGAACCGGAATCGGAATTCTTCCCGGTATGGGCGGCGGAGTTGCAAATGTCTTAAACTATGGAATTATCAAAAACAAATCAAAATACCCGGAAAAATTTGGAACAGGAATCATAGACGGGTTAGTTGCTTCGGAGACTTCCAACAACGCCGCTATCGGCGGAGCACTTGTTCCTCTTCTTGCTCTTGGCATTCCCGGTGACACAGTCACAGCCATGCTGCTGGGAGGGCTGACAATTCAGGGAATTTCCCCTGGGCCGCTTATGTTCACACAAAACGTCGATATTGTCTATTCCATTTTTCTAACTATGATTTTCGGCGCAATTGCCATGTTGTTTATTGAGTTTTATGGACTGCGTATTTTTGTCAAACTTCTAAAAATACCCA
This sequence comes from Oscillospiraceae bacterium, assembly GCA_022650485.1. Taxonomy (GTDB): domain Bacteria; phylum Bacillota; class Clostridia; order Oscillospirales; family Acutalibacteraceae; genus Caproicibacter. Next base: position 127,567 of record JALCPP010000008.1, on the reverse strand, counting down.
AGCAATATCTTCTTCCCGGCATTTTTGTGTTTTGTGTCATCGGATCATACGGATTAAATAACCGGATGTTTGACGTGTGGGGCGTACTTTTATTTGGCTTAATCGGTTATGCATTTAATAAAATGAGAATACCCTCTTCGCCTTTTATACTGGGATTTATTATTGGTCCAATAGCGGAAACAAACCTGAGGCGCGGCCTTATGTTTTCTCAAGGCAGCTTTCTTCCGTTTGTCACATCCCCCGTTGCCGATCTGTTTTTTGCACTGACAATTTTTGCTTTGATCTTCTTTATTATTTCAAACAAAAAGCATCAATCCACCCGAAATACACAAAATCAGCAATCGGTTCCCTCTCAAACGAAAGATATGTAATAAACAGAAAAAGGAGTGGTTGTTAATGAAAAGCCGTATTTTTAAGCATGCTTCACTGTTCTTATGTGCAGCTATCTTAGCATCCTGCATTGGTTGCAGTTCAGGAAGTCAAAATTCAGGTTCATCAGCCCCAGCGACAAATAATTCCACAAACGTTTCCTCAGAAACCAATTGGCCGCAGAAAAAGTTACAAATTGTTGTACCGTTCAGCGCAGGAGGAGACACAGATTTTCACGCTCGTCTTTACGCAAAGTATCTCAGCAATATTTTAGGCCAAAACGTAATTGTTACAAATGTCAATGGTTCTAACGGCGCCACCGGAAGCACCCAGGTAAAAGATGCTTCTCCAAATGGATACACCGCTCTGTTCTTCCATGACTCCATGTTAATGAATAAAGTTGTTGGTGTAACAGACTTTGACCACACTGCCTTTGATATCTGCTGCGGAGGTGTTGTAGATACTTCCTACATTCTTGCTGTAAACGCTTCAAGTCCCTATAAAACACTGGATGATCTGGTTCAAGCCGCCAAAAAAGATCCTGGAAAAATCACCTATGCTTCTTCCGTCGGCGGATATACCTACTATGTAGGCTGTCTTTTGGAAAAACTGACAGGTATCTCTTTGAATAAAGTAGATGCCGGCGGCGGTTCAGAAAGGAACGCGGCACTGCTGGCCAAAAAAATAGACACAAACGTCAATCCTTATGGTGTAATGAAGCCTTACATCGATTCTGGAGATTTTCGTGTTCTTTGTGTATTTTCCGATAAGCGCAGTGATCTATACCCGGATGTTCCCACTGCCAAAGAGCAGGGCTATGACTTAGCCGCTCAGCGTGTTTATTTCCTTGCATTTCCCAAAGGAACAGACTCCGCAATTATAGAAAAAATGAATAATGCCATGAAACAGGTTTCTGAGATGCCCGAATACAAAAAAGCCATTGAAAAGTCTTATTGTCTTTCTCCAAAATTCAAAGACACTCAGGATACAAAATCCTATTTTGACAAAACAATAGATCAGTTTATGAGCGACAAAAGCTTAATCATGGGCGAATAACGCACATAAAAACAAGGTGATATGACATCTCTACTTTGAGTGTATCAAACTTTGTATGTCATTTATAACAAAACCTCCTTTTGTTACAACAAGTGCAGGTCTGCCGACCGCATTGAAAAGCAAAAGGAGGTTTCCTTGTATCTAAAGATCTTTATTCACGATTCACGCCAGCAAAGCTGGTGATTGCTTTCTCTAAAACTGCAAAGAAAAAAGAGAGCTGTCAGCTCTCTTTTTTTTCTTCCGCAGTCTGCGTTTTTTCAACTTCTTCCTGCTTTTCCTGAAATGGTAATATCGTTTTCTTCACAACCATTCCCTCATATTTCAGTTTGAACTGGACCCGTGCGAAAAACTGATGCCCGCAATGCCTGCAGGTAAACGGGGCGCGGAAACTTTTATTGTGAAGCTGCCATTTGCCCACCCGGCGCGCACGACGGCCGCATTGGTCACAGCAAAAGGCAAGGTCAGACGGTTTAATCTGCGGATGGTTTAAATTACAGACCGCAACGGTGCGGAACTCCATGCGGTTGTAAAACTCCTCATTGTCGGCATCCTGATAAAACTGCTTCATCTTTTCCGGGTCATACAGCTTTTTCAGGCAGCTGAGGGACAGCATGCTGTCCCCCAGCGCCCGATGGTGGTCAAAACTGGTTTCATCAATGTTCAAAAGCTGCGCAGCCGTCGAAAGTCCCATCTGCTTCGTGCGGTCATAGGAAAGGCAGCGCTCACAGTAAGCCTGCAGATTCACATAACATTTTAAAAATGGAATGCGGCGGTTCCCGCAGAAATACCGGTAGTTTTCAATCAGTGTCAAAATATCGGAAGTACCCCATGTCATGACGACACCGTTCCCAGCCCAGCGCCGAAACCGGCTAACCACCTGCAAAAAGCGCGGCTCATCCGCCAAATCTGCATTCGTGATGCTGGTCAGCTCCCTGATTTTTCCGCTGATTTTCTTCCCCACCTGAGGGCAAATCAACATTTCAAATGTATCAAGAACATGAAACTGCTCATCCACTTTTACAGCGCCGCATTCAATAATCTCATTCATGAAACCTTTGAGCCGCCTGCTGTAAGCACCGTTCCACTCCAGATCCAATATCACGAATTCCATTATTTTTTCCTGGAAGCCTTTTTCATCCGAAGCTCCTTGCTCAAAATCATCTTGCGCATCCGGATGTTTTTCGGCGTTACTTCGACCAATTCGTCATCGCAGATAAATTCCAGGCATTGCTCCAGGCTCATGTTGCTGGGAGGAGTCAGTTTAAGCGCCTCATCGGCACCGGAGGAACGGGTATTGGTCGCGTGCTTTTTCTTGCATACATTGACAACGATATCATCGGACTTCGGGCTGACGCCGATAATCATTCCCTCATAAACCTCAACACCTGGTCCAATGAAAAGCCTGCCGCGGTCCTGCGCGTAAAAGAGGCCGTAGCCGGTGGATTCACCTGTTTCATGAGCAACCAGCGATCCCTGCGGACGCTGTACAATTTCGCCCTTGAAAGGCTCATAGCTGTCAAACACACTGTTCATAATGCCGTTGCCGTTTGTATCGGTCAAGAACTCCTGCCGGTATCCCATCAGGCCACGGGCCGGAATCTTAAACTCCAGGTGAGTCGTGCCGTTGCCGTGCGCACTCATATTAACCATTTCGGCTTTGCGTGTACCAAGTTTTTCCATGACCGCACCGACATAATTATCGGGAACCTCAATCATCAGCAGTTCAATCGGCTCACATTTTTTACCGTTGATCTGTTTGTAAATCACCTGCGGACCGGTCACCTGAAACTCATAGTTCTGGCGGCGCATTTCTTCAATCAGAATGGATAGGTGCAGCTCGCCGCGGCCGGAAACCTTGAATGTATCAGCAGAATCCGTTTCTTGCACGCGCATTGCCACATTGGTTTCCACTTCTTTAAAGAGACGGTCACGAAGATTGCGCGACGTGACATATTTTCCTTCTTGGCCGGCAAACGGACTGTTGTTAACCATGAACATCATAGAAACAGTCGGCTCGTCAATTTTAACAAACGGAAGGGGCTCCACGCAGTCTGGCGAACAAATGGTTTCACCGATATTCAGGCCGGTAATGCCGGAAACGGCAACCAGGTCGCCCATCTCGGCTTCCTCTACCTCACGGCGTTTCAGGCCTTCAAACTGGTACAGTTTGGTAATTTTCACATTGGCTGTGGTCTTATCCCGATGGCAGAGCACCGCGCTGTCGCCCACATGGATACGGCCACGCTCGACACGTCCGACTCCAATTCTTCCAACATAATCGTCATAATCGATATTGGAAAACAAAACCTGCATCGGTCCGTCCGGATCGCCCTTCGGCGCCGGAATATTTTTAAGAATCGCGTTGAACAGCGGTTCCATATTGCCCTCTCTCACATTCGGGTCATCGGAAGAGTACCCATCGCGCGCAGAAGCATAGATCACCGGGAATTCCAGCTGATCGTCACTTGCGCCCAATTCGATGAACAGATCGAGGACTTCATCAACTACTTCTTCCGGCCTTGCGCCCGGGCGGTCAATCTTATTTAAAACCACCAATGGCTTTTTGCCCAGTCCCAATGCCTTTTTCAGCACAAACCGTGTCTGCGGCATGCAGCCTTCAAACGCATCCACCAGCAGCAGTACCCCGTCGACCATCGTCAGGATACGTTCCACTTCCCCGCCGAAATCAGCATGGCCGGGAGTGTCCACAATATTGATTTTTACTCCGTCGTACATAACAGCTGTATTTTTCGCCAGAATCGTGATTCCACGTTCGCGCTCCAAATCATTCGAGTCCATAACTCTCTCGCTGACGACTTCATTGGCTCGGAAAACGCCGCTCTGTCTTAAAAGCTGATCCACCAGCGTCGTTTTACCATGATCGACATGCGCAATAATCGCGACATTTCTGACGTTATTTCTTACTTCCATTAATTTCCCTCTTCTTTCAAATTCGCAGACATTTTATTATACCATGTTACACCGCATTTGTGAACAGCGAAGCATACGATTGCCCCATTGCCCTAAAAAAGCCGCCGCGGAAATTCCGCGGCGGCTTGAGAATGGAGCGAACGACGAGGCTCGAACTCGCTACCTCCACCTTGGCAAGGTGGCGCTCTACCAGATGAGCTACATTCGCAACACGTTGGTTGAATGCGAGTATTATTATAGCCAAATCGATTCGCTTTGTCAAGACCAAACGGCAAAAAAAATCGAGCTGCCATTTCCATGTTTTTTATTTTGCAGGTTTGCACGGTTATGTTATAATACGATTGATATGAAACACAGGTAGGGATAAAATGAGTTATTCGGTAAATTTAGGAGCCTGGAACTCGGTTTTTGCGGTTCCTTGTTCCGTTGTAGACAAAAATTTAAAGCTGGCAGGGTCGGTACAGCTCAAAGTCCTTCTCTGGACTCTGCGCCACGCGGGGGAACCATTTGAAGCGCAGGACGTCGCCGCGGCGCTGGGCATTAACCGTGCCGATGTTGGCGATGCACTGCTTTACTGGAAAGCCGCCGGTCTGTTTACCGCGGATGCTCCAAACAAGGAACCGGCACCGGAGGAACCAAAGGCAGAAGCCTCCGCCAGCGCGGCTGCCGCCTCGGCTGGGGCTCCTTCTTCCGAGCCGGCAGCCAAAAAAACAAAGCGCGTGCTTTCCCGCCCGCAAAAACCGGACAGTGAATTCGTCGCGAAACGGATTGGGGAATCGACAGAAATTTCCTGTCTGATGCAGTCCGCACAAGAAATCCTCGGTCGTCTGATTTCAGGCGGAGAATCCGCGACACTGCTGATGATCCATGACGACTTCGGTTTACCCAGCGACGTCATCGTCATGCTGCTGCAATATACTGCCAGCATTGGCAAAGCAAATATGCGTTACATAGAAAAAACAGCGATGAACTGGGCAGATGAAGAAATCAACACCCACGAGCGGGCGGAAGAAAAGCTTTGCAGGCTGACCGAAAGCCGTCAGGCATGGCGGCAGGTAGAGCAGGCTGTTGGAATTCCGCACCGCTCTCCCTCCTCAAAAGAAGCCTCTTTTGCCGACACCTGGGTCACACAGTGGAGCTTCAGCAAAGATATGATTCGCGAAGCATACGACCGGGCTGTGGATGCAACCGGAAAGTTCAGCGCAAGCTATATGAACCGAATTCTGGAGCGCTGGAAAAAGTCAAATATTTCCACCGTACTGCAGGCGGAGCAGGAAAAGATGGAACGGGCAGCCGCCCGCAGGGGCCACAGCAAAAGCAGTTCTCTTTCCAAGGACTTAGACGCATTCGAGCGTTCCGGAGTATTTGATAATTTTGACAGGAAGTGATTGTAACGGGATACGATCGTCAAGTTTACGAATCCGCTAACCGCGTTTTACGGGAACGCCGCCGGCAGGCGGAGCTTCGGCAGGAAAAACGCCGCGCCGTTTTTTACACTATCTGTCCCGAAGCGCGCGGACTGGAACAGCAGCTGGCAAAAACCGCCGTATGTGCCGCAAAAGCCGTTTTGAGCGGAAAAAGCGCCAAAGAACAACTGGAACAACTGCACCGGAAAAATATTTCGCTGCGAACACAGCGAAACGAATTGCTTCGTACTGCCAAAATGGAAGAAAAAGACCTTGAGCCGGACTATCAATGCCCGAAATGCCGCGACACCGGCTATGTAGACGGCAGAATGTGTTCGTGCCTGAAAAAGCTGCTGCGCGAAGAAGCCTATCGCCGGTTAAACGCGCTGACTCCCCTCGCTCTTTCCACCTTTGACGGATTTTCTCTTGAATTTTATCCGGATCGGTCAGAGCAAAAGCCGGGGCGGTCCCCCCGGCAGGCGATGCGCGAAATTCTGGAAAACTGCAGGAAATATGCCGGGACTTTTTCCCCGTCCTCTTCCCAAAACCTGATTATGCAGGGCGCGACGGGGCTTGGCAAGACCCATCTTTCGCTCGCAATTGCAAATGAAGTTCTTCAAAAAGGATTCGGGGTTGTTTACTGCTCCGTAAATAATCTGATTGCAAAACTTGAAAACGAACACTTCGGCCGCAATGAAACCGGGGACTCCGGCAGCCTGCTGGAATCGTGCGACCTTCTGATTCTGGATGACCTGGGAACGGAATTCCGCAGTTCCTTTTCCGTCGCGGCCATATACAATATCATCAACACCCGTCTGCTGCTGCGGCGGCCTACGATTATCAGCACCAATTTATCCATGAGAGAACTGCAGGAACGCTATTCGGACCGTTTTGCCTCGCGCATTGCCGGGAGTTATGTCCGCCTGATGTTCCTCGGTCATGACAATCGAATGCAGAAGCTTCTTTACCAACACGCAAAAAAATAAAGGACGCCGCAGGGCGCCCTTTTTTTACAGGTTTTCAGGTTACGGTTCAGAATGATTCTCTTCCTGATTCTGATATTTGAGATATGCGTTGATAAATCCGTCCAGATCACCGTCCATCACGGAATCAATATTACCGGATTCATAGCCTGTACGATGATCTTTGACCAGTGTGTAAGGCATAAACACATAAGAACGAATTTGGGACCCCCATGCAATTTCTTTCTGCACTCCCTTGATATCCTCAATCCGCTCCAAGTGTTCGCGCTCTTTAATTTCCATCAGCTTGGATTTGAGCATTCGCATCGCCACATCGCGGTTTTGGTACTGGCTGCGTTCCACCTGGCAGGAAACGACAATGCCGGTCGGAATATGAGTCAGACGAACAGCGGAAGAAGTCTTGTTAACCTTCTGCCCACCGGCACCGCTCGCGCGGAAATAGTCGATTTTAAGGTCATCCGGATTAATTTCCACTTCAATAGTATCGTCAATTTCCGGCATAACCTCAAGCGATGCAAACGAGGTATGCCTGCGCCCGGAAGCATCAAACGGAGAGATGCGAACCAGCCGGTGAACGCCGGCTTCGCTCTTTAAAAATCCATAGGCATTTTCTCCCCCGACCAGAATACTGGCGCTTTTCAGACCGGCTTCTTCGCCGTCCAGATAATCCAGCGTCTGCACGCTAAAGCCATGGCGCTCTCCCCAGCGGCAGTACATGCGGTACAGCATCTCCGCCCAATCCTGCGCCTCCGTACCGCCCGCTCCGGCATGAAATGTCAGAATTGCATTCTTGGCGTCATACTCGCCGGTCAGCAGCGTTGTCAGGCGCATGGAGTCCAGCCCTTCCTTGAATTGTTCCAGCTCCTGCTGTGCCTGCGGCAGCAGGGAAAGATCTTCCTCTTCGTTTGCAAGCTCAATCAGCGCCATCAAATCCTCATAAGAGGAATGAAGCCGTTCATAAGATTCTATTTTATTTTTGAGCGAACTGGATCTTTGCAGAATTTTCTGCGACTTTTCCATATCATCCCAAAAATCGGGTGCGGTCGCTTTCTGGTCCAGCTCCGCAATTTCTTTGCGCATGCCGTCGAGTTCAAGGGCATCCGCCAGTTCCTTCAGTTCCGGCTCCTGTCCTTGCAGCGAAAGCTTCAGCTCTTCATATTGCAGCATTTTATATCATCCTTCAAAATCAATCAGTATAAATTTGACCGTTAAATTATAAAATATTTTACGGATAAAGTCAAAAGCTGTTACCCGACCAGCATGTCATTTTGCCCGAAAATCAGCCTAATTTATGAATTAGTTGAAAACTTATGGGACAAAACATTGAAGTTTTCTGTTTTTTTTAATACAATAGCAAGTATACGAGAAGGAGGTTCCAGCATGACTGATTACATCGGTATGAAATGTCCGGTTTGTGGCGAGGCATTTACAGCCGAAGACGATATTGTTGTCTGCCCGATCTGCGGAGCGCCGTACCACCGGCAGTGCTATGCAAAAGTTGGAAAATGTGTTTTTGAAGACAAACATGGTACTTCTGAGGCCTGGTCCCCACCCAAACAAAAAAGCAGTCCGGAAGAACCGGGTAAAACCAAAAAATGCCTGCACTGTGGTTCTCTGAATTCCGACCAGGCGCTGTTCTGTGATCATTGCGGTCAATCTTTGGTGGACAGCCGGCAAAGCGGCCCCCATCCCGGCGAAGCACCGAATCATGCTCCGTTTGGCGGACAGCGGCCCGGAAATGAACCGCCGCCTTATGGGCCGTATGGACAAAACGGTTTCCCGGGCGGGCCGCCGCCGTTTTATTCCGCCGCCGGAATGCCGGGCCCAAACGATACGATTGACGATATTCCCGCCGGTGACCTTGCCCGGTTTGTACAAAGCAACACACCATACTACCTGTCCGTTTTTATGAATCTGAAACGGTTTGGGAGAAACCGGTTTAATTTTTGCGCTTTTCTATTCCCAGGCCCATGGATGCTGTACCGCAAGCTGTACAAAGCCGGGAGCATCGTCACAGCTGTGATGTTCAGCCTGTACATAGCATCTGCCTGGATTACCGAACATTTTCTCAATCCGATCATTCAGTTCCTCCTTCTGCAAACCGGCATGACGGGTGACGCACAGACCCTCAGCATTGAGCAGATGCAAAGACTGGCGGAGCTTATGATGGAAAATCTTTCCTCTAGTCAGATTTTCTTGATGGCGATACCAACGCTGATCTTTTTCATTGAACTGATTATGATGCTGGTCTTCGGTTTTTTAGCAAATCGAATGTATTTAAAGCACTGCATCAGAAAAGTGGGAGCCATCCGAAAAGAAACCACGCGGCCCTCTGATAATGCCATGCGCATGCAGGAAGAGGGCGGCGTGAACCTTGCTCTTGCTGTCTGTCTGGGAATCTGCTATTTAATTCTTTCCTATATTCCATCAATTTTTTATTAGGAGAATCGAATATGAAAGTAACAAAAGCCGTTATTCCGGCGGCGGGGCTTGGTACCAGAGTACTCCCCGCCACCAAATCGATGCCCAAAGAAATGCTTCCCATTGTGGACAAGCCGGCCATTCAGTATATTGTGGAAGAAGCCGTGCATTCCGGCATTACGGACATTTTGATTATTACAAACCGTGGCAAAGGGCTGATTGAAGATCATTTTGACCGTGTGCCGGAGCTGGAAGCAAGACTGACAAAAAGCGGCCCCGAAAAAGAGGCAATTCTAAAGGAAATTGTAGGAATCGCCCACAAGGCCAACTTCTATTTTGTCCGTCAAAAAGAAACTCTTGGATTGGGGCATGCCGTCGGCTGTGCAAAGTCCTTCGTCGGCAACGAACCGTTTGCCGTTCTTTACGGCGACGATGTTATCATCGGAAAGGACCCCGCCTGCGGCCAGTTGATTCGAGCCTATGAAGAATATGGCAAAGGGGTTCTCGGGGTCAAAAAAGTATCGGCGGAATCCATTGGAAGATACAGTTCGCTCAAGGTCGAGCCTCTGAAAGGGAACTGCTTTTCCTGCACCGATATGATTGAAAAGCCCACGCCGGACAAAGTGCTGTCGTTGTACTCCATTCTGGGCCGCTGCATTCTGCCGCCGGAAATTTTTGATATTCTGGACCAGACAAAACCGGGCACAGGCGGAGAAATTCAGCTGACCGACGCCATGCGCACGCTCGCCCGCCGTGACGGGATGCTTGCGGTTGAATACTCCGGCACGCGCTACGACATGGGCAACAAGCTGGGAATTATGAAAGCTCAGGTCGAAGTCGGCCTGAATCACCCGGAAATCGGGCCGGAATTTCGGGCGTATCTGAAAGAAATCTGTAAGGCCCTGTAAGATTCGGAATCATTTTCTATTGACGGATTTCTGAACGGCTGATATAATAGCTATGTTAAGCCGCTTGCGCGGCTTTATCCTTGCTCCGGGTTTTTCCCGGGGCCATCAGTCCAGAAGGAGGTGTTTTTAATAATGGCAGATGTAAAAAATTCCTATGAAACCGTTTTTATTCTTTCCACCAAATTGGGAGAAGAAGGAATCAAATCCACAGTTCAGAAGTTTAAGGATCTGATTGCGGAACATGCCACCATCGACAATGTTGACGAGTGGGGCAAGCGCAGACTGGCCTATCCGATCAATAAGGAAGAAGAGGGCTATTACACGCTGATCGCTTTCACCAGCTCCGCGGAGTTCACGGCAGAACTGGATCGTGTTTACAACATCACCGACGGTGTACTCCGTTCCCTGATCGTAAGAAAAGAGACTCCGGAAGAAAAGAAGCCGGAAGAGAAGAAGCCGGAAGAGAAAAAGGAAGCGTGACCTTAAATGCTGAATGTCGCTGTTTTAATGGGAAGACTTGTCGCGGACCCAGAGCTTCGGCATACGTCAAGCGGAATTTCCGTAACCAGTTTTACCATTGCTGTGGACCGCTCGTATGTAAAATCCGGGACCGAGCGTCAAACGGATTTTATTGATATTGTGGCATGGCGCGGGACTGCTGAATTTGTCTGCAAATATTTCCGTAAAGGGCAGCTTGCAGCCGTTCAGGGTTCTATCCAGACCCGGACCTATACCGATAGAAACGAGAACAAACGCAAGGCTTTTGAAATTGTTGCCGACAATGTCCATTTTGCTGAACCAAAACGCAGCAGTGGAACTTCTTCCGGCAATTATTCCGGCGCCAGCAATATGCCGGCTGATAACCATAGCGAACAACCGGCGCCCGCATATGCGAACGGCGATACAGGTGATTTCGAGGAAATCCCATCCGACGACGATCTTCCCTTTTGACACAACCAATTTGGAACAATATGGAATAAAGGAGGTTTCTTATGGCTGACTATCGTAATGATCGTAATGACAGACCGCGCAGAGGAGGCCGCAAAGGCCGCAGAAAGGTCTGCAGCTTCTGTGTAGATAAAGTTGACTCTATCGATTACAAAGATGTCGCTAAACTGCGTCGCTTTGTTTCGGAACGGGCGAAGATCCTTCCCCGCAGAGTAACCGGCACCTGCGCTCATCATCAGCGCGAACTGACAGTCGCAATCAAGCGTGCACGTCACCTTGCACTGCTTCCGTTCAGCAGCGACTGATTTTAGTAGATAATAGCTGCTCTGGGTTCCGGCTAAGCCGGAAGCCCAGGGCAGCTTTCTTTTTCAGGAGGTTCCAAATGCTTTTTGACATGCATATTCATATGTTCAGTGATGGAATTGCGGAAAAGGCCCTCTCCCATCTAACCCAGCTTTTCGGCCACCCTCCCCTGACAAATGGGACGGTCAGCGACACCAAAAGAAAAATGAAGGAGTGGGGCGTTACCTCTTTCACAGCCCTGAACATTGCTACCAAACCAAGCCAGCAGAAGGTGATTAATGATTGGGCCGCCTCCGTTCAGAGCAATCAGGTCTGCTGCTTTGGTACCGTTCACCCGGATGCTCCGGATGCTCCGCAGGAGATTGAACGAATGGCCAAACTTCATCTGCACGGTATTAAGCTGCACCCTGATTTTCAGGAGTTTATGATTACGGACCCAAAGCTGTACCCAATTTACGAGGCGGCGTCCGACCTCGGTCTGCCAATTACATTTCATGTTGGGCGTGACCCCGAAAATATAGAAGCCCCTCACGCAACACCGTCCGGTATTCTGCAACTTTCACGCCTGTTTCCCAAGCTGACCATCATTGCCGCGCACTTGGGCGGCGCAAGGATGTTTGACGAAGTTGAACAGACCCTCGCCGGTAAGAATGTCTATTTTGACACCGCCCTGACCAATGTACTGTGTCCCCCGGAACAATTTCTTCGTATTGTCCGCAAACATGGTTCGGAACGGATTCTGTTTGGGAGCGACTGCCCCTGGCAAAGCCCGCTGGATGAATTTAAGTGGCTGGAGCGTTTGAATCTTCCCAGCAAAGACAGGGAAAACATCTATTGGAACAACGCTGTACGCCTGCTGAAGATCGATAAATCGTGATCTGATTCTAATGTAAAAAAGTTCTGAACCGGCATCCTGCCAGGTTCAGAACTTTTTTTATATTCTAACAAAAATTTGGTTACCCGGCCACAACGTCCCTTTTTTTGAGCCAAAGAACGGCAAAAACGACACCGGCCGTAACATAAAAACAACTGACCAGAACGAACTGCTCTGTCCCGCATTGCATGGCACCGCTCGGTTGATTGGCACGCATCCCGACGCTTAACAGCGAATAAGGAAACCATGCCCCGTATCCCTTCGCCATCGCCACAAGCCCCCCAATTCCGCCGATCAGCGCGATCCCGACCGGCACGGCAAAACTGCGGATAAAAAGTGACAGGCAAAGCTGAAGCGCGCAGATAACGATTCCTCCCAGCGCACCGCATAAAAGCCATCCCGCAAGCTCCGTCGGAATCGGAGCATTCAGTCCGCAGAGTTTACCCGATATGATAAACAGGATGCCATTCCATACCTGTGTCAAAAGGACCATCATGGAAGCAGAGATCAGTTTTGAAAAATAAAGATCCGCTACCGGCACCGGCGCCGTCATAACCGCATTCCAGTTATGGTTGAGATGTTCCAGGCGGCAAAGATAAGAACAGTAAACGCCAATTAACGGGGGAAAGAAAAAATAACAGGTAAACAAGGTATGCTGTGTCCACAGGCTGTACCAGGCATCCTGCAAAATATCGACATTTTGCAAATAGTTGAACGTACCCATAACAACCGGAAGAATGGGAAAAATGAAAAAAGCAAGCCACACCGGACTGTGTTGCATCTTCATCTGTTCTGCCCTAAAAGTTCGAAAAAACATTGCCTACATCTCCTTTCTGACAAAAAGCGCACGACCGGCAACATACAGAATACAAGACATGACCAGCAGTACGATAAAACCCGCCCAATTGACAGGCATATAATAATAATTCGTAATTCGAGTTTCCCGGTCCCAGTCCATGCCTACCAGCATCAATACACCATAGTACCCCCACAAAAGGAGCCGTTCCACGGTGCGCGGAAAAAACATTAGATAGAGTCCGGCAAGGGTCCCAATCAGCCCTGCGGTAAGCGAAACCATCTGGTTTTGAAACAGGAGTGACAAGGTCTGCTGAAAGAGTAAAATAGCCAAATTAACTACCGTGGTAAACAACAAATAACAGAGCAGTTTGTCCCATGGGGGACTGCCCTGAAAGCCTTTTACCGTACCGAAAACCACCATAACCTCAACTTGAAGAAAGGCTGCGGCAAGCATATAGCAGGCACCGCACAAAAACTTCGCGTGAAACAGTCTGCCGGCAAGCATAATGGTTTCCAGCAACTTAAATGCCCTGCCTTTATGCTCAATGTCACACAAACGCGACGCCACCACTGCCGCAATGACCGGCATCATAATGGAATTGAGCAGCGGAAACTGGTACAGGCAGTGCATCCAGCCCTGTGCCAACTTTCTTGCATCCATATTTCGGAATGCCCAAAGTGACCACAAAAGCTGCACAAAAATCAGCGCGGCCACAATCAGCCAGACCTTCCTGCGGCGAATTTTACGAAATTCAACAGCAAGCGCCTGTCTCATAAACTCACCGCCGTTCCGGTCAATTCCAGGAAAATATCCTCCAGACTTTTACGCCGGTCCTCAACACGAACGATATCAATGCCCTTTTCAAACAAGGATTTTAGGCACCCCGCCAGTCTTTCGTCCCGGAGTGCCGGCAGCAACAGGACATTCTGCTGGATTTCGCAAGCAACCCCCTGTTCCGTCAAAACATGAAAAGCCGCTTCATTATCGAAAGTACGTACCGCAATGTGGTGGCTGCTTTTTTCATGCAGCGCAGCCATTCCGCCCTGAAACACCAATTCTCCTTTTCGTATCACTCCAACACTGGTTGCCATCTGATCGATTTCACTCAGCATGTGGCTGGAAACCATCACCGTCATCCCATACTGCTTCGGCAGGGAACGGATCAATTCCCTCATTTCCTGAATTCCAGCAGGGTCAAGACCGTTGGTCGGTTCGTCCAGAATCAACAGCTTCGGATGTCCCAAAAGCGCGCAGGCAAGACCAAGGCGCTGCTTCATGCCCAAAGAATACTGCGAAACCTTTTTTCCGCCCTGCCGGTCCAGCCGAACCAACCGCAGCACCCTTGCAATCTCCTTTTGCGGCACCCCTTTCAAAGTGCTCACGATCCGCAGATTTTCCATGCCGGTCAGATGCCCGTAATAACTTGGGGATTCTATCAGGGAGCCAACCTGCTTCAATATGGAAAGCCTGTTTCGGCTGCAGAGCTTCTGGCCGCACACAGTAATTGAGCCGCCGGTCGGCCGGACAAGCCCCAAAATCATCTTCATCGTAGTGGATTTTCCCGCGCCATTCGGCCCAAGAAATCCGTAAACCGATCCCTCTGGCACGGCAAGATCCACGTCCTTTACCCGCAAAGTCTTTCCGTATTGTTTGCACAGGCCGGCTGTCATAATCATATCAGACATACAGATATCTCCTTTTCCATTCTGAAAATCATCATACTCTGCATGCCTTACAACAGCCTGTACTGAATCTTACATTTACCTTAATTTTGAAAATTCTGCCCCATTGGGCTGCTTTTTACTTTATAATAAATACGGTGATAACAATGAACAATATCTTCGACTGCAAACTTCTGCTGGTAGACGACGAACCGCAGCTGCTGGAAATGCTGCGCAGCATTCTTCGCAAAGAGGGATTTCAAAAACTGATTGCTGCCACCAGCTGCCTTGAAGCCCGCCGGCTGTTTGCCACAGAACGGCCGGAAGGCGTCATTCTGGACGTTACCCTGCCCGATGGGGACGGTTTTTCCCTAATGAGAGAATTCAGGGAACAGTCCGCTGTGCCCGTTCTTTTTCTGTCCGCGCGTGATGAAGATGAAAATCGCCTGCTGGGGCTGGGACTCGGCGCAGACGATTATATGACGAAGCCCTTTCTTCCGCGGGAATTAAGCCTGCGGCTGAAGGCCATCCTCACCCGCACCTATTTTCCCGCTGTTCTCACGCAAAAAGCCAAGCCTGTATTCCGCCTTGGTCAGGCAGAAATTGACCTGAACAGCGGAACGGTTTCAACAAAAGCAGGACAGCTGACGCTGACCGCCAAAGAATTCACTCTGTTGAAAAAGCTGTATGAAAACCGGGGAAACATCGTCACCGGAGACAGCCTGTGCCGCGCCGCATGGGACGATGACCTGTATGGATATGAAAACACACTGATGGTTCATATCCGCCGGCTGCGCGAAAAAATTGAACCGGAGCCCTCTGCCCCCCAATATCTTCTGACCGTGCGGGGGCTCGGATATAAACTGACAGGAGCCGAAGACACATGAAAAGCATGATGAAAATCTTAGCCCGCTATGTGCTTTCCGCGGCGGGAATCGCGCTGATTCTGCTCACCGTCAATTTTGGAGCTATGATTGCCTGGATTATTCAGTCAAAAAACGTTGTACAGCATACCGGCGATGTAGCTCAGCTTTCAGATGAATTAACACTTCAAAACGGTACCTATGCTATTTCCGAAACTGCACTCATAACGATTGATAACGAGTACCAATGGGCGATGTTAATTGGAAATAATGGAACTGTCCTCTGGAGTTTTCATCTGCCCGCAGATGTTCCTCTCCACTACACCTTATCCGATGTGGCAGGCTTTTCCCACTGGTACTTAAACGATTATCCCGTCCATGTGTGGCGCCGAACAGACAGCCTGTTTGTTCTGGGCAGCGAAAAGGGAAGCATCTTCAAGCACGGCATTGAAGCGCCTCAAAGTGCAATGGACAATGTTCTTGTCTGGATTCCTGCCACTCTGATTCTAAACGGCATGGTTGCTGTTCTTCTGGCACTGCTGTTCAGCCTGCGGTTCTTTCGTTCGCTCAAACCTCTTGCCAAAGGCATTGAAGACATGGCGGAAAACCACCCGGTCACCCTTTCAACAAACGGAATTTTAGGGCCGCTTGCTTCTGAAATCAATCAAACCTCTGAAAAGCTCGTGCGGCAGGAAGCGGCATTAAAAACGCGGGACAATGCGCGAACAACCTGGATTGCAGGCGTATCGCACGACATACGGACTCCTCTGTCCATGGTAATGGGCTATGCCAGCCAGCTGGAAAATGATCCGGAATTAGCTCCCGCAAAGCGAAAGCAGGCCCAAATCATTCGAAGCCAGAGCGAACGGATCAAAGCGCTGGTGAACGACTTAAACCTCGCTTCCAAACTGGAATATCATATGCAGCCGCTCCAAAAAGATACCGTTTTGTTAGCGGCGCTTCTGCGCGGTGTTGCCGCCGATTTTATCAACGGCGGACTTCCGGACATGTTCTCTATTGAAGTTGAAATCAGCAGAGAAGGACAAAATACCGCCGTAGAGGGGGACGAAAAGCTTTTAAAGCGCGCCGTTTCCAATCTAATCGGCAACAGCATCAAGCATAACCCTGAAGGATGTGCGATAAAGGCCGTCTTAAGCAAAAATGAATCCGTCTGTACTCTGTCCGTTTCCGATAACGGGGTGGGCTTCCGGCCTGATGTACTAAAAAGCCTGAAACTCCCGCACGCACTCATAAAACTGCAAGCCCACGGTCTTGGTCTGACCATTGTTCGTCAAATTGTAAAAATTCACAGTGGAACGGTAGCGTTTCACAATCTTCCTCAGGGCGGATGCGAAACCATCTTATCATTTCCTCTGCATTGTGTATAAATCCACAAAATAATCTCTGCATAAAGCAAGCACCCCAATCGTTTTTCAGGATTACATCCTGAAAAACAATTGAGGTGCCGTTTTAATCATCTGCCGCTTTGATTGAAAAGCACAGGTACAGTTTTAATGCGGATGGGCTCCCTTGCTGACAATAATCACCACTTGGGACCCATAGGCCATTTGGCTGCCTTCCTGCGCATTCTGGTAACCAATCACCAGTCCAGAGCGCACGGTATCGCTGTATTCTTCCGCTTTAGTTGGCACAAAACCTTCGGCAGTCACCGCTTCAGAGGCATTCGGAAGCGTCATCCCCGCAATTTCAGGCAACGTACGCACAGCCTTCCCTTCGCTGACGACCACGACGACCGCCGTTCCCTTTGCCATCTTTCCATCGGCTTCCGGCTTCTGGGAAATCACGCATCCCTCTGGAACGGTGTCTGAAAACTGTCTGGTAGCAAGAAGGACCTGATAGTCCTCACCCTTTTGAGATGACACTGCGGACACAAGGCTGTCATAATTTTGTCCCACCAGATTCGGTACCGTCATTAAATCTGCTTGGGAAGAAGATGCCCCGGCATCCTCCTCCGAAGACTGTGCCAGCAAACTCACAGAAGAATCATTGGCAGAAGCGGCCGCTTCTGCCGAAAGACTTCTTTCTTTCACCGGAGTATGGCTGATCCAGAACACCCCGATGGTTGTAAAGACAATCAGCATGACGGCGCAAGATGCCAGTACCCACACAAATCCAGGCAGTTCCCGCTTTTTCTTTTTTTCATTTCTCCCTGATTCTTTGGGATTCGTTTCACTGCCGGAAGAGACTCTGCTGATTCTGCGAGTTTCTTCCAATGCCGCCGTTACGGAATGTGCGGCGGAAAGATCCGTTCTCAGGCGCTCAAAAGTTGGTGTCCGCCGGTCCGGCGAAACCTGAAGCGCATTGGCAAGAGCCGTAATCACATAAGGCGGCAGTGTGCGCAGCACAGCAGTTGGAATATACAGTCTCGCATCGCTTCGCCTCTTCAATGCATCCGGAGGAAGGTTCCCGGTCAAAGTAAAAAACAGAGAAGCCGCAAAACCGTAAACATCCGTTGCTTCATTCGGCTGATAGTCCATAATATACTGTTCAATCGCGGCACACCCCGCCGTCATGTCCGGCGGAAGGTCTGTATCCATCTGGCGGACCAGCCCGATGGAAAATCCACCAAGTTTCATCCGGCCGTCTTCCGTAATAAAAAGAGTATCGGGAGAAATGCCAAGATGTTTTACAGAGTGGGTGTGAAGAACGCTCAGTGCGGAAAGGACTGGCATAAACAACTGCCTTGCGGTATTCCAGCTGAGTTTTCCCCCGCTGCGCTCCACAAAATAGCTGAGCGTAATGGCATCACTCCACTCTGAAACCGTATACGCCGTATGATTTTCTTCAAAAATATCGTAGATCTGCATAATAGAGGAAAGCTCGCGCATGTGCGCAAGTTCTCTGGAATAGCTCAAAAAGCGTGCGAATGACTCATTAAATATAATTTCGCTTCCGCTCATTACGCGCACATCAACGCCGTTTACAGCCCGCTCGCTGAGTGTCTGCGGAAAGAACTCATGCAGTTCAATCGGAATATTCAGAACGGTATCATAACCGATATACATAATGCCTTCTCCGTTGCTTCTTTTTGCAACACCAACCAGATACCGCTTTTGCAGAATGGTTTTCAGCGGAAGGGCATGTGCCATTTGAGGCTCCTCCCCATTCCAGCCACAGTGGGGGCAAGCCTCTCTATTCTCTTTTTCGGACATGCAGTTCATACACAGATTTGCCGGATCAGTCATATTGCCGCCTCCGAAGTATCATTAAAGCCATTGCTACACTTACTTAGTTTTCTTCATTCGCATACAAATTATCCAAATGATAAGAATGATTCTGATTTATTATCATCGTACAGTGATTTTTCATTTAACACATCATTGATGCATACAGTCCATTATAGCATAAATTTCGGTTTCAATTCAAGGCAATGAGGATAACAACAATGTAACCATTTACAAAGGACACTGCATTGCATTCGTTTTACCTATCTGTTTTTTCTGAATTCTTTATGCTACAATATACTCTGTAAAAAAAATCAGGGATAGGCGAGTGAGCATTACCATGTACCTTTATTTGATTCTTATTCTATCCAGTTTTGCGGCGGCATTCGTTTCCGGTGCCGCAGGCTTTGGTGGAGCATTACTTCTTCTTCCGGTTGTTACGGGCTGCGTAGGAACGGAAACCGCCGTTCCGGTTTTAACCATCGCACAGCTTATTGGGAACTTTTCCCGCATGGCGTTCGGGTGGAAACAGATTCAGTGGAAACCGGCTGGATTATTCTGCATTACCGCCATACCATTAGCCGCACTGGGTGCATTCGGCTTTTCGATACTGCCGAAAATGATCGTCACGCGCTGCATTGGCGCCGCTTTAATCTTGTTGGTTCTGTTCAAAATGATGAAAAAAGTCGAACTGAAAGCAGGTGCCAAAACACTGCTGGCCGGCGGGGCTGTCACCGGATTATTGTCCGGGCTGGCCGGGAGCGGCGGGCCCATTGGCGCCGCAGTTTTTCTTACCCTTGGATTACCGCCGGTTTCCTATATTGCCAGCGAGGCAACAACTGCGACAGCCATGCATATTCTAAAAACCATAATTTACAGCAAACTGGTATCTGTTGATCAATACGCCGCATTGACAGGGGTTGCAATGGGGCTGACCATGATAGCCGGCACCTTCTGCGCAAACCGCGTGATTAAAAACATAGAGAAAGCCAAATTTCAAAAGTACGTCGCCGTTCTGCTCTGCACAGTCGGACTGTATATGCTGATCATGGGGAAATCGTAATGAACAGAAAGTTAAGTGAACGCGTGAAACAGGTTCAGTTTAGTCTTCCCGCCTTGTTTTTGGCAATTCGCAAAAAAGAAACGCCGTTTTCAGCAAAACTATTTGCCGGCATCACGGTCGGATACGCACTGTCTCCGATTGATCTGATTCCAGACTTTATTCCGGTTTTGGGATATCTGGATGACTTTATTATTTTACCCGCTCTGATTTCCATAACACTCACATTGATTCCAAAAGAAATCATGACGCAGTGCCGGAAGGAATCTGAAAACCTATGGAAAAACAGCAAACCGAAAAAATGGTACTTTGCGTTACCAATTGCCGGAATATGGCTGCTGGCAATATTTCTGATTGTGCGGGCCTTTCTCTAAAACAGCCCTCATTGCATCAAAAGAGTCCGCTGAAACATTTAATGTTTCGGCGGACTCTTTTTGAATAGTATATCGATTTATAAAATCTCTTTGACTTCCAGCGCCTCGTGAGTTGTTGTGAATTCCCCCTGCACCAGGTTTTTGTCTGAATAAGCAACTTCTCCATCCTGATTATCATAGGGATCATTCCGAAAATGACCGGTCGGTACCGAAAATTCATGCTGAAACTCAGCAGCAGCGGGAATGCGGAACGGGTCTAGGTGGCCAAAATAAAACGCGCGGCGTTCCGTCCAGCCGTTGCGGAAAGCAGTTCCGCCAAAGGAACAGTCCGCAAACAGCCAGCCGTACGGGGCCACATAGAACTGTGCCCAGTCATGGTTTCCCACGTTGTACGGCGTTGCGTACAGACCGGACTGCCACCGGGCCGGCACACCGGAAATACGGCAAAGAGTAATAAAGAGCAGCGCCTGAATTCCGCAGTCGCCCTTCAACCCGGAAGCGACGTAAGAGGTCAGGTCTTCAATGGTACAGTAACTTCTCACAAAAGAATACATCACACGGGATGTAACAAACTGATAAATTTTCTGCGCTTTGAGCAGCGGATTCGTTTCATCCCCAACAATTTCTTCCGCCAGTGAACAAAGGTAAGGCGTGAAATGAATATGCGGAGGCAATTCCTCCGTGTAAAAAGTCGGCTGGGCGTCCATCACTTTTTCAGGCTCCAGCTCCCGGTACTTCATATGGGTTTCGAATTCATACTCAACAGAAAATTCCTGATTTTTTTCCAGCGTCGTCTCAAAGCAGACGGTGCGCTGCGGATAATCCGGAGAGGCAACCTCAACCGGATGCGGCGAAACGGACAGCAGACGAACATGCTTCACCTGCGCGTACTCCACCGGAATTGGCAGATGGACCTGAACTTTTTCCCCAATTCTCTGGGCAGTTTCCGCAATTCGAATCGTACTTCTGATGCGGAAGTGATACTTCACTTCCCCATTTTTCTTCATCTTGGCAATAACAGAATCCAACAGCCGGTCGTTCTTCGCCCGGTCCTCCTGATTTTCAGGGGAAAGATTCCGTTTTGCAAGGGCAGGTCTGGTCTTTACTAAATTGTCTAAAAACAGTTTATGAAAATGCACCCGGCCGTCGATGTAAATCCATTCCATCGCGTTGTCTTCCCAGAAAGATTCCAGTTCTTCTTCCTGATAATCCTTCAGATTATCGCGCAGAATTTCATCTGCCTCTTCCCAGGAATAAGGATAATCTTCCGGAATACGAAGCAGAATTTTCTTTTCCAGTTCCAACCGTTTTTTCAGCGCGAAGGGAAGGTTCGTTTTCAGCCTGCGGTCAATTACCTTTTGTAACAGTTTAAAATCCCCATGGCCCTTCATTTTCTGAATATCTTCCGGCAGGGGAACTTCCAAGTACTGCAAATCCGAATACATTTTGATTCTTCCTTTGCCTTTAAATTTTTCAGCGATATTTTAAAGTCAGATACATCTTGGGAAAATACGGCTTCCATACTGCGCGCCCCAGACTCCGCGTGTTTCATCAGAAAAAATCTGCAGGCAGGTATCCCCAAACGGTTTGCGAACCAGCGCTTTTTCCGGACTGACGGCTACGGGGGAAAGCTCTTTGCCATTCAGCCGCATACCAAGAACGCCGTTCTTTTCATAAAGGGCAAATGCGTCGCCCTCGCCGGAGCGGTACTCCCCGCTGATCTGCTCAATCCAGTCTTTGGTCCAGTGACAAACGGGGTATTCCGGCTTCGTTGCTTCCGGCTCTTCTCCATAATACATACGAAGGGCTGCTTTCGCAAGATATCCCACAGAAACATCCATGGTATTGCAAAGGATGATGACGCCAACTTCCCCGTCGTCCGACCAAAGAATGTTCGAAGAAACGCCCGGCAGGCTGCCGCCGTGGCCATGTGCCAAAAACGGGCCGATTTTGCTCTCTTCAAGCCCGTAGCAATAATAAACATCCGGAGCCGCATACTGGCGCGGCTTGCACATTTCGCGCACGGAATACCGGCTTGCAATCTTCGCGCCGTTAAAACCGGTTCCACGGTTCAGGTACATGCCAACGTACTTTGCAAGGTCGGAAACAGTCGATTTCATGGCACCGCCGCCATTTAAAGCAAACGCTTCGTTGTGGTAGTCGCGGTCGGCCCGAAGCGAACCGTCATCCTGCCAGCTGTACAGGATGCTCGCGTTTTTATCCTGTGCCGGTTTAACAAAGCTGCAGCTGCTCCTCATCATGCCGAGAGGCTCCAGAATGTGTTTTTCAAGATATTCTGCAAAAGAGGAACAATCCCCGTGTATACGGATAATTTCTGAAAGGAGGGCATAACCGTCGTTGCAGTAACTGAACCGTTCACCCGGCCGTCCAATCAGGCGGGTCTGCGCATCCAGGCGCTCCGCAACCTGCCGTCCCCCTTCCTCCGCAATGGAGGAAAGATACGCAAAATCTCCGTCACGGCTCTCCACCGCGCCGACCTGCCCGGCAATCTGGTCAATCAGGATACGGGGCAGCGGAAAGTACCCGCCGCTGTGGCAGAGAAGGTGCCGCAGCCGAACGGGTTCCGCCTGGTTTTTCCCTGTAAAGGAGGGAAGGTAGCGGCTCACGGGGTCGTCCAGATCCACGATTCCCGCTTCCGCCAGCTGTAAAATTGACAGGCTGGTAAACGACTTGGTGACCGAAGCCAGGCCGAAAATGGTATCGCGGTCCACGGGCAGTTTTTTCTCCTGGTCACGATATCCAAAGTACCCCTCGTACAGGAACTCGCCCCGCTGATTGATGACCGCCGCGGCCAGACCGGCGGCGCGGCCGGCATCCATAACCCGCCGCACCTGCTGTTCAAATTGATTTTTTAAATGATTCGACATGCGATTCATAAAATCAATCCTCTTTCAGGCCGAGAAATCCGAATCCCGGTTTTTCAGAAAGGACCAGACGGTTTGCGCCTTCGACCTGCATTCCGCCTTTAAACGGAAGTTTGCTCAGGCTGAACGTGCAGTCCAGATCCGCCCGGGTGATGTTCTTCATTGCCGCGCCAAGGCTGGCCGCGGCGGTTACGCCGATGTTGGTCTCTTCTGCCATGCAGCCAAGCATGCAGGGAATTCCCGCGGCTTCACAAATCGCGTTAATCTTCAGCGCTTCCCGGATTCCGCCGCATTTCATCAGCTTAATGTTAACCACATCCACCGCACGGCGCTCCACCAGGCGCAGGGCATCGGTCGCCATAAAGCAGCTTTCATCCGCCATAATCAACACATCGGTGTGTTTCGTCACATATTCCAGTCCCGCAATATCGTGGTAAGGCACCGGCTGCTCAACCAGCTCCAAATCGTATTCATTCAGGCGCTGGATGAACTGAACCGCTTCTTTCGCAGACCAGCCCTGGTTTGCATCCACACGGATTTTCACGTGCGAGCCCACCGCTTCACGAATTGCCTTGATGCGGGCGACATCTTCTTCAATTCCGGTTCCGACCTTGGTCTTAATGGTGTCAAAGCCTTTTTCAACCCAGGCTTTCGCCTTTGCGGCCATAATCTCAGGCTTATTGATTCCAACCGTAATGTCTGTTTCAATAAAGTTATTCAGTCCGCCCAAAAGCTGATAGACCGGAAGACCGGCCTTCTGTCCCAGTAAATCGTGGCACGCAATATCAATTGCCGCCTTCACTGTGGAAGCATGTGCCTGGGAACGCTTCATCGCACAGTAGACTGCCTCAAGATCGGTCGGGTCAAGTCCGATCAAATCTTTTTTTAAAAGTTCAATTCCAGCCGCGGTGCCGGGCAGATTTTCGCCGGTAATCAGAATTCCGGGGGAACCTTCGCCGTATCCGACTTTGCCCTCATCCGTTTCCACTGAAACAACGGCGCTTTTCGCATGGGTAATCACCCCAAGGGAAATACGGAACGGTTCCAATAGCGGTACTTCCATCGTTTGTACTTTAATATCGGTAATTTTCATTCAGCCTTTTCCTCCTCATTTTCGCAGTTGCAGAAATGACATGCGCAGCAGTGACCGTTTCCGTAATCCTTGAATTCCGGCTTCTTTTCACTGCAGATAGGCTGCGCACGGTAGCATCTGGTATGGAACACACACCCGGACGGCGGGTCGGCCGGGCTAGGAAGATCCCCTTCCAAAATGATTTTCTCTCTCTTTGCCTTGCGGTCCGGAATCGGAATTGCGGAAAGCAGCGCGGTCGTATAGGGGTGCAGCGGGCGGCTGTACAGATCTTCCTTCGTCGCCGTTTCCACAATATGCCCCAAGTACATGACGATAATCCGGTCTGAAATGTGCTTAATCACGCTCAGGTCATGGGAAATAAAAAGGTAAGCCATGCCCATTTTCTTTTGCAGTTCCCTTAAAAGATTAATCACCTGCGCCTGAATCGAAACATCCAGCGCGGAAACCGGCTCATCGCAGACAATGATATCCGGCTGAAGCACAATCGCGCGCGCGATGCCGATGCGCTGTCTCTGTCCGCCGGAAAACTCGTGCGGATAGCGGTTGTAATACTTCGTATTCAGGCCGACCGTCTCCATCGTTTTCAAAACCTGGTTCCGGATTTCTTCTTTGCTCAGGTGAAGCTGGATTTCCAGCGGCTCCGCAATTACCTCGCCAATCGTCATGCGAGGATTCAGCGATGCATAGGGGTCCTGAAAGATGATCTGCATTTTGCTTCTCACCTTTCGCAGTTCTTTGCCCCCCAGCTTCATCAGGTCTTTTCCTTCAAAGGTAATTTCACCGGCGGTCGGCTCAATCAGCCGAAGCACTGAACGCCCCATGGTCGATTTGCCGCAGCCGGATTCCCCAACGACGCCGAGCGTTTCCCCGGCATTCAATTCAAAGCTGACGTCATCGACAGCTTTAATATATTCCTTTTTAGAGGAAAACAGGGAGCTTTTTCCACCGAACCACTTTTTCAGGTGCACAACCTTCAAAATTGGTTCTCCCAAAGTCTTTTTTTCCAGCTCCATCACGCTTCCTCCTTCCACTCTTTTGTATACCGGAAGCAGCGGACCTTCCGTCCGTCCACATCAACCAGTTCAGGCGCCTTTTGTTCACAGATCTTTTTAGCCATAGAGCAGCGCGGGCAGAACGCACAGCCCTTTGGCATATTGTCAAAGCTGGGAACCATGCCCTTGATGGTCGGCAGCGTATCAACATCGCTGTTCAATTTAGGAATACAGTTCATGAGTCCGACGGTATACGGGTGAAGCGGATTTTCAAAGATTTCATCCGTTGACGCCTGTTCCACCACTTTCCCGGCATACATCACCATCACATCGTCCGCAACCTCTGAAATGACCCCGAGGTCATGCGTAATCATGATAACGGAAGAACCCGTCTTTTCCTTCAGCTCGTTAATGAGTTCCAAAATCTGTGCCTGAATCGTCACGTCCAACGCAGTCGTCGGCTCGTCGCAGATTAAAAGCTGCGGGTTGCAGGAAAGAGACATTGCGATCATAACACGCTGCCGCATGCCGCCTGACAGCTGGTGCGGATACTCGTTGAAACGTTTTTCAGGAAGCGGAATACGCACCAGCTTCAGCATTTCAAGCGCGCGCGCCTTGGCTTCGTGCTTACTGATTTTTTCGTGCAGAAGCAGGGCTTCCGTAATCTGCTTTCCAATGGTATAAACCGGATTCAGCGAAGTCATCGGCTCTTGAAAGATCATTGCAATCTTCTTGCCGCGGATTTCCCGCATCTCATCTTCCGTTTTGTTCAGCAGATTTTCTCCCTCAAACAAAATCTCTCCGCCCTCTATTTTTCCAGGAGGCGTCTCGACCAGCTGCATAATGGAGAGGGAGGTAATGCTTTTTCCGCACCCGGACTCCCCCACAATGCCCAGAGTCTTGCCTTTTTCCACCCGGAAAGAGACACCGTCCACCGATTTGACAAGTCCCGCTTCGGTATGAAAATAAGTTCGTAGGTTTTTAACTTCCAACAGTGCTTCGTTTTTCATTTTTCTCCCTCTTTTCAGGTGCGCAGCTTCGGATCAAGCGCGTCGCGCAGACCATCGCCGAAAATGTTGAAAGCAATGACGGTAATCATAATCGCGATGCCCGGCATAATGCTGTAAACCGGCAGGAAACCGATTACAGACTGTGCGGCGCTGATCATATTGCCCCAGCTCGGGGTGGGAGGCTGAATGCCAAGCCCAAGAAAGCTCAGGGAAGCTTCATACATAATCGCATTCGGAATTCCCAGCGTGACAAGGACGATAATCGTGGAAAGGCAGTTGGGGATCAAGTGTTTCACAATGATACGGAATGATGTTCCGCCGCTGGCGCGGCTGGCTTCCACGTATTCTTTTTCTTTCAGCTGAATGACGGCGCCTCGGATCATACGCGCCGTTCGCACCCAGGTTAAAAGTCCCAGGGCGATATAGAGGTTCAAAACGCCCTTACCCATAAACGTCATAATCGCCATCGCGAAAATCAAATCGGGGAATGCAGAGAAAATTTCCATAATACGTGAAATTACGGAATCCACGATTCCTCCGAAATACCCGGCAACAGCGCCAAGCGTAATACCGATAATCGAAGCGAGCAGCTGCGCGAAAATACCAATGCTGAGCGAAACCCGTGTCCCGTAAATAATACGCGACAAAATATCACGGCCGTATTCATCCGCGCCAAACCAGTGCTTTGCACTCGGCTGCGCAAGAACAGAGGTGTAATCCTGGTATGACGGGTCATACGGCGCCACAATAGAAGCCAGAAGTGCCACCAACCCCAAAAGGACAATAATGCTAAGACAGAACATGGCGGCCTTGTTTCTGCGAAACCGCTTCAGGCTGTCTTTATAGTAGCTTGAATATTCCATCTCTCCGTTGAGGATATCTTCTTCAAACTTTTTTTGCTTATTGAAAAATGAAAAGAATTTCTTCACGATGCAGCCCCCTTCCCGTAGCGGATTCTCGGGTCGATAAACGCATATGAAATATCGACCAGCAGGTTAACCACCACGAAAACCAGCGCAATGTACATCACGGTGCCTTCCAATAAAGGAAGGTCACGGTTGCTCATGGAATCCACCGCAAGTTTGCCGATGCCCGGAATGGAAAAAACTTTTTCAATCAGCATCGAGCCCGTCAGCATATTGCCCAGCTCAGTTCCCACCAGGGTAATAATCGGAATCATCGCGTTTTTCAGCGCATGGTGAATAATCACAGCTCTGCGCTTTGCGCCCTTCGCGCGTGCAGTTCGGATATAATCCTGCTTAATTACATCCAGCATGCTAGTACGCGTAATACGCGCGATGCTTCCGGCATATCGGGTACCAAGCGCAATGCTCGGCAGAATATAGGCAATGGGGGTATCAAACCCGGAAATTGGCAAAAGGTTCAGCTTCAGTCCGAAAATAATCTGCAAGATGATTGCAATCCAGAAAGAAGGTGCCGAAACACCAATAATTGAAAGGGTCATCAGGGAAGAATCAAGCCATTTGCCGCGGTAAAGCGCAGCGATCATGCCGCAGGAAATGCCAAGTACAATCGCAAACAGGAAAGAGAGGGACGCCAGTTTCAGCGTAACCTGAAACGCACGGAACAGAGAGGCAAAAACAGGCGCCTTTGTAAAATAGGAATTACCCAAGTCCAGGTGAATTACGCCATTGACGAAATTCAAATACTGCTGGGGCAGCGGAAGATCCAGTCCGAGCTGATGCCGCACCGCCGCAATGGTGGCGGGGTCGGCACGGCGGTCCAGCATCAGCGCCACAGGGTCACCCGGTACAACCTGAAGAAGAAGAAACGTAACCAGGCTGATTCCCAGCAAGACCACGGCAGTCTGAACGATTCTTTTGGAGATATAGGAAACCATGATATTCCCCTTTCAAATTGGAATATGGCTATGGCATTGTATCGGAATGCCATAGCCAATTGAAAATCATCTTATTATTTCAGAGACCAGCTTCCAGGACTATTGAATATCTGCTTTTGTGAAATTCATACGGTCGGTAGAATCGATCTCAAAGCCCGTTACCTTCGAATTCAGCAAATAGAATTTTGTTTCGTTAATCAAAGGTGCAATTGCATAATCCTGACGAGTCAAAATGGT
Source organism: Oscillospiraceae bacterium (assembly GCA_022650485.1). Taxonomy (GTDB): domain Bacteria; phylum Bacillota; class Clostridia; order Oscillospirales; family Acutalibacteraceae; genus Caproicibacter. Next base: position 99,348 of record JALCPP010000008.1, on the reverse strand, counting down.
TTCAGCCTGTTCATAGATTTTTTGTCTTACAGCCGTATCATCCGTATCAATACCGTCGTTCATCAGCTGCTTAAACTTGTCGTTGTGCCAGAAGCTGGAAACCGTATCGGTGCGGGAATCACTGATCGGGTACAGCATACTGTCCGGATCATTGTAATCAACATACCAGTTGCTGATACTGCATTCCATGCCGCCGTTTTTCTTCATATCGGACCATGCAGCGGAATCAACAGGCTCAACCGTTACATTGATACCGGCCGCCTTTGCTTCCTGCTGGAAGGCGGTGGCAATGGATTTTCCAAGGCTTAATTTGGTGTTAACTGTGACGCGCAGGTCAAAACCGTTTGCATAACCGGCTTCTGCCAACAGGGATTTTGCCTTTTCCGGGTCATAAGCAAAAGGCTGTGCGTCCGGGTCATGGCCGATCAGTCCGGACGGAATAAAGGAAGTCGGGACGGATGCCGTGCCGTGAAGGACACTGTCGCAGATGGATTTGCGATCAATTGCCAGGGAAACTGCCTCGCGGACCTTCGGGTCTTTTATGGTCTTAACATTGAAATTAAAATAATAGCCGCCGGCCTGCTGATAGCTGTGCATCTGATCTTTAAGAGTAGCATTGGTAGAATAAACCGGGTACAGGGAATTGTCCAGGTCGACAAAATCCACATTGCCCTTCTGGTATTCCAGAACCTGTGTGTTGGGATCTTCAATAAATTTATAGCTGACCTTGTCAATCTTCAGGTCTCCGCCATGATAATCACTGAACTTCGAAAGCTCAGCGCCCGTGCCGGCGGTGTAGCTGTCCAACTTAAACGGGCCCGTACCAATCAAAGTTTTAACACCCCAGTCCTTGCCGGCGGCCTCACAGGCAGCTTTGGGGTAAATTGCCGCGTACGGTGTGGATAAAACAGAAACAAACGGCGAATACACCTGGGAAAGAGTAATGGTGAAATGGGTATCGTCAACAGCCTTAATGCCGGAAAGTTCAGAAGCAGAACCGTCTTCCATGGCGTCGTACCCTACCACATATTTCATAAGGCTTGCCATGCTCTGTTCTTTGACCAGACGCTCCAGAGAATACTTAACGTCACTGCTGGTCAGCGTTGTGCCGTCGTGGAATTTCACGCCGGATTTTAAAGTGAAAGAGTAAGTCTTTTTATCGTCGGAAAGTTTCGGCATCTCTTCCAGAAGGAGCGGCGCTAAAGTGCCATCTTTCTGGCAGGTAACAAGAGATTCAGCAACATTATCCGTAATACGCATGACAATACTATAAGTGCACTGCTGCATATCAAGCGGCACCTGTGGGTCTACAGCCGCAATTCGAATGGTCTTGGCACCATCAGCAGCTGCCGAAGCTGCTCCTGCCGATGATGTTGAAGCTGGCTGTGAGCCACCTGCGCAACCCGCAAGCAGACCGACAATTAATCCAGCCGACAGTAATCCTTGCAAAACTTTTTTCATAATGAAGCCTCCTTGATACGACAAAAGACATGGCAAACTTTTCATTTTTCGACACCAAAAATCTTTTTTCGTAAGTTTAACAAATATTATACTCTTAAATATTGCTTTGCACAAGAAAAATATAATTTATCTAATTTTTTAAAGTTATTACCCTTTATGCAGCGATTTTTTAAAAAAATTGACTGATTATTTTTGTTTTATTGCAAAGTCATTTTAAAAAGTATAGTCAAAGCACTACAATCTAAAAAATTTTGCAACTTCAATATTGCAACAAATCTTTTTTAAACTGCAAAAAGGACCCGCAAAATGCAGGTCCTTTTTGTGCGGTTAACCCGGCAGAGGCATCTTAACCCCGCCAAAAAAGCAATGCTTATGAGCAAAGATCAATAATAGCCTGTGCGTAAATCTTTGCACCAAGCAGTAATTCTTCAACCACGGCAAACTCGTCCGCTCCGTGCATATGATTGTCTGTTTCCGGCAGAGCGCAGCCGAACCCAACCCCGTTTTTCAGATGATGACAGTAGGTACCGCCGCCAATTGCAATACATGCGCCTTTCCGCCCGGCATACTGCTCGTAACAGTGCAAAAGCGTACGGAGGAACGGTGAATCCGCCGGAACATGATGCGCCGGGGAAACTTCCGTTTTTTCAACGTCAAGCCCCAACTCTGCGGCATGCGCGCAGAACTTGTCACGCAGGTTTTCATTTGTTGCGCAAACCGGTGTACGGCCGTCAAAGAAAGCTTTCAGACCGGTCGGTCCAAATTCAAACAGATCGAGTGCCATCGTCAGCCCTCCGGAAATCTCATCCCGCATTGCGACACCTGCGGCTGTTCCCTTCCAATCGCCGTGCGGGAACAATGTGTTGAGCCCGCACAATGCTTTCCTGCTTTTTGATTCCGGCAGCGGAAGGCCTGCCAGAAAAACCACAAGGCCCGTGATTGCATTGTTGCCGCCGCCCGGCATAGAGGCATGTGCGCACTCTCCATGTGCCGTTACATAAATTTTTTCGTTTTCTTCCCGCAAATCGAATTGAATCCCTGTTTTTTTCGCAGCTTGCTGCGCACAAGCGGAAACTTGCTCTTTTGAAAGTCCTGCCAGCACAGCTTCGGCAGTATCCGGAACTACATTACTCTTTACGCCACCATGTGCCGAAACAATGCACGGCAAAGCGGAAGATTGTTCCCACTCCGCTTTCACCCAGGTACTGAAGCGTCCTTTTTCAATGTTAATCACCGGGAAAGCCGCATCCGGTGAAAAGGTCATAGGGGCCTCTGTCTCCCGCTGATAGTAATACGCCATATCCGAGCTTCCACATTCCTCATCGCCGCCAAGCACTAAGCGTGCGCTTTTGCTCAACGGAACTTGAAGGTCACGCACCGCTTTCATCGCATAAAGCGCTGCTATAGCAGGTCCCTTGTCATCTGCCGAACCACGGCCATACAGCTTTCCATCTTTTACAACCGGTTCAAAAGGCTGTGTAACCGTCCATCCGTTCCCGGCGGGAACAACATCCAGATGAGCAAGAATATCTAACTGCCGGGGCTTCTCATTCAAGTTAATGGTAAGCACATGATTTTCATAATTCTTTACAGAAAAATTCAAGCTTTCCGCCAGTTTAGCCGCAGCATCCATGGCTTTTGCCGGGCCTTCCCCATACGGCATACCTTCTTTTGCTTCGCTTTTGTCACTGGGGATCCGAATTAAAGTACAAATATCACGGAGCATTTCTTCCTTGTGTTCAGTAAAATAATCTTCAATTTGTTTTTGATACATCTCTATTGCTCCTTATGTAATCAATTTTTTGAACAGAACACTTCTGTACTGAGATATTTTAACACATTCACGATTCATTTTGCAAAATCTTTTCAAATTGATTTGCATCTGACTATTGGCGCCGCATTCTTTCTTTTTCCCACACTTTCTGATATAATGACACTGGTGAAAAATAACAGTACAAAAGGCGATGATCAGTCAATATGGAACACGATTCCTTTCAAAATATCAATAAAAATTATCATAACCTCACCCGAAAGCAAAAAGAGCTTGTCGATACACTTTTGGCCAATCCCGAAAGTGTATGCTACATTTCGCTCAAAGAGCTAAGCCGGCGAACAAACACTTCACAAGTAACGATTCTGCGCATGTGCAAGCGGCTTGGATTTGAAAGTTTTGTAGAGCTGAAAAAAGCATTTCGCACTCATATGGAAAGCCTGATGGAAAATGTTCTGAAAGCCAGTAATTTTCCAATGATTCTTCCGGCTTCCCAACAGGGCAGCAATCTTGCCACACTGATTGACATCTGCCACGATTCTCATGAAAGAAGCGAAAAATTTTACGATTCGATTCAGCCGGAAAACATTCTTCTGGCAGCAAGACACATTTTAGAGGCGAAAACCGTATTGATCTGTGGGCAGGGTCTTTCCTGTGTTTTACTCAACTTTCTGCTGCGCCGTTTAAATCCATTAATCGAAAATGTTCTGATGGTACCCTTGGAAGATCTGAACACCGTGCAGTCCAGTCTTTTAAAGCTGCGCAAAGGGGACAATGTAATTGTCATCGATTTTCCCCGTTACTATATGACCGTACGTGACGTGGTAAATTATGCCGAACACACAGGAGCAACGGTAACCGCCATCACGGATAGCAAAAATTCCCCGGCCGTCACAAAAAACAGCCTCAACTTTTTCTGTGATACAAAGACAAAGGTATTCTATAACTCGCTATCTCAGCCAATGGAAATGCTCAATCTCATCGCTTCCGGTGTCGTTCTGGAAATGGGTTCTGATTATGACGAGCTGGTATACCGTTCACGGGAAGTCGTCCATTTCATCAACACAAAAGAAAAAACAGACAACTTTTTCGACGGCGACCATTGACTTGTCCCCCCCCACACCGTACAGATGACAGAAATATTGTGTGGCAAAATCAAAAAAATGCGGCTCATCCCTCAAGATGAAGCCGCTCATGATAATGTAATTTGCTGCTATGTTCTCATTTCAAATAAATGTATCAATACACATTCCTCCAATTGTAGTTATTTTCAATAATTGGAGGCTTTTTGCTATATTTGTTTTTGCCAAACGAAATTTCGGCTCATGATGTCGTCTTTTGGTTATTGTTCATATTTCTATTAAAACAACTATTTATAAACGCTCGATCGCATCGTCGACAATCTGAAAATGATATTGGATTGCCCGTACCGCACCATCCTCATCATGACGGCTTAAGGCATCCACCAGCTGTTCATGTGCCACATATAATTGATCCGCCTGTCTCTCATCTTTCACGATACGAGCATACATGGTACTGATAAAATCATTGATGGTCGTAATCATAGCCATAAAAAGAGCATAGATCAATTTATTGCCAGCTGCTTCACAGAGAAGCGCATGAAATTCCTGGTCAAGCCGAGAGCCCTTTTCAGAGCTTGTTTCTGCTCTAATTCGGCAGGCTAGATCCTCCAGTTTTGATATTTGCCTTGGCAGAATACGCGTGGCCGCTAAGCGCGCCGTTTCAGACTCCAAGCCCCTGCGCAGCTGGCTGACCTGCAAATAATTGGTCTCTCCCATCATAAGCATCATACTCAATGTTTCACTTAAATTCTGTTCCAAATCGCAAGATACAAAGTTTCCCACTCCATGCACACTGGAAATAAAGCCCATCAGGCTCAAAGTGCGCATCGCTTCTCGAACAGAATTTCGGCTGACACCAAGCATATCTGCCAAATCTCGTTCAGACGGCAGCCGTTCCCTGCACTTCAGGTTTCCGCGCCGAATTTCATGCCGAATATAATTTACGACCCGCTCATAGGCTTTTGCGCTGGTTTCTGATTTTTCACACATGAAACTATCTCCTTGCAGCTAAGCTATATGTCATTAGATATTTTATTATGTCTCTTTCAACAAAACGGCAATGAAAAAGATAAAATGATATAATTTTATCTAGTAATTTTGATCTGACCAGTTCTTTTAAAAAATGTTTTAAAATAATTGCTAAATTTCTTTTCCCTATTATCACAACGCAAACAACTTCATTCCTTTGGCCGTATCGCCTGCCTTCCAATGATCATTAGACTGCCCAAAGTGTTACTTAGCCAAAAAGAGAAATAAACCTGTATGCCATATCGATCATCTCAAACTTTAATATACAACAAACCGCCGACTGGAAACCAGACGGCGGCTTACTGTGGTCATGGACAAAAAAGGGAGTAATTCTATTATTTAACGCCCATCCAACCGGCGATAACCATACGCTGAACTTCGCTGGTGCCTTCATAGATCTCGGTGATCTTGGCATCACGCATCATACGCTCAAACGGATAGTCACGGGTGTAACCATATCCGCCAACCAGCTGCAGGCAGCGACGAGTAACATCACTGGCTGTGTCAGAAGCATAAAGTTTCGCCATTGCAGCCAGATGAGAATATCTGTCGCCGTCCTGTTTGGCCTGCGCCGCACGATATGTCAGCATACGAGCAGCATCAACATGCGTCTGCATATTTGCCATTTCGAACTGCGTATTCTGGAACTGGCTGATCCGTTTACCGAACTGAATGCGCTGAGAAATGTAAGGAACGGTCTGGTCAATACATCCCTGAGCAATTCCTGTAGCCTGAGCAGCAATACCGATACGGCCGCCGTCCAGTGTCAGCATGGCAACTTTAAAGCCCTTGCCAACTTCACCCAGCAGGTTCTCTTTCGGAACCTTGCAGTCTTCAAAGATCAACTCACATGTATTGGAACCGCGAATACCCATTTTCTTTTCATGGGTGCCAATGCGGAACCCAGGGGTCCCCTTCTCAACGATAAATGCAGAAATACCATGAGTTCCCTTGCTCTTATCAGTCATTGCAAAAACAACATAGATCGTTGCGAAATCGGCATTCGTGATAAAAACCTTGGAACCATTCAGCAGCCAATAGTCGCCTTTATCTTCGGCAACCGTACGCTGCATGGCGGAGTCTGTACCTGCGCCCGGCTCTGTTAAAGCAAAGGCGCCCAGTCTTTCACCAGAGCACAAAGCCGTCATGTATTTCTTCTTCTGCTCTTCCGTGCCGAATGTATAAATCGGCCAAGTGCACAGAGAAGAATGTGCGGACAACATCGTACCGGTCGTTGCACAGTGCTTGGAAATTTCTTCAACAGCGGCAATATAAGATAGATAGCTCATGCCAGCGCCGCCCACTTCTTCGGGATAAGTCATACCCATAATACCCATATCAGCGAACGCATGCCAAGTCTCCTCAGGGAATCTCTCCTGCTCATCAATTTCTGCAGCTAGCGGTGCAACTGACTTTTCGCAGAAATCATGCAGCATATCCAGGACATCCTGCTCTTCAGCGGTAAACTTGAAATTCATGTTGAAAAACTCCTTTTCTTGTCTATTAGATTTTAGGCTTTTGCCTTATTGATCTCAGCAGTCAGTGCGGGTACTACTTCAGAAATTTTACCAACAATGCCATAATCTGCGACAGAGAAAATTGGTGCTTCCGGGTCCTTATTAATTGCAACGATTACATCTGACGAACTCATGCCGGCCAGATGCTGAATTGCACCGGAAATACCACATGCAATATAGAGCTTCGGTCCAACCGTTTTACCGGTCTGACCAACCTGATGAGCATGACTGATCCATCCTTCATCCACTGCGGCACGGGATGCACCAACAGTAGCGCCCAATGCATCCGCCAAATCGCGAATCACACCAAAGCCTTCCGGACCGCCAACACCACGGCCGCCGGAAACGATAATATCAGCACCCTCAAGGTCTACTACTTCTCCGCCTTCTTCACGAATTACCTGCAGCAAAGAAGTGCGAATCTTACACGCTTCCACGTGGAAATCTTCACGGATAACCTCCGCTTTGTCTTCGCCGGCCTCAGGCTTTTTGAAAACGCCGGGGCGTACCGTACCAAGCTGCGGACGGTGATCCGGGCAAAGAATAACTGCCATCAGATTGCCGCCAAACGCCGGACGGGTCCACGCAATATTTCCACTGTCCTCATCAATATCCAAAGCAGTACAGTCAGCGGTCAAACCAGTGCCCAAATGGCAGGACAGACGAGGCCCAAGATCGCGGCCGTTCGGCGTAGCGCCGATCAGCATGCTGGTAGGTGCATATTTTTCAAGCAGATGTGCCAGCGCCGCAACATAAGCATCCGTAGAATAACGCTGGAATTCTTCGCTGTCAACCACGATCACCTGATCCGCCCCGTGAGTACTCACGTCTTTCACGGCTGCATCCGTCTTGTAACCGATAACGACAGATACTAACTTGCCGCCCTGTTTGTCAGCCAGGCGACGGCCGGGATTTAGTAATTCAACTCCAATATTTTTTGCGGTGCCGTCTTCATTTGTTTCGCACAGCACCCACAAATCTTTGCTCTTACTTTCCATTTCCGATGCCTCTCTTTCAAATCACATGCGCTTTGCTCAGCAGCTCATACAGCTTCTGGGCGGACGCCTCGCCGGTCTCTTCTTTAATCACAACGCCTGCTTCTTTGCGTGGCGGCACAAATGTGCGTTTAACCCTGGTTGGGGAACCCTTCAGACCGACGTGCGTCAAATCGATGTTTGTCAGCTCAGCTGTAGTCAGGTGAGTAATTTCCGCTTTACGCGCCTTCATCTTACGCTTGATAGTGGGGAAACGGGGGTCATAAGAAGGCTTTGTAAAAGTAACCAAACAAGGCATTTTTACTCCCATAATTTCCTTGCCGTCTTCCGTCTCGCGGGTTACATGAAGATCTTCACCCTCAACGGCTGCCTCCAGCGCATATGTTACCTGCGGATAGTCCAAATGTTCAGCCATTTCCGGGCCAACCTGAGCGGTATCGCCATCAATAGCCTGCTTGCCGCAGAAGATTGCATCGAATTTCTTGCCTTCCAGTTCTTCTACCTTCGCGATTGCCTTGCTCAGGATATAACTGGTAGCCAGCGTATCGGACCCTCCAAACTTCCTATCCGTTACCAAATAGGCTTTGTCAGCCGCAATGGCCAAACACTCACGCAGGGCAGCCTCAGCCTGCGGCGGACCCATGGAAAGAACCACAATCCTTGTGTCCGGCGCGTTGTCTTTAATTCGGGCGGCTGCTTCTACAGCGTAACCGTCAAATGGGTTAACAATGCTTGGCACGCCGTCGCGCACCAGGGTGTTGGTAACCGGATCGATCTTAATTTCAGTTGTGTCCGGTACCTGCTTGACACATACCAGAATATCCATATTTTTACTCCTTTGCAAACTATTATCTTTCCTTACAGCTTCATGCACACCTTACCGGGGTTCAGAATCTGCTTCGGATCAAACACCTGTTTAATACCACGCATCAGCTCCATATTAACCGGACCTAATGCCTGTTCAAGGAAATGTACCTTGCCGTAACCAATACCATGCTCACCGGAAATCTGGCCGCCGAATTCCATAGTCTTTTTGTAGATAGCACTGAGGAAATCTTCGACCTGTTTCTCAAACTCTGCTTTTTCCATATCCACGGAGCATTCATAGATATGTAAGTTACCGTCACCGGCATGACCGAAGTACTTCACTTCAAAATCATAGTTCTTCTTGATCTCATTGACATACTCAACATACGGAGCAATCTTGTTCACCGGCACAACGACGTCGCACTCGTCAAGCAGTTTTGTCTGCTCTTCGATGCCTTCCAGGAAGGAAGAACGGGCCGCCCAGATATCTTTGAGTTTCGGTGCCGTATCCGCCACCAGAACATCCATCGCGCCTTCTTCTACCAGCATCTCACACGCACGCTCAACAACATCATTGAGATCATCCATCGAGTCACCGTCAAAGGTAACCAGCAGATAAGCACCAACGTCGGCTCCTTCGATCTTACGCGGGAAAACCTGCTTGCCGAGATATTCCTCGGAAGATATCAGGATTTCTCTTTCGAAAAACTCCAGAGCCTGCGGGCGGAAATGCTTCATAAAGAACTTCGGCACTGTTGAAATGCAGGCCGCCAGATCTTCAAACGGCGCCATCAAGCTTATAGTAGCCTGCGGAGCCGGAACAAGCTTTAAAGTAAGTTCCGTGATAATACCCAAAGTACCTTCAGAACCAATCATCAGGTCTTTTAAGCTGTAACCGGAACTTGTTTTGGATACAGTCGCACCAAAGCGGGCAATTTCGCCATTCGGAAGCACAACTGTCATCGCACGAACATAATCGCGGGTGCATCCATACTTTACCGCGCGCATACCGCCGGCATTTGTGGAAACATTGCCGCCCAAAGTAGCCATCTTTTCGCCCGGATCCGGCGGATACATACAACCATGTTTCAGCGCATCCTCAGCCAGCTGCTGCAGCAGCACGCCGGGTTGTACCGTAACCGCAAAATTCTCAAGGTCATAAGACAGAATCTTGTTCATACGCATGGTGCAAATCACCACGCCGCCGCAAACCGGAGTGCAGCCGCCCACCAAGCCGGTGCCGGCGCCGCGGGTTGTAACCGGAATATTGTGCTCATAGCACAGCTTCATAATGCCTGCAACTTCTTCCGTGCTCTGCACGTCAATAGAAACATCAGGCATACGGGTCCCGTAAATCGGCATTTCATCGCGAGAGTAGTCCGGGTTTACATCTGCACCAGTGACAACATGACCGGGCGCTACCTTTTCCAGCTCAGCAATAATTTCGGGTGTTACCGGATTATAACTTGCCATAATAAATCCTCCCTAAATTCAAAAATTAAAATATTTTGAAGTTGCTAGACTTATTCGCGCACCATAACAGATATACCGTTCGGGATCGCAACCAAGTGAGCATCCGCGCCTTTCAAACGGCGAGCTTCTTCCAATGCGGTATCCACATCAGGTGCCCATGCCATTTTCATGTCTTCAATGATCTTCCGCTGTGCGGGATCTGTAACAAAAATAACATGATATTTGCACAAAATGCGGCAAAGGATCTGGAACTCCCACTGGTCCGGCTTAGTCTTGTCCTGAGGAGTCGCTAAAATCTGTTCCGTCAGCTGCTGCGGCGAAACACAGTCCCTAAGTGCATGGTAAAAGCCCTCGCCACCATGCCCGTCGCTGCAAGAGGTTACCATAATAAGTACGGCGCCTGGCGCGGCCGCAGCCTCCGCCGCGGTAAGGCCCTTCACGCTTTGATAAACGTTCTGGTCCAAAGGATAACCGCCGTTGCTGGAGATTACGATATCGCCGCGCTGTTTCGGTTTTACCTGGCAGTATTTAAGCAGCAGATCGCACCCTTGCCGATGAGCCGTAACAGGATTGCCCGCAAAGGCAGCCACAACATGCTTATCCTCATCGATAATTACATTTACGATATATGCCAGATGTGCCATTTCGGCTGCGGCAAGCATATCGTTATGCAACGGGTTACCATCAAGTACACCGGTGCGCGCATAAGGTGAAGCAATAAATTTGGAGCAGTGATTACCCAGCACAGTCACCTGGTCACAGACACCCGGCAAGACACTCTTGCGTCCGCCGGAAAAGCCCGCGAAAAAGTGCGGTTCGATAAAGCCTTCGGCAATAAGCAAATCCGCTTCCACTGCTGTTTTGTCAAGCACACACGCCGCGCCGGAAGGCAGTACCCCAACCTGCACGTTGCTTGACTGATCACGACTGTTATGTATCACGATTTTTTCCCGGTCCACAATCTCCTGACCTACCTTGCCCACCAGTTCTTCTTTGGTGGTAGGGCGGTGGAAGCCTGTAGCTACCAGCAGCGTCACGTCAATATCGGGGTTTCCTTCACGTAACTCAGCCAGCATAAAAGGTAAAATATGCTTGCTCGGAACCGGACGAGTATGGTCGCTGATGATAATTGTGCAGGTCTTCTTACCCACGGCAAGCTCCCGCAGACAGGGAGAATCAATCGGGTGCGCCATAGCGGCGAGCACCAAGCCGTCCTCCGTATCGGTGGCTTTCAGTTCTCCTACATGTGACTCCAGAATCTCAGCATCGCTCAGATCCGCGCGCAATGGCATTCCGGATTTGCCAAAAGGAATGGTAATTGACATGATAGCACCTCCGCTTCAATTTCAATACGTCCCCAAAAATTGCACAGTATCGACGATAAAAATCGCCTGAAAATTGGTTGGTCCACTAACAACCAATTATTATCCTACCACATTTTTTCTTAAATACAATGCTAATTTGTACAGTTCTACCTTTCTGATAAATTTTCACATTGAATTTTGTGAAAATTAACAAAATATCATTTCTATCTTGATGATATATGGGCTTAATGTCCATAAGGTGACTCTGCTTGTCCTTTTTTTATGACCACAAGGCATTTCTTTGAAATAAAAAGCGGTCATCTGAAGACCCGTAACCAACAATAAATCACCTTTCAGTGGTAGAGCCAAATAAAGCATACGGCAGAAATCTGAGCCAAGATAACAAAAATAATGGGGTTTTGAAGGGCACTGGCTTGTCTTATTTCATTCCGGTTGACTTCGGCGCTGATTTTAACGGATAATCGCGTTTACAAGCCGGCAGATTTTTAAACCAAAAATTCACGGGAATAAAAAACTGCTGCCAGTTCACGCTGACGCTTCTGTCGGCGGATTGCCTGTGTCCGCCCGGAGGCATAATTATTATGCTCCTATTTAGGCACTTTTGTCAACTTAAAAATGGGCAAAACGTCAAAAGAAAAGCAGTTAATTGCAAAATTTAGATAAAAATTCAAGGATCAATCGGCCTCCCCCTGCACATGCAGCTGAACAGCTTGCATCATGCGGCCGATTCATCCCTGATGATAACTTGCCTTAATTGGAAAGGTTAAAATTTAGCGATAATTTCCTGGGTAATCGTCTCCAGAATTGCAGACGCCAGTTTCACCGCATGATCAAAATCCCTGTAAGCCGAAATCCCATAATGGGTATGGGCATAGCGCACCGGCAGGCCGATGACAATAACCGGAACACCGCGATTGGAACGATGGATCGGCGCACCATTCGTACATCCGCCCGTGCGGACCGCATGCTGAACCGGAATGTCAAGCTTTTCCGCCAAGTCCAAAGCAAAGCGCTGGAACCGGGGATTGGTAATCATCCCGGCATCGATATACCGAAGCATCGGGCCTTTCTGTAAAGCCGTCTGCGTCAGATAATCCTCCGTGAACGTATCGTCCGCAGGGCAGCCCTCAAACACAATGGCGAGGTCAGGCTTTACCGTATTTGCCGTCACGGATGCCCCGCGCATGCCCACTTCCTCCTGAGAAGAAAAATCGCATACGATATCCGTATTCAGCGCCTTTGACTGTAAGCGGCGCATTGTTTCAATAATTGCCGCACAGCCGATGCGGCAGTCAAAGGCCTTGCCAAGCAGAAGTTTCCCGTTTGGCAGATATTCGAACGTGACGTCCGGCACCACAGGCTCACCGACGCGAATTTTATAGTCTTTCATTGCTTCTTCTCGTGATGAAGCCCCAATATCAATGGAAAGATCTGAAATTTCCAATGGTTTGTTTCGTTCGGATTCACTCATAAAATGCGGCGGCTTGCTGGCAATGATACCAGGGATATACTCCCCGTCCGCATTGCGCACAAAGACACGGTGCGCGGGAATATTCGTCACAACCCAGCCGCCGAGCGTAATAAACCTCAGCGTTCCGTTCGGGCGTATCGCCTGCACCATGAACGCAACTTCATCCGTGTGTGCGTTTAGCTGCACAACCGGTCGGGAGCCTTTATTTTCCGCGCGCGACAGAAACAGGTTGCGCATGCAGTCTTCCGTAAAACTCCCCAGTCCTGCTCCTTCTTCCCGCAGAACCTGAAGGACCTCGTCTTCAAATCCGGGAGCGCCTTTCGCATCGGAAAGGCGTCCAATTAACTCTAATGTCTGTTTTTGCTCCATTTTCCATCTTCCTTTTCCCTAACTTTAAATTTATTCAAAATTCCCTTTCACAAAAAGCTTTTTCCCCTGCATCATCACCTGGCCCCCCGCAATGACGGAATCGATCTGAAGCGCATCATCCAGTAAGATCAAATCCGCGTCGCTTCCAGGCGCAATTGTTCCTTTTTTAGGAAACAGTTTGAGGGCGCGCGCAACATTTTCCGTCGAAACCTTGACGGCATCCCCAAGCGGAACACCATATTCCAGCACAAGCCGCCGAATTACCTCATGAAGTGTGCTGATTTTTCCAATGCCAATGCCGCACAATTCTTTTTTTTCATTCCAAATCGGCGCGCTTCCGTTGGAATCCGTGCTGAGCGTAATGCGGTCCGGCGGTGCCGCCGCAAATGCCTTGACCAGCTGGTCGGCGGTATGATCCTCCTCAGACCCGGCCGTAAAATCAATGTATCCACCCATCTTTGCAAAGCGTATCGCATCGTCAAACACCTTGCCCACATGGGTCGGGCGGAATGTAGTAATAGGAACATCCTCCGTTTTAAGAATATCGAAAAGCAAGCCAAGCCCGCGTTTTCCGCGCCCCATATGAATACAGACCGCACCGGCCTTGTTTGCCAAAATGCCGCCCATCGTGGCTTCGGACGCAAGATGAACCATATCGTTTTTACTGAGGTTGAAAGACCGGTGATCCGAAAGCGCAACCTTAACACCGATGATTTCATCGATGAGCATAATGTCCTTTTTCACAGAACCTGTAATGGTCGGGGACGGATATTCGTAAGCCCCCGTCAAACAGTAAGCCGACAGGCCTTCTTCCCGAAGGGACTTCGTTTTCGCCAGAAGATTTTCAACGCTCCTTGTGGTTCCGTCTGTGCCGAGAAGCCCCACCAGTGTTGTCACACCGGCCTTAATACAGCTTGACAGACGAAGTTCGGGCGTCCGATTTGAAAAGCCGCCTTCACCGCCTCCGCCCGTCACATGAACGTGTTGGTCAAGGTAGCCGGGAATCGCCCTCATCCCCTGCGCTTCGATAACTTTTACCGGAAGCGTGCCGCAGGACAGCTCCGGCTCAATCGCCAAAATTTTTCCGCCGGCCGCCAGAATATCCCGGCGCCCGGTATCTCCCATAGAAACATTTTTGATTAGCAGCATAAATGGAACTCCCACCGCAGCTTCATGATTTTTTTAAATTTCGGCGCAAAGAAAGTGCGGAACTTTGCCGCCGGTTTAAAACGGTTTTATTTATTTTCGGCGGAATCGTAACGATGACAGGCCGCCCAGTGACCCGGCTCCATTTCACGAAACGGCGGTTCAGACAGGCTGCATGCTTCCGTCGCCAGCGGGCAGCGCGTGCAGAAACGGCAGCCCTTCGGTAAATCAACCGGATTCGGAACCGAACCTTCCAGCATAATCCGCTCCCTCTGCTTTTCTATTTTCGGGTCCGGGCGCGGAATGGCCGACAATAGCGCTTTGGTATAAGGGTGAAGCGGATTTCTGAAAATTTCATCGCTGGGCGCCAGTTCCACCAACTTGCCCAGATACATTACGCCGATCCGGTCACTGATATATTTAACAATGGAAATGTCGTGCGCAATAAAAAGGTAGGTCAAGCCGAGCTTTTTCTGCAGCTGACGCAGCAGATTAATCACCTGCGCCTGTATGGAAACGTCCAGCGCGGAAATGGGCTCATCCGCCACGATAAATTCCGGATGAACGGCAAGCGCACGGGCAATGCCGATTCGCTGCCGCTGCCCGCCGGAAAACTCATGCGGATAGCGATGGGCATGTTCTTCCTGCAGGCCGACCAGATCAAGCAGATGCAGCACCGTTTCCCGCCGCTTTTCGGCATTGCCCGTATTCTCAATCGCATCGATTCCCTCCGCAATGATATCAAGCACTTTCATGCGCGGGTCAAGCGAAGAATAGGGGTCTTGAAAGATCATCTGCATCTTGCGGCAGAATTCTCTTTCTTCCTTGCGCGGCAGCGAAACTCCAATCTCTTTTCCTTTATAGAGGATACTTCCCTCGGTCGGCCGGTACAGCCGGACGATGGTCCTGCCCAAGGTTGATTTACCGCATCCGGATTCCCCGACAAGGCCAAGCGTTTCCCCTTGATAAATATGAAACGACACATCGTCAACCGCTTTGAGTGTCTGTTTATTTCCCACTTCAAAATATTTTTTCAAATGTGAAATTTCAAGCATCACTTCACTCATGCCCTGTCACCTCCGTGTTGTTTGTCCGCGCGCGGGTCCATCAGCCAGCAGGAAAGCCAGTGCGTGCCGGACACCATTGTCTTTTCCGGCGCGTATTGGTGGCAGACTTCCATGGCGCGGGGGCAGCGCGAAGAAAACGGGCATCCCTTGGGCGGATCAATCAGATCCGGCGGCGTACCGGGTATAATGTTCAATTCCTTGTCCTTTTCGTCGACATTCGGAATCGACGCCAGAAGGCCGAGCGTATAGGGGTGCTTTGCGTCGTAAAAGATCTCCTCGACCGTGCCGCTTTCCACAATCATCCCGCCGTACATAACGGAAACGTTCTGGGCAATATTCGCCACCACGCCGAGGTTATGGGTGATCAAAATGATCGCGGTGCCGAACTTTTCCTGCAGGCTTCGCATTAAATCCAAAATCTGCGCCTGAATCGTCACATCCAGTGCGGTAGTCGGTTCGTCCGCGATGAGGACCTTCGGGTTGCATGCCAGCGCAATGGCGATCACCACACGCTGACGCATACCGCCGGACAATTGGTGCGGATACTGCGAATACCGCTTTTCCGGGTAAGAGATTCCGACCAGGTTCAGCAGTTCAACCGCCCTGGCCCTGCGCTGTTTCGCGTTCATCTTTGTGTGTTCCCGCAGCACTTCTGAAATCTGCTTTCCGATCGTCATGGTCGGGTTCAGCGAAGTCATTGGGTCCTGAAAAATCATAGACATCTCAGACCCGTTAATAGAACGCATCTGTTTCACGCTGTAATCGGTGATATCCTTGCCTTCAAAAAGAATTTTTCCGCCGACGATCCCGCCTGTTTTGGGCAGGAGTTTCAATATGCCCTTCACCGTCATGGATTTTCCGGAACCGGATTCCCCAACCACCGCGAGAATCTGTTTCGGGGCCAGCTTCAGGCTGACGCCGCGGACGGCCTGAACCGTACCGCTCTGTGTTTCAAGATTGATTTTTAAATTGTCGACTTCCAGTAACTGATTCATTTTCGGCCTCATTTCCGCGCTAATTTCGCATGCGCGGGTCAAATGCATCGCGCATACCATCACCCAAAATGCTGAAGCAAACCATAATCAAAACAATGACTGCGGCCGGAATCAGCAACAAATAAACATGACTGTTAATCACCTGAAAACCGCTGTTAATCAAAACGCCAAGCGACGCTTTCGGCTCCTGTAAGCCAATGCCGATAAAACTTAAAAACGCTTCTGTAAAAATTGCGGAAGGAATTGTAAACATGGTGTTGATGACGATGACGCCAATCGTATTCGGAATCATATGCTTGCGTATGATGTCCCGGTCTGAAGTACCAAGCACCCGCGCGGCCAAAACAAATTCCTGATTCTTTAATTTCAAGATTTCCGCACGAACCAAACGCGCCATATTTACCCACCCGGAAATCGACATGGCAAGAATCAGCGTCCACACGCTCGCGGGCATCAGCATCATCAGCAAAATGACGAAAATCAGGTTGGGAATGCCCACCAGAATTTCAATAAACCGCTGCATCACGGCATCCACTTTTCCGCCGAACAGCGCGGAAACCGCGCCATAGCTGACCCCGACGATCAGGTCAAGCGCCGCCGCCACCACGGCAATCAGCAAAGAAATTCGGGTTCCATACCAAACCCGCGCCCACTGGTCCCGCCCAAATTTATCCGTTCCGAACCAGTGAAGCATACTGGGGGCCTGATATGTGGCATTATAATCCGTGCCGTAATAAGTAAACTGAGTCAAATGGGGACCTGCCAGTGCAAGAATAACCAGAAGAATTAAGAGAATCAGGCTGCAAACCGACCCTTTATTTTTGCTGAGACGGAGCCAGCCGTCTTGAAACGCCGTCAGATTCGGGCGTGAAATATGTTCCAGCTCCTCCTTGTTTTTTACCGAAGGGCGAAACAATTCGTCTGAGATTGGTCCTGACTGCATACGAATCACTCCTTTGCCGATGCCAGCCGGATTCTCGGGTCAATCAGGCAATACAAAATGTCTATAATAAGGATAACGACAACATAGAACGCACTGTAAAAAACCGTCAGCCCTAAAATGGTGGAATAGTCGTTGGCCTTAATGGTATCAACAAACAGACTGCCGATGCCCGGAACACTGTAAATACTTTCTACGGCAAGCGACCCGGTCAGCAGATTCACCACAATGGAGCCCAAAATCGTCA
Source organism: Oscillospiraceae bacterium (assembly GCA_022650485.1). Classification (GTDB taxonomy): domain Bacteria; phylum Bacillota; class Clostridia; order Oscillospirales; family Acutalibacteraceae; genus Caproicibacter. Next base: position 81,653 of record JALCPP010000008.1, on the reverse strand, counting down.
CAACCGGAAGAATGGAGTTCCGCAGTGCGTGTTTCACCAGAATCTTTGCCGGGCTCAATCCTTTTGACTGCGCCATCAGAATATAATCCTGCTGCAGCACCGACAGCATCTCCGTTCGGATAAACCGGGCAATCTGCGCGATTACGCCGAACGACAGCGCAAGGGACGGAAGAATGGAATTCGCATAACTTTCCCAGTACGCAACCGGGAACCACCCCAGTTTGAATCCCAAAAAATATTGGAGCAGGGCAGCAACCACGAAATTTGGAATTGAAATACCCAAGACAGAAATAATCATGGTCATGTAATCCATACTGGTATTATGGCGGTAGGCTGCAATGATCCCAAGCACCAGACCAATCACCACCCCGAAAAGAACGGCCTGAAAACCAATCAGCGCAGAGGGCAGAATTCTGTTCAGTACAATTCTGGAAACCGGCATTCCCAGGTACAGCGTCGAAGTACCGAAATCCCCTTTAAACATATTGGTAAGATATCTGAAGAACTGTATGTAAAGAGGCTTGTCCAAGCCGTAACTTGCATAGATCTGCTGCTGCTGTGCCGCAGAAAGTCTGCTGATCTTATCCTCATCAAACGGTGTTCCCGGAAGGCTGTGCATCAAAAAAAATGTCAGCGTCGTAATAACCAGCAGAGTAACGGCCAGGTACACAAGGCGCTTTAGGATATAACGGTTCAAAGTACCTCCTCCTTTCATAAAATGCAATGGTGATTGTCAAAACTCAAGGAAAGGGGAACTCCTCAGAAAAACACCTTGACGGTTCCCGGATCATTCGGTCATACCGGGAAGGGTCAGGCGGTCCTCCGTGCGGCAGTTCCCCCAAAATTTTTATTTACTTTTTCACTCTTACTGAACAGAAACGTGCTTTAGTTCCAGTGTACCGGCATGGGTTACAAACAAATCCTTCACGTTGGATTTTGTCAGATAAGCGGAACCCATATAATACAGCGGTACAATGACAGTCTGATCGGAAATCAGATATTTTTCAGCGGATGCCAGAATCTCGGCGCGCTTTTCGGTGTCCACTTCCGCTTTTGCATCACTGATTGCTTTGTCGTAAGACTCGTCAATAAAATTCCCGCGGAATCCGTTAATGACGGAATGGTCCGCCCAAAGCTGTATATAAGTCATTGCATCGTCATAGTCGGCGCCCCACGCGTTGACACCCATCTGATAATCACTTGACTTCATTAAAGTTCTTCTGGCTTCCTTGGTTTTGGAGTCCAGTGTAACATCGATGCCAAGATTATCTTTGAGCTGGCTCTGGATAAAGGTTCCAACATCCTTGGTTTCGGTATCATCATCCAAAACAATGGAAAGCTGGGGTTCTTTGCCGAGTTCTGCCACGCCCTTTTTCCAGTATTCCTTCGCCTTGGCGACATCAAACGTCTTAAGGCCGTTTTGGAAGCTGCTGAACTTCTTTCCGGTCACACCGCTGCTCATAGTGCCGGGAACCACACCGACCGCAGCTTCTGACCCGTTGTTCAAAATCGTGTTAGCCAAAAGGTCATTGTCAATCGCGCAGCTGATTGCCTTGCGGATGTTCACATTTTTGGTTCCTTCCGCCGTCGTGTTAATCTGCAGGAACTGCGTGCGGAAAATCGTATTGGTTGAAAATTCAGGGTCTTCTTTATAAGACGGAACCTCTGCGGAAGAAAGCTCTACTCGGTCCAGCTGTCCGGCCTTGTAAAGATTCATTGCGGTGCTCTGTTCTTTGATAATTTTAATTTTAGCGGAAGAAATCTTCACATTATCCGCATCCCAGTAATTGTCGTTTTTCACCAGCGTTACACCGGAAGCCGCGTCATACTGAGAAATCGTAAATGGTCCGGAATAAATCAGGTTGTCTTTGCCAAGGCCGAAATTATCGCCCTGCTTTTGAAAGAACGCTTCGTTCTGCGGAAAATAAGGAACAAAGGTCGTCAGGAAGAGAAAATACGGGGTGGGAGCCTTCAGATGAACCACCAGCGTCGTATCGTCCGGGGCTTCCAAACCGACTTTGTCGGCCGTAGCCTTCCCTTCGGAATATTCCAGTGCGTTGGTAATGTAATCCGTCATAATGAAGGAATAGTTATTTCTCGCATCCGCGGTCATCTGGCGGAGCCAGGCAAACTGAAAATCTTTGGAGGTAAGCGGCTCTCCGTTGCTCCACTTCAGTCCATCGCGCAGCGTAAATGTATAGGTCAGCTGGTCGTCAGAAATCGTTACATCTTTTGCAAGGGCGGGCTGAGGCTGGTTCTCTTTATCCAAACGATACAGCCCTTCCGAAATGTTGTTCAACACAGCAAATGCGATGTTGTCGGAAGCGGAAAACTGATTCAGAGTCGGAATCTCGTTCTTCAGATACAGCGTAATCGAATCTTTTCCAGACCCGGCAGAAGCGGATTCCCCTTGTGCCGCCGTTCCGGATGATTGTGTACCCGTAAAGGAGGAACACCCGGCAAGCGTTGAAACAACAAGCAAAGCGGCAATAACTGATTTGATAGCTTTTTTCATTCCTTGCACCTCGTTTTGATTGATGATAACTCATCTTTTTTATCTATATTAATCCGGCATCATTGAGCCGAAGGAAAGTGCCGTTCCGCAATGATGCCGTTTTCTGTCGGTATGACTTTTTTAACCTCGTTCCCGCATTTTGCAGCAAAATGTACCACGGGCTGCGAAAGGATAGTACAAAAAGAAGCAATTGCATCAGCCTCTCCCATCTGCTTGACACCATTGCCAATCCCATCAATATTCAATTAATATAGACACTCGATATACAATATTTACTATATATTTTATAACACATTGTTCACATCATGTCAATAATTACTTTACAATTTTTGAATAATTTTTATTTTTTCTTGCAATATCTTGTTTGTGGTATTCTTTTTGGAGTGGGGTTAATTTTTTAACAAATGGCTTGGATTTTTTATCAAATTAGAATATAATAGAGCCATAGAAATCAGGGAGGAGAACTGTAACAAATGAATTCGATTGAAACCCTGAAAAACAATTATCACACCCTGACCCGAAAGCAGAAGGCAATTGCAGATTATTTGCTGGCAAACCCGGAAACAGTTTGTTACATTACATTAAGAGAACTGAGCCAGCGCACATCCGCGACCGAAGTCACCATTCTGCGCATGTGTAAACGGCTGGGTTTTAAGAACTACATCGATCTGAAAAAAGCGTTTCGTGCCCATACGCTCCATCTGATTCACGACTTAGACGCACCAAATTACCTTGTGCCAAAAGAATCCTTTTCTGAGCCGGACGAAAAAGCCCGTATTATTCAGCAAATTTGCAAAAGTGAATTCAATGCAAGTAAAGAATTCTATCAATTCGTGGACCCTTCTCTGATTCTGCAAGCAGCCAAACTGCTGTTGAAAGCCAAACAGATTCTCATCGTCGGTCAGGGAATCTCTCGCATTGTCTCCCAGTTTCTATATAACCGCATTGTTCCGCTCGGTGTCAACGCTTCTTTGCTGGACCCGATGGATATGAGCAATGTTCAGGCCAGGCTGTCGAAACTGTTTGACGGAGATGTAGTCGTCACCATTTCATTTCCCCAATACTGCACTCCGGTGCGTAACATTGCACAGTATGCTGAAATTCGGGGGGCTTCCGTCATTGCAATTACGGACAACCCACAGAAATCCCCTGCTGTAACGCAGAAAAGTCTGAATTTTTTATGTAACACTTCGACAAAAGTGTTTTATAACTCTCTTTCCCTTCCGTTCGCGCTGGTAAATCTCATTGCCTCCGGAATTGTTTTGGAAATGGGAACGGAATACAGACGAAAGGTGGAAGAATCCAATGAAATCATTCATTTCGTCAGCGGAGATACACAAAGCACGTAGCAAAAAATAAGACCCCACTGCAGTGCAAAAGCGGAGCATCGCCCGAAGCAGGGTGATGCTCCGCTTTTCTATATTTACGGTCGAGTTTTCGCAGGGTTCCACATCTATACCGCTTATTAAGCATCTGCTTTATGAACAAGCCCTGACACGCAGGTATGCAGCTCTCGTTTCGGGAAAAGATAACAGTACTATCATCAGGGGAGGTTCTCATGTGCTGGCTGTTTTTTTCAGTATTCTGGCGGGCGCCGCAATGAGTGTACAGGGGGTAATGAACACCCGTCTAAGCGATCGAATCGGGCTTTATGAGTCCAATGTACTGGTGCAGGGAGTAGCATTTCTTCTTTCCGTTCTCGTTCTCTTGTTTCTTGGCAAAGGCAGTTTTACGGAACTGGGCGGCATCAATAAGATTTACCTGCTGGGCGGATTTTTGGGGATTGTCATCACCATTACCGTTATGCTTGCCATCAAAGGCCTTGGGCCCACCGTCGCAATTTCCGTTATTCTAATTTCACAGCTTGTTGTCGCGGCAATGATTGACGGGTGCGGACTGTTCGACACAGAGCGGATTCCGTTCTGCTGGCAGAAATTTGCAGGCGTTGCCCTGATGATTGGCGGTGTTTTACTGTTTAAGTGGAAACACTAAACACAGCGATTTTCTTTTGCACAAGGTTCAGCTCAGATCGGTTAACATCATTTTTTTAATTTAGGATGGGATCTTTATGTATTCTTATCAAAAGACCGAACCCGGTCAATGGTCTGTCGGCAGTTTTGCCGACAGCGGTCAGTGGAAATCTGAAAGTGTGTGGTATACCCAGGAGGAAGCGGCGGAACGCGCTCACTGGCTCAACGGCGGAAAATCACCGGCCACTGATGACGACGAAGCGTTGTCCAACGGTCAGAAATAAAAAATAGCCGTGTGAAACTATAAATCGCACGGTTATTTTTTGTTTTGTGACGGTAAATCAATAATAAATCGTTACAAATTTAATATTGAAGAAGTCACAGGTTAAAACATCGTCTGAACTGGATTCGCGAAGTAAAATATAGTTTGCGCCCACTCCTATCAGCAAACCGGTTTTATCGGTAAACGTATTGGTCCCAATCAAGAACTCAACCTTCACCCTTCTTCCGATTTGTGTCCTTAAAAAGCCGTTTAAAAACTCAAGGCTATCCGCTGTCATTGGCGCAGGCTGGGTTGTATCCGTCACAGGCATCAGCTGAGAAGTCGCCGGAGTCACCGTGGAAACCTGCGGAAAAGACTGCTGACCCATCGCATCGGTTCCCATCACCGCGCCTTGAATCGCAGGCTGTTGAATTGCCGACGGGATCCCGTTCCTTGCCGTAGTGCCGCCCGGCACCGGATTCCCCCGGGGATATGATTCCGCTTTTGTACTGGCGGGCATCTGCACGGTCATTGAATTGTTTGCCTTCTGATACATATCACTCTGCTGGCAGGAGTTGCAGGCACCCGGTGCCGAATAAACCGCACTGTAATTCGGAGTCTGTTGATTCACTTGTTTTCACCTCTTTTATGTCTGTGCATACTTTTGCGTCGGCGCGTAAAAGCAGTGCTTATTGACCCTTGTGTAAATAATACCGACCCCGCCGGGCGGGAAATAACTGGCACACGTCGGACTGAACGGATTATAATAGAAAAGAGAATTTCCGACCGCGTTAAACGTATTGTTGGCAAGTGCCCAGTCCGCTATTTCATAATGAATCTCCTGCGGGTCCATATTATAAACATTCTGCGCGTTATAAGCCCCTGCAACGCTGGTTTTCATACAGGTAAACTGCCCCGGCTGTTCAATAATGGCCCGCATGTCTCCCCCATTGCTGACACGAAAAAATTCGCCGTACGGCACATTTCTCCGGTTAACAAGAGTACTGGCCACACTGTACATTCCGTTGTCCCCTTCTCCGCCGGCTTCACATTGAATTAATCGCGCAAGCAGTTCTCTATTGCTATATGGCATATAAATCCCCATTTCTGTTCCTGTATCGATTTATTATCATAATATGATATTCGATTTTTCCGGACACAATTAAATTTCTGCCGCAGTCCATTCGGCTGTTCTCTATTGCTCACAGCTTTCCTCTATGATAAACCGCTCAATGGAAGAAACGCAGTTGAATATATCATCCCATGCACAGACATGAAGTGCCAGATCTGTTCCCAACAGCTGCGGATACCGGTTTACATCAAACTGGAAGCACCCCTGCTCCAGTCTGCCCTCCGTTTTCAATTCCACAAGCGAACCGTTGGCATACAGCTCAACCCGGACAATGTTCCGGCAAACCTGCGGCTGCTCTTTTACAATCCGGTAGCGGATTGTGTAAAGATTCTCTCCCGCTCTGCGCGGTCTTGAAGCATCCACCGTATTCAGCGCGACGGAATCCAGTGAAGCCATCATTGCAGGTTCATCTATATATTTGAACAATAAATGAACAAATCGTAAACAAAAATATTGATAAATTTACAAAAATGAAAAAAATTTTGGAAAACGGTTGACAGTTCACAGGAAAATTAGTATTATAAATAAGCAGTTAGCGTTGACTAACTATTTTAAATGTTCTTGAGTTAGTGTATGCTAATCAAGTATACCGCATAAGGAAGGATGGACCATGATGCCATTAACACTTGCAAATATCGGTGAAGAAAACACCATCAGGAAAATCGGCGGAAAGCCGGAAGTGAAAAAGCACCTTGAAAATCTCGGGTTTGTGGCAGGGGGAAACGTGAAGGTCGTTACAACTCTTGGCGGAAATATTATTGTCAACGTAAAGGAAACCAGAGTTGCAATCAGCAAAGAAATGGCACAGAAAATCATGATCTGAATTCTGCGAAAGTAAAATCAGCAAGGAGGACAAAGGGAATGAACACTTTGAAACAGGCTAAAGTCGGCACAACGGTCAAAGTTGTAAAGCTGCACGGCGAAGGAGCTGTAAAGCGGCGCATTATGGATATGGGAATCACGAAAGGCGTAGAAGTACGCATTCGTAAAGTAGCCCCGCTGGGCGACCCGGTAGAAGTAACCGTCAGGGGTTACGAACTATCGCTGCGAAAAACCGACGCCGAAATGATCGAGGTCGAATAAGGGGATAACGTTCGGGGGTAGACCCTGTTTTTTATCGCAATAGGTTAGCGGCAACTTACCGCGCCACAACAGAAAGGAACAGAACATATGGATTTAAGAATCGCCCTGGCGGGCAATCCAAACAGCGGCAAAACCACCTTGTTCAACGCACTGACCGGTTCCAATCAGTTTGTAGGAAACTGGCCCGGCGTTACCGTGGAAAAAAAGGAAGGCAAACTTAAAAAGCACGACGGAGTAATCATTACGGACCTTCCGGGAATCTATTCCCTATCTCCTTATACTCTGGAAGAAGTCGTTGCAAGAAATTATTTGATTGGGGAACGTCCCGATGCAATTTTAAACATCGTAGACGGAACAAACCTGGAACGAAACCTGTACCTGACGACACAGCTCACCGAACTGGGCATTCCTGTTGTCATTGCCATCAACATGGCGGACGTTATCGCCAAGAACGGCGATAAAATCAATATTCCGGAGCTTTCCCGCGAACTTGGCTGCAAAGTTGTGGAAATTTCGGCCTTGAAAGGCTCCGGGATTGCGGAAGCGGCAGAGGCTGCCATTGATGCGGCAAAGAACACAAAGACCGTTCCCATGCACACTTTTTCCGGAGCAGTGGAACACGCTTTGGCCCACATTGAAGAAGCCGCTCTGCATAACATGCCACAGGAACAGCAGCGCTGGTACGCAATCAAGATTTTCGAACGCGATGACAAGGTACTGTCTCACTTGGATCTGGACAAAGGCGTTCTCAGCCACATTGAAGAAGACATCAAATCGGCGGAAACGGAATGTGACGACGATGCGGAAAGCGTGATTACCAACGAGCGTTACCTCTACATTGCATCTTTAATGAAAGGCTGCTATAAAAAGAAATCGGCCGGAAAACTTTCCACCTCCGATAAAATCGACAAGGTTGTCACCAATCGTTTTGCGGCGCTGCCGATTTTCGCGGTCATTATGTTCCTGGTTTATTATATTTCCGTTACCACAGTTGGCACAATTGCCACTGACTGGGCAAACGACGGCGTATTCGGGGACGGCTGGCATCTGTTTGGAATTGGAACCTCTGCTTATGAGGACGACATGAACGCTTATGCTGAAAAGAATGTCTGGACAAATGACTTGAAAACCACTGTAAATGAAGCCGTCAGTGCAAACGTCATCGGTGCGGACGACATTCAGGGTGCAATGGAAGACGGCGACTACGGCGCTTTTGATGAAGCATACGGTTCCTATGCCGACTCCATGGCCGAAGGAGGATATGATATCTCAGGAATGGTCGATGAAGCGCTGGAAAATGAAAATGTGCCGGATACTTCCACCTACGGCATATGGATTCCCGGCATTCCTGTTTTTGTTGAAAACGGCCTGAATGCAGTGAATTGTGCCGGCTGGCTGAAGAGCCTTCTGCTTGACGGCATCGTCGGGGGCGTCGGCGCGGTACTGGGCTTTGTACCGCAAATGCTGGTTCTGTTTATTCTTCTCGGATTCCTTGAGGCATGCGGCTATATGGCCAGAATTGCCTTCGTACTTGACCGTGTTTTCCGCAAATTCGGGCTTTCAGGCAAATCGTTTATTCCAATGCTGATCGGTACCGGCTGCGGTGTTCCCGGAATTATGGCTTCCCGGACCATTGAAAATGAACGTGACCGCCGCATGACGATCATGACAACAACCTTTATTCCCTGCGGGGCAAAGCTGCCTATTATTGCTCTGATCGCATCCGCTCTGTTCGGCGGTGCATGGTGGGTTGCACCAAGCGCCTACTTTATCGGGATAGCGGCTATTGTCAGTTCCGGTATCATGCTGAAAAAGACGACCATGTTTGCCGGCGACCCCGCTCCATTCGTCATGGAACTTCCGGCATATCACTGGCCTACCGTCGGCAACGTTCTGCGCAGCATGTGGGAAAGAGCAAGCTCCTTTATCCGCAAAGCGGGCACTATCATCCTTCTTTCCTCCATCATCATCTGGGCGGGTTCCTGCTTCGGATTTGTAGACGGCGCCTTTACCTTCAGCACGGAAATGGAACTGGAAAGCAGTGTTCTCGGCATTATTGGCGGAGCAATCAGCTGGCTTTTCGTTCCCGCCGGTTTTGGCAACATCAAAGCAACCGTTGCAACCATCATGGGACTTGTGGCCAAAGAAGAAGTTGTCGGTGTGTTTGGTGTCCTTGATTTTGAGGGTATGACACAGCTTGCCGCCTATTCCTTCCTGATCTTCAACCTGCTCTGCGCGCCTTGCTTTGCTGCGATGGGCGCCATCAAGCGTGAGATGAACAGCGCAAAATGGACCTCTTTTGCCATTGGTTATCAATGCGTGTTTGCCTATGCGGTTTCTCTCATGGTCTTTCAGATCGGTTCCGCTTTTTCCGGTCAAATCAACCCGGTCGGCCTGATTGCGGCGCTTCTGGTTCTTGCATTTATGATTTACATGCTTGCAAAGCCATATAAGGAAGCAACCACACTGGCCCAAAAAGTAACGGTACAGTAATAAAATTACAACAGCTAAAAGGAGGAATATAACATGCTGACATGGTTTATGGGAAATCTGGCAACCATCGTGATATGTGCAGCGTTGGCTGTGGTTGTAGCAATGATTATTATCAATATGATGAAGGACAAAAAGAAAGGCAAATCCTCCTGTGGCTGCGGATGTTCCGGCTGCTCCATGAGCGGTTCCTGCCACCAAAAAAAGTAATTTCAGAGGAGACGCAGGGCGCTTGGTCCTGCGCCTCCTTTTTCTTTTCGTTGGAGGAAAACAATGGCTGACAAAGACCAAGCCTTAACGGCTTCAAACATTAAGTATCTGCTCGTTCTGGAGGAATTAAGCCGAGATACCGGCGGAGTTCGATGTGTCGACATCGCCGATACACTTGGGGTTACAAAGCCAAGTGTACACATGATGATGAAAACCCTGAAAAATATGGAACTGGTTTGCAAAGATAAATACGGAATGGTCTTTTTTACAAAGCAAGGCAGATGTCTTGCCAAACAATACAGCAAATATTTTAAAACCATTGATACCTATTTTCATCCTATCTTTCCAAAAGGCACGGATATTAAGGCCGTTGCCTGTGTGCTGCTCGCCGGTCTGTCGGACAAAAGCATTCAGCGAATGTGCAGTATGATGCAGTACGAGATGATAGAAAAAGATAAAATATCCTGCAATTGTAAGCAAAAGAATTTTTAGAATGGTAAAATCGAGACAAAGGTCTGGTCAAGCATCGCTCTTCCGTCGGCCATACGGCAAATCTTTGCCAACCCTCCAGACTTTTCGTAAACACACCATTCTGAAATCGGAATAGGGCCAAGAGATGAATAATGATGAAAAAGATAGAACAGTTTATGCTATACCATGATTTAATTGCCGGTATTGTGGCTGCGCTGGAAGCACGCGACCCCTACACGGCCGATCACTCCAACCGAGTGGCGGAAATGACACAAACAATCTGCGGCTATCTGCATCTTTCTAAAGAGAAAACAGCACTGTACCACATTGCGGCACATCTGCACGATTTGGGAAAAATCGGCATTGACGATTCCGTACTGCGAAAAAAGAGTTCCCTCAATGACGAAGAGTGGGCGCAAATGAAAAATCATCCGGTCATCGGTTACAACATTTTACATAAAATCAAAGCATTTGAAGAGATCTCCAACATTGTTCGGGCCCACCACGAAAGGTGGGACGGCAACGGGTACCCAGACGGTCTAAGCGGGAAGATCATCCCGCTCGGCGCACGCATTATTGCCATTGCAGATTCCATAGACGCGATGATGAGCAGCAGACCGTATCGTTCCGCAATGAGTGCGGACAAATGCCGAAAAGAAATTGAAAAAAATATCAATCATATGTATGATGGGGAAATTGCCTCTCTGGCACTTAAAAACTGGGAAGGTCTGTTGAAAAAAGAGAGCACGCCTGTTATGCAAGGCTGACAGACAGCCCGTCTAACTGAGCATGCAACTCATTTTGCCAAGATTCCGTAATCCCTTTCAATTCATTTTCACAGTACTTTCCCGGTCTTTTCCTCTTTCCGTCAAAATTCAAAGGAGCAGGCAATATGTTCGTAACAGAAAGAAATACTCTTAATAACAGCCCTGATTTAAATATTATATTCCAAAACGAAGACTGCACTGTTTACAAAATCGCGGACCACACTGGGGACATTATTATGACCAGCTATTCCGTGTTTCCCGGCATTCACCTAATCTATAACGACGCGCATATGCAGCGGTGTTCTGCTGAAAGAATGATTTCCGGTAATGTAATCGAAATCAACCACTGCCGGGAAGGACGAATCGAATGTGAATTCAAAGATGAATTCTGCTATTTGTCACAGGGAGATCTGGCCATTGCACGAAAAGATGAAACCGCACACGATTCTTACTTTCCGCTCAAACATTACCACGGCATCTCCATCACGATTGACATAGACCGCGCACCCGACTGTTTATCGTGCCTTTTAGATGACGTTAACGTAAAGCCCTCTGCCCTGATTCGGAAGTTCTGCAGCACCACCCGCTGCTTTATTCTTCGCTCCAAGCCATGTCTGGAACATATTTTTTCAGAGCTGTACTCTGTGCCAGACAGCATTAAAAAGGGATACTTTAAAGTGAAAATTTTAGAGCTGCTTCTTTTTCTGAACGGAATGGAGTTGGAAAAAGACGATGTAAAACGCCGCTTTTATTCAAAGACTCAAGTAACGCTTGCCAAAAACACCTGCAAGTATTTGACGAAACATATGGACAGCCGCATAACGTTGGAACAGCTGACCGATATCTTCCATGTTTCGGGCACACAGCTGAAAAACAGTTTTAAGGGTGTTTACGGGGTCTCCGTCTATTCTTATATCCGCACACAGAAAATGCAGGCCGCCGCGCTGACGCTTCGGCAGACAAACGATACCGTTCTGGAAATAGCCGGAAAATACGGCTACGAAAACGGCAGCAAATTTGCCAGCGCATTTCGGGATGTCATCGGTGTATCCCCCAGCAAATACCGGAGCCAGACCGTCCGTTCGGAGCCAAATTCTGCACAAATGGAGTGGACTGTTTAAGCGCATTGCATTATTATATCCTTAAGGAAGGCGTCAAAACGGCGCCTTTTCAAAGGCCTGACAGTTAGCAAAAGCTAACTTAAAATATTCTCTTTTTCTCCGGCTATTGCCGGTAAAGCTTCATGTGTATTCCCATGCTGCACCTTGGCCGCAGTATTGGTGGTTCCTGCTGAAAAGCACATGATTCGGGAGGTAGTCCTATGTCAGAAAAGTTACTGGTACGTCATTGCTCCCCCACACTTGCCGGAATCAAAACAGCGAATCTGTTTGCGTGCAAGTTTGATTCGGAAGAGACGCTGCGAAATGATCTGAGGAAGCTAAACCGCTTTCTCGTCCCTAAGGGAGTTCGTGTTTTACCTTTGCGGTTTTCAAATCACAAAGCGCTTATTTATCTTTATCGGCCCGATATGCTGAAAAAAGATTTATCGAATCGGCAGGCCTGCACCTTGCTTCAAAAGCACGGATACCATGATGCTCATCCGGAACAATGTCTGGCGCAGGTCGCCTGCAAACTGAAGAGCTGCTCCGAATTTCCACATGAAATCGGCCTGTTCCTCGGTTATCCGCCGGAAGATGTGCAGGGATTTATTGAAAACAAAGCCGGCGGCTGTAAATGCGTCGGGTTTTGGAAGGTATACGGCAACGAGCAAAAGGCAAAAAGGCTCTTTGCAAAATACAGAAAATGCACTGCTGTTTATTGTGAACAGTGGGCAAAAGGCAAATCCATAGAACGGCTGACCGTAGCTGTTTAATATATTATTTATTTCATGAAAGGCAGGATAAATTCAATGAGTAAAATTGCAGTAGTTTATTGGAGCGGAACAGGGAATACACAATCTATGGCGGAAGCGGTTGCGCAAGGCGTGAAAGATAAGGGCGCCGAAGCAGTTCTGCTGACACCGGATACATTCGACCCGTCTATGATAGACTCTATGGACGCAATTGCTTTCGGATGCCCTGCAATGGGTACCGAAGTTTTGGAAGAAAGCGAATTTGAGCCGATGTTCTCCTCCTGCGAATCCAAATTAAGCGGCAAAAAGATCGCATTGTTCGGTTCATACGGCTGGGGGGATGGCGAGTGGATGCGCAACTGGGAAGCAGCCTGTAAAAAAGACGAAGCTGTTTTTGCCTGCGGCAGTGTCATCTGCAATGAAGCACCGGACGACAACGGAATTGCTTCCTGTAAAGCACTTGGCGCGGCGCTTGCTGAATAAAAAAAGGGGACACAAAATGAAAAGCGAAAAGCTGCAGGGGAAAGACCTGATCAATGTAGGAATCTATTCCGCAATTTATTTCGTCGTCGTTTTTGCCATCGCAATGCTCGGTTACATTCCAATTTTCATGGTATTGATCAGCGCGCTTGTCCCCATCTTGGCCGGAATTCCGTTTATGCTGTTTTTAACCAAAGTTAAAAAATTCGGAATGATCTGGATTATGAGTCTTCTCATGGGGCTGTTGATGCTGCTGACCGGCATGGGATATTACTCCCTGATTGTCGGGGCTGTGACCGGACTGCTTGCTGAGTTGATCTATAAAAGCGGAAATTACAGAAGTACGGGAAAAGCAATTTTAACGGCCGGTGTGTTCAGCATCTGGGTATGGGGCAATTACCTTCCCTTCTTCCTCGATATTGAAAAATACTTTTCAACCAGGCAGGAATATATTGATGCCATGACCAGACTGATGCCCGCGTGGATGTGCCCGGCCTTGTTCGCCGCGGCCTTTATAGGCGGCATCATCGGCGGAGTGATTGGAAAGTCACTTTTAAAAAAGCACTTTACCAGAGCAGGGATTGCCTGATGCAAAACGGCATTTTACAAACCAGGATAGAAAATCGAAGTTTTGTGCTGGATCCCCGGACAAAGCTCATTCTGCTGATTACCATGTCGACCTTTGTATTAGGGGGGATGGGAAGCGAGAGCGCCTCGTTTCTCACCCCTTGTCTTTGTGTCTTGCCGCTGTTCCTGCTGACAGTTTCGAAAAAGTACAAATCTGCCGCGACGTATGCGGGGATTTATTCCGCCGCCTATCTGACCTTTGCCCTGTTTGGGCCGCACACCAGCGGATGTTTACACTTCCTGCTTCTCGGTGCCGCAGGCATTATCACAAAACTCATGCCCAGCCTGACAATGGGGATTTATGTCATTTCAACCACAACGGTCAGCGAATTCACAGCGTCCATGCAGCGCCTGCATCTAAGTGAAAAGCTCATCATCCCCCTGTCCGTCATGTTCCGCTTCTTTCCAACAGTCGCCGATGAATTTGCGTCGATCAACGCGGCTATGAAAATGCGCGGAATCAGCTTTGGCGGAAAAAACGCGGGAAAGATGTTGGAATACCGCTTCATTCCGTTAATGACCTGTTCTGTAAAAATCGGGGACGAGTTATCGGCAGCCGCATTGACACGCGGGCTCGGCGGCACCGTAAAGCGAACCAACATTTGCCGCATCGGGTTCCACTTGCAGGATATGATCATGATTCTTCTGTGTGCTGTGCCATTTGGCTGTCTTTTTCTGGATGCATGCGGAGCTTTTTGAGGTGCCATTATGATAGAAATTAAAAACGCAAGTTTTCAGTATGCAAATTCAGAAAACAGCGCATTAAATAACATATCGCTTTCCATCGGTCAGGGAGAATGCGTGCTGCTCTGCGGAGAATCCGGGTGCGGAAAAACTACGGTCACCCGACTGCTGAACGGCCTGATCCCCCATTATTATGAAGGCAGAATGACCGGCCAGATTTTACTCAACGGAATGGACATCGCCAAAACCGAGTTGTATAAAACCGCGCGCCACGTGGGAAGCGTATTTCAAAATCCACGCAGTCAGTTTTTTTGCGTGGACACCACCAGCGAAGTCGCCTTTGGATGCGAAAACATGGGCATGCCGGAAAGAATCGTCCATCAGCGCGTTCACGATGTGTCTGAAAAACTCCATATCACCCCGCTGCTCGGCCGTAGCATTTTCAACCTTTCCGGCGGTGAAAAGCAGAAAATTGCCTGCGCGTCCGTCTGGGCCGTGAATCCGGGCATTTTCGTTTTGGACGAACCGACTTCAAACCTGGATATCGACGCCATTGAAGACCTGAAGAACACCCTGCTGCTCTGGAAGTCCCAGGGAAAAACCGTCATTATTTCCGAACACCGCCTGTATTGGCTCAAAGACGTCTGTGACCGTGTCATTTATATCAAAAAAGGCCAAATCGGATTTGATCTTCCAATGGAGCAGTTTCGCCTGTTCTCACCGCAGAAAATCAGCGGTCTGGGACTTCGCACGCTTTCCTTAAAAGACTTATCGCTTCATCCCACTGGTTTTCACAACGACGGAACAACACTTGTCTTAAAAAATTACAACTTTTCTTATAAAAAGACACCGGCATTACAAATTTCTTCTCTCCGCTTGCCCGTGGGCGAAATTATCGCCGTCATTGGTCATAACGGTGCTGGAAAGTCCACATTCTCAAAATGTTTATGCGGCCTGGAAAAGAAGTTCCGCGGCATAACCTGCTTTGACGGCGTTCCGTATAACCGAAAAAAAATGCTGAAAAAATGCTATATGGTCATGCAGGATGTCAATCATCAGCTGTTCTGCGAATCGGTCGATGACGAAGTACGCCTTGGAATGGACGAAGGAAATGCCGATAACGTCAGTTCTGTGTTAAAAGGGCTGGATCTGACGGAACTGTCTTCCCGACATCCCATGTCGTTATCCGGAGGACAAAAACAGCGTGTGGCAATTGCATCCGCATTTTTGGCAAACAAAGACATTCTACTTTTTGACGAACCGACCAGCGGCCTTGATTTTAGCCACATGAAACAGACTTCCCAGTTATTACGCTCTTTAAAAGGCAGAAAAACAGTCTTTGTGGTAACACACGACCCGGAACTGGTTCTGCGCTGCTGCACACATGTTCTTCACTTGGAAAAAGGGACTGAGGTGGAATGGTATCCCCTCATGGAAGAAAACAAGAAGCGGCTGATTCATTTCTTTCTGCACGAAAAAGAGTAATTTACTGGACGGTTTGACTGAACACGATCTGTGTCTGAATGGAGCCAAGTTCCGTTGAAACGGAGCAGAGACCGTGCTGATGCTACTGTATAATAGAATACAGACAGGCGCCGCAAAGGCGCCTTAAATTGGAGCTTCGGTTAGTCTTGACTAACCGTTTCAAGGAGGTAACAAAATTTGAAAAAGCAGTCGGATCTGTCAAAACTGCTTGGCTATGCGGGCAAATTTAAAATTCTGACCATATCTTCATGGATATTGTCAGCCCTCAGCGCATTGGTGGCACTGCTTCCATTTATCTATATCTGGAAGATCATCAAAGAGGTGCTGGACGTTTCGCCGCACTTTGAACAGGCAGTCAATCTTTCCCACAACGGCTGGATGGCCGTGCTGTTTTCCATTGCGTCCATGCTGATCTACATGGGAGGATTAATCTGTTCGCATCTGGCAGCGTTTCGGGTGCAGGCCAACATCCGCTCCGGCGCAATGCACCATATTGTAACACTGCCGCTTGGATTCATGGATGGAATCGGAAGCGGAAAGCTGCGCAAGATCGTCAATGAGTCCAGCGCCGCAACAGAAACCTATCTTGCCCACCAGCTGCCGGACCGCGCCGGAGCAATTGCCGCACCGGCAGGTTTGATTGTCCTTTTACTGTCTTTCGACTGGCGACTGGGACTTCTAAGCCTGATTCCAGTGGTTTTGGCATTTGCGCTTATGTCTGCCATGGTCGGTGTAAAAATGAAAGAAAAAATGAATGAGTATCAAAATTCCCTGGACCAAATGTCAAATGAAGCGGTAGAATATGTCCGCGGGGTACCGGTTGTAAAAACCTTCGGGCAGTCGGTATTTTCTTTTAAGCACTTTAAGGCATCCATCGACAACTACGGCAAGTGGGTTATTGCCTACACAAAAGACGCCATGATTCCAATGCTGCTCTTCACAACCTTAATCAATGCGATTTTTGCCGTGCTCATTGCCGCAGCTTTGGTGATGACAAGCGAAAACGTCACCAATACCTTTCTGCTGAATCTTCTGTTCTACATTATTATCACACCGGTACTCACCTTAAACCTAACCAAGATTCTGTATTCCAGCGAAAATAAGATGATTGTAGAAGATGCGGTCAAGCGCATTGACAGCGTAATGAAGCTGACCCCCCTGCCGGAACCGCTGGCAGCGGAACATCCGCAGGACAATTCCATCACCCTGAAAAACGCCGTATTCCACTATCACGACGCAAAGGAAAACGCTCTTAATGGGATTAATCTAACGATTGCGCCCGGAGAACACATTGCTTTTGTCGGCCCATCCGGCGGCGGAAAAACGACCCTTGCCAGCGTCATCGCCCGTTTTTGGGATGTGAACAGCGGAGAAGTCAAAATCGGTAAAGTAAATGTTAAAAACATTGCAAAAAAAGAATTGATGAACACCGTGTCCTTTGTATTTCAGGACAGCCGCCTTTTAAAAACATCCATCTTTAAGAATGTACAGATGGCCAGACCGAACGCCACGCGGGCGGAAGTACAAAAGGCGCTGCACGATGCACAATGTGACGACATCATTAAAAAACTTCCTAACGGAATCGACACCGTCATTGGTTCCAAAGGGATTTATCTGTCGGGCGGTGAACAGCAGCGTATCTCCATCGCACGCGTGATGCTGAAAAATTCACCAATTCTCATCCTTGATGAAGCGACCGCTTTCGCTGACCCGGACAATGAAGCGAAAGTACAGAAAGCGTTTACCACGCTGGCCAAAGGCAAAACGGTCATCATGATTGCACACCGGCTTTCCACCGTAACAAGCGCAGACCGCATCTTTGTCCTGAAAGACGGGCAGATTGCCGAATCCGGCAGTCATGAAGCGCTCACGTCACAGAATGGATTGTATGCGCATATGTGGCAGCAATATGGACTGGCCGCCAAATGGAAGGTAGGTACTCAGAATGCTTAAATTTTTACAGCACAAATACGCACTTTCCCCAAAAGGGGCAAAAGACATGGTAAAAGCGTTTGGCGCTTGTTTCGTCTTCTATCTTTCTCTGATGTTCCCGGTCGGCTTACTTTATTACCTAGTTGGTGATTTATTAAACGGTACAGCCCTGGGAGGGCGCACTGCTTTTTATACAACCGGCATCATCTGCTGCCTTGTTCTTATCTTTTTCACCTGCTACATTCAATACAAAGCGACTTTCTTTTCCACTTATGTAGAAAGCGGAGTCCGCCGTATTTCTCTTGCTGAAAGGCTGCGCAAACTTCCACTTTCGTTTTTTGGTCGCAAAGATCTTTCCGACCTGACCAGTACGATTATGTCGGACTGTGCCACGCTGGAAACCGCCTCTTCCCACTGGATTCCAGAGCTGATTGGTTCCATGCTTTCCACACTGCTGGTTGCAATTGGTCTGTTCTGCTTCGACTGGCGAATGGCACTGGCTGCTCTTTGGGTTCTTCCGGTTTCCTTCGCGGTGGTTATTTTTTCGTCCCGGTTCATGCACACCGTTCAAATGAAACAGATGGGTTATAAAATGGACTGTGCGGACGGGATTCAGGAATGTCTGGAATCGGTGCGCGACCTGAAAGCCAACAACGCAGAAAATCAGTACATGGCGGGACTTGATAAAAAAATTAAAGCCGTTGAAAAATATACGATTGTAACAGAACTGTTCAATGCGTTATTCAACGGTTCGGCCAGAATGATTTTAAAATTAGGAATTGCAACCACAGCACTGGTCGGCAGTATTCTGCTTGCAAACGGCAGTCTGAATATTCTCACCTTTTTCATGTTTCTTCTGGTTGTTTCCAGAATGTATGACCCAATGATGGCTTCTTTGGATAATTTAAGTGCAATCATTGCGACCAACATTCAAAGTGAACGAATGAATGAAATTCTTGAGCATCCGATGCAGACAGGTTCCGAAACCCTGACTAACAAAGGCTGTGACATCAAATTTGACCACGTCGGCTTCGCCTATCATAAAGATGAACCAATCCTGCGTGATGTCTCCTTTACAGCGAAACAGGGCCAGGTGACGGCGCTGATCGGTCCTTCCGGCAGCGGCAAAACCACGGTATCCCGTCTGATCGCACGCTTTTGGGACATCACCAAAGGCAAGATAACGGTGGGCGGCATGGATATTTCAACCATCGACCCGGAAACGCTGCTATCGCTCTATTCCATCGTTTTTCAGGATGTAACGCTGTTTAACAATACAATTATGGAAAACATCCGCATCGGAAGAAAGGATGCAACGGATGCAGAAGTAATCCATGCGGCAAAACTGGCGCACTGTGACGAATTTGCGAAAAAGCTGCCAAACAGCTGGAATTCACAAATTGGAGAAAACGGCTGCGAGCTTTCCGGCGGTGAGCGCCAGCGTATCTCCCTTGCCCGTGCATTTCTGAAGAACGCCCCGATTATTCTTCTGGACGAAGCAACCGCTTCTCTGGATGTGGAAAATGAAACCATGATTCAAGAGTCACTGTCCCGTTTGATTCAAAATAAAACGGTCATCATTATCGCCCACAGAATGAGAACGGTGGCGGGCGCGGATCACATTGTCGTGTTAAATGACGGAGTAGTGGCTCAGCAGGGCAATCCAAATATTTTGATGCAGCAGGAAGGCATCTACCGGAAGATGTCCCACCTTCAGATGCAGGCGCAGAAATGGAAAATGGCATAACTTTTAAAAGGCATCTTAATAGACAGATACGAGAGGAGGCCGTCGACTTTTGTTGACGGCCTCTTCTTGTGAGTAGTCTGGTAATTGTAGATGCGAGTCTATTTTTATTGGAAAATTTAAACTATCACTTCGCATTATGCTCATAATATTTAATATGATTTCTTTCTTTTCTCAATAAGAAGCGTTACTAAGATTGATATTCCACACGCTACCACATTCATTATAACGATAGCTTGTAAGAGCGTCTTTATTGTTAATTTCATTAATTTAATTTCCTCATTCGAATAATATTGACTTATTATACCATAGTCTTCCGTATAGAGAAAGACATACCTTCCCCTTTGCGGAAAGTATGTCTTTTATGATGCCGGCGGTGGGACTGTTCAAAACAAAAGCTTGAGTGCTCTAAGACAAATCTTTTAAGTTTAGCGGTTATATATGATGGCATACAATTCTTGAATAAAAATTCAAACTATCGGCTTATGGATGGTTCATAATACTTATAAGTTATCTTCAAACCATTTAGCAACAATTTTTACATCTTCAGGTTGCATAAAAGGATGTTCGCTGTTTTCAGAAACCGTCAGTTTACAGTGGTGTTCATCCGCAAAGGCTTGAATTATTTTAATAGGTTGCAAATTATCTTTTCCACCATAGAGAATGGATGTTGGAATATTCCAATTTTTAATTGGATGCTCTAGCACATATTGAAAGTAGTCCCAACGTAATGTATCAAAAGGTGTTGAAATTTCTTTTTCCAAGCGAAGCCGTTCTTCGCTAACATCATACAATTTAAACATTTGCCTAATCATATATTCCATGTTTAACATTGGTGATTGAAAAAGGCACTTGGAAAACTTTCTGTTTGCATAAGTATTTAAACTAAAATATGCACCAAGACTACACGCAAATAGGGACACATCATTCCATTTTGAAAAAGCATAATCGGCAATTAACGAAAGGTCGTTCATACCATTCCAAATATCACAACGATAATCACTGTTGCTTCGCTCTCCATGTTCAGGTAAATCAAAGCTAAGTGTTTGGTAGCTTTTTTTCTCAGCTATTTGGGCAAATGGCTCTGCATATTCTTTACGAGACATTTTACCATGAACATGAATATATACCTGATCTGATTGTTTTCCCCATATGATCGAAGGGATATTGTTTATTTTAATATTTTGTGTTGTCATTTTTACCTCCTACTATCGAGGTATGAGCCTCCATAGCTTTTTAATTATTGAATTACTTAACATATTAAATTCTCCCTTCTCTACTGATTATATATTTATAAGAATAAGTCGCAAACTATCAATAATCTTTTCTTAATTATATCATAAACCAATAAGAAGTCATACATAAGTTTAAATACTCATACATGACTTTAATTTGGCGCCGGTGGTGGGACTCGGGTGGTCCAACCATTTTCCGCGTTCCGCGCCCCCTATGCAAAAAGCTTGTTTCAAAAAAAGGCTTTCCCCGGTCCTCCGGGCTGCACCGGTGGGCTCTCGCCCACCACCGCGCTGTACTGTTCAAAACAAAAGCACCCAGCAAAAGCCTGAGTGCTCTTAAACAAATCTTTTGGTGCCGGTGGTGGGACTCGGGTGGTCCAACCGTTTTCCGCGTTCCGCGCCCCCTATGCAGAAAGCTTGTTTCAAATAAAAGGCTTTCCCCGATCCTCCGGGCTGCACCGGTGGGTTCTCGCCCACCACCGCGCTGTACTGTTTAAAACAAAAGCACCCAGCAAAAGCTGAGTGCTCTTAAACAAATCTTTTGGTGCCGGTGGTGGGGCTCGGGTGGTCCAACCGTTTTCCGCGTTCCGCGCTCCCTATGCAGAAAGCTTGTTTCAAATAAAAGGCTTTCACCGGTCCTCCGGGCTGCACCGGTGGGCTCTCGCCCACCACCGCGCTGTACTGTTTAAAATAAAAGCACTCAGCAAAAGCTGAGTGCTTTTAAACAAATCTTTTGGTGCCGGTGGTGGGACTCGGGTGGTCCAACCGTTTTCCGCGTTCCGCGCCCCCTATGCAGAAAGCTTGTTTCAAATAAAAGGCTTTCACCGGTCCTCCGGGCTGCACCGGTGGGTTCTCGCCCACCACCGCGCTGTACTGTTTAAAACAAAAGCACTCAGCAAAAGCTGAGTGCTCTTAAACAAATCTTTTGGTGCCGGTGGTGGGACTCGGGTGGTCCAACCGTTTTCCGCGTTCCGCGCCCCCTATGCAGAAAGCTTGTTTCAAATAAAAGGCTTTCACCGGTCCTCCGGGCTGCACCGGTGGGTTCTCGCCCACCACCGCGCTGTACTGTTTAAAACAAAAGCACCCAGCAAAAGCTGAGTGCTTTTAAACAAATCTTTTGGTGCCGGTGGTGGGACTCGAACCCACACGCCCTTGCGGACAACAGATTTTGAGTCTGTCTCGTCTGCCAATTCCAACACACCGGCAAATAATAAAATAGAGAATCTGCAAAACAGTTGCAACAGGATTTATTATATACTAAAACAACGCCAAAATCAAGCCTATCATAAAAGAAAAGCCGGAATATCGATAAAGATATTCCGGCTTTAAAACGAATTATTCTACATTGAAAAGATCAATAATATGCCTTGGGCAAGCATCGACACATTCGCCGCATCCCACACACTTTTCCGCATCAACGGTAGCAAGGAAATTATCGACATGAATCGCATCGTGTTCGCAGGTTCTTTCGCATTTCTTACAACCAATGCAGCCAACCTTACAAACTTTGTTGGTAACATTACCTTTATCGCAGTTGCTGCACAGAACAACTGCCTGCTTTTTCACAGGAACCAGCGTCAGCAGATGCCGCGGGCAGGCCTTCAGGCACATGCCGCAGGCAACGCAGTTCTTGGGCTCTACCATTGCCACACCATTACGAACACTGAGCGCGTTATACTGGCAGGCATTGACACAATCGCCCAAACCAATGCAGCCAAATGTACAGCTGGCCGGACCACCCGCTACCGCAACAGCGGCGGCACAGCTGGTCATTCCTTCATATTCCGCACGGTCGGTGGTATTGTCGTGACTGCCCAGGCAGCGGACAATTGACATGTGTGGCTCCATGGACGCCGCCGCAACACCAAGATAGCTGGCAATGGCGTTGGAAACATCACTGCCGCCCACGGTACATAAACCGGGCTGTGCCGTTCCATCCGCAAGAGCCTTTGCATATCCGTCACAACCGGAAAATCCGCATGCACCGCAGTTTGCACCAGGCAGCATTGCACGAATGTCCTCTGCCTTCTGGTCCTTCGGAACAGCCATAACAATGGATGCAATCGCAAGAATCAAACCGGCCAAAAGTCCAATCGCGGCCAGAATCAAAACTGGAATTAAAATATCATTCATTCAATATCATCTCCTAACCCAACATGCCGGTGACAAGGCCAGAGAACCCGAGGAACGACAGAGAAACCAGAGCTGCTGCAACCAGAGTAATCGGTAAGCCCTTCATAAACTCCGGCACATCGTTCAGCTCCATTCTTTCGCGTACGCCCGAGAACATAACCAAGGCTACCAAAAAGCCGATACCAGCGCCGAACGAACTTACCATTGCCTGCAGAAAACCGTAGTTTGCCGGATCCGCAGCCTGTTTATCAATAACCAACATGGTTACACCAAGGACTGCGCAGTTTGTCGTAATCAGCGGAAGATAAACACCGAGAGCATTGTACAAAGATGGAATATACTTTCTTAGTACAATTTCAATTAGCTGTACCAAAACCGCAATAACCAGAATGAAAACAATGGTCTGCAGATATTTGAGGTCCTTCGGAACCAAAATTCCGTAATAAATCGGCCAGGTAACCGCCGTTGCAATCATCATAACAATCGTAACGGCAATACTCATTCCGATTGCACTGCTGCGCTTTTTCGAAACACCCAAAAACGGGCAGATGCCAAGAAACTTATTCAGGATATAGTTTTCTGTTAAAATAGCTGTCAGAAAAATCGCTAATAGTGATTTTATCATTTCGTTTCAGCCTCCTTGTCCTTGTCTGCGATAAGGGAGCAGTTTTTGGAAAGAGCACATCCGGCGCAACCAGCAGCACCACTGCAGCCGATTTCTTCCGGAGCTTTTCCTTCACCGGACAGCCGGTTCGCAATTGCAATCAAAATACCAAAGACAAAGAATCCTCCCGGAGGAAGAAGGAAAACGATAATGGAAGGCATAAAGTTGGAAAGAATTGCATACCCGAAAATGGTTCCGTTACCCAACAACTCACGGACAATGCCCATTGCGAGTAATGCACCGGTAAAACCGGCACCCATGCCAAGTCCATCTAAAATAGACGGCAGAACTTTATTTTTGCTGGCAAACATTTCCGCACGGCCGAAGATGATGCAGTTAACAACTATCAACGGCAGATAAATGCCCAGCGCAGCTTTCA
Source organism: Oscillospiraceae bacterium (assembly GCA_022650485.1). GTDB lineage: Bacteria > Bacillota > Clostridia > Oscillospirales > Acutalibacteraceae > Caproicibacter. The sequence continues at coordinate 57,538 of JALCPP010000008.1, read as the reverse complement.
ATGCCGGTGAAAACGCTTCTACCAACATCTGTACAATGGTAACAAAAGTAGCAATAATAACAATAAAGCAAGGGATTCTTACCTTATCCGGAATAATTTTACGCAACATCGATATTACAGCATTCGAGCATACCAAAACAAATGTTGTGGCCAAGCCCATGCCGACCGCATTGGTGGCAGCAGTTGTAACAGCCAGAGTCGCACAGCAGCCCAGAACAAGCCGCAAAACCGGATTTTCTTTAATTAACCCTTTTGAAAATTCATGCGCCATACTATTCTTAGCCATTTTACTCACCACCCTTTACTTTCTGATATTCCTCAATTGCCTGATTGACGGCAGTGGTTACAGCTTTACTGGTAATCGTAGCGCCAGTGATTGCATTAATCTGGCCTTCCTGGGCCGTACCGCCCTTGACAACTTCGAACCCTTTTTCGGGTGTCTTCTGCTTGTACTGTTCGCGGTAGGACTCCTGCTTCGCATTCAAGCCAAGGCCGGGTGTGTCGCTGGTGCTCAGCAAAACGACTCCCGTAACATTGCCGTCTGCGCCAATACCGGTCATCACTTTGATTTTGCCGCCGTAGCTGTCCGCTTCGGTTGTAAAAACATAACCGGCAATATCGCTTCCCTTTTTGCCGACATAGCATTCCTCATTTTCAGGGGACTGTTCAAAGGATTCGGCTACCGGAAGAGCCACTTTACGGGATTCCTCCGCTTCTTTCGCGTTCTGCGCCGCGATTGCGCCTTTCGTCAGCAAGTTGGTCCCGGCCAGACATGCCGTAACAACCATGCAGATGATAACAAGAACCAGAGTCGGCTTCAGAACATCTTTAGCGTTGAGCTTCATCTTTCACAGGCTCCTTTCCGAATGCCACCGGGCGCGTTGCGGAATCGATCAGCGGCACAAGAATATTCATAACTACGATGGAATAGGAAACGCCTTCCGGCAGACTGCCGAAATTGCGGATCAGCATGGTGATAACACCGCATCCAATCGCAAAAATGACCTGACCTTTAAGGGTAATTGGAGAAGTAGCGTAATCGGTCGCCATAAAGATCGCACCAAGCATCAGGCCGCCGGACAGAAGGTCAATCCAAACGTTCCGGCCCATGCAGAGCGACAGAACCGCCGCGGTTCCAATGTAGCACAGAGGAATCACCGGGGAAATCACTTTGCGGACGACCAGATAGATGCCGCCCAGAATCAGTGCGAGCGCGCAGGTCTCGCCGAGGCAGCCTGCGGTGTTTCCCACAAACATATTCATCAGGCTGGGCAGCTGATCCGCCGACGCACCCTGTTTTAAAAGTCCCAAAGGAGACGCGGTAGTAACGGCATCGCCCAGATATGAACGCGGCTGCGTCCACGTCGTCATCGGTGTGGGGAACGAGTTCATCAAAATGATACGCGCTGTCAAAGCAGGGTTGACAAAGTTCTGGCCAATCCCGCCGAACATCTGCTTTACCACAACAATGGCAATCATTCCGCCGAAAGCCGCCATGAGCGGATGAATGGAAACCGGCAGGTTAAAAGCAAGCAGCAAACCGGTCACAACCGCACTCAAATCTCCAATGGTGTTTTCCCGTTTCATAACCCTGCGGCAAATGTATTCACTCAAGACACAGGAAAGAATCGTGACAGCCATAATCATCAATGCGCGGGGACCAAACACGATGACGGAGACAATCGCGGCCGGCACCAGTGCCAGAATGACATCCAGCATGATTTTTCGGGTAGTGGCCCCGCTTCTGATATGAGGCGAGGACGATACGACTAATTTTTCTTCCATTATTTCTTCCCCTCCGCTCTAACCATTGCTTTGCCAAGACGAATCGCCTGAACCAGCGGTCTGCCGGCCGGGCAGTTGAAAGAGCAGGTACCGCATTCCATGCAGTCCATAACATCCAGGCTCTTCAGTTCGTCCACACGCTTTGCAATTGCATTTTTCTCAAGGAGTGTCGGCATCAGGTTCATCGGGCAGCCGGTCACACAGCGGCCGCAGCGGATGCACGCGGAAGGCTCCAGCTTATGTGCTTCCTTCTCATCCAGGCAGACAATCGCGTTGTTCTGCTTAATGACGGGAAGATTGTCGCTTACAATGGAAACGCCCATCATCGGGCCGCCCATCAGGATCTTCTTCGGGGTTGCTTTATACCCGCCGCAAAAATCTATAATTGTGCGAATGTTTGTGCCGATCGGCACAACAACATTCTTCGGGGACTTAATTGCAGAACCGTCAATGGTCAGCCGCTTGTCAACAAGCGGCATTCCTGTTTTCAGGAAAGTTCCCAAATGCGCGCAGGAAGTCACGTTCATCACGACGCAACCTGCATCTGCCGGCAGCTTGCCAATCGGCACGCGGCGGCCCGTGCAGGACTGAATCAACACTTTTTCAGCGCCCTGCGGGTAGCTGGAACGCAGTTCAAGTACTTTAATTTCCTGATCGGATGCTTCCTGGCTTTCACTGAGATACTTGTTAAACTTGGCGATAACGTCGGGTTTATTTCCCTCAACGCCCAAAATCACACGGTGCAGACCCAGCCAATGCTGTACCGCGCGGACCCCGGTAAAAATCTCATCGGTGTCTTCAATCGCGCAGCGGTTATCAGAAGTGATGTAGGGTTCGCACTCCGCCACATTGATAATCAGCGTGTCCACATTTTTGTCATCGGGCACTTTCAATTTGACGTGTGCCGGGAATCCAGCTCCGCCCAAGCCGACCAGACCAGAAGCATGCACCGCTTCCAGAAATTCCGGCAGGCTGTTGATGACAGGCGGCTTCACATCCGGTGAAACCTCCATTTTGCCGTCGGAATCAATGACAACCGCATCCATGAACTGTCCGCCGGAAAGCGTCACCTTTTTAATCGCGCTGACCGTTCCGGAAATCGTCGCGTGAATCGGCGCGCTGACAAATGCGGTGCTGTCAGCGATTTTCTGCCCAATCAAAACAGTGTCTCCGACTTTGACGGTCGGAGTGCAGGGGGGGCCTACATGCTGCTGCATGGGCAAAACGACCTGCTCGGGAGGCGGCAGCATGACAGATTCCACCTGTGCGGTATTCTTCCTGTGAGGAACTGCCGCGCCGCCATGCGTTTTGAATGGCTTCGTTGGAAAAGTCAATTCCATGTTTAAATCCTCCAATACATACTAAACTAATGAAATAACAATATTCAATCACAGTACTCGGCCTGGGATTTCCCCGACCAGTACCATCGAGAACCTAATGGTAGAACCAATTAATCGGCAAGGGTATAATTTTTGCTGGTAATCTGAAACGTGTCTTTCAATCCGTTTGTCGCATAAACCTTGTTTGCAGAGTCAATAAAGATACCTTCCGCGCCATATTCAGCAAGCAGCTTTTCACCCTTTTCTCTTCCCAAAACGAAACAGGCTGTCGACAGAACATCACTCAGCGCTCCGTTGTCCGCCTGAACGGTAACGGAAACAAGGCCGTTATTTTCGGGATATCCCGTTTTTGGATTGAGCAGATGATGATATGTAACGCCATTCTGTGTAAAAGTCTTTTCATAGGTTCCGGACGTGGATATAAATCCGGAATTCAGCTCAATCTGGCCCATGGAACCGGCACTGTCGTCCTGCGTAGCCGGGTCGCGAATCACGATGCGCCAGGGGGACCCGTCCGCTTTCGAGCCATAAACGCCGACACTTCCGCCCACCGCGATAATCCCGTAATCCGCACCTGCGCCGCGATAAGCTTCAACCGCATCATCACACGCGGCTCCTTTTCCAATTCCGCCCAAATCGACCGCCATAAAATGCTGTTTTAAAGACGCCGCAGAATCTTCCTCGTTAATACGCAGATTTTGAAAATCAACATACGGAATAAATTCTTGAATCTCCGACGCGGCCGGAACATGCTGATTTTCCCCGCCGAAGTCCCAAAGGGAAGACACCGGCAGGATGGTGGGGTCGTAAGCCCCGTTTGATTTTTCGGCCACATCCAGACTGACGGACAAAAGAGACGCGGTCTTCGGATCAATAGAAATCCAGTCCGTCCCTGCAGCCTCGTTCAGGCGCGCCACATCGGAGCTGTCAATCCGCCACGAAATCCGGTTTTCCAACTGCGTGATTTGACTCAGCGCAGACTGCGCCGCAGTCTGCGCGTTTTTTCCATACACCGTCTGCTGAATATAAGTACCCATCGCAAAATTGGAGCTTTCATAGGAAGCGGGCCGCTGTTCCGCTTGATACCAATAATAACCGGCAAAAACAGCCGCCGCGCAGAACACAACAACCAGCACCGCAATGATATTTTTTTTACCGCGCATCAGCTTCCCCCTAAGTAGCATATCTATGTTGAATTATAACACTTTTTCGCTGAAAGTCCAGTAAAATGAGCAAAGTCTGCTGGATTGATTGTGTTTTTTTCATACAAAAAATAAAAATATTATCTGCATTCCATTTTATTGTAATAACTGAAAAAAGTCGAAAAATGTCACCGTCGGTGTTTCTTTATGATATAATCATCTTCAGAAAGCAACAGGGGGATGAAAACGATGTCGGTAGACAGAGTAAAAAACTATTTAGCACGTTTTTCCATGCAGGACCGGCTCATGGAATTTCCGGTTTCCAGCGCAACGGTAGAACTTGCAGCCAAAGCACTTGGGGTGGAATCCGGCAGAATTGCCAAAACGATCTCCTTTTGCCGTGAAGGCGGCTGCATCCTGATTGTAACCGCCGGAGATGCAAAAATAGATAATGCAAAATTCAAAGCCGAATTCGGGTTTAAAGCAAAAATGCTGAAAGCCGAAGCAGTAGAGCCTTTGACCGGATACCGGATCGGCGGTGTCTGCCCGTTTGACAATCCACCTCAGGCACAGGTTTACTGCGACGTTTCGCTCAAACGATTTGAAACAGTCTTTCCTGCGGGGGGCAGCGAAAGCTCTTGTGTATCACTTTCCTGCGACGAACTGTTTCACCTGTCTGACAGCATGCGCTGGATTGATGTTTGCAAAAACTGGGAGGTTACCTGACACCATGAGAATCAGACCAAAACATTGGGCGGCTCCGGAACTGAACGCCTGCCCTTACTTTTACCGAAAACCAGAGCAGTATTTGGGGCGCTGGAACAGTCTGTTTGCCCGCCGTCAACCCACTTATCTGGAACTTGGCTGCGGCAAGGGATTTTTTATTGCCGGTACCGCTCCGTCCCATCCGCAGATCAATTATCTTGGCATTGACTTGAAAGACGCCGTCCTTGGGCCTGCCCGCAGAAATATTGAACAGGCATTTCAAGAGGCCGGCCGGCCTGTGGACAATGTAGTACTTACGGCGCTGAACATCGAGCAGATTCAGTTTGCGATGGGGGCTCAGGACCAGGTGGACCGCATCTATATTAACTTCTGCAACCCATGGCCGCGCAAGAAACACAAAAAACGCCGTCTGACCCATCCGCGTCAGCTGGAACATTACCGTCAGATTCTCGTTCCGGGCGGGGAACTGCATTTCAAGACGGATGACGACGGCCTTTACGCAGATACCGTGGGGTATCTGGAAGCCTGCGGGTTCCAGATTCTTTTCCAAACAGAAGACCTCTACGCGGATCTGCCGGAAGACAACATTCAGACGGAACACGAAAAAATGTTTTTACAAAAGGGAATTCCGATCAAGGCTCTCACGGCCAGAATGACCGAACATCCATAAAAGAAGGACCGGGTAAACCCGGTCCTTCTTTTGATTTGCAGCATGGAAGGCAGTCAGCTTTCGCTCTGGCTCTCCATCGCCTGAACCGCCCCGTTCTGAACCAGCTGATCCACTTCTTCATATCCGGGCAGAAACGCGAAATTATAGCGTGCCGGCAGCGCAAAAACAAAACGGGAATTGCGGGCAAGCTCACTTGGGCCAATGGGCGCCGCGCCGATATGAAACTGGTCCTGCCCAAGCGCATCCCACTGCTCCGGCGTGAAAACCAGCACCGGAATATCCTGCCGCGGGGTTTCTTCGGTCCATTGCGGGTGGCGAATCAAAATTTTCGGGCCGGTCTGCGTTATGGTTCCCTCCTGCTCCCCCACCAGCGAATATCCCTGCCACTCTTCCGTGAGAACGGTATAGCCGCCCCAGCTTTGCGGCAGGGTAACCGTCAGACCATATTGGTCATTGGAATAGAGAACGGAAGTTGTACTGGATAGAATCGGTTTCTGCGGCAAATCCACCGTGTCCCGACATCCGACGCCCATTACACAAAAGGTCAACATGAAAATTGCGCATCTTAATTTTTTCACGTTCGCTCCCCCTTTTTTGCGTGCCGCCCCTTTTAGAATATGCAACTGCTTTGTCATTCATTCCCGAAATAAATAAAAGGCCGGCTCTGCCACAGCCAAGGCGGAGCCGGATGTTTTAAAAATATGAGTGCCGTTTCACCAGTTGTTCATTTTTACATACGCTCCAGCCCGGCGGCTTTGTCTCACGGCATCTTTTATTCACCGCTTACACTGAGATTTACCATATAATCACCGTAAACCCAAGAGCTGGAGGCATTGCTTAAACTGAATGTTACAGGCAGTTCCGTGTGCCCCGTAAAATTCGAATTGTCAGACAGATCGATTTCAGCTACTAAATTATTTTCCGTCAGCTTTGAAATCTCCTCTTCGGGACCGATAATCGTAACATTGAGCTTCTTGGTATAAATCTGTGCCTTTTTTTCAGGGCTCAGATTTTTTACTTTAAAATTTGTAACTGTAATTTTTCTGGTAGAAAATCCGCTTAAATCCAGTGTGACCCGCGCGGTTGGAATATTGCTCAGATTTCGGCAGGTTGACGGCAGGCTGACATCGACTTCAAAACTATTGGTGGCAGGGCTCAGCTTGGAAAAATCAATCGGCGCAAGACTGACCGCCGAAAGGTTCGCCAATACACTGGCCGGACCCGCTACCTCAATATTTTTTGGATCAATCGAAATTTTTGAACTGCCCAAAGACAAGCCTGCGGGTTTGTTGGTGAACACGGCGTCCAGCGGCAAAACCTCCCTGGGCAAAACCGGAATGCTCACCCCCACCTGTTTTATGCTGAGCGTCAGGCTGCTATCCGTAATCTTATTGTCATTTGCGTCGTACATGACAAGATCCGCGGTAAAATTCTTTGTTTCTTTTAACGTTTCGGTCACCTTGTATTCAAAAGCGACCCGGTTGACCTGCTGCACCTGTTTTTCCGGCCCGGAAACCGTGACCGTATTGTTGTCCAGCGTGGGAGTTCCCACGAAAAAGGACGGGTCGGACTTGTAATCATCCGGATATTGAATGAGGTTCTGAATCTGAAATGTTTTTTCCTTATAGCGGTCAACGACGGCAATTGCCTGCTCAGGTGACACGGATACCACGCTGAAAGCCGTCAAATTTCTTTTGTCCGTTTTCTGCGCCGTTAAAACCAGCGGATAAGTATTGGGAGAAGTGATCGCCGATGCTGAAAGCGCGACCACCTTCAGGTCGCTGGCATTGACCTGATTCACCACAAGACTGTTCCCCTTAATATACACTGTCGCCGTCTGGTCCACAGAGTTAAACACCCTGAGCCCATCCGCCTGCGCGGCGTCTGAAAGAGTGATTTCAATCGGCACGTTGGTAATTGCGCGCGGGTGGTCTTCCGTATCTGCCGAGGTGACAAAAAGCCAAAGCAGGATGGAGATAACGAGGGAAAAAATCAGTGCGAATTTGTTGTTGTAAAACAGCTTATCGAGAGATATTTTTTTGATCTTCATTGTTTTTTTGTCCTCCGAAAAGAAGGAATCCAGTTTTGTCTTTTTTCGTTTGATTCGGTGGATTCAGCAAGCAGAAGATTTTCCAGTGCACTGTTCAGCGTTTCTCTGGTGTAATTTCTGGTAATCGTGCCGTTGCGCACAACAGAAATCTGCCCGGTTTCTTCCGAAACCACCACAATGACCGCGTCTGAATTTTCGCTCATGCCGATCGCGGCGCGGTGCCGGGTCCCTAATTCCGCACTGACATTATCACTTTTCGTCAGCGGAAGAATACATCCCGCGGCATAAACCATCCCGTCACGAACAATCATGGCGCCATCATGCAGCGGAGCCTTGTTGAAAAAAATGTTGCATATAATTTGAAGAGAGGGCACCGCCTCTACAATAGTGCCTGTGTCAATAATATCGCCCAGCTTGGTCTTCATTTCAAAAACAATCAGCGCACCGGTCTTCTGCCGTGACATCTGGGCTGCCGCATCGACCACGGCATTGACTGCTTTCCGGGTCTTTTGCAGCCTGGCCTCCGCTTCATCAGAAACAAAGCTGAGCCCCAGGTTCCAGGTTTTTCCCGCTTTAATCCCGCTGCGGCCGATCTGCTCCAGCGCACGCCGGATCTCCGGCTGAAAAATAATCAACAGAGCGATAAAAGCGAATTGGAACAGATAGCTGATAATGCTCTGCATTAAATACAAATTGAGCCAGAAGGAAAGAAACCAGATCACCATCAGTACCAAAATTCCCCGCACCAACTGCCCTGCCCGTGTTTCTCTCACCAGTTTAATCGCGCTGTAAATAATAAACGTGACAAGGATAATATCCAGTGCATCCGCAATCCGAAAATTATGGATCAGCTGAAGAAATGTATTCCATAGGCCGATGACAAATTCCATATTGTTACCCTTTCCTATAAGAACCGGGTACGCGGTCTCCGATCCTTTCTTTCAGTAAAAACCGCGCGCGAAGGATTTCTTCGGTGCGGAATATTCCGGGCCGAAACCGATCACTCCGGCTTCCTTATATTTTATCATATATAAGTCCAGAATCAATCCCTTTCTCTCTCAATTTTACTGAATTGATGCTAAAACACGCACCAACTGCTCCATTTCTTCCTTCCGCGTAAAAGCAGAAGGACAAATCCGAACCGCGCCCTGCTCCAACGTGCCGTAAAACCGGTGTGCGTCAGGCGCGCAGTGCAGCCCGGACCGAACCGCAATTCCATGCTCATTTAATTTTCTTCCAACCGTTTCGCTCGGCAGGTCGCCCACATTAAAGGACAGCACCGGCACAAAATACCGCGGGTCCGGTTCCGCCGTGTAAAAACGGATGTTTGGAAGCCTTGACAGGCGCCGGTACAAATACTGAACCAATTCCATTTCATGCTGAAAAATCCGACTGGTCCCGCGTGCCCGTACAAACTCGATTCCAGCCCGAAGCCCGGCGATTCCCGGCATGTTCTGGGTCCCGCTTTCCATCCGCTCCGGCATCGCTTCCGGCTGTTCTTCCTCGGCCGAATTGGTTCCGGTGCCCCCCTCGACCAGCGTAGCCAGTCCGCTGCCGTTCGCCGTAACCAAAAGTCCCGTGCCCATCGGGCCGTACAATCCCTTATGCCCGGCGATGCAGAGATAATCGATTCTGCTGTCCGCCATATCGATGGGAAGCATTCCGGCAGACTGCGCGCAGTCAACCGCAATTGGAATCCGGTACTCATGCCCCAGCGCCGCAATCCGCTCCACCGGAAGCCGAATTCCCCAAACATTAGAAGCATGGGTGCAGATAATCAGCCTTGTTTCAGCGCAAATTGCACGGCGGAAAGCGTTCACCGTCGCATCGTGGTCACCAGGGTACACCTGCGCCTTTGTCACCGCAACCCCCATCTGGGTCAGCGCGTGCAGCGGGCGCGCCACCGCATTATGTTCCAGACATGAGGTAACCACATGATCGCCGGGTCTTAAAAAGCCCTTTAAGACATAGTTCAGCGCATGCGTGCAGTTAATCGTAAAGGCGACACATTCCGGCCCCGGCGCATGAAAAAAATCCGCCGCCGCCGTACGGCAGCGGTAAATTTCTTCAGCCGAGGCAAGTGACATGTTGTGCCCGGCTCTTCCCGGATTTGCACCGTACTTGCGAAGGGCGGTTTCCACCGCGGTGCGAACCGAGTTTGGTTTCGGGTACGTGGTGGCGGCATTATCCAAATAAATCATTCTGTGTCCCCTCTTTCCGCGCGTCCGCTGACCGGAACGCCATACCTCAGCAGAATTATTTCCGCTTCATCGGTCCTGACGGGAACATATATACAATATCCGCAGCCCCGGTTTGCATTGCTTCTGGGAATTCGTTCCACGTTCGAATGAATCCCCGCCCGCGCCAGTATGTTGCGGCTTTTAATCGCATTTGTAATAGAGCCCACAAGTATTAACGGCCTGCCCACAACAATTCCCCCTCTGCTTTTACTAACAGAATATGCGATGGGCAGCCGTTTGACTATTTCTCATTTTCGTATTTTTTCCGTATTCTTGCTCAGGAAGCAGTGTCAATCAGGCAGATTGCCTGCGCCGCAATTCCCTCCCCCGCACCGGTAAAACCCAGCCGTTCTTCCGTCGTCGCCTTCACACTGACGCATGAAGCGGCAACCGAACAGGCCCCGGCAATTCTCTCGCGCATCTGCGGAAGATAGGGGCTCAGTTTCGGCGCCTGAGCAATAATGGTAGAATCAATATTGACAATGGTATACTTTTTCTTCCGCAAAAGGGCGCACACGTTCCGCAGGAGCGCAAGGCTGTCCGCACCGCTAAAAGCAGGGTCACTGTCCGGAAACAGAGCGCCGATATCCCCAAGTGCCGCCGCACCCAACAGCGCGTCCATCACGGCGTGAACCAGCACATCCGCATCGGAATGCCCAAGCAGCCCCTTCGCATAAGGAATTTCAACACCGCCCAAAATGAAGCGGCGCTCCGGCACCAGGCGGTGAACATCATACCCTTGCCCGACTCTCATCAAATGCACTCCTCTTTTCTAAAATTGCCTGTGCAAACACAAGGTCTTCCGATGTGGTCAGTTTAATATTTTCATAACTGCCGCGGCACAAATGCACCTGTACCCCGATCTTTTCAACCAGCTGGCAGTCGTCTGTATAAGTTTTTCCATCCGCACAGGCTCTGGCCGCCGCGCGGCGGTAAAGATCGAGGCAAAACACCTGGGGGGTCTGAACCGCCCAAAGGCCTTCCCGCGCCGGCGTAGAAAGGACGCGCTGACCGGAATCGACCCGTTTGACAGTATCCTTCAGCGGTGTTCCCAAAGCCGATGCCCCGGTTTGAAACGCGTCCCGCACACAAAGGTTAATTTCCTCTGACTTCACAAGCGGCCTCGCTCCGTCATGCACGGCAAGATAACCGGCATCCGGCGGCAGTGCGCCAAGTCCGGCAAAAACGGATTCCTGCCGCGACGCGCCGCCGGGAAGCACCGCGGTTACCTTTCGAATATGATACCGCTCGATACACTCCCTCATCTGGCCAAGATCCTCTTTACGGCAGATCACAATGACCTGCCCCACCGCCAATGCCTGATCGAACGCCCGCAGCGTGTGAATCACGGCGGGAACACCCATCAGCGGAAGAAACTGTTTTGATATTCCGCCGCCCATTCTTGTAGATCGCCCGGCGGCAGCGATTACCGCGCAGCATGTTTCCGCCGCATTATCATTCATCGCATTCCCTCCAAAATCGTATTCCATTATAAGTGATTTTCCCCAATGCCGCAAGCAAATACATCATTCTGCAAACCCGGTTGAAAAACAGAGAAAAGTGGAATATAATTAAGAAAAAATGAATTGGTGGAATCCTCTTGGGCGAATTAAAAGCAAAACATGTTTCAGAATCAATCACAGAACAAACACAATTAGTCTTCTATTCTCACTTAAATTCACAGAAACGCCTGTTCGGCGGAACGCTTGTTTCATGGATCGACGTGCTGGCAGGCGTTGTCGCCCGCAGGCATTCTTCCAGGCATGTGACCACCGCGGCAATCGATAACCTGCAGTTTAAGCGGCCTGTGTATGCCAGCAATACCGTGGTTCTGCGCGGAAAAATAACGTATGTGGGGCACACCTCGATGGAGGTTCGCGTAGACAGCTATGTAGAAGAACTGTCCGGCGAATTGAAATTAGTCAACATTGCCTATCTGGTGCTTGTTGCACTGGACAGCGAAGGAAAGCCAACCCCTGTTCCCGCACTGATCTGCGATACACCCGAAGAAAAAGCCGAATGGGAAGCCGGTAAAAGACGGCATGCACTGAGGATTCAGCGCAGAATGGAAGCTTTTTAAAAAAACGCCCCGGATTTCCGGGGCATTTTTTATTGTCCATATTTTCCCCAAATGGCCGGTTCTAGCCGTCAATCCGGTTTTTCAGTTTCATACGGGCACGCTGCAACGCGTTGTCCGCAGCTTTCGGGGTAATCGACAATTTTCCCGCTGCTTCCGCATAACTATACCCGCCCAGATACAGCTGAAGCACCCGCAGTTCCAGTTCAGACAAGGCAGACCGGATTTTGTCCCACATCTGGTCAAGTCCTTCACTGCTGGCCAGCAGCGTTTCCGGGTCCCAGCCGCCGTATTGCAGTTCCAGTTCCGGGTGTTCGTCATCGCTGAGTGACACAAAATCACTCAGCGGTTTGTTTTTGCGGCTCAGAGCGGAACGGTATGCCATAATCATGCGGTTTGCGATGCAGGTTCCCGCAAAAGTCTTAAAGGCAGCACCGCCGCAAGGACTGTAGGCGCGCGCCGCGTTAAAAAGACCAACCAGCCCCTCCTGGCACAGATCATCCGTTTCCAGCCCGGCGGAATGAAACGGCGCCGCCTTATAGCGAATCAAAGAAATATACCGCGCCGTCAGTTCGGCAAACGCATCGGAATCACCGTCTTTTACAAGCGCGGCCAACTGCCCGTCCGTAAAATCAGCAAGCCGCGCACGGTTTGTAACTGCCAAGACAAACACCTCATAATTGTACACTTTTCTATTATTTCATCATACTGTACATCCGTGTAGAAGTCAACAAAATCCCCCTGATATTCCATACAATCGATTCCAGAAAGGAATTCTATTGCAGATTTATGTCGAAAAGAGTATAATGTTTTTATTCTTGTCTGAAGAAATGGGGAATGAGGGATGGTTTCACATTTATATGGCATGGGTCTGTATGGTATGGACGCCTTCCCCGTTGAAGTGGAAGCGGACCTTTCCTCCGGTCTTCCCTCCTTTGAAGTAGTTGGCCTTCCGGGTGCGGCGGTCAAAGAATCCCGCGACCGTGTCAGGTCCGCCATGAAAAACGGCGGTTTTGACTTTCCTGTCAGCAAAATCACGGTGAACCTGGCTCCTGCCGACAAACGAAAGGAAGGACCCATTTACGATCTGCCTGTGCTGATTGCGCTTTTAAAGGCCAGCAGGCAGCTCAGTGCAAACCTTGACGACAGCGTCTTCATCGGCGAACTTTCTCTGACCGGCGAACTGCAGCCGGTGCGCGGGATTCTGCCCATGGCGATCCGCGCGCGGGAAGAGGGGTTCCGCCGTTTTTTTGTTCCCAGACAAAACGCCGCGGAAGGAGCAGTGGTACGTGGAATTAAAATATATCCCGTTTCAAATCTTGCCGAACTGCTCCAGCACCTGAATGGAGGCACACAGATTTCGCCGGCAAAGCCGGACGAAACAGAACCTGATTATGCGACTGACTGCCCGGACTTTTCCGACGTGCGCGGTCAGGCGGAGGCCAAACGCGCCTTGGAAATTGCCGCGGCCGGCGGGCATAACGTCCTGCTGATCGGGCCGCCCGGTTCCGGGAAAAGCATGCTGGCCAGGCGAATCCCGTCCATTCTCCCGGAAATGACCTTTGAAGAAACCATTGAAACAACAAAAATCCACTCCATCGCAGGGATTCTGCCCCCAGGTGCGTCACTGGTGCGCACACGGCCGTTCCGCTCCCCGCATCACACTGTTTCCCCTGCCGGACTTTCCGGCGGGGGCAGTATTCCTCGCCCTGGAGAAATCTCATTGGCTCATAACGGCGTGCTGTTTCTGGACGAACTTCCGGAATTTTCGCGCAGTTCGATGGAAGTCCTGCGCCAACCGATTGAGAACGGTACCGTTACCATCTCCCGGGCGGGCGGTACGGTCAGCTATCCCTGTTCCGTAATGTTTGTTGCCGCAATGAACCCCTGCCCATGCGGGTATTTTGGGCATCCGACCCGCCGCTGCACCTGCTCCGCACATGCGGTTTCACGGTACCTTTCGCGGGTTTCCGGCCCTCTGCTCGATCGGCTGGATCTGCATATCGAGGTTCCGCCCGTCAATTTTGAACAGCTGGATGCGCACGGCAAGGAAGAAAGCTCCGAATCCATCCGCCGCAGAGTAAACGCCGCCCGCCGAATTCAAAACGAGCGGTTTCGCGGCACCGGCATCGTCTGCAACGCAAGAATCCACACAGACCGCCTGCACGAATTCTGCCGGCTGAGTGAATCCGGCCGCACCCTTTTAAAAAAGGCTTTTGACCGGCTGGGGCTTTCCGCGCGAGCCTACGACAGAATTCTGAAAGTATGCCGCACCATTGCCGACCTGGACCAAAGTGACACCATCGAGCCCGACCATGTGGCAGAAGCCGTGCAGTACCGCAGTCTGGACCGAAAATACTGGCTGAAAGAGCTTTAGCAAAATATATCCGCGCTGTATAGCAAATCGGTCCGCCGGGTGTTTTCACACACTCGGCGGACCTTTTTACATCAGGACAATATGAAGAATTACGGTCGGCTCCTTACCTGAGCGACGAAGCAGAATACGGATATCCGTACCCATACTTGTTATAGCGCAGCGCACCATAATCGCCGTAATTATAGACATTAGCCTCCCCAAGGCGCCGATAAAACAGACCCGTGTAAAATTTGCCGCCCGCCTGGTTCCAGCGGATCAGCTCCGTACCGAAAGCGTACGCATTCGTGTAACCAAGGTCGTGAACAAGCCGGTCCGAACACGCCAGACTGACGTACCCTGCATTTACCCAGCCAACCGTTCCGTTTGCCAGCCGAACCTTGTACCAACCCCCGTTTGTATCTGCAAAGTCCCCGCCCGAAACCGTGACGGACGTTCCCGCGGAAACCGAGGTAATCTGGGCCGACAGGGTCCCAGCGTTCTCTCTCACCTGCGTTCCCTGCGTCACCGTCGCTTCATAGGTCGTTCCGGATGAAAAATCCGGAGGACGAACCGCATTTTTCATAATCTTGATAAAATCCATTTCCCGCGAACTGTTAAAGTACCCGGAACCGACGTTATAAGCAAAACTGATCAGGCAGTCGGCCTGATACTGGTTCATCAGGAAATGGTTGTTCTTAATCATCTTGTTTAATTCCGATGTATAGGACGAATTGTTAATTTTGTTGACCATCATCGACCACGCTTCGGTTTTGCTGACACCGTTATAGAAATTGGCGTTTGCCCCAAGGGTGCATCCATAACCGACTGTAGGAACCTGGCTGGAAGAAATCGTATCCGTATAAACGCAGCCGCGGTAACCCTCCCACCTGGAAATCAATTGAATCATTTCATCGCTGACGCGCCGTTCTTCCGAAGTAGTCGCAGCCCTGTCTTTTTGCGTCATAATACACGCGCTTGTGGTAAAACCGGTGCTGCTGTAAGTCCCGCCGGATCTGGATTGTGCAAGGACCGTATAATTCCCCGCACCGTCCAGTGAAGTGGTGGCTTTCCATACTTTTGTGGAAACACCGTTTGTGTTTTCCGTTGTACTGCTGTTCGCGGTCACCGTCACGGTCTGCCCATTCGGGCAGGTGACAACGAACCGGACTCCGTTCCGGGAAAGGTCTGTAATCGCTGTCAGAGTCACATTTTCTCCTGGCGCGGCAATGTTGGGCGAAGCGTATGCCGTACGCACCGGTTCCGCATCCGAAACCGTCACACTGCAGGTGGCCGTTGCCGCTCCGGATTTTGCGGTAATCACCGTGCTGCCCTTGGCAGCTGCGGTCACATATCCATTTACAACCGTTGCAACAGACGGACTGCTGCTCGTCCATGAAACATCCGCACCGCTCGGATTGGTTGCTGCCTTCAGATACAGAGTTTTCCCCACCGGAACAATCTGATTCCCGGACGACAGGGACAGACTGGAAGCCGCTGTTTCGTTTTCCGCATGCGAATCCGACTCTTCCCCCGATGTTTGTCCGTTGGAATTGCTGATTTTTACGTAATCGGTACAGACATAACCCGATTTTCCGTCTGCCGTCTGTACTTTCATCCAACCGGAAGCCGGAGCACTCAGCGCCTGCAGATTCGTCCCATAAACCAGATTAGCTAAGATTTTACTGGTTGTGTTGGGCTGTTTTCTCAAACGCAGCACGTCAGCCGTCACAGACGCGCCTGTAATACCGGAATCCTTTTCCGGCTCATCGGAATCTTCCTGGCTGTCGCTCTGCTTGGAAGGCACGGAAGAAGTACTCTGAGAAGAGGAAGCCGGTGAGGAGGAAGAGGATACCGGCGAGGAGGATGCACCGCTTGGATGGGCATTGGTCCCCCCTGCTATTGTCAAATAAGTGCGGCTGCACCAGCCCTGTGTTCCGTTCGCCGTACGCACTTTCACCCAGCTTGCATTGGAATTGTCCAGCACCGTAACGGTCAGCCCCTTGCTCATCGTAAGCTGAACTTTATAATTCAACCCCGCCCCTGACCGCAGATTCAGATAATCGGTTGTTTTCGCCGTGACCGAAGACGAATTCGGCGCAGCCGGGGAAGAGGAGGAATTTGCCGCCGAGACAGTCAGGTACTGCCGGCTGCACCAACCCTGATAACCGCCCGCCGTGCGGACCTTTACCCAACCGGCATTAGAATTGTCCAGCACGGACACCTTGGTCCCCCTGGCAAGCACCAGTATGATCCTTCCTGCCAAGGAGGAGGATTGACGAAGATTCAGATTCACCGTTGTCTTAGCTGTTGCCGCGGATGCAGCGGAATCCGATGCTTGTTTAGAATGAGAAAAGCTGAGGTACTGTTTAAAGCAATACCCGGTTTTGCCGCTCACCGTTTTCACTTTTGCCCACTGTGCATCCGAATTATCGAGGATCGTCACCGCCACATTTTTAGAAAGTGTTAGAATCACCTTCGTATTGGTACCGGCGCCCTGCCGCAGATTCAAATAATCCGTCGTTGTTGCAGTTGATACCGCCAGAACGGAAGCCGCCGGAAAAGACAATATTAGAAGACAGCCCGCGCAAAACGCAGAAACCGCCCTTTTAATCAAGCTAATTTTCTTCATTTGATTCACTCCATCGCCGGTCGTCGCATATTCAAGAATAATCTGTTTCCGATTGCTGAAAATCCTTACAAAAATCTGTCTTGATTATAAACTAAAATATGACAAGAAGCAACCGGTAAATCTGATTTTCGCGGCGATTGATTCTTCTTTTCTGTAAATAAGCGACAATTTTTTTAAATTCAGTTTCCTTTCAGCGGCAGCATCAAAAACAAATTGCATCAAAACGTATTGCGCGCTATACTGCTCATAAAGAGAATGATGGGATAAGAAAGGGAACCAATATCATGATACAAAGCTTAATCCGCGCCATTGCGGTGTTGGAAGCACTGAAAGAACCGGGCAAATCCTTTTCACTTGCTGAACTTTCAGAACAGCTCGGTCTGCCCCCCAGTACAATTCACCGCATTTTACAAACTTTTGTCTCAAAAAACTATGTCACACGGGATGAAAAAACTCACCTCTACCGGTTGGGCCCTGCGCTGATTTCTCTTGGAATCACAGCAGCACACAACATCGACCTGCACGAGGCGGCTCTCCCCATTCTGCGAAAGCTTTCCGCCCTAACCAGGGAAGATGCCTTTTTGGTCATTTTATCCGGCTTTAAAGGTGTGGTACTTGAAAAAACAGAGGGACCAAACAACCTGAAAGTAATCGAAAAATCGGGGTATGAAATCGACCTGCACTGTGGGGCAATTCGAAAATCACTGCTTGCCTTTCAGCCGGATTCCTTCCTTCATAATTTCATGGAACATGGCCTGAGCCGGCACGCAGACAATACCATCACCAACCCTAAAGCACTCATTGAAGATTTAGGGGAAATCCGCAAGGAAGAAATCGCTGTTTCCCAAGGGGAATACATTCCTGACGCTGTAGAGATCGGAGCACCCGTTTTTGGCAGCAACAGGACTTCTGTCGCTGCCATCGGATTGATCGTGCCAATATCCCGCGCCGATAAAAAGCACCTTACCGCTTTTAAAAAAGCTGTGAAGCAATATGCCCGGGAACTTTCCTGCCAACTGGGATACACGGAAAGCACCGCAAAGTCAAACCAAACTCTTTGACTTGGCGTTTACACACCGCTGCCGACCGACACTCATCCCATTTCTATAAAACTTGCAATTGATGCCACAATCTGTCAAAATAAGTAGCATATGCATTTGCGGAAGAATCCACCAGTCCGCAGGTTACGAGGAGGTAGTATGTCCGTATTACAGCAAATTCTCATTATATGCCCGTTTGTTTTTCTGGCCAGCATGGTTGATGCCATCGCCGGCGGTGGCGGCCTGATTTCATTGCCCGCCTATTGCCTTGCAGGACTGCCCGCACATCTGTGCCTGGGCTGCAATAAATTTTCTTCCTGCTCAGGGGTCCTGTTTTCCGCCGGAAGATTTTTTCGCAGTGGAAACATCAATCTGAAAGCGGCATCCATTGCCGCAGGAACCGCTTTAGTCGGCTCCTTTCTCGGTGCAAAACTCAGCCTGTTTCTAAGCGACCACATGCTGCGCATTGCCATGCTGATCTTACTGCCCGCAGCGGCGGTGTTTCTCTTTCTGCGCGGCCGTCACCCAGCAGACAGCAACACGTTCGACCAGCTTTCACGCCGCCGTGCCATCCTGCTTTCAGCGGCAATCGGCTTTGCAATCGGGATGTATGACGGCTTTTTCGGCCCAGGTTCCGGCACACTGCTGATTCTGGCCTTTACCGCCATACTTGGATTTGACATGAAAACCGCATGCGGCAACACAAAAGCGGTTAATCTTGCGTCCAACTTAGCGGCTCTCGTTACATTTATGGCGGCGGGTACCGTGCAATATAATCTGGCTGTTCCTGCGGCGGCCTGCTCAATCGCCGGCCATTGGATCGGTTCCGGGCTGGCAATTCGAAAAGGCGCAAAATTTATTCGACCCGTTATGATTCTTGTTCTTATTTTTATGTTTTCAAAACTGGTTTTCGATATGATCGGATAAATGCTCTTTAAAAGTTACAACCATTATATTAAAATTTTAACGTTTTGCTAATAACGGCCTTTCGTATCAGCTCTGCCGATACGAAAGGCCGTTTGATTTTCTTCCTTCTATTTTGCTTTATGCCGGCCTAAATCGCACCTTTTAAGTAAAAACATTTACAAATATGCTTTTTATATTAAATATTTATTAATATCGCCGATATAAAGGATTAGAGGTGTTAAGTATGGTAAGCAAAGCACGGGAAAAAGCAACAAAAAAATATCTGCAAAAGCTGGACGCCGTCATTTTCCGAGTAAAGAAAGGACGAAAATCAGAAATTAAAGCACATGCCGAATCGCTTGGCATGAGCCTGAACGCATATATGAATTATTTGGTTGACCGGGACATGGGAGCTTCAAAATAGGAACGCTCCCCCGACTTTGTCATGCTATTCTTTTAAGGGACATCTGCACACTTTCAGAGAAAGAACCATAGATTAGTCTAGTGAAACAATTTCAACGACCGCTATCTGTTAAATGATTTGGGAGGCATTGTTAAGATGAACCGAAAAGAAATTCCGCTCAGCCAGCTGCCAGTAGGCACGAAGGCCAGCGTTGCTTCACTTTTGTCCGACGGAACCACAAGACGCCGTATGCTGGACCTTGGGGTCATCGGCGGCACTCAGATTGAGTCTCTTTATCAAAGCCCATCCGGCAATCCGGTTGCTTACCTGATTCGCGGTGCCGTAATTGCATTAAGGTCTGATGTATCCGCCAAAATCATGGTCAGTACCTAACCCTGTTGGCAACTCTATTTTGTGCTGTTACGACTTACCTGCAAGCGATAACTTAGGCTTTGGCTTTCTGTTTTACAAAATATAAAAGTCCTGTCCTTCCTCACTTAATGCATAATTGTTCTAGTTAGTATGCAAAATGTTAAAATTTCCACTTTACTTTTCCCTGGCGACTCCTTATAATAAAAAATAAGTTTACAGTCCATAACATTGTCAGGCGATCACGTTTGACTCCTGTTATGGATTTTTTTTTAATAAAACTGCCAGAATATATTCCGGCACACTATGGCGTCCATAAATTGCAGCTTCAGGCAAACCCGATGCCGTGCATCAACAGGAAGAAGGGGTCAACCATGGACAATTTTGCTAACATTCTTGCGCAAGTCGACAGTTTCATCTGGGGACCGGTTTTGCTGGTCCTGCTGATTGGAACCGGTCTGTTTCTCACCGTAAAGCTGAGGTTCCTTCCATGGCGAAACCTCGGTTATGCCCTCAAGTACGTATTTGGAAAAGGGTCACGACAAACCAGTCACGGGCCGGGGGATATTTCTCCATTTTCCGCGCTGACAACGGCACTTGCTGCGACAATCGGCACTGGAAATATCGTTGGTGTTGCAACCGCCATGATTTTGGGCGGACCCGGCGCGCTGGTCTGGATGTGGATTTGCGCCATCATCGGTCTCACTTCAAAGTACAGCGAGTGCATGCTGGCAATCAAATACCGTGAAACAAACAGCAGAGGGGAAATGAGCGGCGGGCCGATGTACACCATCAAAAATGGATTCCGCATTCCATGGATCGGCCGTCTTCTTGCATTTTTATTCGCAATTTTTACTGTATTTGCCTCATTTGGCATCGGCAACATGACACAGGCAAACTCCATATCAGACGCAATTCACAGTACCTTCAGCGTTCCGACCTGGGTCACCGGCCTTGTCATTGCCGTTCTAACGTTCATCACCCTGGTCGGCGGCATTACCTCCATTTCCAAAGTATCATCCATTCTGGTTCCCTCCATGGCGGTCTTCTATACCCTTGGCGGACTTGTCTGTATTGCCGTCAATTATAAAAATGTTCCCTCCGGCATTGTGCAGATTTTCGGCATGGCATTTTCTCCCGCCGCCGTGGCGGGCGGCATCGGAGGCACCATAACGGCCAGTATGATGCAGGCCATGCGCTGGGGCTGCGCAAGAGGCATTTTTTCAAATGAAGCGGGACTTGGCTCTGCCGCCATCACGGCTGCCGCAGCCACAACTGACCACCCCGCACGGCAGGGGTATGTCAACATGACAGGCACTTTTTTCGACACCATCGTTGTATGCACCATCACCGGTCTGGCAATTTCCTCATCCGGCGTACTGGGGACCGTTGCGTCAGACGGCAGCCTGCTGACCGGCGCGGCACTGACCATTCAGGCATTTTCATCCGTACTGGGAACCACAGGCGGATGGCTGGTCTCTATCGGCATTGCCCTTTTCGCTTTTTCCACGATCATCGGCTGGGAATACCATGGGGAAAAAGCGTTGGAGTACCTGC
Organism: Oscillospiraceae bacterium; assembly: GCA_022650485.1. Taxonomy (GTDB): domain Bacteria; phylum Bacillota; class Clostridia; order Oscillospirales; family Acutalibacteraceae; genus Caproicibacter. The sequence continues at coordinate 36,248 of JALCPP010000008.1, read as the reverse complement.
TTCACAAACCTGTATACTGCTACATTTACCGCGTTGTTTTCTCTATCATCGCTTTTATTGGCGCGACAACATCGCTGCAAATGGTCTGGAGCTTTTCCGACATTATGAACGGATTGATGGTATTTCCAAACCTGATCAGTCTGATTGTCCTAAGCGGAGTCATTGCAAAGGAAACGTTTGATTTTCAGGACACCGTGGTAACACCGGACCGCCTTGCCAAAAAATCAGCAAAGCTTCAAAAAAATTCAGATTGATTCATCGGCTCTGTATGGGGCCGTAAAAAACGGAACCCGAATATCATTCGGGTTCCGTTTTTTATGTTGACTTCTTTTTTCATCCGGCTCCGCTTCCCGAAACCGAATTAATGCACCAGCCCAAAATACAACAGCACAATTGCGCCCAATGCAATACGATAATAACCAAATGATTTAAAATTATGCTTTTTAATGTATCCCATCAGAAAACAGATGGCAACAATAGAAACCAGAAACGCCGTAATCATTCCGCTCAGTAAAACCAGAATTTCCATCTGGCTGTAAACAAAACCAAACTTCAGTATTTTCAGCAGACTGGCCCCCAGCATAACGGGAATGGCAAGGAAGAAGGTGAACTCCGCCGCAATTTCTCGTGAAGCCCCCATTAAAATCGCGCCTAAAATTGTCGCGCCGGAACGAGAAGTTCCCGGTATCAGCGACAACACTTGAAAAATTCCAATGAGAAACGCCGTTTGATAAGTCAGCGATGTAAAATTCCGGATAGACGGCACTTTCCCGCGGTTCCGATTTTCCACGACGATAAACAGAACACCATAAAGAATCAGCGTAATGGCAACGGTTTGAAAATTATAAAAGGCCGCGTCGATCTGGTCATCAAACAAAATTCCAATCACACCGGCAGGAACGCAGGCGCAAAGGACCTTCATCCAAAGGGAAAGTGTTGCTTGTTTCTGCCTTGGTGATTTTTTACGGGAAAACGGATTCAGTTTGCGGAAATACAGAACCAAAACCGCTAAAATCGCGCCAAACTGAATGACGACAAGAAACATTTCCATAAACTGCGCGGACAAATCCATCTTGACCCATTCATTGGCAAGAATCATATGCCCCGTACTGCTGACCGGAAGCCATTCGGTCAGTCCTTCGATGATCCCAAAGATCACCGCTTTCAAAATATCCATAAAGTTTCCTTTCTCTCTTCTTCCGTCAAGGACTAATCAGAAGAAATCACAGGGCACGTTTTACTCTTAAAAAATGCCGCACTCTATTATAATTTCTTTACTTAGAAATTGCAAGAAAATTCGGTTGTTTGGCACACGGATTCATCGCACGGAAATCAAAAAGCATTGATTTTAATTATTGACATATACCCATAACTATGCTACCATAATCTCGCAGGGAAATGATACCGCGCAATTTCTTCCATGGGTAATTTTACAGGAAGATCAACAGCTGCCTAAAGCCGGTCAAACCGGCAACAATAATAAGCATATGATAAAATTGCTCCGCCTATCACCTGGAAACACCACTCGGGCGGTCCCTGCCATTAAAAAACGGGAATCGAGGAACAATTTCATGGAGTATGGTACGGAAACAAACCACATTCAGTCAGCAAAGGTCTGCTCCGGTCACAGGGAACGCGCAACCAAACTGTTTGAGCAGGGATATAATTGTTCACAATCCGTATTTGCGGCGTTCTGTGAAGAACTAGGAATGGACCTGGAAACCGCACTGAAACTTTCTTCTTCGTTTGGCGGCGGTATGGGCCGCCTGCGGGAAGTATGCGGCGCAGTTACAGGAATGTTTATGGCAGCCGGGCTCAAATACGGTTATACGGACCCCCGGGCCGATTCTCAAAAAGCGGAGCATTACCAAAGAATTCAAGCGTTAGCAAAACAGTTTGAACAGCAGAACGGTTCGCTGATCTGCCGGGAACTGCTTGGACTTGACGTAAAGCACGACAACCCCACACCGGAAAAAAGAACAAAACAATATTATGAAAAGCGCCCCTGTGCGGAACTGGTTGGAAACGCCGCCCGGATTCTGGAACAGATGTTTGAATCGGAGCAGACCAGGAAAAGCAGCGGGACGCCGGAAGGAGAAACCAAATGAAACTTGCGATACCGTCCGATGGAAAATTACTGAGCAGCCCTGTCAGCCGTTCTTTCGGCAGAACTTCCTATTTCATTGTTGCAGACACGGAAGCCACGGACTTCACGGTGATTGACAATGCGGCAGCCGCAGCCCAGGGAGGCGCCGGAATCAAGGCGGCCCAGTCCATTGCGGACAGTGGCGCCGAAATCGTCGTTACCTTTCACTGCGGACAAAACGCAGCCGATGTATTAAAGGATGCCGGAATTAAGATTCTGAAAGCGACTGCCGGCACGGCAGCCGACCAAATTGAAGCCTTTAAAAAGGGTTCCCTGCAAGAGCTGACCGAAATTCACGCCGGCTACCACGGCGGTCACAAATGAGGAGCGGCGGAATGCAGATCGCGGTCCTCAGCGGAAAAGGCGGAACCGGAAAGACCTTTGTTTCCGTCAACCTTGCCGCTGTTTGCGAAAACGCCGTCTACATCGACTGCGATGTGGAAGAACCAAACGGCTTTCTGTTTTTAAAGCCTAAGATTGAAAAAACAAAGACCGTGGAAGTCACCATCCCTGAAATTGACGAAAGTCGGTGCAGCGGCTGCCGGGACTGTGTCCGCTTTTGCCGCTTTAACGCGCTTGCCTTTCTAAAAGGAAAGCCCAGGCTTTTCCCTGAACTGTGCCATTCCTGCGGCGGCTGTTCCCTAATCTGCCCCACGAAAGCCATTCGGGAAATACCGCGAGGAATCGGTGTCATTGAACAAGGTGCTTCCGGAAAGCTGTCCGTTTTATCCGGAACCCTCAACAGCGGCGAAGCAACCGGAGTCCCGATTATCCGCCGGCTGATTCAGAAAATCCCGTCCGGCCGGACCGCTGTCATCGACTGCCCGCCGGGAAGCTCCTGTACCGTAATGGAGAGCATTCAGGATGCCGATTTCTGCCTGCTTGTTGCGGAGCCGACACTGTTCGGGCTTGAAAATTTAAAGCTGGCCGCGCAGCTGGTTAAAAGCTTCAAAAAGCCGTGCGGGATCGTAATCAACAAGGATACTGCTGACACGGAACTGATTGACCGTTTGGCAGAGCAGGAAAACATCCCGATTCTTCTGCGAATTCCCTTTGACCGCGGCCTGGCCCGTACAACCGCCCGGGGAGAACTCGCCGTAAACAGCAAAACATACGGCGCCATATTCCGTGACCTTATGAAAAGAATCAGAGAAACGGCGGGTGGAAAGTCATGAAGCAGATGGTTGTGTTAAGTGGGAAAGGCGGAACCGGAAAAACGACGGTCGCCTCTTCTTTCATTCGGCTTTCCCAAAACAAGGCTTATGCCGACTGCGATGTGGAAGCACCGAATCTGCACCAGATTTTTGCTCGGGGCGAAACAGCCGTGGAAAAGCCCTACTTTGGTTTGCAAAAAGCCGTAAAAGACAATGACACCTGCACCAACTGCGGGCTGTGCGAAAAATTTTGCCGCTTTGGAGCGATTAAAAACGGAGTGGTCAATCCGTACCAATGCGAAGGCTGCGGCGTCTGCGAAGCCGTCTGCCCCGCACGCGGCACAGACGACCGGCCGGCCATCCACCTGGAAGACCGTGTGTCGGGAAAAACCATGAAATTTCATACCGAGAGCGGGCTGTTTTCAACAGCGGAGCTTCAAATTGGAAGCGGCGCGTCGGGTCGTCTGGTGTCAGAAGTTCGGTCCAGCCTGTACGAAGCGATAACCGATGAATCCTTTACGATTTTGGACGGCTCCCCCGGCATCGGATGCCCCGTGGTGGCGTCTATCACGGGAACAGACCTGGTGCTGGTTGTTGCAGAGCCTTCACTGTCGGGCATTCACGATATGAAACGGATTCTGGAAACCGCCCGTCGATTCGGGGCCAAGACCGCCGTATGTATCAACAAATTTGACCTCTGCCCGGAAAACGCCCGTGAAATCGAAGCATTCTGCCAGAGGGAGGCCGTCCCGCTGGCAGGGAAAATTCCGTTTGATCCGTCCGTAATAGAAGCGGTCAATTCCGGAAAAACCATTGTAGATCTTCCGGACAGTAAAGCCGGAAACGCCATTCGGGAAATCTGGAATCGGGTTTACCCGATGTTAACAGCATAAATGAACCAATTTTAAAGGAGTATGAGAAAAATGAAAATTGCAGTTGCATGCGATGGAAAAAACGTTTCAGGACATTTTGGGCATTGCCAGGGATTTGACCTTTTTACCGTGGAAAATGGAAAAGTGGAAGAACACCAGTTTTATCAGAACCCGGGACACAAGCCCGGTTTTTTACCGAATTTTCTCAATGACCTCGGTGCCAACACAATCATTACAGGCGGAATCGGCGGGGGCGCCATTGACATCTTCAATGAAAAGAACATTGAAGTCATTGCAGGAGCTACCGGAGACGCCGCGGAAGCGGTCGGCAAATACCTGAAGGGCGAATTAAAGTCCAGCGGCAGTATCTGCCATGAACATGCGTTTGAAAGTGTCTGCGGCGAACACGGCCATCACTGAGTTCTATTTGTAAAAGACAGTCCGGGAGGCATTTTTCATGCCTTGCCCGGACTTTTTTTATGGAACGGCAGCAAAAATATTTTTTGCTTTGCTTCAAAATGCAGTTGATGTCAGTGTTGTTTTTGGTATACAATAGAAAGAAGCACCTGATAGTCTGCCCCAAAGGCAGAGAATAGGCGAGCAAAACGTCCTAAAAAATATCGCGGTCCCATGCCAGCAGATTCGGCCCCGCTCTGGATTCAGCGCAAAATGATGACCGCTTCCGCCTGAAAGGCGGCAGAAAGGAAAAGATATGAATATCTTAGTCATCGACGGTCAGGGCGGCAGCCTTGGAAAACAATTAATTGCCCAGCTTCGCAAGGCTTTGCCGGACCAGACGGTCACCGCAGTCGGCACCAACAGCATCGCTACAACCGTTATGCTGAAAGCCGGTGCCGATACCGGCGCAACCGGAGAAAACCCGGTTCTCGTTGCAAGTGCCAGAGCTGATCTGATTCTCGGCCCGATCGGCATCATCATCGCAGACGCGCTGTGCGGAGAAATCACCCCCGCCATGGCGACGGCTGTGGGAAAAAGCCAGGCAAAAAAAATTCTGGTTCCCGTAAACAAATGCAACTGCGTGGTCGCCGGAACATCCGATTTACCCCTTGCCAAGTATATTGAATCCGCCGTTTCAAAGACTGTCGAATTGCTAAAGGCTGAATAAACCCGCTTCACTGCAAACATCATACTAAAAATATCATGAAGATATTTTTCTTTCCCAAGGAAAGACAATCAATCATTGGGAGGAAAAATTATGGAACTCAATCCACAAGCAAAAAAATCCTATCATTACGGCCCGAGCGCCGTACAAAGCCTTATTCTTTCCGCACTTTTTTTGGCGCTGGGCATTCTGCTCCCGTTTCTGACCGGCCAAATCCCGCAAATTGGCATGATGCTGCTGCCGATGCACATTCCGGTCCTTTTATGCGGCTTCATCTGCGGCTGGCCTTACGGTCTGTTGGTCGGGCTGATTACTCCCCTGTTCCGTTCCATGTTGTTTGGCATGCCGCCCATCTACCCCACGGCCGTTGCCATGGCGGCAGAGCTTGCCGCGTACGGACTTTTCTGCGGCCTTTTTTACATAAAGTTCCCGAAGAAAATTTCTTTTGTATACGTTTCTTTGATTTTGTCGATGATTCTGGGCCGCATCGTTTGGGGAGCCGTTAGCCTTGTCTTGTACCAGGCCATCGGGAAAGGATTCACCTGGGCCATTTTCTTTGGCGGAGCATTTTTAAATGCGATTCCCGGAATCATTCTTCAGATCATCCTGATTCCGGCACTGGTCGGCGTGATTCAAAAGCTTTCCGGAAGGTAAGCAAAAGCGCCGAATGAATCCCCCCTTAAAAACTTTCAGGGGAAACAGAAGAAAAGGAGTTCCGACTGAACGGTCGAAACTCCTTTTTTCTTTTGTTAAATTGAATTTCCATTTACAATTTTGCGGCTTCATGGCATAATAGGATGGTTTTGATTTTTAAGTGGCTGAAGGGACCTGAATACCTGATGAAAAAAATACTTTTGCTGACCACAGGTGGCACCATTGCTTCAGAGCCAACCAAAGAGGGGCTGGCTCCCGGAATGGACGGAAACGAGTTTGCGGCATATTTAAGCGGGCTGTCCGTAAACCATCAAATACAAATTAAAAATCTGTATCAATTGGACAGTTCCAATATACAGCCCGAAGAGTGGCAGGGAATGGCGCGGGCCGTAGCGGATGAATTTCAGCAATACGACGGAATCGTAATGACACACGGAACGGATACGATGGCCTACACCGCGTCGATGCTGTCTTTTATGCTGCAAAATTTGCCCGTTCCCGTCGTGCTGACCGGGTCGCAGCTGCCCATCCGTCACCCGCTGTCAGATGGATTTGAAAACCTGCGCTGCGCGTTTGCCATGGCGTCAAGCGGCAGGGCGGGCGTCTTTGTCGCGTTTGACCGCAAAATCATGCTGGGAACCCGGGCCGTCAAAGTGCGCACCACGGGATTCGACGCTTTCGAAAGCGTCAACTGCCCCTATGCAGCCGTGGTGGATTCCGCCGGGTTAAATTTGAATGAAGCCGTTCTTCCAAAACCCAGCGGGAATTTTCAACTGATCGACAATCTGTGTGACAACGTGATTCTGATCAAGCTGACGCCGGGACTCAACCCGGAAATCTTCGATATGCTGCTTAAAATGCGGTACAGGGGAATTGTAATTGAAGCGTTCGGTGCAGGCGGATTGAATTTTATCCGCCGGGACCTGATTTCCAAACTTCATCAAATTGTGCAGGCCGGCATCACCGTCGTCGTCTGCAGCCAGTGCCTGTATGAACGCAGTGATTTCACCATCTATCAGGCTGGGCAGAAAGCCCTGGAATCGGGCGTATTGCAGGCCTATGACATGACGACGGAAGCCGCCGTGACAAAACTGATGTGGGCCCTGGGGCAAACCGACCGTCCGGAAGAAATCCGGCAGATCTTCTCCACCTGCTACGCGGGAGAAGTCAGCCTTACATAGCCCTGCCGCCGGCGCTGTGTGCCTCGTCTGCTGTTGCCGCAGACCGGATGCGTCCCATGATAAAGAGGGATTCCGCATCGATTTTACCGGCCGTGCGAATCGACAGGTCCAGCTGCTGATAAGCCAGCTTTTCATATCCGTATTTGTAGTACAATTTTCCAAGCCGGAGGAAGACGCCATCGCCGGGAATCAGTTTTAAAAGCATAAGAGCTTTCATAAATTCAGTCGGCAGACCGGCGCGCAGTAAAACCTCCAGCAACCCAAAAACAGAGTCCATGCAACATGCCTCTTCCTCTTTTTTTACCGGAAGCAAAACGCAGGGCTTACCCTGCATCAAAGTATAAAAGGCATGACAGACACGATAATCCGATGCCTCCAGCTCTGCCTGAAAATCTTCGGTGCAAAGACGAGCCGTGCCCGGGTCAAGCAGAGTACAGAGGAACCTGAAAAACACAGAGCCTCCCGTCCGAATGCAAGGCTCTGCACACAGGCACCGGTAAGCCTTTTGATACTGCTGCAAAAAAAAGCGGCAGACTCCCTCGTTATAACAGGCGGCGGGGCAGTCCGGCGCCTGTCGCTTCGCGCGCTTGGCAAGCTCCATTGCCTGGCGGAAGAACCCCCTGTCATAGAACAGATCGGAAAGAATCAGTATCGGGCAGAATTCGTTTTTGGCCATCCGCAAAAGTCGGGATTTCATCCGGTCCGGCGTACATCCTTCCTCCCCAAGCATCCGAATCATGCGGGCATAGGCTTCCCGGTCAGTGGAACAAAAACGAATTGCCTTGCGGCAGTGACGCAGCGCCGTCTTCCGTTCTCCAAGCTGTTCATATAGTGCGGCAAGCCGGTCATGCGGCTTAAAGGTTGCAACACCAAGCATACTGTTTTCATCCGCCGCAGGCGGACCCATCCGAATGCATTTTTGGTAAGAGCGAATCGCCCGCATTACTTTTCCGTGCCGCAGAAGCAGGCCGGCCTTCAGATATTCAAAATCAGGCAGCTGCGGATAAAGGTGAAGCCCGGCCCGGATATAGCGGCATTGGGACTCATCATCCCGAAGCTGCTCACTGCACAGAATCATCCTGGTCAGCAGCATGGAGCCATACCCCAGCGACGGCTGCAATGTACGGCAGCTGGCTCGGTAACAGTCCATCGCCTGACGGACCGCCCCCGTGGCGAGATATTCATTTCCTAAATTAAAATGCATAAATCCGTTTTCCGGGTCGTCCTCTAATTCCCTGCTGATTAAAGCGATATTGCGCCGATGTTTTTCTTTTTTTTCAAGTTGTGAAGATAAATAACCATAGTGATAAAATCGAATAGCCGTAGCGGTCAGCGGTGGGGCACCCCCCGGGCCCGCCAGCTGCTCGTGAACACGCCCCCTGTAAAAATATCCTTTGCCGTTACGAATCAGCCGAACGCTCATGGTCACCAAAACATTCCCGCAGTCTGCACCATTCCCAGAATAACTGAGTGTTTTACAGCAATAAACATCGCGGTCGCCGCTTTCCGCAGTAAGATGCAGCAACGTGTCCCGGTCCTCCGCTTCCAGTTCGTCATCCGCATCCATCACCAGAATCCACGTTCCCGACGCCTGGGACAGTGCAAAATTTCTGGCTTCTGAAAAGCTGTCGTTCCACGGATGCCGAAAGACTTTCGCTCCGTATTGCAAAGCGATGGATACCGTACGGTCTGCAGAACCGGTATCCACCAAAATAATTTCGTCCGGAATGCCTTTCACACTATCGAGACATCTGGAGAGATTTTCTTCTTCATTTTTTACAATCATACAAAGGCTGATTGACATGGTAAGACCTCCTGCCTCCGCCGGACTGCACCACAGCGGCTGCGCTAAACGTTCCTAGTGTCATAGTAAGACTCTTTCTTTCGGAACGTGACAGAGGATCGCCGGCATACACAGGATTTTCTTCACATCAATTTTTTCAAAATTCTTCGCTTTCTTGTCTGCAATCAGATATTGCGTTGTGAACCACAAATAGATAAAATTTAAAAATCTGCAAAAAGTCAAACACAAAACAAACTGCAAAATGGGACTTTACCTTTCACCGCACCTCTAAAAATTTTTTCATAAAACGATTGCCGCAACAGAATAGAACGGGAAAAAATGGTATAGAATTAAAATAATACGATTATTTGAAGGAGGAATCCCTATGCCACGCGGCCGCAAAATCGGAATTGGTTCCATCAATGAACAAATTGAAAAAATTGACAGCGAAATCACAAACTATAAACACAAGATTTCACTTGCCCGGGAAAAGAAAAAAGAACTGCTTGCAAAAAAAGAAAAACAGGAAATATCCGAATTATACAATGCCGTCAAAACCAGCGGAAAAACGGCGGGCGAATTTTTAAGCACGCTGAATGAGAAAACCAAATAAGTGCCGGCACAATGTTTCCGCCGAATTCTCATCTCACCTAATGCCCGCCTCCCGTCCAAAAGTACAAAGCAAGTGCGCTGCCATCCACTCAGCGTTAAAAGAAAAAGCCAAAAAAGACACATGGAACGGTTGCTCCATGTGTCCTTTTCATACTGCAAAATCATTACGATTTTGCAGCCATTTAAACTACATTTACTCAAAATTTCTGGAAAAACGGGCATTGAGCGGAACATTTTCTTCCACCGCATTTAAAAAATTTTGAATCTGTTCCAAAGCCGTAACCAAAGAGCCGGAAAACACCACCATCAAATGGTCCAAAGCCTGGGAAGATTCCGGGTCCGGCACGTTTCCCGCAATAAATCCTCTTCCCTTTTTCGAAAAGCCCGCCGCAAAAACTGCGATTTTCAGCATATACTTCCACATCTTTCTGGGGGAGTAAAGGATGGAAAGGCAGCACCGCATGAAACACAGGCTCCGGTCCAGCTGCCTGCGGACTGCATCCGGATAAAACGGCTCCGCGCAAAGCGTCGCGCCGCTTCCTTGCGGAATCAGCGGCTTCGGCGAAAATTGGTCCGGGTCAATTTTCTGCCGCCGCATCAGCATGCGGTCAAACTCTGCTTCCAGCGCGACATGCGACAACCCGTCCTGCTGCATAAAGCTGCGAATAACCGGGTGGCAGTCGCTGTCCAGCGTAAAATGACAGATAAAACCGATTATGTAGGCAAGGCCGCCGGCATCGTTTCCCTGCTGCAAAACACCAACCGCATTTTTCAGAAAGCCGGAAGCGGGTTCCCAGTGAATTTTTGCCCCGGTCACCGGGTTTTTCCGCAGCGGATAATAGTAAAACAAAAGGTCCGGCCCCTGAAGTCCAAGAAGATATTCTTCCCGATGATTTTCAATAACACGTCCCAATTCTTCAGGCAGCAGTTCCTTGACCTTCAGACCGAATAAGAAATGTGCGTAAAGTCCCGGCAAGGCATTTCCTCCTTGGTTAAAATCAATATTGTAAATAAGTATACATGAAAATTATTAACTTTGCATTAATATTTTTTAAAGGATAAGATTTACAGCCAGCAGATACTGTTTCCCTGTTTCATCTTGCTCTTTTTCTTTAATCCCGCAAGTTTTTCCGCTAACTCAGCGCGATTCTGAAAGTGAGCGCACTCATCCTGAATTCCCGCCACAGACAGCGAAATCAGGGAAAACTTTTCCTTTTTTCCCTGCCGGTTTTCGGCCTCAATATAGCCGTTTTTTACATCCTGAGGACTATAAAGCTTTAAAATCTCCGTGTGAAAATTTTCAATCACCTGCTCACAGTATGCCACGGCGGTCTCACACTGCGTCACAACGACAAAGTCATCGCCGCCCACATGGCCCACAAACTGATTCTGCGGCAGGTACCGCTGCAGCACCTGTGCCAGCAGCTTGATGGCGGAATCCCCGTTTTCGAAGCCGTAAGCATCATTATACGCCTTAAAATTGTCAATATCAAAGTACAGGATGCAGTACGGCTTTTGACAGGTTAAACATTGGTTGATTTTATGTTCAATCACCACATTGCCGGGCAGCCCGGTCAGCGGATTCTGATATTTTGCATTCACCACTTCGATTTCCGTGGTTTTTTGCAGCAGATTTTTAATAGTCACCGTGCCAAGATATTTATCGTTCCGGGTTACAACAATAAAATCGTACAGTTTATCAGACGTGCGGGACATGGCCGCGTTGGAAACCATATTAATCGGTGTTCTGCAGTCCACCGACAAAAAATCACGATCCATTAAAACGGAAATCGGTTTCTTTTGGTGAAGGCTGAACCCATACCTGCCGCTGAGCTGCAAAAGCAAATGTGCTTTTGTCACAACCCCCAGCACTTCTCCATCCTTCACCACACAGCAGCCGAATGCATCCACATCATTTTTGAGGCGGTCAAAGACCGCCTCCACTTTCATGCCGGGGGAAATGGTTTCTGTGGGAGTGCAGATATTGGAGATGTAAATGTTACTGGCCTGCGTGCCTAAAACGTGTTTTTTCCTTCGATTCAGTTCGACAATCAATTCTTTTGCAGTCGGGTCCGTTTCCTGAATCCGCTCATTTGGTCTGCACAGAAAATACCCTTGGGCATATTGAACCCCAAGGTCCACCAGCGTTTCCAATTCCTGCCGCGTTTCAACGCCTTCCGCAATCAGGTCAATGCCCGCAGTCGTTGAAAGTTCCGCCATGCTTTTCACCAGGGCATAGCGAAAATTGTCGTGGTCAATGCCGCGAATCAGGCTCATGTCCAGCTTAATATAATGAGGGCGAATGTTGCTGATGAGGTTCAGCCCCGAATATCCCGCCCCCGCATCGTCCACCGCAATATGATAATTCTGCCCTTTGTAATGTTTCACGGTCCCGATAAATCCCAGCATATCGCAAACCGCGTTGCGCTCTGTTATTTCAAAAATGATGCTTTCCGGTTCAATACCGTATTGCTTTAAATAATCGCGTGTAAATCCCCGTCGAAATTTATCGTCATGCATGATATTCGGATTTACGTTGAGAAAAAGTTTTTTTTCATCAGCCGTGTATTTTAAATCCAGATAAGCGGTTTTCAGCGCCGTTGTTCGGCACAGCTGCTCTAAATCCCAAAGGCGTTCGCCCTCGCCCGCCGCTTGAAACAATTGTTCCGGATTGAGAATGCAGGAATCACAGGTGATTCTGCTCAGTGCCTCATGGCCGAGCACAGACCCGTCCCGCAGTGAAACAATCGGCTGAAAAACAGTTTTTATGAACCCTCCGTCTATAATACGGTCAAGGTCCTGCTTACGCTTCAAGTCCACTCCAATTTCCTTTCTGCATACAGTTCGCGTTTTCTTTTATTATAATTTGCCGGCATATTTTTCCTGTTAATAACACATTAAATGAAAGTTAAAAGATTTATTCGATTCTTTACATGGTCAAAACATTGATTTAACAGGTTTTCCCATAAAAGGCGCTATACTGATAAAAGTAAGAAAAAGGGAGAATTCGAGTATGAAAAAAAGGGCTGCCCCAAAAAAGCCGAAAAAGCGCCGCAGCATTGCTCAAAAGCTAATTCTCGCATTCTGCGCCGTTTCCGCCTGTTCTGCAGCCATCGCAGTAATCGGAAGCTGCGGTATCGCCCACGTCAATCGATGCGAAGAACAAAACAGGCTCACCGCAGAAACACTTCCGGCGGCCGCCCATGCCATGACCTGCATTTCGCACATGGAATCCGCCGCCCGCGACGCAGTCATCAACTTTCACAATTCCACCTTGTTTGAAGCGGACAAGTCCGCCATTGAAAGCAGCCGAAAAGCCTACCTTGCTTACGAAAAGGAGCTGCTGCAATCCGGCGGTTCCGGCGATGCTCTGAAAGAAGTAGAGCAGGCCGCAGCAAAGTTTACGGAAGCGTTTGACCCAAAAATAGAAGGCATTCTGCAGGCAGCAGACAGCTGCCAGTTAGCACAGGCAGACACTCTGCTTCAAGATTCCACTGCCCCAGAAGCAGAAATTCTAAAGAATTATGAAAATTTTATGGATCTTCAAAATTCTTCTGCGGGCAAGCAGGCCGCAAAAGCACAGCGCGTTTCATTTCTGCTTCTTTGGATTCAGGCAGCAGCGTCCCTGTGTGCAATTTCCGCATCCCTGTGGTATGGCATTCGGTTTTCTCGTTCCATCGGGCTGCCGCTCAAGTCAATGGCAGACGTGGCCCGCCAGTTTTCAGGCGGAGCTTTAAATCTGCGCGTGTCTTACACGGGCCGCGACGAAATCGGCGATCTGACAGACTCTCTCAACCTGTCGTTCCGGCATTTGCAGCGCCAAATTTCCGAAACCTCTTCCGTACTGTCAGAACTTGCCCAAGGAAATTTTACCGGAAAAGATGTTTCGGATTACCCTGGGGATTTTGCGCCCCTGTCACAATCCATCCACAGCATTAAAGAAAAACTGGGTTCCTCCTTTTCCCTGATTGGCTGCTCTTCAGTGCAAATTCATACGGGAGCAGCACAGGTATCGGAAAGTGCCCAGCAGGTCGCCCGCGGCTCGGAAGAACAGAGCCGCTCCATCGATCAGCTTACGCTTTCCATCCGTGAAATTTTGCAAAAGTCCAAGGAAAACGCAGATCATATCAATACTATTTTCACCGACACGGAAACCGCACTGAACAGTGTGAAAAAAAGCGACCGGCAAATGAAACAGCTGCTCGTTTTGATGGAAGAAATCCGCACTGCTTCTCAAACAATGCGGCAGGTGCTGTCTCAAATTAATGCGATCGCATTTCAAACCAATATTTTGGCGCTCAATGCCTCCATTGAAGCGGCCCGGGCAGGCTCCGCCGGAAACGGCTTTACAGCCGTCGCCCAGCAGGTACGAATGCTGGCGGAAAATTCTTCTTCGGCTGCAAAGCAGACGGACCGCCTGATGGAAGACGCCATGCAAAAAATCGGCCGCAGCTTTCAAGAAGCGCAGAGCACGGCAGCAGAACTGGAAAAAGCAACTGAAAAATTCCAGCAGATCAACGAAAACATCAGCCAGATCACATCCGCTTCCAAAGAGCAGACAGAGTGCGCCGACCAAGCCGCACAGTCCGCTCAGCAGGTTGGCTCTGTCATCCGCACCAATGCCGAACTGTCCGCTCGAAGCGCTGCCGCCGGTGAAGAACTTTCCGAGCACGCCGAACTTCTAAAAAAGACATTGGTCCAGTTTCAATTAAAGCAAACCCCCCAGCTGCGGAAATCCGGGAAAAAATTTTTCCTAAAGCTAATTCATGGTTCTGAATGAAAAAGGATTGCGAATATGATTGTAATACCTCTCATTAAAGGATCTGATCTCATGAGCCATGAAACCAATTCCGAATTCCGTACATTCCGCGGATATCAGCTGATCAGTCAGAAAAAAGGGCAGCTGACACCTGCCATGGAAGATTATCTGGAAATGATTTTCCGGCTGTGCAGCAAAAACGGCTACACACGGGTCGGCAAATTGTCAGATCTGCTGCATGTCAAACCGTCTTCTGCTTCTAAAATGATGATGAAGCTGGCCGAAATGGGATATTTAAAATACGACCGCTATGAAATCATCCTGCTGACTCAGAAAGGGCTTGACGCCGGAAGTTATCTGCTGAACCGCCACAACACCGTAGAACAATTTCTGATTCTTATGGGCAGCCGAGATTCTCTGGAAGAAACGGAATTAATTGAGCATTCGCTCAGTGAAAAGACAGTTTGCTGTTTAAAAACTCTTCTGGACTTTTTCCAGTCTGACGAGCAGCTTCAAAAGCGGTTTACAGAATTTCAGAAAAAGGGCTAGAACCAGCCGTACAACAGAGAACACCCCCGGCTTTTCGCCGGGGGTGTTCTCTGTGCATTGATCTTAATGCAATCCCTGCATTTATTACATTTTGGGTCTTCCGTTTTCAAAAAGGTCGTCAAGCATCCGCGCCGCGCAGGCAACACAGCCCGCACATGGACCTGCATGGTGGGTTCCGCCTTCTCCCTCTTCCGGCACCGGACTGTCCCGTTTCTGTGTCAGCCCCAAAAGGTCCCTGCAAAGGAGGGAACCGTTTTCCTTTTCAAACTGTTTTGCCAGGTTCTGAATCAAGGTGTAGTGCTCCGCTTTTGCCTTTCCGTCTTTCGGGTCACTATAGCCGTATTTCATTCCCGCAGCCAAAAACATTGCCGTAACCGCACCGCACACCTCCCGCAGTCTGGCCATACCCCCGCCCAGCGACGAAGTCAGCTTCAAGGCCGTTTCAAAATCGAGCCCAAGATCGTCACTGAATGCTGCAAAAACAGACTGGGAACAATTATAACCCTGTTGAAACAATTCCTGCGCGCGTGCCTGATGATTCATTTCGCCACTTCCTGTTTGTTGGTTTCGAGTTTTTCTTCCTGCTTTTGCTTAAAATGAGCCGGGCAGCAACGCCTTGGGCAGCCGCACATCTCTCCGCCGGAACACAAGTGATAATTTCCTCCGCTGATTTTCAGAGTTTTACCGTTTACAATACAGTCCGCCAGCTTTTTCCGGGCCTCTTCATAAATTCTTTGCACTGTGGAGCGTGCGACGCCCATTTCTCTGGCAGCTTCTTCCTGACTGAGCCTCATCCAGTCAATCAGGCGGATAATCTCATATTCTTCCACCGTCATCAAAAGAAGTTCTTCTGTATCACCGGCACCCTTTGGGCCAAAAACACTGACTTGCGGCATACAGCAAACCTTTCTGCATTTTCTGGGTCTTGGCATCGTCCCACCTCCTAACCGAAACAGCAACTAAATTTACATATGTTAATTTATTATATCAGTTATTCCTCATTTGTCAAAAGGCAGAAGACAGCAGATCCTCCCCGTTTTTTAATGGGGAGGATCTGCTGTCTTCAATTTAATTTACTTTTTCAGTTTGCACAACTCGCAAGCGACTTTTGCGCCAAGCTCAACATTGTTATAAACCAGTTGGATGTTTGCTTCCAGGCTTTTCCCACCCGTAATCTTCTGAATTTTGTCCAGAAGATACGGCGTAATCTTCTTCCCCTTCACCCCAAGACGTTTTGCCTCTTCGCAGGCCTCGTCAATGGAATGATTGATATAATCCGGGTCCATGGCGTATTTTTCCGGAATTGGATTGGTTACCAAAAGTCCGCCGCCAATCTTCATGTCGCGTTTCGCACGGTAGATGCGGGCCAGCTCCTCCGGAGTATCCACACGGTAATCCACGTGAAAGCCGCTCTTACGCGTGAAAAACGCCGGCAGTTCTTCCGTTTGATAGCCAAGGACGGAAACACCTTTTGTTTCCAGATATTCCATCGTCAAACCGAGGTCTAAAATGGATTTGGCCCCCGCGCAGACCACCATGACCGGCGTCTGCGCCAGTTCTTCCAAATCGGCGGAAATATCCATCGTCACTTCGGCACCGCGGTGAACCCCGCCGATTCCGCCTGTTGCAAAAACCGGGATTCCGGCCAACGCCGCAATAATCATCGTGGCGGCAACAGTCGTCGCCCCGTCTTCCCCGCGCGCGGCCAGAACCGGCAAATCTCTGCGGCTCGCTTTTGTTACCGCCAATCCCTTTTTCCCAAGATAGGTAATTTCTTCCTTGGTCAGTCCTGCGCGCAGCCGCCCGCCGATGACCGCAATCGTTGCGGGCACCGCCCCGTGGTCACGGATGATCTGCTCCACATGCAGTGCTGTTTCCACATTTTTCGGGTATGGCATGCCGTGAGAAATAATGGTGGATTCCAGCGCCACAACCGGTTTGTTCTGTTCAAGCGCCGCTTTGACTTCAGGGGATACCGTTAAATATTTTTCCAGTGGTTTCATAGTAGGGAACTCCTTTTTTCATGCTTTGAATTCAAATTTTCCATTACTGCTTTTTCCAAACCATTCATTCGGTCCAGCAGCGTTTTTTCATTCAGGTCCGGACTGACGGTCTTTGGACTTTCGATGCAGATGGACGCAGCCGCAGCCCCGGCTTTCCCACATTCATACAGCGAAAGGCCGCGCATCCACCCCCAGGCCGCTGCGGCCAGAAAGCTGTCGCCAACACCCGTTGTATTGACTGAATTGGAAGGAACACAGGGCAGATGCAGACGGCTGTCGCAGTCCGCACAGTACACACCGCCCGCCCCCAGTGACAAAAACACCTGTTTCAAGCCTTTTTTCAGAAGCATCTCCGCCGCCTGTTCTATTGAGTTCTCATTGTTTATGGAGACCCCGCTGAGCAGCTCCGCTTCCAGCAAATTCGGTTTGAGCGTATGCAGATGCCCCAGCCGACCGGAAAGTTTAACAGCCTTCGCCGCAGAAACCGGGTCACAGAAGATAGGGCAGTGAATATTTTCCGCCAGCCAGCCGACCGCTTCCTCCGTCAGGTTGGTATCCATTACGCACAACGCGGCCTTCTCAAAAAGATCCCGCTTACTGTTTAAAAACTCCGGGGTCAAATGCTCATAAATCTGCATATCATTGACAGCCAGCTCCATATCCCCCGCTTCATTCGTCAGGTAAAGATAGGTGGAAGTTGCCCCGCCCGGAACCGTCAGGGACGCTGAAAGGTCCATGCCCGCCCGCCGGCATCCGTCGACAATCTGCGCTGCATACGCGTCGTCGCCCAGCGCGGTAATAAACCTGACCGGCACACCCAGCTGGGCCAGATTGGCCGCAATATTCCGCCCCACCCCGCCGGAAGACAAAGTAACACGGCCGGGGTTGGAATCGCGCCGGATCAGCGGCTGAAACGGCTTACCGCCAATGTCAATATTGGCTCCCCCCACCACAACGGCGTAAGGCTCGCGCTGAAGGATATAGCCCTTGCCGCGGATAAGCCCCTTCTTCATCAGGTTCGAAATGTGGACTGCTACGGAAGACCGGGTAATCCCGGCTTTTTGAGCCAGTTCCTGCTGCGAGATCAACGGATTGCTTTCAATCCAGCGAAGGATCTGGCGCTCCCGCTCCGTCATCATTTGCCCGCCCCCCTTAACATTTGCTTATATCTCTAATCTATTGCTTATAGTATCAAAGGAATTTGCCGCTGTCAAGCAGAAAATCAAAATCTCAGCCGCAGAAACCAAAGTGACAGGAAATAGAATATTTCTAAAATAAGGACATATGTCCTTTTATTATCCCTTTGATTTGTTATAATAAAATAGATTAAAAGAGCGGAATTCAGTGGGGTGAAACTATGAATCTTGCCGAATACCTTACATCAGAAAACACATTAGCAAGAGAAAAGCTGAAATTGCTGATGAATACCTACCCGGAAGACTCCCCTGTGCTGCCCGTATCGCTCGCTTCCGGCGAGGCCCTGATTCATGAAGGGAACCGCTGTGAACGGGTCTACCTTCTGCTGAGCGGGCGCGTTTCCGTCATCATCAGCCAGCCCCGCTTCTCCAGCTATACGGTGACGCAGTTCAAGCCGTTCGAATTTTTCGGGGAATACGAGCTTCTGGCCGGAAAAGGCCAATATCTGGCGGAAGTCAGGGCATGTACCCCATGCCGGTTTCTCACGTTTTCCGCACAGACTTACCTGCAGTGGGTAAAAAACGACCCGGTATTTTTCCGTGGCAGAGTCCGCCGTATTCTCGGGACTCTGCTGGACCAAACCGTCAACGAACGAACGCGGCATTTTCTTGATGCTACCGGACGGGTCATTCAGGTACTGCTGCGTGCTTACGACATGTGTCAAACGCCGCAGGAAGACATCCGGCTGAACCTGACCCGAGCAAAAATTGCGGAACAAACCGGCTGCAGTGTCCGCACCGTCAACCGTATCATCCGTGAACTGGACCGCAAACAGCTTTTGTCTGTCGTGCACGGAAAAATTCGTCTGAATGCCACCCGCCGGCAGGCACTGCAGCAGGAATTTGAAACCCGTTTATAACTTCTTAATATGAGTAGATAAACCCGGCAAAACAGAAATGGAGGACTTGCCATGTTTGACTCTGAAAACACTTATAAGACACTGACTTCCCGCGAGCTGACACACGAACAGAAACTGATGGGACTTGCAAAGTGTGCGGAAAATGGGCTGGATGTACTTCACATCCCGCCAAAAACAAAACACTATTTTGAAACCGGCGCCATTAATGATCTTTTTGAAGGCGGCGCCCCGTATCGCCCACGCTACATTCTTCCCGATTATGAACGCTTTGTTCAGCAGGGCAGTGAATTTTTGAAACTCGACCCGCCGAAAACACTGGATGAACTTTTGTTTTCACTGATAATTCTTTACCGTCACGTTCCCTCCATCACCAATTTTCCGGTTTTTCTCGGCAGCCTAGACAAGCTGCTCGACCCGTTTCTTGACGGACATACCGATGAGGAAATCTGCGAAAAGCTGCGCCTGTTTCTTATTTATCTGGACCGGACTATCACCGACTCGTTCTGCCACGCGAACCTCGGTCCGGAAGAAACGCGCGCGGGCCGTCTCCTTTTAAAGGTGGAACAGGAACTGCAGAATGCCGTTCCAAACCTGACGATCAAATATGACCCGGCAGTGACTCCCAATTCCTTTATGGAGCAGGCCATTCAATGTTCCCTGCGGTGTTCCAACCCCGCCATCTGCAACGACCCGGCAAACAGCGTTCCGTTCGGCAAGCACTACGGTGTAGCCAGCTGCTACAACATTCTGCCGATCTGCGGCGGCGCTTACACGCTGACCCGCGTCACGCTGACCGAACTGGTCAAGGAAGCCAAAAGCACAGAACATTTTCTGAACACACTGCTGCCGGAATGTCTTGGGCTGATTGCGGACTACATGAATGAACGCATCCGCTTTATTGTGGAACAGTCAGGATTTTTCGAATCAAATTTTCTGGTTCGGGAAGGGCTGATTTCGAAAGACCGTTTTCTGCCGATGTTCGGCGTAACGGGAATGGCGGAATGCGTCAACACCCTGCTGAAAGACCAGGGCAAGATTTACGGGCGCGACCGGGAAGCCGACGACCTCGCTCAAAAAATCATGGACCGGATTCAGGAGCTTGTCAACGGCTATGAAGCGGCCTATACACCTGTGACAAACGGAAAATTCCTGCTGCACGCACAGGTCGGACTCGACAGCGACTTTGGCATCACTTCCGGCGTGCGCATCGCCATCGGGGACGAACCGGAATCCTTCGCCGACCATCTGCGCCACTGCGCGCGCTTCCACCGCTACTTTCCCGCCGGAGTCGGAGATATCTTCCCCATTGCGGACAATGTCAGGCAAAACCCGGCTGCTCTGCTCGACGTCGTCAAAGGCGCCTGTTCCATTGGTGTGCAATACCTCAGCTTCTACTCTGCCAGCACCGACCTGGTACGCATCACCGGATACCTGGTCAAGCGCAGTGAAATGGAAAAATACCGCAAGCATCAGGCAGTGCTGCAAAACACAACCCAGCTTGGCTCTGCAAACTACCAGACGAATCACCTGGAAAAGCGAAAGGTCCGCATGGTATGACAACGGCACCCGTCAATAAAATCATCCCGTTCAGCACGGTGGACGGACCGGGAAGCCGGACTTCCATCTTTCTGCAGGGCTGCAATCTTACCTGCGGATACTGCCATAACCCGGAAACACAGCGCCTTTGCAGCGCCTGCGGGGCATGCATTGCAAAGTGCCCCGCTGGGGCTCTTTCCCTGCGCGGCGGGCAGGTCGTGTGGGACCCGGAAAAATGTGTTTCCTGCGACACCTGCATTGCCGTCTGCCCCAACCGCGCTTCCCCAAAAATCCGCGAAATGGACGCGCGGCAGGCCATGGCACAGGTGGAAAAGAATCTGCCGTTCATCCGCGGCATCACGGTTTCCGGCGGAGAATGTATGCTGCACCCGCAGTTTCTGACTGAATTCTGCACTCTTGCAAAACAGCGCGGGCTTTCCTGCCTGCTGGACAGCAACGGCACCATCCCTTTTTCCGCTTATCCGGAATTGATAAGAGTCTGCGACGGAGTGATGCTGGATGTAAAATCCTGGTCACCGGACGTTTTCCGCAGTCTGACAGGCGGCGACAATGCCGTTGTGAAAGAGAACCTGCGGTTTCTGTCCTCCCAAGGTAAACTGGAGGAAGTCCGCATTGTCTGCGTGGACGGCCGGGTGGATGCCGAAGCGGTCCTGCACGGTGCCGGTAAACTACTGGGCCCTAAAGCAGCACGTACCCGCCTGGTTCTGATTTCATTCCGCCCGTTCGGCGTAAAAGGGCCATTCGCATCTTTTACATCCCCTTCCGCGCAGCGGATGCTCCAACTGCGGGAAACAGCCGTCTTGGCAGGGTTCCGTTCGGTAGTCATAAAATAAGCCAGAATTTGCATTTCGCAGCCTTTCAGAAGATTGACACGAGTGATCGGGCGAGGTACAATATGATCATTTGAAGTTCCCTTTTCAGCGGATGAAAAAGAGGAAGATTTTCCGACAAAAACGGATTCGAATCCGCATGAAAAATGATATTTCAAAGTAATAAAAACACACCGCCGCGCGGCGGAAATTCCGGTTTCCGCGCGCTGGAAATACAGAAAACGACCAAACGACTTTGACAAAGGAAGCGGAACATGGGTAAAAGGATATTTTTAATCGTATTGGACAGTTTTGGTATTGGAGAAGAACCGGATGCCGCGGAATACGGGGATGAGGGAAGCAACACCCTCGCCGCCTGCGCGAAAAGCGCCGCCTTCCATATGCCGAATATGGAGCGGCTTGGGCTTTTCAATATTGACGGCGTCACCTGCCTTCCCGCCCCAAAGAATCCGCTTGGGGCATTTGCGCGGCTGCGCGAACAGTCGAAAGGAAAAGACACCACCATCGGTCACTGGGAGATTGCGGGAATCAATTCCCAAAAGCCAATGCCGACAT
The DNA here is from genome assembly GCA_022650485.1 of Oscillospiraceae bacterium. Taxonomy (GTDB): domain Bacteria; phylum Bacillota; class Clostridia; order Oscillospirales; family Acutalibacteraceae; genus Caproicibacter. Next base: position 14,414 of record JALCPP010000008.1, on the reverse strand, counting down.
ACCCACACGGCTTTCCGGCGGATGTCATCCGCGAATTCGAGCAACAAACCGGTCGACGCGTGCTTTGCAACAAGCCCTATTCTGGCACCGATGTCATCCGCGATTACGGCAGGGAGCACACGGAAACCGGCGCGCTGATCGTCTACACTTCAGCCGACAGTGTGTTCCAGATTGCCGCGCATGAATCGGTCGTTCCTCTGGAAGAATTATACCGTGACTGCAAAATTGCGCGTAAAATCCTCACCGGGGAACACGGAGTCGGCCGCGTGATCGCCCGTCCGTTTGTCGGGGAATACCCTAATTTTACACGCACTTCAAACCGCCACGACTTTTCCATTGAACCGCCGAAGGTCACCATGCTCGACCAGCTTTCTGAAAACGGGGTCGATGTGATTTCCGTCGGTAAAATTATCGACATTTTCGCCGGTAAGGGAATTAAAGAAGCAATTCGAACGAAAAATAATGCAGACGGCATAGAAAACACAATTCAGCTCACAAGCCGCGATTTTAACGGCCTTTGCTTTGTTAATCTGGTGGATTTCGACATGCTGTACGGCCACCGCAACGATGTGGATGGCTACGCCAAGGCACTGTCGTATTTTGACAAAAAGCTGCCTGAAATTCTGGCGGGTCTGCGCCCGGACGACCTTCTGATGATTACCGCGGACCACGGCTGTGACCCAAGCACCCCCAGCACCGACCACTCCAGGGAATACATTCCCTGGGTCATCTACGGCAGCCCGGTCAAAGCGGGGGCAAACCTTGGAACTCTGCCGACATTTTCGGATATCGGTGCCACCGTACTCGACTATTTTGGCATTCGTCCCAAAATTTACGGGACCTCAAGGCTTAATAAAATTTTAAAATAAATTCATCATCTTCCGCGGCTGTGATTTACCCAGGAAGTGACAGGAGGAATACGATGTCCAATACACCGACACCGCATAACGGCGCGAAAGCCGGAGAAATTGCAAAGACTGTGCTGATGCCCGGCGATCCGCTCCGCGCAAAATATATTGCGGATCATTACCTTGAAAACGCCAAGTGTTTCAATACCGTGCGAAATATGCTCGGTTACACCGGCACGTACCGGGGAAAACCCGTTTCCGTCATGGGCGGTGGAATGGGTATGCCGTCGGTCGGGCTCTACACCTATGAACTGTTCCATTTTTACGATGTAGACAACATCATCCGCGTCGGTTCCGCCGGCGGAATTGCAGAGGGCGTACACGTAAAGGATATCGTGGCGGCAGTTGGCGCCTGCACAGATTCCAACTACGCAGCCCAGTACCGCCTGCCCGGCACATTTGCGCCGACGGCGGACTACGGCCTTTTGTCCCGCGCAGTCGCCGAAGCCGAAAAGCTCGGCATCCGCGCAAAAGTGGGAAACGTTCTTTCCAGCGACGTCTTTTACGGAGACGATGACACCGCGCTGAAAACATGGAAAAAGATGGGCGTTCTCGCGGTGGAAATGGAAGCCGCCGCACTGTATATGAATGCCGCCAGAGCCGGCAAACACGCGCTGTGCCTTTTGACCATTTCGGACTGCCCATTTACCGGGGAAGCACTGTCGGCTTCGGAACGTGAAACAGGTTTTACGCAAATGATGGAAGTTGCGCTTTCCCTCGCTTAATTTTTTCAGTTTTTCACTTGATTACCCTTAATAAATGAAGGCTTTTTGTTTCATTTTTGTTAAAACCTTGTCTTATTCCGGTAAAAAGAGTAATATCACTCTTTGTGATGTTCTTTAATTCCAAACACTTTAGGAGGAAATTGAATGAAAAAGTTGGCAGCATTTTTGTTAGCAGCCGTCATGGCTGTTTCGGCAACGGCCTGCAGTTCTGGGGCTTCATCCAGCGAGGCATCCGAACAGACCTCTTCCGCCTCTGCGGAAACAAAGCATAAACTTCTGATGGTCACGGACACCGGCGGGGTCAACGACCAGTCTTTTAACCAGCTTTCCTGGGAAGGTCTGCAGAAACTGGCAGAGGACGTTCCGGGCGTAGAAGTCAACTATTCCGAATCCAAGCAGGAATCCGACTATGCCACCAACCTGGACAAGGCGGCGGACGACGGCAACGAGCTGATCTGGGGTGTAGGCTACGCAATGGCAGGCGCGATTGAAACCGCGTCTAAGCAGAACCCGGATATCAGCTACGCCATCATTGACAACAACTACGAAACTGTACCGAAGAACGTCACCTGCGTGGTATTCCGCGCACAGGAGCCTTCCTTCCTGGTGGGTTATGTTGCGGGCAAAACAACAAAGACCGGTAAAGTCGGTTTTGTCGGCGGCCAGAAGAGCGGCGTTATCGATCAGTTCGAATACGGCTACAAAGCCGGTGTGGAATATGCCGCACATGAATTGAACAAAAAAATCGAAGTGGTTTCCCAGTACGCCGAAAGCTTTGTCGATTCCGCAAAGGGCAAAGCAATTGCAAAATCCATGTACTCCGGCGGCTGCGATATTGTATTCCACGCGGCGGGCAACGTTGGCGTGGGTGTCATTGAAGCGGCAAAAGAAGCAGACAAATTTGCCATTGGCGTCGATAAAGACCAGTCTTTCCTCGCGCCTGAAAACGTGCTGACTTCCGCTTTAAAGCGCGTTGACACCGCAGTGGAGGAAGTTTCCAAAGACGCGATCGACGGCAAAGAAATCGGCGGCAAAACCTACAGCCTCGGCCTGACGGAAGACGGAGTCGGCATTCCGGAAAGCCATGAACTGATGGGCGACGAAACCTACAACGCGGTTGTTGCACTGGAACAGAAGATCAAAGACAAAGAAATCGTTCCGCCAACCACCGAAGAAGACTACAACACGTTTATCAACGAATTGAAATAATTTAACAGACCCGGTAATCCTCTCCTGACGGACGGGGCGTTCCTTTTCGAGCGCCCCGTTCTTTTCGGAAGGAAGAACGGAAAGCAAGGGGGTTCTGTCATGGAAGTCAGCACGGAATACGCAGTGCAGATGCACGGTATCACCAAACGATTCGGCTCCTTTTGTGCCCTGGACCATGTGAATCTGGATGTAAAAAAAGGCTCCATTCACGCTGTCCTTGGGGAAAACGGTGCCGGAAAAAGCACGCTGATGAACATTCTTTACGGCCTTTATCAGGCCGATTCGGGCGAAGTTTACTTAAACGGCAAGAAAACAGCGATTAAAAATCCAAACATTGCAATTGAACATGGAATTGGCATGGTTCACCAGCATTTTATGCTGGTAGACAATTTCACCGTAACACAGAATATTATCCTCGGCAACGAGGTCACCGGCAAGTTCGGAATTATAGATACGAAAAAGGCACGTGAAAAGGTCCTCGAAATTGTTAAAAAATATGGATTAGAAGTAGATCCGGATGCAAAGATCGAGGATATCTCCGTCGGCATGCAGCAGCGTGTTGAAATTTTAAAGGCTCTGTACCGCGGGGCAGACCTGCTGATTCTCGACGAACCGACCGCCGTTCTGATCCCCCAGGAAATTGACGAACTGATTGGAATCATGCGCAGTCTGATCAGCGACGGGAAAACCATTATCATCATCACACACAAATTGAAGGAAATTAAAGCATCTTCAGAAGTCTGCACCATCATCCGCCGCGGGCAGTACATCGACACGGTTTCGGTCGCGGATGTTGACGAAGAACAGCTTGCCACCAAAATGGTCGGCCATGCCGTCCAGCTCGTTGTCGACAAGACACCGGCCAAACCGGGAGACGTGATTTTTGAAATTGATCACTTAACCGTCAAGGATGAGCGCGGTCTGGATTCCGTGCGGGACCTTTCCCTAAAAATCCGCCGGGGCGAAATTCTGGGAATCGCCGGAATCGACGGCAACGGTCAGAAAGAACTGGTGGAGGCAATCACATGCCTGGCGCGCGCCCAAAGCGGCACGATAAAAATTAACGGTGCTGAAATTCAGAACACCACACCGCGCAACGTAATTGACCACAAAGTTTCCACCATCCATGAAGACCGGCAGCGCCGCGGATTGGTACTCCCCTTTACCGTTGCTGAAAATGCTGTCATTGAAAAATACCGAACCCCTGAATTCAGCACACATGGAAAAATCGACCGAACCAAGATGTCCCTTTTCACCCATAAACTGATTGAGGACTACGACGTTCGTCCCGCAGGCTGTGAAAATCAGCCGGTTCGCGGACTTTCCGGCGGAAACCAGCAAAAGGTCATTATTGCGCGTGAAATTTCCAACGAGCCGGACCTGCTCATTGCGGTTCAGCCGACGCGCGGGCTGGATGTGGGCGCTGTTGAATACGTGCACAAAATGCTGGTACGCGAACGCGACGCGGGCAGAGCGGTCCTTTTGATTTCACTGGAACTGGACGAAGTGATGAATGTCGCGGACACCATCGGCATCATCTATGCCGGAACCATCGTTGACTCTTTCCCGCAGGGACAGGTTGACGAAAACACCATCGGACTTTTAATGGCGGGAGGCAAGCTGAATGAAACTGACAGCCAAAATCCTTAAAAAACCGATCGCTTCCACGCTGATCGCCGTTTTTTTTGGATTCATCGTCGCCGCGGTTATACTTTTAGTGGCAGGATATCATCCGGGACAGGCCTTCAGTGCCTTGTTTCATGGAATTTTTGCAAGGCCAAAATACATTTCCAATGTCATCATTAAGGCAACGCCAATTATTTTAACCGGACTTTCCGTCGCATTTGCATTTCAAACCGGATTGTTTAACATCGGTGCGGAAGGCCAGTACATCGCCGGGGCTGTATCGGCCGTTCTGGTTGGCGTAAAGCTCAATCTTCCCCCGTTGCTGCAAATCCCGGCAGTGGTGCTTGCCGGTGTGCTGGGCGGAACACTGTTCGGCTGGGTTGTCGGATATCTGAAAGCAAAATTCGGCATCCATGAAGTAATCACCAGCATCATGCTGAACTGGATCGGGCTGTACCTTTCCAATTTTGTCGTCGCTTCCAGCGCATACCACATGCCGAATTCCACCAGCTCCTACCCGGTCAATGAATCCAGCTTTACCATGCTGCTGCCGAACTGGAAAACTTCCGATGCCGGAATGGCGGCATTAAAACAACATAAATGGCTGTATGACGTTATGCTGAAAACCGATGTGAATTTCGGGTTTCTGATTGCGGTACTGATGGCGGCATTCATCTGGTATCTGCTGTACCGGTCAACAAAGGGCTATGAGCTGCGCGCAGTCGGCTTTAACCGCGACGCTGCGGAATTTGCCGGCATCAACGTGAACCGGAATATCGTCGACGCCATGGTCATTGCAGGCGCGCTTTCCGGGCTTGCGGGCGCTCTGGCTATTACGGGTACCGCTCCACACAGCATCTCTACACTGGCGGCATTTGAAAACAACGGCTTCAACGGACTTTCCGTTGCATTAATCGCGGGCTCCTCCCCCGTCGGCTGCATCTTTGCAGGTCTGCTGTTCGGCGGCCTGCTTTACGGCGGGCAGAGCGTTCAGCAGGATGTCGGAGCACCGACCGAGATCATCAACATCATGATCGGCACAATCGTGTTTTTTGTCGCTCTGACCAAAGTGATTCCCGTACTTGCTGAAAAGTTGGAAAAGAGAGGTGCCGCTCATGTTCAATGAAATACTTTTACTCGTTGGCATTACACTGATGTACTCGACCCCACTGGTATTCGGCGCGCTTGGAGGCGTTATTTCAGAACGTTCCGGCGTCGTCAACATCGGCATTGAAGGCATGATGACTATGGGCGCGTTTACCGGCGCCGCCGTCAGCTATTTTACCGGCAGCCCATGGCTCGGATTCTTTGCGGCGGGCATTGCAGGCGGTTTGATCGCTCTGCTGCATGCAGTCGCTTCCGTCACCTTTAACGCAGACCAGACAATTTCCGGCATTGCACTCAACCTGATCGGCCCGGGGTTTGCTTTGTTTTTCTGCCGCCTGTTATTTAAAAAAGCAACCATGACACCACCCGTGGCAAATCTGCCGAAAATTTTTGGCGAAAACGCCTTTGCGGGAACACCGGCAGCCAACCTGAATGTCGATGTCACCGTGCTGCTGGGGCTGATCGCCACCCTGCTTATCTGGTTTTTCCTGTATAAAACCAAGTGGGGCCTTCGCATCCGCTCCGTCGGTGAACATCCGGCGGCCTCCGACACACTGGGTATCAATGTTGCGCGCACGCGCTATGCCTGTGTGCTTGCGTCCGGCGTTTTGTCCGGATTCGGCGGCGCTTCCATGACACTGGCAATCATCTCCCAATTTAACCCAACCGCCATCAGCGGCCAGGGATTCATCGCTTTAGCAGCCGTCATCTTCGGCAAATGGACTCCATATGGGGCCTATGGGGCCTGTCTGCTGTTCGGTCTTGCACAGGCGCTGACCGTGGTCTTGGGCGGCAGCAACAGCGGGCTGACTATTCCAAGCCAGATTCTCGCCATGCTGCCCTATATTCTCACCATTGCAGTGTTGATTTTGTTTGTCGGGCGTTCCGTCGCGCCAAAAGCCGACGGGCTCCCTTATGAAAAAGGCCAAAGATAAGATCGGAGGAAACAATGGAACTTCAAAAAATACTGAGTGCAGTGGACCATACCCTGCTGAAACAAACCGCCACATGGGATGAAATCCGGTGCATCTGCGACGACGCCGTCCAATACAAAACCGCTTCGGTCTGCATTCCGGCCTCCTATGTAAAGCGGGCAAAACAATATGTGGGGGATAAAATGGCTGTCTGCACGGTCATCGGATTCCCAAACGGGTACTCCACCCCGGATATCAAAGCATTCGAAGCAAAAAACGCCATTGAAAACGGCGCGGATGAAATCGATATGGTCATCAATATCGGCTGGATTAAAGACGGGCTGTATGACCAAGAACTGGCTGAAATTCGTAAAGTAAAAGCAGCCTGCGGCGACCGTATTCTCAAGGTAATTATTGAAACCTGCCTGCTAACACAGGAAGAAAAGATCCGCATGTGTAAGGTCGTCACCGAATCCGGCGCGGATTTTATCAAAACCTCCACAGGATTTTCTACAGCCGGCGCAACGTTTGAAGATGTTGCACTGTTCCAGAAACATGTGGGACCGAACGTTCGCATCAAGGCCGCCGGCGGAATTAAAACGCTTGACGACGCGGAACGCTTCCTTTCTCTCGGTGCATCACGGCTTGGAACCAGCCGCATTATTAAACTAATCAAAAATGAGGAAGCACACGGATAGTAATCTAACGCACAGCAACAATGGGGCGGGCGGGAATTCCCGTCCGCCCCATTGTTACGGGCGCGGAGCAGCGCTCCGCGCGAAAGGAGACATCATGGACGAAAAAGAGCTGGTACTGGAAGCAATGAACGCGCGCAAGATGGCCTACACCCCCTATTCCGGGTTTTCGGTCGGCGCCGCACTTCTGGCAAAAAGCGGAAAAATTTATCGCGGCTGCAACATTGAAAACGCGGCCTATACTCCCTCCAACTGTGCGGAACGAACCGCATTCTTCAAAGCCGTCAGTGAAGGGGAACATGAATTTAAGGCAATTGCCATTGTGGGCGGGAAAGCAGGGGCCCCTCTCTCCGACTACTGCCCGCCCTGCGGCGTCTGCCGGCAGGTCATGATGGAATTCTGCAGTCCGGATCAATTTCAGGTCATCCTTGCCAAATCACCGGAAGAACGGAAAGTTCTCTCCCTGCGGGAACTGCTGCCGTTCGGATTTGGTAAAAATGATTTAGGAAAAGGGGAATCATTACATGAGAATGTATGATATTATTGCAAAAAAGCGCGATGGAAACGAACTTTCGGAGCAGGAAATTCAGTTTTTTATCGACGGATATGTAAAGGGAAATATCCCGGATTATCAGGCCTCCGCGCTGATGATGGCAATTTATCTTCACGGCATGACAGAGCAGGAAACTGCAAATTTGACGATGTGCATGGCGCGCTCCGGTGAAATGGTGGACCTTTCCTCCATCGACGGGGTCAAAGTTGACAAACACAGCACCGGCGGAGTCGGGGATAAAACGACCCTCATTATTGCGCCGATCGTGGCTTCGCTCGGCGTGCGTGTGGCAAAAATGAGCGGGCGCGGTCTGGGCCACACCGGCGGCACGGTGGACAAGATGGAGTCCATCCCCGGGATGAAAACCGATTTGGACCGCAAAACCTTTTTTAATATTGTACGGAAAGTCGGCGTCAGCGTCATCGGCCAGTCCGGCAATCTGGTTCCCGCAGACAAAAAGCTGTATGCCTTGCGCGACGTAACCGCGACCATTGAAAGCATCCCGCTCATCGCGTCCAGCATCATGAGCAAAAAGATCGCCGCGGGCTCCGACTGCATCCTGCTGGACGTAAAGACAGGCAGCGGTGCATTTATGAAAACAGTGGAAGATTCCATCCAGCTGGCCAAAGCAATGGTGTCTATCGGCGAACACGTGGGCCGCCGGACCGTTGCACTGATTACAGACATGGACCGCCCGCTCGGCAGTGCCATCGGCAACAGCCTTGAAATCTGCGAAGTCTGTGAAACACTGAAGAACCGCGGTCCAAAGGACCTGACAGCCATCTGTGTCGAGCTTGCGGCCAACATGCTGTTCCTAGCAGGGCACGGGGAACTTTCCACCTGCCGCGAACTGGCAAAAGCACAGATTTCCAACGGAGCGGCATTTCAAAAGCTGCGTGAAATGGTTGCCGCACAGGGCGGGGACGTTTCCGTCCTCGATGATAACTCAAAATTTGCTCAGGCCGCTGTACGACGTGAAATCAAAGCACGCAAAACAGGCTTTATTCATGCGATGAACACGGAGCAATGCGGTATTGCATCCGTTGAACTGGGCGCGGGCCGCGAAAAGAAAGAGGACCCGATTGACTATTGCGCCGGAATTATCCTGCAAAAAAAAGTCGGCGACCAGGTCAAAGCCGGGGAAACGATTGCAACCTTCTATACCTCTTCCGAGCAAAAATGTAACGAGGCGGAGCAGCTATTCCAGAACGCGGTTACCATCGGCACCGAACCTCCCGCATCAGTGCCCCTGCTGCACGCCCGTGTGACAAAAGACGGTGTGGAACAGCATTAAGATCAATCTCTGTAAAGGGCAAAATCGTGGACAAGCTAAAAAAACACGGTCCTCCCATTGCGCCTGCTTTGCACCATCGTATTGTTTCAGCGCCGCCCTGCGTTTGCATGGACGGCGCTTTGCATCTTTGCAAAACATTCCGTTTCGTGTACCCCAAAAAAAGGACGTTTGGATTCGAATCTTAATAATGTAAAGAATCTTTATGGAGGAAAATCCGAATGCAATACCGTGTTGTTCTAAGAATCCAAGTACAGGAAAACCACTGGATTAAAGTGGGAGATGATCATAAAACGTTATGGGAAATTCGCGGTCTGATAGAAGACACCAGCGGATGGGTCCTTTTAAACCAGGAAAAGCTCGGCTCCACAGAATCCCTGGTTCCAATGTTTGAAAAAGGAATTTTAAGACTGCAAAACTCGCCGGATTCTTATTTGTCCTATGAAGCGATCGGCGGCATGGGCACAATTCAGAACACTGTGGAATTTTACCAGAATTTAATGAAAGACTGCCGGGAACACCCCTATGCAGAATTATATGGTGAAATTGCCACTTGACCTATATTGTGGATCTTTTCCATCGTAGAAATCACTCTAAAAATGTTTTATTTGTGCGGAGACGCTTAACGCTCCACCCCACTACTCTGTTTTAGGGTACACCCAACTGATTGACATAGAGTCACCATGACCGTCTGCTCCAGCGTTCCGGACATACAAGCCAAGCCTTAGTTATAATTCTGAGAATAGAACTGACGTGCCCCCAAAAGTCGTCCAGATAGAAAGTTAGTAATCACCTGATATTTTCTTAGCGTATTCTGCTGGCGTCAAATTATTCAAAGAACTGTGCGGCCGATGGTGGTTATATTCATTTCGCCAGTCCTTAATGATTTCTTTGGCCTCATAGGGATTTTTAAACAGGCTTTGGTTTAACATTCATCCCGAAGTTTTCCATTAAAACTTTCTATATAACCGTTCTGGGTAGAGTGGCCCGGATCTGTAAAAATATGTTCTACATGGTGATCGTAACTCCATGCGTTTAGTGCATTCCCTGTAAATTCAGAACGGGTCTGTGTTAAAATAATGGACAAAGTGATAAGATAAAACGTAACAGAAAAAAAGGAGCTTATCACGATGTCGGAAACACGCAGAAAATATGATGAAAAATTTAAAAAACGCGCGGTTCGAATGAGTTTTAGCAGCGAACGAACAGTAACGCAAGTTGCTGAAAGCCCGGGAATCAGCAGTAACATGCTGTATCGGTGGCGGAAAAAATACACGCCGAACGGCGACAAAACAGAGATGGCACAACAGCAGGATAAAATGCGCCAGCTACGTTTACGGAATGCTCAACTGGAAGAAGAAAATTACATATTAAAAAAAGCGGCGGCCTTCTTCGCACAACACCAGAAGTAAATACCGTAATCTGCTACCGGTTCATGCAAAAGCAGAACCGATACTCTAAAGCGAAGTGGGCCAACCAATTAGGCGTTTCCACATCAGGCTATTATGCTTGGCTTCAAACGCGTAGCGCACGGCAAGAACGGTATAAATATGTAAAGGCCGGGTAATTTCTGCTTTCAAAGAAGGAAATGGCACCTATGGTGTGGAACGTATCTGCGGAGTAATCCGCCGCGATGAACATGCCATTTCCTATCCTGTTGTAAAAAAGATTATGGCTCAGGAAGGCCTGAAGTCCTGCCATTTGCGGCGCAAACAGCTTTCTCTGACAGACAGTCGTGATGCCCATTCTGACGAGTATCAAAATCTGGCCAAAGGGCTTGAAATCAGAAAACCGTTTCAGGTTTTATCCAGTGATATCAGCTATATCCGCACCGGTGAAGGATTTGATTATCTGTGTCAGATCAGAGATGTCTATACTAATGTTGTTTTAGCAAGCTGTCAGGAAAAACGAATGAAAAGAAACTGGTTTTGCATGCCTTGAATGCTGCGAAAAGGCGCTGGAATTTGCCGAATGACCTAATCTTTCACAGCGACCGCGGCAGTCAATACACTTCTCAGGCCGTTAAAGATCAAATTTCATCATATGGTTGGAAACAAAGCTATTCACGACTTGGTACTCCCGGAGACAATGCCTGGAGTGAAAGCTTTTTCTCAATTCTCAAAAATGAAATTGTTCACTGGCATTTCTACCCCATAAGAGAAGCTGCTCATCAAGCCATATTTAAGTATATTGAGGCCTTCTACAACCGTCGCCGGGCTCAAAAGCGGCTTGGCTATCTTTCTTCGATCCATTTCTTATCGCAATGGACTCAGCGCCTTTTTCCTTGGCATCTTTTTGAATGCTGCCAGCACCATACCAAGTGAAAGAATTAGCACTCCGATATCCGTTAGCACCGGTGCTAAGAATAAGCCTATAATCCCCAAAGAACCGATACGGGGCAGAAGATACACCAACGGAATGAAAAACACGATTTGTCTCAACACAGCTAGTGCAGCAGCATTCATTGCCTTGCCAATTGATTGGAAGAGCGTAATCGACATAATCATAAGTCCAAGCGTGATGTAAGTAGAGAAGAACAACCGAAGCATGGATGCACCCATCTCAATTGCCGCAGGATTATCCGGAATGAATAAGGAAAGCATAAATTTCGGTGCACACATAACCGGAATGTAAAAAACAAGTGAGAGAACGGTTGCCCCTATTGTGAAAACACTCATAAATTTCTTTACTCTGTCGTACTTTTTTGCGCCGTAGTTCGTTCCCGCGGCAGGCTGGAAGCCCTGACTGATGCCCCATAGTGGAATAAACGCAAAGGCCTGTAAACTTAGTGACGCACTAAGAATAGTCTGCCATTCGCTACCGCCCCAGCTTTGTGCCACATTGTACATAATGGTTTGCTGAATCAATGTCATGACCTGCATCAGCATAGCGGAAACTCCAACTCCAAGCACCTGAGGCATGATTTTGCCGTCTATACAAAGCTTGTGAATGCGAACGTTCTGATCCTTTTTCATGAAGTACCCCAGGGTTATTGTAAACTGAATGAATTGGGAAATAACCGTGGCGTAAGCGGCGCCTTCCACTGTACCTATCATTTTCAGTAGTATGGGATCAAGTATGATATTCAGCATCGCCCCAGTTCCCATGATTAGCATGGCTTTCTTGAGAAGCCCCTCCCCACGCATTACCATGTTTGCGGCTTGGGCAAAGTTCACGAACAGCGAGCCGATGAATATAATACGCAAGTATTTGACTGCCATTTCAAGAATTTCTCCCTCAGCACCCGTCAAAGACAGGAGCTGTCGAGTGAACATCATGCCTCCTATTGTTATAGCGGCAGACAACAAAATAACTCCCATGGTGAGATTTCCCATAATACGGTCAATTGTATCTCTATCATTTTTACCGACTGCACGAGATAATACCGATGCTGAGCCGACTCCCAACAGTGTAGAAATTCCGCTGTTAATCAGTGTAAATGGATAAGATACCTTTGCTGCCGTCATGGCCTGTGAGCCAATCATGTTGCCTAGAAAAATGGCATCCATAAAGTTATAAAGTCCGATTACTACCATACCAATAATAGCCGGCAAACTTAGCGAGAGCATCAGTTTCCATGGTTCTCCCGTGATCAAAGTCTCTCTTGGAGCTTGCTTTCTTTTCATTGTAATTTTCCTTTCCAGGCAGTTAGCCACCTCTAACCTTCATGCTTTGTAATGGGCGGCTTTTTGCCGCCCATTTTGTACTTACTGACTGGTAAGTATATCTCTCCAGCCGCAGGTAAAAAAACGCTGTACCTTTGAAACATAGTCCTTTACATCCTCGCGTTTCATATCATGGCGTAATGCCTCAAAGATACCTGCCCAGTATGCACTGCAAAGCATATGCAACAGTTCCGGTGTCAATCTCCCAGCCGAGATTGCATCACTACCTATTGCGTCAATATAACGGACGGTATACTCTGACTCCAACTCTGCAAGCATATCTAGCCAGTCTGAAAACAATGTCCCATCAGAACAACACACCAGAAGTTTGCATCCAGCATAATTGTCATACAATACATCCACTAGCTTATCAAGACAAGAAGACGTATATTGGTCCATCTCATCGAAACTTGCTGTTCTGTATTCCGCTTCAAATGTGCAAACCGACTTTTTGTAGAATTGCTCGACCTTTTTTATGACAGGAGTGACAATTTCCGCAAACAGCCCAGACTTATCCTTGAAACGTACATAGATGGAATTCGTGCTGGTACCTGCGGCTTTTGCAATTTCGCGAAGGGACGCATTTGCAAATCCTTTTTGTAAAAACTCCTCTATTGCAGCTTCAATAAGTTTTTCTCTTACTCCGGGAATCTGATTGGCCACTGTCTTCACCTCCAATTAATAACGACGTTATGAAACATTGTTATTATAGCTCTGTGAAAATGATTTGTCAATAGTTTTTTTACTACGAAAGGAACAGATTAAAGCGCCCTGAAAACTTACAAGGCACTTTAATCTTCTAACAATGCTACAATGTGCATAAACAAACTTTAATATTTTTGTGGATTGGTTGATTACTCCTACCATCAGATGGTTTTAGAAAGGTTCCAACCACAACCCTTTGCAGTTTTGTTAATCAGTTAAATACCGCCAGACGGTTTATGTGGAACAAGGTTACAAAGCAAAGCGTTCTGTGGATACAGCATCACAATCTTACCGTCAGAGGTTTTGTAATGATTTCTGTTGGAATTAACGTTGCCAAGGATAAGCACGACTGCTTCATCATTAACTCGGAAGGCGAAGTCCTCGCGGATGTTTTCACCATTCCAAACAACATAGATGGATTCCAGAGTTTGCTGCAAAAAATCCGAAGCAGTTCCTCGTCTCAAGACAAAATAAAAGTAGGGCTTGAGGCAACCGGACATTACAGCTACAACATCCTGACCCTAGCCAAGCTTGCCGGACACGCAAAAGGGGATAATATAAACTCAGAAAGCTGCGTGTTAGAAGCATGAAAAAGAAAACGTATGATGCTGCATTTAAGAAGGAAGCAATCCGCCTGGTGGAAGAACAAAGGGAAAAGGCAGCTACCGTGGCCAGAAAGCTCGGAGTAACCAATAAAACTATGTATAGGTGGATTGGAGAGTATCGCCAAGACGGGGAACAGGCATTTCCGGGTAAAGGTCATTTAAAGCCTGATGATGCCGAATGGAGAAAATTAAAACGGGAGAACGAGGAACTCCGAGAAGAAAATGAAATCTTAAAAAAAGCGGCGGCCATCTTTGCAAAACACCAAAGATGAAATACAGATTTATGTATGATTTTCGCTTCACCTTCCGGGTGACGAGGATGGCCAAAGCATTGAAAACGTCGACTAGCGGATATTGCGAGTGGCTGAAGAATGGCCGGAAAACCAGACGTGAGCTGGAAGATGACCGGTA
>JALCPP010000007.1 GCA_022650485.1 Oscillospiraceae bacterium | reverse complement strand
GTGTTTCGCTCTCAATTTCTTTCGCATCCTCTTCGGAATATCCCTCAAATTTCACAAGATACCGCCAGAACGGGAACTTCCCCGCCGCAACATACTGCCAGAACATTTGCTTTTGCTGCGACGGCTCATTAATGATGCTGTCGTCCCAGTTATATGCCGCGCTGTACGTGCCGGCAGGGGACAGCTGGTAAAGCGTCGCGAGCTGGTCCATCGAATAAATCAGGTCGTCAAGCGCGCTTTGAAGGGAATGCTGGATATCACTGACCGTGGAATAACTCCGCTGCTTGCTGGATGTGATTTCCGTTGCCGTCTTTTCCGTATCCTGCGGGTTGGAAAGTGTCCCGTAGGCAAGGCCGCACTGAAACTCAATCCGTTTTAAAATCGTGTCCAGCCCTTTGCGATACGATTCATCGCGGAGTTGCGGGGCGAATATTTCATAGAAATTCTGGTCCTGTGAACGGACGCTGCGTCCGCGGTAAAGCCGCTTTTGCAGTTTCGGGACTTCAACAGATCCGTCCGGATTGTGTCCCAGTAAATCTTCTGCGACATCAACGGCCATCTGCCCGCCGTCATATTCCCACAGGTAACGCCCGTACTGCTCATCCGCGTCCCGGATACTGTCAGCAGCGTCAGCATAGACGGACGTACCCAGGGGGCTGTGCCGGTCCTGCCGGTTTGCCTGCGGAATCCGGAAATATGCAAATAAAGGACGGTCAACGTTTTCAATGCTGACCGATGGCTGGATGTCGGACCATTCCGGAACGGACGATAAATCAACGGGTGAACCGATGGAAAAGCTGCTGCGGCTCGCAAAGGCTTTATTTTCAATCGTATGCACCCCGCCGCTAAACTCATGATGTTCCGCGCGGGTATAAATAACGCCTTTGCGCTTGATCTGCTCTGTAAAAATCGCGCCGGTCATACGGTTTGAAGTGTCGAACGTAGTGGGGAAGAAGGAGTCCCCCTGTACAATGTCGATTGCGATGCCGTTACCGGAAACATACGGTTTCAATACTGCACCGCCCAGCGCACACGCAATCTCGACATGTGGACGGATATCATTAAGGAACGGATTCAGCTGGTCTTGCAAAAATACGGCTCGTGCGCTTCCGCTGACCGTAACGTTCATTTCAATCGTGGCAAGCCGTGCAAATTCAGAAGCGATGGAAGCGGGCAGGCGCAGACTGTGAATTCCATTCTTTTTGTTGCACCATGGACCGCCGTCCTCATACATCCGTGCCCAGAGTGCGATGGCAGAGGACATTTTATCAGACAGAACGATATCGGAATTGCCGCCCTGCTGAAACATTTGGTTTAAAAGAGAGCGCATCCACCGAAGCATTTTTTCAAACAAACTTGATCACCTCTTCCAATTGACCCAGCGGAATTCCCGGGCCAGTATCGTATAGCAGAAATAGCGCAGGCTGTCCATCGCGTGATCGTTTTCTTTCAGCACGGCGTCACTGTTTTTCTTTTCATCCCACCGGTACAGCCCGAATTCGCGGATGGTATCTTTGCAGCTTTCATGAATCTTTACCATGCCTGCGTTAAGCAGGGAAGCCGTAACACGGATGCCGTCAAGCACTGCATTATCCGCTTCCCAAACACGGAATTTACCGTGGCGGCGAATACACTCAATGAAGGACGCGGCGGACGGGTCCACAATCACCCTGCGTATGTAATAGCCCTGCGTCAGTTCTTCCAAGGCGGCATAATGTTCTTCATCCGTTTTCTGGTGCCCTTCCTTCCGGCTGTCGAAATAGGATTCCTTTATCATAACAGCCTCTTTCCCACGAATGCACCAGAGCTGCATTGCCGTAGGGTTGGCCGTACCGTAGTCGACGCTGACATAAAACTGGCCATCCATGCCCGCCGTTGGGCCGTGCAGAATAAAACGGTCGGGATTATCCGTAAACATCGGGTAGACGCGGCCTTCCGCAACCACCCACAGGCCACGGATATACCGGTCATAGAACACGCCGGAATAGAGGCTTTCGTACCGTCCCCGTATTTCAGCAGAGAGGGACGGATTATCCTCCATTGTAAAATGCAAGTGTGTTGCATTCTTTTCTTCCGGGTGAAGAATCCATTCGCGATAAAACCAGTGCTGCGGCCCTTCCGGGTTACAGTTAAACCAATATTTTGAACCCTCGACAGAGCAACGGGCCAGCGCCTGATCGACAAAAGACTCCGGCATCAATGCGACCTCGTCCAGCAGAACGCCAGCCAGTGTAACGCCCTGAATCAGCTGATAGCTTGATTCATCTTTGCCGCCGAAGATGTAAAACGTGTTGGTCTTGCGGCCTCTGCTGACCGTCAGAATGTGATTGGCAAAGTGAATGGAGAAGTTATCCCGCAGATACTTAATGCCCATCAACGGCCGTATGACGTTACGCTCGGCCGATATAACGGTCTTGCCGCAGATCCCGAAATTCATATGGTTGAAATTTGCCATAGCCCATAGGATGAACGACAGCGACATGATCGACGTTTTCCCGGAACGGACCGCGCCGTCGCAGATTAATGCGGTTTTGCCGGTGTATGGGAACCGGAGGATTGCGCGTTGCTTTTCAGACAAGCTCATTTATGTAAATCCTCCTTAATGGATGCGGTGATCGGGTCGTCCTCAGCGCCGACAACATCCTGATTTTCCGGTTGCTTTTCGCGCCATTGCTCCGGCTTGCGATTTTTAAGCCAGAAAATGGCCGCCGCAGTTTCCGGCGTAGCCATCTTCGTAACCGTTTTAGTGTTAATCTTGACATATTTGCCAAGCTTTTCATTCCAGACCCGCTCAAAGGTCTGCTCCTGATACCGGAATCCCTTTGCACGCTTCAGCAGGGCATTTTCGACCTCAACGTCGACAACTTCTTTGCCCTTTTTTAGGGCGTCCGAAATGTCCAGATACTTTGTTTTCCATGTCGCCAGTGTAGAGCGGCGGATTCCCATGTTATGGGCAATCTGCTCATCGGTCAGGCCGTCCCGCGCCCAGGCTTCTAGCAGAGTGATGCCGTCCGGCGTCAGCCATTTTTGATATTTGCCCTTTGCCACATGGGTCACCACCTCGTTTCACAGATTCATACGGGCACCTCGGCAGCGCGCAGACCCACGCTCCGGTCTTACGGTATTGATTCCACACACATTCGTAGCTACACACTGCCGGTCACCTCCTGAAAATGGGTATAAAAAAGACACCCGCTCATAGCGGATGCCTCATAATATTTTGTCCCGTGTAACGCCCCGGGTTATCGACTGCTATACCTGCTTTTGTTCCGACCAGTAGGAACAGCTCAAAATGGTCTTAACACCGAATAAACGCCTTCGGCTTAGCATGAAAAGATAGGCTTGTTGAATATTTCCAACTTAAATATTATAGCACGACCTACTATTTTTGTCAAACAAAAAGGATAACCCGCTAAGGCTGCACACATGATATTGAATGATCTTGATTATTAATCACTATATGTTGATAACGTGGATAAGAAAAGCGCCCGGCCATGCCGAACGCTCTATCGAAATTCCCTGATTATATTATAGCACAAACAAAAGGAGCAGAACGAGCAGTTTCGTACAGAAACGTACAGCTTTTTCAGCGCACCATCCCCGAAAATACAACCTGATCGGATTTCATGGCTAACCGCAAAATGGCGGCACCTGCCATCTGCTTAACTCGGCTCTCGCTGTAATCCGTCTTGTCCGCAATTTCCTTCCACGTCGGCCGGCGGTGATACTTCCGGTTCCGTGGGTCGCCCATATACCGCAGTTCCAGTATGTACCGGTCCGTCTGGTCCAGTTTCCCAAGGGCGACGCCCAGCCAGTTCTTTTCCTCCCGCAGCTTCGCGATCCTTCGGGAGCATTTCCGTATTTCATCGTCATAGTACCGGCCCGGGTCCGCCAGCGCCATGGAAGCCGTCCGATCCCCGACCATGCCTTTGCCGCCCGGCAGCCCTGAGAGGTTGACGGACGGCAAAGCTATTTTATTTTTCTCGATTTCACAGTTCCGGATGGTGGCGAATTCGTCGGCTATCATCGTAGGGATGTCATAATAGATTTTCAGTAGATTTTTCACTTCGTTGGCCGTCATGGTACCATCCTTTCCTGCGTTCATTCCATTGTACTTTAAACCGTAGCCATAGTATAATAACGGTGAATAAATTGAAATCTGGAGAATTTTAATGCAAGATACAAGCTTTCACAATATTACAATCGACTTACAAGAACATTGCGTAAACATCACAACCAATCCAGAGTTAATGAGCTTTTTAGCTCAGCCTGATAATGGTTCCGTTAAATTGGCTCGCTACACTCGCAGCCAATATGAAACAATCTTTCACAAACCACTGAAAATTTCAGAAGCCTCCCTTGCCGTCGAAATTTTGATTCACGCCTATTTGGATCGGATTTCATTAAATGCTTTAGCTATTCAAAAACTATTTCCTGAAAAAATATCCAAGCCAATTTTGGCGTTAATCAATAAAGTGCATGAAAGGACTGCTGTCATTAACTGCGGAGAAACTTCTGTAGACAGTAACCGGTTTGTATTTGATGACCTCGCTCCTTTTCACACGCTTATTTTTGCTGCATTAGGAAAACTTGCCTGATGTGATCAGCTCATTTTCACGATTTTCAGCGGCAGCCCCGGATAAGTTTCATCCCACAGCTTCCGCTTGAGCTTAAACTCCTTGGTTTCCATGCCCTTTAAATTTCCAGCGCATCGGCTATCTTTCTGGCCGCCTGTTGATACTCCTTGTTTGTAATGTCAAGGCTGCTCAGCTTTGATTTTAGAGTCTCATAGTAAGCATACCTTTTCAGTGTTGTGAGTCTGGAGAATTGCTGCGCTTCTGAAATAATCTGCTGCACCTGTACAGTCATAGAACCGCGTCCTTCCCGATCGTCACTTCGTATCGGTTTTCCTGATCGGCAAACTGCTGCTTGTCTCCGTTGAAATCAAGTTTCAGTCTGCCGCACCGGCCTTCTTTGTTTTTAGAAATAACCAGTTCGCGCTTGTTCGGTTTCTGGTCATTGTATGCCAAAAGCATGATGGCATCGGCATCCTGTTCAATAGCTCCCGAATCCCTAAGCGCTGTCATGTCCAGCGAATTTTTTCCGTCCCTGTTTAGCTGAGAAAGCGCGACAATTGCGACGTTGTTTCTCTGGGCCATCGTGTGAAGGTCGTTCGAAATGTTGGTCGCCTTCTCATACAGCGACTTTCCCTCAGACTTTATCAGTGTCAAGTAGTCAGCAAATATGATTTCAGCCTTCAGCTGCAAAACTTTGGATTTAATCTGCTCCACTGTCCAGCCAGCAGCCTGAACAACATGGAATTTCAGGTTTTTAAAGTCCGAATAGCTGTTTACAATTCCGGTCCATTCATCATCCGTCAGGGTATTCCGCTTAATTGAGCTGAGCGAAACGCTATCGTAGTTGGAAATCAATCGGTCGAATACCTTGTCCGGTTTCGTTTCCAAAGAAAAATAAGCGACATTGTATTCACGTGCCATATGTAGCATCATCTGCAGGGTGAAAGCAGTTTTTCCAGAACTGGGCCGACCGCCGACAATAATGAAGTCTCCCTTGCTGAGAAACAGGTATTTATCCAGTTTTGAGAGACCTGTTGATATGTACTTTTTCGGATGGTCCTGTCGGTCACAAAAGTTCAGGAGTCCTTCCTCCGCCGAAACCGTATTTTTGCTTTCATCAATGTCAAAGCATTTCAAAATTTCCCCCGCGGCTGACTGACACTGCTCAAATTCTACATCATTGTCCAACATGAACATGAGGTCAGCCGCTTTATTGTAGGCGCTGATCCGTTGCGCTCTGTCCCGGACCTGTCTGGCATATTCTTGACAGTTGCTGATGGTCGGCGCAGCAGTGGCAGCTTCCATAACGATTTGTCTGTATTCGCTTCCCAGTTGGGGAAGAACGGTCACGGCATCGATCGGCCGGTTATCACGGAACAAATTTTCACAGGTGGCATAGATCATCCTGAATTTTGGGACCTGAAAATCATCGGAGCTTAGCACCGAAGCAACAATCGGCATAACTTTTGCTGAATCCATCAGAATATCACCACACACAGCCTGCTCCGCTTCAAAATTTGCTTTAATCAAGATATGGCAAGCTCCCTTCGTTTGAATTTTCTTCTAATTCATCTTCCCATCGTCGCTGGTTCAGCCATGTGGACGGGTTTGGTATGTACTGCCCGCCTTCACGCTGCCATTGAATGGATCGTCGCTGACATTCCAGGGCTCCCAGCATGACGGACAGGAGACTGTCATCTGGCTTGTACTTTTTGAATGAACGTTCTGCCGCTCCCTTGCCAACCTTCTTTGGATATGCCTGCCAGAACTCGTTGAATCGCGAATCATAAGTGGACCGCGTCGCCCCTTTGGGGGCTATAGGAGTTTTCTTTAATGGTTTATTTAAAGGTTTCTTTCTATGGGAATCGGATTTGATTCCTGTAGACGAATCGTTTTCGATTACAGGAGATGCATCTTTTTCGATTCCTGTATGTGTTTCAGATTCGTGTAATTGAACCAGCCACGTGTCATAGTGCTTATTGATCGAAATTATCCTTGGCCGGGTGAATGTGGCTGCCTGAACCACAGACAGGATATTGTGATTAAGTAGAAATTTCAGTTCGCGATGAACATTCTGCCGTCGAAGTCCTAAACGTGAAGCAGCATACGTTTCTGAACATGAACATTCTTTTCGTTGAAATCCATACGTTTCCCGGAGAATCAGCATGACAATTCTGAACTGTGTTCCGTTGAGCGGCGCTCTGGCCAACGCCTCTAGTAAATCGTTCGCAATTCGGGTATATCCTTTTTCAAGCTGAACGTCAGCCACATCATCACCTGCCCATAAGTCATTCTTTTGTTCAATTTAGCTTAGACGCGTTCTACTTTCAGAATCAATTCTGTTTCCTTCCCAGTCTGTAAAATACTCGGCCCCATTTTTGTCCACCCGCTGAATCAGTGCATTTTCCCATATGTCGGGGAATATGGCTTTCAGTGCTTCATCAGATGCCTTTTGACCTTCCTGGGTATGAATCATCTGGTCCAGCATAAATGCCTTCACCGCGTGCGTGAAAGGCGCATCCACACGATCATCAATCCATTCGCATTTGTCTGAAACCGGATAATCAAGAGTATGAATAAACATGATGCTGCTGAATTTGGATTCGGAATATTTTGCTATCATCTGCTGAACTGCCTCATAGTCCCGTCTGTTGCAAAGATTGCATAGGTCTTTCAGTGTGGCACCACAATTTTGCCAAATGTCAAGAGCGATCACAACGAGTTCGCCGCAGCCAACAAGGCACTTATGGAAATTTTGTAGGTCCATTTTCTTTTTCTGAATCCATGGAGCGAGAAGCGAAACGGTAATGCCGCTGTCTTTGAGCTTTTTCTGTTGGCGCTCCAAATCACGAATTTCATCACATAATGAAAGATATTGATTCATGATACAGCGGATGTCCATTTTCCGGAGTACAAGTTCTGTCTGAATGGAAGAAAAGCTGTCCACAGCACGATTGCGTCTTTCTTGGTAGTTAAGTAATTTTTTATAATTCATATATGTAGTCCTTTCTTCTGGCGGTATATCCAGCTGCGCCCTTTTAATTCAGTTAGTGCTAATCGTTTGAAATCTTGTCTGGCTTCATCTGCTTTGTCTCCAGGTAAATATTCATCAAATCGGTTAATAAAATCTTTCAGGTCAGGCGTTGGCATATCGGACAGCGCCTTGGACAAGTCACAGCTGATACGCTTTGATTTGTCCAGACTCTGGCATAATCTGATGACGTACCGGATAAAATTATGACTGAAATAGGAAGTTAAAACCTCATCAAGAAAAAACGCACCTTTCCATGAAAGCCAAACATCATCTAAGTCTTCCGGATTCAGATAGATGTAATTGCCCAAGCTGCTGTCTTCCGCCAGTTCCCTGAAAATACGGTTCTTTACCTGATTAAAATACTCCGGATGCTTACCGACACTGCATAGCTTTTTTACGCTAAACGTACTTGGAACAAATTTGCCTTGGCTTTCCTTGTCGAGCTTTTTAAAAATTTTTTTGGTTAAAACGATCTTGGTAATATTACCCTTACCGTCTCTTTTTACTGGGTTACTAAACATTTTGCATCATTTCCTTCCTGCTTCATCGTCCTGCAGCCAGCTGCGCATTTCATCCTCGTAACGAATATGCGCAGAAATGATTGGGTCGCTCTTAACCCCGCACACAAACTCACATTTCAAGCGAATATTAAACAGCATGTCGCTGATCGCCTGGACCTGAGCTGCCATGTATTCGTGATCATAAATGAAATTTCTCTTGGCGGTCTCACTTGACTGAAAGGATTCTTCATCTGTGCCAAAATATTGCTCTTTGAACCCTTGCATGAGCCTTTCAGCAAAATAGATCTGTCCTTCAATATTGTTGAAGCACTCCCACGCTTTTTCTTCGGGGCTTTTGGTTTGTTTGCCGTCGCTACTATCCATAGACATCTTCATACCGATGCGCCACCTTTCCGAATCGCTTCATAAAGGCAGTCACGGCCAGCTTGCAATTCAGGCAGTGCTTCCAGTATGGATGTCTGAAAAATAGAAGCGGCAGAATAATACATTTTCAGTCGTTTAAGGGTGAGCTCCTCCACGGCGCTTTCCGGATGAACTTTTCCGAACTCACTTTCTGCAGCCTCAAGGATAACCTGAAACATGTCAAATGCCATTTCTAACTCGGTAACACCTTCATCGATATTTTGTGCCGCCGATGAAACAGTAGTTTCCATAATACCCTTTTTTGTCTCTTTTATGGTAGAACTCATTTTTATCGCTCCTTCTCTTGAAAAGCCGGAGCGGCTATGATACACTCATATGTAGATAACCGCTTCGGCGGGGTTGTGGGCCTTTCTGCAGTGCTTTGCGGGCGTTTTGCAGAGGGTCCTTTTTCATACAATTTTACGGATTCCATGAAACTCTTTAGGCTGCTGTTCCTGCGACAATGACAGATAATTCAGGAGATCGTCAAAATTAATCAACCGTTTCCGGCCGGCCATGACGGACTTGATTTTTCCTTCAAGTGCAAGCTGGCGGATGAAGTATGTAGTTACGGCGGTATCTGGGTCCAACTGCTTAATTTCGGCGGCTGCCTCTTTTAAAAGGCGCATACGAGGTAATGGCACGTCCATCACCTGGATTCCTTATTGGTTGCTACAATTAATGTCTTGCCTTCAACTAAGACATCCATAAGCTTTTCGTGCGGTCCGCGACCATCGTCAATCATTGTGTTGCTATCAAGGCTCTTGGAAATTTGCGGAGTACCGCCGCAATTAGGAACATACAGATCAACATTTAGGATTGGACTTTCCTCGGAATTTTCTGGCTGCAAATCAATTTGAAAAAGATTTCCGCCGTCTGGAGTTCCGTCGTAGTCAGCGCTTTCGAGTTGAGCCCGGTCAATATAGTATCTTTGCTTTGTGGTTACATCTAGAACATGAGTAAAATTGAACATTCTTTATTTTCTCCCTTCGTTAAGCAATGGGCAAGGCCGCCGTAAGCGATAGCTGATTGATCGGTTTAGGCAGTTGCGCCTACAACTGCAGGTTTAAATTTGTATGTTGCTTTAAACGTTTTTCCACCGCCCACAATCTCTGACGGGTAGTTGCGTTCGATTAACCAGTTCTGTACCTTGTCAACAACGCTCTGCGCATATTGCCAGGTCGGGCCACCATGTCCACTTACATTGCTTTGGTACGGTACGAGAGACCTTTCGTCGTCGCTGACCGGAATTTGTGTGATGATGGCAGCGACCGCCTGATAGTGCGGCTTTCCTGCTTTAGATGCCATACCAAGTTTTTCTGCTATTTCAGTGCAGTTAAACAGTTGCTTGTCCGTTTTAATTCCATCCAGAGGAATTGTCACACCGACTGGCTTATACAGGCTTTGTAGAGCAACGGCCTGATACTGTGGCGGCATACCGGCTTCTTTCAGTGTTGGCATGATAATTCTGGCAGCAGCGTTTAATTCACCAAGGCGGGGAACGTTTCCAAGGCCCTCTTTTATTGCTTTTCGCATATGAAAGTACCCATCAAGTAGTTCACCGTACTTTTCCCATGCAAGATCATCTTCGAGAATTTTCAGCAGTTTAAAATAACCACGTTCGGAAAGTATGTAAATATTTTCAGAACGGTTAATTGAATTTTGACTGAATATTCTGTGGTTCACCAAATGAACCTCGAATTTCGTGCCCGCAAGATCGAGAATGTCCTTGCCGTCGATGAAGTGCTTTCGATTTGCGTTGATCTGTTTATTGATGTACTTAATTTCTTTTCCGTGGATTTCGGCGATTTCTTTCACAAGCATTGCACGTTTGTCCTTGCCGAATCCTCCCTCAATGTCATGGAACTTCATGTCACCGATGGTGACGAGTCCACCAATTTTAATTTTGTTCGTCATACTGATTCATTCCTTTCGTTGATTTTAATTGTCTTGTTTGCCCCTGCTCGTGTCGAGTATTTTGGTAATCTGCGGTATGCATTTTTTACGAAAAAATCGCTCGGCTTAATTTTGAGCTTAGTAGATTTTTTTATTGCGCCGATATAGCCACTAATGTTGCGGAGAAGGTTCTTATAGTCTTTGCCAATCATCGTGGCAACTTCCGGCTATCAGCATAAAGACGGCTACCGCGGTTGAAAATTTGCAGATTGTTCATTATGTACCTCCGTTTTCGTCTTTGATTTTTAGAATTTTGCAGATGCTTTCAACGATGCTAGGTGTTGCGATTTGCCCAGTTTTTACTTTGTGAAGATAGCTCCTGTCGAAATATAGTCCAGTGTCTTCAGTCACCCGAGCAATCAGCCAAGTGTTAGGCCGATTTAACTTTATCAGTGCAATTTCGATTTTTTGACCAAGCTCGCAAAGTGGTTTCTTTTTTCCCATTATTTCATCTCCAATCTATTGACATTTACGCACAAGTGTAATATATTGTAGTTGCAGTCTATATGTATTACGCTTTAACGGTACATTGGTAGTATAATACGCTATAGCGTAAAATTCAAGTCTATATTAAGCGAAAGCGTAATTTTAGCGTATTAAACAGTATTGGAGATGAAATTATGTATAGTTTGTATGAAACAATTGAGACACTTTGCAAAGTAAAAGGGATCAATATATCCACAATGTGTAAAGAATCCGGGGCGAGTAGAGGCTCATTAACGGATTTAAAAATGGGGAGGAAGCAGCAACTGTCCACTGAAACGCTTTCAAAAATATCAGCCCATTTTGGTGTGTCAGTAGATTATTTGCTTGGGCAAGAATCCTTTAGATATGATCCAACATCAGAATTGTTACGTCTGAGAGAACTGCTTGGATCAGATTATCAATTGCGGGTCATTACAAATATCACTTGCGTTTGTAAAGAACTTCCGAACGGGTATATTCTTGTTGTAGATTGTCATAAGTTGAGTGAAGATAATTTTTGTGATGCAACTATAGAAGTTTGGAACTACGCTTCTCAACCATTCGTGAAAAGAAGCGTTTTTTGTCGAGCAAACATAGAAATTTTGAAGTCTCAATTACTGGGTTTGGAGAATGAATATAAGAACAAGCCACAATTAGAAAACAGGAAAAAAAAGCCCGCCGCAAACAGCGACGAGCCAGATATAACGTTTGATGATTTCACTTATGCGCTGCATAATGAAACAAAGGAGCTTACAGAGGAAAACAAACAAAAACTTTTGGAAATGGCTAAATTCTTTAAAACAATGCAGGACAAAGAAAAGAGTGAATAGCTCTTTGGGAGGGCTGTTTTACGGAAGTAACTGATCTATATAACGATTTACAAAAAGTCGATGCAACTCTATGCTTTTATCCGATTAGCTTTGTGGATGCGGCAACCATTGAAATGAATAATAGTTATGCTGTTTTTATTGACCCGCATTGCTTCTCCTCCATCGCAGAAATGAAGGAAGCAATTGCACATGAGGTAGGGCACTGCGCGACCGGATGCACCCATAAAGTCAGCAGTACGCTTGACCTGGTTTCAAAGCATGAATATAAGGCCAATCGCTGGGCAATTGAACGATATTTGCCGTTTGATGATATTCGTTCCGCAATAAAGGCGGGGTATACAGAGCCGTGGGAACTCGCTGATTATTTTGGCGTTTCGGAACCGTTTATTAAAAGAGCAATCTATTACTATACAGAATTTCAAGGAAAGCAATTTTGAAAATAAAAAAACCGCCCCTCCTGGCTGCAACCAGGAAGAGCAGTTCACCATCAACCCGAGGGCCGACAGCGTAATAAAATACAGTTCAATTATACCTGCTTAGCCCTCCTATTTCAAGGAGGTTTATTTTTTATGGCTAGAATTGTAAAGCGTGGGAGGGGATACCAAATTCGTGTCTCCGACGGTTACACCGCGAAGGGAAAGCAAAACGTAAAAACAATGACCTGGACTCCGCGTCCTAACATGACAGAAAAGCAAATTGAAAAGGCGCTTCAGAAGCAAGCTGTCCTGTTTGAGCAAAAATGTCAAGGGCTATCTGAAAGCGCCAACATTAAATTCGAAACCTTTGCCAAACAATGGTTTAAGGAATACGCAGAGCCTCGGCTTCGCGTCCGTACCATCGACCGATATAAACAATATACCGCGAGAACTTATACAGCGGTAGGCAGTCTAAGACTCGATAAAATTACTCCGCGTCATATCCAGTCGTTCATTAACAACTTGCAGGAACCGGGCATTAATCAAAAAGTCGGCGCTCAGGAACCGCCGAAGGGATTATCAGCTGGCACAGTCAGAAATTATCTGTCCTTTATCTCCACCATTTTTGACTATGCCATCAGAATGAATATGATGAAGGACAATCCCTGCAGTCGTGTCGTCCTGCCGCCACGAAATTATAAGCAGCGAGACTGTTATACTTTGGAAGAAGCTCAAAAGTTTTTAAAGTTTCTGCAATTTGAGCCGCTCATGTACCAGGTATTCTTTACTCTTGCAATTTACGGTGGGTTCCGTAAAGGAGAACTCCTTGGTCTTGAGTGGAAAGATATTGACTTTGATTCCTGCGTTGTAAGTATCAACCGGACATCTCTTTATTCAAAATCAAAGGGTGGCAGCTTTACCGACACCACAAAGACAAAGGGTTCTCTGCGTTCATTAAAACTGCCAGTCAGTGTATTTGATCTTTTACGTCAATACAAAGTTCAGCAGGCGCAGGACAGGCTTAAAATAGGTGACCGATGGGTTGATACCGATCGGTTGTTCACGGCTGAGAACGGCAAGCCGTTAGGGAATTCGACACCATTGAAATGGCTGGACGATTTTTTTGAGCGAACCGGACTTCGTAAGGTCACAATTCATAGCTTTCGTCACTTAAATGCTTCTTTACTAATTAACGCGGGTGTGGATGTCAAGACCGTGTCCGCTACGCTGGGACACTCGCAGGTATCCACTACTTTAAATATTTATGCTCATACGTTTGCTCAGGCGCAAGCAAAAGCTTCCAAAGCCGTCGCAGATGTGCTAAAATTAGAGGGCAAAAAACAAGCTTGAGGTATGACGTTTCATTGATTTCAGGAGTGCGTTTTTAGTAATTCTGGTTCTTATTTGGTTCTTGTTTTTGCAAAACGGGGCAAATAAGAACCAACTTCCACAAAATTCCAATCTTAAAATTTGGCTCTGTGCCTACGTTTTTTGAACGTACCAAAGCCGACAAAAAGGCATTTTGCGTGTTCGAGTCACGTCCTCTCCGCCAAGGAAAGCCCCCGCTAAAATGCGGGGGCATTTTTTTGCAAAAAAATTTGGAATACCGGGAGTGAAAAACCCTGCTACCATGGTGAAAAATCGCGAATATTTGGGCACTGCGCCCATCAAAAAACTGCTGTTTCAATTGGCTGTCCCTGCAATCACCGCGCAGCTGATTAATATGCTGTACAATCTGGTTGATCGAATTTTCATCGGCCATATTCCGCAGGTTGGTCCATTAGCGCTGACCGGTGTTGGCGTGTGTATGCCGATGATTATGCTGGTTTCAGCTTTTGCCGCTTTTGTCAGTATGGGGGCGGCACCGAAAGCATCCATTTTCATGGGTGAAAACGATTATGAACGTGCGGAAAAAACGCTGGGGAATTGCTTTGTTCTGCAGCTTCTGATCTCTGTGCTTCTTACGATCGTATTGCTGATTTGGAACCGAGACTTTTTGTTGATGTTTGGGTGCAGTGAAAATACGATTGACTATGCAGTCGGTTACATGAAGATTTATTCCATGGGCACGGTGTTTGTTCAGCTTGCGCTTGGAATGAATGCTTTTATTACTGCACAGGGTTTTGCAAAAACGAGTATGTTTACCGTTCTGATCGGTGCGGTGTGCAATATGATTCTAGACCCCATTTTCATTTACGGGTTTCAAATGGGGCTGCGGGGGGCGGCCTGGGCGACCATCTTTTCCCAAGCGGTTTCCTGTGTATGGATTCTTCGCTTTTTAGCAGGCCCCAAAACATTGATTTGCCTAAAACGCCATTACATGAAGTTAACGGCCTCCATCCTTCTGCCCTGCATGACACTTGGACTTTCCCCCTTTATTATGCAGGCGAGTGAGAGTGCCATTACCGTATGCTTTAATGCTTCACTGCAAAAATACGGCGGGGATATTGCTGTGGGCGCCATGACTATCCTTGCCAGCGTGATGATGTTTGCCATGCTTCCGCTGCAAGGCTTAGCGCAGGGCGCGCAGCCAATTACCAGTTACAATTTTGGAGCGAAAAACGTCGAACGGGTAAGAAAGACATTCTTTTTACTGCTGCGTACCTGCACGATTTATTCCGCCGTTTTGTGGTTGGCCGTCATGGCCGTTCCACAGTTGTTTGCCATCATTTTCACTTCCGATTCCTCATTGATCGAGTTTACAAGCTGGGCCATTCGCATTTATATGGGGGGCATGGCCTTATTCGGGGCGCAGATTGCCTGCCAGATGACTTTTATTGCAATCGGAAACGCAAAGTCCTCCATTACGGTTGCTGTTCTGCGAAAATTCATTTTGCTGATTCCGCTCATCTATCTTCTGTCTGCGGTGATGCCCCAAAAAACGCTGGCAATCTATCTTGCAGAACCAATATCGGATACGATTTCCGTCCTTTTTACAGTTTGTTTATTTGCGGTGCAATTTAAAAAAGCACTTCGTACTTTGCGGTAAAATACATAGTATAAAGCAGGGAAAAATCGGCGAGGCTCGTGGTGTGGGCGTCTTCGCTGATTTTTCCCTGCTTTTAATTTTTCTATATCCGATTCGAAATTATCAGAGCACGAAACATCAATTCTGGTGAAAAAGATTATTTTAAACTGATGCTGCTGATTTTCATGCGCAGCGGCAGCACGGAGGACGGCGCGACGGAAAGTTCGTCAATTCCCATTTTCATAAATGTTTCAGTCAAGCTTTCATCGGCGGCCAGTTCACCGCAGATTCCGATCCAGATTTTTGATTTATGTGCATTTTCTGCGGACATTTGAATCATGCGCAGAACGGCTTTGTGATGTGTGTTGCAAAAAGGCAGCAAACTGCTGTTCTGGCGGTCGATGGCAAGCGTGTATTGGGTCAGGTCGTTTGACCCGACGCTGAAGAAATCCACTTCCTGCGCAAGCTCGTCGCTGATGAGCGCCGCCGCGGGTGTTTCAATCATGATGCCCAGCTCCACATCTTCAGAAAATGGAATGCCCTGCTGCTTTAATTCTTCCTTGACCTGACTGCAGAGTTCCTTTGACCGCTGCACTTCTTCCACCGATGTAATCATGGGAAACATAATGGCAATTCTGCCGTAATGGGATGCGCGGTACAGCGCACGCAGCTGGGTTTTAAAAATTTCTGGCCGGGTTAGGCAGATACGAATGGCGCGCATGCCAAGGGCGGGATTATCCTCTTTTGGAAGATGAAGGGATTCCGCCTGTTTGTCCGCACCGATGTCCAGTGTGCGGATTACCACTCGTTTTCCGTCCATTTTTTCCGCGACCGCGCGATATGCCTGGAATTGCTCTTCCTCCGTAGGCAGTGTGCTGCGCTCTAAAAACAGGAATTCACTCCGGAATAAGCCGATTCCCTCGGCATCGTTTGCCAAAACCGCCTTTAAGTCTTTTGGTCCGCCGATGTTTGCATACAAGTTGACACGACGACCATCTTTGGTCGTTGTTTTTTTGCCTTGAAATTGTTTCCAAAGCTGGCGCAGATGCCTTTGTTTTTCCATTTCCTGCAGCAGCTTTTCTTTCACCGCTGCATCCGGCTCAACAAAGATTTCACCGGTAGAGCCGTTTACGGCAATTTCTTTTCCGTTGTATTCCGAAAGCGGGATATCGGTTACGCCGATGACGGCTGGAACGCCCATGGTCCTGGCAAAAATAGCAGTGTGTGAATTGGAAGAACCACCGGAAGTGACGATGGCCAGAACCCGGTCTTGGTCAATCTGCGCCGTGTCGCTGGGGGACAGATCTTCCGCCGCCAGAATGTAGGGCTCCGAATCCATTCCGTCATCGAAGGAAAGACCGGTCAGGATGCGGATTACCCGGTCGGAAACGTCTTTGACGTCTGCGGAACGGCCCTTCATATATTCATCGTCCATGTTGGAAAATATCTCGGCAAACTTGCGCCCGGTTTCCTGTACGGCGTACTCGGAACAAACTTTTTCGTTTTGAATCAATTCGATAATCGAGTCGTTATAGTCCAGGTCTTCCAGCATCATTTGATGAATCTGGAAAAGGAGCGAATTTTCTTCACCGAGTTTTTTCTGTGTCTTTACATACAATTCCGCCAGCTGTGTGGCCGCTTTTGCCTTTGCACTCTCAAAACGTTTGATTTCGGCGGATACGTCCGTAATCAGGCGTTTTTCCGCACGCGGTAATTTGTTGGTCTGATATTTCAGCTTGCCGATTGCAACGCCTGTGCTGACTCCTATACCTTTTCCTGTAATCATTGGGATTCTTTCCTTTATAAATTATTTTTCAAAAAATCTTCCAGCTCTTTGGCGGCGGCATCTTCGTCCGCACCGGTAACCTGGACGGAAATCTGGTCTCCTTTTTTGATGTTAAGCCCCATGATGGCAAACAGGCGTTTCATATCGGCTTTTTTTCCGTTGAAAGAAACGGAAGCGTCGGACTGAAACGATTGGGCTTTCCGTACCATAAGGCCTGCGGGGCGCGCGTGAACGCCGCTTTCATCTTGAATGGTGTATTGAAATTCTTTCATGACAAATCTCCTTTATAATGAATCATTGCTGCCGATTTCAATCGGCTTTTTGCTTTATGCGTACCATATTTCTCAAAAAAACGATGCGGAGACGGACGCGGGGAATCGGTTTTTCCCGAATTCTGCGTCCTATCTCCGGCAGATGACCGTATACCTCAAAATAGTAACTGTACTCAGTATATTCGCATTTCTTGAAATTATCAAGAAAAGAGTATCGCGGCCGAATTACTTGACTTTCAGTATTTCTTCTCCCATGGCAGCGGAGCCGTCCTTCAAAATTTCAATCGTTTGAAAGTCCTCTGTGTTGGCGACAATGACCGGGGTGATTGTGCGGAATCCCGCGTCTTTAATGACTTTCAGGTCAACGGAACCAATCAGGTCGCCTTTTTTCAGAACATCGCCCGCTTGAACTTTAATGTCGTAGCCTTTTCCGTTCAGCCGTACGGTGTCGATGCCGATGTGAATCATCAGGTCCACATTGCCGCTGCTCAGATTAATGGCGTGCTTCGTATCGAAAACCGTTTCCACTTTGCAGTCAAACGGGGCTACGACTTTTCCTTCTGAAGGTTCAATCGCAAAACCTTTGCCCAGCATTCCTTCGGAAAAAACACCGTCACCGATTTCAGACAGCTTCATGATTTTGCCGCTTAACGGGGCGCAGACAATCGTTTCCTGATCTGCCGCGGGGTTTGAATCGCTGATGCCGGAACCGGCTGTTGGAGCAGCCGCGGGGCTTGTTTGTACCGGTTCGGGATGGGACTGTGCCAGATAATCTTCCAGATTCGATTTGATGACGGTAACTTTCGGCCCATAGATAATTTGAATGCCGGTTCCCTTATGAACGACCCCGGCAGCTCCGGTGGCTTTCAGAACAGCATCCTGTACGGTGTCACCGTTGTATACGGTAATCCGTAATCTGGTGGCACAGCAGTCTACGTCGCTGATATTGTCCTTGCCGCCAAGCCCGGCTACAATTTGTGCGGACAGTGCATCTGCCGCGTTGCTTTTTTCTGTGCTGGATGTGTTTTTCTTTTTTTCGTAATCGGCGCGGGTGTACAATTTGGTTTCTTCGCTGTCCGTTTCTCTGCCAGGGGTTTTCAGGTTCAATTTTTTAATCAGGAAACTGAAGATGAAATAATACACGGCGAAGTAAACAGCACCTACGGGCAGAATGAGGAGCCACGAGGTTTTACTGTTTCCCTGCAGAATGCCGAACAGGAACAAATCGATAAATCCGCCCGAAAAGGTTAGGCCGACCGCAATGTTCAGCGCCTGTGCCACGGCATAGGCAAGACCTGCCAAAACCGCGTTGATGGCAAAGAGGAGAGGTGCTACAAACAGGAAGGAGAATTCAATCGGTTCTGTAATGCCGGTCATAATAGAAGTGAGGGAAGCGGAGAACAACAGCCCGTAAACTTCCTTTTTCTTTTCGGGGCGGGCACAGCGGTGCATGGCCAGTGCGGCTCCCGGCAGGCCGAAAATATAAATGATGAATTCACCGGTAAAGAATCTGGTTGCCAGGGTGGAAAAATGAGTTGTTGCGGGGTCTGCCAGCTGTGCAAAGAAGATATTTTGTGCGCCGACAATTTCCTGCCCGGCCACCTGCATGGTTCCGCCGATGGCTGTCTGCCAGAAGGGAAGATAGAACACGTGATGAAGGCCGAACGGAATCAACAGCCTTTTAATCATGCCGTAGAAGAAAGTCCCAATGACACCGGAGCTTTGCACCAGGGTACCCAGGGCATTGATTCCGCCTTGTACCGGCTGCCAAACGTAAAACATCAGGATGCCGACAAACGTGAAGACCACAGTGCTGATAATCGGCACAAACCGGGTTCCCTGAAAGAACGCAAGTGCCGCAGGCAGTTCGATTTTATAAAATTTGTTATGCAGTGCCGCAACGCCCAGACCTACGATGATTCCGCCGAAAGCACCCATCTGGAAGGTGGTCATTCCCATCAGGGAGCCGGTGGCACCGCTCATGAATGCGTCTGCCCCGCCGTAGATTTGAATCATACCGCTGATTGCGGAATGCATGATGAAAAACGCAATCATGGAAGCCAGCGCCGCGACCGCTTTTTCTTTTTTCGCCATGCCGATGGCCACACCGACTGCGAAGATCAGCGGCAGATTTGCAAAGATTACATTGCCGCATTGGCTCATAATGGTTAGAATATTAAAGATAAATGTGCCGGGGCCCATGATTCCCAGCAGATGATAGGTAGCCAGCGTGGTTTCGTTGGTGAAGGAACTTCCTAATCCGAGCAGCAGACCGGCAACCGGCAGAACTGCAATCGGCAGCATAAAGGAGCGCCCTACTCTTTGCAGTACGCTGAAAATTTTGTCTTTCATGTCTTTTCCTCCAAAAAAACTTTTCCATAAATTGTATATATAAATGCAAAAAGACCGCTAGCAGGATGAACATACATTGTTCATGTATGTATCAATCTGTTTGCGGTCTTGCCCTAACAAAAGGTCACAAGCCAATATCCGGTTTTCGTTTCGCAGAATGTCAATCCCGTCTTCCGACCAGTTTCCCTAAATGTACCATCATAAAAAACATTTCTTCATTCGACAAAAGATGATTAAAATTGCGTTTGATAAAACTTTGAATCCGCTTGGCACACTGAAAATCTTTTTGATATTTATTCTGAACTAATTTACGAATCATTAAGGTAAAGTCGCTGTCGTCTTCCTTGACGGTCTGCCCTTTAAAAATCCTCTGGCCCAAAAACTTTAGATGCGTGATACATCTTCCATAGTCCAGCGAATCCTGATTCAGGGTGATGTGGTAATGGTCCTCAATAATTGCAAGTATTCCCTGAATCATTTTTGTAATGCTCATCATGTCGCTGATTCCGGTTTCCAGTTCCGCATTGACAATATGCAATGCGATAAAACCGGCCTCATCGTCGGACAGTTCTACTCCGAGCCTGTCCTTTAAAATAGAAACGGCGCGTTCTCCCTGCACGAATTCGGCATGATAAAAATTCCGAATTTCCCACAGCATTTCATTTTTATATTCTAACCCTTTTTTCTTTCGCTCCAATGCGAAACAGATGTGATCTGTTAAGGTGACATAGATGTTTTGACTGAGCTTTTTTCCTAAGTTCAGCTGAGCGTCTTCAATAATTTCCGTACAAACCGAAATGTAATCGAGCGGCATGCTTTCCACCAGTTCGATTAAGTGGTTGATTTGTTTCGGCGTATCCATCCGGTAGATCTTTTCAACCTTGTTTTCCGGAATTATATCACCTTGTGATTTTTTGAACCCGATTCCTAATCCTCTTACAATAATTTCTTTGTCACTGCTGTCTTTTGAAATGACAAAGTTATTGCTGATTACCCGGGTAATCCGATACACTGACAGTTCCCTCCTTGTATTTCCAAGAGCGGCTTGTCCGTAAATCTTTTTCAATTCACTGTCAATAATTCCGTTTTTTGGTAAAAAAACAGACCGCCATTGTGAATCCGTATCAATTGGGATTTCCTACAATGAAGGTCCTGCCTGCATTACCAGTCACAGCCGTTTTGAATGACTCGTTTATCATAGCACAATATCTCTAATCAGGCAAGCCGCAGTTATAAATTTATATAATATAGATAAAAGTTTGCAAGCGCATCTGTCTATTCAGCTGGGAATCAGGCGAAATAGGAAAAGCGCTTTTTATGCTCTTCTGTTGGTGTGGGCCGGAAGGATGTGCTTTTTTGGACTATAAAAAAGGGAGAGGAATCAACATCCTCTCCCAAGACCAAAATCAGAGCCGGGTTATTCGTTTTTTAAAAGCTGTTCCGCCGCCGCCAACTTTGTACAGAGGCAGAACAAGTCAATTGCCTGCTGTAATTCTTCCACAGGGGGGAAGGAAGGAGCAATGCGGATGTTGCTGTCTTTTGGGTCCTTGCCATACGGATAGGTTGCCCCTGCGCCGGTCAATTTCACACCGGCCTGTGAACAAAGCGCAACAACCCGTTTTGCGCACCCTTCCATCACATCAACGCTGATAAAATATCCGCCGTGCGGTTCGGTCCAGCAAGCGATTCCTTTACCGGCCAGTTCTTCCTTCAGCTTTTTCAGCACGGCTGCAAATTTTGGCGCCAGCAGCGCGCGTTGACGGGCCATGTGGGCGCGAACTCCGCCGATGTTTTTCAGAAAGCGCACATGCCGCAGTTGATTCAGCTTATCCGGCCCTACCGTTTGGCGGGAATACCGCTTTTTCAGCGCTTCAAAATCGGCACTGCCGGCTGCCACGGCGGAAATACCGGCACCGGGGAAGGTGATTTTACTGGTGGAGGCGAAGAAAAACGCGAGGTTTTCATTGCCCTGCCGCTTGCACTCTTCCCAAAGGTTCAAAAGGTGATCCGGTGTTTCTGTCAGGTCATGCACACAGTAGGCATTATCCCAGAAAATGCGGAAATCTTTTGCAGCCGGTTTGAGCCCGGCAAGACGGCGCACGGTTTCATCGGAAAAGGTAATTCCGGTCGGGTTCTGATACTTTGGAACACACCAGATTCCCTTTACGGCAGAATCTTTGACCAAATCTTCCACCAGATCCATGTCGGGTCCGTCTTTAGTCATCGGGACGGTAATCAGGTCAAGACCAAAATATTCCGTTACGGCAAAATGCCGATCGTAGCCGGGCGACGGGCAAAGAAATTTTACATTTTTTTGGCGCGCCCATGGTTCACAGCCGGAAAAGCCCTGCGTCATGCCGCAGGAAACCGTGTCAAACATCAGGTTCAGACTGGAATTCCCGCCGATCAGAACATTTTCGGCAGGGACTTCCATCAGCTCAGCCATCAGGCGGCGCATTTCAGGAAGACCAAGCGGAACGCCGTAATTTCGGCAGTCGTTTCCGCTTTCAGAAATCATTTCCGCGGAGGAATTGACAAGGTCAAGCATTTTTGCAGACAGGTTTAACTGATCCGCTCCTGGTTTGCCGCGGGCCATGTTCAAATCTAATTTTTGTTCCTGAAAGCGGCGGTATTGTTCCAGCAGCTTTGCGTAAGTACGCTTCAGCTCCGGTTTCGGCATTGATAGAAAATCCAAGGTGCACTCTCCTTCAACGAAATGCAGATGATTGATTCGAATATCATTATTTTAATATGTAGCTGCGAATATTGCAAGTTAAATTTTAATTCCTGCATTTTAGAGCATATGCAACCTGAAAATTCAATGTTACTTATTAAGGTATTGCGCCAGTTCGGAATCCACTTTCTGGATGTGGTTCAGCAGCCAGTCCATCAGGAAATAGTTGGTTTTGGAAATCGTTGCGATGTTTGCGCCGTTATGCTTTACATCATTTTTCAAATCTGCAATTTTCCCCGTGAAAAATTCGTGAAGCTTTTTATGTTCGGCTATCTTGGGGTATGTACTGGCGCGCTGAAGTTTTTCTTCATCGCCAAAATGCTTAATGGTGTAGCTTTCCAAAAATTCAATGGTGCTGACCAATTCTTCTTTGCCGTGCCCCTGGTTGCAGGCTGCCAGCATTTTATCGATTCGGTCACACAGCTCCTTGTGTTCACTGTCGATCAGAGAAACGCCGATTTTCAGATTGTCATTCCACATCATAATAATCGTACCTCCTGAAAAATATATTTTTTAAAATTCAGCCGAACCCGTTGTGCGCGGGAACGGAATGACGTCGCGAATATTGGAAATTCCGGTCAGATACATAACCAGGCGTTCAAAGCCAAGGCCGTAACCGGCATGTTTTGTTCCGCCGTAGCGGCGAAGGTCGAGATACCAGCGATAGGCGTCTTCATTCATACCGGTTTCCTGCATCCGGCGTTCCAGAACGTCCAGCCGTTCCTCGCGCTGGCTTCCGCCGATAATTTCGCCGATGCCGGGAACCAGAAGATCGACGGCAGAAACGGTTTTCCCGTCATCGTTCAGGCGCATATAAAAGGCCTTGATGTCTTTCGGGTAATCTGTGACAAACAGCGGCTTTTTAAAGACCTGTTCGGTCAAAAAGCGCTCATGCTCTGTTTGAAGGTCGCAGCCCCATTCCACCGGATATTCAAAGCGGTCATTTTCCTTTTTCAGAATTTCCACCGCCTCTGTGTAAGAAACACGTGCAAAGTCTGAATTTGCCACATGCTTCAGCCGTTCCAGCAGACCTTTGTCGATAAACCGGTTGCAGAAAGCGAGATCATCCGGGCAGCGTTCCATGACGGTGCGGATGACACTGCGCATCATATCCTGCGCCAGTTCCATGTCGTCTTCCAGGTCGGCAAAGGCAATTTCAGGCTCAATCATCCAGAATTCAGCCGCGTGGCGCTGGGTGTTGGACCGTTCCGCGCGGAATGTCGGTCCAAACGTATAAACCTTTCCAAAGGCCATCGCCATGCACTCCGCTTCCAGCTGGCCGGAAACCGTCAGGGAGGTGCGGCCGCCGAAAAAGTCCTGTGTAAAGTCGGTTTTCCCCGCGTCGTTCTGCGGCAGATGATCTAAATCCAAGGCAGTTACGGTAAACATTTCTCCGGCACCCTCCGCATCACTGCCGGTAATCAGGGGTGTGTGGGCATACAGAAATCCGCGCTGCTGAAAGAATTCGTGAATGGCATAAGCTGCCGCAGAGCGGATGCGGAACGCGGCGCTGAAGGTGTTGGTTCTGGGGCGGAGGTGGGCGATGGTTCGCAGGTACTCCAGTGAATGCCGCTTTTTCTGCAGCGGATAATCCGGGGTGGAAGCGCCCTCTACCGCGATTTTGACCGCGTGAATTTCCAGCGGCTGTTTCGCCTGCGGGGTCAGAACCACGGTCCCCAATACGGAGATCGCCGTGCCGACATTGAGCTTGGCAATTTCCTTATAATTTTCAACTTTTCCATCTTCAAAGACAATTTGGATGCCCTTGAACCCGCTGCCGTCGTTCAAGTCGATAAATCCCAGTGATTTGGAATCGCGAATGGTGCGAATCCATCCCTGCACTGTGACGGATTTTCCCTCTGAATTTTCGGGTTTTTGATAAATTTGGGCGATATCTGTTTTTTTCAAATCTTCCGATCCTCCCATAAAATCGATAACTGTCATTATTTTATATCAATATTTTGCAAACCGCAAGGCTAAAAATCGCAAAAAATGCCATGAATTAAGGCGAATTGTCGGAAACAGAGCGAACGGTGACCGCCTGTTTCCCCAAAGCACGGTAACGTTCCTGCACCAAAGACTTGTCATAACCTACTGTCTGGCATGAAGAAAGTGGGTCGCTAAAATAGTACTTTTGCGTATCATAACCCACCATTAACAGGCAGTGTTCCCCTGCAACCCATTGAAAATTCTTTCCGGTATCCGCCAAAATCCAGCTTTTCCCCGGGTTGGGTTCTTTCATGCCTGCGGTGGCCCAGATTAGAACAGGGGAGCCTTGTGCAATGTCTGTTTTCGCCAATGTTTCAAGGTCCGTTCCGGTTGCATTGACCGCCTTCTTTTGGCCTCCGTCCCAGAAATAAGAATCGACCACGGCAGTCATGACCGGCGCATAGCATCCCAGGCCGTCCGGGGAGTGCGGGTCGCCGATAAATGCCTGATTTGGGCTCATGCCGTATACCTTGCCGTCTTCACTGAGAAGAATCGACTTTGGTGTGCGCTTGATTATTTCGTCCGCGGTAGTGTCGCATCCAAAGTGATTCAGCAGCATTATAGCGCTGATCAGTTCGCAGCCGGTGGGCATTGCGGTTTCCTGACAAATATGGGGAATCTTGATGATTGTGTGTGCAGGGGGCTTTTTGCTGTCTTCAGACGATACCGCAACTTTTTTCGGGGGGATTTTCACGGCTTTTGTTTCCGTGGCATGGAAAAGTATTTTGAAACCGGCACAGCCGGCGGCCAGAACCAGAACGGCCAGCCCGATTAAACAGTACCGGCGTTTTGTTCTGCCGGTTTTCTTTACATCAATCTCTTTCAAAAAATCACTCCATTATGGATTTTGTTTGTTGCTCGAAATCATCAGGAATAAAAGCTTATGAAAAAAATATCGGCTTCTGCTCTCATTTCTTAAAGCACAAGCCGTTATTTTTTATCCTGTCATCAGTTTAATCCATTCTATGAACGGTATAATCCACTTTCGAATCATTGTAAAATAAAATAGGAGCCGCCCGATGAGGGACGGCTGGTAAAGGGGAGTTATGAAAAAAGCTGCATGTATGTAAAACCTCTTTCGAGGAACTGTTGACGGGATGTCAACCTTGTTTTCTTACTTTTCTGTCATTATTGTAACGAAAATTTGTTCACGGACCGTGAAGATTACGTTAAAAATCATTTAGATTTTTGTTAAGAAAAAGCGATTTTTTTCGCCGGATCAGGCGACTGCAAAACCCGTATACCGCCGGCTGTTTGCCCCTTTTTAAATGAAAAGAGATTTTTTCTGTTTTTCGAATTGGCCAGTTGCTGTTTTTATACGAGAAAGGGCGGAAATATAGCATGAAATGAATTGACATTTTGGAGTTACAACAATATAATTAATGTTATACGTCTGCGAAATTCGCGGAAAACCAACATATTGGAGGATTCACGCATGAAGCGAGTACCAAAACCGGTGTTTTTCATCGTCGCCCTCCTCATTTTGTTTTTAACCTATACCTCTGTTTTCGGTATCAAGGGGAAAAACGGGGATAATACGACCACTTACCTTAAAGGGGTCGGAGATATCAGATGGGGAATCGATATTAACGGCGGTGTGGAGGCGACTTTTTCGCCAGCCACAGAAAATAAAGCAACAAAAGAACAATTGGATTCGGCGGAGTCGATTATCAAACTCAGACTGGTGAATAATAACATCACCGATTATGAGGTGTATACCGATTATAACCAGGACCGAATCATCGTTCGTTTTCCGTGGAAAAGCGATGAAAAAACGTTTGACCCGCAGAGCGCTATTGATGAACTTTCCGCCACTGCGCTGGTAACTTTCCGCGAGGGAAAGGAATACACGACCCAGACGACGGGGTCGGACGGACAAGCTGTTTATAAAACCCCAAAAGGGACGACGGCTTCCAACATTATTTTACAGGGCAGCGATGTGAAAAGCGCGAAGCCCGAATTGACCCAAGATGAGCAGACCGGCCAGTCTGTTTACCAAATCGCACTGCAAATGAGCGACAGCGGTACCGAAAAATTTGCAGAGGCCACGTCACGCCTGAAGGGGCAGACCATTTCCATTTGGATGGATGACACCATGATTTCATGGCCGTCGGTGGATGAAGAGATTCCGGACGGCAACTGCGTCATCACTTCACCCAATGGCTTTACCGCCGTGGAGGCTTCGTCGCTTGCCAACAAGATCAATGCCGGTGCGCTGCCGTTTAAGCTGACGACATCCGGTTTGAATACCATTAACCCGACGCTCGGAAGATCTTCCCTCAGCGCAATGAAGCTGGCGGGTATCATCGCATTTGGACTGATTGTGCTGTTTATGATTTTCATTTTCCGCTTTCAGGGCTTGGTTGCGGTTATTTCTTTGCTTGGGCAGATCGGTCTGATGTTTGCAGCCGTTTCCGGTTATTTCCCGTTCTTCAACAGCTTTACCATGACTTTGCCCGGTATTGCCGGTATCATACTTTCAATTGGTATGGGTGTTGACGCCAATATTATTACGGCAACGCGCATTAAAGAAGAACTTTGGACCGGCAAAACGCTGAGCGTCGCGATCGCAAGCGGTGACAAAAACAGCTTTTCCGCCATCTTTGACGGCAATGTTACCACGGCGATTGTAGCTGTGATTTTGATGCTTGTGTTTGGCCCGACGAATATTCTGTCATGGATTTTCGGGGTGTCAACCACTGGTTCCATTTATTCTTTCGGCTATACACTGTTGATTGGAATCATCGCAAACTTTGTATTTGCCGTGTTCACAACAAGGCTGATGACAAAATCTATTTCCAGGTTTGGTTTTGCCCGGAATAAATGGTTGTATGGGGGGCCGAAGGAATGAGAACATTTCAGATGAAGTTTTATGAAAATCGAAAGATATTCTTTGCAATTTCCTTAGGAATTATTGTGATTGGTCTCCTTTTCAATATCATTCGCGGTGTGGATTTGGATATTAATTTTAAAGGCGGTGCCTTAATTAAGTATTCCTATTCCGGAGAGATCAATGCCGAGAATGTACAGAACGTTGTAAAGAAAACAGTTGACCGCAGCGTTACCACTGCAATCAGTAAGAATATTCAGTCGGCGGCCGGCGAACAGACTTTGAACAATGTTACCCTTTCGTTTGCCGGAACGGATTCCCTGACGGTAGACAGTCAGAAGCAAATTCAGGCGGCTTTAAACCAGGAATATCCGGATGCCGACTTTCAGATCGTTGAGTCGAACTCGGTCAATGCGACCATGGGACGCAGATTCTTTCTGAAATGTATCGTTGCGGTGTTAATCGCATTCCTTTTGCTCGATTTTTACATTGCAATCCGTTTCCGCAGAATTGGCGGTACGGCGGCGGCAGTCTTTTCCATTGTGGCTCTGCTGCACGATGTAGTAATGATTTATTTCACATTTGTTATTTTCGGTATTCCGTTGAATTCCAACTTTATCGCGGTCCTTCTTACAGTGTTGGGTTATTCTCTGAATGATACAATCGTAGTGTATGACCGTATTCGTGAAAACCGGAAGTTACTTGGACTGAAAGCGGGCTACAACTCGTTGGTGAATGTCAGTATCAACCAGACTTTTACCCGTTCTGTCTATACGGCTACCAGTACGTTCCTGGCCGTTTTGGTGGTGTTCGTGGTTGCCAACTTCTATCATCTGACCAGTGTTACCACGTTTGCTCTGCCGATGATGGTCGGTGTGGTGAGCGGCACGTATTCTTCTATTTGCATTGCCGGCCCGCTTTACGTCATGTGGGAACAGCACAAGACAAAAGAAAAAGCGGGAAAGCTTTCGACCGCTTCTGTAAAATCGGCGGGTGAAGTTTCCCCTGCAAAGCCTTCTGCTGCAACGCAGTCGGCCAATGCTTCGGCATCCGCAAAGGGTGGTAAATCCAAGCAAAAGTCTAAAAACAAAAAAAGAAAATAGTTTATATTTAAAAACAGCCGGTGCGCAGAAAGCGCTCCGGCTGTTTTTTGCATGAATTACTTTAAAGTTTACCGCTTTTGAGATATAATAATCCTAAACAAACAAGAAAGCAGGTAGTAGCATGTCTGCAAAATACACCGTGCCGCTCTCAAAAGTCATGAAAGAGCTTTCTCTGAACGTGATCAGCATGCCCTGTAAACCGGACGACATTCAGGTTTCTTCCATGGATGTCAACAGGCCCGGCTTAGAACTGAACGGCTTTTATGATTACTACGACACCAGCCGCATCCTCATTTTCGGCAATGCGGAATCCGCCTTTTTAAATTCGATTTCTTCTGAAAAACGCAAGGATGTGCTCGACGCGATTTTTTCAAAAAAACCGCCGGCGGCAATTATTGCCCGCGGTCTGAAACCAGTGCCGGAGCTTCTGAAAGCGACGAAGGAAAACAATGTGCCGCTGCTTAGTACGTCGGAGACAACCTCCAGCCTGGTAGCTGCGCTCGTTTCTTTTATGAACGTCGAGATGGCGCCGCGCATCACGCGCCATGGTGTGCTGGTCGAGGTTTACGGGGAAGGAATTCTGCTGGTCGGCGACAGCGGAGTTGGGAAAAGCGAGACCGCGATTGAACTGATTAAACGCGGGCACCGGCTGATCGCCGACGACGCCGTGACGATCAAACGTGTTTCGGCGAAGTCCCTGGTTGGGGAGGCCCCGAACAACATCAAGCATTTTATTGAGCTTCGCGGCATAGGTATAATCAACGCGAGAAGAATTTTTGGTATGGGCGCCGTCAAGGTTTCGGAAAAGATCGATATGGTTATCAACCTTGAACTCTGGGATAACCAGAAGATCTACGACCGGATGGGTATTGACAGCGAGTATACCGAAATTTTGGGAATTAAGGTTCCTGTCTTAACCATTCCGGTAAAACCGGGCAGGAACTTAGCTATTATTATTGAGGTAGCGGCGATGAACAACCGCCAGAAAAAAATGGGATACAACGCAGCGGAAGAGTTGCTCGCCAATTTGGGCATGGACCTTTCCGCCATGCAGGAAACTGAAAAAAAGCTGGATTTGGATTTTTGATTTGTAACAAATGAAGAAAGGCGAAAACCATGAACCTGATAGCAGATACCCACACTCACACTATTGCTTCCACACACGCTTATTGCACGCTGACGGAAATGGTTCACGCGGCAGCCGACCGCGGACTGTTCGCAATCGCAGTTACCGACCACGGGCCCGATATGCCGGGCTCGCCGGGGCGCTGGTATTTTCATAATTTAAAGGTGATTCCGCGCAAACTGGAAGGCGTTCTGGTCCTGAGGGGAGAAGAGACAAACGTAGTCGATTTTGACGGCCACACCGATCTGAAAGAAGAAGACACCGAG
The DNA here is from genome assembly GCA_022650485.1 of Oscillospiraceae bacterium. Classification (GTDB taxonomy): domain Bacteria; phylum Bacillota; class Clostridia; order Oscillospirales; family Acutalibacteraceae; genus Caproicibacter. Next base: position 141,665 of record JALCPP010000007.1, on the reverse strand, counting down.
TCCCTTGACTGGATTGTTGCCTCTATGCACGATGCGACTATGCGGGACAAGTCCCCGACGGTTGATAAAGTGACAAATGCCTGGCTGACAATTGCGGAAAATCCATTGGTTCGTGTGATTGGCCACAGCGGTTTTGAACGGTATCGCTATGACTATGAAACCGTTCTGCCGGTGTTTGCCAAAAATGGAAAACTGGTGGAGCTGAACGAATCCACATTTTCATGCAGAAGCCAGTCGGTTCCGAACTGTATGCGCATTATGAAACTCTGCAAAAAGTATTCAGTGCCCATCATTGTCGATTCCGATGCTCATTTTTCGACCCAGGTTGGAAACTGTGAACAGTCAAAACGGTTATTAAAGGAAATTGATTTTCCGGAGGAACTGGTTGTCAATTCCAGTGTGCAGCGCTTTTGCGGCTATTTAAAACAGTACACCCAAGTGCTTTCAAATTCCGACTGACAGGAACGGAGGACAAAACATTGGACCTTTTACAAGAATTGGAACAGGCGGCGCAGTGCCTGGACTGCAAGATCCTTCGCAATGAGCCGATGAGCCGCCATACCACATTCCGGATCGGCGGCCCGGCGGATCTGTTTCTTATTGTGAACGACAAATCCGCGCTGCGGGAAGTCTGCCGCAAAGCGCAGGAACTTGAGGTAAAGTTTTACCCGCTTGGCAATGGTTCCAATTTGCTCGTCAGCGACGCTGGAATTCGCGGGGCTGTCGTTTCTTTGGGAAAAGGGTTTCAAAAGGTGGAACCGTGCGGGCAAGACGAGCTGGAATGCGGGGCAGGGGTTTCGCTGGGTAAGCTGTGCAAGTTTGCCCAGCGCCATTCCCTGAGCGGAATGGAGTTTGCATGGGGCATCCCCGGTTCTGCGGGCGGTGCGGCTTTTATGAATGCCGGGGCCTACGAGCATTCCATGTCAGAAGTGGTGTCCGCGTGCAGCCATGTGTCCTCACAGGGAAAGGTTGGCATCCTGAAGGGAAATCATCTGCAGTTCGGTTACCGGCAGAGCGCCTATACGGGAAACGGATGTGTCATTACATCCATCCGTTTGAAGCTGAAACGGGGAGACGCGGACCAGATTACCGCCCGAATGCAGGAACTTTATCAGCGCAGAACATCGAAACAGCCGCTTGAAATGCCCAGCGCCGGAAGCATCTTTAAACGTCCGGCGGGTTATTACGCGGGTGCTTTGATCGAACAGTGCGGCCTAAAAGGACGGCGTGTCGGCGGGGCAATGGTCAGCGGGAAACACGCCGGATTTATTGTGAACGCAGGGGGCGCTACCTGCAGTGACGTGCTGCGGCTGATCGAACTGATTCAGACTACCGTTTGCAGACAAACGGGGGTTCAATTGGAATGCGAAGTGAAACGAATTGGATAACATCGCGGAGGATTCTATGGAGTTTTTAATTGTTACCGGTTTGTCGGGAGCAGGCAAGTCCCGGGCCATGGATGCGCTGGAGGATATCGGTTTTTACTGCGCGGATAATATTCCGCCGAAACTGATTCCTACCTTTTATGAGCTGTCGCGGCAGGCCAAGGGGGCTTTGTCACGCGTAGCGGTTGTAACGGATATCCGCGGCGGAGATATGTTTTCCAGTCTGCTGGAAACACTGGACCGTATGAAATCGGACGGCAAAGAGTATAAACTGCTGTTTTTGGATACAAAAGATTATGTTCTGGTGAATCGATTTAAAGAGACGCGGCGGAAGCATCCTTTGTCGGAAAACTGTCTGGGTTCCCTGGAACAGGCGGTTCGCCTGGAACGCGATGTTCTGCGCCCTGTGAAGGGACGGGCGGATTATGTTATTGATACTTCTCTGCTGTCCCCCGCACAGCTGAAAAAGCGCATTTCGGGGCTGTTTTTGGGGGACGCTTCCGATGCTTTGATGATCCACTGCATTTCATTTGGGTTTAAATACGGCATTCCGGCGGAGGCAGACCTCGTTTTTGATGTTCGGTGTCTTCCCAACCCGTATTATGTTGAGGAACTGAAAAATTTGACGGGACTGGATGAGCCGGTGCGGGATTATGTGATGAAATGGGATCAAACCAAGGGGTTTGTCCGCCGGTTTCTGGACTTAATCGATTATATGATTCCACTTTATTGCAGCGAGGGAAAAAGTCAGCTTGTCATTGCCGTCGGCTGTACCGGCGGACATCACCGTTCGGTTACGCTCACGGAACTGTTATACAATCATCTGCTGCAGCAGAATCTGCGGACAAGCGTCAACCATCGGGATATTCAAAAACAGTGAGGTTCGAAAAGAGCTATGTCGTTTTCTTCCAAAACAAAAAAAGAATTGTGCCGCATTGAATCGGCAAATTGCTGCCAAAAAGCGGAATGCTACGGGCTCCTGCTGTTTGGCAGGAGCTTTTCCCTGCAGTCCATTACGCTGACAACGGAAAGCCGGGAAACTGCCGAACGCACGGCGGAACTGGTTGCCCGTGCGGCCGGGGTTTATGTGGATGTGAAGACATCGCCGCCCCGCCGGGGGGATCAAAGAAGCGCCTGTACGCTTTCGGTTCCGGGCAGCAGCCAAATTGAGCAGGTGCTTCATCAATTTGGCTATACGGGAAAAGAAATCAGTCTGCGGATGAATCTTGCCAATCTGGATCATGAATGCTGCCGCTCCGCTTTTCTTCGCGGGGCGTTTCTTTCGTGCGGTACGGTGACAGACCCCGCCAGGGATTACCGGCTGGAATTTGTGGTGCCTTATCGGAACCTGGCACGAGATCTGACGGCCTTTTTGCGGGATATTTTTGAATTGGACGCAACGCCCGGCATCATCAACCGGAAGGGCTCGTTTGTCGTTTATTTGAAGGGAGGAGATCATGTCGCTGACCTTCTGACTTTTCTTGGGGCCGGCAGTTCCGCCATGGAACTAATTCAGGTCCGCATGTTAAAAGAGGTTCGCAATGAAGTGAACCGAAAGACAAATTTTGAAACTGCTAATATAGAGAAAACCGCTTCCGCCGCCGCCAGGCAGATGATTGCACTCAAGAAAATTTTTGCGTGCGGCGGCGTGTCGCTTCTTCCTGAGGAACTGCGGGAACTGGCGCTTTTACGCTACCAAAACCCAGACTTATCCCTGCGGGAACTGGGGCAGAATCTGGAGCCTCCGCTCAGCCGGTCCGGGGTGAACCACAGACTGAGCCGTATTATGGAACTGGCGGAGCATCTGCGGGGGTCGGACTTGGAACAGGGAGCAGAACCGGAACGCGGCCGCACACGGGCAGGCAGCCGGTCAGAGAGGGGATGACGTTTTGTTTGTTCATCTGCATGTCCACAGCGAATACAGCCTGCTGGATGGAGCGTGCCGCATTGAACGGCTGGTAAAAACCGCGGCGGAGCGCGGGGCTCCGGCGGTTGCGGTGACGGATCACGGTGTGATGTACGGCGCGGTCGATTTTTATAAAGAGGCAAAAAAACAGGGCGTGAAACCCATTATCGGCTGCGAGGTTTATGTGGCACAGCGCACTCGCTTCGACCGGGTGCACGGGCTCGATTCCGAACACCGGCATCTTGTTCTTCTGTGTGAAAATAATACGGGGTATCAAAATTTGATTGCGCTGGTGTCCCGCTCCTGGACGGAGGGGTTTTACTCCAAGCCGCGTGTCGACTTCGAATTGTTGGAAAAGTACCATGAAGGTCTGATTGCCCTTTCCGCTTGTCTGGCCGGCGAGATTCCCCGTGATTTGTCGGCGGGGGATTATGACGGGGCAAAAACCGCCGCCCTACGTTACGACCATATCTTTGGCCGGGGAAACTTTTACCTGGAACTGCAGGACCACGGCCTGCGGGAACAGAAACTGGTCAATCCTTCCATTCGGCAGATTTCCAGGGAAACGGGTATTCCGCTGGTTCTGACCAATGACTGCCACTATATTCGCCCGGAAGACAGTGCAATGCACCGCATTCTGCTCTGCATTCAAACCAATCACACGGTGGAAGACAAGAATGGAATGGAGTTTGGCAGCGACCAATTCTATTTTAAGACGGAAGAGGAAATGCGGGCTCTGTTTCCGGATTGTCCGGAGGCGGCCGACAATACCGTGAAAATCGCGGAGCGCTGCAATGTGGAGTTTGAATTCGGGAAAACCAAGCTGCCACGGTTTGAAACGCCGAACGGGCAGGAAAATGTCACTTATTTTAAAGAAAAATGCTGCGAGGGGCTGCATCGGCATTATGGGGAGCATCCCGAAAAAAAGATTGCTGACCGGCTGAGTTATGAACTTGAAACCATTGAAAAGATGGGATATGTCAACTACTATCTGATTGTTCATGATTTTGTCCGCCACGCCAAGGAAGTCGGAATTCCCGTCGGACCGGGCCGCGGTTCCGGTGCCGGCAGTCTGGCGGCTTACTGTATCGGTATTACCGGAATCGACCCGATTCGATACAATCTGCTGTTTGAGCGCTTTTTAAATCCGGAACGTGTCTCCATGCCGGATTTCGACATTGATTTTTCGGATGAACGCCGCCCGGAAATGATCGATTATGTCGTGGATAAATACGGTGCGGACCATGTTGCCCAGATTGTTACCTTTGGTACCATGGCGGCCCGCGGTTCCCTGCGGGACGTGGGCCGTGCCATGGCGATTCCCTATGCACAGGTGGACGCGATCGCCAAGCTGGTTCCTTCAGAGCCGAACATTACGCTGGGCAAAGCCCTGCAGGTTTCTGCGGAATTTCGGCAGAAGTACGACACGAATCCGCAGATTCATGAGCTGATCGACATGGCACGGCGCCTGGAAGGGATGCCGCGAAATGCCTCTACGCATGCCGCGGGTGTTGTCATCACGGACCGGCCGGTGGCGGAGTATGTGCCGCTGGCGAAAAACGGAGATTCCGTGGTAACCCAGTACACCATGACGACTCTGGAAGAACTTGGTCTGCTGAAAATGGATTTTCTCGGTCTGCGAAATCTGTCGGTGATTCGTGATGCGGAGGAAATGATCGCGGAAAAACAGCCGGGATTTAAAATTGAAGATATTTCAATTGATGATCCTGCGGTCTACCGAATGCTGTCCGCAGGGAAAACAGACGGGGTGTTCCAATTTGAATCCGGCGGAATGAGAAACGTGATCGCCCAGCTGGGGCCGGAAAAGATCGAGGACCTGATTGCGGTGATTTCACTCTATCGGCCGGGGCCGATGGAGTCGATTCCGCGCTATATTGAAAACAGGCATCATCCATCCAAAGTGACATACCGTCATCCGCTGCTGAAAGGGATTCTGGATGTTACTTACGGCTGTATTGTTTATCAGGAGCAGGTCATGCAGGTCTTCCGCACGCTGGCGGGATATTCGCTTGGCCGTGCGGATATTGTCCGCCGCGCGATGAGCAAGAAAAAAAAGAATGTGATGGAGCGCGAACGCGAGATCTTTCTGCATGGATTGACTGATGAGAACGGCAAGGTTGAAGTGGAGGGCTGTGAGCGCCGCGGTGTGGACGAGCAGACGGCCAGGGCAATCTTTGGGGAAATGGAAAGCTTTGCTTCCTATGCGTTTAACAAATCCCATGCGGCCGCTTATGCGCTGCTCAGCTACCAGACTGCGTGGCTCAAATGCCATTATCCGCGCCAGTATATGGCGGCGCTGATGACCAGTGTGCTGGACAATAACAACAAGCTGTCCGCCTATATTGCGGAATGCCTGCGGCTGGGCATTCGCGTGCTGCCCCCGCATGTCAATGAAAGTGCGGCAGGTTTTACTGTCTCCGGCCCGGATATTCGTTTCGGTCTGCTTGCGGTGCGAAACCTGGGGCGTGGATTTATCGGCGGTTTGGTCAGGGAGCGGGAGCAAAATGGAAAATTTCACTCGTTCTTTGACTTTGTGCGCCGCGTGTACGACGGAATCAACCGCAGATCACTGGAAAGCCTGATTAAATGCGGCGCGCTGGACGGTCTTGGCGCCAACCGCCGCCAGATGCTTTCCGGCTCCGATGCGGTGCTTGCCTATCTTGACGCCGATAAAAAACGGAATGTTGAGGGCCAGATTGGATTTTTCGATTCCGCCCAGCAGTCTGGGACAGACGATTTTTGCCTGGACGATCTGCCGGACCTTCCGGTTTCCGATCAGCTGGCGATGGAAAAAGAAGTGACCGGGCTGTATTTATCCGGCCACCCGATGGCGGAATATGCCAATGCCTATGACACTTTGCATGCCGCAAGGCTCAGCACTGTGCGGGAGAGTACGGAAAACGGCGACGGCACCGTTCGCGACGGCGACCGGATTACCGTGCTGGGAATTCTGACAAATGTGCGCATGAAAGTGACGAAAAGCAACAATACGATGGCTTTTGTCATTGTGGAGGATATGTTCGGTTCCATGGAAATGCTGGTTTTTCCAAAAACACTTTCCAAGTACGCGGAATGGATTGCGGAAGGAAAGATTTTGCTCATCGAGGCCCATGTCAGTGTCCGCGAGGATGAAGAAACCAAGCTGATTTGTGAATCTGTCAAACCTGTGCCGTCCCGTTCTGAAAGCGGCGGCGCTTCCGGTGCAAAGAAGTGTTCGCCCGGTCTGTATCTAAAGGTGCCGGGGAAAACAAGTGCCCAGTATGAAAGGGCAAAAAAATATCTTGCCGTATTTGACGGCACCACACCGTTATATGTCTTTTTTACGGATTCACGCCGGCTGTACCACGCGCCGCTTTCTATGCGCGTTGCCTTAAATGATGTTCTGATTCGGGAATTGAAAAAGGTACTCGGCGAAAAAAATGTTGTAATTGTAGGTAATTAGAAACAATAATCCATATAACGGAAACTTCTGTCCATAACTTTCGGTTGATAAAGGCGAAGGATTTCGATTATAATAAGAAATAGTGAATCAATAAGAGAAAAGCTCAAAAGGAAATGCAGCTTAAAGTTAATTTGGAGGGATTCGAATATGTCTTCGAAGGCAATTGCCGTTTTAACCAGCGGTGGTGACGCGCCCGGTATGAACGCTGCCGTACGTGCGGTGGTTCGTACAGGATTGTCCCACGGAGTAAGAGTCATGGGAATTCAGCGGGGATTCAATGGCTTGCTCAGTGGAGAAGTTGTTGAAATGAATCTGAGAAGTGTTTCGGATATTATTCACCGGGGCGGCACAATTTTATATACGGCCCGCAGCCCTGAATTTAATACGCCCGCCGGTGTTCAGCAGGCTGCTTCCACTTGCCGCAGCCTGGGAATTGACGGTGTGGTGGTGATTGGCGGAGACGGTTCTTTCCGCGGTGCGAGGGACTTGACGGCATCCGGGATCCGGTGCATTGGAATCCCCGGAACCATTGATAATGATATTGCATCCAGCGAGTATACCATTGGGTTCGATACCGCAATGAATACCGCGGTGGAAATGGTGGACCGCCTGAGGGACACAATGGAGTCGCACGACCGCTGCAGTGTTGTGGAGGTTATGGGACGCCGCTGCGGCGATATCGCTTTGCAGACCGGCATTGCGGTCGGGGCTACCAGCATCTTGGTTCCGGAAGTTCCTTACGATTTTCAAAAGGATATTATTGATCGGATGCGGTTTACCCAGAAAACCGGAAAGAAACATTTCATTATTATTGTTGCGGAAGGCGTCGGCGGTGTGGAAAAACTGGCGCAGGATATTCAGGAGGCAACCGGAATTGAATCCAGAGCCACCATCCTGGGCCATGTTCAGCGCGGTGGTTCCCCGACTTTGCGCGACCGTGTGATCGGCAGCGCGATGGGATCTCTTGCGGCAACGCTGCTTCATAAAGGCAAGAGCAATCGCGTTCTTGTAGTGAAAGACGGCAAGATTGCTGACCTGGACATTACGGAAGCACTGAAAATGAAGCGTGTGTTTGATATGAACCTGTATGAAATTGCGCACAGAATTTCCATTTGAATTAATAAAATCAGAAAGCGGGTTCTGCCTTTTGCGGCGGAGCCCGTTTTTTATTTCGCTTTTGTCAGCCCTCGTAATCTTCAATTACGCTGGTCAGCTCCGCAATTCCGCTGACCTGAATCCCGTCGACGAGACGCTTCTGGTCTTCTTCCGGAAATATACTGATATCGATATCAATTACTTCACAGGGATGCTTGTCCCCCTCATGAAATACACCAATCTGCCCTTTATATTCTTTCACAATATATAAGTCTTCATTCTGGTTGCTGGCTGTGGTGATTATGGCGCTGCTTTCTTGACTTGCAGTCTCAATTGCGGTAAAATTACTTGACGTAATTTTATCTGGAGCAGAGCTTGTGCTGTTTTCCCGGTTTCGGTGTGGAAACCTTAAAATGACCAGTACTGTGAGCAGGGCGATCACACAGAGCAGAAGCATAGAAGTCTTTTTCAAAAAAATCACCTCTGCTGAATATTATTTGAAAATTTTGGAAACTTATTCATTCTATTAAAAAAACAGTCAATAATTATATAAGGGAGGTGGTATGGATGAGAAAAACCGACATCAGTCAGTATGCGGGCGGTAGGAACGTTGGCAAAAAGGACGTTTCCACCGCTAAATCTGTTTTTAAAATGATTCTTCGGGGCATCGCGACGGTCCTTGCCATTTTAATGATTTCAGGGACGATTGTTGCTGTTTCGCTGTTTTCTTATATTTACAGTTTAAGAAATGAATCGGTGGATTATGATTTGCATAAGTTGCAGCTCAACTATACCAGTTTTATTTATGTAAACGGTCCGGAGGATGATGCAGCGAATCCGGTGAAGTACCAAAGCCTTTACAGCAGCGAAAATCGTGTATGGGTGGATTATGATAAGATTCCGAAGACAATGAAAGATGCGATTGTCGCCATTGAGGACAAGCGCTATTGGGAGCATCAGGGCGTTGACTGGAAAAGAACACTTGGCGCTGTGGTCAATCTTTTTAATGTTTTTCAGTCTGATGGCGCCAGTTACGGCGGTTCCACCATCACGCAGCAGCTGATTAAAAATGTTACGGGTGAAAATGAAGTCAGCCTGACACGCAAAGTAAAAGAAATTTTTCGGGCGATGAATCTCGAAAAAAAATATTCAAAAGAGGAAATACTTGGCGCCTATTTGAATGTTGTCAATTTTGGCAGCGGCTGCAACGGCGTTCAAACTGCGGCCAACCTGTATTTTGGAAAAAATATTCAGGAATGTGATATCGCACAGTGTGCGGCGATTGCAGGGATTACGCAGAATCCTACGGCCTATTCTCCGCTGACGCACCCGGAAAAGAACAAGGAACGCCAGCAGACGGTGCTCACAGCGATGCACAATCAGAAGAAAATCACGGACGACGAATATAAAGCGGCCATGCAGGAATCGGAAAACATGAAGTTTACCGGTAAGAAGACCGAGGATGTAGTGGATGAGAACTCGGTCTGGAACTGGTATACGGAAACAATGTTTGAAGATGTGAAAGCGAGTTTGATGGACACATACAACTGCTCTTCCGAAAAGGCGGTTGATATGATTTACCACGGCGGACTGAAAATCTATTCCGCGATGGATTCCGAATTTCAAAGCATTGCGGAAGATGTATTTAACGACGGAAAAACTTTTCCCGCTTCTTACCCGAATTTACAGGGCGGTTATGTTGCAATGGATTACAACGGCCGTGTTTTGGCAGTCGTTGGGTCCAAAGGGAAAAAAGAAAGCAACCGGTTGTTTAATCTGGCGACCGACGCCAAGCGGCAGCCGGGTTCCTCCATTAAGCCGCTGGCCGTTTACGGTCCTGCGGTCAACGCGGGTTTAATCAATTACTCCTCTCTGGTGAATGATGAACCGGTCCAAAACTGGAAAAACGGACAGCCGGGACCCGCCAACTGGGACAACCAATACCATGGGCTGATTACGGTGGAAAAGGCTTTGGAAGAATCATATAACGCAGTGACCGTGCAAATTGATAAACTGCTGACCCCGAATCTCAGCTTTAATTTTCTTCACGAAAAACTTGGGTTTACCTCTCTGGAATCTTCGGACAACACGCTGGCCGCGATGGCGATTGGCGGAATGACGCAGGGAATTACGGTAAAGGAAATGACTGCCGGATTTCAGATGTTTGGAAACGGTGGAAAATACTATAAGCCGTATACGTTTTATTACATTGAGGACCATGACGGCAATGTGATTATCGATAACCGGCACGAGGTGCCAACGCAGGCGATTTCTTCCGTGGCGGCAACGGTTGTCCACAAATTGCTGAATAATGTGATGCAGCACGGTACCGGTTATACCGCTAATATCTGGGGCTGGGACGTCTTCGGCAAAACGGGGACGACCAACGATGATAAAGACAGCTGGTTTGTGGGCGGAACATCGTACGCAGTTGCCGGTGTGTGGACTGGGTATCGTACTCCAAAGGTGATGAGCGGCCGGTATGAAACTCCGGTTGCCAAAGCGGTCTGGAAAAATATTATGACGCAGTACCTGAAAGGGAAAGAGAAGAAAAGCTTTGATTTAGATTCGAATGTGATTCCTTATAAATTCTGTGTGGAAAGCGGACTTTTGGCGAACCCCGGCGTCTGTACCGAAACAAAAACAGGCTGGTATGATAAAAATAATCTTCCGGCTATTTGCAATCTGGAGCATGACACTGCTGAATCGGAGCCGGAAAGTTCTTCGTCTGGCATCTCATCCTCAGAATCCGGAAATGCAAGCTCACAGGAATCGTCATCCAATGGCGAGTCAGAGAACCCTTCCAACAACACGGGATCTCAATCGGATTCTCAGCCGGAATCCCAATCGAAAAACAATTCAAGTCAACAGACAAATCAAGCGTGGCGTCAAGACAGTATTATGCCGGAAGAATGACTTTTTGCATTCGTTCAGTTGAAACATGGGTCATTTCATGTTAAACTAAAGCAATAAAGTGTAATGCATCCGTGCGGCAGATAAAATTCATTTTTGTGACAGGTGACTCGAATAAACCGAACCGGATGCGGCTTTTTTTACGGCTTAATTCGCGCAGTCAGAGAATTAAAGGAGTGCTGGCAATGGTGGAAATAGCGGTTATGGGATATGGCACCGTGGGCTCCGGCGTTGTGGAGGTGCTGCACAAGCACGCGGAAAGCATCGCAGGGCGAGCCAAGGCGCAGATCCATGTGAAATACATTCTGGATCTTAGAGAATTCCCGGGCAGTCCCTATGAACAGAAGTTTACAAAATCCTTTGAAAAAATTCTGAGCGACACCGATGTTCGTATTGTGGTAGAAGTGATGGGCGGTCTGCATCCGGCTTTTGATTATGTAAAAGCCTGTCTGGAACATGGAAAAAGCGTTGTGACTTCCAACAAGGAGTTAGTAGCGGCAAAGGGAGCTGAGCTGCTGAAAATTGCGCAGAAAAACAATTTGAACTTTTTGTTTGAAGCCAGTGTCGGCGGCGGGATTCCGATTATCCGCCCGATCAGCCAATGCCTTGCGGCTAATGAAGTGGTTGAAATTGCGGGAATCCTGAACGGGACCACCAATTTTATCCTGACCAAGATGATTCGGGAAAAGACCACGTTTGAAGAAACGCTTGCGCTGGCGCAGAAGCTTGGATATGCAGAGCGCAATCCCGCCGCAGATGTGGAGGGATTGGACGCCTGCAGAAAAATATGTATCCTCGCGTCTTTGGCTTATGGAAAACATGTTTACCCGGAACAGGTTCATACCGAAGGAATTTCAGGGATTCGTCCCGCTGATGTGGAGTATGCAGCCGCCTGGGGCGGTGTGCTCAAGCTGATTGGTCAGGTCAAAAGGATGAAAAACGGAAAGATACAGATTATTGTCTGTCCGATGTTTTTGTCTCGGGAAAGCCAGCTTGCCAATGTTGACGATGTTTTCAATGGCATCTTAGTCCGGGGTGATTCCACAGGTGATGTGGTGTTCTACGGAAAGGGTGCCGGAAAGTTCCCGACCGCCAGTGCGGTGGTTGCGGATGTCATTGATTGTGTAAAGCATTTTAAGGCTAGAAAATATCTTTATTGGGACGACGGCTCGGCGGATTATGTGGAAAATTATCTCGATAACCATGTGTCGTTATATGTGCGCGCGGTGACGGATGATGAAACGCTGGCATTTCAGAATATCGAAAATCAAATTGGTGCCGTGACCCGGCTGACCCGCAAGGGGGCAGACCCGGGGGAGATTGCCTTCGTCACGAAGCAAGCCACGGAACGGGAGCTGCGGCAGGGCTTGAAAACATTGCTGGGACTTGGTGTCCAGGTTCAGAATACAGTACGAATCGGTGAGCTGTAAAAATTGTGAGGTTGTTTAGAATATGATACGCATACAGGTTCCGGCCACAAGCGCCAACCTTGGTTCCGGCTTTGATTCCCTGGGAATCGCGCTGACTATGTATAATCAGGTTTGGATGGAAGAGTCGGATACAATCGATATTTCCTGCAAAGACGGTGTTATTGTACCAACGGATGAGACGAACCTGATCTATTGGGCGGCCAAGCGGCTGTATGATTTGTGCGGACACAAGCTGCCTGGTATGAAAATTATTCAGTTGAACAATATTCCTATGGCGCGTGGGCTGGGCAGCAGTTCTGCCTGTATTGTCGCAGGAATTCTGGGGGCAAACCGCATGCTGGGCAGCCCAATGACTTCTCAGGATTTGATTAATCTGGCGGCAGAGATTGAGGGCCACCCTGATAATACGACCCCTGCAATTGAGGGTGGACTGGCGGCTTCTGCCATTGAAGCCGGGCGTGTGTACAGTGTGAGCGTACCGGTTTCAGACAAGATTCGGTTTGCAGTTTTTATTCCGCCGTTTGAACTCAAGACGGAGAAAGCGCGTTCTGTTTTGCCGACGGAGTATTCCAGAAGCGATTCGGTTTATAACCTTTCCCGCTCTGCGCTGATGGCGGCTTCTCTGTTTTCAGGCCGGTTGGAAAATCTGCGAGTCGCCGTTCAGGATAAAATTCATCAGCCCTATCGTTCCGGTTTGATTGATCATCTTGACGATGTCTTTCGGCTCAGTTATGAACTGGGGTCTCTTGGTACATACATCAGCGGTGCCGGTCCCACGATTATCTCGATGATTCCGGCAGATGGTGCCGAAGCATTTTTGAAATATGCGGCAGCAAAACTTCAAGAAAAAGAAATTGAGGGCTGGCAGGTTCAGGTGCTGACGACTGACCCGCAGGGTGCAACCATTTCAATCGAATAATGATGCTTTTATAGGAGGACGGAACCTTATGAGTCTGATTGTCCAGAAATTCGGCGGCAGCTCAGTCGCAAATGCGCAGCGGGTTTTCAATGTGGCGGACATTGTAACCAAGACCTACGCAAAAGGAAATGATGTGGTCGTTGTGGTTTCCGCCCAAGGGGATACCACAGATGACTTAATTGCAAAAGCCCATGAAATTAACCCGAATGCTTCCCGCCGTGAAATGGATATGCTTTTGACAACCGGTGAGCAGATGTCGGCGTCGCTGTTGGCGATGGCGATTGAAAAACTCGGTTTTCCCGTTGTTTCGCTGTTAGGCTGGCAGGCTGGATTTCGTACCAGTACGGTGTATGGAAGCGCCAGAATTAAGCGGATTGTGCCGGCACGGATTCATAAGGAACTGGATAAAAAGCATATTGTCGTTGTGACCGGTTTTCAGGGAGTTAACCGTTATGATGATATGACTACTTTGGGGCGCGGCGGCAGTGACACCAGTGCGGTTGCCATTGCTGCGGTAATGCACGCGGATTTGTGCCAGATTTACACGGATGTGGAAGGTGTTTTCACAGCGGACCCCCGCAAAGTGAAAAATGCGAAAAAACTCAGTGTTATTTCCTACGATGAAATGCTGGAGCTTGCGTCGCTTGGCGCGCAGGTGCTGAACAACCGTTCCGTTGAAATGGCAAAGCGCTACGGCATCGAGCTTGAGGTGCTTTCCAGCATGACCGGAAAACCCGGCACAATTGTGAAGGAGGCTACGAAAATGGAGAAAATGTTGATCAGCGGTGTTGCGAAGGACGAGGATGTTGCCCGCGTGTCGATCATCGGTGTGCCGGACCGGCCAGGTCTTGCGTTTAAAATCTTTTCAAAAATTGGTGCGAAAAACATCAATATCGATATTATCCTTCAGTCGGTTGGCCGGAATGGTACGAAAGATATTACCTTCACGGTTCACCGCGCGGATTTAAAGGAAACCATTGGAATTTTGAAACCTTACGTAGAGCTGATTGGCGGAACTGCGGTTGTCTATAATGAAGATGTGGCCAAGGTTTCGATTGTAGGCGCCGGTATGGAAACACATTCCGGAACGGCCGCCAGTATGTTTGAGGCGCTGTATGCGGCGGATATCAACATCCATATGATCTCAACCAGCGAGATTAAGATCTCTGTTTTGATTGACCGTGCGGACACGGACAAGGCGGTTGCTGCCATTCATAACCGCTTTTTCGGTACCGATGAGGACAACGATTAAGTCAAAATAAAACGCGGAACAAGAACCGCCGGAACCGGTATCAGCCGGATCGGCGGTTTACTTGTCTGGTGTAAGAATTGTATGATTTTGCTTGCATTTCTGCGAATGATATGCTAAAATAAACAATGTTGTTTCCGGGTGTGGCGCAGTTGGTAGCGCGCTAGACTGGGGGTCTAGAGGCCGCAAGTTCAAGTCTTGTCACTCGGACCATGGGTGAGTCCTTATAGGACTTGCCCATTTTTTATGTAAATGTTTTTGTTTTTTACGACTTTGAAAGGGCTTCTAAGCGATCACGTCCAACGCTACGGAAGTTTCTCAATTAATTTTTAAATAGTTGCCCTCTTGAGGGAAACTTTCACTTGTTTTTGCGGGTTAAGTGAAAGGATGTTTTTCCTATCTTAAAGGAGGCAACTAGATGACTGAAGAAAATTATCAATATCGCACGAGTCCTTTATCCCTTCGCAATCAGTTCAAAGGAAAAGGAAAGCTGCAAATTCCGGTTATTCCCAAATTTCAAATGCAATCGGATGATTTTCATGATTTGCTTCTTATTGGATTTGATAAAATCAGCACCAATGATACAAAACACTTCAACCGAATGGCTCATTTCTTTCTGTACGATTACAAATTTGAGCGTGTTTGGAAAAATCCCGTTATCGATCTGGAAAAGCTGAAATGCTACCGTGCGGTGCTTTCTCCTGATTTCAGCATGTATGTCGAAATGGCACCGGTTTTACAGCTTTACAATACATTCCGAAACCGCTGGTGCGGAGCCTATTTTGCGTCGAAAGGGATTCGCGTCATTCCCACCGTCAGTTGGGGAAACGAGAATACTTTTGAGTTCTGCTTTGACGGAATCGACAAGGGCTCCACAGTTGCGGTTTCTACCTATATGGTATCAGAACACGACAACCGTCAGAACCAGAAAGAGTTTTTTCTCAAGGGCTATAACGAAATGCTTCGTCGAATTGAACCGGAAAAAATAATCTGCTATAATAAACCATTTCCGGAGATACAGGGCGATATCGTGTTTGTCGATTATGAACTAAGTTCGTGGAAGCACATGAACGACGATCCATATGTACCCTCTAAATATGCGAAATACATCTGCGGGGAAGAACCCCTTCCGGTAAAAAGTAATCTCATCATTAAAAGCGGATATGTTGTAAGTGAGAATGATGGGGATTATAATAGCATTATATAAGCCGGAATGGGCAGCGCCTACGGCGGGCAGTGGAAACCTGCTAAATCGGAAGATGAACGATTCTTGGGAGAGCCGGGAGAAATTAAAACTTCCTATGATAAAAAAGGGAATAGGATAGATACAAAAATTGGCGAGGACGGCAGAGCTACGAGAGAGCGCCATTACACAGACCATAATAAACCGTGGGCACATACAAACCCACATGACCACAACATTAATTGGGATAGTCCCAAACCGGGTATTCCTAATTTTGAAAAACCTCATATTAATTATCCGGATGGAAATGTTCCAGAGTTTAAATATTTTAAGGAGGCGGGATATATGTCAATGGTTGGCACAAACAGCTTTGAAGAAAGCAGATTTAAAACAATCAGCGATTTTAAAAACTGTATGAGCCGCAATGGTGAAGTTGAGTTTGAATGGAATGGAAAAAATTACAGCATTACCCATCCAGACAAGATCAGCATCAGTGAAGCAAACAAACATGATACAGAAAAGTTGTGCAACACTGCAGATGAAGTTTTGGAGTACAGAGTCGGTGATGATAGGTTACGGGATGTCATTACACAGGTTACAGTATGGAGCAGAACCATATAGACCGAGGCGTAAATACTACTTGTCAACTTCCTGCAAACTATTAATATCACTGGATTTCTTTAAGTCCTATAATTTCACTCGGACCACTACGAATGACCCTCGAGTGTTCATAAGGACAAAAACAGGTTGGTGTGTACCAGCCTGTTTTTTGTTAAGATCGATATATAAAACTCTATTTATTTTGGCTCTATGCCAATAGTTGGGGTATATTGAATAGAGCCGAAATTCCACGCGTAAATCCCCCATTTGGGCCAATATGCCAAAAAGCCCGAAAAGCTAACATTCATGCAGCTTTCCGGACTTTTTGTTTGGAGCGGGAGACGGGATTCGAACCCGCGACATTCAGCTTGGGAAGCTGACGCTCTACCACTGAACTACTCCCGCGTACGTTCTATTCTATCATATCTTTGTCCTGTTTTCAAGAACTTTTTTCATTGAGCAGATCTAAAAACAATTTTTCTTCAGCCGCCCCTACACTCCCCACCGATACCAGAACATATCGCCCTTTCTGAGAAATAACCACATTTTTCAAGGCATTGTACTGAGCTGGATTTAACGTTTTAAATCCAGCCGCCTTTGCGCTGATGTGGGTATTGATGGCGTGCTTTAGCTGGTCATACTTTGAAGTGTCCGTTAAAAGGAAACAGGCCAATTCGGACGCGCTTTCGCTGGATTTGCTCATATAAAGCGAACTGGACTCGATTACTCCGTCCGGAATTTCATAGTGCTTTGAAATCTGCCCGGCATCTACTTTCGCCAGATCTTTCGGCTCTAGTTTTTCCATGATCTGCTGGGTAATTTCATCCGGCGTATATTGTGCATAATTTTCACGCATATGATGAATGGCAAAAAAGGCACCAATCAGAACAGCAATGGTGCAGATGAAAGTGACAACCGTGAATACAACCCACTTTTTTCTGCTCGATTCCACCTGATTCATTCGGGTACCCCTTTCGAATTTTGTTAATAAGTACCACTGTATTTTACATTGTTTTGTCAACAGAATAATTGCAGTTAGGAAAATAATGGATTTGCCGCAAATAAATAGTGCAATGGTACGAGTGGTTGCTTTTGTTTGACATAAAACTGATTTAAGACAAGTGAAAACGGTTGAATTGGAAAAAGATTCAACACTTTCCACAAAGTTTTCCACCAAAACAATCCTGTATTACTGGCAGAATGGGCAATTTTCAACCGCTGAATCAGCGCTGTTGAAATCTGATGGTTGAAATACTAGCATACTATTCTGTTTACATAATATCCGAATTATGAATTCTAATCGGTTGGCCGGAATAGCATAGTTTATAGTTCTGTAAGAATTTCAAATACGGAACAGACATTAATATTGAAGACCTTTCGTAAGGAAACCGACACCCATTTTTATATGATTGGTACAAAAATGAATGTCGGTTTCCTTATGGTGTAAAAATTTTAAAAATAACCATCACAGGGGAATTGGGTCAGACTTTTGTAAACCATGTCGGCACTGGGTAGATTTTTGTGGCTGCCGATGCCGATGGCGTACATTCCCGCACACTTTGCTGCCTGAAGACCGGCTTCTGAATCCTCGAATACCACACAGCGGTTTTCTGAAAGATTCAGTGCGTGGGCGGCAAGCAGAAAGACCTGTGGGTCCGGTTTGGTTCGTGTAACTTTGTTTCCGTCTACCACTGCATCGAAGAACGAGGAGATTCCGATGCTTTTGAGAATAAGCGGGGCATTTTTACTGGCGGACCCCAACGCAATTTTTACTTTATGCGAGTGCAGCCGTTCTAAAAGTTCTGCAGCTCCGTCAAGCAGATTTGAAGAGTTCAATGTGGAAATAGATTCGACATACCGCTTGTTTTTCCACGCCGCCATCCGCTCTTTTTCATCCGGCTTGAAACGGCCTTCCATTCCGCCGGCTTTTAAAAGAAGATTCAGCGATTCCATCCGTGAGACGCCTTTCAGCTTTTCATTCTGTTCCGGAGTGAACGGGAAGCCAAGTCTTTCCGCAAGCTGTTTCCATGCAAGGTAGTGAAATTTTGCCGTGTCAACCAAGACTCCGTCCAGGTCAAAAATGGCGCCGGTGTAACTCATATTTTCTCCCCCCATGGTTCGAGCGGAATGTTGAGCCGGTCTTTGAGCTGATGTGCTTTTCCATAAAAAAAGAGTGTCTTTTCCGTGCCGCTGAGAAGAGTGATTTCACAGACCGGATGCTTGACGGAAATTGCGAGCAAACTGTTTTCAAAGTATAGTTTGAATGAATAGCCGCCCCACTTTTGAGGAAGAACGGGGGCGAGGTGAAGTCCGTCTTCTTTGATGCGCAGGCCGCCGAATCCGTAAACAATGGACATATAGACGCCGCCCATGTTGGCGATATGCAGCCCGTCTTTTGTATTGCCGTGCGTATTCATTAAATCGGTTTGAGCCGATTTCCCAAAATAGCTGTAAGCCTTTTCCGTCATGCCGAACCTGGCCGCCATGATGCAGAAGATGCAGGAAGAAAGGGAAGAGTCATGTGTGGTGATTTTTTCATAATAGTCATAGGAATGCCGCATGGTGGAAAGCGGCTGCTCATCTTCCAGAATAAAATGGGCCAGAATCGTGTCGGCCTGCTTGCAGACTTGGCGGCGGTATAAAGAAAGCGGGTGGACATGCATCAGCAGGGGAAAGGAATCCGGCGGGGTCTGTGAAAAATCCCATTTTTCTTTTGATAAAAAGGAATCGTCCTGCGGGTTGATGTCCAGTTCCTGGTTATAGGGCAGGTACATGTCGTCCGCCGCTTGTTGAAACGATAGAATTTCTTCCCTTGTGAGACAAAGGCGTTCTGCGAGCGGTGAAATTTTGTTTTCCTCTGTCATCATCCGGTAAAACCGTGCGGCCCATTTCAAGTTATATCTGGCGATGACATTGGTGTAATAGTTGTTATTGACCAGACAAGTGTATTCATCCGGTCCGGTGACACAGTTGATGCGGAATTTTCCTTTGTAGTAATTCCCAACATCCATCCAGAGCCGCGCCGTTTCAAAGAGAATCTCTGCGCCGCAGTGAACCATGAAGTCGAAATCTTTTGTAGTAAGATAATAATTGACGACCGAATAGGCAATATCGCCGTTGATATGGTATTGGGCGCTGCCGGAAGGAAAATAGCCGGAGCATTCTCTGCCCATAATCGTGCGCCAGGGGTACAGGGCACCTTTCCGGTGCCCGAGGATGCGGGCATTCCTTCGCGCGGCGTCCAGCGTGGTATAGCGGAAAGCAATCAGATTTTTGGCAAGACTGGGGCGGGTCAGCAGAAAATACGGTTCGATATACATTTCCGTGTCCCAGAAATAATGCCCTTCGTACCCTTCTCCGGAAAGGCCTTTGGCGGCAATATTGCTGTGCGGATCTTTCCCTACAGACTGGATGAGCTGGTACAGATTATAGGTGATGGCGTTTTGCAGGGCATCATCCCCCTCAAGCTGTATGTTCCCGGTTTCCCAGAATTGTTTGAGGTAGCGTTCCTGAGCATGGTACCAGTCGGACAGCGGAACGCTTACCGCCTGTTTCATCAGGTCTGCCGCCAGGTCCTCGCAGTTCTGGTAATGGACGGAGTCGCACAGGACCGTGTATTTGGTCAGGGTAACGCTGTGTCCCTGATCCAGATTCAGGCGGAACTCCTGCACTGCCGCTGGGCCTCGTGCCTCGCGAGATTCCGCCGCAGGGTAGGATAAACGGTTACATACCATGGATACGGCCGTCAGCCGCGATGTGGTAGTGTGAGAGGTGATGGTAGAAAATCCTTCGGGGGTAAAAACTGCGGCTTCGGGGCGCAGATGCCGTGCCGCGCCGTCGGCGACGCGTGGGTCTTTTGAAGAAAAGGAGTTACGTACATCTCCGATGTGCGTGGAGAAGAATTCGATGGAACCGCTGAAATTCAGAGCCCTGACACGGTATTCAATGGTGAACAGAGGAAGCATTTTAAAAGAGGTCATACGCGTGATCTCAATTTCCAATTCCCTCTGCCCGGGGGAACGCCATATTACCCGGCGGATGGTTACGCCCTTCTCCATGTCGAGAATTCTGGCACTGTCAAGAATTTTGCCGCGAAACATGCTGAACGGCTCTCCACAGACCGTCAGCTGGATGCCCTGTGTGTCGACAAGATTTGGCATCACCTGTTTCTCTTCCGTCAGGCCGCAGAGCTTTTCAGCCTGATTCATCCGCGAAAAATTGTAAAAGCCGTTGATATATTCACCGCGGACGGTTTGGTAGGAATCAGGGTATCCCTCTTCAAAGTTGGAGCGGACGCCCAGATATCCGTTTGCGTTATGAAATAAGGTTTCGTATTGTAGCAGCTGTTCGTTTTCAAGACTGAAATTTTTAACTTCATAAATTTTATTTTTTTGCTTCATGGCTACTCCTTCACCGCTCCCGAAACAAGACCGGATACAATTCTTTTCTGGAATAGAAGCACGATGATAATGGTTGGAATGGTGACGACCACGGTCGCGGCCGAAACTTCGCCCCACAGAATGGAAAACTGCGTGCGCAAAAATGAAATGGCGACCGGAACCGTCTGCATGGGAATTTCGGTGTTCAGCGTGGCAGTCAGCAGATATTCATTCCACGCGGCGATAAAGGTGACAATTGCGGTCGTAAATACGCCCGGGGCTGCCAGGGGAAAAACAATTTTCCACAGAATCAGGAATGGATCAGCCCCGTCAATTTTTGCAGATTCTTCAATCGAGAGGGGAATATGTCCGAAATGTGCCACCATGATCCACACCGCCATCGGAATGGTGATGGTGGAATAGGGGAGGACGATAAAGTAGGAGTTGGTCCAGTGCAGCAGGGTGAAGAGGTTAAAGATTGGTCCGACGATAATCATTTGTGGAAACATGGAAATGACGAGGATCAGCCCCAGAAGAAAGTTTTTAAACCGGAAATGAAAGCGCGAAATGGCGTAAGCCGCCAGAGTGGAAACCACAATGACATATAGAGTGGTAATCAGTGAAATCATCAAACTGTTTTTGATGGAACTTAAAATATTCTTCCCGTTAAAAATCGAACTGTAATTGTTCAGCGTTGGTGCCTGACTGAGAAGCTGAAAGGCACCGCTGCCGAAAATTTCGTTCGATGGTTTAAAAGAAGTGATAAGGATCCAGAAGAACGGGAACAGAATCACAACCAGAAAGACAGCGGTTACCAAATAAAACAGCCAGTTTGCTTTTTTTATATCTGTTCCCCCCTTAATCAGAAGTCATAACGTTGGCGCCCAGTACTTTGATAAACAGGGTCGCAATAATCAACACGCACACGAACATGAACATGACGATGACGGAACCGTAGCCGAAGTTCATTTGGGAAAACATGGTTTTATAGGCGTAGACGGAAAGGGTTTCCGTTGCACCGCCCGGGCCGCCGCCGGTCAAAACCGCAATCAGGTCGTACACCCGAAAAGCGTCCAGTGTGCGAAACAATACAGCAACCAAAATGGACGGTTTTAACAGCGGAAGAGTAATCTTAAAAAACGTTTGAATTCGATTGGCGCCGTCGATCGCACTGCTTTCGTACAGCCCCTTGTCAATGACCTGCAGGCCTGCCAGAAGCAGAAGCGCCATATACGGCGTTGTTTTCCAAACATCGGTCAGAATGGCGGCCCACATGGCACCGGGACCGGTCAGCAGCATGGTCTCAGAGGAAGAGATCAACCCGAGCTCGGCAAAAATATGAGCGATGATTCCGTTGGAACCGTCATACAGGTAACTCCACATCAGGGCGGAAACCGCGGTGGGAATCGCCCAGGGAATTAACGCGCCGGCACGAATCAGCCCGATTCCCCTGACGGCTTTATTCATAATCAGTGCCAGACCGAGTCCGAGCAGAAATTCAATGGCAACGGAGATCAGCGTGAAATAAACCGTATGCCCCAGTGCGTCAAACAGTCTTTGGTCGCCGAAGATCATGCGATAACCCGACAGTCCTGTGAAGTTGGAGGGGGAGATTGCTTTGTTCAGTTCCTCAAAAATCATGGGCAATGACTCTTGGTTTGCATACTTTTCATTTGGAAAATTCAGGTAAAGCTGTTTTACTTTCAGCCGCAGGGCTTCGGTTGAATTGGTAAACTCTTTGCTCTGGGAAGCTGAAATTTTACCGCTTGGAAAACCGGAGAATGTTTCGCAGTAGTTTTCCGCGTCTGCAAGGGCCTCTTGAAAGGCCTGCTCAGCCTTTGCGTTTCCGGCTGCCGCGTTTGCGTCGTCACTCAGAAAGAGCTTGACGTACTCGCTGTTTTCCTCAAACTGCTTTTTCGAAAAAGTGCCTGAAAAGCTTAGCTGTGATTTTTGGATGTTGTTTAGTTGATAGTCAAAAAAGGAATATGTAAAGGAAGTCAGAATCGGCCAGATAGAAAAGACCGCAATGATTATCAGCAGCGGTACAAGAAACAGAAACTGACGAAATGTTAATTTTTTGATCATAAAATCCCCCGCAATCTTGATAAAAAAGGCATGCATCGTAACCGGTGCATGCCCTTTGGGATTCCTTTTCCTATTTCAGCGCTTCCTGCACGGCTTTGACAGTGGCGGCAAGATCTTGACTGCCGGACAAATATTTATGAATGTTGATTTGCAGTGTGTCACTTACTTTCGAGTATTGACCGGAAACCGGTCTTGCAATGGTGGTCTTCATGGCGTTTTTGAAGCCATCCATGTCAAGCAGCGGGTTGGCGGCGACTACGTCGGCGTCTGTAATCAGAGTGTTGTAGCCGGGCAGGTAAGAACCTTTGGTGGACATGATCTTCTGACCGTCCGGTCCCGCGAGATATTGGACGAATTCCCAAGCTCCGTCCGCATTTTTGGAATTGGCATTCATTCCGAGCAGCCAGCCGCCCACACATCCGCCGTTGGGAAGTGGGGCAATGCCGACCTGGTCCGTTTTAAGAGCGGTTTTTCCGCCTTTAATGGTTCCGTACTGATACGGCCAGTTGCGCGAGAACACCGATTTTCCGTTGTCAAAGTTGGCGTCTGTAGAGCCTTCGTTGTAGTTGAGTACATCTGCGGGAACTAATTTGGACGAAGTGAACTGATTCATGACTTTCAGTCCGTTGTCAAGGTCTGCAAAACCCTTCGTGAACTCGTTCGCATTGCAGGTCAGGCCCTCGTACTGCTTTGCCTGAAAAGCGAATCCGTCCGCCGTTCCGCCTTTGCCTTTATATTTTTCCGCCATCTGGTACAGGTCTTCATATGTATAATCGCCGCTGGTCAGCTTTTCACCGTCTTCTTTGGATACGATATCCGAACGGTAATACAGCAGTGCGACATCGGGGAAGAACGGCAGGGTGTACTGTTTGCCCTGATAATTTCCGGAATTCATGGAGCCTTGATTGAAATCTGTTTTTTTGAAGCCCGCTTTGCTCATTTTTGCATCCAGCGGGGAAAGATACCCGGCCGCCGCGAATTCACCGGCCCATACGACATCCAGAGAGATGATATCATAATCCGACGAGCCGGATGAGAGAGAGGTCAGCAGCTGGTCGTGCATTTGAGAAGAGTCGTTGGTAAATTGCTGCCACTCGACTTTGTACTTTGACTGTGAGGCGTTAAAAGCATCCACCACAGCTTGTGTTGCCGGTGTGGAATCCGCCTGTGCGCCGAATTTCAGGGTAACTGGTTCGGTGCTTGAGGGTGCCTCGCTGGAAGAGGCTTTCTGGTTTGCGGCAGAAGGTGCCGCCTCCTGGCCTGCGCAGGCCGTCATGCCGGCTGCCAGGGAAATCGCGAGGAATGCCGCTAAAATTTTTTTCTTTTTCATATAACAATCCTCCTTCAAGAATTTGTTCTTTCAATCAAGAACATGTTGATTATAAAGCCAATTTTTATATTTGTATTTTAAAATATTAATAATTCTGTTAATATTATAAGAAGAACATGAAAATTATATAAAATTTTATAAGCGCGGTGAGCAATATGTTTCAAATTGATTTAACGGAAAACTTACATACTTTTTTTTACGCAACTGAAATTCCTGTCATTGTGCTGAAAAACGGAAAAATAGAACGCTCTTTGCCGGAATCGTTTCAAACGGCGCAGACGGTGGCGGGCGGAAAAGCGGAGTTTTGTGTCAACTACAATCGAATGGATTACAATGCCGTTCAATATATTACCAGCAGTTATGGGGAACGCTTTTTGATTTATGTGATTGACGACACGTGCACAGTGGCGGCGGGGCCTGTCCTGACGGAGCCGATGCGCAGCGGCGCACTGGACCATCTTCTTCAAAATAAAAAAATTTCGATCAAGCTCAAGCCCCGGCTGGAACAGTATTATAACGGTCTGAAATTAGTCAGTTCCCAGACTTATTATTACTGTGGTAAGCTGGTTTCCCGGCTTTTTTCTTATGGAAATCTGAAAGCGTCAAAAGAAGTCAGTCCCATGGAATATCAGGTCGGATTTATTCAAAATTATTTTCAGAATACCTATAGAAACCGTGAGAAAATGTTTACCCATCCGCCGTATTTTTTGGAAAAGCGGCTGGTCAAGCAGATTCAAACCTGTGATGAAAAAGGCGCGCTGAGCACGCTCAATGAGATTAACATGCTTAACCGTGCCGTTTTGTCGAGTGATTCAATGCGGTCCTTAAAAAATTCCATTATCTGTTCCTGCACTTTTTTTACCCGTGCAGTGATTGATGCCGGCGTTTTTCCGGATATCGCTTTTACTTACAGTGATACCTTTATTCAGGAAATCGAAAAAATGAATACCATGGCGGAAGTGAGAAACTATGAGCAGGAGATTGTCAGAAAATTTGTTAAATTGGTCCGGGAAAACAATTCGAAGGATTATTCCATTCCTGTTTTTAATGCAATGCAGTATCTAATTAATAACCTGAGCCAAAAATTGAGCTTGGCGGAAATTGCAAAGCATGCTTATGTGCACCCGAACTATTTAAGCGGCTTGTTTAAAAAGGAAACAGGCTGTTCAATTACAGAGTTTATTTCCAGACAGCGGATTGAGGAGTCCACCTATTTTGTGGCGTACACCGATTTTGAAATCGCGGATATTTCAAATTTCTATCATTTCTGCAATCAAAGCTATTTCAGTACACTGTTTAAAAGGTATTTGTCGGTTTCGCCCAATGATTACAGAAAAAGGCATAAAAAATAAACAGCTGCACTTATTTCTGCAATCAAAAAAGGAGCCGCAGAATGCCGCTCCCTGAACTGATTTTTTTGGTGGGCCATGCGGGAAACAGTGCAACCCCTGTCTGCTCCGGTTCAGCCTTTCAATATCTTACCAGCCATGGAAGGGCTTTCGCACGGCATGGTCGTTTATGGGGATTGTCATTTCTTTTCTATGCGCAGTGTTTGATTTTGTCAATCTTCTTTGTCATTCGTGGAATGCCAAAACTTTACGTGAAGGAAATTCGATACTATAATGTTATTAATGGATCGTGCAAAATTTGTCGCTTTAGGAATCATACCATATGGGGACGGGATGTGTCAGGATGAACAAGCCTTCGGGAAGCCGAAATGGGTTTATCACCAAAAATGGTACGGATAAACCCGGGCACGGTCAGGCGTATTTAAATTATCAAGTGGCGGTCTGCCGGCCGTATATCAACAAAGCGTGCCTGGCATTAGGAGTTTTTAATGAAGCAATGCTGGTTCCGGATCTGCTTTTCGTTGAAAGCGGGGTCGGCAAGCTGCTGATTGCGTTGCTTCGCACCGCTTTTACCGCCATTTTGATCTTCTTTTCTGTGTACTATTCCAAAAGCAGAGGATTTCGCTCTTTTCACCGGGCGGTGACGAGCATTGAATTGTTTTCTCTGGCAATTTTTTTATTTGTTATGGTTCAATATGATCCTCCGGATTTTATCATTCAGTCGTCGGGACTATATCTATTGATTCTTATCATTTTTTTATTTCCGAATCGGTATCGAAATATGCTGTTGGCATCAGTTATTGGAGTCGCGGGGTTTCTGGTTGTTTCCCGGCAGAAGGTCGTCGGTCTGGAATGCAGTCAGCTGGCTGCCAGTATTGTTTATTCGGCGGCCATGATTTTTATCTGCTCCGTTTTTACGTTGGGGCGTGACCGGCAGCAGTACCGTGAGTTTTTGGCCAAAACCCGGTTGATCGAGATGAACTACACCGATCAGCTGACTAAAGCTTCCAATCGCAGCAAATTGCTTGCGGAATTTAAACGGTGGGCGAAAATCTGCCGACAGCATCGGCAGCCGATTTCACTGAGCTTATTTGATATCGACCATTTTAAAGCAATTAACGACCAGTACGGGCATCTTAGTGCGGACAATGTTTTGATTGAACTGACAGAGCTGATTCGTACTCAGCTGAGAAACTCTGACCTTCTGGTTCGGTGGGGAGGGGACGAATTTGTCATTCTGCTTCCGCGTACTGAACTAAAAGACGCGGTACAGATTTTAGAACGGATTCGTTCCGCTGTGAAAAAGAAGCGCTTCATCGGCGAAATTCGTGTCACCTGCAGTTTCGGTGTTGAGCAGATTCATGAAAATTCCACGCTCGATGCCACGATTAAGGCGGCGGATACTTTGATGTATGCCGGAAAGAAGCAGGGGGGAAACCGGGTGGAGTACCGCAGAAAAGTTGATTAGCGTGATTGAGAGGCGCGGAATAGTTTGTTGTAATCCGGCCGGCCCGCGGCATCCATCAAATAGGCTGATTCGTCCGCGTTTTCTATTCTGTTTTTGTTCAGCGCACGGATGATAGTATCGGCATCGTTGATTCCGACGCCGTGCCCGTAATACAATTTTCCGTTTAAGTCGATGACATTTTCTCCCTGCCACTGCGGTGTCATGGGATCAACATCCGGATTTGCAAAGTAGAGGCGGTCGCCCGGAAGGTAGAGCGGAAATTTTCTCATCAGCCCGATTTCCCTGAGAAGACGGTCCAGGTGATGCCAGTTCATCAGCTCAATCTTTGGGAAAATACGGTTAAAAGTTTCCGGTCCCCAAACAACGAGCAGGGCGCGGTAATAGACAATGACCATGGCGGTTGCGCACTCCGTGGCGTATTTGCGCCCGTGTTCATAGATATCGGTAATTGCTTCGCCGGGGCTGGCGCCTTTTTTTAATCGAAATCCGCCTTCGTTGGTTCGATTCCAGAAGTCCGGGTTGCATCTGGATTTTCTAAAAATGGCGAATGCCATGCCGCTGCGATCCAGGTCTTTGGCGGCTGTTACGGTTTGACCGCGCACGTTTAGTTCGAACAGCAGCTGTTCCTGTGACGCATAATCAAACTTTATATTTGAGGCGGCAAGCTGTGCCAGAGACGCTTGTTCCACAGAACCCTGCGGAATGTCTGGGACGGACTCCGGCTCTATTTTCGTGTCTTTGATGAAAATCATACCAAACGCCTCCCTGTGCCGCCCTTTGCAATGCGGATCTGTTCGGAAACCGGCGAGTGAATCCAGCGGTTCCACAAGGCCGGGTTTTGCGCGCGCAGTTTACCGGAATATTCGGAAAGGATGGCTTTTTCATTCTCTTCCGCCTGGGCAAAGCAGCTGAGGGCTTCTTCTTCCTCATTGGTGACGGGATTGACCGGCCTGTCGGTGCGGGGCGAAATCTGTTTGCCAAGGTACTGGGCTTCCTGGTCCAGACTGCAAATTTCCGGTTGGTTGGAGCTTTGCAGGCTTTCCCCCGTAAAATAAAGATAGGCGCTGTTTTCCCGGAGCCAGTTCATAAATTTACGGTATTCGTTTTCTTGCTGGCGCGCATTCCCTCCGGTTTCGGGAAGGTGCAGCAGCAGGTGGGCGAGTTGCCGATCCCTTGCGTTGGAAGTCCGCAGATAAGGTGCAATATATCGCATGGAGCCGGGATCGTGACTTTGGAAAAAAGCCCAGATCAAGTCATGCAGATATCCTCTTTTCCGGTTGCGCCGGAAGATCAGTTCCGCCAGTTGCGGCAGAATGTTTTTCTCGCGGTATCTGCGTGTCAGCACACAGGCGGTCAGGTCCAGAATTTCGTCATACTCGTTGCTCAGCCCGTCATCCTGCGCCCCGGTTTGGAAAATCCATAGAAAGGCAGAGCGAATATTGTTATCATTGTAAGAAATCCCGCCGTCCGGCGAGCATTTTTTTTCTTCCAGTACTTTATCACAGATTTGAAGTGCGGCCTGCACTTTTCCGTTTAAACCCGGCCCCAGACCAGCCTTGGTAATTTGGGGCTTCAGCGTGAACAGAGTTGCAAAATGCAGGCGGCCGCTGTTGAGCAGCCTTTCAGCGCTTTCCTGGTTCTTCAGTGCGATTTCGAGAAAGTGCTGCCGGCAGGCGTTCGTGCCGCGGACGCGTCGGATATATTCCAGAGTTTCTGTGGACATGCGGGGATTGGAATACATAATGTCTCCTTCTTTCACCGATCTTTTTCTGTCCTTAATCCATTTTATTGAAAAGTTGGAATATTGTTTCTTCCTTTTCAGACGAGAAAATAAGAAAGCCGCCCGGAGGAAATCTCCGAGCGGCCTATATTTTGATACGGACTATTCTTTTCCGGCGCTGATGAAGTCGATTCCTCCCTGATAAGGATGAAAAACGATTCCGGAAACCCCTTTTGCAACAGCGTAATACTGTTTGCCGTAGTACAGAGGATAAAATACCGCCTGACGATTAAGATATTCTTCCGCCGCGGCATAGTCTGCGGCAGCCCCTGTCCCTTTGCCGTTTTCTGCCTTTTCCAGAAGAGAGTCATAGGCGGAATTGCTGTATCCTGTAAAATTCCCCTTGGCCTTGCTGCGAAACAGAGAAAGAACCTGCGACGGACCGTCACTGTCTGGGCTGATGGGGAACAGAGCAGCTTCATAGTTTCCTGACCCTATTTTGGAAAGGAGCGTGCTTTCATCCATGGCTTCCATATTAAAGTACTGATGGAACTGTGCATTCCAGGAAATAATCATTTCATTGAGCATCCGCTTAACATTTTCGTCATTCGGGCAAAGTACGGAAATTGATTTCATTTCGGAAAGTCCCAGCTCGGCAAGGCCCGTTGACAGCGTTTTGGAGGCATTTGTATCCTGCGTAAGAAGGAACGGACTGATACCGGTCAGTTTTCTGTAATTTTCGCCGAGAAAGGTGGTGTTGGGCAGCAGCAGGGTGTCTGCTGCCGATGTGTCCTGCGGCAGGTGACTCAGAAGTTTTTTGCGGTTCAGCGCCTGCACGAAAGCCTTGCGGATATTTACATTTTTCATCAAATCAGATGAAGTATTAAAGCAAAGCCCCCAGGTGCTGTTTTGAAACGAAGCAATGGTGCATCCGTTTTCCTTTGCTTTTTTTGCCTGCGCGGCAGAAACGGAAATGACATCAACCGTTTCGCTTTCCAGTGCGGCCACCGGGTCGTTCAAATCAGTTCCCTCACCGTTCACGCAGAACTTGAGGTTGGAAGGCAGCGGCGACTGAGAACCGGAATAAGTAGAAGAGCGTTTCAGATTTAAATATTGATCGTGGGCCCACCCATATGTTCCATCGATGCGGAACGGTCCGTTTCCAAGCACAAAAGAGGAGTCCAGCCCGTAACGCCCCGAAGTGGATTCAAAAAATTTTTGGTTGCACGGCATAAAGACCGTGTTGGCGGTCAGTTTTGGAAAATCCGGATAGGAATATTCCAGTTCTACCTTCAGCGTGTGGCTGTCCACGGCGGAAACTCCCAGTTGTTCCGTGGGGGCTTTTCCTTCATGAATCTGACTGGCGTTTTTCAGGCAGAACATCTGTGAACAGACGGCGGAATTTGTTTGCGGAGAAACGGCGCGGCGAAACGCGTACACAAAATCATTTGCGGTAACGGGTTCTTTATTTTTCCATTTTGCGCCGCTGCGCAGAGAAAAGGTGAACTCGGTGCTGTCCGCATTGGCGTGCCACTGTTCAGCCGTGCCCGGAATGGCTTCTCCGTCGGCATCCAGCCGGACAAGACCCTCAAAAAGCGCTTCCACTGCGATGATGGATGAAGAATCGGAGGCAATCTGCGGGTCCAGCGTTTTCGGTTCGTCCGTCAGGCCGTACACAATGGTTTTATCGGCATTTGACGGTTTATTGCTGCCTTTACAGCCTGCTAAGGTCAGTGTTAAAATAGAAATAAGCAGGAAAACGGAAATCATTTTCCTATATAACAATGGATACCCCTCCCGGCGGTTTGAATACCGTTATTCTATCATTTTTTTCGACCTAATTCAATTGCTGCCGGGGTGGTAAAATCTATTTATAGCGGTTTATGTAGAAATTTGCGGTTATCCGCTTTCGTACTTCCATTTTTTCTTACTCATTTATGTTAAAACAAAAGCGAGGCATGCCATGAAAAGCATGTCTCGCTTTGCTGTTTTGTATAAACGAAATACCCGTCGTTGGCATGATCCAAATCAGGGGAATGGGTCGAAGTTTCCGTTAACTTCCTCTCAGCCTGTGTCACAAGCTCCCTATCATTTTATTTCGTTCTATTTTTTATTCTATAATGCTATTTCCAGTCATTTCCTCCGGCTGAGGAAGATGAAGGAGCTTCAGCATCGTCGGGGCGATATCCGCCAGGCGGCCGTCTGTCCTCAGCTTGCACGGATGCCCTACCACACAGAACGGAACGGGGTTTGTTGTATGCGCGGTAAACGGAGAACCGTCCTGCGCCTCCATCCGTTCGGCATTTCCATGGTCCGCGGTAATCAGCGCGATGCCGCCCATTTCGGCAATTGCGTCGGTCACGCGGCCGACACAGGTGTCCACAGCTTCGACTGCCGCTTTTGCGGCGCCAAAGATGCCGGTGTGGCCGACCATGTCGCAGTTTGCAAAGTTCAGGATGATCATATCGTATTTTCCGCTGTGAATTTTCTCTACCAGCGCGTCCGTGACCTCATAGGCGCTCATTTCCGGTTTCAGGTCGTAAGTGGCGACTTTCGGCGAATTAATCAGAACGCGGTCCTCGCCGGGATAAACGGTTTCTACGCCGCCGTTGAAGAAAAATGTAACATGCGCGTATTTTTCCGTTTCGGCGATGCGCAGCTGCGTCATTCCGTTTTTGGAAATCACTTCTGCCAGCGTGTTTTTCAGCTGCTGGGGGTGGAATGCAATTTCAACATTCGGCAGCGTTGCGTCATATTGAGTCATGCATACAAAGTGAAGCGGGAAGAATCCGTTGGCCCTGTCAAATCCATCGAACTGCGGATCGACAAAAGCGCGTGTGATCTGGCGGGCGCGGTCCGGACGGAAATTGAAGAAAATCACAGAGTCGCCGGAGGAGATATGCCCCTGCGGGTCACAGACAACAGGAAGGACAAATTCATCCGTCACATCGTTCTGGTAAGATTCTTCCACTGCCGCGGCAGCGTCATTGTTTTGCGCCCCTTTGCCAAGGACCATCGCGTCATAGGCTTTTTCCACGCGTTCCCATCTGCGGTCGCGGTCCATCGCGTAATAACGGCCCATTACGGTGGCTATTTTGCCGACACCGATTTGTTTCATTTGTTTCTGGCAGTCAAGAACGTAATCTTTGCCGGAAGACGGCGGAACGTCGCGTCCGTCTAAAAACGCATGCACAAAAACTTTGCTGCAGCCGCGCTGTTTGGCCAGCTGCAACAATGCGTACAGGTGGCTGTTGTGGCTGTGAACGCCGCCGTCGGACAGCAGACCCATCAAATGCAGTGCATGGCCGGAAGATGCGGCCGCGTCGACTGCATTCAACAGAGCCGGGTTCTGAAAAAAGTCGCCGTCTTGAATCGACTTGGTAATGCGGGTCAATTCCTGATACACAATGCGCCCGGCGCCGATATTCGTATGCCCGACTTCAGAATTTCCCATTTGACCGTCTGGCAGACCGACATCCAACCCGGAAGCCCCGATCTGTGTCAGGGGATTTTCTGAAAAAAGACGGTCGATATTCGGAGTCGACGCCGCTGTTACGGCATTTCCGTTTTTAGGGCCGATCCCGAACCCGTCCAGTATCATTAGGATTAAAGGCTTTTTCATTCAAGTAGCTCCTTCTGGGTGTCGATTTATCTGTTGGCGGCTTTAATAATTTGAGCAAAGGCATCTGGTTTTAAAGAAGCACCGCCGATCAAACCGCCGTCCACATCGGGCTGAGAAAGAAGTTCGTCTGCATTTTTCGCGTTCATGGAACCACCGTACTGAATCGTGAGGGCGTCCGCTGCTGCGGAACCATACAGGGAAGAAACAGTAGAACGGATGGATGCGCAGACTTCGTTGGCCTGCTCTGCGGTTGCTGTTTTTCCGGTGCCGATGGCCCAGATTGGTTCATATGCGATGATAATCCGTTTCAGTTCTTCGCCGGAAACGCCGCCGAGTGCGATTTTTGTCTGCATGGCGACCAGTTCGGCAGTCACGCCCTGTTCGCGCTGTTCCAGGGATTCGCCGACGCAAAGGATGACGGAAAGCCCATTGTCAAGCGCTGCGCGGATGCGCTGGTTGACGGTTTTGTCTGTTTCCCCAAAATAGGTGCGGCGTTCGCTGTGACCGATAATGACGTACTGTACGCCCATAGAAGAAAGCATCGGTGCGGAAACTTCTCCGGTAAACGCGCCGGAAGGTGCCCAGTGGCAATTTTGTGCGCCGATTCCAAGCTTGGAGCCCTTTGCAGCTTCTAAAACCGGGAACAAATCAACGTATGGTACGCAGACGACGACATCGCAGTCGGCATCTTTGGCCGCCGGCACAATCGCACGGACCAGCTCTTTTGCTTCTTCCGGAGTTTTATTCATTTTCCAGTTGCCGGCAATGACGGCTTTTCTGAGCTTTTTATTCATAAGTTGAATCCTCCTGTATTAAATGTAGATACGCTGAAAAGAAAGGGGCGGTGACCGCCCCTTTCGGTATTATTTATCGTTCAGGCAGGCAATTCCGGGCAGTTCCTTGCCTTCCAGGAATTCAAGCGATGCTCCGCCGCCGGTTGAAATGTGTGTCATTTTGTCGGCAAAACCCAGTTTTTCAATGGCAGCCGCCGAGTCACCGCCGCCGATGATCGAAACGGAACCGCTTTCTGCCACTGCTTTTGCAACGGCAATGGTGCCGCCGGCAAAATTGTCCCATTCACTTACGCCCATCGGGCCGTTCCACACGACCGTACCGGCTCCGCGAATCGCGTCTGCAAACAATTTGCGGGTTTTCTCACCAATATCGAGTCCCATCCAGCCGTCCGGAATTTGGTCGGAGCTGACGGTTTTGTGCTGTGCGTCCTTATCGTATTCATCGGCTACCACGTTGTCAACCGGAAGAAGGAACCGCACGTTCTTTTCCTTTGCCTTTGCCATCAGGTCTGAAGCCAGGCCAACTTTGTCTTCCTCACACAGAGAGGAGCCGATGGCATAGCCGAGAGATTTTGTGAAGGTATAGGCCATTCCGCCGCCGACAATCAGCGTGTCCACTTTATCCAGAAGATTGGTAATGACACCGATTTTATCCGATACCTTTGCGCCGCCAAGGATTGCGACAAACGGACGTTTCGGGTTGGCAAGCGCACCGCCCATCACGGTGATTTCCTTCTGAATCAGGAATCCGCACACGGCGGGAAGGTAATTTGCAACGCCTGCGGTGGAAGCATGCGCGCGGTGCGCAGTGCCGAACGCATCGTTTACGTAAATTTCAGCAAGAGAGGCGAGTTCCTTTGCAAAGGCGGGGTCGTTTTTCTCTTCTTCCTTGTGGAAGCGGACATTTTCCAAAAGAGCCACTTCGCCGTCTTTCAAACCTGCGGCGATGTTTTTCGCGCTTTCACCAATGACATCCTTTGCCATTTTTACTTCCATGCCCAGCTTTTTAGACAGGTAAGCCGCGACCGGCACCAGCGAGAATTTCGGGTTGAATTCACCCTTCGGCCGGCCCAGATGAGAGCAGAGAATGACTTTTGCTCCGTGATCTTTCAAATAGCAGATCGTTTTCATTGCTTCGTCGATTCTTTTTGGGTCAGTAATGTTGCCCTCTGAATCGAACGGGACGTTGAAGTCACAGCGGACGAGGACCCGCTTGCCCTTTACGTCGATATCCTCTACGGTCTTTTTGTTTAAAGCGTTCATCAAGTACCTCTCCTTTGTTTCAGGAAATTTTGGGAGATCGTTCCTATTATATTGTTACCTTTATAACAAACTGACTTTATTATACAACCAACAAATCGTATTTTCAAGATTCTTCCGCTTGCCATCCCCACGAATTTTAAAAGAAAAAGTGCTTTTTACCAGTGATACTGCCGAAGTTGGCCGCTGCACAGCATGCCGGGGAACTTCCACTGGCGAAGAACTTCAAATACGCCGACGGCAACGGAATTCGAAAGATTCAGACTGCGGGCGGTCGGGTCGTTGCGCATCGGGATGCGCACGCAGTTTTCCGGATTTTCATGCAGCAGTTTTTCCGGCAGACCCGCAGTCTCTTTTCCAAACATCAGGTAGCAGCCGTCCGGGTAGGATGGTTCGGAGTAGATGTGCTGCGCTTTGGTGGAAAAATAGAAGAAATTGCCGGTATTGCGGCTGAAAAAATCGGAAAGACTTTCATAATAGGTAATATCCAAAAGGTGCCAGTAATCCAGTCCGGCACGTTTCAGCTTTCTGTCGTCAATTGAAAATCCAAGCGGCCCCACCAGGTGCAGCCGCGCTCCCGTTGCGGCACAGGTGCGTGCCACATTTCCGGTGTTTTGTGGAATTTCCGGTTCCACCATGACAATATTAAGTTCCGGCATAGTATTCTCCTTTTTATTTGAAAAATGTGATTTCAGCATGGGCTTTCCAGCATTTCACTTCAATATTTCCGGGGAAAGAGGCAAAAATAATGAAAGGAAATATTCTTTTTTATTTCACTCATACTTTTTTCTGCGTTTGGAGGTATTATAGCATGTATAGGCAGACAATGAATTTTGTGCGCGGCATCGGCACAGGCCTGGTTGCAGGCATGGCTTTGGCGACGGTTGGCACCCAGATGATGAAAAACAACCGCAGTTTACGCCGGCGCACGAACAAGACACTGCACACGGTCGGTGAATTAATGGACAATATGCAGTATATGTTTAAATAATTGTTACACCCAAAAGGGGACGGAACTATTATAGTCCGTCCCCTTTCGTCTGTGCAACTTTTTTTAAGTGCCGGTTTTTCAATCGTGTCTTTTTACATTATTAATAGAAAGATGACTGCCGTTTCTGATTCAATATAATGGAAACGAAAGAATTTTGGCGGATTCTTGAAAATCAACTGGAAATAAGGTAGGATAGAACCAGAAAAGAAAAAGGGAAGAGTTTCCTGGGGAAAGGAGTCCTTTGACTCATGTCGGAACATTCTTTGCAGACGGCTTTCCATACGGTTTCCTGCCGAACGTTCGACGGTGGCGGGGAACGGAATTCTCTGCTGGCAGACGCGCTTCAAAAGGCACTTTCCGGCAGTGTGGCGAAAGGGTCTGTGCGCGGGGCAGAAGCCGGGCACATTGTCCGCACACGCTACAAAATCGGCGGCGGGGACTTCCGCTGGCGCAAGACTTGCGGCAGAACGGTTTTGCAGGAATCTTTTTGCCGCCCCGACAGCTTTCGGCTGGTGACCCGGAATCTTTCCGGCGGAATCGTGTCGGAATCGGTTTACGGAAAAGATTTTCGCTGGCAGCGTTCCGTTTATTTTACAGAGGACGCCGGTCGGCCCGAACTGCTTTTGCAGCCGGATGAAAGCGGGCTGGAACTGTTGAAATTTGACCCGGATACCGGCAAATACCGCCGCGTGGAACTGCTTCCCTGCCCGGCAAGGCCCGGAACGGCGGCGCAGAGCTATATGAACCATGCCGTCGGCGGGGAACCGCCGGTGCTGGCGCGTACCGCGCAGGGAATGTTTGGTTATTGTCCGCGTGTAGAGCAGGAAAAGCGTCTTGCTCTGTTTCATCGGCTGGGGGAAACCGGCGGCGTGCCGGACCTGGACTGGACGGATGACGTTGGCCAAGCGGCGCTCGAATTTTCTTACATACGCAACGACGGCTCTGAGCCGGAGCCGAGCGACGAGGAAGAACCGCAGGCCGTTCCTGCTTTTGCGGCGAATGCCGCTCAGGCGGTGGAACCGCATGCGGCGGAAAATCTGGATTCGTCAGATTATGCGGTCGACCGGGAAATCTTTTCCCTTGAGCCGCCGATGCCGGTCAAAACCCAGGATGCGGAACCGGCGGAGTCCCCCGACTCTTCCGCCAGCCATGCGCCCGCCAAATACAGCGTTGCCGCCAAGGGCCTTGGCGGGCATGTGGTTCACGCGAAAGAGCTTTGCCGGAAAACCGCACGCATCGAGCCAATGTTCGGCGAGGGGCTGATCCCCGCAAAGAGAATTGTCGTCAGCGAAGAGGAAAGCTACCTGTATTTCGGCGCGCTGATCGGCGGGCTGCGGCAGGGGCAGGGACGCACGCAGATGGAAAATGGGCACACCGCCTATGAGGGCGGGTTTCTTGACGATCAGCGTGACGGCTTCGGGGTATACTATTATAAATCCGGAAAACTTTGCTATGCCGGAAACTGGAAGCAGAATCTGCGCAACGGTATGGGGGTTGCATTCGGTTCAACGGACGGCTCCGTCTTTATCGGGCGGTGGAAAGACGGCATTCCTACGGGGCGCGGCTCTGCGTTTGATATGGAGGGAAGCCTGCTTTACACAGGCGAGTGGAAAGACGGAAAACCCCATGGAACGGGAACCGAATATCAGGACGGGCGTGTGGTGCGTTCCGGCAAATGGAACCGCGGCAAATTTGAATCCGGCTGGAGCCGAAAAGAACCGGACGCCCATGCGGAGGAGGAGCCGAGTGCGCTGGATTGATCTGCATAACGTTGGCTGGGGCGAATGTATCGTTCTGGGCGGGGACCGGGGCGGAATCCTGATGGTGGACTGCGGCAGCAGCAACCTGAAACTGGGGGAAAACGGGCCGGGTTTCTATGAATATGTGATGAACTCCATCGTGCCGCGGTATCGCGGCGCAGAGAGCAGGTCGTTTCTGCTGACCCATTGCCACCGGGATCATTTATGCGGTCTGCGGCGCATTCTGAAAGCGGCACCGTATTATTTTGGTACGCTGTATCTGCCGGTTCCGCCGGACGATGCGCGCGGGCGTTCGCTCCTGCTGGAATTTGCCCTTTATGTCTCAGTGTTTTTAAACCGTCTGACCGGTTACGCACGTGTGAATGTCGCGGTACTGACCCTTTTTACGCAAGCCGAACACTTGGCGGGGGCAGGGGCGGTTTTTCCCGTGCGTGCGGGGGACGGATTTTTTTTGGACGGCACCGAATACGAAGTGATCTGGCCGCCGGCAGCCGGATTTTCTTACCCGGAAGTGCTTTCCGGTGCGGTGGATGCGCTGGATGAAATGCTTTCCGACTCACTTCTGCCATCCTGCGCGCAGGAGTTTTTACAGCTGAAGGCGCGTTTCTGTGCCGCGTATCGGCAGATGTGTACCTCCGCCCCCGTGCGGGAGGAGGATGCGGAGGAGACGCGGACTCTATATGAAAGGATTGAAACGCTGATTCCGCAGCTTCTTTTGCTGCCCTGCGCCGGGGAAGCGGCCGACCTGCTGGCGGCTCAGGAAACACAGCAGGCATACTCTGACACGCTGAACGCCGCGTGCGTGGTTTTTCAGAATGTTCGGCGGGGCGGCCCCGGCGCGGACGATATTCTGATGACGGGGGACGCGACACCGGAAAGTCTGGCTGCGGCTTCTGCACGCATGTACGACGGGTATGCGGTGCTGAAAGCCCCGCATCACGGCACACAGGGATATTTTTTTCCGCTTGAAGTCGCGGCGGACCACATCCTGATCAGTAACGGCCCGTATCAGGGCGGCGGTGAAATTGCGCCTGGGTATGCGCAGCTGCCCGCCGTGCGGCACTGCACCAGCGCGGCCGCATGTTCTTATTTTAAGGACTACGGCTCCTGCTGCAACCGGCTGGCTTTGTGCGGGGCGGCTTCCGGCAGGACAATTCTGCCCGTGCGTTGTTCTGCCGCCGCGCACCCCGGAAAAGATGCTCCCTGCCGCATTCGCATTTGTTCCGGGCGAAAAAACACTTCCTGTTTATGCGATGTGGTTCGGTAAATCATTTTTTATCCATAGATATAAAATTTTTCTTTGAATAAAGCATAAAATTTGGTTAATATTTTGTCATAGAGGCCCTTGAAAACCGACCGTGTTTCGCTTTTTGAAAGTCCTGTTCCGCTTCTTCCAGTTTCTTCCGGAGAAATTGAAAAAAATGGCTTAAAATCTGTGAAATTTATCTTATAAGGCCAAATTTTATTAAAAAATATATCCACTATGTACTTGACATTAAGTACCAAATATCTTATAATCCAATTAAACATATGAGCGGTATCCGTAACTGGCGCACTCAGTTGCGCTGTGGGGTGTTGGCTGGTGCGGGCGTCGCTTTCAGCTGGGGGAGTTGCAGCCTCCGGCCAAGATGTATGTTAAAATTCTCATAGCACACGCAAATGCACAACGAACTATTTTAAGGAGGACAAAAAGGATGAAAAAATTCAGAGGAAAAGCTCTGGCAACTCTGCTTTCATTAGCATTGGTTGCTTCGAGCCTTCCAGTAACCCTCGCATCCGCGAGCACTAGGAACAGTCAGGGCCGTTTGACAACTGACCCGGAGAACGATGAGTTCTGGCTGGTAAACGGCGGTACTTCCACCGATTTACGCAGTGTACATGATTTTGACGGTTACGTTTATGGCACAATTCCGTTGGTAACAAAAGATCGTGAGGCTGTGGATGACATTGAACTGTCTTCTATTTCTCATGTTTCCGGCGACAGGGTCTGCAAGTGGGATATTGATGATGACAATGATGGTGACACCACTCTCAGCCTGAGAAAGAGCGATTCCGAAGGAACAGAAGTGCTCGCAATTCTGTACAAGGGTACTTACACGGACGATGATGATAATGACATTACCGTGAAAGCAAGCACCAAAGTTACGATTCACGCGGTAGACAAATACGCAACTGTGATTGGTGATGCAAGCTTTAGTGATCCGGATGTTGCGGGTACTGAATCACCGGAATTGGATGATGATTTTGCCGTGCAGACCATGGACGGCACAGCTGATTCTAAGGAACTTACAGTATTCCGTGCGGAACCGACTAACAATGGCTCTGCGGATGAAAGCAAAACGAATGTTCTCGCGAAATGGACGAAGATGACAACCGTTGAGAAAGATAGCGAGAATGATCCGGATGCAGATAATGGCATTAACGAAGATTCAGATGATACCAATGATGTTTATTACACCATTAAAACCAGCAATGATAATATTGAATTGGCAAATACAACAACAGGCGCTGTTACAGCTACAGTAGCTGACGATAAAACTGGCAACGTAACCTTTACGGCCGAAGCAACTAAAAAGGCTGTTGAAGACGAAAATGTTGCCGATGATGACGACATCAAAGTAAAGGTTAAGATTGCAAAGAAAATTCTGGTCAATACTACTGATACAAGCTTTACCATTTATGATGATGACGGCGACACTATGATTAAGGCCAATGGTGATGGAAAAGAGATTGACGGTGGCTACGAAGTAAACTTCAATAACGATGATGCAACCGTTACTGTTGGTGACGATGCCAATCTCGATTCCGTTACAGGTACGCTTAAAACTTTGGATATTAACGAAGCCAAGATCGATACGATCGACTTGGATGCAGGTGCTGTTGCTGTCGAAGATGACGACGCGAAAGTCGGCAATATTTCTACGGATGGTGCTAGCAATGTAACCATAAGCGCAAATGTAACTGTAGGTGATATTGACGTTGATGGTGCTGGCACCGTTAAGGTTGAATCTGGTTCCGTTGGCGCAATTTCAACAGATGATAAGGTTGAAATTACAGGTAACGAAGATGAAACGACCGTTTCCACAGGCGTAATTACTGCAAAGACTGTTGATATCGATTCCGATGACGGCAAGGTATCTGTCGATGGTATTGTTTCCGCAGTGAAAGATGGTGCTAACGAAGACACTACCATTGCACTTACGGGCGATGATGTTTCCGTAAAATCCATTGATTTTGATTACTATGCAACCGATGTTCAGTTTAATGATTTTCAGGGCGAAATTTCTGCACCGAAGAATGCAACCACTGAAGGTGCAATGCTTGAAACAATGGATTCAGATTCTGATGTTACCGTTATCGGTAATGTAGATGTTGATTCCATTTCGATCGAAGACGAAAGCACAGTAAAGTTTGCTGACAAAGTTAGTGTAAATAACCTTGATGGTTCCGGTACAATGTATATCGGCGCTGATAAGTTGTATGTTGGCGACGACGCTTCCGGTGTGATTGTAAAAATTACTGATTCCAACCTAAAAGCAGACGACACAATCTTTACAGCTGATTCCGACGCAGTTGACG
Source organism: Oscillospiraceae bacterium (assembly GCA_022650485.1). Classification (GTDB taxonomy): domain Bacteria; phylum Bacillota; class Clostridia; order Oscillospirales; family Acutalibacteraceae; genus Caproicibacter. Next base: position 101,185 of record JALCPP010000007.1, on the reverse strand, counting down.
AAGATGATCTCGACTTCTACGGCTTCACCGTAAAGAAGGACGAAGGCAAAAATACAGATACTTTTAAGGTTGACCAGCTTTCCTTTGCTGGTTTGATGATGAACAAGACTGCTTCCAAGGTCGTTCTTGGCGACAGCGAAACCTTCACGGCTTCCGCTTATGCACCGGGCACTTCTCTTCCGGAAGGCTACAGTGTTGAATTCGACATGGAAGACAACAGCGGTGTGTTCGAAGTGACCGATAACGGTAACGGTACTGCTACGGTTAAGGTTGTCGACTATGATGAAACATTCTCTGATGAGAACAAAGCAACTCTCGAAGCATATCTGGTTGATGAAGACGGCGACGAAGACGATGACTATGAAGTGGCTGAGTGTGATGTGACGGCTCTGAAAGTTCCTGAAAGGACTTTTGTTTCCGACACAAACAACGACTTCTCCATTGCTCCTGGCGCATCTTACCAGTTCAAGATCACAGCTTCCGCTGCTCCGGCAATGGTTGCTGGTACGGCTGGCGTTCTGAATGTAACCAATGTTGGTAAATCCGGCAATGATTACTTCATCAAAGTAACGGCTGCTGCAAATGCTGCTGGCAAAGAAACTGGCCTGTATGTAAACGGCACAAAGCTCCTGGTTGTGAAAGTTGCGGGAACTCCTTCCTTCGTAAGCGACACAACTGCTGCTGTTAAAGTTGCAAAAGGTGCTTCTTACCAGTACAAGATTACTGCGGCAACTGCTCCGAGCTTTACGCTTGGCACCGCTGGTGTGTTTAACTACACACTGGTAAGCCACAACGGCAACAACTATTTCTACAAAGTTACAGCTGTTGGCGCTGCCGGCGCACAGACTGGTGTTTATGTTAACGGCCAGAAGGTTAACGTTGCAACAGTTGCGTAAGCAAAACCCCCGAAACAAAACAATTACTGACTCAACAAATTAGTAAGTTGTATTTGCGTGGCGGCGGTTTGGGTGAAAGCTCAGACCGCCGCTTTGTGCAAATCATATGGGAAGAGAAATTGAAAAGGAGCCGCCGGGTCCCTTACAGCGCATTTTGAAAGGGATGTGCCCGGTGGTGATGCGAAGAGGACGCAAAGATGTTTCTTTGCGTCCTCTTGCTTTTTTGCTTCAATTCTCTTAAAATAGAAAAGGATAAAAAATCGGGGGAAAGGATCCGAAAAAGTATGATATTCAGCAGTTTATTTTTTATTTTTGTCTTTCTTCCGGTTTCGCTGGCGGTTTATTATTTGCTGCCGCGCAAGTGGAGAAATCTGTGTCTGTTTGCGTTCAGCTTGGTCTTCTACGCTTGGGGCGAGCCGGTTTATGTCTTTTTAATGTTGTTTACCACCGCTTTCGATTATACGGTCGGCGCCCTGCTTTCCCGTTTTGAAGGCCGGGATACTTTGCGGCGCGCGGTGCTGGCTTTTGGCATCTGCGTCAATCTTGCCATGCTGGCTTACTTTAAGTACGCGGCGTTGTTCATTTCAACCATCAACTCTGTCTTTTCCACAGCGCTGCCGGTTCCTTCCGCGGCACTGCCGATTGGCATTTCATTTTATACATTTGAGTCTATTTCATATGCTGTTGATGTGTACCGTGGACAGGCCCCCGCGCAGAGAAGTTTAATTAACTTTGGTACTTATGTTTCATTTTTTCCGCACCTGATTTCAGGGCCGATTATTCAGTACCGGGAGCTGCAGGCACAGCTGCAGGGAAGAACGGAATCCATGGAACATGTGACGGAAGGCGCGATGCGCTTTTTGCACGGGTTATTTAAAAAAGTACTGCTTGCCAACAATTTAGCGCTGATTGCCGACAAGGTGCAGTATTGCGGCAACCCCACGGCGCTGAGTGCATGGCTTGGGGCGCTGGCCTTTACTTTTCAGATTTACTTTGACTTTTCGGGCTATACCGATATGGCAATCGGGCTTGGCAGAATGTTTGGCTTTGTACTGCCAGAAAACTTTAACATGCCTTACAGTTCCCAAAGCGCGGCCGATTTCTGGCGGCGCTGGCATATGACGCTGGGCCGGTGGTTCCGCGATTATCTCTATATTCCGCTTGGCGGAAATCGATGCAAGACGATTAAGTTTGTCCGAAATCTGGCAATTGTGTGGGTGTTGACGGGCTTTTGGCATGGTTCCAGCTGGAATTTTGCAGTGTGGGGCGCGTATTGGGGTTTTCTTATCATCTGTGAAAAATTATTTTTACAAAAATGGCTGGATCGTATCCCTGCTTTTTTCCGTTGGCTGTACGCCTTTCTGGCGGCGGTGGTCGGCTGGGTATTCTTTTCCTATATGGATATTCGGCAGGCAGGCGGGATGGTCGCGGCGATGTTTGGCTTTTCCGGCGGAGCGGATGCGTTGGGGGTTTATACTTTAATAACCGGTGCGCCGGTTCTATTGCTGGCCGTACTGTTCTGTACACCGTATCCCGGCAGGCTGCTTCAATGGCTTGACCGGAAAGGGAAAACCGGCCTTGTGATTCGCTGTGCCGGCATGACGGTTTTGTTCCTGCTTTCGGTGGCCGCGCTGGTCGACAATTCCTATAATCCGTTTTTGTATTTTAGATTTTAATAGACATTGCCGATGATGAAGGAGGAAGAAGATGCTCCAATTAAAAAAATGGACCGGATGCCGTCCGGCTCCAGTTTCGGCGATGCTGCTGCTTGCCGTATCGATCTTGGTGGGGATGGGTTGGCTGCTGGCTGCACCAAAACAGGAATTTTCAGAAAACGAAAATAGGAAGCTGGAGTCTACGCCGGTTCCAACACTGAGTACCATCTTAGATGGAAGCTTTATGAAGTCGTCTGAAAACTATGTCAGCGATCATTTTCCGCTTCGAGAAACTCTTGTTTCTCTGAATACTTCGGAACAGCTGCTGCTGGGCAAGCGTGACCTTGCTGCAAATTACAGTACATCGCCTGCGCAGGGCGGCGTTTACTTTGGAAAAGACGACCATATTTATGAGGTGCTTCTGCCTGATAAAAACGGGACTTTCCGCGACAATGCTTCTGCGTTGGCGGAATTTGCGGGAAAATCCGGTACCTCGCTGACTATTTTGCCGGTGCCCTCCGGCTCTCAGGAACAGCCTGAGAACCTTCCGTATTCCGCGCCGAATCACGACCAGAGACAGGAGCTTGATGCGCTGAAACAGGCTGTGGGGCAAAAAGCAACGGTGATTGATCTGTTTGACCGGCTCAGTCTGAAAGCAGGCGGCGATTATTATTTTAAAACTGATCATCATTGGAACACATACGGCGCGTATATTGGTTATTCGGCACTTTCGAAGGCGATGGGTTTTCCTTGTGTGGAACAGAGCGCATTTGAGTATCGAACAGTGCCGCAGCCTTTTTACGGTACGCTGTATTCAAAGGCGGTCAATACCTGGCAGAAGCCGGACGTGCTGGTGATTCCTTATGCAAAAGCACAGTCCTCTGTTGTTCAGGTGACGGGCAAAAAAACGCATCAGGGAATCTATTGGGAAGAATATTTGAGTAAAAAGGACAAATATTCGGCTTATCTTGGCGGAAATCCATCGGTTACGGTGGTAAAAAATCCGGATGCCAAGGGCGGAAAACTGCTTTTGCTGAAAGATTCCTTTGCCAATTCGATGATTCCTTACCTGTCTCAAAATTTCTCTGAAATTCATATGATTGATCTCAGATATTACAACCTGGATATTTACAAATATATAAAACAAAATGGAATTAAAAAAGCTGCCGCTGTATACAGTATCAAACAGCTTTGCGATGTTTCCTTTGCCAATAAACTGCGGCGGTAACACGGAAAAATGCTTTTGACGGACCCGCAAGGCCTTTTAGGTTTTCTTTTTATGTTGTTGCTGTCAGTGTGGCGGTCGGGTAGTACCAGGAAAGAATCTGCCGATAATTGGCGCCTTCCTTTGCCATGTACTGTGCGCCGGTTTGGCTCATCCCGACGTCGTGACCGTAACCGAGGACCAAAAAAGAAAACTGTCCGTTGGCATAGCTCACGGTAAAATTTGCGGAACGAAGCCCGAATGCGTTCCGTGCTTCGTTTCCTGTCACGGCTTTGCCGCCCAGAAGAAGTTCTTTGACGGAGCCGCCGGCAGTGCGTTTGGCGGTTCCGACCCAGCCGGACGGAGAGCCGGAAAGGTCCGCATCCGGCGCGGCGGAAAGAATTGCTTCTTTCATTTTATCTTCTGTAAGGGTAACGGTTGTTTGGTATCCGCCCGCAAAGCGATCACCGGGACTGGCTACAGAAACCAAATAGGGGCGTTCTCCGCCCCAGATATCCGCGGAGGATTCCGTGTTTCCGGATGAGATGGCGTAGTAAGTGGCTTCAATCAATTCCCCGTTGTAGCGCAGAACCTGCCCAAAAATTGGGTCGATGGCAGTCTTGAGCGCCTGTGCGTATTCGTTATAGTGGCTGCCCCAGCGCTTTTGGCGCAGTTCGTCAGTTAAATACTTTTGGCCGTTTTGCAAATCAGCGGAAAAATCTGCTCCATTTAGTGAGGGGTCTGGCGCTTTTTTCTGTGCTTCACGCAAACGGCTGTAATAGGTATAACAGGCTACCGCCTGGGCTTTCAAGGCTTCCGATTTTGCATTGGGTGAGATTTCGGCGGCAACGGCTCCGGGCACAAAGTCCTGGTCGCTGACGGTTAGAATCTGCTTGGTTGATGAGTCTAAAATGCGAAAGGAATTTTTGGTTGTCTGCAGTTTTGGGGTGGAAATTTTTTCTTTTTGAGAACCGGACTTTCCTGCGGCCGGATTGCCGAAAGCTACAAACGGAATGAAAAACATTGTAAGAAAAAGAATGAAACATAAAAGAAAATTTCCTTTTGAGAATTTCACTTCATTTCCCTCCTTTACCATTCTACATGATTCTATTTAAATGATTCAAATACATTCCAATATAATTCAATATAGCGATTAATTCAAAATAAAATGAAGGAACAGTGACATAATATTGCAGAATTGCTCTTGACTTGAGTAGGAAATACTTGACTTTAAAGGGTTGGTAGGATAAAATACACTTAACATAAATTTTGCTATCGGGCCGCGTTGCGTTCCGCACGGAACAGCGGCTTTTATTTTATTGTGGAAAGAAAGGTGTTATGATGGCGGAAATCAATCTGGAAAATCACAGCCCGGAATTGGAAGCTCTTTGCAACGAGTTCCGCGCCAACAACCGGATTGCCCCTGAAAAATTCGATCTTTATCAGGTGAAGCGTGGATTGCGCAATCCGGATGGTACCGGTGTTATGGCTGGGCTTACGTTAATCTGTAATGTCCACGGGTACCTGATTGCCGATGGCGAGTTGATTCCGGATGTCGGAAAACTGACTTACCGCGGGATTGATTTAAAAGATATTGTGAACGGCTGTATCTCGGAAAATCGATTTGGTTTTGAAGAAGTTGCGTGGCTGTTGCTTTTTGGAAAGCAGCCGACACACAGTCAGCTGGAGCATTTTAAAAAAGTACTGAGCAGTTTTCGTGAACTGCCGGAGTATTTTGCGGAAGACATGATAATTAAGGCCCCTTCTAGAAATGTGATGAACAAGCTGGCCCGGTCTGTGCTGGCGCTGTATTCTTATGATAAAGACCCGGATAATTCACTTTTGGATAACAATATGCGCCAGGCGATTCAGCTGATTGCGCGTCTTCCTACCATCATGACGTATGCCTACCAGGTGAAACGCCGCAGATTTGATAAAAAAAGCATGTACTTTCATCCGCTGGACCCAAAACAATCCACGGCGGAATCAATTTTGAACGCGATTCGTCCGGATCGTTCGTTTACGGATGAGGAGGCAAAGCTGCTTGATATCTGCATGATGGTTCACGCGGAGCACGGCGGCGGCAATAACTCCACATTTACCACTCGGGTTCTTTCTTCCACCGGAACCGATATTTATTCAGCTATCAGCGCTGCGATCGGGTCGTTAAAGGGTCCCAGACACGGCGGCGCGAATCATCGCGTTATGATGATGATGAACGGTTTGATGGACAGCGTGAAGGATTGGAAAGACGACGACGAAGTGTCGGAATATTTGGAAAAAATATTGCGCAGAAAGGTGTCTGACCATTCCGGATTAATTTATGGCATCGGTCATGCGGTATATACTCTTTCTGATCCGCGTGCCGTAATTCTGCGGACTCAGGCCCGCAGGCTGGCTGAAAAGCGCGGCATGAAAGATAAACTGGAACTTTTTGAGCGGGTGGAGCGGCTCTCGCCGGATGTGTTTGCAAAAGTAACGGGGAAGCCGAAAGTGATGTGCGCAAATGTGGATTTCTATTCCGGATTGATCTATGAGATGCTTGGAATTCCGAGTGACTTGTACACGCCGCTTTTCGCTGTTTCCAGAATCGCGGGATGGTGTGCCCACCGAATTGAGGAAATGGAAACGTGCGGACGTATTATGCGCCCGGCTTACCGGTCTCTTTCGAAGAACGTTCCGTATGTACCAATTGACCAAAGAACCTAACTATTTTGGGGGAAACAATATGAAACGATCCTGGATCGCTTTTTGGATCACTCTGGCATTGGTCCTGCCGATAAGAATTTATGCGATGCTCCGGTACCTGAATGCGCAGACCGGATTTTATTCGGACGGCGGCAGAGTTGTGGGGGCGGCATCCGCTGTGCTGGCCGCAGGAATTCTTTTAACCGTGCTTTTTGCCGCGCGAACCGAGGTGCCAAAAATCAGCGCAAAGCCTCTGAAAAGCATTCCTGTGGCTGTTTGCGGTGCAATTGCAGGAGCTTTTGTGTTGGTTCAGTCTGCCGTTGGAATAGGAGCCGGATTTCTGACGGAGGGACAGATTTTTTACCGAATCTTTTCTTACGCGGGAATTTTAGCCGGTGTCGTACTGCTGCTGACAGCCTACGATTTTGCTGCCGGGCTGCGTACAGTGGCGAGCCGACCGCTTGTTGCGTTGATTCCATCGGTCTGGGGCTGTATCTTTTTGGTGGTTTTGTTTATTGCCTATTCGGCTGCTGTCAATCTGGTAGAGGATGTCTACCATACATTTACGGTTGTTTTTCTCCTTTTATTCCTGTTTGTGCAGGCAAAATTGCTGACGGGGATAGAAAGTGAAAAAGCTGGCAAAATGATTTTTATGGTGGGTCTGCCAGCGGCGCTGCTGATGCTGGTGACAGGTGTGCCAAGCTGCATTCAGTATTTCAGCATGGGGGAAACGGCGGGATTTGTGTCCATCGGTCTTCATATGGCAAACATTGTGCTGGCGTTTTATATCATCGCTTTCCTTTTTGCAGTTCATTCGGATGATTCTCCGGCCAAAACGGAACCCTCTGCTGAACCGGCGGTATCTCGTGAATTGCAGCAGCAGGAAAAAACAGGGGAAACGGTTGCCACAGCGCCAAAAGAAGAGATTTCCCTTTCGGCCTGTGTCGGGTTTCTTTCAAAAAGCTGCGGTAGTGGAAAAAAGTTTGTTGGGGGCGGCAGCAGCCCGTTTTATACCCCGGAAGATCCCTCTGCAAAAGAAAGCTAGTTCAAATATTATCAAAACGCTTGTAAATTTATCGATGTTGTAATAAAATAGGATAGGAAAAAAAAGAATGGCCCCAAAAATTAGGAGGTAGCAGTTTATGTCCATCAAGATTGGTATCAATGGTTTTGGCCGTATCGGGCGTCTCGTATTCCGTGCGGCAGTTGCACAGCCCGAAACTTTTGAAGTCGTGGGGATTAATGATCCGTTTATCGATCCCGATTATATGGTATACATGGTAAAGTACGATACCATGCACGGTCATTTTCAGGGTGATGTAAAAACGGAAGACGGCAAGCTGATTGTCAACGGCAAAGTGATTTCTGTTTTTGCAGAAAAAGATCCTGCCCAGATTCCGTGGGGTAAAGTAGAAGCTGAATATGTTGTTGAATCAACAGGCGTATTCCCCAGCACGGAAAAAGCTTCCGCTCACTTGACCGCCGGAGCCAAGAAAGTTGTTATTTCTGCTCCTGCGAAAGATAACACCCCCACTTTTGTGTGCGGCGTTAACCTTGACATGTACAAGAAGGATATGAAAGTAGTTTCTAATGCTTCCTGCACAACAAATTGCCTTGCTCCGATTGTAAAAGTGATCAATGACAAATTCGGTATTGTTGAAGGTTTGATGACTACGGTGCATTCCACTACCGCTACTCAGAAAACCGTCGATGGTCCTTCCAAGAAAGACTGGCGCGGCGGCCGTGCGGCAGCTGGCAACATCATCCCCTCCACAACTGGCGCTGCAAAGGCCTGCGCGCTTGTTATTCCGTCTGTCAAAGGGAAGATGACCGGTATGTCCATGCGTGTTCCCACATTGGATGTTTCCGTCGTTGACCTGACTGTTAACCTTGCAAAGCCCACCACTTACGAAGCAATCTGCAATGCCATGAAGGAAGCTTCTGAAGGTGAGATGAAGGGTGTTCTCGGTTATACGGAGGATATGGTTGTTTCTTCCGACTTCCTGGGTGATCCCCGCACATCTATTTTTGATGCCAAAGCCGGTATCATGCTGAACGACCACTTTGTGAAGGTGGTTGCCTGGTATGACAACGAATGGGGTTACAGCAACAAAGTCCTGGAACTGATTAAGCATATGTCCAAAGTAGATCACGAATAAGATATATTACGAATTTCTGTTTTCACTGAAAGCCCTTTGTCTGGAATGGTTTCATTTCAGGCAAAGGGCTTTTTTTATATGCAGCTAATTTTGCGGCAGACGCTGTGCCGGTAACAGAATAAGATAGATTTTATGAATCTGTTCTTGTAGCTTTCATAGGAATATGTTATACTAGAAAAAAATGTATACAATTACATTTAATGGAAAATGATGCTTGTATTTATTTTAGTTATTACCGTCAATTCGGTTTAATATAAATAAGCAACTATTTTATTGTTATTTCCTTACTTGCGGGCATAATATTTTCCAACAGAAAATGTCAGTGCTTTTTTTGATGCGAGGCCAGTTGATGTTGGCCGTTATCAAACAGCTGCTTTTCTACGGAAAAATGTTGTTTACTTGTTGCTTGGTAATACAATTTATATCGGCTTCAATGACAGGCTAAAGGGGACAAAGGGCGGATGTTAAAACGAAAGCGAAAAATCATGCTGGTATTTGGTACACGGCCGGAAGCGATTAAAATGTGCCCGCTGGTTAAGGAACTAAAGATTCACCCTGAATTTCATGTGTATGTTTGCGTGACAGGTCAGCATAAAGAAATGCTTTGGCAGGTACTGAATTGTTTTCAGGTGGTTCCTGACGAAAATCTGGATATTATGCAGCGCAGCCAAACGCTATTCGATATTACAACATCGGTGCTGACCGGCATGGCTCGGGTTCTTCAGCGGGAAGCACCGGATCTTGTCTTAGTACATGGTGATACATCCACTGCGTACGGCACAGCGTTGGCCTGTTTCTATTTGCATATTCCGGTGGGGCATGTGGAAGCCGGTTTGCGCACGGATGACCTTGAAGCGCCGTTTCCGGAAGAATTCAACCGTGAAAGCATCAGTCTGATTGCGAGAATCCACTTTGCGCCTACGCCGGCGGCCGCAAAAAACCTTTTGCGAGAGGGGCATCCGCCTGAGTCGGTCTTTGTGACCGGTAATACTTCGATTGATGCGCTGAAAACCACGGTTTGTAAAGATTATCAACATCCAATTCTTGATTGGGCGGCGGACGGAAGGCTTTTACTTTTGACCGCGCACCGCAGGGAAAATAGCGGGATGCCGTTTCGGCATATTTTTGCCGCTGTGCGCCGCCTGGCACGGGATTTTCCTGAAGTTCGAGTTGTGTATCCGATGCACATGAACCCTTCTATTCGGGCACTGGCGCATGAGTGGCTGGATGGCGAACCCAATATTTGTTTGACCGAGCCGCTGGATGTGCTGGACTTTCATAATTTTATGGCGCGTGCAGAACTGATTCTGACCGACAGCGGCGGAATTCAGGAAGAAGCGCCTGCGCTTGGAAAGCCGGTAATTGTTCTGCGCAAGGTAACGGAAAGGCCGGAAGGAGTGTCAGCCGGTGCTTTGTTCTTGGTGGGAACAGATGAAAAGTGTATCTACCGTACGGCGGCCGTTTTGCTTTCCGACCGGAAGGTATACCGGAAGGCAGCGTGCGCCGTCAATCCATACGGCAGCGGGACCGCATGCCGTCAGATAGCGCAAGCCCTTCTGCAAGGCAACTGGGACGCAGATGCGGGCCTTGCTGAAAGAATAGAAGAGGAATAACGGACATGGTGAAGCAAACGGAGCATGGTGCGTCGGTTTTGACAAGAATTTTATCATTACTGAAATCTTTCTTAGAAATATTAAAAAATTTGCGGCGGGCTTATAACCGCCGCATGAAGCGGCACTATTCCGCGACGGCTGTTGCGCTGACCGCGACGGCTGTCTGTTTTCTTGCTGCCGTAATTTTGCTGTTTGTGCCGCGCTATATTGGGGTGGCGGATGATGGTTCGTTAAACACGGTTTTGCAGCATGCCGGGTTAAAGTACCAGGCTGCCGATTCTAAACAGCCCGTAGGCGCCTATTTTGTTAAAACCTATCAGCGCGCAGCGCCTGCCGCCGGCGGGGGATTTTCCACTCATTTGATTTTGATCCGGCTTGCCATGGGCCTTGACAGCCTGTTTACGCCGGACAATATGTTTGATGTGCGCTTTCTGGCTTTGATTTATCTGTGTCTGTACTTGCCTGCCGTCTGGCTTCTTGTAAAGCAGGCGGCGCTTCGCGCGCAATACGCTTCAGAGGGGACCGTAATCGGTGCGGCGGCAGTTTTACTTTTTTCTGATGTTTCCTATCTTGCTTATTTTAATTCTCTTTATCCACAGGCCGTTTGGCTGATTGGGCTGTTGTATTGCTGCGGGCTGTGTCTTTCCCTTCAGATGCCGGGACGTGCTGATACCGCCAAACTGGCGCTGCTGTCCATCTTCGGGGCTGGTCTGACTCTTTGTGAACAGCACTGCGCCGTGCTTGGTTTTGTGTTGGCTGTGTTTTGCCTGCGGCAGATTGGAATGGATCATGCTCGGCGCCCTACACGGGTTGCGGCGGTTCTTTCCGCAGCCGTTCTGATTGTGGCGGGATGCGGTACGCTGATCGGCGGCAGTTCACGGTTCAGCCAGGATTCCAAGTTGAATTCCATGACCACTGGAGTACTTCTGGAATCTTCAAATCCGGAAAAGACGCTGGCGGAGTTCGGAATTGATGCGCGGTTTGAAACGTTGACTGATATTTCGTCATACAGTGCTTACCCGCTTGTTAAAGCGGATAATTCGGAGTTGAAGCGCGGCTTTTACGACCGGTATTCTACGCCGCGGCTGATGCTTTATTATGCGCGGCATCCCGCTTCCATGGGAATGCTGCTGGAACTGGGTGTGAAGTCGGCATTTCATGTGCGCAGCGATTACTGCGGAAACTATGAAAGCTCTGCCGGCATGCCCGCGCGTAGCCGGACGCCGCTGTTTGCGCTGGCCAGTAATTTTCGGATGCGGTCGGCACCCCAAACGCTGGGTTACCTGCTGGTTGTGGCAATTACTTACAGCATGCTGCTCTCAAAATGGAGTATCCGCCGGCTGCCGCGCCAGACCAGGACCGTTGCACTCAATACCTTTTGGGCTGTGATGGCTGCCGGTCTTTTACATATGGCATATATTGTTTTGCGAAGCGGAACGGCAGAGCTGTCGCGCTACTGTCTGATTTTCAGTGTATGTATTGATTTGTTTTCCCTGCTTGCAGCTGCGGAAATACTGCACCGATTAAATGTTTTGGAAACCGAGGAGGGCGAGAAATGAAACAAAGTATAAAATTGTCATTGTCAGGCCGCATTCTTTTACTGCAGGATATCGGGATGCTGTTGTTCCTTACCTGCCTGTTTGTCAGCACAATGATCGTCGTCTTTTCGGCGGAAGCATTGCTGACGCAGAATGTGCTGATGCTGCTGGCAATTTATCTGACGGTGATTTTGGTGGTGTTCCGTGCCCAATATGCTGCCGTTGTACTGGACGGGTTCCAGATTCTGGCGTTTACGGTGTATAAGCTGTATTTTTACGCTTCCGAACAGATCCCTATTGAAAAGACGGCTTATCTGTGGCTTCTGCTGCTTTTGATACTTCCAGCGGGTCTGTTCCTTTTTATCCGCGAATTTTCCGCAACGGAAACAGCAAACAGCGTACTGCGCCGGCAGGTGGAAGAACTCACGGTGATTGACCCGCTTACCGGGCTGGAAAATCTGCGCAGCATGTATTCAAATCTTGCCCGCACGATGGCTCTTTCAAGCAGGAATGGAACCGATATGGGGCTGATGCTGATTAAACTGCGGTATTTCACTGAACTGCGCGGTATTTTGACAACCCGCGGGTTTGAACGTCTGCGTCAGAGATTGGCGGAAATCGTTCAGGATACTTTACGTCTGGAAGATCGTGTTTACTCCATTGACCAGGACGGCTCCATCGGCGTAATTTATTTTTGCGGCAGTGACGGAGCTTCAGCCGTGAAAGGCCGTCTTTTAAATGCCATCGCCCAAAAAAATGCATTTGAAGGAATTACGGATAAGCCGCTCCGGGTAGAAGCGCGAATTGCGTATGCGCAATATGATTTATCTTTCGGTACTGACGCAATTCCTTTTTGCCGAAAAGTGGAAAGTGAACTTCAGTATGATGTGTAAACGGTTAATCAGCTTGTTCATGGCCTGCATATTATTGCTTTTCACATCAGTTTCCGTATCTGCGGATTCTGAAGATGTGAAAGATCTTATTACGAAAACAAATGGGCAGGACCAATTGAGTCAAACAGGAAACAGCGTGGGAAATGACCAAGCGGCAGAAATCCTGATTGTGTACCCTGATGATTTGGATGATGCGGAGCGGAACAGTTTGTGCAGGGTGGTGGAAACAATGACCTATCTGGGGCACACGGCCGATTATCTACCGGACCGGAAGGCTGTTTTAAAACTTTCTCAATACAGTGCGGTGGTATGCTACGCGCTGAAAGACGATTCAAAAACAGAAACGGCGCTTATGGGTTATTCCGGACGCGTGCTTTTGCTGGGCTGTCTGCCTGAAACCCTGCCGGACCCAAAGCGTTATCCGCGCACGGTAATCTTGTCCGGAAAAGACAGTGCCGTTGCTGCCTACACGTTTTCCGGTGGGAATACATTTACCCAGCTGCTTGCGCTGGAGGGTCTTCGTCTGCCGCAGAATCCGACCTATACCGCCGGAACGCTGTCTGCATCGACCGGTGAAATTCCCCTGGCAGAGGGCTGGGGCCTTGTGCGGTATCTGCCCATGACCGATTACACCACTGCCTTTGCGCGGGCGGTGCTGGAGCAGGAAACGACGCTGTGGCTGTGGCCTTATCATGACAAGCCGCACAGTTACGCCCAGTTTATCGTCCTGGATTCCGTCTATCCCTTTACGGATCCGCAAAGGCTTCTTTCCATTGTGCAAAAGCTGGTGCGGGAGAAAATAAATTTTGTGATCAGTGTGATGCCGATTTATCAAAACGCTGATTATCCGGCCATGCGGCAGTTTTGCGAAGTGCTGCGCTACGCGCAGGCTAACGGCGGGGCTGTCATTATGCACGCACCGATGGTCCAGGGGGATCTTGATCCGCAGGTTTTGCAGCAAAAACTGACGGATGCGGCGCAAAACTACTTTAAAAATCAGGTTTATCCGGTAGCACTGGAAATTCCGCGCGCCTGGATGTATCGTGAAAATCTGCGTTCAACTTTGGGCCGGTATCGCACGCTGTTTGTTTATGAAGACGGAACGGCGGGAGAATGCCTGGACCTGAAGCTTGCCACCAATGACTTTATCCGTCTGGGGGCGCAGCTGATTCCTCAGACAATTGGGCTCGACACCACAGGCACAGGCTATTTGGACTGCCGTGCCGGCGCCGTGTATCTTTCCTCATCCGAAGATCCGGCTCAAGTGCTGAAAGCGGTTTCTGCGGTCAGAAATTCCACTGTGCCGCTGAAAAGTCTTTGGGATATGAGCCACACGGAATACTTTAACGAAAGCGGATTGCTTACATGGGACGGCAGTGCTTTGAAAGTGAACGGAGAAAAAGTTTCACTGAATTATATTCCAAAGCCTTATGAGGAAAACCATAATTACAAACGTACGGTATTGTACCGCGCTACGGCAAACCTGCAGAATCAGAACCATGTGTTGATTGTCTTTGTGGCTGTGGCAATGGCTGCTTTTGCGTTGTGCATGTATTTGGCGCGCCGGCAGATGCATCTTCGATTTTTTTATTCCGATGTGGAACCGCTTGACGACAATACACCGCGCAAATAAAACGGGCAGTTGAAAGGGGTGATGCAATGCTTCCAGCTGATGTGGCCTCTCTGTATGCGATTATTACGATTTGGCTTTTTATGGCGGTTTATGTGTTCCTTAGTATCGGCGGTTTCCGGTACTTTTTGAAATGTAACGCTTCTTCTGGCAGCCTTCCTCCCAAAGACGGGAAATACCCGATGGTTTCGGTGCTGGTTCCGGCGCATAACGAAGCGCTTGTACTGAGCCGCACGGTGCGTACACTGCTGAAATTTGATTACCCCAAGGACAGGTACGAGATTATTGTTATAAACGATAATTCCACAGATCGTACGAAAGAGCTTCTGCAGGGGATTCAGCGTGAGTTTCCAGACCGGAATCTGATTGTGATCAGCACCGACCGGCAGGTGGGCGGTGACGGAAAGTCCAACGCGTTGAACATTGGATTTTCTGTGGCGAAAGGGAGCGTGATTGCCGTCTATGACGCGGATAATACTCCGGAACCTTCCGCCCTGCGCCTTCTAACGGAAAATCTGATTGCCGATGACAACATAGGCGCGGTCATTGGAAAATTCCGCACACGGAACCGCAATGCTTCTCTGCTGACTCGTTTTGTTAATATTGAAACCCTGTGCCACCAGTGTATGAATCAGGCGGGAAGATATTTTTTCTTTAAACTTTGTACAATTCCGGGCACAAACTATGTGATTCGGCGCAGCATCATTGAACGCATCGGCGGGTGGGACGTAAAAGCGCTCAGTGAAGATACCGAAATCAGCTTTCGTATTTACCGCATGGGATATTATATTAAATTCCTGCCGCAGGCGGTGACCTGGGAACAGGAGCCGCATCTGCTCAGCATCTGGTTCCGGCAGCGAACACGGTGGGCAAAAGGCAATCTTTATGTGCTTATCAAGAACTTCAAGTATACGTTTGACCATACAGCCGGCTCCATGCGGCTGGATACGCTCTACTTTGCGACGGTCTATGTGCTGATGCTGTCTTCGCTGATTACCTCAGATATCATTTTTCTGGGTGGGCTGATGGGTTTTATCCATGTGAAGCTGGCCGGCTTTTCTTCTGTTTTATGGGGGCTGGCAATTGTGGTCTTTATTGTCAACATGATGCTGATGCTGGCTCTGGAACGAAATGAATTCAACCTTCAATCGGCCGCGCTGGTGACGTTGATGCTGTTTACCTATGCGAAATTATGGGTGTTTGTCATGCTGAAAGCGGTTTATCTTTCCATTGTTGACCAGCTGTTTCACAGAGAAGTGAAATGGGATAAGACGGTGCGGTATGAGGAAGTGACGGATGATGAAAATTCAAAATTCAAGACCGATGTGACGCGGACGGGAGGAAAACAATGAGGGGAAAACAGTTTGGCAAAGCCTTGGCGTGTGTACTGCTTTTTGCCGCAGTGCTGCTGACTGTAAAAGCGCCGGTGGTGTTCGCTGCTGGAAACGGACAAATCGGCGGGGGTACGACGGGTTCTCAGCAGAACAATACAGACCGGCAGGCGGCGAAAGCAAGCGAACCGACACCGGATAAAATTGCGGGGCGGGTACTGGCTTCCGACCCGTCTTCGGCTGCGCTGCCGATTACCGCTCAGCCAAAAGAGCCTGCCGCAGATTACACAAAGATTTTTCAGTATCACAGCGATGTGCTGTTCAGCGGTATTTATAAAAGCAACGGTTTCTTTTTTGATGTGAAAAAGTACTGGAAAAGCGTTTACGCATATGCTCGGGTAGAATTCAGCGTCAGCCCGCTGATTCAGAATGTTCCGGCTTCTCTCACTTTTTTTGTCAATTCCACGCCCGTTTCTGCCTGCAAGGTTGACTATGGCTCCGGAAAGACACAGCAGGCTTATGTGGAAATTCCGGTGAGCCTGCTGAAAACCGGATATAATCAGTTTACCATCAGCGGGTATGTGCGCGTATACGATGACGACGGCTGTCTGGATGACTTTTCCGGCTCGAACTGGGTGAATGTAAGCAAAAATTCTTTGGTGCAGGTTGGATATGACGTAGCGGTTCCCAAGCAGGAACTGAGTTATTATCCCTATCCTTTTCTGTCATCCGTCGATGAAACCGGAAAGGAGTGCGCCGTGTATGTTCCGAACGATGCCTCGGAGGAGGAGCTGGCCACTGCGCTGCTGCTGCGGGCGGATCTTGCCGGTGAGACCGGCACCGAGGACAGAATTTCGCTGAAAACACTGGATCAATATGGCCAAGACAACATCAGCAGGCGCGTGGTGGTAGCCGCCAGAAACAAACTGCCCGCTTCGCTTTCTTCCGGAGTGAAAGAGGACAGCGGCCACAGCCTTCAGACTCATGCCTTTGTCTGCGAAATCTCCGGTACAGACGGCGATGTATTGGTTGTTACTTCCGACAATGATCAGGCATTGTACGAGGGTGCAGCAATGCTGATGGACCAGAACCGTGTTTCCCAGGAAAAGAAGTCCTATGCGTATGTTGCGGTTGGGTCGGCGGACACAGTGATTCAGAATTCAAAACTGAGCGATCTGGTCGCCGACCAATACACGGTTGAAGAAATCACGGGCGGCGGGCTATCTTTTGTGGGGCCGTTCCGCCATGAACAGGAGGTTTATCTTCCGCTTTCCGGTGGATTTATTCTGTCGGAAGGTGGCAAGATTGTCCTGAACTTCCGTTACAGCGACAATCTGGATTTTAAGCGTTCACTGGTTACCGTTTACTGGGGTGATATTCCCGTGTACAGCAAAAAGCTGGAACGGGACAAAGCCGGCGGTGACACGCTTTCCTTCCTTTTGCCGTCGGATGTGGTGGGGACCTATGCCGGCAGTATCAGGATTGCGTTTGATCTGGAAATTCAGGACCTTTACTGTACCAAAAGAGCGGATGAAATGCCGTGGGCCTATGTGACGGGTGATTCCTCATTTTATCTTCCGGTGGGCCAAAGCAGTCAATTCAGCTTTGACACGCGTCCGTATCCGTTTCAAACCCTGGGGCTTTTTGAAAACACCTGTGTTGTCGTGCCGGATTCGATGAGCGATACCGAACTGAATACACTGGGGGAAGTGATTGCGATGGAGGGCAGTGATGTCAGCCCTTACGGAACCCTGAGCGTGGTGCGCGCGTCCAATTTTCGGCAGAATACTGATGCCAATCTGGTTGTGGTCGGGACCTATCGGGATAATAAGGTGTTAGCTTCTTTAAATGACAAGCTCAGCTTTTCCTATGAGAAAGACGGCAGCCGCTTTGCCGGGAATCAACAACTGCTTCTCAGTGAGAATTATGCGGCGGATATTGGTGTTTTGCAGCTTTTGCGTTCGCCCTATGTTTCCGGCCGCGCGGTCCTGGTGGTTTCCGGTACGACGGACCAAACGCTCGCCACCATCGGCTCCTATCTGGCCGATGAGACAAAACGCTGGAATCTTTCCGGCGATGCGTTCCTGATCGACAGCGGCTATGAAACCAAGAGCTTCACGTTTCTGGAGGGTCAGGAAGGGAAAAGTCCTACTTTGCGTGAAACGCTGAGGCAGAATAAAGACGCGGTTGCATTTACGCTGGTTTCCACCTGTGCAATGCTGCTTCTGCTTCTTGCAATCATTTTGGTTATTGTTCGCGCAAAACGCCACCGGGAAGAAGATAAAAAGTAATTTCCGAAAGTTTGGATGTAAACAGAAAGGCTGGCCTTCGAATGGAAATCAGACGCAATGGATTTATGTGTTTTGCTTTCGTGGTGTATGGCGTCATCATTCTTTATGCAATCATATGCACGGCAAGCACACTGGGCGCCGGACAGGAGTACCCCTATTATTTGAAAGGGATTTTTTTGTTGTCGCTGTTGTGTCTGGGGACTCTGCTTCTTTTGTTCGGTGTCCTTTGGGCGCGCCTTGGAATGACGCGCCGCCTGGAAAAATATCCGCATTTCACGTTTTGGGCCGAATGGGGGCTGGCTGCCGTTGTGCTGTATGCATCGGCGCTGATGCGTGTTTTCTATGTGCGTGCAATGCCGATGGACCCTCAGTCCGATTATAAAACGTACTATGAAATCGCGCAGATGCTGAATCATGGAACACTGCTGACGAATGGTGTGGGCTACTGTGATTATATCGCCATGTTCCCGCATGTTCTGGGCTACCCGCTGGTGTTGTCTGCGGTTTTCAGCGTATTTGGGGCCAGCCTGAAGGCGGCGCAGAATTTTAATATTGTGCTGGCGGTGGGGGCGGTCTTTGTGGTCTGGCGCATCGCGCGCCGGATGGCCGGCCGGATCGGCGGGTTTATCAGTCTGTGTGCGGCGGCATTTTGGCCTTCTCAGATCCTTTACGGAAATTTCGTTGCCAGTGAATATTTGTTTACGTTCTTATTGCTGTGCTGCGTGTGGTTGTTTGCCGCTTCTATGGAAGATTTTGACGCCTCGGCGCGTCACCCGTGGTATTGTTTTTTAGAACTGGCCGGAATGGGGGCGCTGCTCGCGTTTGCCGGCACGATTCGGCCGATGGCGATTCTGTTTTTGCTTTCTGCCGTGATTGTTTTGCTGCGGGGGCAATTGATGCTGCCGGCACGGCTCAAAAATTATATTCCATTGGGGCTGCGTCTGATCAGCCGGGGCTGGAAACGCTGTTTGGTTGTTCTGTGCGCTTATTTCTTCTTGTCTGTCCTTTTTTCCATGCGTGTGGGGTATATGGTAAACCGAACGCCGGCTTCCGGTTCTACCTCCTTCGGATATAATTTGCTGGTCGGACTGAATTTACAGTCCGATGGCGGATGGAACCAGGAGGACGCGGATATGCTGTATGATTCCTTTGATTCTACCGGCAGTGCGACGGAAGCGCACTTGACCTGCCGCGATCTTGCCCTGAAGAGGCTGACCCAAAACCCGAAGGCGACCTTTAATTTAATGGTGCATAAATTTGAGGTGCTGTGGGGCAACGATGATTACGGGGCCTCATGGAATATCCTGTTTATGGATCAGCAGAATCGTTTGACATCGTGGAGAAAGGCATTCCTCTATCGCATGATGAGCGTAAGCGACCTTTATTATTTATTGATGCTCTCGCTTGCGGGAGTGCTGGAAATTTATCTGTGGAGGAAAAAGCCAGGTGTTTCTTATTCGCTGGTCCTGCTGTTTTTGGGAACGGCGGCACTGCATTTGCTGGTCGAAAATCAAAATCGCTACCATTATCATATACTGCCGGTTCTGGCCATTTTTGCCGGCATGGCGGTGTCTTACATCAATCAGGAATGCTATGACCGCGTGATGGCCGCCGAAGTGCGTAAAGAGCAGAAAGCGCAGGAACAGAGGCGGCGTGAAGCACATGTAATAGAGCTGGCCAAAGAGGAACAGCGTTTGATCAGACTGCGCCAGAAATCGATGCACACGCAGTTTGATATTGAAAAGGCTTTGCGCGAGGGCCATGTGGGAATTACGGTCAGCGCCGCGGCGGTAACGCCGAAATCGCCGGAATCACCGGCTGGCTCTGAATCATCAAAAAGTAAAAACGAAAAGAAGAGGCAGACGGATGCCGAAGAATGAAGATGTTGAAATGGGAGGAAAGACCGATGCGCAGAATTTCGCTCAGCCGCATAGAAAAGCTGTGTTTCGCGGGCATGGTGTTTCTTGCAGTCCTTATTACAGTGGTGCTGGTCTGGTGGCATGTGCCTCAGAACACAGGGAAAGGCAAAACGGAGAAAATGACGGAAGCTCTTGCCGCCCCGGAGGATCAGCTTCCGCAGACGTTGTATCTGGGGCACGCTCCGCCCGTGACAAAATTCACGGATGCCGATGGAAGGACGGTTTCTCTTTCTTCATACAGGGGAAGTCCGGTTTTGGTGTTGTTTTGGAGCAGCTGGTGTAAGTATTGCAAAGAGCAGCTGAATATTTCTCGGGAAATAGCTGAAATTGCGGACCAAAACGGAGCAAAAGTTCTTTTGGTCGACAAACTGGATTTTGAACGAGAAACGAGAAGTGCGGCTTTGGCGGAGCTTCAAGCGATGAAACTTCCTTTTTCCAGTTGGTTTGATGACCATCTGGCGGCATATCGGGCCTGGGGCTTAAAACAGATTCCAACCTGCGTGCTTTTGGATACAACGGGAAATGTTGCGGCCTATGCGACCGGGGTTCTCACCACCGGGGAATTTCAAGGCCTGTTTGACTATGCACAGAAGGGCGGGCACGCAGCTACGGCGGACTTTCTTCAAACGCAGATGACAAACAGGGGCGGTGTGTACTGCAACGCAAAGAATTCCGGTACAACCCCCGGCGGGCATGATGTTTTGAGTGAGACGCAGGGGCTGATCATGCAGTATTCCGTTCTGTCGCAAAATAAGGCGCTGTTTGACTCTGCTTGGAGCTTTACCAGTTCTTATATGGAAAAAGACGGACTGGCGGCATGGTATGTGACGCAGGACGGAAAAGCCGCCGGGGTCAATGCCGTACTGGATGATTTGCGGATTTGGTCGGCGCTTTTCGATGCCGATGCGTTGTGGGGCGGAACTGCAGCGGCGGCGGATGGAATCTGTGAGTCCGTGTATCAGAACTGTGTTGAAAACAGCTGCCTGGTTGATTTTTACGAGTTTGATTCCGGGAAAAAAAGCAATACGCTTTCGCTGTGCTATGCAGATCTTTCCACGCTGCGGCGCATGGCTCAAGTGGACATGCGCTTTTCTTCGGTGGCGGAACATGCGCTGGCTACCGTGCAGGGCGGCTATCTTTCAGACCGGTTTCCTCTGTACGGTTCGTCTTATGACTACGACACAAAGAGTTACTCAAAAGAGGATTTAAATACGGCGGAAGCGCTGATGACGCTGTGGAATCTGGCAAAAGCAGGAGAATTGAAGCCCGAAAGCCTTATTTGGCTGAACAAGCAGGTGTCGAGCGGGGAACTTGCCGCTCGGTACCATATCGACGGCAGTGTCGTTCAGGGGTATGAGTACTATTCCACAGCGGTTTATGCGCTTGCCGCGCTGATTGCGGAGGAAGAGGGCGACCGTGCGCTTTACAATCAGGCATTGCAAAAAATGGAACGGTATCGAAACGGCGATGCCGGCAGTGAAGGCTATGGTGCGTTCGGTGACCCGGATACGGGGGATTTCCCGGCTTTTGACCAGTGTATCCCGCTTCTTGTGTATGCGGGCAAGTGTCCGTAAGAAAGCGCCCCGGAATCTGAAAACAAGGAGGAGCTTACGTGCTTTTTAATTCCCTTTCCTTTTTAGTCTTTTTTCCGGTGGTTTCGCTTTTTTATTTTATTCTTCCGGAGAAAGCGAGAAATTACTGGCTGCTTGCCGCCAGCTATTATTTTTACATGAATTGGAACGCGAAGTATGCACTGCTGCTGTTTGGGTGTACGCTGGTTACCTACATCAGCGGGTGGCTCATTGGGGTGTCCCGAAAGGAAGATCAGGACGCTGTCCCCAAAAAGCAGCGCCGTACGGGCAGCGCCAAACTGTATGTGGCGGTCAGTTTCCTTTTAAATCTGGGCCTTTTGTGCTGGTTTAAATACACAAATTTTTTCCTTGATAATTTTCGTGCCGTAATGCAGACATTTGGTGTTGGGATTCCCGTTCCGAATTTTGATATTGTGCTGCCGGTTGGAATATCCTTCTTTATATTTCAGGCGCTCAGCTATACCATGGATGTTTACCGCGGAAAGGTGCGCGTGGAAAAGAACTTTTTAAAGTATGCCTTGTTTGTTTCCTTTTTTCCCCAGTTGGTGGCAGGCCCCATCGAGCGGTCAGACCATCTTTTAAAGCAGTTTGATGAAAAGCACAAGCTGGAGCCGATTCGTGTGGAACGTGGGCTGATGCTGATGCTCTGGGGATATTTTCAGAAAATGGTCCTTGCGGACCGTGTGGCGCTTCTGGTGAATCAGGTGTTTAATTATTACACTGCTTATGCCGGATTCGAAATCGTTGCCGGGGCGGTCTTCTTTGCCGTACAGGTTTACTGCGACTTTGCCGGTTACAGCAATATCGCCATCGGTGCGGCGCAGGTCATGGGGTTTGACCTGATGCAGAATTTCCGCGAGCCGTATTTGGCCCGGTCTGTGGGCGAATTTTGGCGGCGGTGGCATATTTCACTGACTTTGTGGTTTCGGGATTACCTGTATTTCCCGCTGGGAGGCAGCCGAACAGGAAAATTGCGCCACTACCTGAATATTATGGTTGTTTTTTTGGTCAGTGGTTTATGGCACGGCGCTATGTGGACTTATGTTATCTGGGGCGGGATGAACGGGTTGTTTCAAATGATTGGAAGTCTTACAGCAAAACGGCGCGCTCAATTTCGGCAAGCACTGCATATTAAATCCACTGCGTTCAGTTACAAGCTGCTGCAGGTCTGCGCTACGTTTTGTCTGGTGGATTTTTCATTTATTTTTTTCCGTGCCAACAGTGTCAGCGATGCGTTTGGAATGATCGCGCGACTGTTCAGTACGTTTAATCCGTGGATTTTACTTGACGGTACGTTGTACACCCTGGGTTTAAATCAGAAGGATTTCTTGATTACGCTGGCGGCTGTCGGTGTGCTGTTTGCGGTGGATGTTTTTCATCGGAAGGGCATGGAACTGCGTTCGTCCCTGCTTCGGCAAAACCGGTTGTTTCGGTGGGCGGTCTGTTATGGGGCGATTTTTACGATTTTAATATTTGGCAGTTACGGCCCGGACTACAATGCGGCTTCATTTATTTATTTCCGTTTCTGAAAGGGGATGACACGGCGTGAAAGCAAAAATTATTTTCTTCCTCCGCGGAATTTTATTTGCCGCGGTGTTCTGTGTTCTTTTCTATCCGGTCAGCCGTGTCCTGTCATTCAAATATCAAGATGGAATTCAGCCGATGCAGAATTATTATGACCTTCCGCCCGATACGGTGGATGTTCTGCTGCTTGGCTCCAGCCATATGGGTGTCAATGTGAACCCGACCCAGATTTGGAATGACTGCGGGATTGCGGCTTACAACTGCTGGGGGGCCATGCAGCCGGACTGGAATACCTACTATTATCTGAAAGAGTGCCTGAAAACCCAGACGCCGAAGCTGGTCGTGATGGACACGTTCATGACAACGATGGCTGACGACTATGCAGAATACAGCTACGCGGTGAAAAACACGATGGGCATGCGGTTTTCCATGGATAAGATTGAAGCAGTCAAGGTTACCGCAGCGAAAAGCAGCTGGTCTACGCTGCTGCTTGGTCTGCCTGCCTACCATTCTAGGTATTCTGAAATTAGTGAGGACGACTTTGACAGCTTTTTCTGGAACAGTCACACGGAAATTCAACAAACTCCTGATTCGGGGGATCTGGTTTACCCAACCACTCTGCCGGACACAGCGCAGACAGTTGGCACGGAAGCACTGACCGCAAAGTCTGAAAAGTATCTGCGCATGATTCTTTCCCTTTGCGGGGAAAAAAATCTTCCAATCATGCTGGTGGCTTCCCCTTGTGCACTGAGCAAAACCGAGCAGCGCAGACTCAACTGTGTCCGGCAGATTGCCGAAGAATACGGCGTGGAATTTACGAATTATAACGATCATTATCGGGAGATTGGGATTGATCCCCAGACGGATTTTCGCGACGAGGGGCATTTGAACAATGCCGGAATCCGTGTGTATACTTCTGCACTTGAAAAATTATGGAAAAGCAAATATACCCTTCCGGACCGAAGAAAGGATTCTGATCATATTTGGAACCAGTGCCTGGAAACTGATTTGAAGCCGGTGTATACCCTGGACCGGCAGTTTATCGGTGACGGCAAACAAAATTATGTGGATACCGGGGTGAAGCTTGCTTCTAATCCGCTTGCATCATGGAGCATTCTGACTGAGATTGAAGTTCCGGAACCGGGCGACTTTGACAAAGTTATCTTTTCATGTTTTGACGAAACGCAGAATAATTACCATGGCTTTATGCTGCGGGGCAAGAAAAACGGAGCGCTTTCCATTACGTGTTCCTCTTTGGTTGGGGCGGAGCTGCGCGACCTTTCCGGAACGGTGAAGATTGCGCTGGTTAAAGACAGTGTAGATCTGAAAATCTACTGTAACGGGAAGCTAACTCAAACTATCCCGATGGAAAATATCCAAAGCTATGACGGCAATCTCTTGGTTGGCTGCGAGCAGCAGCCAAACGGTGAAAAATATCGCTTCAGCCCGGTGACGGTTCATGCGCTGACAGTATATGATGCGGCTGTGAGTGAATCCTTTGTTTCCGCCTGGAGCCCAACCTGGCCTGCGCTGCCGAAAGCGATGTCGTTTGTGCCGGTGAACAGTGCTGAAAAAAAATTGTCGAACACCTTCACAGGCGACGGAATAGAAAGCTATGTGGATACCGGCTGCAAACTGTTCAGCAACCCGGAGTCTTCCTGGACTCTGCTGTCACAAATTTCCCCGACCATTCAGAGCGGGGAGAAGGTCTACTTTTCCTGCTTTTATGAAAAGACGGGAGAATACAAGGGACTTCTGGTCCGGCGCTCAGATCCAGGCAAATTGGATATCCTGTATGGAGGGGTGGCCAGCGTAACGGTGGATATACCGACGGACCGCAGCACGACGCTGGCAGTACAAAAGGACCGGTCTTCATACACCGTTTATGTCAATGGCAGCAAGAAGGTGGACGGTCAGGTGTCGGAATGTACCGCGTACGATGGCAGCCTGCTGGTCGGCTGTGAACAGGATGAAAGCGGCAATTTGTTCCGCTATTCCGGTACGACCGTTTATAATTTATGGATGGTTCAGGGGCTGATGTCTGAGGCGGATATTCTGGGCTGGGCGCCGGAGCACGCGCCCGAAGCGGAGAAACCGAGTGGTGTTTCGGTGAACTATACGCTTGATCACAGCTTTGCGGGAAATGGAAAAGACCGCTTTGTCGACACCGGCGTGCGCCTGTATGACACTACGGAAAAGGACTGGACCCTGCAGGTGCGCCTTGACAGGGATGACGATTTGAAAGGCACGGTGCTTTCCTGTTTTGCTGAGGACCCAAATCGTTACAGGGGCTTTGTGATCCGTCAAACCGACAGTCACACGTTCGCAGTGACCGCGGGGCAGAGCTATACAGAGATAACGATTCCATCCGAAAAGACAGTGACCCTCACGGCTGTAAAATCCGGGTACCTCTACACATTCTATGTGGACGGAAAAAAGGAGGCAAGCACGGAGAGTCGATGCGCCGCCTACAACGGGCCTTTAATGCTTGGGTGCGAGCGCCGGTTAAACGGCGGCCCGTTCCGGTTTTCCAATGTAAAAATACGGGCTTTGAGCATTCGTGACGGAGCGTTCGACGCCGCTCAGGTAAAAAATCTGGCGGAGCAATAGCAACGGGGAGTTCGTGTGCGAAAAGAGTGGGAGGGATTTTTTTGAAACGCAGGAACGTCTGGCTGGGTGCTGACCGCGGCAGGCTGCTTGCACTTCTGGTTGCTGCTGCGGCATTTGTTTGTCTTCTGGCCGGACTGCTTCGTTCGCCGCGGCTGTATCCCATCGATTACGGACAATACGAATCTATCATGCGGCAGGTGGGCCTTGCCTATACGCAACGGGATGCCGGTTTGAACACGCCGCAGTATGTGCGGGCAGTGTCAACATTTGTCTACACTCATTTTTCCTGGTCAAAACTGGTGACTCCTTCGTCTTCCGGCAGTCTGGTTTACGGTGTGGCATTGGTGCGGCTGGTGACCCGACCGTTCGGACTTGAGTTTTCGGTGGATGCACTTTCTGCCGTGTGGGCAGTGCTGCTGCTAATTGCGGTTTATTCGCTGACCCGCTCCGGTTACCGCTTCATTGGTACCGCCGTGTTGATACCCGGTGCAATTTTGTGCCTGATTTTTTCAGATATGAATTTTTGTGCCATACTGCGGGGGTTGTACCCACAGGGTGCGGCGGTTGTGTTTACCCTGCTGTACCTGGCTTCGGTTTTGCGGGCAGTTACGACGGCAAAGGGGACGGGGGTCCGTTGTTTGCTGCCTGTGGCAGTTGCCGGAACCCTGTTTTTAAAAGCGCACAGCCCGTTAATTGTATTTCTGCCGGTAACGGTCTTCAGTTTTCTGCTGGTGCTGTGTGCGGAATATCGGGGCATGACAAAGCGCTTGTTCAGCGCCGCGCTTTGTGTTGCACTTTTTTTAACCGGATTGATTCCGGCGGTGCGTTCCTTTGAGGAAGATCCCGATTTTACATCGCATGCGGCGACCTATCACGCGATGTTCGGGGCTTTGCTTTCCGTTTCGCCCGATGCGGAAAAAGATCTTGCAGCGTTTGGCCTTGACTCAAGTTATCTTCCGGATATCGGTCTTTCCTATTATGAAGCGGATGACGTCTATGCTCACAATCCACAGAATGAAGGGGAGGCAGAGAAGCTGTTTTCGGCGGTTACTCCGGCAACACTGGCTAAGTTTTATTTGTTTCATCCACAGCGGCTTGCGGCCGTTCTCCGCCGCCTTCCGCTGGCGCTCAATGGTTATGACAACATCCGGAATATTGAATACGGCGAAGTTACCACGTCGGAATTTTACACCACTAGGGTGGATGGCGGGCTGTTTGCTTTACTGCGGCTTTTGTGGCCGGGCAGTTACGGTGTGTTTTGGCTGGCTTTTTTCATTGGTGCACTCGGAATTTTGCTTGCGGCGGTGTTCAGGCGACAGCCCTGGCTTGCGTGCGCGGCGCTGGGAATTCTTTCCGCAGCAGCCTATCTGCCGCTCTGTGTGGTGCTTTGCGGATACGACGGATTTTCGCAGTTTCGTTTGTATCAGGTCTTTTTACAGGACCTTTTCTTTCTGTTCCTTGCCGGTGCGATGGTTTTGGCATCGAGACGTGTTTCTATGTGGCTCACGGCTTTTTCAGACCACCCGACTTCCTTTAGACTTCCGGATGCACCGCAGACAGCAAAATGGAGTTTGGTGCGCTGTGCGGGGAAAAGGATGAAGCGGCCATTGTTTTGCCTGACCGCAAACAGGCGGCGTATTGTTGCGGTCACTGCCATTGCCGCGCTGTCGATGACATTATTTCTTGAATTCCGTATTCCGCACGCGGCCTGTGTCAACAACGGAGATTTCGGGCGGATGATGGAACAGATCGGAGTAACCTGGACCAGTGAAAATTATTTTAACAGTGAACTGCAGTCCAATCACCAGGCAATTGAGCAGTACGCGTGGAGCGTCCCGTTTGACTGGCGGTGCCTTACGCCGCTTCGGCCCACCTACAGCCTGTATCTGTTCGTTTCGATCGTGCGTCTGTTTACAGAGCCGTTTGGATACCCACTGAACACATGGGGCTTGTCGATTTTGATGGGTGCGCTGGCGGCGGGATGTATTGTACTCATCACTAGGGACCTTTATGCCGTGTTGAAACGCTGGAGTTTGGCGGCCGGCCTTGGATTGTGTGCCGCTTTTTGCAGTGAGCCTTATCTTGTGTGGTATAACGGGCTGTTCGGTGAAAGCAGTATCCTGATTGGCATGCTAATGAGCCTTGCGTGCGCGGTGCATCTGGCTTTGATGCCGCGCAGGGGAAAAATTCGTCTGCTTTGGTTTGCCGGTCTTATGGTTTCGCTTGGGGTGCTTTTGTGCGCGAAATCTCAAATGCTGCTTGCGCTTCCCGCCGCGTTGTTTGTACTGGCGGTTCTTTTATGGATTCACCGGCCCTATCGAATTGATTTTTCTATTTTGTACGCGGTGGCGGGTTTGGCAATGTGTGCTGTTCTGTGTGTCAGTTCCTTCGGCGTTTTCAGCGCCGATCGGGATGCGCAGGGGATTACGACAAAAAGTAATCTTTGGCACACTTATTTTTACGGTATCTTCATGATTTCAGACGACCCGATCGGGGATATGGAAGAACTGGGGGTGGACACGGCTATGGCCACCGATATTGGAAAGGCGGTCAGCTTTGACAAAAATGCCGGCTATGTTTATCCGCTGCTGTCAGAAAAAGCGCAGACGGCCTTCTATGATCATGTCAGTATGGCTGCGGCGCTGAAATGGTATTTGCTTCACCCTGACAAATTGTGGTATATGATGGACCACGCGGCGCAGAAGGCTCATGAACTGTATACTGGATACCGTGTCTATGTGGGACAGGATTATTCGGATGCGCACGATGCGGTGGACGGGTTCGGCCTATGGCTGTATTCACGCAGTGTGTTTGCCCCCACCATGTTTGCGGGGTATCTTGTGTTTTATGGAATGCTGTTGGTCGCGGCTGTACGCCGGATGTGGTGTCGTTCGCTCCCCGATGAGCGGCGGGCCCTTTGGGGAGTGATGATTTTTATCATTCTGACGGGGGTGCTGCAGTATCCGCTGACGGTCTTGGACAATGGTTTCGCCGATAATCAAAAGCAGTTGTTCCCGTTTATCCTTTGCCACGATTTTCTTGTGTTGGCGGTATTGGTTCTCGCGCTGCGCTGGCTTTGGCGGCACAGCGAAACAGATTTGTCGGAATCGATTGCGGCGCTCAAGAAATCCGCACGGTCCGTCTTTATCAATAACGACAAAGATGAAAGGCGAGAAGGACCGCACGATGCGGAAGAAGGATCTCAAACCAAATAGGAAACAGGCGAAAATATATAATATCGGTTTGGGGAAAATACGATGCTTTCCTGATCGGGGCTGAATTCAACTGCGATGAATGTGGTGACGGAAGAGTATGATATTAAATTTTGCTTGAAGATATAAAATCAGCGGATCAATTTTAGAGGGGGTAAGAATTGTGGAGCACAAACAGCTGATTTCTCTTGTCATTCCCTGCTATAACGAGCAGGATGCGTTACCCGTTGTTTACCGGACGATCTGCGGGGTTGCGGCCGGTATGAGGAATCAGGATTTTGAGTTTATCTTTGTGGATGACGGCTCTACGGATGGAACGCTGGAATTACTGCATGAGTATCGAAAAAACAGCAGGGTCAGGTATCTGTCATTCTCCAGAAATTTTGGAAAAGAAGCGGCGGTGCTGGCCGGCATGAGGTATGCGAAGGGAGACTATCTTGTGGTTATGGATGCGGATATGCAGGACCCTCCCTCTTTTATCTCCCAAATGTACACTTTCTTGCGGGAAAATACGGATTATGACTGTGTGGCCGCCAGAAGGACGACGCGCAGGGGAGAACCGCTGCTCCGTTCGTTTTGCGCACATTGTTTTTACAGGTTTATCAATAAAATTTCCAAGACGGAAATTGCAGACGGTGCCAGGGATTTTCGCTGCATGACGCGTAAAATGGTGGATGCCATTCTTTCCTTGCGGGAATACAATCGATTTTCGAAAGGCATTTTTGGTTGGGTTGGATTTAAAACAAAGTGGCTGGAGTATGAGAACGTTGAGCGTGCCGCCGGAAAAACAAAGTGGTCGTTTTTGAAACTTCTGCTGTATTCGATGGATGGAATCATCGCGTTCTCTACTGTTCCGCTTACCGTTGCTTCTGTTGTCGGCCTGATCTGCTGCTTCCTCGCCGTCGTTCTTGCTGTTGTATTTACCGTGAAGACTTTGATTTTGGGGGATCCGGTGGCAGGATTTCCGACCTTGATCTGTGTGATTTTGCTGGTCGGCGGCGTGCAGATTTTCAGCACGGGAATTTTAGGGCAGTATCTTGCTAAAACATATCTTGAGGTCAAGCACCGGCCGGTTTATCTGATTAGGGAAACGGAGAAGAGCAAAAATTACAGTACCCCCCAAAAGGGCGATTGCCCGGTTTGCCCTGACCAGCGGAGTGACCAATCAGCGACAGAAGAAAACAGGCCCTGAGGAGTTAAAAAAACAGCTCGCGGGGTTTGTTTGTTTTGTTGCGGAATTCAGAGAACTTTTTGTGTATTTTTCTGTGTTCCTTTCAATGACGGCGATGGAACAAGAATCGACAGACGTGCTGTGTTATGATAAACAATGAAATCTTTGTTAGAAGCGATATTATCCGTTTTTTATAACAAAATAAACAAAAAGTATGTACCATATCTTAAATAAACTTAAATATATAACAAAAAATAACTTGATATTTTTGCTGATTATGATATGATAAAATTATAAAAAACAAAGGGGGCCAAGTACCGTGCGGAAAATAGAAATGCAGGATGACATGGACCCGTCCCTGTCGGGTTTTCTGGAAGGGACCAACTGCAGAGCTTTTGAGTATATGGGAGTGCACCGTTCCGACCGCGGCGGTCAGAAAGGAATGCTGTGCCGAGTCTGGGCGCCAAATGCAAAAACAGTTTCCATTGTTGGGGACTTTAATACCTGGCAGGCCGGGCATGACCCGATGCAGCTGATCGGCGGAGGCGTGTGGGAATGTTTTCTGCCGGGAGTCTGGGACCGGTTCAGCTCGTATAAATTCTGTATTGGTACGGCGGACGGAAGACAGATGTATAAAAGTGACCCCTATGCGTATCATTTCGAATCCGGCGCGGGAAAAGCCTCGAAATATTACGATATTGAAGGCTTTCCGTGGAAGGATGGGGTTTGGATGCGCCACAAAGCGGCAAAGCCCCATTACGGGCAGCCTGTGAACATTTATGAAATTCACCCAGGCTCCTGGAAAAGGAAGGCCAATGGTGAAATTTTCCCCTATGATGAATTGGCGGACAGGCTGATTCCTTACCTGAAAGAAATGGGTTACACGCATGTGGAACTCATGCCGATTACCGAGTATCCCTATGAAGGCTCCTGGGGCTATCAGGTAACGGGATATTTTGCGCCCACCTGCCGGTATGGAGAGCCGAAACAATTCATGAGTTTTGTGGAAAAATGCCATAAAGCCGGAATTGGAGTGATTTTGGACTGGGTTCCCGCCCATTTTCCAAAAGATGAGTTTGGCTTGGCGCGATTTGACGGGACTCCCTGCTATGAATATGCCGATCCCCAAAAGGCGGAACACCGTGACTGGGGGACGCTGGTCTTTGATTTTGGCCGCAGGGAAGTTATCAGCTTTCTGATTTCAAGCGCGGTCTTTTGGCTGGAAAAATACCATGTGGACGGAATCCGGGTGGACGCGGTAGCATCGATGCTCTACCTTGACTACAGCCGGAAAAAAGGGGAATGGGCGCCCAATAAAAACGGAGGCAGGGAAAATCTGGAGGCTGTCGCGTTTTTGCAGAAATTAAACGAAGTTGTTTTTGCGCGTTTTCCCAATGTGATGATGATTGCGGAGGAGTCCACGGCGTGGCCAATGGTTTCGCGGCCGACCTATTCGGGCGGTTTGGGCTTTAATTATAAATGGAACATGGGCTGGATGAACGACATGCTGCATTACCTGACGCTTGACCCGGTCTACCGCCCGTTTAATCACGATAATCTTACATTTTCATTTTTTTATGCTTTTTCAGAAAACTTTATTCTTCCCATTTCACACGATGAAGTTGTGCATGGCAAAAAATCTCTGATTGAAAAAATGCCGGGCAGCTACGAACAAAAATTTGCCGGTGTGCGTGCGTTCCTGTGCTATATGATGGCGCACCCAGGTAAGAAGCTGATCTTTATGGGGACGGAATTCAGTCAGTTTGTCGAATGGAATTACGAGCGGGAGCTGGACTGGATGCTGCTGGAGTATGAGCAGCACCGCAAACAGCATAGCTTTTTTCGTGACCTAAACCATTTTTATTTGAATACGCCTGCTCTTTGGGAAATGGATTTTTCCTGGGAGGGATTTTCGTGGATTTCCAATGACGATTACAAACAAAGTGTAATTGCCTTTAGAAGAATAGACAAGTCGGGTGCGGAGCTGATTGCAGTCTGTAATTTCCAGCCGGTCAGAAGGGACAATTACTGTATCGGTGTGCCGTATGCCGGCGTGTATGAAGAGGTTTTTTCTTCCGATGCGTCCAAGTATGGGGGAAACGGTATCACCAACGGTCCTTCCATCAAAAGTACAGACACGCCGATGCATGGCTGTGAACAATCAATCAGCCTGACTTTGCCTCCGCTTTCCGTGATTTATCTGAAATGTAAACGCCGACGGAAGAAAGCTTTAGAAAGTCCGTCCGGTCTTCTGAAACGCGGGGGGAGAAAAACCGGAGGGAAGGCAATCCAGAAATAAGGAGGAGAAGTGACATGTTGCCAAAGCAACAGGTTGTGGCAATGCTGCTGGCGGGTGGCCAGGGCAGCAGACTAGGGGTATTGACAAGAAATCTTGCGAAGCCCGCCGTTCCTTACGGCGGGAAATACCGAATTATTGATTTTCCGCTGTCTAACTGTGTAAATTCGGGGATTGAGACCGTTGGCGTTTTAACACAATACCAGCCGATGATTTTGAATGAATACATAGGCAGCGGGCAGCCGTGGGATTTGGACAGTATGAATGCGGGGGTCCATGTGCTGCCGCCGTTTCAGCGCAGCCGAAGGTCAGACTGGTATAAAGGAACCGCTAATGCGATTTATCAGAATATTCCGTTTATTGAGCGCTACCATCCGGATTATGTCATTGTTCTTTCCGGTGACCATATCTACAAGATGGATTATTCCAGGATGATTGCCTTTCATAAAGATAAGAAGGCGGACTGCACAATTGCTACCATCGAGGTTCCGATAGAGGAAGCGTCCCGATTTGGAATTCTTAACACCAATCCGGACGGTACGGTGTATGAGTTTGATGAAAAGCCGAAGCACCCAAAGAGCAATCAGGCTTCCATGGGGATTTATGTGTTCAGCTGGAATAAATTAAGAAATTACCTGGAAGAGGATGAAGCCAATCCAAAGTCTTCAAATGATTTTGGCAAGGATGTGCTGCCCGCCATGCTGGATGAAGGGGAGAAAATCTTTGCCTATCGCTTTGAGGGGTACTGGAAAGATGTTGGTACCATTGACAGCCTTTGGGAATCCAACATGGATTTGCTTGACCCCAATATTCCGCTTGACCTGAATGAAGAAAGCTGGAAAATTTATACTCGCAACCCGGTTATGCCGCCTCATTATATTGCAAAGGGTGCGAGGGTTCAGAATTCTATTGTGGCGGAGGGCGGCAGCGTTTATGGCGAAATAGATTTTGCGGTTCTGTTTTCCGGCGTCACCATAGCCCCGGGAGCCATTGTGCGCGATTCGATTATTATGCCGAATACCCGTGTGGAAGAGGGAGCCGTGGTTCAATACGCCATTATCGCGGAAGACTGCGTGATTGGCCGCGGAACGAAGATCGGTGCCCGTCCGGAGGATATTGTCAATAAGGATGAGTGGGGCGTTGCCGTTGTGGGCAATGGGTGTAACATTCCGCCCAATACCGTAATTGCGCCGAAAGCTGTGATCGATCACGAGACATTTACGCAGGAGGCGGGCAAAAATGCGCGGAAATAATATGCTGGGGCTGATTTTTTCCAATATTCATGAAGAACAGCTCCGTGATCTGACTGAAATTCGCACTATGGGGTCCGTGCCGTTCGGCGGGCGGTACCGCTTGATCGATTTTCCCCTTTCCAATATGGTCAATTCCGGGATTAACAAGGTTGGCGTAATTACAAAAAGCAATTACCAGTCCCTGATGGATCACCTGGGTTCCGGCAAGGCATGGGATCTGTCAAGAAAAAGGGAAGGGCTTTATATTCTGCCGCCGTTTGGAAATACGCGTATGGTGAATAACCGGATTGAATCGCTGGCATCTATCAAACGGTTTCTATCCAATTCCAAAGAAGACCTGGTTTTGATTTCCGACTGCAACGTGGTTTGCAATATCGATTATTCCGACGTAGCGGCGTTCCATCTGCAAAAGGAAGCAGACATCACATTGGTCTGCCGGTCCGGCATTCTGCCGCAGAAAATCGCGGAACCGCTGGTCTTGACGGCGAACCGGGAGGGCCGTGTTTCCGATTTGCTGATTGACCCCAGGACGGAAGGAAAATGCTGCTATGGAATGGGAATGATTCTGTTAAAACGGGAACTTTTGATTCGGCTGGTGGATGATTGTGTCAGCCGGAATCTGTATAGCTTTAAGCGTGACTTGCTGCAGAGAAATCTAAGCTCTTTGCGCATGTATTGCTATCAGTTTCAGGAATACGCAAAGATGATCTGTTCTCCGGTTTCCTATTTTACAGCCAATATGGAACTGATGCAGCCGAAAGTCAGGGCGCAGCTGTTTAACCCGAACCGCCCGATTTATACGAAAGTACGCGATGATATGCCGGCAAGGTACGGCCTTGGGTCAGATGTGTCCAATTCTCTGATTGCCGACGGCTGTGTGATCGACGGCGAGGTGCGCAACAGTGTTCTGTTCCGCGGGGTGAGGGTCGGCAAAGGAACTGTGGTTGAAAATTGCGTGATTTTGCAGGATGGGCAGATTCAGCCGGGCAGCAGAATGAAATATGTGATTACGGACAAAGATGTCCTGATACAAAACGACCGTGCGCTGCTGGGGTTTGAATCTTACCCGATTTTTATCAGCAAGGGCAGTGTAGTTTGATATTTGAGAAGTTACAACATTTACGCAAGGGGGTATTTTAATGAAGGTACTTTACTGTACAAGCGAAGCGAGCCCATTTGCTTCTACGGGGGGGCTGGCGGAGGTCGCCGGTTCACTGCCCCAGGCATTACGGCTGCGCCTTATTGGGTGCCGTGTGGTCATGCCTCTGTATGAAGACATTCCGCAGGAACTGAAAGACGGCATGAAGTTTGTCACCAGTCTGTCTGTTCCGGTTGCATGGCGCAGACAATATTGCGGTGTGTTTGAAACGCATGTCGGCGGCGTTATTGTTTATCTGATTGACAATCAATATTATTTTAAAAGGCATGGCCTTTACGGGCATTTTGATGATGCGGAGCGCTTCGCATTTTTTTCCCGCGCTGTTTTAGAAATGCTGCCGTACATAGAGTTTAAACCGGACATCATTCATGCGAACGATTGGCAGACCGCGCTGGTTCCGGTTTATTACAGCGCGTTTTACGCAAATAAAGACTGGTTTTCAGGCATTAAAACGGTAATGACCATACATAATATCCAGTATCAGGGAAAATACGGCGAAGAGCTTTTGGAAGATGTGCTCGGCTTTCCCAAAAGTGTTCTGCCCATGCTGCAGTTTGGCAAATGTGTCAACTTTATGAAGGGCGCTATCGAATGTGCCAATCGTGTTACAACGGTCAGCCCCACTTATGCGGAAGAGATACTCGACCCTTGGTATTCCCACGGGTTAGACAGTATTCTGCGTGAACGCAAATGGAAGCTCAGCGGTATTTTGAACGGGATAGACACCGCGGTTTATAATCCGGAAACAGACCCGGATCTGTATGCGAATTACACTGCGGATGATTTGTCCGGCAAAGCGGAAAACAAGCTGCAGCTGCAAAAACGGCTGAATCTTGCGGCTTCAAAAGAAGTGCCGCTCATGGGCATGGTGACCCGCATGGTTGCCCATAAGGGTCTGGACCTGGTGCGTGATTCACTGGACAATCTGCTGAATTCTACGGACTGTCAGTTTGTGATCCTTGGTTCCGGAGACTGGGAATACGAGACATTTTTCAGGGAATTGCAGGAGCGCTTTCCGGGGCGTGTATGCGCCTGCTTTGGTTTTGTGCCGGAGCTGTCCCATAAGATTTATGCGGCGAGCGATCTTTTCCTAATGCCTTCGAAGAGTGAGCCGTGCGGCCTTTCCCAGATGATTGCGCTGCGTTATGGTTCTGTTCCGGTTGTCAGAAAAACCGGGGGCCTGAAGGATTCTGTGACCGACAGCGGCGATGGAGAGGGAAATGGATTTACATTTCAGAATTATGACAGCGATGATATGCTTCATGCAGTCGGGCGTGCACTTCGCGGGTATCAGAACCGGGAAGGATGGGAAGTCCTGGTGCGCAGAGGGATGGAATGCGATTATAGCTGGGGGCATTCAGCCAATACGTATATCCGTATGTATCGCAGTTTGCTGAAAGACAGCTGATCCTTTTCAAAAGGGAACCAGAAGACCGGATTGCTTCTGAAATCAAATCAGCCGAAGTGCATTGCACTTCGGCTGATTTGGTTTCAAATTTGCTTTTTCATTTGCAAACGGTCTGTGCCGTGATATAATCTTATTTAGATTGCTTTTTTGCTCCCATCCTCAGTTCTGAGTTCTGAATCAGGTTAAAAAGGGAAGAAGCAAACAGCGGATATTCCAGTGACAGCTTTTCCGGCGAAAGTGACGGCATGGCATTCTTGTCCACGCCTTCCATCGAGTCGACTTTATCGCCTGAAACCAGGCATTCCGCATTGGAAAGAGCGATGTGCTGCGCCGCCGCGGAGCGGCCGGAACCAAGTTTCTGCGGAACCGAAAAAAGGCCCTGCGGATTTTTTGAATTTGAGGAATAGAGCATGCGAAACACTTTGTAAACGGAAAGGCTGAGGTATGCGGAAATTTCTTTGGTTACGGCTTTATTGCCGCATTTTTGCAGAATGCTGAAAATAATGTTCATTGAATTGGCAATCAATTTTTTATTCAGGACAGGCAGCAAGCTGCCGTGCAGGGTGTTTTCCTTGCCCGCTGCGTCCGGTTCAGGGATGTCTTCCACTGAGATGGTCGCGCCGCTGCGCTGTGGAGTCCGGCCCAGTAAATAGTCACTGGACACATCATAATAATCTGCTACGCGCACAACAAAGTCAAGGCCGCATTCTCGAATCCCTTTTTCATAGTGCGAAAGCAGAGCCTGAGAAATGCCGAGATCCGCGGCGGCTTTTTTTTGGCTGAAGCCGCGTTCCTTGCGGAGCAGTGTTATAATTCTTGAAAAACTGTTGTTCATTTGACTATCCCCTGTCGAATCCTGTATAATAAACGCAAAGTAAAGTATACAATAGATATAACGAATTGTAAAGCCGCTAGATATCGTGCTTCGCCGTTTGAATTTTTCTGTATCTTGAGGAGGAACGGCAGGCCGGCATAACACAGGTAATGAAGGAGTATTTTATGAAATCATATACGATTCATTTGATCCGCCACGGGACAACCGATGGCAACGAGCAGGGTCAATATATCGGTTCTACAGATCTGCCGCTTTCTGCACAGGGGGCGGGACGTTTGCGCGCCCTTCAAAAGAAGCACCCGTACCCGCAGGCACAGGCATATCTGTGCAGCCCGATGCTTCGCTGTAAGGAGACCATGCTTATTCTCTACCCGGACGCCAAGCCGATTTTGATTTCCGATTTACGGGAATGTGATTTCGGTGACTGGGAGGGTAAAACAGCCGGACAAATTGCGGAAGAGGACGATCGGTTCCGCAGGTGGATTTCCGGAAACGGAGAGCCGGTTACGCCCCCGAATGGGGAGGACGGCGGTACGTTTGCCCGAAGAGTCTGCGCGGCATTTGAAAAAATCGTGGGGGGATTGCTGCGTTCCGGTACCACTTCTGCCGTAATGGTGATGCACGGGGGTGCCATCATGTCCATCCTGGCGACGTACGGGCTTCCAAAAGCAAAGTTTTATGACTGGATGACCGAACCTGGGTGCGGGTATTCCATGCGGATTACACCTGGTTTGTGGATGCGCTCCAAAGTGGGGGAAGTTTATGCACAAATTCCGGAGCGGCCCAGACAGGATGACACTGATCATGAGAGAATTCTAATCGATCTTGCGCGAAAAGCAGCTGACGATGCGTTTGGCAAACAGGAGAAAAAGGCAGACGAAACCGAATCTTCCTGAATGATTATTGCTTTGAAATGAAAAAAATGCGCGGCAAAAAACCCGCGCATCCCTTTTTAGAAGGAGCGCGGGCTGTAATTTCTGTATTATTTAATATCCGAATTTTCCAGTGAGTGATTCGTCGTTTTCCACCCAGTCCTGTACATCCGTCACGTTAAAATCAGTTTTGCTGGTTCTTGCCACAACGCGGGTGATGCCGGCGTTGATAATCATGCGTTTGCACAGTGAGCAGGGGGACGGATTTTCCACATAAGAGCCGGAAGAAGCCTCGCGCCCGGCCAGGTACAGGGTTGCGCCGATCATGGAGCCGCGCGGCGCGCTGATGATGGCGTTCATCTCCGCATGGACGGAACGGCAGAGCTCATAGCGTTCTCCGCGGGGTACTTTGAGTGTTTCCCGCACACAGACACCAAGGTCGATGCAGTTCTTTCGCCCGCGCGGAGCGCCGGTATACCCGGTAGAAACGATCTCGTCATTCTTGACGATGATCGCCCCGAAGTTTCGTCTTAAGCAGGTCCCGCGTTCTAAAACGGTTTCTGCTATATCCAGATAATAGTTTGCCTTATCAGTACGTTTCATCACAAAAAACCTCCCAAAATAAATCACAAGAATATCTATTAAAAATTTTATCTAAATCACAAAAAGACAGGCCGGTATGTCTTAAGAAAGCAATTGGAGGATCAATTACAATGGAACTGACGGACCTTGCAACCATACAGGCCGTTTTGAAACGGCACGGTTTTCGCTTTTCAAAATCCCTGGGGCAGAATTTTTTAACGGATCCATCCGTTTGCCCGCGTATGGCTGCCGCATGTGCCATGGACGGGACCAAGGGGGTGCTGGAAATCGGCCCTGGATTTGGGGTGCTGACTAAAGAACTTTCCGCACGGGCCGGTCAGGTTGTCGCGGTGGAACTTGACGGCAGTCTGATGCCTGTTCTAGCGGAGACGCTTACCGACTGCTGGAATGTGGAGATTGTTCCCGGCGATGTTTTGAAGCTGGACCTTGCGGCGCTGCTGAAAGAGAAATTCGGCGGAGCAAAAGCCGCCGTTTGTGCAAATCTGCCCTACTATATCACATCGCCCGTAATCATGCGCTTTTTAGAGGAGCGCCTGCCGGTCAGTTCCCTGACGGTCATGGTGCAGAAAGAGGCAGCCCGCCGTCTGTGCGCGCCGCCGGGCACCCGGGCATGCGGTGCCGTGAGCGCTGCGGTCAGCTACTACACGAACCCGCAGATTTTATTTGAAGTGCCGCGCACTTCATTTTATCCGCGGCCGAATGTGGATTCGGCGGTGATTCGGCTGGATGTTCTGCCGGAACCGTCCGTTCAGGTCAAAAGTGAAAGAGCTTTCTTTGCTTTGGTTCGCGCGGCTTTTGGAAAAAGGCGCAAGACCGTTTCAAATTCCGTTTCTACGGGGCTGGGGCTGGAAAAGAGCCAGGTGCTTTCGGCACTTCAGCGTGCCGAGATTCCGCCGAATGCGCGGGCAGAGCAGCTGACGATGAGTCAGCTTGCGGAATTTTCAAACAGACTGGAGGAAATAAAACATGAGTAATGAACGGCTCGCCATGATTTTCTTTAACATCGGGCTGATCCTCACTCTGATTTCCATGGCACTTGGACCAATCCAGATTACCAATTGGGCGCTGACGACAGGCGTGGTTGCCTGTTTTTTCGCGATTGCTTCGCTTTGCCTGGCTTTTTTAAGCTGGGACGAATGGGTGCAGCAGGACCGCACGGCGCATCCGGCACAGCGGCAGTATACCGATCAAAATGAATCTGTGCCGGAAATCCAGGATGATGAACAGGCGTGCGCGCAGGTTTCGCAGCCTAATAAATAATCGCTCCGTATTTTGCGGCCAGAGGTTCAAGAATTTCCCGCTCTATTTGGCAGTTGGAGTCGACAATCAGCCGGCCCTGAAAATACCGCAGGGCCGCGTCTAATACGGTGGGACTGTCCGCATGAACCGCAATGGGAAGGCGGGTCATGCCGCCGGCAGCGCCCAGCAGTACCGCATCATCCAGCTCTGTTACGTTGACCAGCGCGGCG
This sequence comes from Oscillospiraceae bacterium, assembly GCA_022650485.1. Lineage (GTDB taxonomy): Bacteria > Bacillota > Clostridia > Oscillospirales > Acutalibacteraceae > Caproicibacter. The sequence continues at coordinate 61,364 of JALCPP010000007.1, read as the reverse complement.
GTGACCTGTTCGTCATCCAGATCGATCAGGTCGTCGGCGAGGGAGCTTGTGCAGCCAATTGGCTCGCTGAGAATAATATCGTCACCAAGGAAAAAGGCTTCCGATTCAATCGAGGCGGCGTCACAGTCCGGTTCCTCCGGCAATTCGGGGGGGCCGAATTTTTTTATTACCTTAGACAAAGCCGCAATGTGATCCGGTCCTACGCCAATTCCACAGCCTAAAATTCTGACGCCCGATTTCAAAAAAGGAATGGCGGCTTCAGACAGTGCCTTTGGGGAAAGACCGCCGGACTCCAGGCGAACGGCGAACGGAACCGCGGCATGCCGCTGTGCCAGCTGGAACTGTTCTGCCAGTTCTGTTGTGGCAGGGCAGCTGAGGCCGACTGCATCTGCACCCATGGCCTGCAGTGTAATGAGATCCGGCAGCAGACTGCCGTCGGTCATGGTGTGCCCGTCGGAATCGACGGAGATCAGCGTTATAACCGGAAGACCGGTGGTACGCGCGGCGAGCAGTGCGGCACGCAGGTCAGACAAAGCGTGAAGACCGTCGAGCAGCAGAAAATCAACACCGGATTTTTCCAGAGCCCGGATTTGTTCCCGGTATCCTTCGTAAATATCGTCGAAATCGGAGCTGCCGTGCGGCGGGACAAAAAGCCCGCTGGGTCCGATGATTCCGCCCACGGGTTTGTTCGGGCCCGCTGCTTCCCGTGCAATTTGTACAAGCTGGCGGTTCAGCTCGGAAATATCGCAGTTTGGCAGGCAGAACCGGTTGGCGCACCAAGTGGGCGCGCGCAGCGTCTGCGCCCCTGCGTGCAGAAATCCGCGCAGCAGATCTTTCGCCGGGGCGGGATGTTCCGAAAGCCAGAGTTCCGGTTCCGCACCGGAGGGAAGCCCGGCGGTGTGAAAGTCTGGAATCGGGTCCAGAAGAAGCGGCAGCTGATCGAATAAGTCCATGGTTTGTTGTTTGCACCTGCATTTCTTTCAGAATCATTAAAGGTAAACATTGCGCCGGTAAATGTGTCACAGATACGAACGGCTCACATGCTTTCGGGAGCCGTGATTTTAAACATGGAAAGTACATTGCGAAGTACTGTGGCGGTCGCGCGGCACAGGAACAGTCTTGCCGCAGTCAGGCTTTCCGCTTCGCCCTTGACTCTGCGCGCATTGTAAAATTTATGGAACAGCGTTGCCAGTTCAATAACGTACCTTGTGATACGCGCGGGATCATAATTTTGTGCGGCGGCGATTATTTCACCGGTGAAAGAGGCGATGTGGCGGCACAGTTCAATTTCTTCTGGAGAGTTGAGCTGCGCCAGTTCCTCATCCGTGCAGTCACGGGGGAAAATTCCCTCAGCCGCAAGATTTTTTAAGATACTGCAGATCCGCGCATGCGCGTACTGCACATAGTAGACCGGATTTTGGGAGTCCTGCTGTACGGCCAGGTCCAGGTCGAATTCCATCTGAGAAGTGGCTTCGCGCAGATTGAAATAGAACCGCGCGGCATCCACTGGAACCTCGTCTAACAGATCGGCAAGCCCGATTGCTTTTCCTGTTCGTTTGCTCATGCGTACCACTTCGCCTGCGCGAACCAGTCGGACCAGCTGAATCAAAACGACATCAAGTTTGCTGCCGTCCAGACCGATGGCATCCATTGCGCCTTTCATCCGGGCGACATGACCGTGGTGGTCTGCACCCCAAACGTCGATGACGCGGGAAAAGCCGCGCTTTGAAAATTTATTGCGATGATAGGCGATATCGGCGGCAAAATAAGTCGGATTCCCGTTCTGGCGGACCAGAACCTCGTCTTTTTCCGCGCCGCGTGCGGTGGCGCGGTACCAAAGGGCGCCGTCTTTTTCATAGGTCATGCCGCGGTCTTTCAGAATATTGATGGTTTCCGTCAGTTCCCCATCTTCGTGAATAGTGCTTTCACGGAACCACACGTCGTAGCAAATGCGGTATTTTTCCAGGTCGGCCTTCATCTTGTCGATGTTCCTCGGCAGGGTATAATCCACCAATGCTTTGCGGCGCTCGGCAGAATCTGCCTTTACATAGCGGTCGCCGTTGATTTGGGCAAATTGCCGTGCGCGTTCACGGATATCGTCGCCCTGGTAGCCGTCTTCCGGAAATGGGACGGCGTCTTCGCCCAGATAGATTTGAAGGTAGCGTGCTTCAAGGGAAGCACTGAATTTGTCAATCTGATTTCCGGCGTCGTTGACGTAGAATTCGCGGGTAACATCGTATCCGGCGGCATCCAGAACCGAGGCAAGGCAGTCGCCGAGCGCGCCGCCGCGGGCATTGCCCATGTGCATGGGTCCGGTGGGGTTGGCGGAAACATATTCCACCATGACTTTTTCTTTTTTGCCGTAATCGCTGCGGCCGTAGCTGCCGCCGCAGGTAATGACATCCTTGAGCACGTCGGTGTAAAATTTTGGCCGGAAAAAGAAATTCAGAAAACCGGGTCCGGCAATTTCAGAGCGGTCAAAATAGGTGCCGGAAAGGTCGATGTTTTCCGCGATGATCTGTGCAATTTTGCGCGGAGGCATGTGAAAGCCTTTCGCGCCGACCATGGCGGCGTTGGTCGCCCAGTCTCCGTGTGCGCGGTCCGCTGGCACTTCAACGGAAAATTCCGGCAGGGGAGCTTCTGGCAGGGAGCCGCTTTCCACCGCTTTTTGCAGGGCGGAGCGGATCGCATCCCTTAATTCTTCAGTTGCCTGCAGCGCTAATTTGGACATCCTTATTATTTGCCTCCTTGATGGTAATAAAAATTTCATTCTGGCTGGAAAGACTGGAGTTAATATCCAGCGTATAGCTGACTTCCAGTTTTCCCCCTAAATCGTTGAGTTCAGATTGGACGCGGCTGGTAAATACCCCGATCATCATGTTGCCGAATTCGGTGTCGTATTGACACAGGTGACGTTTGCCGCGTTCCAGAATCAGCCGGGTCTGGTCCTCTCCGCCGCGCATCAGCGTGACTTTGTCCCCGCCGTCCACTTTCAGAATGGAAGTGCGTGTTTTGCTTTTATCTTCCGAGGTATATTCCTTATAAACGATATATCGGCTGTCGCCCCGGCGCACATAGGAGCCGAAGGTTGTCAGTTCCACTTCGCCTGTTTCGTCATCCACTCTCTGGCGGCCTTTAATTGAAATTAAATAATTTTCCTGCATTCCAGCACTCCTAGTGTTAAAATATCATTCCTGTACCGGCTCCTTTGAAAGAAACTGGAGGAAGGGGCGCTTATGCCTGTTCCAAAGCCAGATCAATCAGCCGGTCCAGCAGTTTGCTGTAAGGCAGGCCGGAAGCTTCCCAGAGCTTTGGGTACATGCTGATTGGTGTAAATCCGGGAATCGTATTCAGTTCGTTGAGAAGAATATCCTTATGGTCCCGCACAAAGAAGTCCACACGGGTAAATCCACGGCAGCCCAGCGTGCGGTAAGCTCTTACCGCAATGGCACGAATCTCCTGCGTCACTTCTTCGGAAAGGCGCGCGGGAATATACAGCTTTGACTTGCCGGATTTGTATTTGTCGTCGTAGTCGTAAAATACGGCGGAAGCACCGATTTCGCCAATCATTGGGGCGGCTTCCGGTTGATCGTTGCCCAGTACTGCGCATTCAACCTCTTGCCCGCAAACGGCTTCTTCCACCAGAATTTTTTCGCCTTCTGTGGCGGCCAGGCGGATGGCTGCGTCCAGTTCGCCCTCACTGTTCACGCGGCTGATGCCGACGGAAGATCCGGAGCCTGCCGGCTTGACAAAAACCGGATAACCGAGCCTTGCGCTGATTTTCAGCTGTACTTTGTCGGGATGTTCCAGATAGCGCGGATAATAGAACCACAGATACTGTGCCTGCTGAATTCCCACGCCGGACAGCAGAGTGTGAGTGACCGCCTTATCCATGCAGATGGCGGAACTGAGGGCTTTGCAGCCGACAAACGGCAGTCCGGACAGCTCCAGAAGGCCCTGCATGGTGCCGTCCTCTCCGTTCTTGCCGTGCAAAACCGGAAAGACGCAGTCGACCGGCAGAATTTCCTGTTGATCCGGGCCGCAGACAACAATGCCGCCGACGCTTCGGTCCGGGGAAAGAAACGCGGGGCGCTTTTGCTCGCTTTGTTCCCATCTGCCGTTTGGAATGGCATCCACGGGACCTTCATAAAGGAACCAACGTCCCTCTTTGGTGATCCCTATGGGGTAGATTTCATATTTATCACTAGAAAGATTGTTTATTACGGAATACGCGGAAACACGGGATACCTCGTGTTCCGATGAGCGGCCGCCAAAAAGGACGGCAATTTTTTTTCGATTCATAATGAACCTCCCTTGCGGCATCCGGCTTACAGCGATGCGGAAGCGGCGTTTTTACGGAAGTGAATTCTATCATATCATAGAATTCTACAAATACATATGATAGCACAACGCCGCCGCGCACGCAATTGCTTATTTTGAAGAGATCGCATCCCTTCTGCTAAATTGTGTGGTGACAAAAAAATATTTATGTAGTATAATCAAGTATAATTACTGTCTTCAAACAGAAAATGAAACGGAAAGTTAAGATTCGGGAGTGAACGAACCATGATAGATCAGAAAGTCTTTGAAATGGTGGCCGGCAGTGTGGAAACCGCGCTGAGCGGGCACGATTACCGCAAAACGGAAAATGAAGCACAGGAGGACGGAAAGGAAGTTTGCTTCCTTGGGGAATCAACTGCCTACAGCGTCCTTTATCAGGAAAGCGGCAAACGTTTTATCCTGCGGACCTGCGATGTGACGGACAAGGAACCTTCCGGCAAGTGGAAAAGCCTTTCCATGTGGCTTTATGATCCGTCTACCGACACTCCGGCCCAGGCGCAGAGTATTGCTGAGGATTTTACGGAAACATTGACAGGCCCTAAACAGACGAAAGCGATGAAAACACATAAAAAGCGCAAAAAAGATGACGATAATAATGCTGGCCCCGTGTTCTTTTTCAACCGCTTTGTCGGGGTGTTTCCGGAGCTGAAAGATGAGCTGAACGCAGAACGGAGCCTTTACGGTGACGTGCGCGCGGTTACTTTCGCCAGAAATCAACTGCTGCCGAAAATCAATGCCCTTGTGAATAATCCGGCTGAAAAAGACCGGACCGCGCGCTGCTGCCAGCTTTTCAACGATTTGTACGTTGCGGGGGATATGGATGTTCGCTCTATTATTACCATTGTCATTCTGAATGGCATTGAAGGGGAAAAAGCGATAGAAACTGTTCGTTCCCAGCTGAGCGCAGATTTGCTGAAAAGTTATAAAGCGGGTTTGAAGATGAAGGGCAAAAAGGTGAAGCCGGAAAAGAAAAAGAAAAAGCAGAAAAAGTTTATTGCGGATTCCCTGCTGAATCGCTGATTTTTGGAAAGCGTCCGGAAACGGGCGCTTTCCGTGCAAAATCAGTTTGTTACAGCCTGATGGGATTTGCGGAAAATTGGGGGAATGGGGTACAGTTATTTCGTTCTCCAATAAAATACTTGACAGAAAAACAACAGTGTGCTATGATGTTTTTACCTCGATAAAGGGGCTATTTTTTTGTGCCCATTTATGATGAGGGAGGCCAAAGCCCTTATAAAAGGACTTAAAAATTTTTTCCGTACAGCGGGAGGTGCCGTCATGAGAACCAAGGTAACGTTAGCCTGCACAGAATGCAAACAACGCAATTATAACACCATGAAGAACAAGAAAAATGATCCGGACAGGCTTGAGATGACCAAGTACTGCAGGTTCTGCAGGAAACATACGCTTCACAGAGAAACAAAGTAATCCGGACGGAGGGACAAAAGAAATATGGCCGATAAAAGTGGAAAGAAAGAAAACTTTTTCAGCAGAACAGGCAAAAGTATTTCTAAATTCTTTCGCGAAACGAAAAGCGAAGCCAAAAAGATGGTTTGGCCTGCTCCCCAGTCGGTTTTTAAGAACACGGGCGTAGTCCTGGCCACTATCATTGTAATTGGACTGTTCGTTTTTGGGTTGGACACGCTTCTGATCAATCTGCTTGGGTTGATTATGAATGTTGCGGGCTGATGAAGGACGTCGCACAGTAATTAGAAAAAGCGGGAGGGTTTTCTTTGCCAGAGGCAGCAAGATGGTATGTAGTTCACACCTATTCAGGCTATGAAAACAAGGTAGCCTCCAATCTTGAAAAAACGGTGGAAAACCGTCAGCTTCACGACCTGATCCAGCAAATTCTGGTTCCGACTGAAACCGTCACCGAAATCAAGGATGACAAAAAGCGCGATGTGGAGCGGAAGATCTTCCCCGGCTATGTCCTTGTAAAGATGATTTTAACCGATGAATCCTGGTATGTGGTACGGAATATCCGCGGCTGTACCGGATTTGTAGGCCCTTCTTCCAAACCGATTCCTTTGACGGACGAGGAAGTGGCAAGGCTTGGCGTTGAGAAAAAAGAGATTGAGGTTTCCTATGATGTCGGCGATTCCGTTCAGATTATCGACGGCCCTCTGGAAGGGTTTGTCGGTGTAGTGGAAGAAGTCGACAAGGAAAAGAACCGGGTGCGCGTTACGGTTTCGATGTTCGGGCGCGAAACGCCGGTTGAGCTTGAGCTGAATCAGGCTCAGGCAATGGAATGATTTATTAGGTAATAAGCGGAATTTTCCGCCTGTTAAGAGGGGGCAGCGCCCCCTGTGGGAGGAATGGCTCAGCCGTTCCGCCATCGACCACAATTTTGGAGGTGCAGTAAAATGGCTCAGAAGGTTACGGGCTTTATCAAGCTCCAGATACCTGCCGGCAAAGCTACGCCGGCGCCGCCGGTAGGACCTGCGCTCGGTCAGCACGGCGTTAACATTATGGCGTTTACAAAAGAATTTAACGAGCGTACAAAAAGCCAGGCAGGAATGATTATTCCTGTTATTATCACGGTGTACGCAGACCGCTCGTTTACTTTTATCACGAAGACCCCGCCGGCCGCAGTCCTGATTAAAAAGGCGTGCGGAATCGACAAGGCTTCTGGTGAGCCCAACAAAACCAAGGTGGCAAAAATTACCCGTGAACAGATCCGCAAGATTGCTGAAACAAAGATGCCCGATTTGAACGCAGCTTCCATTGAAACGGCCATGAGCATGGTCGCCGGAACCGCGCGCAGCATGGGCATTGAAGTAGCGGACTGAGCAAAAGCCCGGGTGGGAGGAAATATGAATCCGATTTTACCACTTCACAGGGAGGATAACCAATGAAACACGGAAAAAAGTATAACAACAGCGCAAAGCTGATTGACCGTTCCGGACTGTATGATGCCGCTGAAGCCCTTGATTTGTGCGTCAAGACCGGTACGGCAAAGTTCGATGAAAGCGTCGAAGTTCATGTAAAGCTCGGCGTAGACAGCCGCCACGCAGACCAGCAGGTCCGCGGCGCGATTGTGCTTCCGAACGGAACCGGCAAGACGGTGCGTGTCCTTGCATTGTGCAAAGGCGACGCCGCAAAAGATGCCGAGGCAGCCGGAGCCGATTATATCGGCGCGGAAGATTATGTGCAGAAAATCCAGAGTGAAAACTGGATGGATTTCGATGTATTGATTACAACACCCGATATGATGGGGCAGGTTGGTCGTTTGGGTAAAATCCTCGGTCCTCGCGGACTGATGCCGAACCCGAAGGCCGGTACGGTGACTCGTGAAGTCGGCAAGGCCATTAACGAGGCCAAAGCCGGTAAAATTGAGTACCGTCTCGACAAGTCCAATATTATTCACTGCGTCATCGGAAAAGTTTCGTTCGGCGGGGATAAGCTGCGCGAAAACTTTGATACTCTGCTCGGCGCGATTGTGAAAGCAAAGCCGGCAGCATCAAAGGGGCAGTATATTAAATCCTGCGTCGTTGCTTCTACCATGGGCCCTGGCATTAAAATCAACCCCAACAAATTTGGCGTTTGATTTTTATTGACATTTACGGTCTTTTCTGCTATAATAATCAAAACGATAGTTTTTCTTTATTCAAAGACAGCAGGCGCTGTGCGCTTAATGGATTTTCCGGCCTGCCGAGAATAAGGTTTGATATGCATTTGTGTGTTGAAAGCCTTTTCTGCGGCAGCGGGAAAGGCTTTTTACGTTGCGTGTTGAATCCGAAGCAAACGGAGGTGAATTTATTTGCCAAGTGAAAAGATTCTTGAAGAAAAAAAGAAAGTTGTTGCTCAGCTTTCCGACACTTTGAAAACAGCCTGTACCGGCGTTCTCGTTAATTATAAGGGAATTTCGGTGGAGGATGACACGAAACTCCGCAAGGAGCTGCGTGAATCCGGCTGCCAGTACAAGGTTGTGAAAAACACCCTTCTGCGTCTTGCGCTGAAGGATGCGGGCATCTCCGGACTTGACAACGTCTTGGAAGGAACGACCGCTCTGGCCATTCATTCTGAGGATTATGTTGCCCCGGCTAAAGTCCTTTCGGGATTTGCCGATAAAAGCGATACCTTTAAAATTAAGGCTGGTTTTATCGACGGAAAAGTCGCGAATGTGGATGAGATCAAGACTCTCGCTTCTCTGCCCTCAAAAGAGGAGTTGGTTGCACAGGCTCTTCGCGGCCTGAACGCACCGATTACCGGTTTCGTCACCGTTCTGAACGGAACGATCAAGGGACTGGTGGTCGCTTTGAATGCCATTGCCGAAAAACAGCAGGCATCCGCTTAAATAAATATATTAATTTGGAGGTTTCAAACTTATGTCTGATAAAGTTGCAAAGCTGATTGAAGATGTAAAAGCCCTTTCTGTTCTTGAGCTCTCTGAGCTCGTTAAAGCTCTCGAAGATGAGTTCGGTGTATCCGCATCTGCTCCTGTTGCTGTTGCCGCAGCTCCGGCTGCCGCTGCTGCTGCCGCGGAAGAAAAAACCGAGTTCGATGTTATTCTGAAGTCCATTGGTGCTCAGAAGATTCAGGTTATCAAGGCTGTTCGTGAAATCACCGGCCTGGGCCTGAAGGATGCAAAGGCACTTGTTGACGGTGCTCCGAAGGCAGTTAAGGAAGGCGTTTCCAAGGATGACGCTGAATCCATGAAGAAAAAGCTGACTGACGCTGGCGCAGAAGTCGAACTGAAGTAATTTTGTTCATCTAATGTTCTCCTGTTTTATTAAACGGGGAAAAAGAGGACCGCCCTGTACAACCCTTTGGGTTGTGTGGGGCGGTTTTTTATGCAAGTAAAAAGGCGATCCTGCCCACAAGCAAGGCAGGATCGCCAAGATGAAAGAAAGTGCGCTTTGTGCGGGGCCGGTTACATCTTTCTGTATTTCTTTACTTTGCGCATGTTCTTTTTCTTTCGGTTATATACCAGGGTCAAAATGATGTAGATGACGACAAGAAGGATAATCAGCGCGGCAATCACAAGAAACCATATAGAGGTGAAAATGGAATGAATGACATCGGTCATATGCAGCAATTCACTGCGTTCTACGGATTCAGAGGCGACCAGGTTAATGGTTGCAAGTGTCTGATCGGCATATTTCAGTGTCGCTTTGCCGATGGGCTGTCCCTTTTTCACCGGAGCATCCACATGGTCTGGAATGGTTTTATCGATGATAACGCTGCTTTTTGAAACGTCTTTCGGCAGAATGGAAGAATAGCTCTTTTCCGCTGTTAGCAGCAGACTATCCTTTTTCCAAGCGTAGTTCAGCTTGATTTCCCCCAAAGATTGATCGGTCCCGACAATCTGTTTCAGTTCCAGCTTTGTCAGTGCCCAACGGTACAGTGTGGCGGTGTCCGTCATCTCGCTCCGTGTTTTGACTGCATTTCCGCTTGCATCCACCGAGGGAGCACCGAGCGCGACACACAGGTAACTGTAGCCGTAGGCGGACGCCGTTGAGATGAGGCAGTACCCAGCTTCATCGGTGTGGCCGGTTTTAATCCCTTTGGCAAATTGGTAATAATATTGACCGCCAAGCGCATTTTTGTCGATGAGAAGGTTTGTGGTGCAAAGTGTTGGCATTTGTTTTCCGGCGTCTGTTCCGCCGACGGGTTGATAGGAATATCGTGTCTGGGAGCAGATTTGCATGAAATACGGCAGACTCATCGCGTAGCGTGTGATCTTTGCCAGGTCGGCGGCGGTTGTGTAGTGGTTTTGATTGTGTAGGCCGTGCGGATTGGCAAAATGGGTTCCCGTACAGCCAAGCGCTTTGGCCTTTTCGTTCATCAGTGTTACAAATTTTTCTACATTTCCATCCCCAACATAGTCAGCCAGAACCAGCGCCGCGTCGTTGCCGGAGGGGACCATCATACAGTTAAGCAGCTGATAAACAGTCAAAACGTTGCCTGCCCTGATATTCGACATGGAACTGCCGGTTCCCAGCAAGCGGTCAATCACTTCTTTAGAAATGGTTACCTGGGCACCCTTTAAATTGTCGACCTGTTCACTGACAATGATATAGGTCATGATTTTGGTCAGGGAAGCCGGTTCCCTTCGGGCCTCCGCATTTTTTTGGTAGACGATGGTTTCCGTGTCCAGATTAACCAGTTCGACCGCCGCGCAGGCAGGGTTAAATCCGGCGGAAAAATTGGCGGCGTGGGCGGGAATGGAACTGAGGAACATGCAGCAGAGCATCAGGGTGGAAAGCAGAAACGTGAACCTTTTTTTCATGGAAATTTTGCCTCCGATGTGTTATGATGATACAGTCGGTTGAAACCGACATTTTATTTTAAATTCTATTACTTAGTATATCAGCCATTTCCGAAAAGATAAAGGACTAAGCGCGAAAAACGTTTCATATGATGAATCTGTATGGAAAAGAAAAAATTCGGATTCTGGCTGAATGGAGGAGACCGGTATGATCTATCTGACTGCCGATACACATGGAGAATACGACCGATTTTCTTCTCCTCAGATGCGGAAGCTGAAAGAGGGGGATACGCTGATTGTCTGCGGAGATTTCGGCTTTATCTGGGATGGAGGACAGGCGGAAAAAAAAATACTAAAAAAACTTGGAAAAAAGAAATATAAAATCCTTTTCTTAGACGGAGCACACGAAAATTATGATCTGCTTGAACAATACCCGGTGTCTGAGTGGAACGGGGGAAAAGTAAGGCAGATCAGTGGAAATCTATATCATCTGCTGCGCGGCCAGGTTTATGAAATAGAGGGAAAAAAAGTTTTTGCCTTCGGCGGAGGTGAAAGTGAGGAAAAGCAGATGAGGATGGAGGCCGGCAAATGGTGGGAGCGGGAAATGCCTACCATGGATGAGATGCTGGAGGGTGCTGAGAATCTGAAAACGGTGGAAAAAAGGGTGGATTATATTGTAACGCATACGCCGCCGCCGAACATGGGAACCGGTTTTTCGGACTATGGAATGGGCGGGAAGAATCAGTTGGAGGCTTTTTTTGAGCAGCTTGTTAAGCAGGTGAAGTATGAAAAATGGTTCTTTGGTTCCCTACATATTGACCGGAAGGTTACGGTGAAAAATTATTCTGTATTTCAGCAGATTCTACCGGCTTGGGCTATCCCTTCAAAGCATCATTTTGCAAAGTAGGCGGGTGGCCTGTTCTGCAACTTCAAAAAATGCGGTTGTGTTAAAAACAGCCGGTTAATCCGGATGCGCCGTCTATCGATTCAGCTTTTATTGATCCCTCCTGATTATGAACAGGTTGATTCTTACCGAATCTGTTCAAAAGTTAGGAGGGCTATTTTTATAGGAATGTATAAATGATTATTATGATTTCCCTTCTTTGCCGTAATGCGGTATCATGAACCTAGAACTAACAGCTAGAAAAATAAAACAAAGAGAGGATGGAGAGCTATTATTATAAAAAAAACGTTTATTTTGCTTTGCTGCATTTTTTTAATTGGGTCCATTTTAACCAGCTGCGTGCAGGGCAAGGCACCAAATTCATCCGCAATTCCGACCAGCAGCGCGGATTCATCCGCACTGCAGAAAAATATTACACTTAAAAAAGATCAAATCTCAAAAGATGTGGTGTTTCGCAAGACCGCGGCTGCCGATGGAGAAATTGTTCTGACGAGTGACCAGATCGAGAAGATTGAGGTGAAACCCAGCTGCACGGCACAAAATTCAAGTATATATGATATAACGTTTTATCTTACGGAAGCAAGCTGCAAGCAGTTTGCCGAGGCCAGCCGGAAAATGGCGGAAGCAAATGGGGAACTATCCATTTGGGGGAAGAATGGGCAAGTTGCTTCTGGGAAAGTAGCGGATCCTATTGAAGGCGGAATCTTTGTTTTGAGCGGTTTCTACAGTTTCGAGGAGGCCACACAACGTCTTGATTCTTTTTGCAGTGATGCAGATGCGATCGGGTAGCGTGGGACTGTTTTACCTTGAATGGTCGGAAAAATGAACCAGTCAAACTGGTTTGTAAGCAACCTAACATGTAATTATTGCGTGCTATTCTAATCGGCTGAAGAATAAAGTTGAAATATAAAAATCCCGCTTAGCCTTAGAGCTAAGCGGGATTTTTATGGAGCTGCTAACCAGATTCGAACTGGTGACCTCGTCCTTACCAAGGACGTGCTCTGCCAACTGAGCCATAGCAGCATTGGCGACTCGGATCGGGATCGAACCGACGACCTCTAGCGTGACAGGCTAGCGTTCTAACCAGCTGAACTACCGAGCCATGCTGTTTGTTGGAATAATGGCAACGTATGTTATTATACTGAAATGCACGGAACTTGTCAACTTATATTTTTTACATAAAAATAACAATATTTTGTGCAACAACTAACAAATCAATTAAAAATTATCTATATCTAGATGTATTATGCAGTATAACAAATTTAAAAAATATCTTGTGCCTTTTTTAGCAGGGATAAGGTCAAATTTAATATCATAATTCGAAACAAGATTTGACAGAAACGGCGAACCGGGACGTTTATAATAAATTTTAATCCGACAGGGGGAGGGACCATTGAAGCAGACGATCTACATAGATGTTTTAGTTGGAGTAAATTTGTTCATCAATTATCTGCTGCTGCTTTGTGTTTCAAAGTTTCTTTCTCTTAATACAAAGAGAAGACGTATGATTGCGGCAGCTTTTTTAGGTGCGGCTTATTCCCTGACGATTCTCTTTCCTGGAATTCCACCGGCTTTTTCACTGCTGATGAAGCTGGTTATGTCCCTGACGATTGTTTTGATGGCTTTTGGATTTAAGGGACTGCGGGCAATGATTCGCGAAACGGTTGCGTTCTATTTAACCAGCTTTGCTTTTGCGGGATTCATGCTTGTACTTTGGCACTTTTTTGCTCCACAGGGGTTAATGATTCGAAATGCAGTCGTGTATTTCAACATTTCGCCCCTTACCTTAATTGTGCTGACGGTGGTATGCTATGCCGCCATTACTTTATTTCACCGTATTACGGGTCGGCAAATGCCAAAGGAATTGAACTGCCGTATTCTCGTTGAATGCAACGGCAAGACCAGTGCCTTTACCGCCCGGGTCGATACGGGTAATTCGCTGCGCGAGCCATTTTCAGGTGATCCGGTTGTGGTGGTACATGAGTCGGTTGTAGAAAGGATGATTCCGTCAAAAGATGATTTGAACTACCGGCTGATTCCGTTTGATGCCGTTTCGGGGGGCGGAGTATTGGAGGCGTTTCGTCCGGACCGCATGACGATCTGTGTAGGGAAAAGGGATATTATTACAAAGCAAGTATACATCGCGGTTGCGAAGATGAAATTCGGGGAATTTGACGCCTTGTTGAATCCGGAATTACTGCAAAAAACGTCCGACTAAATCTGGCCGCAGGCGGACGTATGTATCAGGCCGCGGGCGGCAGCGGCAAAAGGGAATGAGTGGAAATGAGCATGAATCGGTGGATAAGGGAATGGTATTGCAAAGTGCTGCGGTTCTTTGATCGACTGCGGCTGGGCGGGCAGGTCCATTACATCAATGGCCCGGAAACACTTCCTCCGCCCCTTACCCGGCAGGAGGAAGCAGTAGTGTTGCAAAATATAATGAATCATGTTCCGAATGCGCGCGAACCTTTGATTACGCATAATTTGCGCCTGGTTGTCTATATTGCAAAGAAATTTGAGTCTGCAAATGCAAATGTAGAGGATCTGATTTCCATCGGCACCATCGGCTTAATTAAAGCGGTTAATACTTTTTGCCCGGAGCGGAATATTAAGCTGGCTACCTATGCTTCACGGTGCATTGAAAATGAAATACTGATGTACCTGCGGAAGACTTCACAGCTGAAAAACGAGATTTCCATTGACGATCCCCTCAACGTGGACTGGGACGGGAACGAACTGCTTCTTTCCGATATTCTTGGCAGTGACCAGAACGCGGTGAACATGAATATTGAGGAAGAAGTGGAACGCGACCTTCTGCGCAATGCCGTTTCCCGGTTGGCACCGCGTGAAAAGGAAATTATGCAGCTGCGGTTTGGTCTGGACAACAGGCGGGAACATACACAGAAAGAGGTAGCCGATACTCTCGGTATCTCTCAGTCTTACATATCCAGACTGGAAAAAAGAATCATAGAACGATTGAGAAAAGATCTGGAACGGGTCAGCTGAGCGGCACTGCGGACTGTGTGGCTTTTCGAAGAATCCGGTACGAGTTAAGCAGCCTTTCATAGCTGTAGAACCGGCAGTTGGCAGGGCTGGTGGAAGGCAGAGGAACAGCCGGTATCCCGGTTTGCTTCAGGCAGAACCGCCGGTAGAGGGCGGCGGCTTTTGTTCCGGTGGTGAAGACGGTGTGGATTCCGGTGCGAGCGAGCAAAGAGGCGATATCGTTGGGAACCGGTTCGCGGATACTGCCGTCGTCCGCTCCTTCAATCATACAGCTTTTTAATACATCCCAGAGGGCGATTCTGCAGGAAAACAGAACCGCCCTCTTTTCATCGTTCGTTTTCGGAAGCGGCAGTTTGTATAATTCGGCGATAATGCGCCAGAACCGGTTTTGCGGATGAGAATAATAAAAGCCGTATTCCCTGGATTTTGGGGAGGGCATGGTGCCCAGTACCAGCACGCGGGAATTTTCATGAAAGACCGGATTGAGCGGATGAAGGATGCGTTCCATATTGTCATTTCCTTCTTTCTGCTTGGATATAATAAAGAAGATCTTCGCGCCGATTAGCACATTTCCCGTCAATGACCGCGTTCAGCAGAAGGGAAAGCAAACGCCCCACTTCACTGCCCTGCGGAATACCAGCCTGAATCAGGTCGCTTCCGCTTACGTTTAAGTTTTGCAGGGAAAAACATTGCTTTTCCTGAAGAATGCGCTCAAACACTTCTTTCGTCTTGTCCAGCAAAGGCAGATTCTTTTGATCTTCCGGGCTTTTTGCAAGTGTGTCGGCAGCCCGAACCTGAATCAGCCGTCGGAGGTTTTCTTCCCCCATCAGGTTCAGCCGGCGGCGCAGAATTTTTTCCTGGTCGGGCAGAGAAAGGTCATGCCGGCGTACCAACAGCGACACGGCGGCGGTGGTTTTCCGGCTGCATCGCAGGCGCTTCAGAATAGATTCCGCCAGCTTGCCGCTTTCCTCCGGATGTCCGTAAAAATGGCCCGTGCCGTTTTCGTCCTCGGAATAGCAGAGTGGTTTTCCAATGTCGTGCAGAAACATTGTCAGGCGCAGAATGGGGTCGGGAGAGATGGAGGCAACGCTTTTCAGTATATGACCCCAGATATCGTAAATGTGATGGGGGTTCTTCTGGGGGAAATCGAAACAAGCCCTGATTTCAGGGATAAACTGCGCGATTACCTCCCGGTATTCGTGCAGAATCCGCTCTGCGCCTGTGCCGCAGAGCAGTTTTATAAATTCGGCGCAAATACGTTCCGCCGCGATTTCATTCAGCATTTTCTTGTTTTTGACCAGACTGTCCGCTGTTGCGGGTTCTATGGAAAAGTCGAGGACTGAGGCAAAGCGCAGAGCGCGCAGAATTCGCAGGCCGTCTTCCTGAAACCTTAAATCCGGGTTCCCGACGCAGCGAATGATTTTTCGATTCAAATCAAATCGGCCGCCGAACTCATCCACCAGTTCACCGTCTCTGCGGCAGGCCATGGCATTGACGGTAAAGTCCCTGCGGGCAAGATCATCCCGCAGCCGGCGCGTAAAGGTGACCGAGTCCGGCCGCCGGCCGTCTGAGTACGTTCCGTCAATGCGGTATGTGGTTATTTCAATGGGCATTCCGCCGCTCAGCACTGTTACGGTACCGTGTTTCAGTCCGGTTTTAATCACTGAAAAACCGCTGAGCATGCGCATGGTTTCTTCCGGAAGGGCGGAAGTCGCAACGTCCCAGTCAGACGGCATTTTTTTAAGCAGGCTGTCGCGGACACAGCCGCCGACCACGCAGGCGTCGAATCCGTTTTGAGTCAAAATTTGCAGGATGGAATCGACCTGCGGTGGTATTTTAATAATCATGATGGTTCCTCGCTTTGCAAACAAACTTTGTCGAAACTTCTAAAAAGATATTTCTGTTATGCCCTGCATGATCCCCGGCATTCCCGGTAATAATGACAATGGAATGCGGCGGACGGGGGGATGTGAAGTGCAGTATAATAAAGTGGAAATCTGCGGAGTCAACACTTCCAAACTGAAAGTTCTCACCGAAAAGGAAAAGATGGCGCTTCTTCGCCGCGTGAAAGACGGAGATATGAAAGCGCGCGACGAACTGATCAGCGGAAACTTAAGGCTTGTCTTGAGCGTGATTCAGCGTTTTACCAACCGGGGGGAGAATCTGGATGATCTGTTTCAGGTGGGGTGTATTGGTCTGATTAAGGCAATTGACCACTTCGATATCAATCAGGGCGTGCGTTTTTCTACTTATGGTGTGCCGATGATTATCGGAGAAATCCGGCGGTATCTTCGCGACAACAACAGTATTCGTGTCAGCCGTTCATTAAGGGATACCGCATATAAGGCGATGCAGGTCAAAGAAAAGATGATAGCAAAAAACAACCGCGAACCCACAGTGGAAGAAATTGCAA
This sequence comes from Oscillospiraceae bacterium, assembly GCA_022650485.1. Taxonomy (GTDB): domain Bacteria; phylum Bacillota; class Clostridia; order Oscillospirales; family Acutalibacteraceae; genus Caproicibacter. The sequence continues at coordinate 44,489 of JALCPP010000007.1, read as the reverse complement.
AGGCATTGAATCTGCCGCGGGAAGAGGTGGTTGTGGCATTGGAATCCGTGGTAGAGCCGGTTTCATTGTATGAGCCGGTTTTTTCGGACGGAGGCGATACCATCTATGTGATGGATCAGGTTGGCGACAACAACGACGACAACAACTGGCTTGATGAAATTGCACTGAAGGAGGCCATTAAGAATTTAAACGGCAGAGAAAAAAATATTCTTTCCATGCGCTATTTTCAGGGAAAAACACAGATGGAAGTAGCTTCTGAGATCGGGATCAGCCAGGCGCAGGTTTCCCGCTTGGAAAAAGCCGCGCTGGATAAAATAAAAAAAGAAATTTGAAAAACCGGGAAAGGTACGGGTAAAACCAAAGCCTTTCCCTTTTTTATAATCAGCGGCAGTTCAAAACCGGCGCTTCCCTTTAAAAAATTATAATCCATTCTAACATTTCTCACAGTTGCAATCAAATAAAATCCTTTTCCGGCATAAAATTAGAAGACAGGAGGTGGGGAAAATGACTTGCAGGATGTTCGACATGCGCCGGAAGGAAGTTATTAATGTGAAAGACGGCATGCGGTTAGGCATTGTAAATGATATGGAGTTCGACACGGCCAATGCCAGGGTGATGGCCATTGTCATCTACGGGCGCCTGCGCTTTTTCGGGCTGTTTGGCAGAGAGGACGATATCGTGATCAGGTGGCAGGATATTCAGGTGATCGGGGACGATACGATTTTGGTGAATTATAATAATTATTTGAAAGCCAAAAATTCATCGCACAGCCTTGCGGCTTTTCTGGGGTTTAAATAAACTATTTTTAAGTGAAAAAAGCTTGTATCTCGCCGATTTATGTGATATAATATTTCCGCTAAAACACACGCCGATGTTCGGCCCGGGTGCCCCAAACAAAGGGTGGAGGGTTAAATTTCAGCACGGCGGAGGAACAACCAAGGAGGATTTAGCAATGGCAGTAGTATCCATGAAACAATTGTTGGAAGCGGGCGTCCATTTTGGACACCAGACCAGAAGATGGAACCCTAAAATGAAGGAATACATCTTCACGGAACGCAATGGTATTTATATCGTTGATCTGCAGAAAACCGTACGCAAACTGGAAGATGCGTATAATTTTGTGCGCGACCTTTCTACAGATGGCAAATCGGTTCTGTTTGTCGGCACAAAGAAGCAGGCACAGGAGTCCATTAAAAATGAGGCGGAGCGTGCAGGTGCTTTCTATGTCAATGCTCGCTGGCTGGGCGGTATGCTGACCAACTTCCGCACCATTCGCCGCAGAATTGACCGTTTGAACCAGCTGAGAACGATGGAAGAAGACGGAACATTTGATTTACTTCCTAAAAAAGAAGTCGGTAAACTGAAACTTGAAATTGAGAAACTTGAAAAGTTTCTTGGTGGTATTAAAGATATGAAGAGTCTTCCCGGCGCGCTGTTCATTGTTGATCCGCGCAAGGAAAGAATCGCAGTTGCTGAAGCGAGAAAACTGCATATTCCGATTGTCGCAATCGTCGACACGAACTGCGACCCGGATGAAATTGATTACGTTGTTCCGGGCAATGACGACGCAATCCGCGCTGTCAAACTGATTTCTGAGACAATGGCAAACGCCATTATCGAAGGCAGAGAAGGCCGTATGGGCGCAGCGGCTGCCGCGGAAAAGGAAAATGAACAGGACGAAAGCGCCGCCAAGTAATCTACCTTTTGGCTTATCTTATAAAGTACTGATGAAGCGGAGGAATTTAAAAGATGGCTTTTACTGCGAAAGACGTCGCAGCTCTTCGGGCAAAGACCAGCTGCGGAATGATGGATTGTAAGAAGGCGCTGGATGCTTCCGGCGGAGATATGGATAAGGCAATTGACTTTCTGCGCGAAAAAGGTCTTGCCGCCGCTACCAAAAAGGCGGGCCGCGTTGCTGCTGAAGGCGTTGCTTATGTAGAAGTAAATGAAGCCGGTACTGTCGGCACGGTGATTGAAGTCAATGCTGAAACAGACTTTGTCGCCAAAAACGCAGAATTTCAGAGCTTGGTTAAAGTGTGTGCGGACACCGTAATTGAACAGAACCCTGCGGATGTGGAAGCTCTGCTGGCCTGCAAGGCATCCGGGTCAGATAAAACGGTTGACGCGATTCTGAAAGAGAAGATTCTGAAAATCGGCGAGAACATGAAGGTCCGCCGGTTCTGCCGCATGGAAGGTGCTCTTGGCGGCTATATTCATGCCGATGGGAAGATCGGTGTTCTTGCAAAATTTGATACGAGCGCTGAAATTGCAGCAAAACCTGAATTTAAGGAATATGCTAAAAATGTTTGCATGCAGATTGCTGCAATCATCCCGCAGTACCTCAATGAGGAAAACGTACCGGCGGATGTGGTCGAGCATGAAAAAAGCATCCTGAAACAGCAGATTATTGATTCCGGTAAGCCGGCGGCGATTGCTGAAAAGATTGTAATTGGCCGGCTGAAGAAATTCTTTAAGGAAATCTGCCTTGTCGATCAGCCTTATGTGAAGGATGACAAAATGACAATCCAGGGCTATACGGATCAGGTTGCCAAACAGCTTGGCGGAAGCATTAAGATTGTTGACTTTGCCCGCTTTGAAAAAGGCGAGGGCCTCGAGAAACGTCAGGAAAATTTTGCAGATGAAGTTGCTGGAATGATTAAATAATTAAAATCCGGCAGGCTATTGGGGGCAGCGCAGAGAATTCTGCGCTGCTTTTGTCTTATGATTTGGGGGCGGGAAATTGAGTATTGCGTGGGAAATTCACAGGTCGAAGAGAAAGACGCTGTCTCTTTCCGTTACCAGAACAGGAACAGTACTTGTAAAAGCCCCTCTGTATTTGAATGAGGAAACAATCGAACGGTTTGTACATAGCCATGAAAGCTGGATCGAACAGCAATTGCAGTTCTGGAAAGAGCGCACCGAGCGGGAACGCGCGTTGATGTTGACACCGGAAAAAATAGCGGTGTTAAAACAACGGGCATTGGTTGATTTGAGCAGCCGCGTTCAGTATTACGCAAGCAGAATGGGTGTCAGTCCAACCGGAATTAAGATTACGTCGGCACGAACCCGCTGGGGTTCGTGCAGCTGGAAAAACAGCCTGTGCTTTACCTATCGGCTGATTTTATTGAAGCCGGAAGCAATTGACTATGTTGTTGTGCATGAACTGGCGCATATTCGAGTCAAGAATCACGGGCCGGAGTTTTACCGTGAAGTTGCAAAGTATCTTCCGGACTATCGGTCTAGGATTGCTCTTTTAAAAGAAGAGCAGCGGAAAATTGGATTATAAGTGTCGTTTTTTAATGGAATTATGATGTATTTGGGCTTTTTCTGTGTGCAATTGGATGATTGACAGAGAATTGCCTAGATGTTAAGATAAATTGCGGCTGTATTTCGACAGGATAGGCCGGAAAAGAGTAAAATATTATATATTTATATCGTGTGTTAGCGATTATTATATACAAAACATATAAAATATGATATACTATACAATTAGATATAGTATCTCAGGAGGTTCATATGACAGACAAGGAATTATTGGATAGTTATTACCCCCTTATTTCATTCCTTTCAAAATTGTGCGGCCCAAGCTGTGAAGTATTACTGAATGATGTTTCCCGGCCTGAAAGCGCGGTCGTTGCCATTGCAGGCGGCTGCCATTCCGGAAGGGAAATAGGAAGTCCTATGACCGATTTTGCCAGAGATATCATTAAAAATAAGACCTATCAAGACAGTGATTCCGTTTCCAATTACACCGGCGCGGGCAAGGGAAAAAACTTTGTTTCAAGCACTTTCTTTATTAAAAATGAAGGACGTCTGATTGGGCTGCTCTGCATTAACCGGGATATGAGTGTATTAACACAGGCGGAAGCTGCGTTTGAACTGATTAAAAAGCAGTACAATCTGGTCCTTCCGTCCGATGAGGTGCAGGAAGTGCTGGATGCACCGGTTTCTGTTATCTTGCACAATATGGTGGAAGCGGCGATCAACGAATCCTGCGCTTTTCCAGATCGGCTGAAGAAAAGTGAAAAGGAAGCCATTGTCATCAAACTGAAGAATCAGGGCGTTTTGCGCATGAAAGGTGCGGTGGCTGAAATTGCGCGGCAGCTGCGTATTTCAGAACCTACGGTATACCGTTATATCAATTCTGAAAAATCGTAAAAATTTACTTGCGGTGCTGCGGAATATGATGGGGCAGTGTCCGGTGATTCGGCCTTTCTGCGTCAGCTTTTCGAATTTTTGAAAACCAGGCTGTAAAAAAAGGGTGCGTTTTGTTTTGGCTTTGAAAGCCGAAATAAAACACATCCTTTTTGACTTGGTTCAGAGCATTTTCTTTTTAGTGCCGCATGCGGCGCCTTTCATGGCATTCATTCAGCCGCAGTTCAAATTCCTGCTTACTTTGCTGCGCCAGTACGTCGAGAATCAGTCCGCTGAAAAAAGAGAGGATGCCCCCTAATATAATAAAACAGCTGACAATTAGTGTGGGCAGGCGCGGTACCAGCCCTGTTTTAAAGTATTCGAAAATAATCGGGATAAACAGCAGAATGCCGAGCAGAAGCATCAACACTGCAAGAAATCCGAAAAAGGCAAGGGGGCGGCAGTTTTTATACAGGCGAAAAATGGTTCGTATGACTTTAATGCCATCCGAGTAGGTGCTTAATTTTGATTCGCTGCCGGCTGGTCTGTCACGGTAAGGAACCACGACATTCGCAATGCCGAGATTTTTGTCCAGTGCATGAATTGTCATTTCCGTTTCGATTTCAAACCCCTTTGACAGGACCGGAAAGGTTTTGATGAATTCATAACTGAAAGCGCGGTAGCCGGTTAAAATATCGCTGACATTTGTGTGAAACAGAAAATTGATTGTTTGCTTTACCAACGTGTTCCCAAAATTGTGAAACGGCCTGGCGTTTTCCCTGAAATAAGTGGCTGACAGGCGGTCCCCGATGACCATTTCCGCTTTGTTGGTTAGAACCATATGGGACATTTCACGCGCACATTCCGCAGGATAAGTGTCGTCTCCATCGGTCATGATATAGCATTCGGCATCGATGTCGCGAAACATGCTGCGGATGACCTGACCCTTTCCCTGGCGATATTCATATCGCACTACAGCCCCTGCTTCTCTGGCTGCCCGGTCTGTACCATCTGTTGAATTGTTGTCATAAACATAGATGGCGGCCTGAGGCAGCTCCCGTTTAAAATCCTGAATGACTTTAGCCACTGTCTGCGCTTCGTTATAGCATGGAATTAATACTGCAATTCGATCCAATTTGCTGCCTCCCATACATCTTATTTTTCCTGTAACTAAAAAAGCATTCAAATATCATGTGTTTGCATTCGTTCTTACTTTTTTCATATATTTTTCCCAATTTATTTATAATTCATTCACTTTGCGGTCATTTAAAGACAGTAAACTAATATCATTCCAAACAGAAAAGCAATTCTGCTTTGAAAGAGCCATCCATTTTGTTTATAAGCTTCCCTGAAAACGGGACTTTCAACTATATATAAACTTCCTCCCACTGCCGCCCTGAAAAGGGCGGCAATTTTTTTCCTTGGGATGATTTCATTGGAACAGGTAAAACTATGAAAGTAGTTTATGTGTGTTGTTTAATTCCACCGCAATCAAAAGGAATGGATGGAGGCAAAGCATGGTAGAAATTAAAAGTTCTTATCAAAATGCTCCGGCAGCGACGCCGACAAGTTTTCCGGGGCAGCACCAGGAGATTCAACCCGGCTGTCAGCAGCAGATGAATCCTCAGCCTGTAACGGAAAACCCGGCTTACTGCGGCTGTGGAAGGCTGAAGGGACGCACGGCTGTCATTACGGGCGGAGACAGCGGGATTGGACAGGCGGTTGCGGTTGCCTTTGCCAAAGAGGGTGCCGATCTTGTTATTGCTTATCTGCAAGAACGGCAGGATGCGGACCAGACCTGCGCCATGGTGCAGGCAGTCGGCCGCCGTTGTACGGCGGCTCAGTGTGATCTTCGCAGAGAAGACTGTGCAAAGAGACTGATTGACCAAACAATGTCGGATTTTGGAAGAATTGATGTTTTGGTCAACAACATTGCCGTTCAGTTTCCTCAAAATCAATTGGAACAGATTTCTTCCGAACAGCTAAAAAATACGTTTGAAACCAATCTGTTCAGCTATTTTTATGTGACGCAGGCAGCTTTGCCGCACATGAGTCAGGGGTGTTCCATCATCAATACCACATCGGTCACCGCATATCAGGGCAGTCCCACGCTGATTGATTATTCCGCAACCAAAGGTGCCATTGTATCTTTTACCCGGTCTTTGTCACAGTCCGTTGCTGCGAAGGGGATTCGGGTCAACGCGGTTGCACCAGGACCGGTTTGGACTCCGCTGATTCCTTCCAGCTTTGACGCGCAAAGAGTTTCTGAATTCGGGAAAAACGTGCCGCTGGGCCGTGCCGCGCAGCCGTTTGAGGTTGCGCCGGCCTATGTGTATCTTGCCTCCGATGATTCGGCCTGCATGACAGGCCAGGTGCTGCATGTCAACTGCGGTGTTATTACGGAAAGCTGAACCAAAAGGAACGGCAGTACCCGATGGATATAAAAAAGCCTTCTTTTTCTGAAATAGAAGCGGAATAACCGGCCTCAATTCTGGAAAAGAAGGTGAAGTGATCTAATACGGACAAAAAGGCCGGCGGAATGGGCGCTGAGCCTGGATGGAAAATTAAAGGAATCAGACCGATATATCAATTTGGCAAAAGGATACAGCTGTTCTTTTGATGAATCAGGAAAGCTGTAACTCGGGCGGCCGGGCAAGCACATGAAAAAAGAAAAATTAATTTATCGGTGCCGGCGCGGTCAGCATATAAAAAAACTGTGCGGATTGCTCCGCACAGCGAATGGCTTTAACAGGTTTTACTCGATAACAGTGACGTTAGCCGCACGCAGTTTGCCGTTGCGGGCATCTGTTTCGGTGTCATAAGAAACTTTCTGACCTTCGGAAAGAGTTTTATATCCGTCAGCCTGAATAGCAGAGAAATGTACGAATACATCTTCGCCGCCGTCATCGTTGGAAATAAATCCATAACCTTTTTCTGCATTAAACCATTTTACTGTGCCTTTATTCATGAAGAAAGCACCTCCGATAGTAGTATGTCCTAATGTGAAACTAAAAACTCACATCCCAAGCAAATCATTAAACGTTCAATGACTTACATAAAGATGTGAGATCCATTGGCACATTTAGAAGACGCTTATCAGTCTAACATAAAATCTATCTTTTGTCAAACGGAATCTTTGACTATCTTTCTTTAAAAAAACTGTTTAAAAAGCTCGAATTCGGGAAATCTAACAGTGGAAAGGGAGGATTAGATGGAACAGAATCAGAATGAAGAAAGAAAGCTGCAACTGGAAGATGATGTTTCGTTTATGAATGAACAGTCTGTCGCTTCCGCTATGGAGTGTACGGGTCTGATGCCGTCGCTGCCTGCTACGGAAGATGAAGTTGAATCCTATTCCAATATCTATTCGGTGCCTTCGCCAAGGCAGGCGGGAGATGTTGAAATCCGCAGAAAATCCCGCAGCCAAAAGAAAAACAGAGGCAGAAATTCCTGAATGATGTTTTGTCCTCAACTTAAAATGTCCGTATGTACCATGATGACCTGAATGAAAGAATCCGTTCTTTGCGTTTAAGCAAAGGGCGGATTTCTTGATTTTATTCTATGAGGAATTTGGTAAAGAGCAAGGGTAAATAGATCCCAAATAATAATTTGGGATGGACAAGGCAGCAGACTCATGGTAAAATTTTAATAGTTTAAACTTTAGAACTTTAAAGTAAATTAGTAAAAGGGGTTGACTGGCAGGAATGAATATTCTGGTCTGTATTAAACAGGTTCCCGCTACTTCGAAGGTGGAAATCGACCAGGAAACGGGTTCTTTAAAGCGTCTTGGAACCCAGTCCAAGACGAATCCGTATGATTTGAGTGCACTGGAGACGGCGCTGCGTCTTCGGGATAAAATAGGTGGGAAAGTTACGGCTTTAACCATGGGCCCGCCGCAGGCGGAGCAAATGATGTATGATGCTTACCGAATGGGTGTGGATGATGCCGTGATTCTTTCAGACCGAAAATTTGCCGGTTCAGATGTGCTGGCAACTTCCTACACACTTTCCCAGGGAATTCGTATGCTGGGAAAAGTGGATTTAATTCTTTGCGGCCGACAGACCACGGATGGAGACACGGCCCAGATTGGCCCTGCAATTGCGGAGCATCTGGGAATTCCACATGCCGCATGGGTGGATGAAATTCTGTCGGTGGATGCAATGGGAATTGAAGTGCGCCAAACAATGGCAGCGGTCACTCAAAAGTCCCGGCTGCGTCTGCCATGCCTGATTACAGTGGAAAAAAATATTTGTGTGCCGCGCCTGCCTTCTTACCGGCTTAAGCGGGAAACCGCGCAGCGGCCGATACAAATCTATGGATTTGACGATCTTCCCGAAAAAAATTTGTCGCTTTGCGGCCTGACCGGTTCGCCGACTCATGTCGAAGAGATGTTTGCACCGCCGTCCAATGCCAAACGGGTGATGCTGAAAGGTGCCGCCGGGGAAGAAGCGGCGGCGTTGATCACCGTGTTAAAGCACAAGAAACTGATTGAGGGAGGGGCGGTGCAATGACGACCATACATTTTAATGCCGCGGCCTGTGATCTGTGCGGAAAATGTATTGAAAAATGTCCGTTTGATGCATTGACGATGGAGGAAAATGGCCCAAAGGTCAATGAAAAATGCCGGATGTGCGGGGTCTGTGTCAAGACTTGCCCCAGCCATGCCATCACATTTGAACAAAAGCCGCAGAAAAATCTTATTGAGAAGAGCAAATGGAAAGGCATTTTGATTTATGCGGAGCAGGAAAATGGAGTGCTTCATCCTGTTACATATGAATTGATCGGGGAAGCGCGCCGCCTGGCCGCAAAGGTGGGGTACGAAGTTTTCGCCGTTCTGGTCGGTGAGGACGGCACGGTGAAAAATGCCGAAAAACTGCTGCCTTATGGGGTAAAAGAGGTCTTTGCTTATGAGCATCCGGGCTTTTCTGGGTTCAAAGCGGACTGCTATGCCGACGCCATGGCGGACTGCATTTCACAGCTTCGTCCTTCCGTTGTGCTGATTGGTGCCACGGCGCTTGGCCGTTCGCTGGCGCCGCGCCTTTCTGTTCGGTTTCACACCGGACTGACTGCCGACTGCACCCGTCTGGACATGCGCCCTAACACAGATTTGGTTCAGGTAAGGCCGGCCTTTGGCGGAAATATCATGGCGAAAATCCTGATTTCGGATGCCAGACCGCAATTTGCCACGGTTCGTTATCGGGTGATGGACAAAGCTGTAAAAGTGGAACATCCGGCGGGAAAAGTAACTCAAATGCCGGTAAGTGACGCAATGGTTCGTTCCGGAATCGATGTGCTGGAGGTTACGCCCCTGATTCGGGAAAAGTCCATTGAAGAAGAGGATGTCCTGGTGGTAGCCGGCCGCGGTGTTAAAAATGAAGACGGTGTGGCGCTGGCCCGCCGGTTGGCGCAACAGCTTGGGGGGCAGCTTTGCTTTACCCGTCCCCTGGTGGAAAGCGGTTTGGGGGACAATGCCCATCAGATTGGGCTTTCCGGCCGGACGGTGCGGCCAAAGCTGATTATTACCTGCGGCGTTTCCGGCGCCATTCAGTTTGCTGCCGGTATGAGCGGCAGCGAGTGTATTGTGGCAATTAATTCAGACCCCAACGCGCTGATCTTTAACATCGCAAATTACTGCATTGTAGATAACCTGTTCGACGTGGTCCCGGCGATGCTGGAGCAGCTGCCCGCTGCGGGAAAGGAGACAAAATAATGCCGTATCCTTATCAGAAGATTGGCGCCGCGGGCGTCGAAGCAATCAAATCCATCACTTCTTCCAAACGTGTGAAAGTGGGGGAGGAGATTCTTCCGGAGTACTGCCACGACGAGATGCCGGAGTACGGTATTTTTCAACCCGACCTTTATGTGGAAGCGGAAAACACGCAGGAAGTGTCTGCGGTGATGAAGTATGGCTATGACCATAATATTCCGGTGGTGGTGCGCGGCGCGGGTACCGGTTTGGCCGGTGGTTCCACCTGCAAGTACGGCGGCATCATGCTTTCCCTGATGCGAATGAACCGCATTTTCCCTGTGGACCGGAAAAATCAGACCATCACGTGCGAACCGGGTGCGTTGCTGCTGGATGTGCAGGCGGCCGCGCTGGAGGAAGGTCTGTTTTATCCGCCGGATCCCGGAGAAAAGACAGCTACCATCGGCGGCAACGTCATTACAAACGCGGGCGGGATGAAGGCGGTTCGCTACGGCCTGACCCGTGACTTTGTCCGCTGCATGGAAGCGGTGCTGCCAGATGGCTCTATTGTCAATTTTTCCTCCAATGTGGTGAAAAACACCACCGGATATGATGTGAAGGATTTGATTATCGGTTCAGAGGGAACGCTTTGTATTCTGACGCAGGTTACGCTGAAACTGCTGCCCGCGCCGAAATGTTCCTGCACGCTGGTTATGCCGTTTCAGAACCTGGAGTCCTGCGCGGACATGGTGCCAAAGGTGCTGGATCTGCCGTTTACACCGACGGCGATTGAGTTTATGGAGCGCGAATTGTTGGAAATTGTAAAACGGACGCTGAATAAACCGTTCCCGGCTCCGGACGGCGGGGCGGTACTGATTGTGATGTACGATGCGGCTAGTCCTGAAGAGCTGGAAGCCGCGTGCGACACGGCATGTGACGCGGCGCTGGAAAACGGCGCGCTTGACTGCATGATCGCGGACACCCCGGAACGGATGGAATCGGTTTGGCAGGTAAGGGGAGCAATCCTTGAGGGGATGAAGGCGGATTCGGTTGCGCAGGAGGAATGCGATGTGGTGGTGCCCCGCAGCGCGATTGCCCAGTATGTAAAAGCGGCAAAAAAAATTGGGCTTTCCCACGGAATCCGGGTGGAGCCTTGCGGTCATGCCGGAGACGGCAATATCCATACAGAGCTGCTGCGTGACCCGGGAATGAGCGATGAAGAATGGAAAACGGCAACTCATGCCAGCCTGACGGAACTGTACGCGATTTCCAAAAAACTGGGAGGTCAGCTTTCCGGTGAGCACGGTATCGGTAACGGCCGGTTGGAATTTTTGGAGCCTTTCCTCGGCAGCCGGATGATTCGTCTTTACAAGTCCATCAAGCTGGCATTTGACGAAAAGTTGGTTTTAAATCCCGGTAAGATTGTGGAATATCATATTTGATCGCCGGGTAAATCAAAGACAGAACCGCCCCGAAAAGAACCATCATTTTGCATGGCTCAAGTCGGGGCGGCTTTTTTGTGACGAGTTTCGAGGGGCTTAGTATCAGGAGTTTTCCGTTTGGTATTTTTGACGGTATCTAAGGATGAGCCGGCGCTGAAAAACAGCGGGCCCTTGCCGCCTGCGGAAGATGATTCTCGATTAGGCGGTACAGCCGTTCAATTTCCGCGCCGGTGCATTCTTCATAGTCGCTTAGCGGAAACGGGATTTTCATTGCCTGGTATTTGCTGATACACAATTTTCGGAACGGGAGCAGTTCCAGCCGCTGCAAATTCGAAAATTGAGCGGCCAGATCTGCAATTTTCTGAATATGTTCTGTGCCGCTGGTTAAATTCGGTACTACAACATGCCGAATCCACAGCGGTACCTGTAAAGTTTCCGTTTGCCTTAAAAAATCAAGAACGGTGTTCAGGTTTCCCCGGCAGTAGCGCAGGTAGTCTTTCGCACTGGAAAATTTTAAGTCGCAGAGCACCAGGTCGGTGTGAAGCAAGACAAGGCGGGCGCCCTCCGGGTCGCCGATTCCCGCGGTGTCCAGCGCGGTGTGAATTCCTTCGCGGTGCAGCCGCCGGAACAATTCTGCCACAAACTGCCACTGCATCAGTGGTTCTCCGCCGGAAACGGTAACGCCTCCGTTACGGGAAAAGTATGGTTTGTACCGAAGTACTTTTTCCACGACTTCCTCTATGGAATATGTTTTGCCGTTCGGGGCCCAGGTGTCCGGGTTATGGCAGTAGGCACAGCGCAGGGTGCATCCCTGCAAAAAGATAACAAAGCGAAGCCCGGGGCCGTCCACGGCGCCAAGACTTTGAAAGGAGTGAATGATTCCGTTCATCACATCGCCTCATGAAATGTGCGGGAAATGACTTCTCGCTGCTGTTCCTTCGAAAGTTTGTGGAAGTTCACGGCATAACCCGAAACACGGATGGTCAGGTTCGGGTAGCGGTCAGGGTGTTCATAGGCCTCCATCAGTGTTTCACGGTTCAATACATTTACGTTAATGTGGTGTGCGCTCTGCAAAAAATATCCGTTTAGAATGGAAACAAGATTATCCTGCCGTTCTTGGTCACTGTGGCCCAACGCCTGCGGAATGATGGAAAATGTATTCGAAATACCGTCTTTGCAGACGTCGTAGGATAATTTTGCAACCGAGTTCAGCGAAGCCAGCGCGCCGTTTTTCTCGCGGTTGTGCATGGGGTTCGCCCCGGGGGCAAAAGGCTCTCCGGCTTTTCTGCCATCCGGGGTGGAACCGGTCTTTTTGCCGTACATGACATTGGAGGTAATCGTCAGAATAGAAAGAGTGTGCTCTGCCCCGCGGTAAGCGGGGTTCTTTTTCAGTGCTTTCAGGAACAGTTTGATCTGTTCCTGCGCGATGGAGTCCACGCGGTCGTCGTCGTTGCCGAACGCCGGGTATTCGCCTGTCGTTTCAAAGTCGTGAATTAATCCGGTTTCGTCGCGGATGCACTTGACCTTAGCATATTTTATGGCGGACAGAGAATCGGCGAGGACGGACATCCCGGCGATTCCGAAGGCCATGTAGCGGTGCACATCGGTGTCGTGCAGTGCCATCTGCGTTTTTTCATAGGCGTATTTGTCGTGCATGTAGTGAATGATGTTCATGGCGCTGACATAAGTTTTAGCCAGCCAGTCGCGGTAAAAATTCATTCCTTCCACCACTTTGTCATAGTCGAGGTATTCTTCCTGATAGGGCGCGCGGGCAGGTGCGACCTGAAGACCTGTCTTTTCGTCACGTCCGCCGTTCAGGCTCATGAGCAGCAGTTTCGCAAGATTAGCTCTTGCGCCGAAGAACTGCATGTCCTTACCCAGCCGCATGGCGGAAACGCAGCAGGCAATTCCGTAATCGTCGCCGAATTTTTGGCGCATCAGGTCGTCGTTTTCATATTGAATGGCGTCTGTTTCACAGGATACCTTTGCGGCATAATGCTTGAACTTTTCGGGCAGGCGGTTCGACCAGAGAACGGTGAGGTTCGGTTCCGCGGAAGAGCCCAGATTATACAGGGTGTGCAGGATACGGAACGAGCTTTTTGTCACCAGCGTTCTGCCGTCTTCGCCCATGCCGCCGATGGATTCGGTAATCCACATCGGGTCACCCGCAAACAGCTCATTGTATTCCGGTGTGCGAAGATGCCGCGCCATGCGCAGCTTCATGATAAAATCGTCGAAAATTTCCTGCGCCTGTTCTTCTGTGAGAAGTTTATTTTTTAAATCGCGTTCAAAATAAATATCCAAAAACGTGCTGACGCGGCCCAGGCTCATGGCGGCGCCGTTTTGCTCTTTGATGGAAGCAAGATAGCCGAAATACAGCCATTGAACCGCTTCCCGTGCGTTTACGGCGGGGTGGGAAAGATCAAATCCGTAGGAAGCTGCCATTTCTTTCAAAAGCCCCAGTGCTTCAATCTGTCCGTGCAGTTCTTCCAGCCGGCGGATGTGATCCGCATCCATGGTTTCCGTTCCCAGCTTTGCCTTGTCCTTTTTCTTTTCTTCTATCAGCCGGTCAATGCCGTAAAGGGCAACCCTGCGGTAGTCGCCGATGATGCGGCCCCTGCCGTAGGCGTCCGGAAGGCCCGTGATGATTCCCACGTGGCGCGCCGCGCGGATTTCGTCCGTATAGGCATGGAAAACGCCTTCGTTGTGAGTCGTGCGGTACTGAAATTCTTTTTCCACCTCATCGGACAGCCGGTATCCATATGCTTCGCATGCTTCGCGCGTCATTCTCAGCCCGCCAAAGGGATTAATTCCTCTTTTCAGTGGCCGGTCGGTTTGCAGTCCCACAATGATTTCACGATCTTTGTCCAGATAACCGGGGTGGTAGCTGGTCGGCGAGGTAACCGTGCGGGTATCCACGTCGAGGACGCCGCCGAAGTCCCGCTCCATTTCAAGAAGATGATTTAGTTTTTTCATCAGTGCCTGGGTCCGCTCTGTCGCGGGGGCTAAAAATTCTTCGCCGCCCTCATACGGGGTGTAGTTTGTCTGAATGAAATTACGAACGTCGATTTCCTGTTCCCAGTTTCCGCCGTTAAAGCTGCCCCATGGATTCTGATTCATGCGTAACTCCTTCTGCTTTGAAGGCACCTGGTTTCGTAAGTAAGCCGCAATTTTTGACAAAAAAAGAGCGGCACTTTGGTAAAACCAAGATGCTGCCCAGACGGTCGGCTGATTCCAAGGCTTTTATTCCCCTGTGGTTTTACACCCACAATCACCCGTCAGTAATAAAAGCCTGTTTTATTGTGTCTTTATTATAAAGGATGAGGGAGGAATCTGTCAACCGCAAAAAACTGCAATTTTAGATGGAGTTTTTTGTAAAGGGAGATGTTTCCGTGCGAAGATGGAGCCGGTGAAAGCCAAGACAAACATCTTCGCTCAGTTGCACAGCTTTGTATTAGTGACTGGTTTGTTCTGCAATGAAGATTCATAAAATGCCTAGAATATGGGCTTTTTTAAAAGGAAACAAGTCGACAAGTTTCCTTTTAATTTAGCACACTAAAGCGTTGACATACAGAAAATGCTGTGTTATAATGGTAGCCATTAACATTTTATTCACAATTATTTTTCCATCAATAATTGTGGTGTAAAATAAGGCGTTTTTCGCCAAATACATTCTAAGGAGGACCAAAAATGGGATACATAGTTGCAATTTGTATCTACCTGTTCGCGCTCATCGTTTACGGTCTTATTGTTGCAAGAAAAAAAGTCAAGACGACTGACGATATGATTGTTGGCGGACACAAAATACCATTCATTATTCTGGTCGGAAGTCTGCTTGCCACATGGTGTGGCGGCGGTGGGATTACCGGGTCCGCCGGCATTATTTTCACCGGTGGACCGATTGTAGGTCTCATTGCGTTCTCCGCTGCTCCTATTGGAATTTTTCTGCTGTACTTCATTGCCGGCAGAATGAGGAAGAGTAATAAAGTAACGGTTCCGTCCGTAATGAGGGCGCGCTACGGCAAAACAGCCGGTATTCTTTCCGCGCTCTGTATTATGATTGCGTATATCGGTGTTGTTGCGACCCAGTTGAAAGCGGCCGCGAATGTCATTGTTCTGCTCTGCACGGAAAGCGGTATTCAGGTTTCTTACAGTACGGCCCTGATTGCCTGTGCGGCTGTGATCGTGATTGTAACGGTAGGCGGAGGGCTGGTTTCTGTGGCTTATTCCGATGCGATCAGTGCTTTGATTATGCTTGGCGGTTTTGCAATTGCCATCCCGTTCCTTGTGATGGCTGCCGATAAAGCCGGCGCGGTGATGCCTGCCGCGAAGGCGTCTTTCACCGGCGGGCTGTCCTTTACAACACTGCTCGGCTATTTTGTTCCAACCATTGCCCTGGTATTGGGCGACCAGAATATGATGCAGCGGTTTGCTTCCGCCAAAGACAGCAAATCCGCCAAGAAGTCCAATCTGGGGATGCTGATCGGCGAATTGGTGGTGATTGTGCTGACCGTCGCATTTGTGGCGCAGGCCTGCCGCCTGTATGACCATCTGGACAAACCGGCCAACGTTATTTTCCAGGAAACTATTGATTATCTGCCGTTCTTGAGCGGTGCTATTATGATTTGCGCCTGCATGGCGTTTATTGTGACAACCGCCGATTCTTTCCTGCTTTCCGCGGCGACCAACCTGTCCAACGATATTTTTGCGGAATATATTAAGAAAGATGCGACCGATAAGCAAAAAATGCTGGTCCTTCGTGTGACGATTGTGGTTTTCACAATCATTGCGGTTCTGCTTACGGCATGCTTCCCAACGGTGCTGGCCCTTCAGCTGACGGCATATACCATGTACGGAGCCGCCATTACCCCTGCAATTCTGTTTGCGCTGTTCTCTAAGAAAGTAACGCCTGCCGCCGGAGTCGCCGGTATTATCGCGGGCGGTGCGGCAACGATTCTTTGGACTGTTCTCGGTACGCCGGGCGGTCTGCAGTGTGCCATCGTCTCGGTTCCGGTTTCTATCCTTGCAATTCTGGTTGTGACGGCAGTCACCAAGAACCGGTCTTCAGACCATACCATAGACTCTCTTTATCAAGGTTAACAACGCTGAAAAATCCGCTGCTGCGGTTTTGACAGTTTGAATAGGTCCGATGAAAAGAGACGGATTTTTCTTCGTCTCTTTTTGTTAAAAGGAGGTTTCTCATGGAAGATCCAAGAATACGAAAGTTTGCCCGATTTTTAATTCAAAGTGCAGTTTCTCTGCAAAAGGACGAAAAAATTCTGATTGAACTTCACGGGCATGAAACCACGCTGATGAAAGCTTTGGTGCAGGAAGCCTATGCCGCCGGAGGGAAACCGTTCATCCATATTTTTGACTATGAAGTGGAAGGGGCTATGGTGCAGGGAGCGGATGACCGCCACATGGAGGAAGTTGCTGCTTACGAACTGGCCCGCATGAAGAATATGGATGCTTACATTGATATTCGTGCCACCACCAACATCAGCGCGTGGCACAATGTTTCGGAAAAAGCCCAGAGCAGATACCGCCAGTTCTATTGGGGGCCCATCCACCTGCAGGAGCGCTGCAATCATACCAAATGGTCCGTCCTGCGTTACCCGAACGACGCGATGGCGCAGCTGGCCGGCGTTTCTACAGAGGAGTACGAGAATTTTTATTTTAATGCCTGCCTGGTGGATTACGACAAGATGGGGAAGGCGATGGAGAGTCTGGAAGCCCTGATGGACCGGACCGACAAAGTCCGCATTACCGGCCCTGACACTGACATTTCGTTTTCGATTAAAGGGATTCCCTGCAACGGGATGCACGGCAACAATAATATTCCGGACGGGGAAGTATTTACCGCTCCGGTAAAAGATTCGGTCAATGGCCGGATTCATTACAACTGTCCGTCCCCCTATGACGGTGCCCTTTTTACCGATGTATGCTTTGAATTTAAAGACGGAAAGATTGTAAAAGCATCTGCAAATGATGCCCCGCATGTGGAAAAAATACTGAATACCGACGCAGGTGCGCGGTACATCGGTGAATTTGCTTTGGGCGTTAATCCCATGATCAACGATCCCATCGGGGATATTCTGTTTGACGAAAAGATTGCCGGAAGTTTTCACCTGACCCCAGGCAATTGCTACGATATTACTTCCAACGGAAATCATTCGGCCCAGCACTGGGATTTGATTCAGATACAGACACCCAAGTATGGCGGCGGAGAAATTTACTTTGACGGTGTACTGATTCGCAAGGACGGCCGTTTTGTTACGGAAGAACTGCAGTGCCTCAATCCGGAAAATTTGAAATGAAAGGACTGAAGTTTGATGAGTGATGTTGTGTCACGCTTCATGGAGTATACAAAAATCCATACGGAAAGTGATTATTACGGCTTGGAGGGAACACCGAGCGCCAAGCGGGAATTTGACCTGGCCAACCGGCTTGTGGAAGAGCTGAAGAAAATGGGAATTGAAAATGCGCATGTAGATGAAAAGTGCTATGTGTATGCCTCTGTTCCCGCGAGCCGGGGCTGTGAAGACCTGCCGGCGGTTGGTTTGATTGCGCATATGGACACTACGCCCGATATGACGGGCAAAAATGTAAAGCCGCAGATCCTTCATTATAAAGGCGGCGATCTTACCCTGAATCCGGAAAAAAACATTGTAATGGAAGCGGCCCGATTCCCAGAACTGCAAAAGTTTGTCGGGCAGGATTTGGTGTGCAGTGATGGAACCACACTGCTGGGCGCGGACGATAAGGCCGGTGTGGCAATGATTATGCAGGGCATTGAGGAATTACTGCAGGAGAATATCCCCCACTGTGCGATTCGCATTGGGTTTACCCCGGACGAGGAGATTGGCCGCGGGGCCAGCAACTTCGATGTAGAGGGATTTCATGCAGACTTTGCCTATACGCTGGATGGCGGTGCCATCACCGACTTTGAGTATGAAACGTTTAACGCCGCGATGGCAAAGGTGACGGTCAACGGATTCAGCATTCATCCCGGTACGGCCAAAGATAAGATGAAAAATGCCATCCTGATCGCCATGGAATTTAATTCGTTTCTGCCGCCGATGGAAACACCCGGTGCGACGGAGGGCTATGAGGGCTTTTACCATGTGCAGGAAATTTCAGGTAAAGCGGAGAAAGCCGAGATGGTCTATATCATCCGTGACCACGATATGGCACGCTTTAAAGAGCGCAAGGCGACGATGACAAAAGCCGCGGAAAAGATTAACCGGAACTATGGTGCCGGGACCATTGAGATCGATATGAATGATCAGTATTATAACATGTACGAAATTCTGAAAGATCACATGGAAATTGTGCATTTGGCGGAAGAAGCCATGAAAAAATCCGGAATTGAACATCCGACACATTCGCCGATCCGAGGCGGTACGGACGGCTGCATGCTGACTTATAAGGGACTGTTATGCCCGAACTTGCCGGCGGCGGGGTACAATGCGCATGGACGTTATGAATATGCGCCGGTGGAAGAATTAAAGACCGGCGTAAAAATTGTGAAAAATGTTGTTTCGGCGAAATTGGTAAAAGAGGTTTATGTGAAATGAAAAATCCAATCCATGAAAACAGAATCAATCGTATCCTGGAAGAAATGAAGAAGCGCGGCCTGAAGCAGCTTTTGGTTTCAGACCCGAAAAGCATCGGTTATTTAACCGATGTGTGGAACGAACCCTATGAGCGCATGTTTGCGCTTCTTCTGAAAGCGGACGGGGGACACAAGCTGTTCCTGAACCGGCTTTTCAATGTGCCTGACACAGGAATTCAGGAGGAATGGTATTCCGACAGTGACGACTCGGTTGAGCTGGTTGCTCAAAGTGTTGATCCGCAGTCTGCCATTGGCATCGACAAAGAATGGACCGCCCGTTTTTTGATTCCCCTGATGGAAAAATGCCCGACGATGAAAATCGTTCTCGGCTCCGATTGTGTGGATGATGTTCGTGCCTGTAAGGATGAGGAAGAAAAAAAATTGATGCGCAAAGCCTCCCGCATCAATGATGAAACAGTCGAAAAGGCTGCATCTTTTGTTAAGGCCGGTATGACGGAAAAGGAAGTTGCCGCGTATATCAATCGCACATACCGCGAAGCGGGTTCCAACGGCCCGTCTTTTACCACAATTGTGTCGTTTGGCGCGAATGCGGCTGACCCGCACCACGAGCCGGATGATACCGTGTTAAAAAAAGGGGATTGTGTTCTAATCGATATGGGTTGTGTTTGGAAGCGCTATTGCTCTGACATGACCAGAACTTATTTCTGTGGCAAGGCGGACCCTGAATATGCTTCTATTCACGATCTGGTGCGTTCTGCCAATGAAAAAGCGGAAAGCATGATTAAACCGGGGGTAAAATTGAGCAGCATTGACGCGGCCGCTCGTGACCTGATTACTGCCGCAGGGTATGGAGAAAACTTTAACCACAGGCTTGGCCACTTTATCGGGCTGACTGACCACGAAAAAGGTGATGTCGGCGCTTCCAGTGATCTTGTTGCCAAAGAGGGAATGATTTTCTCTATTGAACCAGGGGTTTATCTTCCTGGTCGTTTTGGCGTTCGTGTGGAAGACTTGATTCTTGTCACATCGACTGGCTGCGAAGTGTTGAATCAAGCTGATAAGCACTGGAAAATTGTCGGATGATCTGCTAAAACCTAACGGAAGCCCCTCGGCAGCAGCCGAAGGGCTTCTATATGATTTAGGACAGATTGTGAGAATCAATTGTAATGCAAGAATTCTTTAGAAAACAGTGAAAAGATGAAATTAATAGTTGCAATCTTTACTGTGACATGATATAATATTATACGTTGTCAAAACTTTCAATAAGAATAGATGGGCCTGTAGCTCAGCTGGGAGAGCACGCGGAACGGTTTTCGCAACGGTGCGTAACTCACTTGGCAGTCACGCGGGTCACATCACAAAATTGAATAACACATGGGCCTGTAGCTCAGCTGGGAGAGCACGCGGAACGGTTTTAGCAACGGTGCGTAACTCACTTGGCAGTCACGCGGGTCACATCACAAAATTGAATAACACATGGGCCTGTAGCTCAGCTGGGAGAGCACGCGGAACGGTTTTCGCAACGGTACGTAACTCAACTTGGCAGCCACGCGGGTCACATCACAAAATTGAATAACACATGGGCCTGTAGCTCAGCTGGGAGAGCGTTCGGTTCGCATCCGAGAGGTCGACGGTTCGATCCCGTTCAGGTCCACCATGTATGAGGAAATCTGTTGAAAGATTTCCTCTTTTTTTGCTCTCATGCTGTGCGTACAATTGCCGTATCTTTCGCCTCTACGCTTTCTTTGGCTTTCACGCCGCAGAAACTTTGAAACTCGTCAAAGGAGACGTTGAAGTCTACTTCGATATTGTAGTCCCTGCCGACGCGGACAGCCTTGATAAACTGTGACACAATCATTTTCTTTGCCGCAAAGGAGCTTTTGTCGTACAGGTCCGCCCAGCTCAGAAGCCGGTCATACTCGCGCTTTCGGTTTTCCGAGGTTTCGAGTAGCTCCTTTAATTCTGCGTCTGCCGCATCCAAAGCCGCCTGCGCCTCTTTGATCTTCCCATCGGTTTCCACTACCATTGTGTTCAGCAGATCGACGCTCATCCTGCTCTCGCCGCGAATGACTTTGAGAGTTTCGTTTTTGTATTCGTCAAGCTCTTTTTGTTTGTTCAGCAGATGTGTTTTTGCCATTTCGTACTTTGACTTTGCTAGTTCAATATCTTTTGCATGTTGGCCGGAAAGAATTTCTGATTCCGACGCCGCCGTGATTTCAGAGAATTTCATGCGAATGAGTTGATCAACTATCGCATCGACTTTCTTTACGGAATAACCCGACTGTCCTTCACATTCCCCGGGGTGTCGTACCTTGTAATGACATTGATATCGCATTCGGATTTCCTTCTGGACGGTGCCGTCCGGCATCTTTTTCTTTCTCCCGCTGGTCGTCAGCGTCAGCCGGTTGCCGCAGTGGGCACAGAAGATATTTCCCACCAGCAGAGACTTTCCTTTGCAGTTGAGCGGAACAGAACTGTGGGGTTGGGTCCTCTGCCGCATGATATCCTGCGCGTGGGCAAATACATCGTCATCGATAATCCGCAGAGCGTCGATATACTGTGATTGGCTGTCGCCGTTCTTAAGAATGCCCGTGTACATGACGTTTTTGATGATGCGGTTCAGGCTCGTGTTGGGGAATCCTTTGCCGTCTCTGCTTTTGATACCGTTGTCATGCAGAAACCGGCACAGGCGTTGTGCACCGAATCCTTCGTCAACATACTTGTGAAAAATCAGGCGAACAATCTCGGCTTCGTTTTCATCAACGGCCAGATCGTAAACTTCACGATTGCGCTTGTTGACACGGCCTCTCTTTATAAGTCGGTATCCGAACGGAATGGAACCGCCGGTGTATAATCCTTCCTCGGTAAGCTGTCCCAGCCTCGTTTTCACACGAACGGAAGTCTTCAGACTTTCACCGGAGGCTTGCCAGTAGCGGATGTAGTTCATCAGCTTGTCCACATGGGAATCGAATCGCTGTTGGCCTTCCATTGCACTCCAGACTTCAACGCCGTTCTTTACAAACCATTCCACGACAAAGGGTGTTTCGTCGTCGCGCCGTCCGAGACGGTCGAACATGAACACCAGCAGAATGTCAAACTTTTTGGCGACTGCATCCTGCTGGATATGCTGAATGACGTCGCGGTCTTTTGCGGATACCTTGAATCCGGATACGCCTTTCTCGGAAAACTCTTTGATAATCTTCCAACCCTGTGCGTCCGCGAACTCGCGGCAGCGCTGCTTCTGCATCGGAATGTCGTCCTTTTCCACCTGACCGAGAGTCGATACGCGGTAAAGACAATATACCCGTTTTTGAGAAACATCAGAATCTATGATTTTATCCATATACATAACCTCGATTCAAATATCTGAAAGATGATGCATATGGCTCGTTTCAATATTCAGTTGTCAAGGAGCAGTGTACACCATCATTATTGCACCTTGGTTGGATATATGCAAACATGCCAACCAACTCATTTTGGCTGACAGGCGGCAAGCAAAGATTTTTGAATGTTGCCAAGTATATTTTCCTTTCCATTTCCCGGATGGGACGAAAGATAATTAACTTTTACCCTGCATCCCTCTATCGTCAGTACCTGGGATACCTTCCTGGATTGCTGATTCACCGTATAAACAGGCTGCAATTTTTCCTGTTCCATAGACGGATGCTCCTTCCTAAATAAAAAAGAATAAGCCGCGTCGAAAGTGTTGATTTATCTTGCGATTAAAAAGTATGATCGACGCGGCTTTCCCTCTGTTTCGATTGCTTTTTTATGTTACAGACATTCCGGACGAACAGGCGGTGTACCTGTTACCATAGGAATCGCACCTCCCCCCATGATGATGGCGGGCCGTTCTCATTGCCTGCGACGGTTTTATCACGCTCGGGCTGTGACTGAACGGAAGTTTCATTGCATACAGATCATTGCCGCAGAGCCGTCTGCGTCCATTGGACGCTGCTCTGCTTGTGGCGCTGGCACTTTTCGCTCCTTTTCCGTTACGCTGAAATCGATCACCCTTTTCTGCGTAAGGAAAGATCATGGCGTACCCGCCGCCCGGCTCTCTGCATGCCGCTGCTCGCGGTATGTATCCGGCTTGTCATTTATTCAATTTTCAAGGTTCAGTGAAGGATAAAAATCTATCCCTCATAAACCTTTTCATTTTTGGGGCCTGTTAGGATACACCTAACGGTCATTTTTCAAAAAAATTTCCATGTTTCGAAGTCCCTTCCTGATTGACTTGCGTACATTACGGGCATCCACTCCTTCTGCCCGTGCAATATCGACTTGACTGATACCGAGTATGTAATGGGAATAAATGCGTTTGGCCTGTTTGTCCGGTAGGGCGGCAATAGCGGCACGGAGCTGCTCGACCGTCACTTTACGCTCGTAGATTTCGCAAGGAGACATGGACACAAACAGAATGTCATACTCGATGCCGTCTCCACGATCCAGGGAGTAATACGCTTTATGGCGGTATCTCCGCAGGTAATATGCAGCTTCGGCGCGTTCAGAAAAATCCATGAGTGCCGCAATTTTGTCCGGCACTTCGATGATGCAGTCGGTGGTATAGAAATCGGGGTAGTATTTTCTCAGATTGATTTTGACCATTTTATAGTCCTCCGCTTCAATTTTGGGTTTGGGCAAATCGAAACAGAGGAAGGTGAGAACCGGCAGCATTGATTTTTGGTTATGTTAACTTCAAAAATGGTAATAAAAAATGCCGAAAGACAAGTTAACAACTTGAAATTCGACATTTTTTGTTATAAACGCAGTTAAGTAATCGCCGAAAAATCATGAAAATTGCTATGAACAAAGATACTAAACACACCGACATTACAATAGAGATAAAAAAGATTTAATTTGGATACATAGAAATATGGTAATAGATAATATGGTTGCTATATATTCTTTTCACTGAAATCGATGAAATCTCTATGTAACGGTAACGCACTTTTAAAAGCATTATTAAATGTTAATTTATTTTTTCGATGATTTCAATTTCAACGCCGTTCGGGTCCTCAATTAGAATTCCTTTACATCCCAGTTGCTTCATCACTGTGGGCTTCATCCGAATCGGAATATGGTTTATGAGACATTTCTTCCAAAACTGTTCAAGATTATCTGTTTCGAGTGCAATGTGGCGGTAGCTGCCTCTGTTTTTTTGTGCGACCGTTTCACACGGCCCCTCTGTATCATAACCAATCAGTTCCAGTTTGGTTTCCGGCGTCAGCTTGAAGTAGGAAATTTTTGAATCCTCCATATCCTTGCTGCAAATGAATTCTAGCCCTAAAATCCCCTCATAAAATGCAATTGTTTTGGCTTCGTCTTTGATATTAATGGTTACATGGTCAAGATTTTTTATCATGAAAAACACCCTCTTTTATAAAAGTAGGATGGAAATGATCTTCACTTCCATCCTACTTTTGTTGTAGCTTGAGCGAAAACAACCACCAGCTCTGCTGGTGAGAATTAATATGCTTTAACTTTCAAGTATTGAGCGAAGCGAAATGACAATTGTTTTGTATTCACTCAGCACTGGTTTTGCCGATTTCAACTGCTTTAGCAGTCGTGGGGAAAGTGATGTGATTGAGGACTTTTTTCAATGCGTCTTAAGATGCTTGCCGGTACCATGCCCTTTTAGGGCTTGTGCATACCACGCATTCAACGCTTGGCTTTGATTATTTATACAGGACAATGCGCTTTTTTATGTTCGGGCTTATGAGTACCTTAACCAGTTTTTTATTTTCCCGAAGCTCTTTCAGCGCATCTTCTGCTTCTTCCAATGGGACAACCATTGAAATTAACGGAGTCGGATCAACGCGTCCATACTGGAGCAATTTAATGGCATCTCCCCAGTCATTGCCGATTCCCGCACAACTGCCGGAAACTTTCTTTTCACCAAGCACGAAATCCACCGGTTTGACAGAAATCGTATCATCGTTGCCACAAATGCCAAAAGATTCAACCTTTCCTCCCTTGCGGACCATTTGAAACGCCTGTTGGTAAGTTTTAGGGTTTCCTACAGCTTCCAGTACATAATCAGCGCCGATTCCCCCGGTCAGTTTCATCACTTCCGCGACGGTGTTGGGCGTTTTGGTAAAATCGATGACATAATCGGCGCACATTTCTTTTGCCATAGCAAGGCGGTCCGGATTGCCGTCAATAACGATGACCGGTGTCGCGCCGCGCAGTTTTGCCAGAACACCGTGAATAATACCCAGACCCGCACCGATCACTACAACGCTCGAAGCCATTTTGCATTCCATATTGCGTGACGCATGAAGACAGGCCGTCAATGGTTCTATGAAAGAGGCCTGATAATCAGTGACTTCATCAGGAATTTTGTAGATGTTTTTCCAAGGAACCTTTACATATTCCGAGTATCCTCCAGAAGTGTCCTTTGTGTGGATTCCGATCTGCCGGAAGTTTTCGCAGAGCAGCCCTTCACCGCGCCGGCAGTAATAACAGGTTCCACACGTCAGGCAAATATCCGCGCTGACACGATCGCCCAGGGAGATACCGCGTGTGTTTTTTCCTACCTCTGCGATGGTCCCGAAAAACTCATGGCCAATGATGAGCGGCAGCCTGTCTTTCACGTACTTTCCACTGTATATGCTCCAGTCAGAACCGCAGATCCCACAATACTGGACCTTAATCAGCACTTCATCATCGTTAATTTGCGGAACCGGCACCTCACGAAGCTCCATGTGGAAAGGTTCGGTAATTACCTGAGCGCGCATTGTCTTTTGCATCATACTGATTTTTTCCTCCTCTCAGCGTGTAAAAAGCTTATCGTTGCGCCCTTCGTAAGGGGCGTGAATCATCAGCGGCTTGAGAAAAGCGATCGTCTTGTCGATGCCGTCGGCACGAGACATCGTAACATCTTCGTGCTCATAGCTGAAAACACCGTCGTAACCTGCTAAGTAAAGTTCAGTAATCAGACTCTTCCAGTTTACACTTCCCCATCCCGGAATGCGAAAGCGGAAGGAATGGTTTAGCGCGGCCCAGTCGCCTTGGAACATCCAGTATCCACCTTTGGCTAAATTATGCTGAAGAATTTGCGTATCTTTTGCATGTACCGCAAAAATTCGGTCTTTGAGCTCATCCACAAACGCTTCTACGCTGATTCCGGTATAGAGCAGATTAGCAGGATCCATATTGATACCGAAGTTGGGGTGGTTGTCAAGCAGTTCTACCGCGCGTTTCGCGCTGTAAACATCATAAATAATGTTGTTCGGATGGGGTTCGATGGCAAGCTTCACTCCATACTCTTTGAACTTTTTTAGTATGGGCGTAAAGCGTTCGACAAAGTTAGTTTCTTCTTCTTCCCAGCCTT
Organism: Oscillospiraceae bacterium; assembly: GCA_022650485.1. GTDB lineage: Bacteria > Bacillota > Clostridia > Oscillospirales > Acutalibacteraceae > Caproicibacter. The sequence goes on along the minus strand of JALCPP010000007.1, from coordinate 18,315 downwards.
TTGCATATGGGAAAACATTGAAATGCCCCATGTTTTTGATGCCGGTAAAAGCGATGACAACCGGAACCTCAAGTGCGTTTGCAATCTGAGCGCTGCGGATTAGGCTGTTCATTCCAAATCTGTGCTGCTCTTCCGGCGTTTTGTCGCAAATGTGGGCAACGTCTTTTCCTTCGCCAAGAATTGCCATGGTGTCAGCGTGGTTGCTGATGCCGGAAATAAACAACCCGTTATCTTCAACCATTTTTTTCAGCTTTTTGGCATTTTCACCCTTGAGAACTTCGTCCGGATCAAGCTGGCCGTTATCGGTGTAAGAAGGAATTTCAACAGCTTCATAGCCTTTTTTCGCAGCCAGTTTAACGACTTTCTCAAGTGGCCAGTCCGAGTAATTCACGGTACAAAATCCGATTTTCATAAGGAACCTCCTAAATCTCTTTTATTTTGGGCCTGAATTAATCTAAATATTAGAAGTTAAAAAGTTTTGCCTGCGCGAATGTAAGCTTCCTGCAAAATGGAAGACGCCGTGCGGACGCCAATACCAAAACGGTTACAGCCCGCATTTACCATATTCACCAGGGTATCGAGGCTTCTTACCCCACCGGCTGCCTTAATCAGCGCGGCATTGCCGATGGTGGAACGGATGAGTCTGATCGTTTCCACCGTCGTCGGTTTCGGCCCCCAACCCGTTCCGGTTTTTATGTAGGCGGCACCGGCCTTTACTCCGATCTCGCTGGCCTTTTTGATCTCGTCATCCGTTAGGTAACAGATTTCCAGGATCGTTTTAACGGGAATGCCGCACGCGGCGTCCACGACAGCCTTGATGTCATCTTCAACCAAGTTGTACATTCCCGATTTCAGGGCGCTGACATTAATCACCATATCAAGCTCTTTGCAGCCGACCGACAGCATTTCTTTTGCAGTCGCCGTCTTAATAAAAGTAGTTTCCGCTCCAGCAGGGAACCCGACGACACCGGTTACCACCACATCAGGCGTATCATTGAGCTTATCGATAGTGTACCGTGTCGCCCATGGCATCGGACTTGCGCAGATGCAGTGATATTTTTTTACAATGTCAATCATCTGGTCAATTTCGGACATCATAACATCGGTTCGCACTGCGCTAACATCCATCATCCTCCCTATGTTCGCGTAATCAAATTTGTCTTCATGCATCATAGAACCTCCTTCCAAAACATTATTATGTTTCAAAAAATAATATAACATTTACAATATATAATGTCAATATGTTTCTGTGAATCTGAATTATTTTATTATAAATGCCTAAAATGAACGTAAAAAAATATAAAATTGTTATAAATTTAATTTGGCATTTAAAAAAATATTAGATAATTCGTTGACAATACATAATCATCTTTATATAATGAATATACCAAGTTAAAATACTCTGATAAAGGAGCGGGGTGGCTGAATGAATCTGATTGCTTACGATCTGGGGACAGGCGGGGTAAAATCATCCCTTTATGATGAAAATTTAAACACACTGGCAAAATCCTTCTTTGAATACAGCACCTATTATACAGGAACCGGTATTCATGAACAAAGACCTTTTGACTGGTGGGAAGGAGTAAAGGCCAGCACAAAATTGCTTCTTCGTAAAACCGGCATGTCCCCCGATTCCATCCGATGTGTTGCGTTATCGGGGCATAGCCTGGTAACCGTTCCAATCGACTCCAACGGGAATGTACTTTTAGAAAAGGTACCCATCTGGTCCGATACCCGTGCGGACAAGGAAGCTGACGAATTTTTCCGTAAAATAGACGAAACGGAATGGTATCTGACAACAGGAAACGGCTTTCCGAAAGCGTGCTACTCCATTTTCAAGCTGATGTGGCTGAAAAAGCACAGTCCGGACCTATTCCGCAAAATTGACAAGGTGCTGGGTTCAAAGGACTATATCAATTGTATGCTCACCGGCCGGGTCTACACGGATTATTCCTACGCTTCCGGCACAGGAGCTTATAACCTTCTGAAGAACTCCCTGGAAGACCGTTACCTTGCAGCTGCGGGAATTCCAAAATTTATTTTTCCGGAAATTGTCCCGTCACATACAATAATAGGACAAGTGACAAAATGGGCGGCGAAAGAAACCGGTCTTGCGGAAGGAACACCGGTGGCCTGCGGAGGAGTGGATAATGCCTGTATGGCCTTGGGGGCCGTTGGTCCTGAGGAAGGACGTATTTATACTTCACTCGGGTCATCAAGCTGGATTCCGGTCAATTCAGCCAGGCCCGTTCTCGACCCCGTGAAAAAGCCGTATGTATTCGCACACATTTGTGAGGGAATGTATACGTCGGCGTTTTCCATTTTTGCGGGGGGGAGTTCTTTACGTTGGGTCCGAGAAACGATCTGCAGAGATATCAGCGAAGAATCCTCAGCGTACCGAATCATGGACGAGATGGCGGAGCGAGTCCCCGTTGGGTCAAATGGGCTTATTTTCAATCCCAGTCTTGCAGGCGGAACCTCGCAGGACAAAAGCGTTAACATACAGGGGGCTTTTCTCGGCTTGCATTTGGGCAGTACCCGGGAAGACATGATCCGGGCCGCCATGGAAGGTATCGCCTTGAATTTGAAAATGTCGTATGAATGTCTGCGGCAGCACACAAGAATATCCGCCCCTATTCTGTTCTGCGGCGGTGGTAGCAAAAGCAAAGTGTGGATGCAGATGTTTGCGGACGTGTTCAATGTGGAAATTATAAAAACTAATATTGATCAGGATGCGGCTTCCCTAGGAGCCGCCGCAATTGCGGCGAAAGCCGTTGGTTGGTGGAAAGATTACCGTCAAATTAGAAATTTGCACCATATAGAAAACCGTAGCGTTCCCAATCCGCAGAATGTCGAAAAATATCAAAGGCTTTTTCCAATCTTTGAACATGCAACAGGGGTTTTGGCAGACTTTGGCGATTTTATGGAAGCAAATCTGTTACAATAATTTATAAGGGAGAGAAATAAAAATGAATTACCAAAAAATTCTCACATCACCTATCAAGATCGGCACGCGCAAATCTAAGAACCGCTTTCTGACCCAAGCTATGGAATGCTGTGACGCCGACAAAGACGGAAATCCGAGTGAATTGACCTATCAGCGGTATGCAAACCTTTTCAAAGGCGGGGCTGGCATGATCACACTGGAAGCAATTTCCGTTACGCATGAGAGCCGCAGCCGTGACGACCAGCTGATGATTCTGCCGGCAAACGCGAAGCCGCTGGAAACATTCGTGAAAAAGCTTAAAAGCATCAACCCGGATCCTCTGTTTATTTTTCAGCTGACCCACTCCGGAGAACTGAGTAGCCCAACCTTTTCGCGCAGAGTTACGGTCAATCCTCTGTATGGATATGGCGGCGACCTTCTTTCGGAAGATGACATGGAAAAGATCATGAATGAATTTGTTCTTGCGGCAAAGATTGCTCATGACGCCGGGGCCGATGGCGTTGATCTGAAACTCTGTCACGGATATCTCGGGTCTCAGATTCTTCGTCCTTATAATTCTAGAAAATGGAAATATGGCGGAAGCTGGGAAAACCGAAGCAGATTTGCGTATGAATTGACCGACCGAATTATTAGAGCAGTCAATGACAAGAATTTCCTGGTGGGTTCAAAAATCTCCGCATGGGAAGGTTTTCCCGGCGGCTTCGGAACAGCGGGGCCGGATTCGCCGGTAATCGATCTGAAAGAACCGATTGCTTTGCTGAAGGGACTGGAAGAACGCGGCGCAAGCTTTTTTGTGGAAACAGCGGGGTCTCCGTCCATCACGGTTTCCCTTACACAGGCGGAACGCCAGCATCCATACATTGCTTATCTGCATCCTACCTTTCAAAAGGCTTTTAAAGATGCGGTCAAGCCTGAAACCGTCATAATCGGCTCAAACTATTCTGTTTGGGGGAAGGGAAACAAGGGCCTGCAGGCGTGTGATCCCAAGGAAAACACGCTCTTGAAAGTGGGAGCCCGAAATATTGAGAATGGAATTGTCGATATGATCGGTCTTGGACGTCAATCGCTGGCCGACCCGCTTTTGCCTTTAAAGGTTAGAGAAGGCCGAGAAGAGGAGATCCATTTTTGTACGCTTTGCGACAACTGTCTTGAACTTCTTATCCGCCAGCAGAAAATCGGATGCTGTACATACAACAAGTACTATACCAATATTTTGGTCAGCATCCGCAAGGAAAAAGGCCGTTTGAACCAAAATCACACCTGATAAAATTCTGTCTGCCTTTTCTTAATGCTGTGCCATCTTTTTTTGTTTTCCACATCATACTCAGCAAATTGGAACAAGGAGGAATTGTTATGAGTTTTAAAAGACTTTTCATTGCGACATTAATCATTTCGGTCCTTGCGGGTGCAGTCATGCTGCTGTCGAACATATTACAGAATTTTGGAATTATTGCAACGGGCGCAGGCCTTTGTTTTGTTTCATTTATTGCTTGGTCCTGTTATTTTTTCGGCGGGGGAACGCCGAAAGACGCAGTTATTTCTTGGATGAGCTTTATTGTTGGTATTGCCTGCGCTATTTTGATTTTTGTATGCAATACCCTGTTTACTCATTTTGGTTGGAGCGTATCATATCTAGCTCTTCCCCTTGCAGTTGTAATAGGCGTTATACCAATGTGCCTAGCGGAACGGTTTCCCGTCGGGAATAGAGTCCCAGCCGTATATCTTGGCGCCGCTACCTTTTTTGGGGCCATGGAAATTCCAAGCATCGCAGAAAAAGGGTATGTGATTGTAGCAGTTGGAGAATTGCTGTATGCCATTATCGGACTTTTTGCAGGCTTTTTGACTGTCTGGATTTCAAATTTTGTTGCCAGCTACAAAAAAGCGGAGGAGCATACATAACTAGAAACAGAAGTTCAAATAAGGAAAGTGATCATCTTACAGCTGATGATCACTTTCCTTTTGCAATTTTTTTAAAAAATGTTATACTATAAATGTTATACTCCTATATTATACATAATGATGTTTTTAAAAAGAGGAGTCAGATGCTTATGAATATACCTTCCTATCGGATCGTTTACTCTGAAATCAAGAAAAGGCTGAAAGACGGGACTTATCAACCCCATATGCTTTTACCCAATGAAGCCGAGTTGGAAAAACAGTTTTCTGTGAGCAGAACAACCATAAGAAAGGCAATCAGCCTGTTGGTTTCGGAAGGTTTCCTCAGGGTGAAACAGGGACGCGGTACTGAAGTGTTAGATATTTCTACAACACAAAAATTGAACCATATTACATCTATTACGGAAACATTGGAGAAAAAGGGATTTAAGGTTACGACCCAAGGGATGTGTATTGAGCATGTGCTTGCCTCGGAAAAAGTCGCACAGGCGCTGGATCTTTCCGTCGGAGACAGCGTCTATAAGCTACAACGTGTGCAGTGTACGGATGGCCTTCCCATCGCGATTATGGTAAATTATCTTAGGGAAAACGCCGTTCCAGATTTTGAAAAGTCTGTGAATACATTTTCCGGGCTGTACGAGTTTTTGGAAAAGAAGTATCATATTGTATTTAAAGACGCGGTTGAACGACTTTCTGCTACAAGTGCCGATTTTACAGAGTCACAGATCCTTCGCGTTCCATTCGGCTCGCCTCTTTTATGTAGCAAACGCATCTCTTCCAATGAACAGGGCCCATTTGAATATAGTGTTATTAAACTGGTGGCAGATAAATACGAATACTGTGTTTATCTTCACGGGCGCGCTTAATTAAAATAAAAGATTATGCAATATATAGGAGAATGCGATCAATTGAGGTGTTTCAGTTCGAATGCTTTTTCTCTGAATTAAAAGGAATGACACACTAATGACGAAACTTTTGCCTAAGAACCATAAAGGAATCAATTAGCAGTATCAGGAAAGAAGCAGAAGCAGACCAGCTAAGCAAGGCCAAGTCTAAAAGGGAAATTTTGATAAACGTTTTGGTGCTAAATAGGGGATAACGAACCAAGCCCAGTGGTTTCTGGACTTGCAAAGAAACCAATTCAGGCGGCAGAAAGCATTCCTAACCTATGAGCGTGTTCCTGTGGCTGACGCAATTCGAAGGCTTCTGGTCACGCAGAACGGCGAAAATAATGTTGGACAGCTTATGCATCACCGTGCACATGGCGACCTTAGGCGGCTTGCTCCGGCACTTTTTTGCTAGCACAGGATTGCCCCTGCCTGGGAGATGTTTTTTCGTACTGTGTACAGAGTTGTGCGCGGCCATGTGGAGCATGGCCCGAACGTAGGGAGAACCGCGCTTGGAGAGTTTGTTCTTTGAGCTATGAAACGTACCAGATTGTCTCTCGGAAGGGTCGAGACCGAAGTAGGCGGCAAGCTGCTTTGGCTTTTGGAACAGCGAGATGTTTCCGATTTCGGACAAGATCACGGCGGCGGACTGAGGCCCGATGCCCGGAATGGTCTGAAGTAGTGCAAGGTTATTTCGGATATATTGCTCTCGTGAGATCAACTCTTGAATTTCCTGTTCCAATCTTGATTTGCTTTCTTTTAGACTGTTCAGGACAGCGATAGTTGACAGAATGATGGCTGCGTTGCCGGGGGAATCAAGTCCAATTCGGCAGGTGCCTGTCGCTGCCTGAAGCAGGGCCTCTGCTTTTTTCTTTCCAAAGCTTGCACCGCTGCGGCTGGGAGTTGCCAGTGTATCAGGATCTTCCTGAACGAGCGTTTGCGGTGTGGGATAGACAGATAGTACGGCGATGGAGGACGATCCGCCCACGTCGGCGAACACTTTTTCGTAACCCGGGAAGATCTGATCCAGCAGTGCGGTCAGACGGTTTTTGAAGCAGGTGATGTCGTGCGTCAATTCAAACCGCTGTCTGTATAACAGACGCAATCCCCGCAGGGCGTCCATTGGAACTTGTGAGGGCCGCAGCACTTTGATGCGATACAGCATGGCAAGCCGATAAGCATCCACCTTGTCTGTCTTGAGTTTTCGTACTTTGATGTTTCTGAGAGCTCCGCTTTGGATGGGATTGACCACAATTACTTCATATCCAGCTTTCCTGAAAAACTGGAATAGTATCAGATGGTAGTGAGAGGTAGATTCTATCACAAGAACAGGACGTTTTCCAAATTGTTTCTCTGCCTCCTGCAGTGGCCCCAAAGCACGTTCCATTTAGGTAAGGTCATGGTAGATTTTCACACGGGCGAACACATCATTTTCTGGAGAGAGAATGCACATATCGCTAAAGCGCTTGCTTACATCCACTCCTGCCACAGGAACTATTTTCATTGCCTTTCCTCCTTGCGCGGGTACAATTTCATTCCACAATGAGAACCAACAGGCGCGTTATTAACACGGGCTAACAGGGTCGCACCCTACCAGCCGAAACATTGATGTTCTCACAGGATGAACGGATGGTCTACTTTAAGAGTTGTTCCGTTTTGGAAACCCAGCAAGCAATTCTGCCACTTTCTGTCCCGCTTTTTCTTCAATGCTAATACGACTTGGTTGTTGCGGATACAACCCAATCCATCTCTCATGGCGAGTTTGCGTTGCTCGTCTGTTTCACTGTGCCGGCAAGCAATGCTCCGTAAGACCGATTACCCCTTCATTGTAGCTTAGGCATGAGCCGCTGTGCAGTATGGATTTTCCACGCTGTTTCAGGGTCAAACTCATTGTAGCAAGCAATGCATCGTGGTACCCACGATGCTCATTTCCCGATTTTTCGCTTGCGCGAAAGCCGGGAAATTGCTTGTTGGTGGCAAGCCCCCAATCCCCTTTGATCGCACAATAAATTGTGCGGCTGCGCGTCCTGCGGACGCTTCCGGGAACATGGACAGTTCAACGCTGCCCATGTCCTTTTTCTTTCTCCGCTTCGCGCCTGTCGGGGCCAAGCAAATGATCGACGTTTGCTTTCACGGTCAACAGCTCTTTCATCTCATCGCGGGCCTTGCGATAATCAGCGTAAGCCTCTTTTTTTTCTGCCAGAAGCGCCGCATATTCGGCCTGTAAGCTCTTGACGGCGGGAAGTTTTTTCACGCCCAGCTCGTCGAATGATTTCTTCGCCGCCTTGTGCAAAAGGATGTCGCTCTCATGCTCCGCAAGAAACTTTTTGGAATACCCCGCCTTGCGGTAGGCAACATAGGTGTCGCGGGTTTTGGCGTAATTGACAATCTGCGTTTTCAGAACGGCGATTTCGGTCAGCCGTTTTTCAGCCGCCTTGATTTGTGCGGAAAGCTCGTTATATCGGGCGGTTGCCGAAGCTGTTTTGGTGGCGAGCACATCGTACTCCAACAAGTTGTGCTCGGTCAGATAATTCACCGTCTGCGCCATCTGCTTGATGTTGAACACCTTAGCCCAGCGTTCATAACCAACGCCTTTTCCGGCACGGAGCTTTGCCTGAATATCCACCAGCAGATTGACCTTTTCATCCAGTGCGGGCCGGATAATTTTTTTGCGTGGCTGATGTGCCTTTTCACCGGAAAGAACGGCCCGAAGCTCCGCTTCACTGTAACCGCTGCCCAGCGTATCCAGCCGGATAAACCGCTTCTGATTTTCACCGCGCAGGGCGGGAATTTTCCCCGGTTTGATTTCATATCCGGCGTTCTGCAAGAGCTTCAGGAACGCGTCAAAATCGGCGGGATTTTGAGCTAAAGCCGCGTCTATTGCCATACACAAAAACTCCCGGTTGGAGGGTTTTCCCTGATCTCCCAGCCACTTGTTATAGCTCTTGCCGTGACGCTTCGGATTTTCCACGATGGATAAACCGTTCTCAATGCACAGCGTATCATTCAGCCGCCGCACGGCTTTGGTACTTCCCCAAAAGTTCCGGAACTTCCGGGTACAGTCGAGGGACGTGGAATTCCAGATGATATGATTGTGAATGTGGTGCTTGTCGATGTGGGTGCAGACAATGAAAGCATGATTCCCGTTCGTAAAGTGTTTGGCAAGCTCACAGCCGATCCGGTTTGCTTCCTCCGGTGTGATCTCGCCGGGGACAAATGACTGCCGGAGATGGTAGGCAATCACATCGTCCGCACCGCGCGTCCTGCCGGTAAGAGCGGCATACTGCCGTTTGGAAAAAAGGAACTCGGCGTTGGCTGTTCGGCTGTCGCATTCATAGCCGGTGATAAGCCTGCCGTAATCCGTTTTCTCCGGGTTTTTCACGTAATCAATAACGTCGCTGATCGCCGTGCCGACGTCCCGGCCCTTGCCGGTATGCAGCGGCATCAGCCGCGTAGTTGCCATGAGCAGAACCTCCTTTACAAAAAACAGGAATTTCCTATGAAAATGTTTTCATCAAAATTGCGATAGATTCGCAAAATTATGCGAAATTAACTTGAGCGCAAGCAATAAACATTGTATAATGTTGCTATATTATGCGATGAAACCGGAGGTCACAATAATGACCGTTTCTTACAACAAGCTGTGGAAGTTGTTGGTGGATAAAAAGATGAGCAAAGCTGACTTGCGGAAAGCCGCTGGAATTGCTCCCAATACAATGACGAAACTGCGTCGTGACGAAGAAGTTTCACTTGCAATACTAGGGAAAATATGCGCTACGCTTCATGTAAATATAGGCGATATTATAGACTTAATTCAAGATGGGACGGCAGTGGAGGCGCACCATGGGTAAGGCAAAAAGAATAGAAATCATTTTTCACAACGGAGAACCAGACGGTATCCGAATCTATATGCGTCCACTTTCTACAATCAAAGCATTTGTAGTACCGCGCCCGTATCTCAACGAAGCAAAAACTTTGACCGGCACTGACAACCCCGGTGTATATTTCCTCATCAATGATGAAACCGGAGCGTTGACGCAGATATACATAGGGCAGACCCGAAATGGCATTACGAGACTTGACGATCACAATGCAAAAAAAGATTTCTGGAATAAGGCCATTTTGTTTCTGGCAAACGACGAACATTTTACGCTGAATATAATCAGTGGACTTGAAAAATATTCGATTCAACGTGCCATTGATGCTAATCGTTACCGCGTGGATAACAAAGCAGTTCCAAAATACAAAATTTCAGAATATGATTTTCCGTTGATAGAGGAAATCTATGAGGAAATCGAATTTGTTATGGCAACACTGGGTTATCGGATGAGTGGTGTTGATGCTCAAAATGTCTTTACCACGTCAAGACGGGGAGTGGTTGCCTATGGTGTCTATACTGGTGAACATTTTGAGGTGCAACCGAATTCTGAAATTGACTTTTCACATCCGGCAAAATTAGAAAGCTATAATGCTCGACGCAAGGCGCTACTTGGTGATGGAACTATTACTAAGCAGAGTGACGGCAAGTATTATCTCAAAAAAATAATAGGATTCAAAACACCCAGCGGGGCCGCTGATTTTGTCCTCGGCGGTAGCAACAACGGCTGGGTCGAATGGAAGAGCAAGGACGGTAAAACACTCGACGAACTGGTACGGCAGAGTATTTGACAATAGTTAATCTTAATTATATTGGAAGGTGAGCAAGTGCAAGTTAATCCTGAAATTGATATTCTTGAACGGGATATAGCTGATTACAGCAGCTTGCTGCTTCACATTATCCTCCTTGACCATACTACTGGCAGAAATATCATTTGGGCCACGGAAGACTACGTTCAATTCGGTGAAGAATATGGGGCGAAAAAATCGATAGAAGCAACGCAAATAACAGGAAATTACTCAAAGGTTATACAGCCCCGGATAACTAAGGCACAAACAGATCAAATCTCTCGTACAAGGGACAAAGCAGAGGTATTCACTCCGTCCTGGATATGTAATGCTCAGAACAACCTTATTGATGAGGCATGGTTCGGCAGAAAAAATGTATTCAATACACCGCGAGGCACTTCTTGGGTAGCAAAGGCCAAGCCAATTGTATTTCCCAATAAAAAAGGCGGAACATGGCAAAAGTATGTCGATGCAAAGCGCATGGAAATCTCCTGCGGTGAAGCTCCATATCTGGTAAGCAGATACGATACCACTACGGGAAAAATAATTGCTTTGCCATCAAGGATTGGACTATTAGACCGAAAACTTCGTATTGTCAATGAGAACACTGACGAAGAATCAGAATGGTTCAAATGGACGAAACGGGCCTTTCAAAGCGTATATGCTTATGAATTTCAAGGTGACAATCTTCTGTTGGCGCGAGAAAATTTGCTTTATACCTTTATTGATAACGTTCGATTTAAACTTCAACGCGATCCGACCATACACGAATTAGAATCAATCGCCACAATCATCTCATGGAATCTATGGCAAATGGACGGCATGACATATACCATCCCTTACGGTGAAGTTAAAGAAGACGGTAATCAATTGAGTCTGTTTGATGAGGGCTATATAAATGATTCAATGGAACCCCAGAATGAAGTATTTGCTAAACTTTGTCTTATAAAAGATTGGCGTTCGAAAGTGATTCTGGAATATAAATCTTTGGTGAAGGAGGCAAGACCATGAGCAAAAAATTTGGCTCGGCTTTTTGCTATAAGGTCATTTATGTCTTTGAAATTAACTCTGAAACGCATAAGGGACTGCTTAAGGTGGGCGACGCCTCGCTCTACACGGATAGTCCAATCGACAGCCTTTCTCCCAACAGCAAAGAATTGAATCAAGCAGCGCTCAAGCGAATCCGGCAATACACGAATACTGCCGGATTGATACCTCATTTGCTGCACACGGAACTTGCTGTTCGCACAGTCAAAAACGATAAAGGCAGTTATGAACTGAAACCATTCCGCGATTATGATGTTCATCGTGTGCTTGAAAATTCCGGAATTCCAAAAAAGAAGATGAAAAACTCGACCAGTAGAGAGTGGTTCGAGACCAATTTTCAGACCATACAGAAAGCAATTGATGCAGTCAAAAAAGATCAGCCTAATTTCACCAACACGGGTGCTGAAAATTTTGTGCCAATCATATTCAGGCCGGAACAGGAAGATGCCATTTTCAAGACCATTAAGCAGTTTAAAACCAACAACCGTATGCTCTGGAACGCAAAAATGCGCTTCGGCAAAACGCTGTCAGCCCTCGACGTGGTAAAGAAATCCGGGTACTCCAAAACGATTATCATTACGCATCGCCCTGTTGTTGATAAAGGCTGGTATGAGGACTTCGGCAAAATCTTTCACGGTGCGGACAATTACCTCTACGGCTCAAAAAATACCGGAACGGATATTGACTATTTGCTATCAAGTGGCAAGAAATTCGTGTATTTTGCCTCAATTCAAGATTTGAGAGGTTCTGCAACTGTCGGCGGTAAGTTTGATAAGAACGATACGGTATTCGCCCAGAACTGGGATTTGGTTATCGTTGACGAAGCTCATGAAGGCACGACTACAGCTCTTGGCGATGAAGTCATCAAAAAAATTGTCAAGGAGAACAGTGGATATAATACGAAGTTCCTTGCGCTATCCGGCACTCCGTTTAATATCTTAAAAGACTACGATGACAATATCTATACATGGGATTATGTCATGGAGCAACGGAGCAAAAAAGGTTGGGATGCTGAACATTTCGGCGACTCCAACCCTTATGACGAACTCCCGGAGCTTTGGATTTACACATATGATCTTGGCCAGATTATTTCAGAGGCTCGTTATGTAGAATTAGAAGATAAGGCTTTCAATTTCCACGAATTCTTCCGAACATGGACAGGCAGTTTGCACCATGACGGAACCGGAATTCCAGCCGGAAAGAGTGTCGGAGACTTTTACCATGAAAAAGATGTGTGGAGCTTTCTGAACCTGATTACAGCGGAGAACGAAACAAGTTGTTATCCATATTCCAACGAAGAATACCGTAAGCTGTTTCGCCATACGCTCTGGATGGTTCCCGGCGTTCGGGAGGCAAGGGCACTCAGCAAGCTGCTGAAAAAGCACCCTGTATTCGGTAGCGGAGCATTTGAAATTGTGAACGTTGCCGGAGATGGCGATGAGGAAGAAAAATCTGAGGATGCCCTGAAAAAGGTTCAGGATGCTATCGCCGCAGCCGGTGACGATGGCTATACCATCACACTCTCCTGCGGCAAACTGACCACCGGTGTGACCGTGCCAGAATGGACTGCCGTATTCATGCTTGCAGGTTCTTTCTCAACTTCTGCGTCAAGTTACTTGCAGACCATATTCCGCGTACAGTCCCCCTGCAAAAAAAATGGACAGGTCAAGCAGAACTGCTTCGTTTTTGACTTTGCTCCCGACCGTACTCTGAAAATGCTTGCAGAGGCTGCTGCGCTCTCGACGAAAGCCGGAAAGGCTACGGAATCGGACAAGGTCATTATGGGCGAATTCCTCAATTACTGCCCAGTGATTTCTGTCAGCGGTACAGAGATGAAGCAGTACGATACAAACAAACTCCTGCAACAACTCAAGCGCGCCTATGCCGAGCGAGCCGTGCAGAATGGCTTTGATGACATCAATCTTTACAATGATGAACTTCTCAAGCTGGATAAGCTTGATCTCGAAAAATTCAAAGACCTAAAGGGCATTATGGGCGTATCAAAAGCAGCACCCAAAACCAGTGAGATAGATATAAACCATCAGGGCTTTACTGATGAGCAATATGAAGAAATCGAACGCATCAAGAAAAAGAGTAGAGAGGATCGTTCTCCGGAGGAAGAGGCAAGACTAAAGGAACTCCAGGAAAAACGCAAGCAGAAGTCAGACGCTATTTCTATCCTGCGTGGCATTTCCATCAGAATACCGCTTTTAATTTACGGAGCTGACATCAACATCACTGAAGATATCACTATTAATCAGCTTACCGCTATTGTAGATGATAAATCATGGGATGAATTTATGCCTGCCGGAGTTACAAAAGCGACTTTCAAAAGCTTTATTAAATACTATGATCCGGAAGTTTTTATTGCTGCCGGACGCAAGATCAGAGCTGAAGCATACAATGCTGACAGCCTCCTTCCTCTGGAACGCGTGAAGAAGATTACCGCTCTGTTCTCCTGCTTCAAAAACCCAGATAAGGAAACCGTGCTGACCCCATGGCGTGTTGTAAATATGCACATGAGCGACTGCATCGGCGGGTATGACTTCTACAATGAAACGCATACGGAACTTTTGAACGAGCCGAGATTTGTGGATCGCGGTAAGGTGACAGCCAACACATTTTCCAATACAAAAGCGCAGATACTGGAGATTAATTCAAAAACCGGTTTATATCCCCTCTATGTTACCTACAGCATTTACCGAACAAAATGCTCCGCACATTCGGCGGAACAACTCGATGAGGAATTGCAGCAAAAACTCTGGGATGAAACTGTGCGCGAAAATATATTCGTTATCTGTAAGACGCCGATGGCAAAATTTATCACGCGGCGTACACTGGTCGGCTACAGGGATGCCAAGGTTAATGCACATTACTTCGACGACCTTATTAACATGCTTAAAAATAAGCCGGAGAACTTTACAAAGAGAGTTCTCAAATGTTCATACTGGAATAAGGACTGTGGTGGGAATATGAAGTTTGATGCAGTGGTAGGTAATCCGCCCTATCAAGTCATGGATGGCGGAGGAAAAGGATATAGTGCAAAACCTGTATATCAATTGTTTGTTGAGCAGGCGAAAAATCTTAATCCTGACTATTTGTCTATGATTACCCCATCCCGTTGGTTTGCAGGTGGAAAAGGACTTGATGAATTCCGAGCTGTAATGCTACAAGATATGCACTTACGAAAAATTGTAGATTACACTGATAATGAAGTGCTTTTTAAAGGCGTTGCAATTGTTGGTGGCGTCAATTATTTTCTTTGGGATAACACATATGATGGTGACTGCGAGGTGGTATCTGTTCGCGGTAATAAAGTGACAACTCTGTTCCGAAAGCTGTCTGAATACGATATTTTTATACGGAATAATGAATCTGTACAGCTCATGAAACGTGTAGAAGAATGTTCAGATAAAAAAATGGGCGATTACGTCTATACCAGAAATGTGTTCAGAATTTCATCTAATTTTCGAGGACAAGACGAACCTGATGCAAAACATACGATCGCATTGTTTTGCAGCCAAAAAAGCAATAGTATGGCAGTAACATATATTAATGAAGACCAAGTAGGAAAACAAAAGGATTTGCTTCCAAAATATAAAGTTATAATTGGTAAGGTCGTTCCACGTGGCGGTGAGGTTGGCGTTGATCCCAGTATTGGGTATCGCGTTATTTCAACTGTACAGCTTCTTTATCCGAACTCAGCATTTACGGATTCTTATCTGTTGTTATCAGCTTTCGATTCGAAACTGGAAGCTGAAAATTTTGCGAAGTATATGACTTTGAAATTCCCAAGATTTTTACTTCATGAGACTTATTCTTCAATGAATATTTCAAAAAGCAATTTCCGCTTTGTCCCATATCTTGACTATAAACATACGTGGACTGATGCTCAGCTATATGAGCGTTATCATTGCACGGAAGATGAGATTAATATGATTGAAGGCATGATCCGTCCATTGGAGTATGTTGTTCATGAATAAGCCTATGAATAGCTATAATCAATGCTTATTCCTTTTACCCGTACACCCGATCCTGAATCGCGTACCTTAAATCCTGTATTTTACCGAGCAGCCACGCCGCCGCCATCGGGATTCCATATGGACTTACGAGAAACGCCATCACCAGCAGGATGATCCCGTTTGTAACCTGATGGGTAACCAGTGCCAGCACACCGAAGATGCCGAGGACCGTTCCTGCAAGGCCGAATACCCACGTTGAACAGTACAGCAGAGCGGAGCAGATCCAGACGAAAACGGTCAGGACCACAATAACCGGCGCGACGAGTATTTTCAGTATCAGCCTCATAGTATCGGCCCCCTTTACAATTTCTAATACAACTATAACGCCTATGCTGTTTTTTGCAAGGATGCGGCAAAAAAATAGCAGGGCGGCTTACACGTCGTAAACCGCCCTGTCTTTCGGGACATACGCCCCTATTTCAATTTCGCAAGCACGGCGAGAATATCAGTAGCCGCCCGCCATAACCGTTCCTGATTCTGGGCGATATCCTCCAAATCCGCGTCGTAAACGTGTCCTGTTTCATGCACCCGCTTGGTAAGCTGGTTTAAGTTGTTGCTGGACCGGCGCAGGAGGGAAACCATTTCCTTCAGCTCCGGCAGTTCCAGCCGGATGACATAGCCATCGATGGAGATTTTGCGGAGATACGCCGCCATGTTTTTCGTGCCGAGCTGCGCCATCTTCTGTTCGATCATTTCACGCTCCTGCGGGGTAACGCGGAACTTGAGCTGAATTTGCCGGTTGCGATTCGCCATGTCACAGCTCCATTTCTTTGCCCTTGGATAAGGCGGGCGACTTTGGCTCGACCTGTGTTTTTTGCAGCTTTTTGCGCACGGACGGTTTGCGCTGGCGGAGAGGCTGGTCGCGGTTTTCATCCTTTTGGATGAAGGCGAAAATCCCTTTCCGATCCTTGAGTGCAGAGAACGACAGTGACTTGAACGGCAGCAGCGCGAACAGCCGGTCTTGGTCTTTGGTGGAAGCGCGGATCAGGAAATCCGGCGAGAGCTGCGCCATGAAATGCGTCCCGCTGGGACTGTTCGGCTCACGTTCGGATTGCAGACGTCGGAGCAGACGCGCGGCTTCCGACTGAATGTCCTCTTTGGTCAGAGGTTGGGTCAGCAGATATTCGCGCCGCGCCTGATTGATGAAAAGGTCTACCAGACCGGGATGCGCTCTATCTACGATAAATTCCAAGTTTCGATTATCCCCAAAGCCGTTCTCATCGTCAAAAACAGGAATCGTCCGCGCCCAATCCTTATTTCTGCGGTCAATGCGCCCATCCCAATCTTTCTCGCGGACGGTGTTCGCAAGCACATAGAGAGTGCGGTCAAATCCAAACTCGGTAATGACCTGTTTTGCGGTGTCGCTGCCGAGACAATTATTGCGGTAATTGTCTCGGATGGCCGTTTCAATGGCATCCTTGCAGGCTACGTTCGCTTTGTGGGACGCACGGTAAATCTCCAGTTCATTATGCTCACGGGCGTAGGTCGCCGGATATTGGTAGACGGGTATCGTATTCATATGAAACCTCCTGATTTCAAAATCAAGTATTATATGATAAAATCTTTAGAGTAAAGCGGGGTGAAAAAATGGCATACAGCGAACAGATGTGGCAGGACGCGAAAAAGAAATGCCGGTTGAACAATGAAGATATTGAGCTCGCCAAGCGCCTCGGACTGAACCCGCGCAGCCTTGTCAAAAACATCCCGAATAAAAGCGAGCCGTGGAAAGCGCCGGTCAGCGTCTGGCTGCATGAGATAGATGAAAAACGCCGGAAGAAAACCGAGCAAAAGCAGAAACGCAGGGCAAAAGCCGCAGCCGCCCAAAATGACGGCTCCGACACAAAATAACTCCGTGCCGGGGCCGTTTCTTATCGGGTCAATTCGTGCCCTGGTTTTCTGCCCGTTCCGCAGACGCAGGGCGTTTTCAGGCTCTCCAGCACGGAGGGCCTTTCACTTTTCTCCAGAACTTCCGACGCCTGCCGCTGGGCGGGGGCGCGGCTGTCGATGTCCAGCAGCGCGTTCAGCTCCGCGAGACGGGTGCTCTTTTGCGCAAGTTCCGCCTCCTGCGGGAACGGCTTGCCGATCTCGGCTTTCGCCGCATCCATCTGCGAATGGAGATTATCAAGCTGGGCGTGAATATTCTGCAACCGCTTCGGCATATCGGAAAGGGCGTTGTCGATGCGAATCAGATTGCCGCGCGCGTCCTTGCCAAGCGTGACGCGGTGGGTCATCTGCCCTTTGAGGGTGAGGATGAAATCCTGTCCGAACCCCTCCACGGACAGCGACATGGTAAAGCCCCGGTAGCTGCCGATCTCCATCGGTTCCAGTCCCTTGACTTCTTTACACGCTTCCTGAATGGCAGCACCGGCGTTATCCTTGTCGGTAAGGGAATCGCCCCGCACCACCATCCCGGCAAAGCCGTCCTTCGGATGCGGGTGCGCTTCCAGCGTCGTCATATCCGTTTCCAGACCTTTGATGAACCCTTTATTTCGCTCAATTTCCTCCGGGAAGTATTTGAGCAGATTGTCCTCCAGCCGGAACTGCTGGCTCTGATGGTTGGCTTTCATGAGTTTCAGCTTGGCCACGTCCATGTCGAGGTCCATCTTCTCCTTGATCCGCTCGTCCCCGGCGCACAGGGCTTTGATTTCGGCGTAGGAGAGCGCCGTTTCGTCGATGTCCTCACAGGAGCGGACGGGACTTTTACTGGTCATGATCTGCGAAATAAAGTAGAGTAGGAAAGTGCCGCCTTACCATATTTCTGTAGCAGGTTTGCACAGACCCCTCCCAAAACCGTGCTTACATCTCTCGATGTACACGGCTCGCCATTACAGCTCCTTCGTTAAGAACCCTG
>JALCPP010000006.1 GCA_022650485.1 Oscillospiraceae bacterium | reverse complement strand
TTATAGTGCGAAAACTCCCGGCTATGCCGGGAGTTCCAAAAAGCTTTAGCGTTGAGTAAGTGAAAAAACTCCTTTTGATATAATAAAGCAGCGGTCTGCCAACTGCGGCTCAACATATCAAAAGGAGGTCATTCGAGATGAAAACGAATGATATAGATAGTCTAAATCATACGAGTTGGAATTGCAAATACCATATAGTGTTTGCGCCCAAATACCGTAGAAAAGTAGCATATGGAAATATGCGAGTTGAGATAGGAAAAATACTGAGAGAACTTTGCACATGGAAACAGGTTGAGATTGTAGAGGCAGAGGTGTGTCCTGATCATATTCACATGTTGGTTAAGATAGCACCGAAAATGAGTGTTTCCGGATTTGTAGGTTTTCTTAAAGGGAAAAGCACTTTGCTGATTTTCGAGAGGCATGCGAACCTGAAGTACAAATATGGGAATCGAACATTTTGGTGTAGAGGCTATTTTGTAGACACAGCAGGAAAAAATGATAAAGCAATCGCCAAGTACATCAAGAATCAGTTGGTGGAAGATCAGATTGAAGATCAAATGACACTCAAGGAGTATGCAGACCCGTTTACGGGTAGCAAGTAACAAACTTTTCGTAAGTGGCAGACCGTACCAGCGCCTTGAGGCGCAGCCAGTAAAACAGGGCTTTGCCCGCATATGAAGAACCCCCGGCTGTGCCGGGGGGTAACTATTTTATAAAATATTTAAGAATTTTGGGACTGTGACTGCTGATACAAATTCTGAATCAGCCGGATAATATTTTCGGCAGAGCGGGATTTGTCGAACCCTTTGCAGGAGGAACGCATGGCGTTCAGCTTTTGGCTGTTTTCCAGCAGAGAGCGGATCGTTTCCCCGCAGTCGGCGCCATTTTCCAGCTTGACGGCCATGTTGTGGGTCAGCAGGAAGTTGGCATTGTCCTCTTCCTGCCCGGGAATCGCGTCAAAAACAGCCAGCGGAATGCCGCAGGCAAGCGCCTCTGAAACCGTCAGCCCGCCGGGCTTGGTAATCAGCAGGTCCGCGGCATGCATGTAATTTTCCACTTCGTTGGTGAAAAACACCAGCTTGGTCGGCTTCGGGCTCCCCGGAACCAGCTTTGCGAATTCTTCGTAGAGTTTTTCGTTGCGACCGGTAATGACGTTGATCTGAAACTTCAAATCAAGCTGCACGATCTGCCGGTAAATCTTTAAAATATTGGTTACGCCGAAGCTGCCCGCCATAATCAGAATAGTCGGCAGGCTCGGGTCCTGCCCGATGCGCTTTAAAAAGGCCGGAGAATCCTCCGCTGAGAAAAAGACATCTCCCACCGGAATGCCAAACGGGTAGATCTTTTCTTTTGGAACGCCCATGGCTTCCATTTCTGAAATCATGTCCCCGTTCGAGACCACATAGGCATCCACCTTGTCCGCAATCCAGGCGCGGTGCGGACCATAGTCCGTCATCAGGCAGATCAGCGGCGCCGTGACGACCCCGGCCCGTTTTAAATGCGAAATCATTTCGGTTGCAAACGGATGGGTTGAAAGAATCACATCCGGCTTTTGTTCCTCTAACAGGGAGATCAGCTTAATGCTGAAAACACTGCTGAACCGCGAGACCAGGGTGGAAAGGACACTGTTTACATTGGTTCTGCGGTACAGCTGGCCGAATACTTTTGGCGTTTTCGTCGCGAGGAAATGATATCCGTCGCAAACGGTTTTATCCAGGATACTGCTGATGCTTTTCAGCGCGTCTACCACAACAACCTCGTCGATGCTTTCGCTGGGGTGTTTTGAAATATAGGCCTGAATGGCACGGGAGGCGCGCACGTGGCCGCCGCCGGTTGCCGCTGTTAAAATCAATAGTTTCACAAGAACACCCCCAAAGAGTTAATTGCTCAAAATTCTTATTTGGATTCTTATTCGGTTATACCCGGCCTATTATATCATATATTTTGAAAAGATGCTATGCCGATGTGCCGGGTGGAAAATGGTAACAGGACTGTGACTTTACGGCCGGACACGCGGGGACTATAATGGAATTGCGGCCGCATGCGGCCGAAGACGGGGGTACGAAAATGATAGCGGAAAACAGAGCCGGGCAGCCAAAGGAAAATGGAAAAGCCGGACTGAAAACCAAAGCGGCCGTTGCCGCCGCGCTGGTATTGCTCATTGCTTCGGGGGCCGTGTTGGGACAAAAAGTGTATGCGGGATTCAAACAGGCAAAAGTTCTTGATACAGACGCTTTTTATTCCGGAATTCAGGTGCAGGGCATTGACCTTGGCGGGAAAAGCATGAAAGAGGCAAAATCGGCAGTCGAAGCCGCCCTTCCCCTGCCGGAACCGGTGCAGCTTACCGTTACGGATGGAACCCAAACCTGGCAGCTGACCCAGAAGGATCTTCGCTTTCAATATAATACCGATCAAATTTTAAAAGAAGCCTACGCCTATGCCAGAAACGGAGACCGGAAGGAACGTTATCGGCAGGTGAAAAAGCTGCAAACGTCGCCGAAAACGTATTCGGTTACATTAGAACTGGAGGAAGCGTCGCTGAAAGCTGCGCTGGATGCTATTGCCGACCAGGTGGAATCGGTTCCGAAACAGCCGGATGTGGTTTCATTTCATCTAAAGACACATCAGTTTGCCTTTTCCGACGGAACAAACGGTGTTACCGTTGACCGAAATCAACTGCTGAAGGATGCGCACGCAGTTTTGGAGGCAGGAAAAACAGGGACGGTTCATCTTTCAACCACAGCGGAACCGTTCAGCGGAACGCTGGCAGAACTGAAAGCCCACATGAAAAAGCTGGGTTCGTTCAGTACGGTCAGCAAAAATTCGGCAAGCGGAACGTATAATATGACAAAGGCCCTGCTGGCGGCGAACGGAACCCGCATTGAATCCGGCGCGGTATTCTCGTTTTTCGGCACGGTTGGTCCATGCGGGCAGGCACAGGGATACCGCCCCGCCGGAGCCATCCTAAACGGAAAACTGGTGCAGGAGTACGGCGGGGGTATCTGCCAGGCTTCCACTACCATCTACGGTGCGGCGGTCCGCTCCGGAATGGAAATTACGGAGCGCCACAACCACACCATTCCGTCCAGCTACTGCAAAATCGGGCAGGACGCCACCGTCAGCTATTCCAGCCTGGATTTGAAATTTACCAATTTGACCGAATATCCGGTGTATTTGGTTACGACGGTGAAGAACCGTGTGCTGACGGCAACCCTTTACGGCTATCAGCCGGACGGGTATGACTCCATCGGAGTAAATTCCCGGGTGACTTCGACCATCCCGGCTCCGTCTCAGGCACAATACGTGCTGGATTCGTCGCTGAAAAAGGGTGAAATTCGGCTCATGACGAAGGCACGCACCGGCTATAAAGTGACAGCAAGCAGGATTTACCTGAAAAACGGCGCGGCAGTCAAGACAGAAAACCTTCCCGCTTCTTATTATCGCGCACAGCCGGCGTTTTACTCGTATGGAAAAGGAACGAATCTGGCCAGCGTGCCGGCCGGAAAGCCGGCATCCGCCCCGTCTTCCTCCAAGCCGGTCTCCTCCCAGGCGTCTTCTCAGCCGGGGTCTTCCTCCCAGGCATCTTCCCTGCCTTCTTCGTCCTCTTTGTCCTCTCAGCCGGATTCCTCCTCCCCTTCTTCTCAGCCAAAGGAGGAACAAACGAATCCGGTCAGCACGCCAAATGAGAATGCGGTTGACGAAACGGAGTCCGCGGCGTAAAACAGCTTGACTTTTTTGCCGCAATCTGCAAAAATGGAACAAGCGGCGAACGTGCTTTTCAGCCGGACGGCCGCGGAAGAATTTCACAACTGATTTGACCGCAACAGCGGAACGCGCGGTCCTGGAAAGGAAGAGCTGATTTGACTGAGACGCATACGCCAATAATCAGTATTGTGATACCGGTTTACAATGTTGAAAAATATGTGGGGAAATGCCTGCTTTCACTGGAAGAACAGACTTTCAGGGATTTTGATATCATTGCAGTGAACGATGGTTCAACAGATTCCTCCCTTGAAATTCTGAGGCATTTTGAAAGCAAATATGACAATATACTGGTCTTAGACCAGAAAAACGCCGGAATGTCACAGGCCCGGAATGTCGGAATGGAAAAGGCGCGCGGGGAATACCTGACTTTTGTGGACAGCGACGACTATGTCGCGCCGACTTTTCTGGAGGAGCTTTACGAGGCCTGCATCGACAATGACGCGGATATCTCGTGCTGTTATTATTATTACCATTTTATTGAAAACGATTTTCTGTTTGAGTATCCGTTTCGATGCAAGGGCGTTTATAGCCGCACGAAAGCCATGAACAAACTTCTGCGCGACGTGCAGATTCAGAGTCTGCTTTGGAACAAGCTGTACCGCCGCAGCCTGTTTACGGATTACGGCATCACATTCCCCACCATGTGCTTTGAAGACATGGCCACCGCAAACAAGGTGTTTGCCCATGCAAACCGGGTTGTGGTGCTGGACCGCCCGCTATACTATTATAACCAGCATTCCATGAGCACACTGGCCACCATGAACGCGAACAAAATTAATGATTTTATCCGCGCAATTGCCATGGTGCGCATTTCACTGGAACGAAACGGTCTTTATGAAAAATATAAAAAGAGTTACCTGGCATTGACCAGAAAAACCTGCAACTGTTGTTATTTGTATGTATTAAAAATGCATGGTGAGAAAAAATGTATGCGTGGGTGCATGACGAACATGCGCCGGATTTCAAAAGCAATGCGAACGTATACCGCAGACAAAGTCAGTTCTGCGGCGCTGTGTAAATTTTCGGAAGTGGTTGCCTCGCCGGAAACGCTGGAGGAAAACTATTCGGTCCGTTAATCCAGCGCCGCATAGGAAAATGAGGTGAACAATGGGTGCCGGCTGAGCGCAAAGGTGAAGAAAAGGAAAGGACGCGCAAAATCTTTCAGGTGTTTCTTTTTGCGCTGACGCTGGGAATGCTGGTTTATTTCTGTATTTCCGGCAACAATCTGGCCGTTCTTGTTCAAAGCCTGCCGGGCATCAATCTGTTTTGGATTCTTTGTGCCGCGGCAAGCGTTGCCCTGAACTGGGGAATGGACAGCCTGATTCTTCACACCTTGATTTTTCATTCTTCCGGCGGGCGGTACCGGTTTGGCAGTGCGTTTCGGGTGACGATGGTGGGGCAGTACTTTAATTCCATCACGCCGTATGCGCTGGCGGGGCAGCCCATGCAGTTTCTCGCTTTGACCAGGCAGGGGATTTCTTCCGGTGCGGCGGTGTCCACACTGGTCAGCAAATTTTTGGCATACCAAACTTCCATGACCGTTTACTCCCTGCTGGTCATTCTGGTGAAATACCCGTTTTTTCGCAGCCGGATTCAGGGGTTTATGGCGCTGGCGTTTGTCGGTTTTCTTTATCAGGCGGCCGTGGTGATCGCGCTGTTTCTGTTTTCGTACAGCCCCGGGTTTACTACGAAGATCATCCATGGTGCCGTCTGGCTGCTGACCAGGGCTCACTTGGTCAAAAACCCGGAAGAAACGGGCGAAAAAGTGCGCGGGCAGCTCCAGTTCTATTTGGAAAACAACCGTGCCATTCAGGGAAAGTGGTTGCTCCGTGTTAAAATTTACGCATTTACGTTTCTTCAGTTAACGGCGCTTTTTCTGGTGCCTTTTTTTATTTACAAAGCGTTTCACAATCCCGGCGCGCCGGTGTTTGACATGATTGCGGCGCAGAGTTTTGTCACCATGATCTCCGGCTACACGCCGCTTCCGGGCGCAGCGGGTGCGGCGGAAGGAAGCTTTCTTGTCATCTTTCAGATGTTCTTTGCGCCGGAAGTTATCCAGAGGGCGATGCTGCTGTGGCGGCTGATCACCTATTATTCCTGTATTGTGGTCGGGGCGTTTTTTGCGGCTCCGGAGCGCCGCGCCGGAAAAAAGGCCGCGCCGCGCGCCGGGCGGGCACCATCCGTGCCGCAGCCTGAGACCGAAACCGAGCAGGCGGTAAACAGCGGAGGAATCAAACATGAATGATGGTTTTATTAAAATAGCGGCGGCCACGCCGGCGATTCGGGTAGCCGACTGCCGGTATAATCTGGAATCCGTTTGGGCATTGATGAAGGAATGTGAACAGCGCGGAGTCGCCGCCGCCGCTTTTCCGGAACTTTGCCTGACCGGCTACACCTGCGGCGACCTGTTCCGCGGCCGGACGCTGATTTCCGGTGCGGAATCGGCGTTGAGTGAACTGCTGACCCGTTCAAAGCAGCTCAATCTGCTTACGCTGGTCGGACTGCCGGTTGCGGTCGGCGCGGAGCTTTACAACTGCGCGGCGGTGTTCTGCCGCGGGGAACTGCTTGGCATTGTGCCAAAAGAGAATATTCCAAATTACACAGAGTTTTATGAAGCGCGATATTTTACACCGGGTAAAGATTATGACCGGGTTTCGCTGTGCGGGAAAGAGGTTCCCTTTGGAAAAAATCTTCTGTTTTCGTGCCGCGGGGTTTCCGGTTTTGTGGTTGGAGCGGAAATTTGTGAAGACCTGTGGGTGCCGTGCCCGCCGTCGGTGCAGCTGGCGCAGAGCGGTGCCGAGGTGATTTTCAACCTTTCCGCCAGCGACGAAATTATCGGGAAAGCGCCGTACCGGCGCGATCTGGTTCGGATGCAGTCGGGCCACTTGGCGTGTGCCTACTGCTATGCGGATGCGGGCGAAGGGGAATCTTCGACCGATCTGGTTTACACCGGGCACAGCATCATTGCGGAAAACGGAACTCTGCTTGCAGAAGCAAAGCAGTTTACCACCGGGCTGACCACGGCGGACGTAGATTTAGAGCGCCTTTCGCAGGAAAGACTGCGCATGACTTCCTGGCACAATGAGGGACAGGCCCGCAAAATCCACTTTGACCTTGATTTGCCGCCGTTTCAAATGGAGCGGAAATTCCCCGCCACGCCGTTTGTACCGGGCGATGTCCGCGACCTTGCGGATCGCTGTGAAATGATTCTGAATTTACAGGCGTGCGGGCTGAAAACGCGGTTTCAGCATGTCGGTTCCAAATGTGCGGTGGTCGGCGTTTCGGGCGGGCTGGATTCCACGCTGGCACTTTTGGTGACCGCGCGGGCGTTCGACCTTTTAAAATTGGACCGTCAGGGAATTCTGGCGGTCACCATGCCGGGCTTTGGAACCACGCGGCGCACCCGCAGCAACGCGCAGCGTCTGGCGGAATTTTTAAATGCCAGATTTTTAGAGGTGCCGATCGGGGACTCTGTTTCCATGCATTTTCAGGATATTGACCACAACCCGGAAAACCGCGATGTCACCTATGAAAATGCGCAGGCACGGGAACGCACGCAGGTTTTGATGGACCTTGCAAATCAGTGCGGCGGCCTGGTGATCGGGACCGGCGATCTTTCAGAGCTGGCGCTTGGCTGGGCGACCTACAACGGGGATATCATGTCGATGTACGGGGTGAACTGTTCGATTCCAAAAACGCTGGTGCGGCATTTGGTCCACCACGCGGCGGTGACCGGGTCTGAGCAGCTGCGCGCTCTGCTGGGCGATGTGCTGGACACGCCCGTCAGTCCCGAACTGCTTCCGCCGGAGAAAAACGGAGAAATTGCCCAGAAGACGGAACACATCGTCGGGCCGTACGAACTGCACGACTTTTTTCTGTATTATATGATGCGCTTCGGTTTTTCACCCGGGAAAATTTACCGCATGGCACTTTCCGCGTTTGAAGGAAAGTATGATGGTGCCACGGTAAAAAAATGGCTGAGTGAATTCTACCGCCGCTTTTTCACCAACCAGTTTAAGCGCTCGGCCCTGCCGGACGGGCCGAAGATCGGTTCGGTTTCGCTTTCGCAGCGCGGAGACTGGCGGATGCCGAGCGATGCGTCTTCCGAGCTGTGGATGAAGGAAATCGAGAGCCTTTAACGCGGAAAATTTAACAACAGAAAAAGGAATCCGACCATCAGCGCGGATTCCTTTTTTATGGGTTTTGAAAGGGGAAACAGAATGCCAAAATACACGGCGGCCATCTTCGACCTGGATGGGACACTGCTGGATTCCATGAAGGTATGGGAGCAGGTGGACCGCGAGTTTCTGGGGCGGCGAAAACTATCGTTTACGCCGGATTACACCGAGAAAGTTTCCGCTATGAGCTTTGCGGAGGCGGCGCGCTACACGGTAGAGCGGTTTCATCTGGGGGAAGCCCCGGAGGAATTGATGCGCGAATGGAATGAGATGGTCACGGAACAGTACGCGCATCACATTGTTCTTAAGCCGGGCGCACGGGAATGCCTGCGCTTTCTGCGGGAACGTGGATTCGTTTTTGGGGTGGCGACTGCTTTGTCGCCGCAGCTGTATGGCCCTGTACTGTGCAACAATGGAATTTATGATGAGTTTCGTGCGTTTGCCTCCGTGCCGGAAGTCGCGCGCGGAAAGGAATTTCCGGATGTTTACCTGCTTTGCGCAAAGAGGCTGGGCGCAGAACCCGGCGGATGTATCGTTTTTGAAGATGTGCTGGAGGGTCTTCGAGGGGCAAAGGCCGCTGGCATGGCCGCGGTCGGGGTGCACGATGCGATTTCCGGTCTGTCGGAACAGACCGCGCGCACCGTGGCGGACGGATATATCCGAACTTTGCATCAGGTAAGGCAGAGGGAGTTTGCGTTAAAATTTTTGCAATGAACGGGGGTTGATGGGGTCTGCCGCCGTTCCAGGAATATCAGGGACAAAAAAGCACCGGTACGCGGACTCAATTCCGCGTGCCGGTGCTTTTTGTGGTTTCAATAAGATGCAGAGGAAAAAGTTAGCGAGGGCGGTGTGCGCCCAGGGTGCGCTGAAGTTCCTTTTCGCCCTTTCTGTCGCAGACCGCCACAATTTCGTCATTGGCGCGGAACGCCGTCAGGCCGTTTGGAATCATCATCGATTCCTTGCGCACAATGGAGATAATCAGCGAACCGAACGGAAGCGTCAGGTCTTTCAGCATAATGCCTTCCAGCGCTGTGTCTGCCGGAAGGGTAAGCGTGATGATGGAAGCCCGCCCCTTATTCAGGGTGGCAATCAAATGGGCCTGCGCGCTGTCGACCTCCTGTTCGATCATGTTGGTGATGATTTCCGTACTGCTTACGGCGATATCCGGGCCGAGCTTGCGGAGCGCGTCCAGATTGCGCGGGTCGTTATTTCTTGCAATTACCTTATCAATTTTATATTCCTTTTTGGCAAGCTGAGAGGCGACCAGATTGTCCTGGTCGCTTCCCGTCACGGCGATAAAGCAGTCCGCGCTGGAGGCACCGGCTTCTTCCAGCGCATCCAGTTCCGTACCGTCGCCGTAAATCACCTCGGCGTCAAGCGAATTGGCAAGCCGCGTGCATTTTGCCTTGTCCTTTTCAATCAGCTTGACGTCGTATTTGCTTTCCATCAAATTGCGTGCGATCTGGTGGCCCAGTTTACCGCCACCGACAATGATGATTTTCATGCTCAGACCTCCTGCAGCTAATCGATCACGGATGTGAGGACAACGCGGTCCCCTTCGGAAAGAACCATTTTTTCCGTCCCGCGGCAAAGTGTCATCTGGCCGTCTGTGCCGATCACGCCGAAGATTCGTTCCCCTTCGGTTCTGGGGACATCGGAAAGTTTGATGCCGGCGTGGGCGTGGTCCACTTTTTTGGAATGGAACGAAACGGTGGAAGTGCCGATTGTTACGGTTTGCGGTTCCCAGGGAAGCGTCAGTGCGGAAGAGATGGCGTCCCCCGCCAGATTGGTGGGGCAAACGGTTTTCAGACCGAAACGCTTAAAAATATTTTCGCGAAGGGGGTCGGAAATACGGGCTAATACATTTTCAATTCCGAAAAATTCCCGTGCCATCTGCGAAACGGTAATGTTCAGGTTGTCGTCCGGTGTGACGACCGCCATGGCGTCACAGCCTTCTACACCGGCGCTGCGAAGAACCTTGCTGTCCATCGGCATTCCAACAATGGTGATGCCGCCGAAATCTTTTTTCAGATTATGAAAGGCATCCGGGTTGCAGTCCACAACGGTGACGTCATGGCCCTGCTTGTCCAGAAGACCGGCCAGCCGCGAACCGAGGCGCCCGCAGCCGATCACGAGTACGTTCACTTTGCGTTCCCCCTTCTTTCAATGCAGGTGCTGTGTTTTGGGTTATTGATTGATGAAAAACAATCAACAGATAGAAAGAAAGGCGGGTTATAAAAACCCGCCTTTGTTCGTATTTGGTCCGCCCGGAGGGATTCGAACCCCCGGCCTTCAGAATCGGAATCTGCTGCTATATCCAGACTTAGCTACGGGCGGATAACTACTGTATTATAACACAGATACGCGGAAAGTCAAATGCACACAAAAGAAAAAAACCACACGTGAAAATTTTTCTATTTTCAAAGTTTTCTTCGTATTATAATAATAGTATCTATGATACGGGGAAAGGGGTCATTTGATGAAGTATTTTGACCTGCATTGCGACACTGCTACCGAGTGTTACCAAAAAGGGCTGGGGCTTTCCTCTAACGGGCTTTCTGTCAGTCTGGAACAAACCGGAAAATATGACAGGTGGGCGCAGGTTTTTGCGGTTTGGATCAGCGGCAAGCTGCGGGGGGAGGCCGCCTTTCACTATTTTCAGGCGGTTGCGGCGGATTTCAAGCAGAAGCTTCTCACCGACACGGGCGGACCCGTGCTTTGCCGGAACGGGAATGATCTGAAGCAGGCGGATGCCGCCGGAAAAAACATGGCGCTGCTTTCCATTGAGGGGGGTGCGGCGCTGGGCGGCGAGCTTTCGCACCTCGGCGACGTGTGGAAAGCGGGAGTGCGGCTGATGACCCTGACATGGAACGGGCCGAATGAACTGGGCAACGGGTGTATGACCCCAGGCGCAGACGGGCTGTCCCGCTTTGGAAAGGAAGTCGTGCGGGAGATGGGCGAACTCGGCATGGTGGTGGATGTATCGCATCTGTCGGAAAAAGGATTCTGGGATGTTGCACACACGCTTCAGGGTCCGTTTGTGGCGACCCATTCCGATTCAAAGGCGATCGAGAATCATCCGCGCAACCTGACGGACGACCAGTTCCGCGAAATTGTGCGGCGCGGCGGTCTTGTGGGGCTGAATCTGTTCGCGCCGTTTGCCGGCTCAGGGGGAACCATTCCTTCCCTGCTGAAGCACGCGGAGCATTTTCTTCATTTAGGCGGCGAAAAGACGGTGGCAATCGGCGCCGACTTTGACGGCTGTACACTTTCCGCCGAAATCCGCGGAATCGGTGACATGGGTCTGCTTTACAATGCCATGTGCGGCCGGTTCGGGAAAGAGATTGCGGACGATATTTTTTATAACAATGCGTTCCGCTTTTTTACGAAACACCTGAACTAAAATGCAAAACAGCCGCCCCGGAAAATCCGGGCGGCTGTTTTGTGTGTGACTTGAAAGTTCCGCGCAAAGGCTCGGAATCCTTATTTGTTGGTCTGTGCCTGAACGGCGGTCACAGCGACCACACCGACGATGTCTTCCGCTTTGCAGCCGCGGGACAGGTCGTTGACCGGTTTTGCAATTCCCTGCAGAATCGGGCCGTAAGCATCGGCCTTTGCCAGGCGCTCGACCAGCTTGTAGCTGATGTTGCCCACGTTCAGGTCCGGGAAAATCAGGACGTTTGCGTGTCCGGCAACCTTGCTGCCCGGGGCCTTGGACTGGCCTACGGACGGAACCAGAGCGGCATCTGCCTGCAGTTCGCCGTCCAGCATCAGGTCCGGCGCTTTTTCCTTCGCAAGTTTTGTTGCTTCCGCGACTTTGTCGACAAGTGCGTCTTTGCCGCTGCCGTAGCTGGAGAACGAAAGCATGGCAACCTTCGGTTCCGCGCCGATCAGGGAATGGAACGACTTTGCGGAAGCGATGGCGATTTCAGAAAGCTCGTCCGCGTTCGGGTTGATGTTCAGGCCGCAGTCCGCAAAGACGAACGTGCCGTTTTCGCCGTATTCGCAGTTCGGAACGTTAATGAGGAAGAAGCCGGAAACCATTTTGGCGTCTTTCGCGGTGCGGATGATCTGCAGTGCGGGGCGCAGGGTGTTTGCGGTGGAGTGGCATGCGCCGGACACCATGCCGTCCGCAATGCCCTTTTTGACCAGCATTACACCGAAATAGGTGTTGTCTTCCATGGTTTCAGAGGCCTTTTCCGGGGTCATGCCCTTGGCCTTGCGCATTTCATAAAAGGTGTTGGAAAAATCGTCGTGCAGGTCGGTGCTTTTCGGGTCGATGATCTTGACGCCGGAAAGGTCCAGACCGTCTGCTGCTTTTTTAATTTCCTGCTCATTTCCAAGCAGAATCAGGTTTGCGATTTTACGGCGAACAACCTCGGCGGCTGCCGCGACAACGCGGGCGTCGGTTCCTTCCGGAAGAACGATCGTCTTTTTGTCGCTGATTGCTCTTTCGATCATTTTGTCCATGAAACTCATTGCTTGTGACATCCTCTCTTGATACTGGGAATTATGGTCTGAAATCATAAAAGATACAGATAACTAAACTTATTATACATCTTCCGGGGATTGAAAAAAAGTAAAGTTAACATTTTAACAGAAAATCAAAAAACAGGACACTAAACATCATTTTAAATACCGCTGCCGCAAGCAAAAAAATGAAGACTCCTTAAAAAGGAGCCTCCGCCGCATATGTATTAAATTTTTTTGATTTAGTACGTCGGGCCCATCATGTTGGCAATTGATGCTATCAGGGCTGCCCCGAAAATGAAGAACAAAACAGTGCTGATTGCAAGCAGAATCAGCTGTGCGCGGGCCCAGTTCTTTTTATTCAGGTTGCTGTTGCCAAATCCCCAGACGAACAGCATGATAAAGCCGACAATGGGGATGACCGAAACGATCATCATGATAAGGTAGCTTCCTATGCTGAGGGGTGTGGTGTCTTCATACCCGGCGTTATTCTGCGGGTATGGCTGCGGTTGGGTCTGGTACGGAGTGGGCTGCGGAATCGGATTTTGATTGTCCATGTTCTATTCCCCCTAAAATGTATTTTCTCAAGAATAACATAAATAATAAATTTCTTCAAGATAAATATAATAAAAAATATTTAAAATGAATTATAAAACAATTTTCCCGCGCCAAAAAAGAGTTTTTTACTAAAACTTTACCGACAGAAAACGATAAATTGATTCCTATTTTATATTGATAAAAGATATACAATCAATTATAATAAAAAGAAGATGCAAGTCCTGCATAGGGAAGATTTTCAGGGGATGCAAAACCGAAAGGAGCACGGATATGAATTATTCCGCAGAAGTGGAAAAGATGTGTGTGGTAAAAAAGGGACCAAAACACGGACCCGCCCCCATTCCAGAAGAAGGGAAATGGGTTAAAGCATATGAAATCAAGGATCTGTCCGGCCTGACTCACGGTGTGGGCTGGTGTGCGCCGCAGCAGGGCGCCTGCAAGCTGACGCTGAACGTGAAGAACGGAATTGTGCAGGAGGCACTGGTCGAAACACTCGGCTGCTCCGGCATGACACATTCCGCCGCCATGGCTGCGGAAATTCTTCCGGGCAAAACTTTGCTGGAATGCCTGAACACGGACCTTGTCTGCGACGCGATCAAC
The DNA here is from genome assembly GCA_022650485.1 of Oscillospiraceae bacterium. Taxonomy (GTDB): domain Bacteria; phylum Bacillota; class Clostridia; order Oscillospirales; family Acutalibacteraceae; genus Caproicibacter. The sequence continues at coordinate 194,907 of JALCPP010000006.1, read as the reverse complement.
GTCGCAATGCGCGAGCTGTTTAAACAATTGGCCTACGGCCGCAGCCAGACGGCATTTTCCGAAGACGGCCTGCCGGTCGGCGCTGGCATGGAAGACCTTGGAAAGGGTCTGCGTTCTCAGGTGGGCACAATGTTCGGCACCCTGCCGAAGGGTGTGCGTTACCTGGAAATGACAGAGGGCTATGTGACCAAACTTGCTTTGGATGAAAACAGTGAGGTCATCGGTTACCAGTTTGTCCGCCTTGGCAAAATGATGGAGGATATTCGCCACGGAGTCAGCCCTGATGAAGCCTATAAAAAGAATATCGGCCAGTATGGACGCTTCGACAGCGCGGTGAAGACCATCGATCCGCGTGAAGAATGAGACCAGTAAGGAGGACAAACGAAATGGCTAATGATGTAACATTTGAAAATAAAGAGAGAAGAATGGCCAAAATCGAAAAGTGTCTTGCCGAGTACGGGATTGCCGGTCTCGAGGAAGCACGCGATCTTTGCCTTTCAAAAGGAATCGATGTCGAAAAAATCGTCAAGGGCGTTCAGCCGATCGCGTTTGACAACGCGGTGTGGGCCTATACGCTCGGCTGTGCCATCGGACTGAAAACCGGTGTGAAAAGCGCGGCGGAAGCTGCCGAAAAAATCGGTGTCGGCCTGGAATCATTCACGGTTCCCGGTTCCGTTGCGGAACAGCGCAAAGTCGGACTCGGCCACGGCAATCTGGGCGCGATGCTTCTTCGCGACGAGACCAAGTGCTTCTGCTTTCTTGCGGGGCATGAGTCCTTCGCGGCGGCGGAAGGCGCGATTGGAATCGCCCGCTCCGCAAACTCCGCCCGCAAAGAGCCCCTGCGCGTTATTTTGAACGGCCTTGGCAAAGATGCGGCCTATATTATTTCCCGCATCAACGGATTCACCTATGTCAAGACAAAATTTGACTATTTTGCGGATAAACTCAGCGTGGTAGAAACCCGTGCTTTCTCCGACGGAGAGCGCGCCAAAGTAAGATGCTTCGGCGCGGACGATGTGCGCGAAGGCGTGGCAATCATGCAGATGGAAGGTGTTGACGTTTCCATTACCGGAAACTCCACCAACCCGGTTCGTTTCCAGCATCTTGTCGCGGGCACTTATAAAAAATGGTCGATTGAAAACGGCAAAAAATATTTCTCCGTTGCAAGCGGCGGCGGCACAGGCCGCACCCTGCACCCGGACAACATGGGAGCGGGCCCCGCTTCTTACGGCCTGACCGATTCCCTTGGCAGAGTCCATGGGGACGCTCAGTTCGCAGGTTCCTCTTCCGTGCCGGCGCACGTCGAGATGATGGGTCTGATCGGCATGGGCAACAACCCGATGGTCGGCGCGACGGTCGCCTGTGCGGTTGCTGTTTACAAAGCAGGCTGAGCAGCCGGCTTTTAGGCCGCCCCTGTTTGGCGCAGCACGTACGGAAAGATGGTTTGGCGGGGAAGTCATGGGCTTGTTCCCGCCGGAAGCCGCCCGGAGTAAACCGGGCGGCTTTTTTTATATCCGGTTCTTAGGATGGGACGAGGGAAGGAATAACAGGGATGGATCAGGCAAAGGATTATTTAAAAAAAGACCCGGTTCTGCATGTGGATATGCTCGAATGTATCCGGCGCGGCAGCGCGCGCATTTTAGCGGCTTCGCGGTCCGGAGTGCTTTTATGTGATGAAAGCAGCGGGACGCATATGCTCAGCGCAAAAAGTGAAGAGGCTGCCCTGCGGATGATTGCGGGGCTGGATTCTTCGGACTTGTTTGTGGCACATCAGACGTTCGGCACCGCTGCGGCACAGCAAAAATTCGGGTTTTGTCAACGCCTGCTGGTTTGCAACGCGGCGTATTGTAAAAAGGAGCCGCTTCCCGGAACAGACCGGCCCGCCGAAATCAGAAGGATGGATGAAAGTTTTCTTCCGTTTGTCAAAGAGCATTACCGGACTATTCCGGAAGAGGAATATCTTCGCGACAGGCTAAGGTCCGGCACGGTGTTCGGCGCTTTTGTAAAGGGAGAACCGGCGGGATTTATCGGGGTTCACGCGGAAGGTGCAATGGGGATGCTGGAAGTCCTTCCGAGATTCCGCCGCCGGGGAATTGCCCGGATGCTGGAATCGCATCTGATCAATCATCTGCTGAAAGACGGTGCGTTTCCCTATGCGCAGATTAAGGGTGGAAACGAGGCGTCTGAAGCGCTGCACCGCGCGCTGGGATTTTGCTTTTCCAAGGACTCCGTCAGCTGGCTGATGCGGTAGCATAGTAAAATTATTACAAAAAATAAACCGTGAATAACAGTTTTGTCATTCTTGATTTTTCCTCTTTTAAGAGGTATGTGAATGGAGTATAATGAAATAAGAATGTAAGGGTTGTAACAGCGCAAAGGGAAGGAATCAGTCAGCATATGCAGCATTTCAACGAAAAAATATTACGGCAGAAAAAAAGAAGAAGAAAACTGTTTTTGTGGCGAGCGGCCATCTGTTTATGCATCCTTTCTTTGTTGGCTGCGGCGGTGGAAGGAACCACTGCGGTGATGAAAGGGATGGCGTCTTCCCAAGCCGCTTCCTCGCGGCCCGTGTCCTCCGTGCCGCCGGCATCTTCCAGGGCTTCCTCGCAGTTGGCGGCTTCTTCCTCCGCGGCGCCGAGCTCCTCTCAGGCTTCGTCTGAACCGCAGAGTTCGAGCACTTCTCCGTCGCAGGCGGAGCCGGACCCGGAGCCCGCACCGGAAGGCTGGTTTTCCAATGCACTCTTTATCGGGGACAGCCGGACCGAGGGTCTGAGAAACTACGACGGTCTGCCTGGTGCAACGTATTACGCGGTCAAGGGATTAATGGTCAATACGGTGTACACCAAAGATGCCATTCGGGAAAACGGAACGAAAAAAACCGTGATGCAGGCGCAAAAAAACCATCCGTTCGGGAAAATATATTTGATGCTGGGCGTCAACGAGCTTGGGTGGGTCAGCATGAAAATATTTGTTTCCGATTATGAAAAAATTGTTTCGGATTTAAAGAAGGATCACCCGGATGCGAGGATTTACCTTCAGGGAATCTTTCCGGTATCCGCAAAAAAGTCCGCGAGTACTTTTTATAAAAATGAAAAAATTGCCGTTTACAATCAGGAAATTAAGAAGATAGCCGAACGGCAGAAGGTAACTTACCTTGACACGGCGGGCGTGGTTTCCACAAACGGCGTTCTGCCGGATGAGGCGTCCAACGACGGGGTCCATTTAAACTCTGAATATTGCGCCAAATGGTGCGATTACTTGAAAACACATACGGAATAAAAATGGGGGAGCGAGAATGAAAAAGGGAATTCTTTGCGCGGCGGCTGTTTTAATGATTCTTCTGCCGGGCTGTTCAGGCGGCGAAAAGACAAAGACGGTCGATGTGCAGAAAGTGGCGGAAGGGTTGATCTCTTCGGTCGAGTTCAAAGATCAGATGTCCACATTGAATCAGGATACTGCCGTAAAAATATATGGAATGGAAGACGGCGACGTGGTGAAAGCCACGGTTTATGAAAGCACCGGCGCAACGGCGGAGGAAGTCGCCGCGTTCGAAGCAAAGGATGAAGAGGCCGCCGGGCGCATCAAAGAAAAGGCGGAGCAGCGCATTGAAGACCAGAGAGCGGGATTTCAGGACTATCAGCCGGCGGAAATGAAAAAGCTGGAGGCTCCGGTTCTGGAGGAAAAGGGCAAATACGTGATCCTCTGCGTGTCCGATGACAATGAAACGGCAAAGAAGACGATTGACGGATTCTTTTCTTAAATAAAGTCAGGCAAGGTTCTGCTGAGAACGAAAAAACAGGAACGGAATTCCCCAAGGGGTTCCGTTCCTGTTTTTGTTTTCATAAGGAAGCAGAAGATCATGAATGACCAAAGTGTGTTTCGCAGCGCGAAATTTAACTCTGCTTATTCTGCTTTCCCGGCGCAGCCGAGAACATCGGTAATCTTATGCTCAACCATTCCCTTAATCGCTTCGCGCGCGGGTTTGAGGTACTGGCGCGGGTCGAAGTGATCCGGGTGTTCCGCAAAGTATTTACGCACGGAACCGGTCATGGCAAGGCGAAGGTCGGAATCGATGTTAATCTTGCAGACGGCCATGGTTGCGGCCTTGCGAAGCATGTCCTCCGGAATGCCGATGGCGTCCGGCATCTTGCCGCCGTACTGGTTGATCATCTTTACGAATTCAGGAATGACACTGGAAGCGCCGTGCAGGACAATCGGGAAACCGGGAAGACGCTTGGAAACCTCTTCCAGAATATCGAAGCGGAGCTGGGGCTTCTGGCCGGGTTTGAACTTGTAAGCGCCGTGGCTTGTGCCGATGGCGATGGCAAGCGAATCCACGCCGGTGCTCTTCACGAAATCCTGGACCTGTTCCGGGTCTGTAAACTGGGCATTATCGTCCGCAACGTTGACGGCGTCTTCAATTCCCGCCAGTCTGCCAAGTTCGGCTTCTACGGTTACGTTGTATTTGTGCGCGTAGTCGACAACCTTTTTGGTTTCTTCCACGTTTTCTTCATAGGATTTGGAAGAGCCGTCGAACATGACGCTGGTGAATCCGCCGTCAATGCAGGATTTGCAGACATCATAGGACGGGCCGTGGTCCAGATGCAGTGCGATGGGCAGCTCCGGGTGCTCAATCACCGCAGCTTCCACCAGTTTAACCAGATAGGTGTGAGATGCATATTTGCGCGCACCTGCAGAAGCCTGCAGGATGACAGGGGCTTTCAGTTCTGCGCAGGCTTCCGTAATACCCTGCACGATTTCCATATTGTTGACGTTGAAAGCGCCGACTGCATACCCGCCGCCGTATGCTTTCTGAAACATTTCTTTCGTGTTGACCAAAGACATCAGCTGTCACTCCTAATTGTTATTTATCTTTATTATACCCCATTACACAAAAAAATGATATATGGGAAACAGATGAGCTTATGAAATAAATAATTTGTTTTTTGTTCAGAACAGTTCAGGATGATTCCGGCTGTAATGGAAAATATACTGTTGTGCAATACCGGCATATTTTCCAAAATCTTTCGGCTTCCAGCCCGGGAACAGCACTTTCATGGCGCGTTTCATCCACACGTCTGTCGGAAATGCTTCCAGACGGTGCAGCCCGTACAGCAGCGCGCAGTCCGCGACCTTCGGCCCTACCCCCGGCAGTTCTGTCAGCTTTTGGCGCGCTTCGTCAAGCGGAAGGCTGCGCAGACGGTCAAAATCCAGTTTGCCTTCCGCCGTGTGGCGCGCCGCCGCCAGCAGATACCCGGCGCGGTACCCGCACCCGAGTGCGCGCAGGTCCTGCTCGTCCAGCCGGGCAAGCGATTCCGGGCCGGGGAAAGAGTGAAACGCGCCGCAGGGCTCCCCGTAGGCGCCGCACAGACGCGAAACGAGGCCTTTAATCCGTTTAATGTTGTTGCATTGGGAAAGAATGAAGGAACACAGCGCTTCCCAGGGGTTTTGGTTCAGAATACGAAGATCCGGCGCGTAGCCCGCCGCCTCTTTCAAAACAGGGTGAAGCGCGGCAAAGTGTTCGCGGATGGCGTCGTAATCGCGCGCCATGTCAAAATAATCGGCCCAGAACGGGTCCTCTAATACGCGCTTCAGATTTTCTTTTGTCAGGTGGGCGCCGCAGGCTCCGGCGGCTCCCCGCCAGGAGCCGTCCGGAAGGCGTTCCCAGCGAAAGCACTGGCCGCAGTCCAAAGTTTGACCCAACGTGTCTAAATTCATGTTCTTTCGACTCTTCTTCCGTTTTCAATCAGCGCCTATTATACCATGGACCGATTCCCTCTTCAACCAGTGCAAAGAATACGCAGGGTTATGATGAAAAGCTTAAAACGGTTCGACTCAAGTTTACATAATTTTTTTATCCACGAATGTAAATTCACCGTTTCCACAATTGACCTGACTGAGTTATCAACATTTTCCACAGAGTTTTCCACAGCTTGTTCACACATATTATGTCAACCGGTGGAAATACGGTGCGTATAAATGGAAAATTTTACGCCGTGGTGTTACTTAATTCCTCAAAAACAAATAAAACTTCGGCAAATTCCCTGTTGAACCGTGTAAAATATGGTATAATAACCATGATTCATCAGTTATCAATCAAACGGGATAAAATCATTGATTTTTTAAAATTGGAGAGGTGCTTTTTGAAAAACGGCGGAGAAGGACAACAGGACAATGGCGTGATCGCAGGAAGGAATGCGGTCGCGGAAGCATTGCGCAGCGGCAGGGCAATTGACAAGATCTGCCTGGCGCGCGGGGAACGTTCCGGCTCTGTCGTTGCGCTGATTGCCAAGGCAAAACAGCGCGGCATCCCGGTCAAAGAGATCGACTCGAAAAAGCTGGACTTTCTGTGCGGAGGGGCGGTTCATCAGGGTGTGGCGGCCATGGCCGCGGCAAAGGAATACGCAACGGTGGACGATATGTTCCGGCTGGCGCAGGAGCGCGGGGAATCCCCGTTCCTGATTATTGCGGACGGGCTGGAAGACCCGCACAACCTGGGCGCGATTCTGCGTGTGGCGGAGTGCGCGGGGGCGCACGGAGTGATCCTTCCGTCGCGGCGCAGCGTGGGGCTGACATGGGCCGTGGGAAAGTCGAGTGCCGGTGCGGTGGAATATGTTCCGGTTGCCCGGGTGACCAATCTGGCCAGAACGCTGGATGACCTGAAACAGCGCGGGGTATGGGTCTATGCCGCCGACATGGACGGAGAACCCTGGTGCGGGGTGGACTATTCCGGTCCCGTTGCCGTGGTCATCGGTTCGGAAGGCTTTGGAGTCGGGCGCTTGGTAAAAGAAAAATCAGATTTTATCATATCCCTGCCGATTAGGGGAAAGATAAATTCGCTTAATGCTTCCGTTGCCTGCGGGGTCATCTGCTATGAAATCGCCCGGCAGCGGTTGGGGATTAAGACAAAATAACACGGGAGAGCGGATCGAATGAACGAAAACGGAAAAGCTCCGCAAAAAGATTATTCGGTCGAAGAAATTCTAGCGGAGGCACATATTATCAAAGGGAGCGAACCCGCTCACACAAAAAGTTCCCCAAAGAAATCCCCGCCAAACCGGGAGGAAGTTCTGCAGGGGGCGCGCCGCGCGCTCAACATGGAGGCAGGCGACGAGGCGGAGAATGGAAAGCCTTCTGAAATAGAACAGCCGCCGGAACCGGAAAAGAAGAAAAAGCATTGGTTTTCACGGCTTGGGCGCCGCAAAAAGCGGGAAGAATTCCGTGAAGAGGATGACCTTTACTACGGGCTACAGCTGCGCCCTCTGGAGGAATACCGCAGGGAATATGAAAAGACCGTCCGACCGGACGACGAGGGCGGAAAGGAGAAAACGGACAGTGGGTCCGCCTTTTCCTACCTGTTTGACGAACCCGGGAAAACCGACGGGCCGGATATGGCGGAAACGTTTGACCGCATCCATCGCGAGCGCCAGGAACGACTGCAGAAAATTATGCAGAAAGCGGGGTTTGACCCGGAGGAACTCTTCCCCCAGGGCGAACCGGTACAGCCGCCGGAGGTGCCGGCGCCAGGCCCGTCTGTTCCGGAAATTCCGCAGCCGGAGCCTGCCCCAAAACCTGTGGTATCCCCCGGCCCGCAGCGTGAGCCGGTTGTCAAGCCGCCGGTGCCGGCACCGGATCCGCAGCCGCCCACACGGTCTGAAACGTCTGTTTCAGAAGAAACACCGCAGGAAGTGCAGCCGCAGGATGCCTTTGTGCCGGAACCCCAAAAATCCCCCGTAAAAGCGGAGGAAAAAGAGCCTGCCCCAATCAAGGAGCCGCAGAAGACGCCCCCTTGTGCCCGGGAGGACCGCCGGGTTCCGCCGCCGCGGACAGACCCGGAGGACAGGGCAAGGCCGCAGTACCGGGCGTGCGCTGCTCCGGTGCATGTGATTCGCCCGTGCGGCCTGAAAGAGCTTTTGGAAGCAGAGGCGGAAAACAGTCCGATGCCGGAGCCGCCCGAGCCGATTCCGTTTCCGGAACCGCAGGAACCCGGTGAATCGGAAAAGAACGCTGTGACGGAACCGGAAGAGACTGAGAAATTGCAGACGGAAGCCGCACCGGAGCCTGAAGAGCCCGGCGAACCGGAACAGGAGAAGGAACCTTGCGGGGATTCTGCCCCGGCGGAACCGCTTCCGATTTCCGGCAAGGCGGAAGAAGAACCGCCCGCTCCGCCGGAGGAACCGGCCGGTCCGATGCGCGGCTCAAAGCGCAGGTTCCGCCTGTTCGGCGCGGAAGAACCCGATGAATTCGACCCGGAACAGCCGGAGGAACCGGAGGAGCTGGATGATTACACCGACCGTGCGGATGCGCCCTCTGTTCATCATGATTTGCTCCGAAACGTGACAAGGCTGTCGCTTCGGCTGGCCGTTACGGGAATTGCGACTTTAATTCTGCTTGTGGTTGGCCTTGTCACAGAGTATCCGGCGGTGCTGCCGCCGGAGGTACATATGATCTTTGACGGTCCGTCCTATCCGGTCATTCAGCTTGCATTCCTGGTGATTGCGGCGGGTTTCAGCGGTTCAACGCTCTGGAATGGAATCAAGGGGCTGACTTCCCTTCAGGCAAATGCGGATACGGCGGTGGCCGTGGCGATACTGGCCGCTCTGGTTCAGAATATTGTTCTGCTGGTCCTTGGAATTCCGGACGGAATCCGGCTGTACGCTCCCCTTGCCGCCGTCGCGCTGTTCCTCAACACCGCCGGCAAGTTCAGTATGGCGAGACGTATTTTTGCAAACTTTAAATTTCTTTGCACCAAAAATAAAAAATATGCGGTGCGGCTGTACGGCGATTACAATACTTCCCTGCGGTTAGCCGGTGACAGTGTGCTCGGCGATCCGCACATTGCCTATCAGTCGGAATCCTTGTTCCTGCAGGGCTTTCTGCGTCTTTCTTACACGCCGGACCCGGCGGACCGGATTTCGCAGGTGATGGCACCGGCCGGTTTTCTGCTCAGTTTGGCGCTGTGTGCCGCCACCGTGTTCCTGACCCCGAGCAACGCGGGTTCCGCCCTGACCGTTCTGGCGGCCTCCTGCCTGATTTGTGTTCCGTTTACCAATATGCTGTGTGTCAATCAGCCGGTTTCGCGCCTTTGCGGGATTGCCCGGCACAGCGCTTCCATGGTGGCGGGATGGGCGGCAATTGACCGGTTCAGCGCCGCCAATGCCGTCATGCTGGACGCGGAGGACCTGTTCCCGCGCGGAACCGTAATTTTAAACGGAATCCGCACCTTTGCGGGTCAGCGCATCGATGAGGCAATTCTGGATGCCGCAGCGTTGATGTGCACGGTCGGCGGGCCGCTTTCCGATTTGTTTGATCAGATTATCAAAAGCCGCAGGGAAATTCTGCCCAAGATCAGCGATACCGTCTATGAGGATGGCAGAGGGGTCAGCGGAATTGTTTCCGGGCGTCAGATTCTGGTTGGCACCCATGAACTGATGCGGGCGCATGGAATCGAGCCGCCGTCGCGCGACTATGAAAAGAAATACATCCAAAGCGGAAAACGGCTGGAGTATCTGGCTTCCGGCGGCACGCTGGTCGCCATGTTTATCATTAATTATCATTCCGACCTGCGGCGTTCGCAGCTGCTCCGGCGTATGGGGCGCAACGGGATCAGCCTGATTGTACGCACCAGCGACCCGAATATCACCCCGCGTTTTCTGGCGGAAAGCTTTGGGCTGTATGAGCAGGAGATTGTTGTTCTGCCGGAACAGCTCGGAAAGGTTTACACCGGTCTGGTTTCTGCGGAACCGGACCGCGCGGATGCGATGATTGCCACATCGGGGCGTGCGGGCGCCATGATACGCCTGCTGACTGCCTGTATCCGGCAGCGTGCCAACATTTCCATTGCCGTTGCATTGCAGGTCGCCGCGGTTGCGCTTGGCTTTGCGCTTGTGGCGCTTCTGTCCTTTACTTCCGGACTGAAACATCTCAGCCTGACCGCACTTTGTATTTACGAAGCGTTCTGGGCCGCGGCAATCCTTTTTGTGCCGCGCCTGCGCAGGCCGTAAGTGTTTCTTTTATTTTAATTAGACAACATCCCCGCATGGAATCTGGTTGGCGTACTGATTCCGTGCGGGGATGTTTTTTTATCTGTAAAAAGGGCAATGAAAGGCGGGGGCTAGAACCGTGAGCCGGGCTACACGGCGGGCAAAGTCACAACGCAGATTCGTTTCGGCGCGCTCATGTAAAACCCGGAGGAAGAGCCGGCAGTTCCGACGGCCGTAATCCGGTCATAAGAATCCCCGCCGGAGCGCGACACCAGCTCTGTTTTAAAAATACCGTTGGTGCCGGGATGGAACGAGGCCGCTCCTGTGAGCTTAAAGGTGTAGCTCTTACCCTGTGTCAGAGAAAAATCATGGGTGGTGTCCGATTTCATCGTAACGGCGGACCTACAAGAATCGTGCAAAATTTTTTTGGGTCCTGCCCGGGTGAAACCAGGTACAGATATTTTAGAGCAATCCCAAATGTTGTAATCCGTTTTCAATTCCGTCCTCGAAAATCGGGGTGGTGACATAATCGGCTTTTTGCTTTACTTTGTCGACGGCGTTGCCCATGGCAACGGCACAGCCGACCGACTCCATCATGGACACATCGTTGTAGCCGTCACCAAACGCGACCGTGTCCTCTTTTGCAATGCCGGCTTGGGACAAAAATGCGCCGATTCCCTTCCCTTTGTCCCATTCCGGGAAGCTCAGGTCGCTGGTCAGCCCGCCCGGGTGGCGGTTCAGAATCATGCCGCCGGTGAACGCGCCGGCGCATTTTTTGTACTCCTCATCCGTTTCAAACACAAAATCCATCATGCCGGCCTTTACCTGATTTGGTTCCCACTCACGGATTAAAAAATGCGGCAGGCTGTAAATTTCTTCGATGCTCCCGAACAGCCGGTCCGGAATGTTCCGTGCCCAGCCGTGCTGTTTTCCCAGGAAGACATAGCCGCATCCGAAAGAATCAAAATGCTTTGCAAGGCTTTTCACCCGCTCTTCCGGCAGAATCCGGTCCAGCACCGTTTTTCCGTCAACGACAACGTGCGCGCCGTTCTGTGCAACATAGCTTTGAAACAGGCCCGGAAAAAATTTGTGGATAAAGGCTTCCTGACGGCCGGAGCAGACCGCGATCCGGTGCCCGTTTTCCCGCAGACGGGAAAGCGCGCGCAGAGCGCTGTGCGGAATTTGAAATTTTTGGCCGTTCTTTGTGCCGAGCAGAGTTCCGTCAAGATCGAAAAATATGGTTTTTGGGTTCATTTTTTCCTCCTGATATGTATACAATTCAAGCCGTGGGCGAAACTAGATTTGAGGTGTTTAGCAATGGATTTTGTTTGGGCGTTTCTCATCGGCGGGGCCATCTGCGTGGTGGGCCAGCTGTTGATCGATTTCACCAAAATGACACCGGCCAGGATTCTGGTGACGTTTGTCACGCTGGGCGTGCTGCTCGGCGCGCTGGGCGTTTATCAGCCGCTGGTCGACTTTGCCGGGTGCGGGGCGACCGTTCCGCTGACGGGGTTTGGATATCTGATGGCGAAAGGCACGCTGGAAGCCGTCAGGGAACACGGCCTGCTGGGCGTGTTTTCCGGCGGAGTGACGGCGGGGGCTGCCGGTATCGCGGCGGCGGTGTTCTTCGGCTACCTGGCCGCTTTGTTTTCAAAATCGGGGGATAAGAGCTAACCCGGCGTTTCAGTACGCGAAAGCGGGGTATCGCTATGCCAGCCTGGCCTGGCGGATTTTCCGGCTTGCCAGCGGCAGCATTTTGTTTACAATTCTGTGGCAGGTGGCAAAATATGTTTACCGTTTGGTAAAAAGGCAGATGGAACGCAGCAGAAAAAGGCGGGCCCGCATGCAGAAAGCCGGTTGGCGCCCATAAAAAACGGACAGGTGTTTACCTGTCCGTGGAACGCAGCGCCGCGTTGGATTATTATTGGATGGAACAGTCAAGGTAATGCTCAAGCTCTTCCTCGTCCTTTTTCTTTTTCTCAAAGAAGAGAACGACGGCAACCGCCACAGCGACCATTGCGGCAGCCGAGGACAAAATCGTCAGCAGCAGATTCAGCTTTCCGGTATTTTTCAAATCGAGCACCTCCGTAAGCACGATGGCTTCAACTTCGTTTATCCTCATGATAATCAAAAAGCGGCAAAATGTCAATTGCCCGGCGGGAAAAACAGGCGGATAATAAAAAAAGCAGGGCATACCGCTCTGCTTTTGCTTTACGCGAGAAAGAAATTTATGCTTTTGCCGCGTTCAGCTTACGGGTAAGCGCAGATTTTTTTCTTGCAGCGTTGTTTTTGTGCAGGAGTCCCTTGGCAACAGCCTGGTCAATTTTTCTGACGGCGGCCTTTACCGATTCCACACTGCTCTCATCGCCGCTGTTCGCAGCGAGAACGGCTTTCTTTATATCCGTTTTCAGTTCCGCGGATGCGGACTTATTAATCAGAGTTTTGGTGGCAATAACTCTTACGCGCTTTTTGGCCGATTTAATATTTGGCATGATACAACCTCCTTTAAGCATAGTTTTACAACTAATAATATCATTGATGCAAAGAAAAAGCAAGATTTTTTTAAAAAGAGGGGAAGAGTGGAAATGAATTTCCGAACAGACCTGGCACTGGAATCCACAGAACCTGCAAAACAGGTGCGAACGGAACAGGACGGCTGCGTTCTGACCAGAATTGACGACCACGGAAGAACGTATGTAACCATGGAAGTCCAGGCGATTTCAGACCACATTGATTCCGATGATTCACTGCTGAATCTGATAGCTTCCGAGCTGGAAAACCTTTTGCCGGAGGAAGGGATGGTTCTTGCGGCGGGGCTGGGCAACCGAAGCATGACTCCGGACGCGCTGGGACCTTTGGCCGCCGAGGAGGTGCTTGCCACGCGCTATATTAAAGGGGAGCTGGCGCGCGTCACGGGGCTGGACGGCCTGCGGCCGGTCGCGGTGATCAGCCCGGGGGTGCTGGGCTGCACGGGAATGGAAGCGTTTGAAGTGCTGCGCGCGGTGGTGGGGGAAATTAAGCCCGCCGCGGTGGTGACCGTGGACGCGCTGGCCGCAAGGACTCCGTCACGGCTGGGATGTACGGTTCAAATCAGTTCCGCGGGGGTGTCCCCCGGCTCCGGTGTCGGAAATTCACGGCCGCGCATTGACCAGAAGACGCTGGGCGTGCCGGTCATCAGCCTTGGAATTCCGACGGTTGTGGATGCCGCCACGCTGGCTTCCGATCTTCTGGGCCGCGACGGGCCGCAGGAAAAGATTGCGCCGCGCGGCGCTTCCATGATGGTGACCCCGCGTGAAGTGGATTTAATTATCAAACGGGGGGCGCGCCTCCTTTCCATGGGGATTAACCGCGCCGTGAATCCCTCTTTAAGCGTGGAGGAATTCGAAGAGCTGACGTAAGCGGCGCGCCGCGGTGCCTTGGCTGTCACCCAGGCCGGAGGTCTGAATCCACTGTTTTCTGCATAAACATAATTTTGAAAACGTGTGGAGGAAGGATATGAAAAAGGGTACGGAAAAATGGATGGGAGCGCTGTCAACACTGCTCGCCGTTTTGGCTGTTGCGTGCGTTACGATGCGTCTTCCCGATGGAATCAGCCAAAACACAGCGGTTGCGGCCGCTGGATTTATTCTGCCCTGCGGCGCGGCGGAAGAATATATCAGCGCAGAGGAACAGGATGATACCGTCGGTTCTTCCTCTGCCCCCTCTTCGCGGGACTCCTCCTCTGCGCCGTCTGCCCAGAGCTCTTCGTCCCAAGCCTCTTCGACCCCGTCGTCCGCTCCGTCCGCCGGGTCCGGCAAAAGCGATTCCCTTCCCAGCGATGTGGAGGAAATGTGCATTAACACGGGAGGAAACAAATACGAAAACTTTTATGTGAAGAATTCCAATCAGCATCACAGCGTGGATATTGGAGAAGAGCTGGCAAAGCGTCCGGACGTAAAAATCCAAAAAAACGGGAAACCGCAGGTTCTGATTTACCATACGCACACGACGGAAGCCTTTGAAGGGGTGACGCGCACGACGGATAAAACGCAAAGTGTCTGCGCGGTTGGCGACGAGATTGCAAAACAGCTGCAGGCGGTGGGAATCGGTGTGGTGCACGACACCACCTATCACGATTACCCGGTCTATAACGGCTCTTACAGCAGGTCGCTTGTCACCATGCAGAAACTGCTGAAACAGTATCCGAGTATTCAGGTCACCATCGATCTTCACCGCGACGCCATGACCCGTTCCGACGGAACCCGCCTGAAGCCGACGGCGGTGGTGGACGGAAAAAAGGCCGCGCAGGTGATGATTATTTCCGGCTGCGACGACAACGGCGACCTTGGGTTCCCCGACTGGGAGTATAATTTTCGGCTTGCGGTCCGGCTTCAGAAATCCATGGCGGACCTGTATCCGAATCTTGCGCGCCCGCTGAATTTCTGCGCCCGGCGGTACAATGAAAATGTGACCCACGGGTCGTTGCTGGTTGAAATCGGAACGCATGCCAACACGCTGGAAGAGTCGGTCTATGGGGGCGAGCTGTTCGGCAAAGCGCTTGCCAAAACACTGTCACAGCTGACGTGAAAACAGGGAAGGAAAAAGGAAATGACAAAACATCCGAATTTAAAAATTTTTTTGGTTTCCATGTTCTGCACGCTCGGCCTGATCGGGCTGTTCCTCGGAATTGCGGAAGTGGACACGCAGTGCCGCAGAATCGGGTTTGGCGACAATAAAACACTGATTTATCAAATTACCGGCAAAAATTTAGTGCTTACTTGCAATACCGCCGAGATATGCTATAATATTTTTTAAATACAACTAAAAGACATTGAAACACGTGGTTTTAATGGAGGACCTTTGATGAATCGACTTGAGAAAGTGCTGTCCGTTTTTATGATATTGACCCTGGTGACGTTTTGGGGGTCGCTGAGCGTTTCTGCCCAGTCGGGGAGTCAGGCAGTACCTTATTTTCCGGACCTTGACGCCGAGTCATCGGGATCTCAGTCCCCGTCGCCCCAGCCGCCGTCCTCCAAAGCGTCTTTGCCTTCCAAACCGGCAAGTTCATCTTCGGCTTCCAGCACTTCCAAGCCTTCTTCAAAAGCGGTGAAAAAAACAGGAAATCAGGGGACGCCGTCCCAGGCGCTGTCTTCCGGGGAGGAATCCGGAAGCGCCGCGGGAGAGATGATTTCTTCCCTGGTGCCGTCCAGTGAAATTTCATTGCCGAGCGTTGCCAGTGTGTCGGAAACCGACCCGCTCGATTCGGTCGTGACACATCAGGAATCGTCCCACTGGTTGAATTGGATCGGCCTTTTGTCCTGGGGATGCATCGCACTTGGCGTGATCGTCGTTCTGATCGTCGTGTTCAGCAACCGGCGGCCGCCGCGCGGCATGGGGCGCAAACGGTACCGCAGACCAAAGCGCTCGCGCAAAAAGAAACTGTTAAACGACAAATATTACCGGAACATCAACCGGTACTGACCGTGTGGGGGAGGACGTCTGTCTTCCCCCTTTTGTTATTTGTACGGCACAGAAAGAAGCCGGGATGAAAAAGTGGGGAGAGCTAAAATGCAAAACTGGAATTCACGGCAATACCTGAAGTTTGGAGCGGAGCGGACCCAGCCCGCGGTTGATCTTGCCAATCGGATTGAACTGGAACATCCCGTAAAAATAGTCGATATCGGCTGCGGCCCCGGCAACAGCACCGAAGTGCTGGCCCGCCGGTTCCCGGGCGCGGAAATCTTAGGCGTTGACAGTTCTTCACAAATGATTGAAGCGGCAAAACAAAATCACCCTGACCTGGCGTTCCGGCTCTGTGACGCGGGCAGAGACCTGCCAAAATTGGGACGCGGCACCTTTGACGTTGTGTTTTCCAATGCCTGCATTCAGTGGATTCCCAACCATCCGCAGCTGCTCCGGAATATGATGGCATTGCTGTGCCCGGGCGGCGTGCTGGCGGTGCAGACGCCGATGAATGCGCAGGAGCCGATTCACCGGATCATCGGGGAAGTTGTAAAAAGCCCCCGATGGGCATCGAGGTTTTCAAACCGGAGAATCTTTTACAATCTGACGCAGTCGGAATATTTTGATCTGCTGGGCGATTTATCGCCCGACTTTACGCTGTGGCAGACAACCTATTTTCACCGGATGAAAAGCCATGATGGGATTATGGAATGGTACCGCGGCACGGGCCTGCGCCCCTATCTTGAGGAATTGGACGAAGAAGCACGAACCGTGTTTCAAAAGGAGATCTATGACCGGGTCGTTTCAGCCTATCCAAAGCAAAAAAGCGGAGAGATACTTTTTCGGTTTCCAAGGCTCTTTTTTCTGGCGCATCAGAAGCGGGACATGCGGGCGCACGGTACAGCCCGCGGAAGCGGCGGGTTGGCTTAACCGGAAATGTTTCGCAGAGCGCCGTTTTCTTTTCCGAGCCCCTATGGTATAATACAGTTAATTTTATTAAAGGATATTCCGCCTCTGTTTTGGGAGCGGAACGATTCATAAGTCAGGAACGGTGATTGGATTGGCAATTCCACGTGACAGAGTTCGCAATTTCTGTATTATAGCGCATATTGACCACGGCAAAAGCACCTTAGCGGACCGCATCCTTGAACAGACAAAGTCCGTCCCTCTGCGCGAGATGGAGAATCAGATTCTCGACGATATGGCGCTGGAGCGGGAACGCGGCATTACGATTAAGGCGCATGCCGTGACGCTGGTTTACAACGCGGAGGACGGGCAGGACTATGTTTTCAACCTGATTGACACGCCCGGCCACGTTGATTTTAATTACGAGGTTTCTCGCTCGCTCGCCGCATGTGAAGGCGCGGTGCTGGTCGTTGACGCCTCGCAGGGGATTGAAGCCCAGACGCTGGCAAACACGTATCTTGCGGTGGACGCGGGGCTTGAAATTGTCCCGGTTATCAACAAGATCGACCTGCCTTCCGCCCGGCCGGAAGAAGTCCGCAAAGAGATCGAGGACGTGATCGGGATCCCGGCTGACGAGGCGCCCTGTGTTTCCGCGAAGATGGGAACGAATATTCAGGCGGTTATGGAACAGATCGTCAAAAATGTGCCGCCCCCGAAGGGGGATGACGAGGCGCCGCTGCGCGCGCTGATTTTTGATTCGTACTACGATTCGTATAAAGGCGTGGTCGTGCATGTGCGCGTGATGGATGGGCAGGTCAAACC
The DNA here is from genome assembly GCA_022650485.1 of Oscillospiraceae bacterium. Taxonomy (GTDB): domain Bacteria; phylum Bacillota; class Clostridia; order Oscillospirales; family Acutalibacteraceae; genus Caproicibacter. The sequence goes on along the minus strand of JALCPP010000006.1, from coordinate 177,754 downwards.
CGGAGACGTGATTCGCATGATGTCAGTCGGCAGTGAGTTTACGGTGGTCGAGTGCGGCTATATGCGCGCGACCCGCTTTGAGCCGAGCGACTGCCTGAAAGCCGGAGAGGTCGGGGTGATTTCCGCTTCCATCAAGGCGGTGCGTGAAGCGCGCGTCGGCGACACGGTCACGCTGGCGGAACGCCCGGCGAAAGAACCGCTGCCGGGGTATCACCCGGTGCAGCCGATGGTGTTCTGCGGCGTTTATCCCGCGGACGGCGCCAAATATCCGGATCTGCGCGACGCGCTGGAAAAGCTGCAGCTGAACGACGCGGCGCTTTCCTTTGAGCCGGAAACCTCCGCCGCGCTGGGCTTTGGGTTTCGCTGCGGATTTCTGGGCCTGCTGCACATGGAGATTATTCAGGAACGGCTGGAACGCGAGTATGACCTGGATCTGGTTACGACCGCGCCGAGCGTGGTGTATCATATTTTAAAGACCGACGGCGAGATGACTTCGATTGACAACCCGACCAATTACCCGGACCCCGCGCTGATTGCAGAGGCGCAGGAGCCGATTACCAACGCGCATATTTACACGCCGAAGGACTATGTTGGGAATATCATGGAGCTTTGTCAGGAGCGCCGGGGTACCTTCATCGATATGAAATATGTGGATGCAGACCGTGTCGATATCCACTATGAGCTGCCGCTCAACGAGATTATCTATGACTTTTTCGACGCGCTGAAAAGCCGGACCCGCGGGTATGCTTCGTTTGACTACGAATTAAAGGGATACCGCAAAAGCAAGCTGGTCAAGCTCGACATTATGCTGAACGGCGAAACCGTCGATGCGCTTTCCTTTATTATTCATGAAGACAAGGCGTATGCCCGCGCCCGCAAGATGGCCGAAAAGCTGAAAGACAAGATTCCGCGCCAGATGTTTGAAATACCGATTCAGGCATGCATCGGCGGGAGGATTATCGCGCGGGAAACGGTCAAGGCGATGCGTAAGGATGTTCTTGCCAAATGCTACGGCGGAGATATTTCGCGTAAGAAGAAGCTGCTCGAAAAACAGAAGGAAGGCAAAAAACGGATGCGCCAGCTCGGCACGGTAGAAGTGCCGCAGGAAGCCTTCATGAGCGTCCTCAAACTCGATGAATAGCAGCGTGCCGCCGCTGCCAACGGCCCGCGGAGGGGTGCGGAGAAAAACGCGTCATGTTTCCGCGCGGGACAGTTCAGGGAATGCTCCCGCCGCGGGCGCGAAAGACGTGATCCGTCCGGGAGCTTTTCCACAAACACTCCCGCAGAACGACGCAGTCTGCGGAATTTATGTCCATGTGCCGTTCTGCGACGGGAAATGCCCCTACTGTGATTTTTATTCCATTCGCGGCAGTGAAGAGCGGATGGAACAATATACAGAGCGTATTGTAAAAGAAATTAAATACGAAGCGGAGCAATCGGGCAGAACAGCTGACACGCTGTATTTTGGCGGGGGAACGCCCAGTCTGCTGGGGGCCGGGCGGCTGATTCGCATTGTGGAAGCCGCCCGCCGCGGCTTTGGGCTGGAGCACGCCGAAATCACGGTGGAAGCAAACCCGGCCGAAGACCTTTCCGACTTTTTTCGGGAAATCCGCGCGGCGGGTGTAAACCGCCTGTCGCTGGGCTTGCAGTCGGCAAATGAAAAGGAACTGCGTTTGCTGGGGCGGCGGCACACGGCGCAACAGGCGGCGCGCTGTATCGGGCAGGCGCAGAATGCCGGGTTCGACAACCTCTCCCTTGACCTGATGCTGGCGGTGCAGGGACAGACAGAGGAAAGTCTGCGCCGGTCGATTGCGTTTTGTGCCCGTGCGGGGGCGCGGCATGTTTCGGCTTACCTTTTACAGGTCGAGCCGGGAACGGCGTATTTTAAGCAAAAGGAAACGCTTGATATTCCGGATGAGGACGAAGCCGCTGCCCTTTACCTGCTGGCGTGCGGGGAATTGGAACGGAACGGCTTTCATCAATATGAAATTTCAAATTTTGCACAAGGCGGATATGAAGGCAGGCATAACCTGAAATATTGGCACGATGAAGAATACCTGGGGTTCGGGCCTGCGGCCCACTCGTTTTTAAACGGGCGGCGTTTTTCCAAAAAGCGGAGCCTGAAGGCGTTCCTGCAGGGAGAGATGCCGCAGGAGCAGGGGAAAGGCGGAGACTTTGAGGAATTTGCCATGCTGGCACTGCGGCTGACGGAAGGCCTGACCGATGCCCGCTGCCGCGAGCGGTTCGGCTGCCCGGTTCCCCAAAAAATCAAAGCGGCGGCAAAGCGGTATGAATCCGCAGGGCTGACCGTTTGCACACAGGACGGATTCCATTTTACCCCACGTGGATTTCTGGTGTCGAATCAGCTGACGGCGGAAGTTCTGTTTTAGCGGAGTGCTTTCTATATATAGATAGGAAAATCCGCGCGGATGTGTTTTTATCTGCGCGGATTTTTTGCGGGCAGAAATTTTAATTTACAGAGACGGCAGGAGACGAAAAACCGCGTTTGTTCCGGCAGAGAGCCTGAAACAAGGCGGTTACAGCGGATTTCATAATTAGTTTACAATTAACATATTGACAACAGGGTAAACTAATGGTACTCTATTTACAGGATGTTAGCACTCTTACATACTGAGTGCTAAACTGAATGAAGCGGAGGGAGAGGGAATGGAACTGACAGTAAGACAGCAGAAAATCTTGGCTGCCGTCGTTGAGCTGTACATTGCAACCGGCGAACCGGTGGGTTCCAAATCGCTGTGCGAAACCCTTGACTTTAACGTTTCTTCCGCAACAGTCCGGAATGAAATGAGCAATTTGAGCGACCGGGGACTTCTGGAACAGCCGCATACATCCGCCGGGCGTGTCCCGACCGAAAAGGGGTACCGGGTTTATATCGACCGGCTGATGAAGCGGCCCGGCATCACGGGAGAAGAAAAACGGTATATCGACAGCCTGATTCTTCCCAGTGCCTACGACCCGGAAAAACTGCTGGACGGTGTCGCGAAAGTGTTGGCTTCCATGACAAAGTTCGCGGCGGTTTCCACCACGCCGAGCGGGGAATCCGCCGTGATTCGCGCGGTGCAGCTGGTGCAGACCAGCCGGCGCACGGCCATGGTGATTCTGATGACTTCCGCGGGGACGATGAAGAGCCGTGTGTTTCACTGCGATTTCGATATTACGCCGGAAATCCTTCGTGTGTTTTTCCGCATGATTAATGAAAAGCTGATCGGGGTTCCGGTGGCTTCCATTACACCGGCATACATTCAGTCGCTGGCGGCTTCCATGGGTGACATGGCAATTATGATCAGTTCCGCCCTGATGGCGGTCGCGGGCGCGGCGCAGGAATCCATGCAGTCCGAAGTTTGCTTAAACGGAGAAATCAATCTTCTGTTTTACCCGGAATTCGGTCAGGAGGAACTGCGGCGCATTATGGATTTCCTTTCCCGCCCGTCGGAACTCTGCAGGCTGCTTTCACAGCCGAACAACAAGGTTCGGGTGATTCTGGGGCAGGAGAGCCGCCGCCCGGAGCTGCGGGATTCCAGTGTGATTGTTTCCCGCTACAGCATCGGCAGCCGGGATGCCGGGGCGATTGCCATTATAGGGCCGATGCGCATGAATTACGGCAGAATTATTTCCCGTGTTGAATATCTTTCCGGTTCGGTCGGCAGAATGCTGACGGAATTAATGAATATGGAGTAAAGAAAGGGGCGCCAGTTTTGCAGAAAAAAGAAAAGAAACAGCAGGCACAGGCCGAACAGCCCGAAACACAACCAGAAACCCAAGAAACCAGCGGGGAACAGTCCCCGGAAGCAGACCAGCCGGCAGAAAATGCCGCGGCTGCTGAAAAAGAGGGCGGCAAGGCCGAACAGGACCTTCGCAAAAAACTGGATGAGGCAAACGGCCAACTGGCAAAACAGAAGGATCTTCTTCTGCGCACGGCAGCGGAATACGAAAATTACCGCAAGCGTACGGCGCGGGAAAAAGCATCCCTTTACAACGACGCCACAGCGGCTGCCATTCTGGAAATCCTGACGGTGGCCGACAGCCTGGACCGCGCGCTGGAACAAAAGACCGGCACGGCGGAAGATATGCGCAAGGGCGTTGAACTGGTGCAGAAACAAATGCGCTCCGCATTTGATAAGCTGGGCGTGAAAGAGATGGGCGCGGAAGGCGATTCGTTTGACCCGGAACTGCACAACGCCATTTCCCATGTGGAAGATGAACAAAGCGGGGAAAATGTTGTGACCAAAGTGTTTCAAAAAGGGTATAAGATTGGCGACCGGGTCATCCGGCATGCGATGGTGCAGGTAGCTAACTGACCTTTTTCATATATAATAAATATTTTTTCATAATTTTGAATGATACGAGTTGGAGGTAAAATATTATGTCAAAAACAATTGGTATTGATCTGGGCACCACCAATTCCTGTGTCGCTGTTATTGAAGGCGGCAAACCGGTCGTTATTCCGAACGCAGAAGGGGAAAGAACCACCCCGTCCGTTGTAGCGTTTAAGAAGACGGGAGAACGCATTGTCGGCCAGCTGGCAAAACGCCAGGCCATTACAAACCCGAACCGCACCATCAGCTCCATTAAAAGAGAGATGGGCAGCGATTATAAAGTTGCGATTGATGACAAAAATTATACCCCGCAGGAAATTTCCGCAATGATTTTGCAAAAGCTGAAGGCGGATGCGGAAGCATACCTCGGCGAGCCGGTACATTCGGCGGTTATTACCGTTCCGGCTTACTTTACAGATGCGCAGCGCCAGGCGACGAAAGACGCCGGGAAGATTGCAGGACTGGACGTAAAGCGTATTATCAACGAGCCGACGGCGGCGGCGCTTTCCTACGGCATTGACAAGGATAACGAACAGAAAGTCATGGTTTATGACCTTGGCGGCGGCACCTTTGATGTTTCCATCATCGAAATGGGCGACGGCGTGCAGGAAGTTCTCGCTACAGCGGGTAACAACCGTCTGGGCGGCGACGACTTCGATAAACGCGTGATGGACTGGATGGTTTCCGAGTTTAAGAAGGATACCGGAATTGACCTGTCGGCGGATAAGGCAACCATGCAGCGCCTGAAAGACGCGGCGGAAAAGGCGAAGATTGAACTTTCCGGCGTGACTTCCACCAACATCAACCTGCCGTTCATCACGGCGGACGCGACCGGCCCGAAACATCTGGATATGACGCTGAGCCGTGCAAAATACGACGAGCTGACCGCCGATTTGGTGGAAAAGACAGTCGGACCGGTAAAGCAGGCGATGTCGGATGCCGGACTTTCCTGGAATGAGATCGGCAAAGTTCTGCTGGTCGGCGGTTCCACCCGCATGCTTTCCGTACAGGAGAAAGTAAAAGAACTTTCCGGCAAAGATCCGTTTAAGGGCATCAACCCGGATGAGTGCGTTGCCATCGGCGCTTCGCTGCAGGCGGGCGTTCTGGGCGGCGAAGTCGAGGGCCTGCTTCTGCTCGATGTTACCCCGTTGTCCCTCGGTGTGGAAACTATGGGCGGCGTTATGACAAAGATCATCGAGAGAAACACGACCATCCCGACTAAGAAGAGCCAGATTTTCTCCACGGCGGCGGACGGCCAGACCCAGGTGGAAGTCAATGTACTGCAGGGCGAACGTGAATTTGCCCGCGACAATAAGCAGCTTGGCCTGTTCCGTCTGGACGGAATCGCCCCGGCACCGCGCGGCATTCCTCAGATTGAAGTCACGTTCGATATCGATTCCAACGGCATTGTAAATGTTTCCGCCAAGGATAAGGGAACCGGCAAGGAACAGAAGATCACGATTTCTTCCAGCTCCAACATGAGCAAGGACGATATTGATAAGGCCGTGAAGGATGCGGAGAAGTTTGAAGCGGAAGACAAGAAGCGCCGCGAAGAGATCGACCACAAAAACGAGGCCGAAAACCTGTGCTACTCCGTTGAAAAACTGATTAAGGACAGCGGCGACAAGATTCCGCAGAGCGACAAAGATGACCTGAACGCGAAGGTTACGGCGCTGCGCAGCGAAATTTCCGCAAATAATGCAGACGGCATTAAGGAAAAGAGCGAAGAACTGCAGAAAGCAATGTACGCGGCGAGCGAAAAGCTGTACAAAAATGCGGCTCCCCAGCAGCCGGCCGGCGGACCGGTACCGCCCACACAGGGTAACGGCGGCAGCGCGGATTCCGCACAGGGCGGCGCAGACGGCAACGTTTACAACGCAGAATACAGGGATGTTGACGACAAGGATAAGAAATAAGTGAAAATCCGACCGCAGAGCCGCTGCGGATACGACCGGAACAGCCGGATTCGCGGCGGCGCGGCGTTAACATAAAACGCGGGTGGGGCAGCCCTTTTCGGCTGCCCTCAACGCGTATTCTCGGGAGTGATTCAGATTGGCTGACAAAAGGGATTATTATGAAGTGATGGGCGTTCCCAAAAACGCCACGGATGCCGAAATTAAAAAGGCGTACCGCAAGCTCGCGAAAAAGTACCACCCTGACCTGAACCCCGGAGACAAAAACGCCGAGGTAAAGTTTAAGGAAGTCAACGAAGCGTATGAGGTGCTGTCCGATAAAGATAAAAGAGCCCGTTACGACCAGTTCGGCCAGGCGGGTGTAGACCCCAGTTTCGGCGGGGGAGCGGGCGGAAGCCCGTTCAACGGCGGCATCAATATAGACGATATTTTCAACAGCGTGTTTGACGGCTTTGATTTTGGCGGCTTTGGTTTTGGCGGCGGACGCAGGGCCAACCCGAATACTCCGCGCCGCGGCAGTGACGGCCAGGCGACGATCGTCATCAGCTTTGAAGAGGCTGCCAAAGGCTGTAAAAAAACCGTTCATTATGAACAGGTAGAGTCCTGTTCCGACTGCCACGGAACCGGCACAAAGGACGGAACCAAACCGAAGGCCTGCCCGCAGTGCGGCGGCAGCGGCCAAGTGCGGGTCAGTCAGCGCACCCCGTTCGGCGTGGTGCAGACGGCGCGCAACTGCGACCGCTGCGGCGGGTCCGGAAAAGTGATTGACAATCCGTGCACCACCTGCGGCGGGTCCGGCAGGGTCAAACAGAAAAAGACCATTGAAATCAGTATTCCCGCGGGCATCGACAATGAGCAGATTCTGAATGTGAGCGGGCGCGGCAATGCCGGATTAAACGGCGGGCCGAGCGGCGACCTGCATGTATACGTCAGTGTGCGTCCGCACCCGATCTTCGAGCGCCGCGGCAACGACGTGTGGTGCGAAATGCCCATAACGTTCACGCAGGCGGCTTTGGGTGCGGAAGTGATTGTTCCGACCATCGACGGCAAGGTGGAGTATCAGGTGCATGCCGGCACTCAGCCGGGCGATGTATTTAAGCTCAGGGGCAAAGGAATTCCGCGCCTCAGCGGGCACGGCCGCGGCGACCAGTACGTCCGTATGGCGATCGAAGTCCCGAAAAACCTTTCGCAGAAACAAAAAGATCTGCTGAAAGAATTCGATGCCGGTGCCAACGACAAAAATTATCAGAAAAGAAAAACTTTTTTCGATAAAATCAAAAATATGTTCAGCGAGTAATCGGGAAAAAGGCAGACAGCAATCAAAAAAGAGGACGCATCCTTTGTACAGAGGGACGCGTCCTCTTTCTTTAGAGAAATCCGGTTTTTTTAATTCATCAGAAACAGAAAAGCATATTGACGGATAAGAACAATAAGTTTATTATAATTATCATATGAAATAAAAAAGTGGTTCCATAGGGCACAGTATGCGTTTTTCGACAACATCATTTGTCCGATCACGGGAGTTGTATCGTGAATATTTTTCATTTTAAAAACACGGAAAAACTACGGCGGTTTCGGATTTCGGTGATGCTGCTGGCTGCCCTGATCGTGGGGGCGGTTCTCGAAAAAAATATCGGCATCAGCCTTTCCGACCGGCTGGCGCGCCGTATCGGGACGGCAAACGCGCAGGTCGTTTCGTGCGCGCGGTCTGGGTCGGAACTGACGGTGACTTTAACGGGGGAAGCCGCGTCGGCGCCGTTTTCGAACTTTACAGCGCAATATGCCGACGGCTCGACGGAAAGCGTTTTTTCGGCGGAAAGCAATTCCTCCGCGCCCGCGCCGGAAGGAGGCCCGTCGAAAGGCTGCAGCCACAGGCTGTTTCTGCCAATTGTTGACAACATTGTTACACCGTATTATAATAAATAATACAGATAGTACGATATTGCAGCAGCGGGTCGGAACAACGGTGATTGTCGGAGATTGTTTTCAGAAAAGGACAGGCCGTCGGGTTCCGCTGCGTTTTAAAGGGGAAACGTTACAGTGAACAGAGAGGCCTGCGGCGCCGAAGATCGGAATGAAAAAGATTACGGCGACGGATATGTTTATAAAGATTTATACAGTCAAAGCGCGGTGAAAAGCAGAAAGAAACGCAGGAGAAAACGGAAAAAGCACCATCCGGTTTTGTTTTTGCTGGCTGCGGTGCTTGTGGTCCTGTGTTACCAGAAATTTCAAAACGGGGATTGGTCAGCTTTCATATTTTCCAAAGACGGCGGAATTGGGAAAGCCGCAGCGCTGGAGGAAATGACAGCCGGCGGCGGGGTGCAGGATACCATGCAGGCGTTGGAGGCAATGGCGCAGGCAGACCCGAAAGCCCGGCCCATCGTCAAAAATCCTGAGCAGTACCCGGAAAGGCTTTTAAGTTCACTTGGAAGGAATTCGGAACTGCTCGATTTTACACTGGACTATCCGCAGAAAAAAGGGACCTTTTCAAAGAACATTGATCTTTCCGGAAGGGCACAAAAGGGGCAGATCCCTCTTTTGATGCAGTGGGACGAGGAATGGGGATACGCGCCTTACGGGAACGGCATAATCGCGCTGGACGGCTGCGGCCCCACCTGCCTTTCCATGGTAACCGTCGGGCTGACGGGGGATATGTCGCAAAACCCAAAGAAGATGGCCGAATTCAGTGAGCGCAACGGATATCTGGATGAAAAGAGCGACAGTACACGCTGGACGCTGATGTCCGACGGGGCGCGTCAGCTGGGGCTGAATTCCCGCGAGCTTTCGCTGAGCCGGGGCCTGATGGTACGGGAGCTGAAAGAGAGGCACCCAATCATCTGCTGTATGGGCCCGGGCGATTTTACCACACAGGGGCATTTTATTGTTCTTTCCGCCGTGCAGGACGGGGAGTTTTGCGTGTTGGACCCGAACAGTAAACAGCGAAGCCGTAAAACATGGAGCTATGACCGGCTGAAGCCGCAGATTCGCAATTTGTGGGCGATTTCCAATTCCTAGGCATTGACCGAATGGTATGACCAGTATACCATTCGGCCTTTTCTTTTGGTGCGGCATTGCATTCTGAATTCGACGTGATAAAATAAGGAAAACAGGAGTAAAGGCGGAGGGCGAAGATGAAATTAATCATCACAGCCGGCGGGACAGCCGAAAAAATTGATCAGGTCAGAAAAATAACCAATACGGGCACGGGAAGGCTCGGCAGTTTGACGGCGGAAGCATTCGCCAGCCGGGGCGGAGCGCAGATGGAAAAGATTTATTATATCTGCGAGCAGGGAACGGTGATTCCGGACCTTGATTGTGTGAAGGTGATTTTCACACAGGGTGTGGACGAAGTGAAAAATGTGCTGGAACAACTGCTGACGCGTGAAAAAATAGACGCGGTGATCCATTCCATGGCGGTCAGCGACTACACGGTGGAGCACGTGACGACGGCGGAAGATCTGGCGGCTTACCTTGCGGGCCGTGTCTTTCCCCTTGAGCGGGGCAGGTTTCGCAGTGAAGACGAACTGGCCGGGTATCTTTCCGCCTGCATCACAGAAAATGACCGTCTGATGGACCGGAGCCAAAAAGTTGGTTCGAATGTTGAAAACATGATGCTTTGCATGCGGCGCACGCCCAAGCTGATCGGGCTTGTGAAGCAATGGCAGCCGTCAACCATTCTGGTCGGCTTTAAGCTGCTTGACGGTGTCGGGAGGCAGGCGCTGCTTCAGACGGCATACAACGTAATGGTTAAAAATTCCTGTGACTTGATGTTTGCCAATGATCTGACCGAAATCCACGGGGAACGACACGCGGGGTATCTGCTGCTGCCAGACCGCACTACCAGGCGGTTTGAGGGCAAAGCGGAAATTGCACGGGGAATTGCGCAGAATGTACTGAATCTGATCAAGAAGAAGGAATGACAGTGAAACAGATTCTATTGGGAGTAACCGGAAGTATCGCCGCGTACAAAGCGGCCGATCTTGCCAGTACTTTGACAAAGGACGGCTGCCGTGTCGATGTTATCATGACAAGAGGCGCACAGAAATTTATTACGCCGCTGACCCTTCAGACTCTTTCCAAAAACAGAGTTTATACGGATGTGTTTCAAGAGGATGACCCGAGCGAGGTGGCGCATATTGCGCTTGCGCGAAAAGCCGATTTATTGCTGGTGGCGCCGGCCTCGGCGGATGTAATTGGGAAAATGGCAAACGGCATTGCGGACGACATGCTGACCGCGGCGGTGCTTGCGGTACACGGGATTCCCCGCTGCCTTGCGCCTGCGATGAACACCTGGATGTATGCAAATCCGGCGGTGCAGGAAAATCTGGAAAAACTGCGGCGGTTTGGCTTTACCATCATTCCGCCGAAAGAGGCGCTGCTCGCCTGCGGCGATTATGGAAAAGGTGCGCTGGCCGATGTTTCAGACATTGTGAAAGTCGTGGAAGAATGTCTTGCGTGCGGGGGAGATGCCTTGTGAAACAGGTTGAATTTACCGATATTTACGGGCTGAAGGTGGGACATGCCCAGAACCTGCGCGCGGCGACCGGCTGCACGGTGGTGCTTTGCGAAAAGGGGGCCGTTGCGGGGGTCGATGTGCGTGGAGGGTCCCCCAGCACAAGGGAAACGGATGCGCTGAATCCGGTGAACCTGAGGAAATCGGTTCACGCCGTTTTATTGGCGGGCGGAAGTGCGTTCGGGCTGGACGCGGCCGCCGGCGTGATGCAGTATCTGGAAGAACGCGGGATTGGACGCGATGTGAAAGTGACCCGGGTGCCGATTGTCTGCGGTGCGATTCTGTTTGACTTAAAATGCGGGGATTATCGGGTCAGGCCGGACAAAGCAATGGGGTACGAAGCCTGCCGGAACGCCGGCAGCGGGCCGGTTTCCATGGGCAGTATCGGTGCGGGAACCGGGGCGACCATTGGAAAAATCAAAGGGCCTGACTACGCGATGAAGGGCGGGGTCGGTTCGTTCTGTCTGCAGGCCGGTGACCTGATGGTCGGCGCCGTTATGGCGGTCAACTGCATGGGGGATGTGTACGACGAGCGGGAACAGCGGGTGATCGCCGGCGTATTGAACGAGGATAAAAAAACCGTTGGCAGTACGGAAGCGCTCATGATTGAAAATTACCGGAATGAAACGGATCTTTTCAGCGGAAACACCGTGATCGGTGTGGTGGGGACCAATGCGGTCCTGACCAAGGCGGAAGCAAATAAGCTGGCGTGCGTTTCGCAAAACGGCATTGCCCGCGCGGTGCGTCCGGCCCACACGACGAGTGACGGGGATACGGTTTTTACCATGGCGACGGGCAAGGTGAAGGCAGACCCCGATGTGGTTGGAATTTTGGCGGCTCGTTCGGTGGAAAATGCCATTTTACAGGCGGTCAGAAGCGCCCGCTCGGTTTCCGGCTTTCCGGCCTGTCAAGATTTAAAAAGTTAATCGGGGCAAAAAGCGACTGCGGCTCTGGTGAAAAACGGCTTCGGAATACCAAGTGTATTCCGAAGCCGTTTCTATGTTATTTGTAAGAAAAAGGCGAAACAAAAATAAAAAGGAAGAAGCAGGGAACACTGAAAGGAGGGAAAGGCTGGCATTGGTTTGGCGCAAAACGGCGAAGAAACCGGAAAAAAGGGGAAATTCGCTTAACCTGTTTTTAACATAAAATTAACAGGAAGATAAAATGCGCCTAACCTTACCTTAACGCGCAGGCCTTATGCTTTTATAACGTAAGGAAAATAAAGAAAACAGATAAGGAGATCGTATATGAAAAAGTACCTGTCTATTCTAATGATTGCAGTCCTTCTTATGATGGGGACGGCGTGCTCTTCCGGATCGGGCGCTTCTTCCACAGCTGAATCCAAGGCAGAATCTTCCGAGGCAGCTCCTTCAGAAGCCGCATCTTCCAAGACATCGGTAAGCGGCAGTGTCACGGCATCCGGTTCTTCGGCACTGTATCCTTTGGCAAAAGACGCAGCAGATAAATTTAAGAAATTGAATCCTGATGTTTCCATCACGCTGAATGCCGGCGGTTCCGGCACGGGCCTGAAGCAGGTTGCTGATGACACGGTTGACATCGGTAATTCCGACGTTGACGCAGCATCCAAGCTGACAGAGGACAAGGCAAAGGGTCTGGTTGACCACAAAGTCTGTGTTGTCACCATGGCTCCGATTGTAAGCGCAGATGTAAAAGAGAAAGTCGAAAGCCTGACCACAGAGCAGCTGATCGATATCTTCACGGGAAAAACGACCAACTGGAAAGAAGTCGGCGGCCCGGACGAAGCAATTTCGCTGGTAACCCGTCCTTCCACTTCCGGAACCCGCGCACTGTTTAAAGAATTTGCTCTGAACGGCAAAGAAGAAGCTTCGAACAAGTCTTTGGAAACCGACGATTCCGGCACACTGCTTCAGACTGTTGCACAGCATAAAGGTGCCATCGGTTATGTGGCTCTTTCCTACCTGACCAAAGAGGTTGAGGGTGTAAAGACCATGGCGATCGACGGAGTTGAGCCGACTTTGGAAAATACCTACAGCGGCAAATACAAGGTTTGGGGCTATGAGCACATGTATACAAAGGGCGAAGCTCAGGGCGCTGTGAAAGCATTCATCGATTACATGATGTCCGAAGACTACGGAAAAATCATGGAATCCCTGGGTTATAACGCTGCTTCTAAAATGCAGGTGGAACGATAATTAAAGGATCAAAATCAATGATGGGTGCAGGGCCGGCGGAGGAAATCCGTACGGTCTTACGCCTGTTTTAGGGGGATTTTCAGCTTATGAAGAAAAAAGAAACAGCGTGGCGCATACTGGTGATGGCGTGCGGGCTATTTCTGATCCTGCTGACACTTTCAATCGGCGCTTTTCTCTGTTACAGGGGTCTTGGAACCTTTACGCATTATGGGCATTCCGTGTGGGAATTCCTGTTTTCCGCCGACTGGAAACCTGCGGATGATTTCCAAGGCGGCGGGCAGGTCGGTGCAGCGATTTTCATTGTCGGTTCGCTGTCAACCTGTTTTCTTGCGCTGCTGATTGCAACGCCGTTCAGCCTTGCGGCAGCAATCTTTATGGCTGCTATTTCACCGCGCCTGAGCGAAAAACTGCTTCAGCCCGCGGTTGAAATCTTTGTTGGAATTCCCTCCGTCGTTTACGGCTGGGTCGGTCTGACCGTATTGGTTCCGTTTATTCAGCGCCTGTTTCATCTGCCTTACGGATACTCCGTTCTGTCGGGTGCCATTGTGCTGGCGGTCATGATTTTTCCGACAATTACGAGCGTGTCGGCGGATTCCATCCGGAATGTCCCGAAGCAGTACCGCGAGGCTGCCTATGGGCTGGGTTCCACCCGGTGGCAGGTGATTCGCCGCGTATTGCTTCCGGCGGCGCGTCCCGGCGTGCTGACCGGCATTATCCTTGGACTTTCCCGCGCGTTCGGGGAAGCACTGGCCGTCGCGATGGTCATCGGTAAGCGGCTGGCGTTTCCTGACGGAATTCTTTCACCCACGAACAATCTGACGTCCGCCATTGCGTCCGACATGGGCGGCGCGGCGGAGGGCGGCGAATTCAACACCGCATTGTGGACCATGGCTCTGCTGCTTCTGTTAATTTCGTTTGCGTTTATTCTGGTTGTCCGGAAAATCACGTCCAAGGGGGTACGCGAGAAATGAGTCGAAGACATCGCAACGCGATTCTGACGGATCGCATCATGACTGTGGCTCTGTACGCAGTAGCGGGCTTTTTCCTTTTATTGCTGGCGGCTTTTACGCTGTATATTTTGGGGAAGGGTGCCGCGGAATTCGACGCGTCAATTCTGGCGTTTAACACCGAAGGAATCGGAAATCAATTTTTCAATACGGTTTATCTGGTCTTTTTAGCGCTGCTTATCAGTGTGCCGATCGGTGTGGCCGCTGGTATTTACATGGCGGAATATGCAAAAGAAAACAAGTTCACCGGCTTTTTGCGCACTTGTATTGAAACACTTTCTTCGCTTCCTTCCATTGTAGTGGGTCTGTTCGGCTACCTGGTCTTTGTTGTGGCGGTCCATGGAAAATGGAATTTAATGGCGGGTGCGCTGGCGGTTTCTATTTTGAGCCTGCCGCTGATTACCACGACGACGGAGGACGCGCTCCGCGCGATTCCGAAGAACTGGAAGGAAGGCAGTTTCGGTTTGGGCGCAACGCACCGGCAGACGATTCTTCGCGTGATGCTTCCCGGCTGTGTGCCGCGCATCATTACGGGGGTGATTCTGGCGGCGGGGCGCGGCTTCGGCGAGGCAGCCGCGCTGTTGTACACGGCGGGCATGAGCACGGACATCAACTGGTCGCGCTGGTGGAAGCTCACTTCCCCTGTCTGTCCGCTTAATCCGTTCCGACCCGGTGAAACGCTTGCCCTGCAGATTTGGGCTTCCCGCACGGAAGCGGTCGCGCCGAACGCGGCGCAGGTGGCGGATATGTCCGCCGCGGTGCTGATTTTAATGGTGTTTGTGTTCAGCGTGGGAGCCCGAATGATCGGTCACCGGCTGGACCGCAAAATGACCGGCAGCAGGGATTAGCCGCAAAAAATAAAACGCCGATATTCCCGGATTTTAGAAAGGGAATATCGGCGTTTTCGATTGTGCTGCGGGTGGGGTGGAATGCGGTGGAAGGAGTTGCTAGCTATGCTCCAGATTTTCGCCCAGCGCGTGAAATCCCAGTACCGTAATGATCATCATCAGACCGGCGGAAAGGGACTCCCACGGGGCTTGAAACAGATAAGACTGCCCTTCAAACAGCATGCGGCCCCAGCTGGGGGTCGGCGGCTGAATGCCAAGACCAAGGTAGCTCATGCCGGATTCCGCCAGAATGGCGTTGGAAAGCCCGATGACGACCGCCGGAATCAGCGTGGGAAGCAGGTTTGGCAGAAGATGCCGGAACATGATTCTTGCCCGCGAAGCACCGGAAACGTAAGCCGCCTGAATAAAGCCCCGGGTTTTCAGCCGCATGGTCCCGCTGCGGGTCAGCCGGATAAAGCTTGGCAAAAACGCGAGGGACAGCGCGGGGATAATGGCAAATTTTCCACCGCTGAATACGGTGACGGCCACCAAAGCCGTCAGTACGGCGGGAAAAGAGGACAGCGCGTCCGTCAGGCGCAGAATAATTTCGTCCACAATTCCGCCCGTGTAACCGGACAAAAGACCTAAAATAATGCCGCAGAAACCGCTGAGCCCCACGGTGACGGAGGCGACCAGCAGGGAATACCGTGCGCCTGTGACCGCGCGGGAGAAGTTGTCCCTGCCGAAGTTGTCGGTCCCAAACCAGTGCTGGGCCGAAGGGGGAAGAAAACGCTGTGTCGATTGCATGGCATAGGGGTCATACGGGGTGTAAAAAATGCTGATGAGAGCGGCGGCACAGATCAGACCGATCAGAATGGCGCCGAAATGATAGGAAAACCGGTTGTCATGTTTCATGGCTTCACCCGAATGCGCGGATCGGCGGCCTGCAGCAGCAGATCCGCCGCAAAGTTTGCCAGCACGACCAGAAACGCGATGTATACGACGAGAGATTCCAGCAGAGGAAAATCGCGTGACAAAATGGATGTGATTAAAAGCCGCCCGACGCCGGGAATCCCAAAGACCTGCTCAATCAGAATAC
Organism: Oscillospiraceae bacterium; assembly: GCA_022650485.1. GTDB lineage: Bacteria > Bacillota > Clostridia > Oscillospirales > Acutalibacteraceae > Caproicibacter. The sequence continues at coordinate 161,884 of JALCPP010000006.1, read as the reverse complement.
TGCCGGAAAAGATTTCCCCGACCATCATCCCGGCAAGCGTCAAAAAGGGAATCAGCGCGTTTTTCAGCATATGGCGGTATAAAACGATATGTTTTGGCAGTCCTTTGCTGACTGCGGTGCGCACATAGTCGGACTGCGCTTCTTCCACCAGCGCGGACCGCAGAAATTTGGAGGCAACCGCGATGTTCGGCAGTGCAACGGCCAGAGCGGGGAAAATCATGTAGTGAAAAAATCCGGCGGGGTTATCTTCCCAGGATACATATCCGCCGGGGGAAAACAAATGGAGAACCAGACCGAACACCCAAATGAACAGGATACCTAGGAAAAAGCCCGGCATCGAGATGTTCAGCATGGTGACGGAATCCAGCAGCCGGCCCAGAACGGTGCCGCGTTTCTGCGCCGTGACCACGCCGATGGGAACGGAGACCGTAAAGATCATCAGAAGTGCCAGAAGCGCCAGTGCTGCCGTGACCGGCAGCCGGCTGCCGATGAGGGCTGAAACCGGGCAGGAATACTGGAGCGAGGTGCCCAGGTCGCCGTGGAAAAGGCTCCAGAGCCAGCCGGCATAACGTTCCGGCATGCTTCTGTCGAGCCCCAGTTTCTGGTGCAGGTCGGCCACCGCTTCCGGGGTGGCCTGTGTGCCGAGAATCAGCTGCGCCGGGTCGCCCGGGATCAGGTTAAACGCGGCGAAAGCCATCACGGAAACTAAAAGCATGGTAAAGAGCAGTGTCAGCAGTTTTTTCAGGTAAAACTTCATCATGGGTACCTGTCTTCCTGTAAAAAGCATTCAGACCGCCGGCGGAGCCGCGCAAAGTGAAGCGGGTCTTGCCTTTCCGCCGCGGTCTGTTTCTTCTGCAATGAGATTTGTGCTTATTTGGTGCGGTAAATAACGGAAGCGTCGAACACGTGAAGCGGATAGGGGGTCAGGCCGGCAAAGCCGTCTTTGAGCACGTTCACGTTGGCAATATCCTGAATATAGACGCTTGCCGCGTCTTTCGACAGGATTTCCTGCGCCTGATTGTAAAGTTCCACACGCTTGTCCTCTGCCGATTCGTTTTCCGCCTGCTTATAAACAGAATCAAATTCCGTGTTTTTATAGTTGACAAAGTTGTTGGAAGCGTCGGAAACATAGCGGCTGAGATAGCTGCGCGGTGAGAGCGTTGTGCCGTCGACCGAGATGACGGTCGCTTCGTAATTGCGCTGTGTGTAGGCCTCGCTGAGCCAGGTGGCGAAATCCACCTGCTTCATTTCCGCCGTGATGCCCGCCTTTTTCAGCTGGCTGATAATTACCTGGGCGGTGTCTACATGAACGGTATAATTGGAAGGAACGGTGATCTTCATGGTAAAGCCGTCCGCGTAGCCGGCTTCGGAAAGAAGCTGCTTTGCTTTTTCCGTGTTTTGGTCATAAGCGTTTGTCAGGCTCGAATTAAAATATTTTTTCAGCCCTGGAATGACCGGTGTGCCGCAGCGAACCGCCTTGCCGTCGTTTACGGTGCTGATGATCTCATCCGGATTGATCGCGTAGCTGATGGCCTGGCGCACCTTGGCATTGTCAAACGGCTTTTTTGCGTTGTTCAGGGCGAGCAGCTGGACCGCGTTGGAATTGGACTGGATGATCTGGAAGCCGCTGCCCACCTGAGAGGCGACGTTGTTGGCAATGCTGGCGCCGTCGATGCTGCCGCCCTGCAGATCCATTAAAAGGGCGTTGGAGTCGGTTTCCAGCTTAAACGTAACGCGGTCAAGCTTCGGCAGGTCTTTCTGCCAGTAATCCGCGTTCTTTTTCAGAACCAGGGACTGCTGCGGAGTGTAGGATTCAAAGGCGAACGGCCCTGTCCCGATGGGCTTTTGGTCCTGTTCCGTATAGTCTTTCGGGATAATCGCGCTGGTCAGATAGGGCAGGAACTCATAATCGGCCTGTTTCAAGTTGAGCGTCACAGTTGACGCGTCGTCAATTTGAACCGATTTGATGTTTGCCAGGTCTTTGACCAGAAGTTCCCCGCCGGAAAGGCCGGCGGCGGTGTCGAGCGAGTACTTTACGTCTTCCGCGGTGACTTCTTTCCCGTTGTGGAACTTAATCCCTTTGCGGATTTTAAAGGTATAGCTTGTCGCATCGTCGGACATGGTGTAGCTTTCCGCAACGGCGGGGTTCAGGTTGCCGTCTTTGTCCGGTTTGACAAGTCCTTCGAACAGATTAAACAAAATGTTGCGTGTGTCGGCCGTCGCGGCGAGGAACGGGTCCAGGTGATCCGGCTGGGTCTGCATGCCAAAAACGAATTCGTCGCCCGCAGTCTGGGAGGACGAAGAGGAATCTCCGCCGGATGCGCAGGCCGTAAAGGACAGCAGAAGAGCTGCCAGCACGGTGGATGCAATCGTTCGGATCAAATTCTTTTTCATAACTTTCTCCTTATCAAATTGAGTGCATTCAAATCTTTTACGAAAAATGGCGGAACATGCTTCCGTTTTGAAATCCCTGCGGATTTTACCTTTTTTCGATCCCTAAGATCCGCGGCGCATTTCAGCGGAAGTCCGGTCCTTATCTTTCCCCACAGCATAAAAAAAACCACACTCCGGGCGCATACGCCCTGGGCGGACACGGCGAAATCCGCTGAGAGCTGCGCAATTAACCCGGACTGCGGTAGTATTTATGGCAAAACAAAACAAAATGTAAGAAAAAAGACAGGAAAAACCGATGTGCCGTAACCATATCCGGAAAATCCCGCGGGACGGAGGAGCGCCATTTTGCGCGCAATCCTGTTGCGCACTTTTTTTCTCCTTCTTCGTAACACCGCCGGATTACTCCGTCATTTTGTTACTATGATAACTGTGAAGAGCCAATTTGTCAATATTTTATCAATAAAAAATGGCATATTTTTTGAAAAATTACAGGCGATTTTGCAGAATGGGATCATCCTTGTTTTTACGGGGCGGTCAGCCGTTCTGTGCCCTCGCCGCGGCGGCAGGAAACCGTTGCCCGAAAAGCGGTCAGGGTGTATAATGAGGAAGAAATGACTGGATGGAGGTCCCTGTATTTGAGCGAGATTTATTTTGACAATTCCTCCACGACCCGCGTCTGCCGCGAGGCGGCCGAAAAAGTGATGGAAACGATGACGGAAAATTACGGAAATCCGTCGTCGCTGCATCTGCTGGGCTTTCGCGCCGAACGCGCGATGAATGAGGCCCGCGCGGCGGTTGCCGCCCGGCTCGTCGCGGAAAAAGAGGAAATCTATTTTACTTCCGGCGGAACGGAAAGCAATAATATTGCGCTGTTCGGCGCGGCGTATGCGCAGCGCCGCCGCGGGAATCATATTGTAACAACACAGATCGAGCATCCTTCCGTTTTAAACGTGATGAAGAAGCTGGAGCAGGAGGGCTACGAAATCACTTACCTGCAGCCGGATTCGCTGGGGCGCATTACGGAACAGCAGATCTGTCAGGCAGTGGATGAAAAGACCGTTTTAGTCAGCCTGATGTGCGTGAACAATGAAGTCGGCAGCATCCTGCCGGTGGAAGCGGCCGCGCAGGCCGTGCGTGCCGCGGGCGCGCCGGCGCTGATTCATGTGGACGCGGTGCAGGCGTTTGGCAAACTGCCGCTGAACCCCAAAAGGTCAGGAATTGACCTGATGAGCATGAGCGCCCATAAAATTCACGGGCCTAAGGGGAGCGGCGCTTTGTTTGTCCGCCGCGGCGTTCACCTGGAGCCGCACGTATTCGGCGGCGGGCAGGAAAAAAATCTGCGCCCGGGAACGGAAAGCATGCCGCTGATTGCCGGATTCGGCGCGGCGGTAAAGGTTTTACCGGAAGCTCGGTCAGAACTGAAAAAACTGGGTGAGCTGAATGCCTATTGCCGTGAAACGCTTCAAAAAACAGATGGAATTGTGTTTAATTCCGCGCCGGAGGCACTGCCCTATATTTTGAATTTTTCGGTTCCGGGCGTGCGCGCGGAAACCATGCTCCACTTTTTGTCTGAACGGGGCATCTATGTGTCTTCCGGTTCGGCCTGCTCCCATGGCCGTGAAAGCCATGTGCTCGCCGCGATGCGGCTGCCGCGGGAACGCATTGCTTCCGCTTTGCGGCTGAGCTTTTCCCGCTACAATACAAAGGAGGAAATCGACGTCTTTGCCGGCGCGCTGCGCGAAGGGCTTGCAACCCTGACCCACCGCCCGCTTTAGACGCGTGAAACAGCATATGAAAGAAATTATCCTGTTAAAGCTGGGAGAGGTGGTCCTGAAGGGCCTGAACCGCCACAGTTTTGAGGAAACACTGAGGAAGAATATCCGCCGCAGGCTCAACAGGGTCGGCGCGTTTGACGTCCGGGAGCGCCAGTCCACGATTTATGTGTCCCCCCGGGACGAAAGCACGGATTTGTTCACCGCGCAGGAAAAGCTGAGCCAGGTGTTCGGCGTCGCCTCGCTGACCCGCGCGTGCGAGGTGGAAAAAAACATGGATGCCATTTTGAACGCTGCCGCGGAGTATCTGCGCGTGCCGCTTTCCGGGGTGAAAACCTTTAAAGTGGAAAGCAAGCGTTCCGATAAAAGATTTCCCCTGAAATCGCCGCAGATCTGCAGCGAGGCCGGCGGATTCCTGCTTTCAAAGTTCCCCAATTTGAAAGTGGATGTGAATCATCCGGACTATATTGTGCGGATTGAGGTTCGTGATACCGCCGCCTATGTTCACGGAAACGCGGAACGCGGCGCGGGAGGAATCCCGGTCGGGACGGGCGGAAAGGCCGCTATTTTAATCAGCGGCGGAATTGACAGCCCGGTGGCCGCCTGGATGATGGCGCGGCGCGGCGCGGAATTGACCGCCGTGCACTTTGCCAGCCCGCCCTACACCAGCGAGCGCGCGGAACAGAAAGTGCGCGACCTGCTTGCCAAGGTCGGGGACTGGGCGGGCCGCATCAAGATGTACACCGTGCCGTTTGCTAAGGTACAGGAGCAGATTATGGCAAACTGCCCGGAAGAGCTGTTTACCGTTATTATGCGGCGGCTGATGATGCGCTGTTCCGAAAAGATTGCGCGCAGCGAAGGCTGCGGCGCGCTGATTACGGGCGAAAGTCTGGGGCAGGTGGCCAGCCAGACGATGCAGGCGATGGTTTGCACCGATGCCGCGGCGCAGATGCCGGTGTTCCGTCCGCTGATCGGAATGGACAAGCGGGATATTATCGATATTGCCAACCGGATTGATACCTATGAGCTTTCCATCCTTCCGTATGAGGATTGCTGTACGGTGTTTACCCCGAAACATCCGAGGACAAAGCCGGGGCTGAAATTTGTGGAAAAGGCGGAAGAGGCGCTGGATTGTGATGCACTGGTGGAAGAGTGTGTTCAGAATGCCAAAACCACGATGATTACGCCGGAGGGATAAAAGGAGGAGCAGAGCCATGAACGCTGAAATTATTTCCGTCGGAACCGAGCTTTTGCTTGGGCATACGGTCAATACAGATACTTCTTTCGTCGCGCGGGAACTGTCTGCGGCGGGCATCGACCTGCTTTATTCCTGCACGGTCGGGGATAATCCCGAACGCCTGAAATCCGCCGTGGAGCTTGCGCTGTCACGCAGTGATATCCTGGTTACCACCGGAGGGCTCGGCCCGACGGGCGACGACTTGACAAAGGAAACAATTGCCGCGGCCGCGGGAAAGAAACTGGTCATGCACGAAGAGAGCCTTCAGCGCATAGAACAGTATTTTAAGGGCCGCGTTTTGGGCGAAAACCAGAAAAAACAGGCAATGCTGCCGGAGGGCTGTACTGTGTTTCCAAACGGCTGCGGAACCGCGCCGGGATGCGGCTTTACAACCGACGGCGGCAAACGGGTCGTCATGCTGCCCGGCCCGCCGTTTGAACTGCTTCCCATGCTGAAAAAGGAAGCAATGCCTTACCTGACGCAGGGTGAAAAATCCGCGATTGTGTCGCATATGGTTCATGTGTTCGGGCTGGGGGAAGGATATGTGGCGGAGCAGATTGAAGACCTTTGCGCCGGGCAGAACCCGACGGCGGCCACCTATGCGAAGGCGGGCGAAATGTTCGTGCGCGTCACCGCAAAAGCGGCCACGGAAAAAGCTGCCGAAGCTCTGTGCGCGCCGGTGGTGGAAGAGCTGAAACAGCGCCTTGGCGGCTTTGTCTACGGCGTGGACGTGGAAACCCTGGAAGAAGCGGTCGTTCACGAGCTGGCGGCGCAGGGGAAAACGGCTGCGACGGCGGAATCCTGTACAGGCGGACTTCTTGCCAAACGAATCACTGATATTTCGGGTGCTTCCGGGGTGTTTCACATGGGGTGCGTCACCTATGCGAACGAAATCAAGACCCTGCTTCTGGGGGTTCCGGAAGAAACTCTGCGGCAGTACGGGGCGGTCAGTCCCCAGACGGCGGAGGCAATGGCACGCGGCGTGAGGGAGCGCTCCGGTGCGGATTACGGAATCGGCATTACGGGAATTGCCGGACCGGGCGGCGGCACACCGGAAAAACCGGTGGGGCTGATTTACCTGGCGCTGTGCGGCGCAGACGGCGTGAAAATCCGTGTGATGAAGCCGGCGGGCCGGTACCGCGGGCGCGACTATCTTCGCAATCTGGCGGCATCCAACGCGCTTGATATGCTTCGGCGCAGTCTGCATGGATTGGGCGGCGAAGACAGGCCGGCTTATTCCAGCGAACATAAGGCCGGGTGAGTACGGATGCGGGAGGAAGTCAACATGGATGCGGGCCTTTTGTTTTACCGTTCCAGGCGGACATCCGTCTGTGAAAAGACGATTCGACGGGCCGCCGGATGGTTCCATCTGTCTTTGGGGGACGTTCGGGTTTGTACGAGGGAAGACCGCCTGAACCCGAATATGGCGGAACTGCTGAAAAATGCGGAAGTGGTGTTTACCATCAGCAAGGGTGACGGCGGTTGCCCTGCCTGTGCCGCGCCGCTGTTTGGGACGCTTCACGTCCCGGTTGGCGAGGACGGAGAACCGGTCGGGGTGCTTCGACTGACCGGCAGAGAAACAAAAGGGTATTTGGTGGAAAGCGAGGACCGGGCGATTTTTATTCTGCCGGATGACCCCAGCGAAATTCTGGAAATGCTGCCGGCTGCGTTCGAGCGGCTGAAACAGAAGTTTGAGCTGGAGGGTGAAATTCCGGCGCCCAAAGACATCGACTTTCAATTTTCACCGGAAAAGGTATCGGAAGACAGAATTCCCGGGCAGAACCAAACACAGGAACAAAAAGGTGGATTATGGGAAGAGACATGGATGAAATTCGAGTGGTGGAAGAATTACTGCTCAACTCGATTCCGGCACTGACGACGGTTTTACTGGATGGATGGGTCATTCGTCTGAATCAAAAATATACTTACCGTTCAAACTGCGTCTGTCCCCTTTCCGGCATGAGGCAAAATACGGCGGAAACAGTCGAACGGTGCGAGAAACTGTTTGAACACAACCGGCTGCCTTCCGTTTTTAAGGTGACCCCCGTTCTTCAGGAAGGTCTGCCGCAGCTGCTGCGGTCCATGCAGTATCGGAACATCAAAAAGGTGAACGTCATGCGCGGTGTTTTAAAACAGGAAACACACCGCTTTCCTTCCGAAATTCAATGTTCCGAAACACCGGACCCCGATTGGCTGGACGCTTCCGCAAGGCTGACGGGCGTTTCCTCGCCGGAGCTGGTGTCTATCCATTGCCGCGGGCTGGCCGCACTGGCGGTTCGCAGCGTGTTTGTCAAGGCGGTCAGGGACGGAAAAATTGTCGGCTGTGGATATGGAACCGTGGAACGGGGATATGCGGGCCTCTATGACCTGCATGTTGCCCCGGAGTACCGGCGCGCCGGAATCGGAACCTCCATATGCAATGCTGTCTTTGAGTACGGAAGAAAACATGGCGCTGAAATGGCTTATCTGGTTGTTCACAGCAGGAATCAGAATGCAATTCAACTGTATTCCCATTTGGGATTTTCTCCGTTTTATGAGTACGAATTTTTCCAAAAAGAAAATTCAAAGTACCGCATTGTCGATGCGTGAAGTCCATCTGTGAAAGTTCATAAAAGTGATGCGCCCTGTCCGGCCGGAAAAGCCGTTCAGAGCGCATTTTTATCGGGGCTGTTTTTTAAAAAAACGTTTCGTCTGCCGCAAAGGAATCTTAGGAACCGGTGGCCTGTGACAGTTTGACGGTGGCGGTAAAGGTCTGACCGGTCAGCGCTCTTGTTACGCTGAGGGTTACGGTATCGCCCGGCTTTTTCTTGGCAATGATGGAAGAGATGACGTTCAGGCTGGTTACGCTGGTGTCGTCGATCTTTGTGATCACGTCGCCTTTCTGAATGCCTGCATTGGTGACCGCGTTACTGCTGACGGAGGCGACATACATGCCGGAGGGTAAGCCGTAGAAACGGGATGTCATGCTGTCGATAAACTGGCCGGAAATGCCGAGAACCGCGCGGTCCTTTACGTAGCCGTATTGTTTCAAATCGCTGATCACCTGCTGGGATTCGTTGATCGGGATGGCAAATCCGAGCCCTTCATAATCGGTGGCAACAATTTTGGACGAGTTGATGCCGATGACCTGTCCTTTCATATTGACCAGCGCTCCGCCGGAGTTTCCGGGGTTAATTGCCGCGTCGGTCTGGATACATTTCATGGTATATCCGGTTTCAGAGCTTGTAATTTCACGGTTCAGGGCGGAAACATAACCGATGGTGACGGTGGAATTGAACTCCATGCCGCCTGGATTGCCGACCGCCATTACTTGATCCGCTACTTTCAGATCATCGCTGGAACCGAATTCGGCGGCGGTCAGCCCCTTTGCTTCAATTTTAATGACCGCAAGGTCTGTAACGCTGTCGCTGCCGATCAGCTTTGCCTGATAGGTTGTGCCGTCGGAAAGGATGACTTTTAAGGAAGACGCGCTGTCCACCACATGCGCGTTAGTGATAATATAACCGTCGCTGGTGGCGATGATGCCGCTGCCTTCACTCGCGGGGGAAACGGCGCTGTCCTGACCGTCACTGCTCTGACTTCCGGACCCGAAGTTTCCGGCGGTGTAGGCGGCGTTTTGGTTTACCTGGTAATTCTGAATGCAGACGACCGACGGAATCACCTTGCTTGCGACCTGTTCCAGAGTCAGTGTTCCGGAGGCCGCGGTTTGGGTGGTGTTCACCGTATCGGAGTCGCTGTCGTCGTTCTTCATGATGGTAAATGCCGGATAAAAACTGCCTGAGTCCATTTGTATGGTGCCGGATTGAATCAAATAGGCAAAACCGGCGACAGAGCTTGCGGAAACAACCAGGCATGCGGTCAGCCCGGCAATCACGTTCCTCACAAGATGTTTTTTCGGCTTTTTGGGAACCTCTTTTGCGGTGACTTCCACGGCATTAAACTGTTTTGGGGTGTCGTTCGGCGGGGTTGGGGTGCCGGGGGAACGGTAAGAGTGGTAACAGTCACCCTGCCAAACGGTTTGGTTGGGCCGCTCGGAAGAATCCCTCCAGTCATTGCGATAATCCGCGTCATAATTTATATTGGCGGGGATGGTGGAATCGTCTTCACGGTCTTTTCTGAACGGATTCCTCATGACGATCATCCTTTCTGAATTGTTTGATTTTATTATGGCGGATGACTATGAAAGATTTATGAGCACTAATTAAGAATTCTATGAATAAAATTAGAAATTTATGTTAAGAAGAGGAATTGCTGCTTTTTGACAGGATTTTTGGAACGGTGAGAAGAAAGTTGTGTGGAATAAGAAAGAAAAGTGTGCTTTTGAGCAGAAAAAGCAGCGGAAGTCTGCCCGCAACCGCAGGTTGACAAATTTCAAGCCGCAAATGGTGGAAATCGGCGGCTTTTTCTTTTATGATAATGGGGAGGTGATGAAATGACTTTTGCCGAAAAACTGTATGCGCTGAGAAAAAAGCGAGGTATGTCCCAGGAGGAATTGGCAAATGCCATCGGGGTTTCCCGCCAGGCGGTTTCAAAATGGGAGTCCGGGCAGTCCCTGCCCGAAACGGAAAAGCTGATTCGTGTGAGTGAATTATTTGAAGTCAGCCTGGACTTTCTGGTCAAGGATGCCAAAGAGGAACCGGCGGCTTTTCATTCGGCTGTAAAACGAGGAATCTGGTATCCGGAAGGGCATTATGAATACAAAAGCAAAAGAACGGTGTTCGGGATTCCGCTGGTGCATATCAATGTGGGAAGGCATGGCGTCTACACGGCAAAGGGAATCATCGCCATCGGAAATATCGCGATTGGCGTGGTTTCCATGGGCGCAGTCTGTCTGGGGGCTTTTTGTATCGGCGTTCTGGCTCTGGGAATTCTGTCTTTGGCGGTTCTTTCCTGCGGGTTGTTTTCTGTGGGGGGTATTGCAGTTGGCGCTGTTGCGGCGGGGGGCGTTTCCGTTGGTGTTCTGGCGCTGGGCGGAGTCGCGGTCGGAAAATATGCTTTGGGCGGCTGCGCGGTTGCCTCTGACATTGCCGCCGGCGGATTTGCAAAGGGGCACATTGCCATTGGCGACGCAGTTCAAGGAACGCGTGAGATTGTATTGAAGCAGATCGGCATTCATCAAAGCAAGGAAATTTCTCAACTGATTGAACAGGAATTTCCGGGCATATGGGAACCGATCAAGACAATCTTTACCTGGGTGGTTTCGTAACGACAAAGAGCGGAAGAAAAATAAAAATTGAATAATTCATTTCTCTGCGGGTAAACCACTCATGAGGTGGAAAGAAATGAAAGTAAAGGATATTATGACCAAAGACGTTGCCTGCGTCGGTTCTGAGGACAGTGTGGAACAGGCGGCACAGCTGATGAAGCAGTACCATGTGGGGTCGGTCCCTGTCTGCCGGCAGAAGCAGGTGGTCGGTATTGTGACGGACCGCGACATTACCCTTCGGGCGACTGCCGACAAGCAGGGCTCGCAGAACCGAAAAGTTTCAGAGGTCATGAGCTCCAATCCGGTGCTCGGAAACCCTGAAATGGATGTTCACGAAGCCGCAAAAATGATGAGCCAGCACCAGATTCGGCGGCTGCCTGTGGTGGAGCACAACAATTTGGTCGGAATTGTCGCGCTGGGTGATATTTCGGTGGACCCCTCGCTGCAAAACAGCGCGACACAGGCACTGAATGGAATTTCTCAGCAGGATATCCAGGGGTAGGCAGCGCGAAAACCGGGCAAAAAAAGCCCCCGTACAGAAGATTCTGTACGGGGGCAGTTTTTATCGGTAAACCGAACTTACATCTTGGAAAGTTTTTCGAGGTGATCGTAATCCTCTTTTGCAACTTTCTCCGCTTTCTGGAACAATGTCTCTGCACGCTCCGGGAAGGCGCGGGTCAGGGAGTTGTAACGTACTTCGCCCATGATGAAGTCACGGTAAGAAGCAGACGGAGCCTTGCTGTCGAGCTGGAATGGGTTCTTGCCCTCTTCCAAACGGCGAGGATCGTAACGGAAGTTCTTCCAGTAGCCGCAGGCGACTGCTTCCTTTTCCTCAATCTGGGACTTGCTCATGCCTTTCTTAATGCCCTGGTTGATGCAGGGAGCATAGCCGATGATGAGGGAAGGACCATGGTAGCTTTCCGCTTCGGTAATTGCTTTGATGGTCTGGTTGTAATCTGCGCCCATTGCAATATGAGCAACATAAACATAGCCGTAAGTCATGGCCATGCCCGGCAGATCCTTCTTCTTGGTGGATTTACCGGTTGCAGCAAACTGTGCAACGGAACCGATCGGGGTGGATTTGGAAGCCTGCCCGCCGGTGTTGGAGTATACTTCGGTATCGAAGACGAAAACGTTGACATCTTCGCCGGAAGCGAGGACGTGGTCCAGTCCGCCGTAACCGATATCGTATGCCCAGCCGTCGCCGCCGAAGATCCAGATGGACTTCTTCGCAAGGTAATCCTTGTCAGCGAGTGTTTTCTTTGCAAGTTCCGCAACTTCGCCGGTGCCTGCAGCCGCTTTTTCCAGCTCTGCAATCAGCTTGTCGGCCGGTTCACGGTTTGCAATGCTGTCGCCGAAAGAGTCTTTCCATGCTTTGCAGGCATCTTTCAGGGATGCACTGGCAGCGTCGGAAGCAGCGATTTTGCCCACGTATTCATCCAGTCTGCCGCGCAGTGCCTTGTTGGCAAGCGCCATGCCGTAACCAAACTCCGCGTTATCTTCAAACAGGGAGTTGTTCCATGCCGGGCCGAAGCCTTTGGCATTTCTGGTGTACGGGGTTGCCGGAGCAGAACCGCCCCAAATGGAGGAGCATCCGGTTGCGTTTGCAATATACATTCTGTCGCCGTACAGCTGTGTGATCAGCTTTGCATAAGGAGTTTCGCCGCAGCCCGCGCATGCGCCGGAGTACTCAAGCAGCGGTTTCTTGAACTGGCTGCCCTTGACGCTGGTCGGCTTGAATTTTGCGAAAACTTCCGGCTTTTCAGGCAGGGACTGGCCGTATTCATAGGACTTCTGGCCGTCCAGCTGTGTATCCATCGGCTTCATGGCGAGGGCCTTGTTGCCCTTCATGCCCGGGCAGATGGTTGCGCAGGAACCGCAGCCTGTGCAGTCCATGGTGGAGATGGTCATAGCGAATTTGTAGCCCTTGAGCAGGGTCATATCCTTCATCTTCATGCCTTCCGGCGCATTCTTGGCTTCCTCTTCTGTCATGACGACAGGACGGATGACCGCGTGCGGGCAGACATAAGCGCACTGGTTGCACTGGATGCAGTTTTCCGGCAGCCATTCCGGAACGTCAATGGCAACACCGCGTTTTTCATAAGCGGCGGAACCGGACGGAACCGTGCCGTCAGCCATCGGCATCAGGTCGGAAACCGGGATTTCGTTGCCCTTGTAACGGTTGGCCGGAATCAGAACTTTGTTGACATAGTTGACAAGCGGCTTGTCGTCGCCGGTCGCGGTTTCAACAACAGAGTCATCTGCAGCGTTTTTCCAGGATTCCGGAATGTTGACCTTCACGAAATCAGTGGAGCCGCGCTCGATCGCCGCGTGGTTCATTGCAACAATCTTTTCACCCTTTTTGCCGTAAGACTTTGTTGCGGCGTCTTTCAGGTACTGGATTGCCTTTTCCTTCGGGATGATGTCGGCGATGGCGAAGAACGCGGACTGAAGGACCGTGTTGATACGAGCGCCGAGGCCCAGTTCCTTACCAAGCTTTACACCGTTGATGGTGTAGAAGTTGATGTTGTTGTCGGCAATATATTTCTTCATCTTGCCGGGCAGGTGTTTATCCAGCTCTTCAACGGTTTCCCATTCGCAGTTGAGCAGGAAGTTTCCGCCGGGCTTGATGTCCTGAACCATGTCATAAGAATCCACATAGGAAGGCTTATGGCATGCGACAAAATCAGCTTTCTTAACGTAATAGGTGGATTTGATCGGCTTGCTGCCAAAACGCAGGTGCGAAACCGTCAGGCCGCCGGACTTCTTGGAGTCATAGGCGAAATAGCCCTGTGCGTACATGTCAGTGTGGTCGCCGATAATCTTGATGGAGTTCTTGTTCGCGCCGACGGTGCCGTCTGCGCCAAGGCCCCAGAATTTGCAGGAATGTGTACCCTTCGGAGTAGTATCCGGATTTTCTTTGACGTCAAGAGAAAGATTGGTCACATCATCGATGATGCCGATGGTGAAACGCTTCTTTGAGGAATCGGACTGCATGTTGCGGTAAACAGCAACGATCTGGCCCGGGTTGGTATCCTTGGAACCAAGACCATAACGGCCGGTGTAAACCGGAGTTGTCGCAAATTCGGTGTCCTTCAGGGCAGCGACAATGTCGAGGTACAGCGGTTCACCGATGGAGCCGCGTTCCTTCGTGCGGTCGAGTACGCTGATCTTCTTTACGCTCTTCGGCAGAACGTCAAGCAGATATTTCGCAACGAACGGACGATACAGGTGAACTTTGACAAGACCAACCTTTTCGCCGGCGGCGTTCAGGTAGTCGACAACTTCTTCCGCGCATTCGCATACGGAACCCATCGCGATGATGACTTCTGTTGCATCCGGCGCGCCGTAATAGTTGAACGGCTTGTAGTCGGTGCCGAGCTTTGCGTTTACTTTGTCCATGTAGTCAACAACAACTTCGGGGAATGCGTCGTAGTGGCTGTTGCTGGCTTCGTTTACCTGGAAGAACAGGTCGTCGTTTTCAGAAGTACCCTTGGTTACCGGATGCTCCGGGTTCATGGCGTTTCTGCGGAATTTTTCCACAGAGTCCCAATCGAGCATTTCGGCAAGATCCTTGTCGTCCCAGATGTGAATCTTCTGGATTTCGTGGGAGGTGCGGAAACCATCGAAGAAGTGCATGACCGGCATGCTGCCCTTAATGGAGGCAAGATGCGCAACGGCGCCAAGGTCCATGCATTCTTGAGGGCTGTTGGAGCAGAGCATTGCAAATCCGGTCTGGCGGCATGCATAGATGTCGGAATGGTCGCCGAAGATGCACAGGGCCTGCGTGGAAAGGGAGCGGGCGGAAACATGCATGACGGCCGGAAGGAATTCGCCGGCAATCTTGTACATGTTCGGGATCATCAGAAGAAGACCCTGGGAAGCGGTGTAAGTGGTGGTAAGAGCACCGGCCGCCAAGGACCCGTGCACAGCACCGGAAGCACCGGCTTCGGACTGCATCTCTGTGATCTGAACTTGCCTGCCAAACAGATTTTTCTTGCCTGCTGCGGCATACTTGTCCGTCTCATCCGCCATTACGGAAGAAGGCGTGATCGGGTAGATAGCGGCAACGTCGGTGAACGCATACGATACATATGCGGCGGCGTTATTGCCATCCATGGTTTTCATTTTTCTTGAATCCATAGTCCTTATTTTCCTCCTTACGGATAATTGATTCCGTTGGGTACAGCAACTTGAATCTGTACTTGACTAAAGTTTAACATCTTTTTGATGCCATGTAAAGGAAAATTACTGAAAAAAGCATGAAAAATTCTCGAAAGAAATTAGCAAAAATGGCATATTGAACAAAAAATTTTCATCATTAAAAAAATCGTTGCAGTGTCGCGACTGAAAATCAAAGGGAAAACCAGCCTGAATTTTTGCGGTGAATCCATATTTTTTCCTTTACATTGACAGCTTACCCAGGAAACGATAAAATGAAAACGATTACACCATAAAATTTTGAAAGGGGTACACTCATGTCACCCGACCCTGGTGATACTACGATTCCAATACGAATTTTTGGTCCCGGCACGGCCGCACCGAACCCGGCACCTGCGGCTGCCGTGCTGATTTTACTGATTTTAGCGGGTGCGTTCTTCACGGTTTCACGGATTGCCGTGCTGTTTCTGAATAAAACCCGAATGGAAAAACTTGCGGAAGACGGAGACGACAAAGCGAAAAAACTGCTGAATCTGGCGGCGGATACTGTGCGGCTGCTGTCAGCCGCACGGACCGGCACGGTGGCCGCGGGAATGCTGGCGGCGTCGGCTGCCGTTTCGGCTTTTGCGGGGCCTGCATCAAAAATTTTCTGGTTTCTGCCGTTCTCTGCGGCGGTGCTCCGCGGGATTTCTTCCATTCTGATCGCATTGCTGCTTTCCTGCATTTGGATGATATTTGGGGAGATGGTCCCCAAACGGATGGCACTTTGCCGCCCCGACGGTACGCCGCTTCGCACGGCCGGGTTCTTTTTGGGCCTGACCCATATTTTTAAACCGATGGCTTCGCTTTTGTCCTGTATTTCCCGCGCGGTGTCCCGCGTGCTGGGTGCAGGGCAGCCAGCCGGGGGAGAAAATGCCGCGGAGGAAGAAATTCTGCTGATGCTGGAGGCCGGTCGCCGAAGCGGAATGCTGAATAAAGATGAAAAAGAAATGATATCCAACATATTCGAATTTGACGAAACCTCCGCCGGTGAGGCAATGACGCACCGGACCGACGTGGTCGCCGCGCAGGATACGGAGTCTGTGGAAACGGTGGTTGCGGCGTCGATGGAAAACGGGTGTTCGCGCATTCCTGTTTATCACGAAAACCTGGACCATGTGACCGGTATTATATATGTAAAAGACCTGCTGCCTTATGTGGGCAGTCCGGTTCCGGCAAATCTTCGGCTGGAACAGCTGATGCGTCCGGCATATTTTGTTCCGAAAAGCAAGCCGTGCGGTGAATTGTTTGGTGAAATGCGTCTGCGCAGAATTCAGATTGCCGTGGTTGTCGACGAATACGGCGGCACGGAAGGAATTATTACCATGGAGGATTTGCTGGAAGCCATTGTCGGAAATATTCAGGATGAATATGATAACGAGGAGGAGGAAATTCACCGGGACGGAGAGAACCGGTTCGATGTGGAGGGCACCGCGCCGGTGGACGAGGTTTCAGAGATGCTGGGGGTCGATCTGCCGGAAGGGGATTACGACACCGTCGCGGGCCTGATGATGGAACACCTGGGCCGCCTGCCGCGCGCAAACGAACATCCGCAGGTCAGACTGGGCGGCTTAACGCTGACCGTTGCCGGGATGGAGGAGCGCAGGATTGCCAGAATCGTCATTGAAAAGGATGCGCCGGTTCCTGAAATGCAGACAAGGCGGAACAAGGAAAAGAGCTGAGGTTTGCAATTTGGCGCATTTTGATGTATCGTATTAGAACTGCTGGAAACAGCGGGGTCAGTCGCAACATCCTGACCTAAAATAAAACTACGGGGGAATTTATCATGCAGAAACAAACAAATCGAGCGCGCTTTTTGGCGCTTTCGGCAATGATTGCCGCGCTCTACACGGTGCTGACGCTGCTTGCGGCACTGTGGGGACTTGCCTACGGCCCGGTGCAGTTCCGGTTTTCAGAGGCGCTGACCATTCTGCCGGCTTTCACGTTTGCCGCCGTTCCGGGGCTGACGGTCGGCTGCTTTTTGTCAAACCTTTTCAGCGGATACAGTACCGACATGGTGGTCGGGACTGCCGCGTCGCTGATTGCCGCGCTGGGGACGTATGCCCTGAGGAATATCCGGTGGCGCGGGATTCCTGTTTTGGCGCCCCTGCCCCCGGTTTTGGTCAATGCGGTGTTTATTGGGGCCGAAATCGTCGTGCTTTCGCCGGGCGGGTTTGCCTGGGCTGAATTTTTAACACAGGCGATATCCGTTGGTCTGGGCCAGCTGGTGGTCTGTTATGGCTTGGGGCTGCCGCTTGCAGCTTGGATCCGTTCAACAAAAGTGATGAAAAAACTCTTTTATTAATGATTTCATAGCGATGAGGTGGATGAAATGGGAGAGGAGATTCCCGCACTGAAAAAAAGGCTGAAAGCCATCCCGCCCGTTCGACTGATTGTGGGCAGCTTTCTGGTAATTATTCTGGTGGGGGCCGTTTTACTGGCACTGCCGGTTTCGGCGAGGAACGGAATGCCCACAGCGCCGCTGGATGCACTGTTCACTTCGACTTCTGCGGTGTGTGTTACGGGGCTGGTGCTGTTTGATACCTGGAGCCACTGGAATTTGTTCGGCCAGGCCGTCATCCTGCTTCTGATTCAAATCGGGGGCCTTGGCCTGGTGACGTTTACCACGGGGTTTTCCATGCTGCTCAGGCGAAAGCTGGGCTTTCGCGATATGCAGCTTGCGGTTGAAAATACGGCCGGAAGTGTCATCCATGTCAAGCGTTTGATTAAAATCATTCTGTTCTTTACCTTTTCCTGCGAATCCATCGGCGCGCTGCTTTTGATGTTGCGTTTTGTTCCGCAGTATGGTTCGCACGGAATCTGGGTTTCTTTTTTTACGGCGATTTCCGCATACTGCAACGCCGGATTTGACATTCTGGGGTTTACTGCGCCGGGCAGCAGCCTGACGGGGTATTTCAACGACCCGCTTGTCACTCTGACGGTTGCGGCGCTGATTGTGACCGGCGGCCTTGGGTTTGTGGTAATCAACGATATTTTTTACGCAAAAATTCTTTCCAGAATACAAAAACAGCGCCCGCATATTCTCCAGTTTCATTCACAGATTGTTCTGCGCATGACGCTGCTGCTGATTATTGCCGGAACACTGCTGTTCTTTATCTGTGAAAACGGCAATACACTGAAAAACATGAATTTTTGGGAAAAGCTGAACGCATCGTTTTTTCAGTCTATCACGACGCGCACAGCGGGCTTTAATGTGGTTGACACAGCCGCCGAACGCGATCTGACCAAAACGATGATGACGCTGTTCATGTTTATCGGCGCTTCGCCGGCTTCTACCGGCGGCGGGATTAAGACAACAACTTTTGTTGTGCTGGTCACGGCGGTGATGAGTGTGATGCGCGGCAGTGACGACGCGGTGGTTTTGAAACGCAGGCTGGACAAATTTACGGTGTACCGCGCTATGACGATTCTGACTATCGGGGTGCTGGTGGTCATTGTCACAGCGGGAATTATCATGACCACGAATTCGGCGACGAGCGGCGTGGATGCCCTGTTTGAGGCAACCAGCGCGTTCGGTACGGTCGGGCTGACGGCAAACGTTACGCCGCATCTGACTGTCATCGCCAAATTGGCGGTTATCTGTGCCATGTATATCGGCCGCGTCGGCCCCGTGTCGCTCGGGCTGGCATTTACCATGCGCAGGGGGCGCCACTCTTCCGGCACCATTCTGCCGGAAGGCAAAATCGTGGTTGGGTGACAAGCCTTTCCTGGATACATAGAAAAAAACGGACTCTTCGGTTTTTCGAAGGGTCCGTTTTTTTGGGCTGCTTTTTGCCCTTTCTGTTTTTAAAATGTTTTCAAAACAAAATAAAAAAAGTGATGCGCGAAAGCTTGGAAAACACCGAATATTCACATGCGTTTCCGGTAAAATAAAGGTAATTGAAACGAAAGGGGCAGAAAATATTGACGGTATCAAAAAAGGATTATAAACAGATGGCGGACCAAGCCTCGCCGCCGACCAAATGGGGAAAAAACATGGTTATGGCATTCCTGATTGGCGGGGGAATCTGCACGCTTGGGCAGGCAATCCTCCATCTTTTCATGTTGATTGGAATGAGCCAGAAGGAGGCGGGCACCTTCGTTTCCATTACCCTGATTTTCCTCAGCGCACTGCTGACGGCACTGCGTGTTTACGACGACTTGGCAAAGCACGCCGGCGCGGGTACTCTGGTACCGATCACGGGGTTTGCAAATTCCATTGTCTCACCGGCCATGGAGTTTAAAAATGAGGGATATATTCTTGGCATCGGAGGGAAGATGTTTGTGATTGCCGGCCCTGTGCTGGTTTATGGAACGGCGGCGTCCATCCTGTACGGGTTGATCGTGTGGTTTTTTCATTTATATTGACGGGGAGTTGAGCGCATGCCGCAGAAAAGGGGAAAATACACGTTTGAACTGACGACGCACCCGGCTGTTTTAGGGTACGCGGCGGTTGTGGGGAAAAAAGAGGGAGAAGGCCCGTACGGGCAGTATTACGACCAGTGCCACAACGACACCACACTGGGGGAATCCAGCTGGGAAAAGGCGGAAAGCCGCATGCAGAACGAGGCGGTGAACATCGCCCTTCGCAAGGCAAATCTGAAAAATACAGATATCGACTGCATTTTTGCGGGGGATCTGCTCAACCAGTGCATTTCCTCCACCTTTGGGCTGAAAAGTCTGGATATTCCGTTTCTGGGGCAGTTCGGCGCCTGTTCGACCATGGCACAGACGCTTGGCATGGCATCGCTGTTTGTTGAATCAGGAGCGGCGTGCCGCGCCGCGGCGGTCACTTCTTCCCACTTTTGCTCGGCGGAGCGGCAGTACCGGTTTCCACTGGAATACGGGGGTCAGCGCACGCCGACCGCGCAGTGGACCGCCACGGCGTCCGGAGCGGTTCTGCTGGGGAAAAGGCAGGATTATCCGGATGCGAAAATCAGCTTGAACGCGGTCACGTTTGGAAAAATTACCGATTTGGGGATTAAAGATGCGAGCAATATGGGCGCGGCCATGGCGCCCGCCGCCGCGAGGACCTTGATGGACTTTTTCAGCGACACCGAGTCGTCCCCGCAGGACTTTGACCTGATCCTGACCGGGGATCTCGGCTTTGTGGGCAGTGAGCTTTTGGAGGAGCTGCTGCAAAAAGAGAATATCGACATTAAGCCGGTCCACAATGACTGTGGCATCATGATTTTTGACCGGAAAAAACAGGATGTTCATGCCGGCGGGTCTGGGTGCGGGTGCAGTGCGGCAATTTTATGTTCCGCTATTTTGCAGCAGATGGAGCAGGGGCAGCTGCACCGGGTTCTGTTCATCGGTACCGGTGCACTGATGTCCCCGACTTCTTCCCAGCAGGGGGAAAGTATTCCCAGTGTCGCGCATTTAATTGTTCTGACCGCATAGGAAAGGATTCTTTTAAAGGAGAACAAAAGACCGCCCGGCCTGTTTTCAGGCGGGGCGGTCCCAAAGTCAGGGGTTAAAAGCTTTGTTTCAGCGGGGAAAGGTCCAGCCCGGCACAGCTGTTCAAATAGACCGAAAGCTGTTCCAAAATCTGTTTGGCGCCGCCTTCCCGGTCACTTTCGACATTCAGCGGCATAATGGGGTCATGTACGCTGAGGCGGAGAAGGAACCAGCCGCTGCCGTGGCTGTCGTCGAGCGAAACGCGAACGCCTTCAAAATTGTTCGGCGCCACGGTCCAGCCGGTCTGACGGCGGGCATACGCTTCCAGCCCGGCAATAACGGATTCACCGCATTTGCGGAAGTCCTGCTCTGAAATCGGGAAGCGCAGTTCTACTGCTTCGGCCGGTTCGCGCAGCGGTGCGAGAAGGTCGCCGATGGTCTTTCCCTGTGCGCGAAGACGGGCAGAGAGAATGATGATTTTCGTCACCAGGTACGCGCCGTCGTCCAGAAAATAATTTTCACGCATTGCGGCGTGACCGGAGGTTTCAATGGCGAGCGGGCAGTCTGTTCCCTCTTTATTCAGGCGGACCGCTTCGTTGATGACGTTGCGGTAGCCGCGCTTAAAGCGGTGATGAATGCCGCCCAGCGTTTTTTCAATGTACTCCGTCAGGCCGCTGGAGGTGACGGAGTCGGTCACGACCGTGCCGCCGGGGCAGTGCTCCAGCGCGATGTGGGAGGCAATGGCAACCAGACGGTTGCGGTTGATTTCATCCCCGGTCGCGTCAACGGCGCCGCCGCGGTCTACGTCCGTGTCGAAAATAACGCCGAGGTCGGCCTTTGCGCGCAGTACGGCGGAGCAGACGGAGCGCATTGCCGTTTCATTTTCCGGGTTTGGAATATGATTCGGGAACATCCCGTCCGGTTCCAGAAACTGGCTTCCGGATACGTCGGCACCCAAAGGGGCCAGAACGTCGCGCGCGTAAAAACCGCCCGCGCCGTTTCCGGCGTCGACAACGATGTGAAATCCGGAAAGGGGCCTGTCGTAATCGGCGGCATTGACGCCTTTGCGGATGGCGTCGCGCAGGCTGAAGCAATACGCGCTCATATAGTCAATTTTTTTCACAGAGCCTTTTCCGGGGGCGAGCTTGTCCCCGTTTTGTGCATGGAGCAGAATTTGTTCAATGTCCGGGCCGTCCAGTCCGCCTTCTTTGGTGAAAAACTTCAGCCCATTGCGGTTCCACGGGTGGTGGCTGGCGGTAATCTGCACGGAGCCGCTTAACGAAAGGTCGCGTGTGACATGAAACATGGATGGTGTGGAGGCGAGCCCGCAGTCGAGTACGCGGATACCCGCGGCGGTCAAAGCGCCGGAAACGGCGGCAAAGATGCGGTCTGCCGAAATGCGGCTGTCATGGCCGACGGCGACGGTCAGATGAGAAACCGGTGTGTCGGTGCGGTCCGACAGCCACAGAGCAAAGCCCTGCGACACTTTGGCGATGGTTGTATCGGTTAAGTTTACGGATTCGCCGGCGACGCCCTCGCTCGCGACACCGCGGATATCCGTTCCGCTTTTCAGCTGCTTCCAATTGGAGTTTAACAAGATTTTGACCCCTTTCATCGTTGATTCGTTTTCATTATAAAGCCGGTGTGGGCATTTGTAAACGGGGAGAAAGAATGGAACATATGATTGCGGTGACCAACCTTACAAAAATTTACCACATGGGGGAATGTGAGATTCATGCCCTCGCCGGGGTGACGCTTCATGTCAACCGCGGCGAATTTCTTGCTATTGTGGGCCGTTCCGGAAGCGGAAAATCCACCCTGATGAATATCATGGGGTGTTTGGATATGCCTTCCTCCGGCCAGTATTTTCTGGAAGGGGAGAATGTTGCGGGGCTCAGCGAAAAACAGCTGACACAGATTCGAAACAGGGAAATCGGCTTTATTTTTCAGAGCTTTAACCTGATTAACGGGCAGGACGCGCTGGAAAATGTAGAGCTGCCGCTGATTTACCGCGGAATTGCAAAATCAGAGCGCCGGTCTCTTGCAAAGAAGGCGCTGGAGCAGGTCGGGCTGGGCGAACGGGCTCACCACCGCCCGGCCCAGATGAGCGGCGGACAGCAGCAGAGGGTTGCCATTGCCCGCGCCATTGCCGCCCGCCCGCCGATTATCCTTGCGGATGAGCCGACCGGCAATCTGGATTCCGGCTCGGGCGGCGAAGTGATGGAAATCCTTCATTCCCTGCATCGCGCCGGGCGCACGGTTGTTCTGATTACGCATGACGAACGGATTGCAGACACGGCGGACCGTGTGGTGCGGATTCAGGATGGAAAAATTGCGGGTGCGGAAAAGACAAATTGACAAATGGGAAATCATGGTATAATATGAAAATACAATCAATACGCCGCTGTCGGCAAGATAAAGAAAGGATGCTTGTTTATGACTTCTTCCATTCAACTGCACGATGTCGATATCAATGCGTTCCTAAAGGTTCTTGACGAGTGCAAGGGAAAAGTTTTTTTGGTCACCGATGAGGGAGATCGTCTGAACCTGAAGAGCAAGCTCAGTCAGCTGGTTGGGCTGACCCGATTGATTGAGGGGGGCAAAATTGCGGAAGCGTTTGTGATGTGTGAGGACCCGGACGACGAATCCACACTGTTCCGTTTCAATCTGTTCGGTGATACAAAAAACGAAACATAAAAAATAAAAAGCAATGAAACGAAAACGGCCGGAGCTTCCTGATGCTCCGGCCATTTTCGTGCCTAAAATAGAGTTAAATATCGTCGTTGAAAAACTTTTCCCAATCGAAATCCTTTTTGGGGCTGGCAACGGGTTTGGCCTGTGACTGCGACATATCGTGGTGTATGCGGGGCTGCCTGGGAATGGGTTTGGTGTCGCTGTCGCTGCCGGGCGTTTTTCGCGGCGCCGGGGCGGGGTTCGGCGCCGGATGGGGGCCGCTGCTGTTGGAACTGATATCTGTGAATTCCGTGTCCGTCGTTCCGCCGTTCAAATCGAGGGGACCGGAACCCGGGCCGTGCGGGCCTCGCGGACCGGGGCCGCTGAAGAACTGCAGGTAGACAAATGCCCCGATGCCGCAGGCCGCGAGGGCGATTAGAACAATTCCGGCCGGGAACAGCCAGGAGCCTCCTCCATTGTTCTGTTCGGCGGCAGAAGAAGCGGAAGCCGTGCTGCCGGAGGAACTTTCGCCGGTGGAGAGAAGCGAGTTCCAGTCTTCAGAGGAAAGAACATCCGGGTCGCTGACAGCGGCTGCTGCCTGGGACGCCGCCTGCTCCACTTCTTTTTGATGGGTGTCGACGCTGGCGTAGCTGGAAGGTGCTTTGCTGGATACGGCGGCTGTTTTCCATTGGGCGGTCAGGGAAATTTCGGATTGAATTTGGAATGTGGAGGAGACCCTTGTCCCGTTCATCGTCCAATATTGAAAGACGAATCCCCTGCGGGAGGGCGCGGCCAGGGACTGAATCGATGTTCCCGGCTTTACGTTGACGATTTTAATGTCACTGCCGTCGTTATAATTCAGCTTGACGGGAATGGTTTCCGTCTGTGCCGGAATGTCCACGTTTTCTGTGCCGTCTTCCTCCGGGTTCAGCGGGGCGGCCGAGCTTGTATTTACTTGGGAAGAGGGAATAGTCGGGCTTGACTTGGTGTCGTCTTCCGGTGTGATATCGGCGCCTGGGTCCGGCTCCTGCACGGCAGAGGAACCAGAGTTGGAACTGGTTGCGGATTTTGAAGTGGTCTCTGCCTGGGCAAATGCCGTTGTAAAGAGCAGAGCGGCACTGAGGGTTATTGTAAGCAGAACGATTATGTATTTTTCAGCAGTTTTTTTCATGATCGGTATATCCTCTCCCATATTAAACTTTCTTCATATTATCATATTTTATACTCATAATACAACTAAAACTATAAGGAATATATGGACATTTTAGCATGCGGAGTTTGAAAATTAGGTACCGCGGTGTTATAATGACTTTCGATTATACAAATGGGGGAGTTTTCATGGCCGTTTTGATCAGTGCCGACAGCGCCTGCGATTTATTTCCTGACCTGTACAAACAGAGGGGGATCGCCATTGTTCCTTTATCGATCAACATCGGCGAAAAATCCTATAAAGATGTGTTTGAAATCGGGCCGGATGAGCTGTTTCAAGACTATAAGCGCACTAAAAAACTGCCGAAAACCGCCGCGCCCCCTCCGGTCGATTTTTTCGAGGTTTTCCGGAAAGCCGCGGAAAACGGAGACAGCGTGGTGCATCTTGCCATGAATGCCAAGTTTTCTTCTTCGTATCAAAACGCTTGTATTGCCGCGCAGGAATTTGACAATGTCCGTGTGATTAACACGTACACGTTAAGCTCCGCACAGGGATTATTGGCTCTTCGTGCCGCGGATATGCGCGACGCAGGTCTGTCTGCCGATGAAATTTACGAGCGGATTGAGCGGGATAAAAAGAAAATCCGCGCGTATGTCCTTTTGGATACGCTGGAGTTTGCCTATCGGGGCGGAAGGGCCACCATGCTGCAGATGTTCGGGGCAAATCTTTTAAAGCTGCGCCCCTGCCTGTTTTTAAATAATCAGGGGGATTTGTCGGTTTGCAAAAAATTCCGCGGAAATTTCAGGCAGGTCTGCAAGGAATATGCCCGTTTTGTTTTGTCACAGCCGAACCCGGACAGCGAGCGTGTCTTTGTCACCACCACGGGGATGGACCGGGGACTGTTTGACGATATTACGGCGCTGGTGCGCGACAGCGGAAAATTCCGCGAAGTCTTGAATTCCCGCGCGGGCTGCGCGATGACGACCCACACCGGGCCGAATACGCTGGTTATTTTTTATATGGAAAAATAGGCTCGTGCTGGAAAGAGAGGATCCGCATGAAAGTGATGCAAACCCGCAGACTGCTGCTGCGTCCCTGGTGCATGGAAGACCTGGAAGATTTTTATGCGTATGCGAAAGATCCGGATGTTGGGCCGAACGCCGGGTGGAAACCGCACGCCTCTAAAAAAGAGAGCCGCGAAATCCTTAAAAACTTTGTGGGGAACGGCAACGTGTCGGCAATTGTTCTGAAGGAAACGGGAAAAGTAGTCGGCTCCGTCGGCCTGAGCGAAAACCGGCTGGCGCATACTGGCGAGGGCCCCTGCCGGGAACTTGGATATGTTCTGGCACGTTCCTGCTGGGGGCACGGCATGATGACGGAAGCGGTTCGGTGCGTGCAGAAATATGCGTTTGAGGAATTGAAGCTGAACATCCTTACGGTCGGCCACTTTACGTTTAACGCGCGGTCCCGCCGCGTGATTGAAAAGTGCGGATTTCGATATGAAAAGATGCTGAAAGGTTCTTATACGGATTACCGCGGAGTCAAGATGGATGAAGTCTGCTACTGCCTGACGCGGGAAGAGTATGAAAGCCTGGAGCAAAAGCGCTTTTGTGCGGCGCGGCTGACGCTGGAACAGGCAAAGAAAATCTGCGGCTGGCGGTACAGCGGCCGCTATGCGGCATACAATTTTCCCGCGTGGGAAGAACTCTGCGCGCGCGGGTGGGCCATGGCGAGCGCGGAAAAAAGAAAAACTGAATTTCATGCCATTCTGGATGAAAACGGAACTCTGTGCGGCTTTTTCCGCTTTTTCTTTCAGGGCGGCATCTTGACGCTGGGGCTCGGGATTCGGCCGGACCTGTGCGGGCTTGGCTTCGGCAGGCGGATTATCAGCCTTGTTCTGCGCGAATTTTTCTTTTGTTACCCCGGTCAGGATTTGGAGCTGGAGGTGCGCTCTTTCAATCACCGGGCGCTTGCCTGCTACTGGAGCGCCGGGTTTGAAGAAACCGTCCGCTATGAGAAAAATACGCCGCTCGGCCCGGGGGATATCATTCGTATGAAATTCAGCGGAGGGGACGAGTTCTAATCCTCCTGGGTGCTGTTTTCCGCAATCACGTCTTTTGTCAGCGCTTCCAGCTCTGCCATAGAGGAGAGAAGCGATGCCCTGCGCCGGAATGCGGCGGCGCCGCGCAGCCCTTTTAAATACCACCCGACATGTTTTCTTGCTTCGTTCATCGCCCGATGCTCGTCTTTGTAGCGGCACATCAGTCCTACCTGCCGCAGCAGAACGAGCATTTTTTCATGCACGCCGGGCGGGGGAAGAATCCGGCAGGATTCGGTTAAATACGCGTTGATTTCGCGGAAGACCCATGGATTGCCGAGCGCACCGCGCCCGACCATCACCGCGTCGCAGCCGGTCTGTTCCAGCATCAGAGCGGCGGACTGCGCGTCCACCACGTCGCCGTTGCCCAGCACCGGGATGTTTACGGCTTCTTTGACCGCTTTGATGATTCCCCAGTCCGCGCCCGGGGCGTACATCTGGCTGCGGGTGCGCGCGTGCACCGCCACGGCGGCGGCCCCGGCTTCTTCGCAGATTTTCGCGACCCCAATGGCATTTTTATTTTTTTCGTCCCAGCCCGCGCGGATTTTTACCGTGACCGGCACGGGGACGGCATCGCGGACCGCCGCGACAATTTCGCCGCACAGCGCCGGGGTTTTCATCAGCGCGCTGCCCGCGCCGGAGCCGGTGATTTTCGGCGCGGGGCAACCCATGTTAAGGTCGATGACATCGGGCAAACATTCCATGGCGCGCTTTGCGCCTTCCGCCATCACGTCCGGTTCGGAACCGAACAGTTGAATCGCGCCGGGGCGCGCATCGCGTCCCAGTTCCATTAAAGCCCGTGTCTTTTTATCGTGAAACTCAAGCGCTTTGGCGCTGACCATTTCGCTGGTTGTCATTGCCGCGCCGAAGGAAGCGCAGATTTCGCGGAACGCCCGGTCTCCCGCGCCCGCCATCGGGGCCAGCACTGCACGACCGGAAAGTTCCATCGTTCCAATCTTCATGAAGCATAACATCCTTTATCTATAAAAAAGCGGAATCTGCCCATTGCATATCCGCGAATATGGCTTTTACGCAAAAAGCCGCAGCCGGTCTATTATACTGCTTGTTTTAAACTTTGTACAGCGGGAAAGGGGACGTGCGAAAGGGAAGAAGCATCCTTTTCGGGGGCATCGTCCGGCTGAAAACGAAATTCCGTCAGGTCATCCAGCTGCAAATCGGACGAAGCGTCTTTTTGAAAAGTCAAACTTTGGTCGGCAACCTGAAAAACATATTTCTTTCCCCCGTCGTCATGAAGGATCAGGGCGCCGTTTTGCACTTGATAAGACCCGTAGCGGATGGTGTCGTCATAGAGGTGCCGGGTAAACGTAAACGTTCCGTCACCGCTTAATTCGAGACAGGCGCGGTCCACCATTTCGTTTGCCCCATCCTGCGCCAGATAGGTTCCGGCAGGCAGACTTTCTTTGTCGGTGTTCCGGCTGCCGCATCCGGCAGCCAAGACGGTGCACAATAAAAAGATTAACGGCAAAAAAACGAATTTCCTCATAAAAATCCTCCCCGCTGAGCGCTATTTACAAAATAAGAATATATCATAGTTATAATTTCCGCAAGAGAAAAACATCCTTTCGCGCGTTATTTCTTTTTTCTTTGCATTCCCGTGGATAGCTCTTAATTTTTCCCTGCGAACGTGATATAATACTCCCATAACTTGTAAACCGGGGGAAACACAATGAAATTACTGGTACTGGACGGCAACAGCATCGTCAACCGGGCGTTCTACGGCGTGCGGCTTCTCACAACGAAAGACGGGCTTTACACCAATGGAATCTACGGCTTTCTGACTATTCTGCACAAGCTGAAAACAGAACTTTCCCCCGATGCGGTGGCGGTTGCGTTTGACCTGCGCGCGCCGACGTTCCGACATAAAGAATACGCGGGCTACAAGGCCAACCGCAAAGGGATGCCGGAGGAGCTGGCCCAGCAGATGCCGACGCTCAAAGAGCTGCTGCGCCTGTTCGGCTACCGTCTGGTGGAGTGCGAGGGGTTCGAAGCGGACGATATCCTCGGCACGCTGGCGCACCGGTGCGAAGAAACCGGGAACGAATGTGTTCTGGCGACCGGGGACCGTGACAGCCTGCAGCTGGTTGCGCCGCATGTTTCGGTGCGCCTTGCGTTTACGAAGATGGGGCAGGCACAGGTCACGCTTTACGACGAAGCGAAAATCAAAGAGGATTACGGGGTCACCCCGAAGGAAATGATTGAGATTAAAGCACTGCAGGGGGATTCTTCCGACTGCATCCCCGGCGTTGCGGGCATTGGGCCGAAGGGTGCGGGCAAGCTGATTCAGGCGTATCACAGTATCGATTATATTTATGACCATCTCGATGAGCTGGAAATCAAGGACGGCATGCGCAAAAAGCTGGCGGCGGGCAAAGACAGCGCCTTTTTAAGCAGGCATCTCGGCACCATCCGCACCGACGCGCCGATTGACGTCAATCTGGACGATTATATCCCCGCCCCGTGCGACGGCGCGAAAACCGCGGCGTTGATGGCAAAGCTGGAATTTTTCAAGCTGATTGAAAAATGGGGGCTGGACGTCACGGCTTCGGCTCCATCCCACGAGGAGGTAAAGTCTTCCGTCACCGTCGCGGAGCAGACGGACCCGGAACAGCTGCTTGCCGCGGCGAAAAAATCCGGACGTGCGGATTTTTATGCGGAGGTTTCGCAGGGCGGTCTGCGCGTGTTCTGGAACGAAGGAGGGGCTCTTCACACGGTGGAGGACCCAAAGACTCTGCGTGCGCTGTTTGAAGATACGTCTATCTGCAAAAACACCCATAACGTCAAACCCCTGTCGGCTGCGCTGCTGAAAGACGGAATTTCGCTTGCGGGGCCGGTGTTCGACACGCTTCTGGCGGCTTATCTGCTGAACCCGTCCGCTTCCGGCTATGAGCCGGCGCGTTTGGCGCAGGAATACGGTGTGCCGCAGCCGGAGGGAGAACTGAGCGAGGGACAGGTCTGCGCCGCTGTTCTGCCCGGCCTTGCCGACCGGCTGGCGGAAAAGATTGCGGAATATTCCCAGACCGAGTTGCTTGAAACCATTGAAATTCCGCTGGCAAACGTGCTGGCGGATATGGAGAACACCGGTTTTGCGGTGGACGCGGACGGCATCCGCCGCTTCGGTGAAACGCTGCAGGCGCGGATTGAGGAGCTTCAGCGGCAGGTTTACGAATCCGTCGGGTACGAATTTAACGTCAATTCCCCGAAACAGCTCGGGGAGGCACTGTTTGAAAAACTGGGGCTTCCCCACGGCAAAAAGACAAAAACCGGCTGGTCCACAGGGGCGCAGACGCTGGAAAAACTGCGCTACGACCACCCTGTGGTCGAGATGGTGCTGGATTACCGCACGCTTGCAAAGCTGAAGTCCACTTACTGCGACGGGCTTTTGAAAGTAGTCGCGCCGGACGGGCGGATTCATTCCAGCTTTAACCAGACGGAAACGCGCACCGGGCGCATCAGCTCCACAGAGCCGAACCTGCAGAACATTCCCGTGCGCACCGAACTTGGGCGGGAGATGCGCCGCTTTTTTGTCGCGCGCCCCGGGTGGGCTCTGGTGGATGCGGACTATTCGCAGATTGAACTGCGGGTGCTGGCTCACGTTGCAAACGATGAAAATATGATTCGGGCATTCCGGGAAAACAGCGACATTCACCGCAGTACGGCGGCCCATGTGTTCCACATGCCGGAAGAGATGGTCACGCCGCTGATGCGAAGCCGGGCCAAGGCCGTTAATTTCGGCATTGTGTACGGCATTGGTGCGTTTTCACTTTCCAAGAATATACATGTTTCCGTAAAGGAAGCAAAACAATATATTGAAGATTACCTCGCGAACTTTTCCGGCGTGGATTCCTACATGAAGCGCGTGGTTGAGGAAGCAAAGGAGAACGGCTATGTTCAGACTCTGTTCGGCCGCCGCCGGTATCTGCCGGAGCTGAAATCTTCCAACCACAATCTGCGCGCGTTCGGCGAGCGCGTGGCGCGGAACATGCCGATTCAGGGCACAGCCGCCGACATTATCAAAATCGCGATGATTCGGGTATGGAACCGGCTGCAGCGCGAAAAGATGAAGACCAGGCTGATTTTGCAGGTGCACGATGAACTGATTGTCGAAGCACCGCGGGAGGAAGAAGAACGCGCCGCCGCGATTTTGACGGAGGAAATGCAGAACGCGGTCTCTCTGTCCGTCCCGATGATCGCCGAGGCAAAGACCGGAAATACTTGGTTCGAGGCGAAGGCGTAATATGGGACTTTTTACCTGCCCCGTCTGCGGGGAGCCGCTCCGGCGGGAAGGGGCGGCCTGCCGCTGCCGGAACGGACACAGTTATGATATTGCCAAAGAGGGATATGTCTATTTACTTCCTCCAAACAAAAAACATTCCGCCGACCCGGGCGATCATAAGGAAATGATTGCCGCCCGCCGCCGCTTTCTGGAGGCCGGGTACTACCGGGTGTTCAGCGACCGGCTGAACGAGCTGGTGCGCGATTATGTGAAAAAAGACCACCCCGTTCTGTTTGACGCAGGGTGCGGGGAAGGATATTACACCGGGCGGCTGCGGGCTTTTCTTCTGGAAAACGGACGAAAACCGGAACAGTTCGGTGTCGATATCTCAAAGTCCGCCGTGCGGGCCGCTGCAAAGAAATACCGGGGAATTTCCTTTGCTGTGGGCAGTTTGTTCGCAGTTCCCGCGGTTTCCGGCTGCGCGGACGCCGTGACGGATGTGTTCGCGCCGATTGTGCCGGAAGAGCTGCTTCGGGTTCTGCGCCCGGGCGGACTGCTGCTTCTTGCCGTGCCGTCGGAACGCCACCTTTACGGCCTGAAGGAGATTTTGTACGATCAACCGTATGAAAATGAATCCCGGGACACGGAATATCCGGGCTTTGCTTTTCTGAAACGTGTGCCGGTCAGGGGAAAGATTACCCTTGACACCGCGCAGGCAGTGCAAGATCTGTTTGCCATGACTCCTTATTACCGCAAGACCCCGCGGGAAGGCTGTGAACGCCTTGCCCGCACCCGGTCATTGACGACGGAAATCGGATTTGACTTTTTACTCTATCGTAAGGTGGGAGAAAAATGAGTAAGCGGAAAGCATTCGTCCATTTTGTCAAGGCGGAAAACGTCTTTTTCATGGTCGCTGTAACGGTTCTTGCCATGGCGGTCCGGTTAAGGTTTTTCGGGTATGTTTCCAGCGACTACCGGCAGTTCCTTTCCGGATGGTTTGACCTGATCCGCCAGAACGGCGGGCTTGCGGCCGCCGGACTTCCGTTCGGCGATTACACGCCCGCTTACTATTACCTGCTCGGGTTGCTTTCCTACCTTCCGTTTTCCGGCCTGCACCTGATTAAAGCCCTGTCCTGCGCGGGGGATATTGCGGCGGCATACTTTGTGTTTCGCATGGTCGACCGCAAGTACGGTGAATTCTGGGGGGAAATCTCTTATGCCGTCACGCTCTTTCTGCCGACCGTTATTCTGAATTCTTCGGTCTGGGCTCAGTGTGACTCCATTTATACCGCCGCGCTGCTTGCCTGTGTCTGCTATTTGCTGGAAGACCGCGACTTTCCTGCCGTCACGGCATTTTCCATTGCGCTTGCCTTTAAGCTGCAGGCGGTGTTTCTGGCGCCGTTTCTGTTCATATTACTGCTTAAACGAAAAATTCGGGCGCGCTGTCTGCTGATTCCGCCGGCGGTCTATCTTATTTCAATTTTGCCCGCCGCCCTGCTCGGGCGGGATTTTATGGAACTGCTGACTGTTTATTTCCGGCAGACGCAGGAATATAAACAGCTGACCATGAATCTGCCAAATCTGTTTTCCTGGGTTCCCGCCCGGATGCCGGACTCCTTTGGCAACGCGGCGGTGCTGACAGCCGGCGCACTGGTGCTGTTTACGTTTGCTTATCTGTGTTCAAAACGATTCCGAATGACGGATGAAATGATGGTTTCCCTCGCGCTGTTTTATACCATGCTGCTGCCGCTTGTTCTGCCGTATATGCACGAACGGTACTGGTACCCGGCGGACTTGTTTTCCATTGTGTTTGCGTTTTATTTTCCCGAAAAATTCTATGTTCCCGTCCTTACGGTGATGTCTTCCCTTTATGCCTACAGCCGCTTTCTGTTCGGGTTCCATTTTATCAGCCCGAAGCTGTTTTCCGTTCTGATGCTTTTTAATCTGATCTGGGTTGCAATTCATATCATTTACCGCATCCGGGACGGTTCTGATTTTTGGGTGGAGCGGATTCGGTGAACGGGCTGAAACTGGTTCCTATGCAGGAACGCCATCTGGATGACCTTGCGGAACTGGAGCGCCTCTGCTTTGCCGAACCGTGGACCCGGCAGGGACTTGCGGAGGAACTGACCGGGGAAACCGCAGTTTTCCTGGTTGCGGAGCGCGGCGGAAAAACCGCCGGATACGCCGGAATGCACTGCGTCTGCGGGGAATGTTACGTAGACAATATCGCCGTTTTTCCAAAATTCCGGCACTGCGGCATTGGGCGTGCGCTGACGGAAGGGCTGATCGACTGCGCCCGCGCGCGGAACGCGGAGTTTTTGAGCCTGGAAGTCCGGCCCTCCAACACAGCGGCGGTCGCTCTTTACGAATCACTTGGTTTGCGGGAAGCGGGAAGAAGAAAAAATTTTTACCGGAATCCGGCGGAAGACGCATTGATTTTAACACTCTTTTTTCATCCGCGGGTACGGTAAATTTACCATAGAGAGTTTGTCTGCCGGGTGGAAGACATGGCGAAGATGGAACGGAAACCGACAGGAGGGATCTGTTATGACAAAAAAGGACGCCCGTTTGCTGGCGCTTGCCTGTATGTTTATTGGAATCGTGGTCGGCTTTTTGCTGGCACCGATCAAGGCGGGTATCAGCTGCTGCAATCATAATACCATTACAACGTTAGAGGGAAAAGAACAGAAAAACAATTTGGCAAAACACCCCGCAAAGCGGGAAGATCATTCGGAGGAACCATGCTGATTTTAGGAATTGAAAGCTCCTGTGACGAAACGGCCGCCGCCGTGGTGGAGGATGGAAGAAAAATCCTTTCCAACGCGGTCGCGTCACAGGTGGAAGAACATCGGCTGTACGGCGGCGTTGTGCCGGAGATCGCGTCGCGCAGGCACTGCGAGGCAATCTCCGGTATTGTTCAGAAAGCGCTGGACGACGCGGACACAAAACTGGAAGAAGTCGACGCGATTGCGGTGACTTATGCGCCGGGACTGATCGGCGCGCTGCTGGTGGGGGTTAATTTTGCGAAGGGACTGGCACTGTCCGCAGGCAAGCCGCTGGTTCCGGTCCACCATCTGCGTTCCCACATTGCGACGAATTATTTAACTTATCCCGAGCTAACGCCGCCGTTCCTGTGTCTGGTGGTTTCCGGCGGGCACACGCACCTGATTACCGTGCAGGGTTACACCGACCTGCATGTGCTAGGATGCACCCGGGATGACGCCGCGGGAGAGGCGTTCGATAAAGCCGCGCGCGCCATGGGGATGCCCTACCCCGGCGGGATTGAATTGGATAAAGTTGCGGAGGGCGGCAATGAAAAAGCGTACAAGCTGCCCAGGCCCTCTGTGGACGGCGCACCGTTCGATTTCAGCTTTTCCGGTTTGAAAACCAACGTGGTCAATCTGCTGCATAACGCGCAGCAGCGGGGAGAAACTGTAAACATTGTGGACCTTGCCGCTTCTTACCGCCGGGCCGTTGTCGACTGCCTGGTTCGGAACACGCTGCTGGCGGCAAAAAAAACCGGCGCGAAGAAACTGGTTACGGCGGGCGGCGTTTCCGCCAATTCCCTTTTGCGCCGCGAACTGGCGGCGCGGTGCGCCGAACTTGGAATTTCATTTTACTGCCCCCGGCTTTCCCTTTGCGGGGACAACGGGGCCATGGTCGGCTCGCAGGGGTACTATGAATTTGTCGCGGGGCATGTTGCCGGGCCGAACCTGAACGCCTGCGCGGAGTTGTCCGTTGAGTCTTCTCCAATCTAAAAATTGCAGGAGCATTGCACTGTTTATTCATCTTGCATGAAAGCTGTCAATGAAATGGCCAATATTTTATCATTCGGAAGAAGATAAAACATTGATTAATAAAAAAACTTGTATTATAATAGGATTAGATTCAAAGGCCATTGGGCCGAAAGGAGAAGCATATGACTCAGAACCAATCGGTGTTAGCATGGATCGAAAAAATGAAAAAACTCGTCTGTCCGAACAAGGTTCTCTGGATTGACGGCACTCAGAAGCAGCTTGAATTATTGCGGGCCGAGGCTTGCAAAACCGGCGAAATGATCAAGCTTAATGAGGAGAAACTGCCCGGATGCTATCTTCACCGCACGGCGGTTAATGATGTGGCACGCGTGGAAGGCCGCACCTTTATCTGTTCCCGCAAAGAGGAGGACGCGGGGCCGACAAACCACTGGATGGAGCCGTCAAAGGCTTATGAAATGCTGTACGGTATTGCGAAAAACAGTTATCAGGGCCGCACCATGTACGTAATTCCCTACTCGATGGGGCCTGTCGGTTCTCCGTTTTCGAAGATCGGAATTGAACTGACAGACTCCATTTATGTTGTGCTGAACATGTGCATTATGACCCGCACCGGCACAGAAGTTGCAAAAGCGCTCGGAAACAGCAGCGACTGGGTGCGCGGGCTGCACTGCAAATGTCAGATTGACGAAACAAAACGGTATATTTGTCATTTCCCGGAAGACAACGCCATCATTTCCGTCAATTCCGGTTACGGCGGCAACGTTTTGCTCGGCAAAAAGTGCTTTGCGCTGCGCATTGCCTCGTTCCAGGGCAAAAACGAAGGCTGGATGGCGGAACATATGCTGATTCTGGGCATCCAGAATCCCATGGGGGAAATCAAATATGTTGCGGCGGCGTTCCCGTCGGCATGCGGCAAGACGAACCTCGCCATGCTGATTCCGCCGGAATATTACCGCAAAAAGGGATACAAAACCTGGACGGTCGGCGACGACATTGCCTGGATGCGGATTGGCCCGGACGGCAGACTTTGGGCGATCAATCCGGAAAACGGATTTTTCGGCGTGGCGCCGGGAACAAACCAAAAATCCAACCCGAATGCGCTCGCTACGACGAAATCCGGCACGATTTTTACCAACGTTGCGCATAATCTGGACGACAACACCGTTTGGTGGGAAGGATTGGACCACAATCCACCGAAAAACGCAATGGACTGGAAGGGCCGTCCCTGGGACGGAACCGCCGCAAAGGAAAAGGGAGCTCACCCCAACAGCCGCTTTACCGCACCGGCGAAAAACTGCCCGTGCATCAGCCCTGAATTTGAAAGCGGACGCGGGGTTCCGATTTCCGCCATTATTTTCGGCGGCCGCCGCGCGCACACCACTCCGCTGGTCTATCAGTCCAGGGACTGGAACAACGGCGTGTTTGTCGGTTCCATCATGGCTTCTGAAACAACCGCGGCGGCGACCGGTGCCGTGGGTGTGGTTCGCCGCGACCCGATGGCAATGCTGCCGTTCTGCGGTTACCATATGGGCGACTACTTCAAGCATTGGGTTGAAATGGGCGAAAAACTGGGGGATAAGGCCCCGAAGATCTTTAACGTGAACTGGTTCCGCGTTGATGAGCAGGGCCACTTTATCTGGCCGGGATTCGGCGATAACCTGCGCGTGCTGGAATGGATTTTGAAACGCTGCGAAGGCAAGGCGGATGCGAAGGATACCCCGATCGGCTATGTGCCGAAGACGGAAGATATCAATCTTTCCGGCTTGGATTTGGATGTTGACACGCTCCGGTCGATTCTGGACGTGGACAAGGAAGAATGGAAGAAGGAAGCAGCCGGAATTGAGGAATTCTACCAAAAATTCGGCGACAAGCTTCCGGCTGAAATCAAAGCCGAATTGAAAAAACTTCAGGCAAAACTTGCATAATTTAAAAGAAAACGGTGCGGTATCCCCAGCGGGATGCCGCATTTTTCCTTTTTAAAATACCATTATTTTACAATAAGTATGAATAAATTGTATCTTATTTTAAAATTTTGTGTAAATACCACATTGTTTCAAAGAACAAAATCCGTTATACTAAAACACAGAAGCACAAGTGGTGGCCCGGCGTCTGAGTCGGGCAATTTTTATTTTCATGGAGGAATTCGAACATGGCAGACAGTACATCGTCAGCGATTCATCCCAAGGGCGATTTCTTCAATCTGAAGAAGAACGGGACGGATGTCCGCACGGAAATTCTTGCGGGACTTACAACGTTCTTTACAATGGCCTACATCATTTTCGTGAACCCGGCGATTCTGGGCGACGCAAAGATGGACAAGGGCGCGGTGATGCTGGCAACCTGCATCGCTGCGGGAATCGGCACTCTTTTCAGCGGGCTGTTTTCCAATTATCCGTTGGCGCAGGCCCCGGGCATGGGACTGAACGCGTTTTTTGCCTACACGATTTGCGGCACCTACGGCTATTCCTGGCAGGCGGGTCTTGCCGCCGTATTTATTTCAGGTGTCATCTTTATCCTGATTACGGCGGGCGGAATTCGTGAAAAAATTGTGGATGCTATTCCGCTTCCGATTAAGCGGGCCATCAGCGGCGGCATCGGGCTGTTCATCGCGATTGTTTCGCTGAAAGGGGCCGGCATTGTCGCTCCGAGCGAATCAACGATTATCACGCTGGGGAACTTTACGGCTCCGTCGACGGCGCTGGCCATCATCGGAATTTTCATTACGGTTCTGCTGGTTGTCTACAAGGTGAAGGGCGGCCTGTTTATCAGCATTATCGCCACAAGCGTTGTGGGCGCGGTAATGCAGTTCGGTTTCGGTGCGAATGTCGGCATTGCCAAGGGCCTTTCGACCAGCGGCTCGCTTGCACCGACGTTCGGGCAGTTCCTGAACGGTTTTCCGGAACTGCTGCATACCAGCGAAGGGGTCGGTGTGGCGCTGTTTTCGCTGATTGCGGTTTTGATTTCCCTGACGATGGTCGACATGTTCGACACGGTCGGCACGCTGTACGGCACGGCCGGCAAGGCGGGCTACCTTACCCCGGAAGGCAAGCTGCCGAACGCGACAAGGGCAATGATGGCTGATGCCACCGCGACTGTCATCGGGTCTATCCTCGGCACTTCCACCGTGACGACCTATGTGGAATCCAGCGCGGGTATTTCGGAAGGCGGAAAAACGGGACTGACGAGCGTAACCACCAGCATTTGCTTTATTCTGGCGATTTTCCTTGCTCCGTTCCTCGGGTTTATTCCGGGTTCCGCGACCTATCCGGTTCTGCTGATTGTCGGCGTGATGATGATCGGCGGCGTGAGGGATGTTAACTGGGACGACATGGAAACCGCGATTCCCTGCTTCCTGACGATTGCCATGATGCCGTTTGCTTACAGCATTTCGGAAGGAATCGCGTTTGGCTGCATCAGCTACTGCTTTATTAAGCTGGTACGCGGTAAGGCCAAGGAAGTCAGCCCGATTATGTATATCATTGCGTTGCTGTTTATTGTCCGTTATATTCTGGAGTATGTTCATTTCTAATTTAAGCTTAAAGCAGATTCAAAAAAGGCTTCGTTCAATTCAGAGCGGAGCCTTTTTTAGCGTTTGCGCAGGAAAAACGCCGGAATGCAGCAACCCGGCTGGATTTTTTCGGCGGGTATGATATAATCGGGTCTGGATCAAACAAGTTTGAAAAGGGGAGAATGGCCCATGAAAAAAGCGCTGGTTACGGGAGCCTCCGGCGGAATCGGTCAGGCGGTGGCCGCGCGTCTGGCAAAAGACGGATATCAGGTGTTCCTGCACTATCATCATAATGAAAAGCGCGCGCGCAGCCTGATGGAACGGCTGACGCGCGCTTACGGAACGGAGGCCGCGCTGCCGGCGCGGGCGGATCTTTCGGATTCCGCGCAGGTGGCGGAAATGTTTCGGTGTGCCGGGAACATTGATCTGCTGGTCAATAACGCGGGCATCGCGCAGCAGAAGCTGTTTACCGACCTGACGGACCGTGACTGGGACGAGATGTTCAATGTGGATGTGCGCGGCGTGTTTCTTTGCTGCCGTGCCGCCCTGCCGGCCATGATTCACCGGAAAAGCGGATGTATCATCAATATTTCCTCCATGTGGGGACAGGTCGGCGCTTCCTGCGAAGTGCATTATTCCGCCGCGAAAGCCGCCGTGATCGGGCTGACAAAGGCACTTGCCAAGGAAGTCGGCCCTTCCGGAATTCGGGTTAACTGCATTGCGCCCGGTGTAATCGATACGGAAATGAACGCGGGGTTTTCGGAAGAAACCATGGAGCAGCTTCGGGAAGAAACACCGCTGTGCCGCATCGGTTCGCCGGCGGATATCGCACAGGCCGCCGCGTTCCTTGCTTCGCCGCAGGCCGGTTTCATCACGGGGCAGGTGCTTGGGGTCAGCGGCGGAATGGTGATTTAAACCTGTGTCAGCAGAATTTCACAGTCGCCCTTGACGGTGTAACGGCCGAATCCTGCCGGAATGAAGATGCTGTCCCCTTTTCCGAAGGTGAGCAGCGCGCGCCCCTGGTCCAGAATCAGCGCATCGCCGTTCAGGCAGACAAGGGATTGAAAGCTCTTTTCATCTGCAAGGAACGTGTGCTCTGTAATCTTAAGGCGGGTCGTCGTGAAATAATCGCACGAGGCAAGCAGTTCCCGCATGCAGCCCGATTCGCGGATTTCTGCCCCCTGCGGGCCAACGGGGTGGCTTGGGCGGCTGCGCCGGGTGACGTCCAGTGCCTGGGGAATGTGCAGCTGCCGCGGCTTTCCGTCCGCCCCAAGGCGGCCGTAATCATAGATGCGGTAGGTCAGGTTCGAGTTCTGCTGAACTTCCGCAATCAGGATTCCGGCGCCGATGGCGTGCAGTGTGCCGGATTCAATAAACAGAACATCCCCCGGCTTTACCATGACTTTGTTGAGGACTTCGGTCAGCGTGTTGTTTTGAATTCGTTCCTGAAATTCCTCTTTTGAGATTTCGTGGTCAAATCCATAGTAGAGGAAAGCGCCGTCCTCACAGTCGATGACGTACCACATTTCTGTTTTCCCAAATTCGCCGCCGTGCGCGCGCGCATAGTCGTTGGTCGGGTGAACCTGAATGGAAAGGTTGCGCTTGGCGTCAATCAGTTTAATCAATACGGGAAAATCCGGGAACGGGTCGCAATTTGTCCCCAGAATTTTTCGGCCTGCTTTTTTCACATATTCTGTGAGAGTAATTCCTTTTAATTCACCGTTTGCAATGACGGCGGGTCCGTCGGGATGACAGGAAAGGACCCAGCTTTCCGCGACTTTCGGCGCATCGCTGTTTTGGTGGAACTCAGTCCTCAGACGGGTGCCGCCCCAAAGATAGTCTTTGCAGGCCGCACTGAGCCGAATGGGATACAGCGTTTGCATGATGAACACTCCTCACGATATTCTGCGGTTCCGTAAAAGATACCGCGGCATTTTTATAAATGTATACGCTAAAAGTATAACCTGCTTAACGGTAAAATACAATTGTTTCTCCAAAAGAAATCACCAAAAATTCTGCAGCGAAAAGGAATCAGGCTGCAAATTTCTGGTGATTTTTCAATGATTATAAAGCACAGGAATCAGATAAACAGGCTGGTGTCCGATTCCTCCGCGGCGCCCAGAAAAGTGGCGACGCCGGCCATTTCCACGCCGTCAATCAGTTCTTCTTTGCGAATTCCCATGATATCCATGGACATCTGGCACGCGACGATTCTTACGCCGGAGCTGATGGCGGACTGCAAAAGCTCTTCCAGCGAGGAAACGTGTTTGCGCCGCATGACCCCGCGGATCATTTTGGCCCCCATGCCGAACAGGTTCATGCGGGACAGACCGAGCTTTTTCGTGCCCCTTGGCATCATGGCGCCAAACATTTTTTCCATCAAATTCTTTTTAACGCCCACGCGGTTGTTCCTGCGCAGAATGTTCAGCCCCCAGAACGTGAAGAACATGGTTACCTGCCGCCCCATGGAGGCTGCGCCGTTTGCGATAATCAGCGAGGCGATCGCGCGGTCCAGGTCGCCGCTGAACACAATAATGCTTTTTCCGTTTGCCGCCGCGGGCTGCGGGGCTTCGGCGGCGGGAGCGGAAGCGCGTTTTTGAATGCGGACTTCGTAAGTGGTTCCGTCGCGGTGTGTTTCAAGCAAGCGGTTTCCCGTCCGGCCGCACCAGGCGCCGATGTCGGGGACAAATCCCGGGTCAGTCGCGCGAATGCAAAGGATTTCACCCTCCTGCGCGTTTTGAAGCGCCTGTGCCGTTTTCATGATGGGGCCGGGGCACTGCAGTCCGCAGGCGTCCACTTGAATCACTGTTTCGTTGCCGGAATGCGGCGGGACAGGGTTTGAGGGCGGTGTGCTTTTTTTCATCCCGATGCAGTCGGTCGGCGAGGGGGCATCCGGCTTGTCATGCACATCGCGCCATGTCTTTATGCCGCCGCTCAGGTTATAGGCGTCAAAGCCGTGCTGTGTCAGGATGCGGGATGCCACGTAGCCGCGCAGACCGACCCCGCAGTAGACGTAAACCGGCTTTTCTTTCGGCAGTTCGGAAAGGCGGGCGCGCAGGTCATCGACCGGAATGTTGACGGCGCCGTCGATCATGCCGATGACTGTTTCCTCCGGGGTGCGCACATCCAGAAGCGTGACTTTGCCGCGGTCGAGCCGGTCGGTGTCTTCAGCGTAGAATACTTTTACGTCGCCGCGCAGAATGTTGGCGGCGGTAAAGCCCAGCATGTTCACCGGGTCTTTTGCGGAAGAGTAGGGCGGCGCATAGCACAGCTCCAGCTTTTCCAGGTCGAAAACCGTTCCGCCGAGCCGGATGGCGGTTGCGAGCACGTCGATCCGCTTGTCGGCACCCGCCGCGCCGACCGCCTGTGCGCCGTATATTTTGCCGTCCGGCGAAAACAGGAGTTTCATGCTCAGCTGGGCCGAATTCGGGTAATAGGAGGCGTGGCTGCCCGGATGCACATAAGTTTTTAAATAGGGAAGTTTTTCCGCCTTCAGCTGTTTTTCGTTCAGTCCGGTGGAAGCCGCCGTCAGGTCGAACACCTTTAACACCGAACTGCCGATGACACCGTCGTCGGTTACGGTGCGGCCGCCCAGCACATTTTCGCCCGCCGCCCGTCCCTGGCGGTTGGCCGGGCCGGCAAGTGCCAGCAGGGTTTCTTTTCCGGTGAGGGACTGCTTGACGCCGATTGCGTCGCCCACGGCGTAGATGTCCGGGTCGCCGGTGCGGAAGGTGCCGTCCACTTTAATGCTGCCTTTTATGCCGAGCGGGAGCCCGGCGCTTTTTGCAAGGGAACTGTCCGGCGCGACGCCGATGCTCAAAATGACCAGGTCGGCGGAAAGTGTGGATTTGTCGGAAAGACGGACCTGAATCCGGTCTTTTTGTTCAAAGCCTTCCACGCCGGTTTGAAAGCGCAGCTTGATGCCGTTTTCGCGCAGGTGCCGGTGCAGAATGGCCGCCATTTCCGGGTCGAGCGGCGCGACCGCCTGCGGCAGAAATTCGACAATGGTGACGTCCAGCCCGCGCTCTTTCAGGTTTTCTGCCATTTCCACGCCGATAAAGCCCGCTCCGACCACGACGGCGCTTTTAGCGCGCTTCGCGGTGATGTATTCGTCGATGCGGAACGTGTCCGGAACGGTGCGAAGGGTAAAAATGCCTGGCAGGTCGATTCCGGGCAGGGGCGGCCGCTTCGGGCCTGCGCCGGGGGAAAGAATCAGCTTGTCATAGCTTTCTTCATAGCGGGAGCCGTCCGCGTGGTTTACGACCGTCACGGTTTTATGATCGCGGTGAATCGCCGTAACCTCGCTTTGGGTCCGCACATCGATGTTGAACCGGTTCCGCAAAGTTTCCGGCTGTGTGACCAGCAGCCGGTCTTTGTCTTTAATGGTGCCGCCGATATAATACGGCAGGCCGCAGTTCGCGTAGGAGATGTATTCCCCTTTTTCAAATAAAATAATCTGTGCGTCTTCGCTGAGTCTGCGCAGTCTGCATGCCGCGCTTGCTCCTCCTGCGACGCCCCCGACAATCAGTACTTTCATGGTAGTTACCGCCTTTCCTGTGGTTATGAGTTGTTATCGCGAATCCGTTCAATTCCCTGTTTTAGTGTTTCTTCGTCTATGGCGCCCGACTGTCCGCCGGCGACCGTTCCGTCCGACCGGATGAAAACGGTTGCCGGAATCCCCGTCAGTTCGTAGGCGGAAACCGCCTCTTGATTCAGGTCGTAATAGGCAGGAAAACCGTAACCTTTTTCTTTCAAATATGCCTCGCCCTTTTCCTGCGTTTCACGGCTTCCGTCGGTCCAGTTTACAAACAGGAACCGGACACTGTCCTTTTCTTCCTGGTAAACGCGGTCAAATGCCGGCATTTCCCGTGTGCAGTAGTAGCACCAGCTGGCCCAGAAATTGAGCACTACCGGCGTGCCGCGAAAATCCGAAAGGCGCACGGCGGTTCCGTCTGTATCGTACACGGTGAAATCCGGCGCTTCGACGGAGGAAGAGGAGCCGGATGTTTCTGCCGAAAGCGGTGTGTTTGGCCGGTAGCGGGCGGAAAGAGCGCCGTAAGCAAAATAAGCGGCGGCAATCACAGCCGCAAAAGCCGCAATCAGCAAGGCTGTTTTTAATTTTCTGTTCATTGTGATTCCTCCTTAAGACAGCGGGACCAGCAGGCCCAGCACAGTCAGAATTCCGACCAGAATCAGAAGAGCGCCCGATGCCGCCGTGACGGCCCTGTAATGGCGCTTAATCCAGTCAAACGAGCGTTTCAGCCGGTCGATCAGCAGGGCGGCGGCCACAAACGGAACACCGAGCCCCGCGGAATACGAAAACAGCAGAAGAATTCCCTTTAGGCTTTCGCCGCCCGCCGCCGCAAGCATTAATGCAGAACCGAGAAACGCGCCGACACACGGAGTCCATCCCACGGAAAAAGCCGCACCGAACAGCGCGCACCGAAAAAAGCCGAGCTGCCCCGGCCGGTAGCCGGAAACGCGGCTTCGATTGAGAAACCCGATTCTCAGCGCGCCCATGAAATGCAGACCGAACACAATCATTACGGCGCCGGCTGCCCAGCCGACTGCGCGCGAATGCTGCCGCACCGCAGAGCCGAGCGTCCCCGCGAACGCGCCCAAAAGCAGAAAAACCACGGTAAAGCCTGCGGTAAAGCCGAGCGCGTTCTTCAGGGCGCCCCGCCTTGTGTGTTGCACGGTTGTATCCTGCCCTGCAAAAAAGGACGCGTAGGCGGGCAGCATGGGCAGAAGGCAGGGCGACAGGAATGTGACGATGCCCTCTAAGAATGAAATGACGTATTCCATATGAAATCCGGTTCCTCCTTTCCTTTTTTAAGATGTGAGTATATAATAAATGTATTATTTTGCTTTTTCTGTGACAAAATCACCATTGTTATGAAATTAACTTTGTGATGATGTCACGGAACGAGCATAAAAAAAGAATTATCATCGATACAGACTACATCAGAACGGAGGAATTGCATGCCGGACGTTATTATTATGGGGGGCGGCCCAGCGGGAATTTCCGCCGCGTTGTATACGGCCCGCGCGGGGCTTGCCACACTGATTCTCGCCTCTGGGGCGGGTGCGCTGGAAAAGGCCGATCAAATTGAAAACTATTATGGATT
This sequence comes from Oscillospiraceae bacterium, assembly GCA_022650485.1. Lineage (GTDB taxonomy): Bacteria > Bacillota > Clostridia > Oscillospirales > Acutalibacteraceae > Caproicibacter. The sequence continues at coordinate 118,123 of JALCPP010000006.1, read as the reverse complement.
TGCCGAGCCGGTTTCCGGAAAACAGCTGTTGGAAAATGGAATTGCGCAGGCGAAACGCCTCGGTGTTCAGGTTTTGAACGAAGAAGTCGTCGGGCTTTCTTATGACGGCGAATTTTTAATTTCAACCAAGCAGAACACCTACCGCGCTCCATTTGCCGTTATGGCGACGGGGGCATCCCGCAAGGCACCGAAGATTCCAGGCCTTGCGGAATTCGAGGGAAAGGGAGTCAGCTACTGCGCCGTGTGCGACGGCTTCTTCTATCGTAAAAAGCCGGTTGCGGTGCTGGGCGCGGGTGATTATGCCATGCATGAAGCGTCGGAGCTTCTTCCAATTGCGTCCTCCGTCACCATCCTGACGGATGGGAAAGAGCCGCAGGCGGCATTCCCGAAGGAAATGACGGTCAAAACTGAAAAGATTGCAAAGCTGTCCGGCGGGGCGGCCGTTCAGGGAGTTCAGTTTGAAGATGGAACGGAACTCGCCGCAGCGGGGCTGTTTGTCGCCGTCGGGGTGGCCGGCAGCGCAGACTTGGCGCGTAAAGTCGGCGCGCAGGTTGACGGCGTTTCTGTCGCCGTGGATAACAAGCGGCGCACCAACGTGCCGGGACTGTACGCGGCGGGCGACTGCACCGGCGGACTGCTCCAGATTTCCAAGGCGGTGTGCGACGGCGCGCTGGCCGGCACGGACGTGATAAAGGAATTCCGGAAACGCGCCGCCTCAGCCAAGGCATAACAAGTTTTTTTCCGCTGCGTGACATTGTTACGGAACATTTTCGCTTTCTTTCATACAATACAGCAATAACAATATTGATCACTGAAAGGGAGAGAAAATAATGGCAGCGATGACAATTACAAAGAAGAATATCCATCAGGTGTTAAATTCGGGGAAACCGGTGCTGATCGATTTCTGGGCCCCGTGGTGCGGACCGTGCCGCATGGCAGCCCCGATTGTCGACGAAGTGGCAAAGGAAGCCGCGGCAAAAGTGCATGTCGGAAAGATTGATATCGACAGCGAGCCGGAACTCGCGGAGCAGTTCGGGGTTATGAGCATCCCCACGCTGGTTCTTATGAAAGACAAAAAAATTGCGGCCCGTTCCGTCGGGCTGAAGAGCAAAAAAGCAATTCTGAAAATGATCGGCGGCTGAAACAGGCTGCGAATCATAGAATTTTTAATCGGGGAGGAATGCCGGTGCTTTCCGGCTTTCCCCGTTTTTTTTATGGAAGAGATTCAGGGGGTTCGGGGAAAAGATATGACGCAGAATAGAATGAGCGCGGATCAATGCTCGGATGAGGAAGGCAGAAACCGGATTTCACCATAAAAAAAACGAGATACAATAAGGACAATTTCAAAAAACAGGGAAGGTGGGAAAAAAACCGGATGGACTTGAAAAGCATTGTTGAGCCGCTTCTGAATTGGTACGGTCGAAACGCGAGAAAATTGCCGTGGCGGGACGACCCGGCCCCTTACCGTGTGTGGGTGTCGGAAATTATGCTGCAGCAGACGCGGGTGGAGGCGGTCAAGCCCTATTTTGAGCGATTTCTCCGCGAACTGCCGGATATCGGCGCGCTGGCGGCTGTTTCGGAAGACCGGCTTTTAAAGCTGTGGGAAGGGCTGGGGTATTACAGCCGCGCGCGCAACCTTCAAAAGGCGGCGCGGATGGTCCTGAAAGAATACGGAGGCGTTTTGCCGCGCGAGCCGAAAGAACTGCGAAGGCTGCCCGGAATCGGGGAATACACCGCGGGAGCGGTTTCCTCCATTGCCTACGGCAGGCCGGAACCGGCGGTGGACGGCAACGTGCTGCGCGTGCTTGCCCGCCTGACGGCGGACGAGCGGGATATCCGCGGCACAGCGGTCAAACGGGACGAGGCGGCTCAGCTGCGCGGAATTTATCCTGAAGGGCGCTGCGGGGAGTTTACGCAGGCGCTGATGGAGCTTGGCGCGACGGTCTGCCTGCCCAACGGAGCGCCGCTGTGCGGCGAATGTCCGCTTTCCGCACTGTGTGAAGGGCTGAAAACGGGCCGTGCCGCGTCGCTGCCGGTTGTTTCACCGAAACCCGCGCGAAAGAAAGAGGAAAAGACGGTGTTCCTGCTTCTCTGCGGGGGAAAAGCGGCGCTGCAAAAGCGGCCGGAAACCGGTCTGCTTGCCGGCCTGTGGGAATTCCCCTGCGCGCCGGGGGTACTTTCGGAAAAAGAGGCGCATAAAATTTTATCCGGCTGGGGATTTTTACGGGTACAGCCGGAGCCGCTGCCGAGCGCCAAACATGTTTTTACCCATGTGGAATGGCACATGGCGGGGTACCTGGTACATGTACCGGAACCGGCGGGGGATTTCTTTTGGGCGGGACGCAAAGATTTGGGCGAGCGCTGTGCCGTTCCGTCCGCTTATAAAAATTTTCTGCGTATCTTGCAGTCACGGGCCGAACTGTGCTAAAATGGAACAGATTTAGGACTTTGATGTTTTAAAAGGGAGAATCGGCAAATGTCGTTGCCAAAGGCTCGGAATCAAGCTGTATTATTGATGATAGGAAGTGCGGTGCTGTGGAGCACCGGCGGGGTATTGATTAAGCTGCTTCCATGGAATCCGTTTGTTATTTCCGGGTTTCGAAGTCTGTTTGCCGCGGCGGTGATTTATATCTATATCCGGCATATGGGGATTAAAATCCGCGTCAACCGCAACTCCATGCTGAACTGTCTGTTCCTTGGGGGGCTGATGTTTACCTTTGTGGTGGCAAATAAGCTGACAACCGCCGCAAATGCAATTGTGCTGGAGTATTCCTCACCGGCTTTTATTGTGCTTTTTTCCGCTGTTTTCTTCAAACAGCGGTTTCATCTTGCGGATGTTATTGCGGTTGCGGGGACCATGGCCGGAATCGCGATGTTTTTCCTGGACCGCCTGACGTGCGGAAGTCTGCTGGGCAACTGTGTCGCCCTGTTTTCCGGCGTGCTGATGGCGCTGAGTTTTCTTGTTTCCGCCCGGGCGGATATGGATACCCGGATGAGCGGAATTCTGTTTGCCCACCTGGCCGCAGCCGCAGTCGGCGTGCCGCTGGCCTTTTTTTATCCGCCCGCGGTTACGGCACCGGCTGCCGCCGGCATTTTGGCTTTGGGTATTTTCCAGATCGGTGTCCCCTATGTTCTGTACGGTCTGGCCATGAAAAACTGCCCGCCGCTTGCCTGCTCTCTGATCGGCACGCTGGAACCGCTGCTCAACCCGATTTGGGTCTATCTGTTTTTTGGGGAGGCGCCCGGACGGTACGCGCTGTTCGGCGGAGTTGTCGTGCTGATTTCAATTACCGGATGGTGTGTGTGGCGGGACCACTTTATTGCCGCGCATTCAAGTACATAATTTAATATTGCAGGAGGTCTGCGAACATGAAAACAAGGAAAGTTGTTATTATCGGCGCCGGGCATGTGGGGTCCCACTGTGGGTTCAGCCTTGTAACACAGGGAGTCTGTGACGAACTTGTGTTTATCGATACGGATCATGAAAAAGCCGTCGCCCAGGCGATGGATCTGGAGGATGCGACCGTTTATCTTCCGCACCATGTCAACGTGCGCGCGGGCGGCTACGACGAAATGGCCGACGCGGATATCGCCGTAATGGCGGCGGGTCCGCTGCCGGAGGGGAACCAGACCAGAATGGACACGCTGGCGGCGACGATTAAAGAAATGAAAACTACCGTGGAACCGATGAAGCAATCAGGATTTTCGGGAATCCTGATTGGAATTTCTAATCCAGCCGATGTGATTGCGCATTACCTGCAGGTTCGCATCGGGCTTCCCGCCAATCATGTGATTTCAACCAGCACAACACTGGATTCCGCCCGCCTGAGAAGAGTGCTTGCCGAACGTACCGGTCTGGATCAGAAATCCATTCACGCCTATGTAATGGGCGAACACGGGGAATCGCAGATGGTTGCGTGGTCCAATGCTTCCGTCGCAGGGGTTCCGCTGCGGGAATTGATGAAAAAAGAGCCGGAAACGTATGGAAAACTGGATTTGGACGAAGTGGCGGATGCGGCCAGAAAGGGCGGCTGGACGGTTCTGTACGGCAAAAAATCAACGGAGTTCGGAATCGGTACGGCGCTTGTGGAAATCGTGAAGACCATTTTTCACAACGAGCGGAAAATCCTTCCTGTTTCCTGCCTGCTGCGGGGCCAGTACGGTCAGAATGATGTTTACGCCAGTGTTCCGGCTGTTCTTGGCGCGGATGGTGTGGAACGGATTGTTGAAATTGACATGACGCCGGAAGAAAGCCGGAAATTTGCCGACTCCTGCGGCGCCATGCGCAAAAATTTTGAAATTGCAATGAATATGTAAACCTTTAAAAAACACAGGCTCTGCCGCAGCGGCGGGGCTTTTTTGTTGATGCTTGTAATATACAGGCGAAGCGATATAATAGTAGTATTAAGAAATGTGTCGAACCATGGAAAGGGGAATCAGGATGGCCAAGGTGATTTCAATCTCCAACCAAAAAGGGGGAGTCGGGAAAACGACAACCACCTGCTCTTTGGCTGCGGGGCTGAAAAAGCGGGGCTACCGCGTTTTGGCAATTGATATTGACCCGCAGGGGAATCTTGGATTCAGCGTGGGGGCCGATTCGGAAACCAGTGCCTCTATCTATGAAGTGCTGAAGGGCGAGGTTAAAACCCAGTATGCGATTCAGAAAACAGACAGTATGGACATTATTATTTCCAGTATTCTGTTAAGCGGAATTGAGCTGGAATTTACCAATACGGGGCGCGAATTTCTGCTTAAGGAAGCCATTCGTCCGGTCCGGCCGTTTTACGATTATATCCTGCTGGACACGCCCCCGGCGCTTGGCATTCTGACTATCAACGCGTTCACCGTGTCGGACCTGATTATCGTTCCCATGCTTTCGGATATTTTCAGCCTGCAGGGAATTGCACAGCTGAATGAAACTGTGGAGCGGGTGAAAAAGTACTGCAACCCGGGCCTTTCCATCGCGGGGATTCTGCTGACGCGTTACAATCCGCGCACACGTTTAAGCCGGGAGGTTCGCGGCACGGCGGAACTGATTGCAGATGACCTGCATATCCGCGTGTTCGACAGCTATATCCGCAGCACCGTTTCCGCCAGCGAGGCGCAGTCCCTTCAGCGGAATGTGTTTGACTACGATTCCCGCAGCCACATCGCGCAGGATTACGGAAAGTTTATCGACGAGCTGCTCGCAAAGGGGGTGTGACGGCTGATGTCAAGGTCTAAAAAAGAAATTGACAAGGAACTGATGTACAAGAAGCTGATGCCGTCCCAGTCTAAGCAGAAAGCGTCTGAAGAAATGCCCGGCGACATTGCCGCGCCGCTTTTGGAAAGCGCCAAAACGACGCCCGCGCCGGAAGCGGCTGCTCCGCACCGAGCGCCGGAGCCGCATAAGGTTGAAATCCCCTCGATGGACCGGCACAAGACGGAAATTGTCAATATGATGGAGGAGATCGTCCTCAGCAAGCTGGACGGGGTTTTATCCAGATTCCAGTGCTGCCGCTGCGACCGGTGCAAAAAGGACATTGTGGCGCTGGCGCTGAACAAACTGCCGCCGCGGTATATGGTGCTTGTTCATGGGCAGCCTGTGCCGGATATCGACGCCCAGACCAACGCGCAGGTGATTACGGCGATGATTCAGGCGGCAATCCGGGTGCGCGCAAAGCCCCGGCACTGACGCGGACTTTTTATTTTTCCCCGGTGCGCATGGAGTACGGCCGGGGGTATCATATTAGTAGTATCTTGATTGCGAACGGAGGTTTATGCAATGCTCAATGAAATTGCCAAACAGGCGAACGCGGCTATTACGGAGTTTTTGGAGACAATCCCTATGAAACAGGGAGAAATTCTGGTGATCGGCTGTTCTTCCAGTGAAATCTGCGGGAAAAGAATCGGTTCCGGTTCCAGCGAGGAAACGGCGAACGCGGTGTTCGGTGCAATCTATCCCATTTTAAAGGAAAAAGGAATTTATCTGGCGGCGCAGTGCTGTGAGCATTTGAACCGCGCGATTATTCTGGAAGCGGCAGCGGCCGAAAAATACGGCCTGCCGATGGTCAACGCGGTGCCGCAGCCCAAAGCGGGCGGTTCGTTCGGTACGGCGGCCTACCGTGCGTTTGAGCATCCTGCCGCGGTGGAGCGGATTCAGGCACATGCCGGCATGGATATCGGTGACACGCTGATCGGCATGCACCTGCGCCCGGTAGCGGTTCCGGTTCGACTGAGCGTGAAAAAAATCGGAGAAGCGAACCTGGTCTGCGCCAGGACAAGGCCGAAGTATATCGGCGGAGAGCGGGCGCACTACGACCCGAAGCTCGGCTGAAAACAGAAAAACAGCGCCCCGCACATGAAAAATGTGCGGGGCGCTGTCTATAATCGTCAGGAATTCATTCTTCCCACAATGATTCCTAAGACCCAGATTGCCAGATCAAGAACGAGGAGAACCGCGAACAGAGTACCGAGATGCGAGAAAATCCGACTTTTTCCATTATAGATTCCATCAATAAGATAGAACAGGTAAGTCAGGACAAGAGAGCCGAGAGGAAACCATATGAGGAAAAATGTGTAAACGTTAATTTCAGTTTGTGACATAGATTATGTTCTCCTCTTGAGCATCAGAGTCAAAGCAATGAATACCAGATACAGAAAAATGGTGGTTCTTTTAATTTTCCGGTAAAAAAAAGGAACCGTAATGCTGTACTTGATTTTCATAGTAATTGCAAAAAAAGCGTAAATCGCGGTAAATCCAAACAACGGGATGCACTCATAACACGCCATTTTCCACGACCATAATTTGTCGCTGAAAAGAAGAAAAAGTGCGTTGATGATTGAAACGCTGACCCCCATAAAGGGTTGAACGGAGGCATAATTCGTAATTTGACAAATGAGCGGATGATCCTGTCCCTTCTTCTTTTCAGGCTGACGCATTTCACATTCACTCCCCAGCTGAATTAAAACTTGGCTATTACCATAATAGCACTCAGAATTATTATTGCAACAGGGAAATACGATTTCCCAGATAGAGTCTGCTCGGAAGAATAAACAGGAGATAAAGACAAGAAAAACGGAAATTGTTTCCGGGCGCTGGAACCCGGTGAAAACTGCGCCGAAATCTTGTTTCCGCCCTGAAAGCATGCTATAATGAAATTTCAAAAGGCGGGGAAAATTATATGCCCTGCCGCCGAAAATAAAAACTTATCATTGAGCGGATATATAAAAGGAAAAGGGGGGAAGCACCGGATGAAGGATGTTTTTCATTCCGCCGGATTTAAAATCCTGATTATTGTTATTTTTGTTCTGCTGGGGCTGATGCTGGCCACCGCGGGCACGGGCGGCTCGTTTCTGTCGGATACATTCGGTTTTCTTTCCACACCGATGGAGCGCGTCAGCACGCTGGTTACCAACAACGCCGCGGAGACGGCGCAGTCCGCCACCCAGTCAAAAGAAGAGCTGAAAGCGGAAAATGACCGCTTAAAACAGCAGGTGGAAGACCTGAACCGTAAACTAATCAATTACTATACGTATCAGCAGGAAAACGCGCAGCTCAAAAAATTCTTGGAACTGAAGAACGAAAATAAAGATTTTCAGCCGGTATCCGCAGCGGTCATTGCCCGCGACCCGTCAAATCGGTTTTACCAGTTTACCATCGACCAGGGCTCTCTGGCAGGAATTGCCGTTTATGACCCTGTCATCACGGAAAGCGGGGTCGCCGGCTGGGTGTCTTCCGTCAGCGCCAATTACAGCCGGGTCACCACCATTCTTTCACCGGACACAAAAATTGGTGCGATTGACAAACTCAACCGTGAAAGCGGTATTGTCGGGACCGATGTCAAACTGGCGGACCGGGGTATTGTGAAGCTCAACTATCTGCTGGCGGGCACGACGGTGAAGGCGGGGGATATTGTCGTTACAACCGGCCTTGGCGGCATTTACCCGCGCGACCTTGCCATCGGAACGGTTCAAAGCGTGAAGAATGACCCGTACGATGTTTCCCTTTATGCAGAGATTACACCGTTTGTCGATGTGAAAACCGTTCGCGACGTGATGGTGATTACCGATTTCCAGGGTCAGGGAGAGGCTCTGGACGACGATACGGCACCCTCGGCCCCGGCTTCCTCTCAGGAGGGAAAATAGTATGAGCGGCAGAACAAAACTGAAGGTAATCCGCTTCTTTGCCTATGCGCTGGAACTGCTGGTGCTGTTTGTTTTACAGGAAACCCCCGGCCTGATTCCGTCGGTTCAATCGGTGCGGCCGCTGCTGGTGCTGCCCGCGGCGCTTACCATCGCCCTGTTTGAAGGCGAAACCGCCGCCATGGCATTCGGCCTTGCGGGGGGATTGCTGATCGATTTCGGGTTTGGCACGGTTCTGGGCTTTCACGCGCTGTTTCTGGCGGTGGGCTGTTACTTCATCTCATTGGTTGCGGCCAATCTGTTTCAGACAAATTTCTTTTCCGCGCTGCTGCTCACGGCGGTGGCGGCTGCCGGAATCTTTCTGCTGCAGTGGCTGTTCTTTTTTGTGCTGCGGGGCTACGCACATTCCGGCTATGCGCTTTTATTTCATTACCTTCCCTTTTTCTGCTACACGACGGTGATGATGCCGCTCATCTATTATTTCAATCGCGCGCTTGCCCTGCAAATCCGTTCAAAGGAGGAATGACGGTGGAAGAAAAGAAAACGGGAATCCGCGGCCGCCGTCTGGTTGCCGGGCTGCTGGTGCTGGCGGCTTTTCTGGTTTATGTGTTTCGGCTGGTTGACTGGCAGATTGTCAAAGGCGCCTCTTTTTTGGAACAGGCGGACAAATCCAGCTTGTACCAGGTGGAGATGAGTACCGCGCGCGGCGAGGTTCGGGATGCTTCCGGCAGTGGGCTGGCGGTGAACCGCACCGGTTACGCCGTCGTTTTGGACAAGGCCTATCTGTCGGAAGAAACAGAGAACCAGACGATTCTGACACTGATTCGCCTGATGGATTCAAAGGGGGAAACGTGGTCGGATGAACTGCCGATTACGGTCAATTCCAAAGGAAACTATGAGTTTGTTTCAGGAAAAGACAAAGAAATTTCCACGCTCAAATCAAAGAATTTTCTGAATGTGGAGTCTTATGCGACCGCCGACCAGTGCATGCAGCATTTGATCGAATGGTATGACTGCGGCGGATATTCGGCGCAGGATACGCGCGATATTGTTTCCGTACGGTACAATATGACAAAATCCGCCTTTTCCGTTTCCACGCCTTATACATTTGCGGCTGATGTCGGCAATGACACGGTGGCGGTCCTCAGCGAAAATTCCATGAAGCTGCCGGGGGTGCAGGTCAAACTGACCACGGTGCGCGATTATCCGGACGGCACTCTGCTGCCGCATATTTTGGGGACGATCGGTTCCATCTCAGCGGAAGAATGGAACACCCTGAAAGAGAAGGGATATGACTATAACGACCGCATCGGAAAGAGCGGTATCGAGCAGGCGTATGAAAATTCACTGCGCGGCCAGAACGGACAGAAGGTTGTCGAGATGACCGGCCAGGGCAATGTTGCCTCTGAAACGGTGACGACCTCTCCGCAGCCGGGCAAAAGTGTCTATCTGACGATTGACAGCAAGCTGCAGAAGGTTCTGAATACGTCGCTTGCACAGAATATCAAAGCGACGCGCGAATACGGGCAGCAGCTGTGTGCCCGCAATTACAAGGGATCTTCCAGCGCCCACGGTGAAGACTGTGTGGCAGGGGGCGCGGTGGTGCTTCGTGTCAGCGATTTCGCGGTTCTTGCTTCATCCACGTTCCCAACCTATGACGAAAACGAATATCTCAGCGATACCAATTATTACAGCCAACTGCTCCAAAATAAGGACCTGCCGCTGATTAACCGGGCGTTTAACGGAATTTTCACACCGGGTTCAATTGTGAAACCGTATGTGACCCTGGCTGCGTTGCAGGAAAAAGTCATCACAACCTCTACCCGGCTGCTCGGAAACAGTTTGTACACGCGTTTTTCGGATGTCGGTCTGCCGCTGAGAAGTATCGGCAACTACGGCATGATTACTGCGGACTACGCGATTGAAAAGTCCAGCAACTCGTTTTTCTATGAAGTCGGTTACCGCACCGGCATCAGTACGCTGAATCTGTATGCACCGCGGTTCGGCCTGGGGGTTGAAACCGGTGTCGAACTGAGCGAAAGCGCCGGTGTCCTTGCCGGACCGACGGAGCGCAGCGCTTCCGGCGGGTCGTGGTGGGACGCGGATACCGTCGAGGCGGCGGTGGGCCAGAGCGACAATCAGTTTACTCCCCTGCAGCTTGCAACTTATGTTGCAACCATTGCAAACAACGGCACGCGTTTAAAATCCCATATTGTGGACAAAATAACCAATTATGCGGGGGATGAAGTTATTTCCCAGGCGAAGGCGCAGAAAGTGGAGGATGTCGGGGTCGACCAGAGCTATATCGATTATGTGAAGAAAGCCATGCACAGTGTGGCGACGGACGGGACCGCTTCATCCATGTTCGGTAACTACGGAATCCAGATTGCGGCAAAGACCGGCACGGCGGTTCTGACGCCCCACTCCGACAACGTCACTTTTATCGCGTTTGCCCCGTATGAGAATCCTCAGATTGCCATTGCGGTGGTGTTGGAACACGGTGCGACCGGTAAATACTGCATGACCGTTGCCAAAGATGCGCTCGACGCGTATTTTTATGGAAAAACCGTGGATGAGAAGGGAAATCTGGTTATGCCGTCAGCGTCGGAACAGACGGCGGGGAGCAGTTCTTCCGGTACTTCGTCCGCGGTATCTTCACAGCCGTAAGGCGGAGCAAGTTTCGGGAAAATATTGTAGAAACAGACAGCCTAAATCCTTTACTCCTATCATTTATTGTGGTAATATGATAATATGAGGTACTAGCTATGGATTCAGTAACAGTAATTACATCGGGAAAAGGCGGAGTCGGAAAGTCGACGGTTACGGTCGCTCTGGGGGCGGCGCTTGCGGCGCGCGGCAGACGGGTGCTGCTGATTGACTGTGACGCGGGACTTGGCAGCCTGGACCACATGCTCGGGGTTTTGGACCACCGTGTGTTTGATATTGCCGATGTTGTTTCCGGCGCGGCCGAGCCGGAAAATGCGGTGTATCAGTGCGCGTATGAACCAAATTTATTTCTTCTTTCCGCGCCGGGAACAGAGGAAGATGTCGTCAGCCCGGAAGTGATGAGACGGCTTGTCGGGGTTCTTTCACAGTATTACGATCATATTCTTGTTGACAGTCCGGCGGGAATCGGGCAGGGGTTTCTCAGCGCGGCGGCGGCCGCGCGGCGCGCTCTGGTTGTGGCGACGCCAGACCCGGTCAGTCTGCGGGCAGCAGCCCGCACCCGGCAAAGTTTGGAGGAGGCCGGCGTCCGGCAGCAAAGGCTGGTGGTCAACCGGTTTTCCAGCGCCCGGTTCCGTGTGCAGAAGTGCTTTAGCGACCTGGATTCTGTCATTGATGCCGCCGGAATCCGGCTGATTGCCGTTGTGCCGGAAGACCCGCTTTTGGCGGCGGCGACGCTGCGGGCGCAGGCCGCGCCGGAACGTTCACCTGGGGCGCTTGCGGCTGGGCGGCTGGCGGCCAGGCTGGAAGGGGAGCAGGTACCGCTTTCAGCAGTCAATCGTTTTTAGTGTTGATTTTTTTGGAGGATCAATTGTATGAATATTGCTTTAATTGCTCACGATGCGAAAAAAGAACTGATGGTTCAGTTCTGCATCGCGTACTGCGGGGTTCTGAGCCGTCACATGCTCTGTGCCACGGGGGCGACGGGAAAGCTGGTTTCAGATGCAACCGGCCTTGAAATTCAGCGGTTTTTAGGCGGTTCGCAGGGCGGCGACCAGCAGATTGCGGCAAGAATCGCCTGTAATGAGGTGGACTTGCTCCTGTTTTTCCGTGACCCTTTGAATCCCAAGCCCCATGAGCCGAATGATATGAATTTGCTGCGCCTGTGCGACGTGCACAATATTCCGGTTGCGACGAACATCGCGACCGCGGAGGTACTGATTCACGGGCTGGAGCGCGGCGATTTGGACTGGCGCGATATTTTGAACCCGAAAGGTTGATTTTTCGGCTGAGAACGGAAGGAGTACCCGGCGCTTTTGCACAGGGAGGGACCGCCGCGACTGAGAGCGGCCCCGCATTCAGAAGCGCCCGGGGAAGACATCCGGGAGCCGATTTCTGCCCCGCGGCGGGGCCTGCAAAGGGGGACCGGTTTCGGTCCCTGAAAAAGGGTGGCACCACGAGAGGAAACTCCCTCGTCCCTTTCATTGGGACGGGGATTTTTTGTTATTTTGCGGTATGCAGCCGGAAGTGTTTTCGTTATGGAAACAACCGTACTGTGTGGATCTTTGATTGATGAACAGGATTGGAAGAGAGAAAAGGAGTCGTCTATGGAACTGATCAGGGCACAAAGAGGAACAAAGGATATCCTTCCCGGGAAAATCGGGGGCGGCAAAGCGGAAGAAAAGAGCGAATGCTGGCAGGCGGCGGAAGAAGTCCTGCGGGACGAGGCCGGTGTTAACGGATTCTCTGAAATCCGAACTCCAGTGTTTGAGGATACCCGCCTGTTTCAACGCTCCGTTGGGGAAACGACCGACGTGGTGCAGAAAGAGATGTATATTTTTGAAGACAAAGGGGGGCGTTCCGTCACCCTGAAACCGGAGGGCACCGCCGGGGTGGTCCGGTCTTATTTGGAACACGGTCTTTATAACAGCCCGGCACCGCAGAAATTTTATTACCTGACGCCCTGCTACCGCTATGAAAAGGCGCAGGCGGGCCGCCAGCGTGAATTTCACCAGTTCGGTGTGGAAATTTTCGGTTCCTCCATGCCTTTGGCAGATGCGGGGCTGATTGCGTTTGCACACGGTTTGTTTGACCGGCTGTGCGTGCACAACCTGAAATTAAAAATCAATTCAATCGGCTGCCCGGACTGCCGCGCCGCATACTCGAAGGCGCTGAAGGCGTATTTTGAGCAGAGCAAAGACCGGCTGTGCGAAACCTGTCTTTCGCGCCTGGACCGCAACCCGATGCGGATCCTGGATTGCAAGAGCCCCGAATGCTCCGCGGTGGCGGAGGGCGCACCGCATATCCTCGACTACTTGTGCGACGACTGCAAGGCTCATTTTGAAGGGGTCAAGGCCGCGCTCGACTCCATTCATATTTCCTATGAAATCGACCCGACCATTGTGCGCGGGCTGGATTATTACACCCGAACGGTGTTTGAATTTGTATCCTCCGACCTCGGCGCGCAGAGCACGGTCTGCGGCGGCGGCAGGTATGACGGTCTGGTGCAGGAAATGGGCGGCAAACCGACCCCCGCGCTGGGATTCGGGCTTGGCCTGGAGCGCCTGCTGATGGTGATGGAAGCGCAGAAGGTGGAATTCCCGGAGCCGCAGCCCTGTGAGTTGTACATCGCTTCTATTGGGGAGGCGGCGCAGAAAGAAGCGTTCCGCATGGCGCAGGAACTACGTGAATGCTCCATAATCGCGTTTTGCGACGAAGTGGGCCGCAGCCTGAACGCGCAGATGAAGTACGCGAACAAGCTCGGCGCGCAGTTTACGCTGGTTTTGGGTGACGATGAACTGGAAAAAGGCCTGGGTGTTGTGAAAAACATGAAAACCGGCGAAAAAACAAAGGTCAACCTGAACAATGATCTGGAGGGCCAGTTCGCGGCGATCAGCGTACAGGCGGAAGACGAGGAAGATATTTCTTTTTAGCAGAATCGGGGGATATCACATGAAAGAATCGATATTGGACGGGTTCCGCCTGACTGCGGCGGAACAGAATCTTGGAATGTACGGAATTCGGGTTGAACGGAAAACCGGAGATTCGGTCACGCATTTCTGGCGGACGAACGACCCTGTGAACCTGTACTCGGCTTCTAAGACCTTTACGTCTCTGGCCGTGGGAATGTGCGCGGAGGACGGGCGGCTGAGCCTTTCCGACCCCGTGCTGGACTTTTTTCCGCAGTTCCGCGGCCTTGCGGCGCCCGGCAGCGAAGGCATTACCCTGCTGGACCTGCTGCACATGAGTTCCGGCAAGCTGCATTTTTGGTTTGGCGGAATGGACAAGCAGAAAAATGAAAAGGACTGGGCGGAGCTTTTCTTCCGCGTGCCGGTGACAAAAAAACCGGGAACGCAGTTCTTTTATTCCAATGCGTGCTGTTATATGCTAGGGCGCACGGTGGAAAAGGTGACCGGAAAAAATGTGCGTGATTTTCTGGTGCCGCGTCTGTTTTCCCCTCTGGGGATTGAAAATCCGCAGTGGCACACCGACCCGCAGGGCCACACGCTCTGCGCAACGCAGCTCTTTTTGACGCTGGATGAATTCAGCCGGCTGGGCCGCCTGCTGCTTCACGGCGGGGTGTGGGGCGAAAAACGGCTGATTTCGGAAGACTATTTGAAAAAAATGTCGTCCGACACGGTCCCGAGCGGGTGGGACGGCTGTGAAGAGCCGGAGTGCCTTTCGGGTTACGGGTATCAGGTCTGGCGCTGTTCCGGTCAGGGAGCCTACCGCGCAGACGGCAAATACGGCCAGTTCTGCGTTCTTCTGCCGGAGCAGGAAACAGCGGTGACTATTACCGCACACGAGGAAAAAAGGCCTTATTCGCTGGTTGCGGCCGTGCTGCAGCAGATTGCGCCAAGGCTGTAAGATGATAAAATTTAATTGCCAAAGATAATGAAAAGAATGGGGAAATCAATATGCCGGAATCATTGACAGGTCTGAAACGGACCGATTACTGTGGAACCCTGCGCGCAAAGGACTGCGGCCGGGAAGTGACCGTATGCGGATGGGTGCAGCGCCAGCGTGATCTGGGCCAGCTGATTTTTATCGATTTGCGCGACCGTACAGGAATCGTTCAGCTCGCGTTCGGCGATAAAACCGACCGTGAAATCTTTCAAAAAGCGTTTACCGCCCGTGCGGAATTCGTTTTGGCGGCGCGGGGAACCGTGCGGGAGCGCTCGGCGAAAAACACCGACCTTCCCACCGGAGAGATTGAAATCGACGTTGCAGAGCTGCGCGTGCTTGCAAAGAGTGAAACACCGCCGTTTGCCGTAGAGGAAAAAACGGATGTCAAAGAAGATACCCGCCTGAAATACCGCTATCTGGACCTGCGGCGCCCGGATATGCAGAAGAAGATTATCGGTCGGCACCGCATTGTCAAAGCGGCGCGCGACTACTTTGACGACAACGGTTTCCTTGAAATTGAAACGCCGGATTTGATTAAGTCCACGCCGGAGGGCGCGCGCGACTACCTGGTGCCTTCCCGCATGTTCCCGGGCAGCTTTTTTGCACTGCCGCAGTCGCCGCAGCTTTACAAGCAGCTTTTGATGCTGTCCGGGTTCGACCGCTATATGCAGGTGGCCCGCTGTTTCCGCGACGAGGACCTGCGCGCGGACCGTCAGCCGGAATTTACGCAGATTGACTTTGAAATGTCCTTCGTTTCCCAGGATGACGTGATGGGAATTGCGGAAGGCTTTATTAAAGATGTTTATAAAAAAGTGCTCGATGTTGAAATTCCGACTCCGCTGCGCCGCATGACGTGGCATGAGGCGATGAACCGCTTTGGCTCCGACAAGCCGGACCTGCGTTTCGGAATGGAACTGCACGACCTGAGTGAGGAGCTGAAAAATACGCAGTTCCGCGTGTTTTCGGGTGCCTTGGCTTCGGGCGGAAGCGTGCGCGGCATCAATTTGAAAGGACAGGCGGACGCGTTAAGCCGCAAAGAGATCGACAAGCTGGGCGAGTGGATTAAGGCTTACGGGGCCAAAGGACTTGCATGGACGCGCCTCGCCTCCGGAAAAGAGACTTCCTCCTATGAAAAGTTCCTGGCGCCGGAAGAAGCTGCGGAAATTCGCAGGGCTTTGGGTGCGGAAACCGGAGACGTGCTGTTCCTTGTGGCGGACGGAAAGGACAAAGTGGTGTTCGAGTCCCTCGGCGCACTGCGCAAGGAACTGGCGTCCCGCTTTGACCTGATTGACAAGACCAAACCCTGCCTTCTGTGGGTGACGGACTTTCCGCTGTTCGAGTACAGCGAGGAAGAGGGCCGCTTTGTCGCAATGCACCATCCATTCACCATGCCGCGTGAAGAGGATCTCGATAAGCTGGAATCCGACCCCGGCAGCGTGCTGGCCATTGCCTACGACATGGTCCTGAACGGCAATGAGGTCGGCGGCGGCTCGGTTCGCATTAACCGCCCGGAGATTCAGCGCCGCATGTTTCAGGCGCTCGGATTTACCCCGGAGCAGGCGCAGGAGCGTTTCGGTTTCCTGATTGACGCGTTCCGCTACGGAGCCCCGCCGCATGCCGGCATGGCGTTTGGGCTGGACCGTCTGGTCATGCTGATGCTCGGCTGCGACAGCATCCGCGACGTCATCGCGTTCCCGAAAGTCGCGTCTTCCGCCGAACTGATGAGCAACGCGCCGACAGAAGTCGACCCGAAACAGCTTGAAGAACTTGGAGTTTCCATACTTCCGAAAAAATAAAGAGCGAAAGAATCCGCGCGCCGGGCCGGCGGATTGGAACGTTTCAGAGCCCGGGAAAGCAGTTTTCATGCATTCTCCCGGGCAGTTCCGCGGCGGCGGATGCGATTACCGCGGTCCGGTTCGGGCCGCATGGCCAAGGAGGTGCATCATGAATAAAGTGAATTACAGAAATCAAATGCTGAAAATTATTGACGGATTTGAAGACCGGGTGCCGACGCTGCTGCTGCACGACTGTTGCGCCCCCTGCCTGAGCAGTGTGCTGGAGCAGCTTGCCCCGATTTTCCGGGTGACGGTGTTTTTTTATAACCCGAATATCCTGCCGGAAGAGGAGTACCGAAAGCGAATTGCGGAGGTAAAGCGCCTTCTGACCGAATTGCCGCAGAAATATCCGGCAAAGTTTATCGAGGGGCGCTACAATGTCCATCAGTTCCTCGAAATGGCCAGCGGGATGGAGCAGGAGCCGGAGGGCGGCGAACGCTGCATGGGCTGTTACCGCCTGCGGCTGGAAGAGACCGCCCGGTATGCCCGCGCGGGCGGTTATGATTTCTTTACGACAACCCTGACGGTCAGCCCCTATAAAAACGCGCAGAAGCTCAATGAGATTGGGCTGGATTTAGGGAAAAAATACGAGGTGCCGTTTCTGCCCTCCGATTTTAAGAAAAAGGGCGGGTATCAGCGGTCAATTGAACTTTCCCACATTTACGGGCTGTATCGGCAGGATTTCTGCGGATGCCCGTTTTCCAAAGAGGCCGCGCGGCGGAAACGTGCGGCGCGGAGGGGAGTTGCACAGCGGTGAAAAAAAAGAAAAAACGGGATAAGCGCAGCCAGGAAAGCCAAGAGCAGACCGATGCTTTGCCGGGGACTTTTTCTTCAGACGACCGTCAGGGCGACGCCCTGCTGCGGGATGCGGTTTCCCTGGTCGGCGGCAAATGGAAATTCCGTGTGCTGTGGGCGCTTCAGAGCGGGGACTCGATTCGTTACGGCGAGATTCGCAGCCGGATTTCCGGAATTACGGACATGATGCTGAGCCAAAGCCTGAAAGAGCTGGCAGCGGACGGCTTGGTGGAACGCCGGCAGTACCGCGAGATTCCGCCGCGCGTGGAATACGAGGTGACCGCTGCCGGGGCGGGGCTGATTCCGGTTCTGGAACAGCTGTGCGTGTGGGTGAAGGGACAAGAGAAACACGGCTAGAAGAACTTTTACAAATTGAAAATATTTTAAAATAATGCGGGTTTGAATCACAGGGGTCTTTCCGTTTTGGAAAGACCTTTTTTGTAAGGAATCGCAAATAAAGCGAAAGATATTAAAAGCATAATTTGCTATGGATAGTATTTACTATCGCAATGTAAAAAAATGCATACTATATCTTGTATATTAATTTCTTGACATTGCCGTAAAAAACAAGTATAATTCTTATTACACTCGTCCGCAGGATGGGAATTTATTCCGGCGGAAAAGAAGCGGAAAGGATGAAGTTGAAATGGCGACACGGATTCAGAAACGGAGCGGTTCAATTGTTCCGTTTGATGAAAAAAAGATTCGGAATGCAATTGAAAAGGCAAATCAGGCAGTGAAGACCGAAACCATATCCCAGGCTGAACTGGATGAAATGACATCGATGGTTGCGGGAAAATTCAGCGGTGACTGCACACCGACGGTGGAGCAGGTTCAGGACGCTGTGGAAGAAAAGCTGATTGCGAAGGATTTTGCAAAGACCGCAAAGGCCTATATCCTTTACCGCGCCGAGCATACGAAGATTCGGCAGGCCGAGGACAATTTGATGAATATTTACCGCCAGCTGACATTCCGCGACGCGAAAGATGTCGACTTAAAGAGGGAAAACGCCAATATCGACGCGGACACCGCCATGGGAACCATGCTGAAATACGGTTCAGAGGGTTCAAAATACTTCATTAACAACTATATTCTTCCGAAAGATATTGCCGCCGCGCATTTGAACGGTGATATTCATATTCACGACGAAGATTTTTACATGCTGACGGAAACCTGCTGCCAGATTGATTTGCTCAAGCTGTTCCACGGGGGATTCTGCACCGGACATGGAACACTGCGCGAGCCGAACGACATCAGTTCTTACGCGGCGCTTGCCTGCATTGCGATTCAGGCGGACCAGAATGAAATGCATGGCGGCCAGAGCGTTCCGAATTTTGACTATTCCATGGCGCCGGGTGTTGCGAAGACCTTCCGCCGCTTTTATTTTCAGGAACTTTCCCGCTATTTTCAGATTTCGCACGGGATGGAAGCTGCCGATGCGGACGCCATGATTGCGGAAGCGCGCCGCACGGTGGGTGAGGATGTTACCATGGCGGATGTGGATGAATACGGGATCCGATTTGCCCAGTTTCTGCCGGAGCATCAGCGCGCGGGCGGCTACGAGGCGGTAACGGCGCAGGAAGTGGCGAGAGCACACCGGTATGCGGTGGGGGCGGCAACCAAAAGCACGGACCGCGCCACGTACCAGGCCATGGAGGCGCTGATTCACAACTTGAACACCATGAATTCACGCGCGGGCGCACAAGTGCCGTTCAGTTCGCTGAATTACGGCACGGATACATCGCCGGAAGGCCGCATGGTGATGA
Source organism: Oscillospiraceae bacterium (assembly GCA_022650485.1). Lineage (GTDB taxonomy): Bacteria > Bacillota > Clostridia > Oscillospirales > Acutalibacteraceae > Caproicibacter. The sequence goes on along the minus strand of JALCPP010000006.1, from coordinate 99,033 downwards.
AGGATTTGCTGCTTGCCACGAAAGCGGGGCTTGGGCAGGGGGAAACCCCGATTTTCCCCGTACAGATTTTTAAGGTCAAAGAGGGTGTCAACTATAATCCGGGCGACCCGAATTACGACCTGTTTCAGCTGTCCGTGCGCACCAGCGCAAAGCGCCTGTTCCCGAATTTCAGCTTTTTGGATGCACCGTATAATCTGCAGTACTACAAACCGGGCGACTATAACACAGAAGTTGCCTATATGGGCTGCCGCACTCGGGTCATGGGCAATGTGAATGACCCGGACCGTGAAGTAACCTGCGGCCGCGGAAATTTGAGCTTTACTTCTATTAATCTGCCGCGTGTCGGGATTGAAGCACACGGCGATATTGAAAATTTTTACAAAATCTTGGACAAGCGGATTGATCTGGTGATCCGTCAGCTGCTGCACCGCTTTAAAATTCAATGTTCCAAGCATGTTTACAACTATCCGTTTTTGATGGGACAGGGCGTGTGGATCGACAGTGATAAACTCGGCTGGGAGGACAGCGTTGCGGAAGTGCTGAAGCACGGTACGCTGAGCATTGGATTTATCGGCCTTGCGGAGACATTGAAAGCCCTGACCGGCAAACACCATGGAGAAAGCCCGAAAAGCCAGAAGCTCGGTCTTGAAATCATCGGCCACATGAGAAAGCGGATGGACGACGAATCAAAAAAGACCGGTCTGAACTTTACCCTGCTCGCAACCCCGGCGGAGGGCCTTTCCGGCCGGTTTGTCAAGATTGACAAGCAAAAGTACGGAATCATCCCCGGTGTGACCGATCGGGAGTATTACACGAATTCGTTCCACATTCCCGTATATTTCCCCATTCGCGCATTTGAAAAAATTAAGCTGGAAGCCCCGTATCATGCGCTGACCAACGCGGGTCATATCAGTTACGTGGAACTGGACGGCGACACGACGAAGAATCCTGAGGCCTTTGAGGCGATTATTCGCTGCATGAAGGAAAACGGCGTCGGCTACGGCTCTGTCAACCATCCGGTCGACCGCGACCCGGTCTGCGGTTACAACGGGATTATCGACAACGAGTGCCCCCGCTGCCACCGCAAAGAAGACGACGGGGTCAAATTTGAACGGATTCGCAGGATTACCGGGTATCTGGTTGGCACGCTGGACCGATTCAACGACGCAAAGCGCGCGGAAGAAAGGGATCGGGTCAAGCATGGCATCTGAACTGAGGGTATGCGGAATTGAGCCGGAATCCATTGTGGACGGCAAAGGAATCCGATTTGTCGTGTTTGTGCAGGGTTGCCCGCACCACTGCCCTGGGTGCCACAATCCGCAGTCCCATCCGTTTGAGGGCGGAACCGTGATGAAGACGGATGAGCTGTTTCACCGGATTCGTGAAAACCCGCTGCTGAAAGGCGTGACCTTCAGCGGCGGCGAGCCGTTCTGCCAGCCGGGTCCGCTGGCGGAACTGGCGGACTTTGTGCACGGGGCCGGGCTGGATGTGACCACATACACCGGTTACCTGTACGAAAATCTTCTGGCTATGCCGGACTGTGGCGTGCAGGCGCTGCTTCAGGGGACGGATGTGCTGGTGGACGGGCCGTTTTTGCAGCAGCAGAAAGACCTGACGCTGCGCTTTCGGGGAAGCCGGAACCAGCGCGTAATGAATTTGAACGAGACCAGGCGTCTTCAGACAGTCGTGTTGGAAAAACTGGAAGAGGACGAAGACGAATAGGTTTTAATAAAAGCGAGCAGGCTGAAATGCTTGCCCGCTTATTAATTTCTTGTAGTTTTATGTAAATTATGGTAAACTGAAGGCAGATTTTTCAGATGGGAAGCGATGCGTTTGTATCCCTCTAAAAATATTAAAATAGAAATTCAAATGTTTGGCGAATTTTCAATCACCATCAACGGAAAAACTCTAACAAAACTAAAAGGACGCACCAAGCGGGTCTGGATGCTGATTCAATATCTGATTGTGCATCGTTCCGCCACCGTGCCGCTGAACCGGATGCTTCGCGACATCTGGGACGGCCGCACATGCGGCGATCCGGAAAATGCCCTGAAAAACCTTGTGTACCGGGCGAGAACCCTGCTGCGCGATTTGGCAGGGGACCAATCCCAGTTTATTGTTTTCATCAATGGAACCTATGCGTGGAACAACCGGCACGAATGCAAAGTGGATTCCGAACTGTTTTTGGAGGCTGTGGAAAAAGCACGTTCCAAAAAAGTGTCCGATGAAAAACGGATTCAGTGCTACCGGAAGGCGCTCAGACTGTATCAGAACGGGTTCCTGCCGAAATCCTCTTACAGCAAATGGGTGATTTTGCAAAGTACGCGCTACCGCGCCATGTATTTAAGCTGTGTGAAAGGCCTTTGCGCACTGCTGTCCCAAAAGGAACGCTATGATGAGGTGGTTCCGGTTTGTGAAGCGGCGCTTCGGCTGTTTCCGTATGAAGAATCCATGCATATTTTGCTGATGCGTGCCTGCTCCAATGCGGGATGTTCCGGGAAAGCGTTTGACCATTATGACCACGCGGTGAAGCTGTTTTATCAGGAATTCGGTGTGAACCTGAGCGGGCTTTTCAAGCCCTGTGTCGGCAAAAGGGCAGACAGCAGCAGGCCGCAGACGGATCTGGAAAGTATTCGCGGTGACCTTCAGGAAAAAACAAAGATCACGGGCGCGTTTTTATGCGATTACGATATGTTCAAATGTCTGTATCGGTCTCAGGTGCGCATGATGCCGCGCACCGGCCTTTCCATTTTTTTGGTTCTTTTCACTTTGACTGGATCAGACGGCAGGCCGCCGGAGCCGGAAGCGCTTCGCGTTGCGTCTGACAAACTAAAGGAAGCAATTCTGACGGGCATGAGAAGAGGGGATGTGGTGGCCTCCTGCAGTGCGACGCAGTATATCGCCATGCTGGAAACCGTCATCTCCGAAACGGCGGAAGGGGTTGTGCAGCGGGTGATGAGAAAGTTCCGGTTTGGCTATCGCCGGGATGCCGTTCGGGTTGTCACCAAGGCCATCTCCATTATAGAGTAGAGGTAAACCGGGAAGAAAACAGAAAAAACGGGCGGCCCTGCGGGACCGCCCGTTTTTATTTTCGACATTATTCGCCGCCGATATATAAACATTTGTCTTTTGCATACAGAATTTTCTGCTGGCTGTAAAGACTGCAGTATCCGGAAAGCATATAGCTGATTCCGGCGGCCAGAAGATAATAGAGAATTCCCTTTTCACTAAAGACTTCCACGCTTAGAACGAAGGCGGTCAGCGGGCAGTTGGTGACCCCGCAGAACACGGACATAAACCCAATGGATGCCGCGAAGGACGGGTCCAGCCCGATCAGAGAACCGACGAAAGAGCCGAACGTTGCCCCGACAAAGAAAGCGGGAACAATTTCACCGCCGCGAAACCCGGCGCCGAGCGTTACGGCGGTAAAGATCAGCTTGAGCAGAAATGCTTCCGGCGGAGCGCTTTGGTGAAATGCCGCGGAAATCATTTCACCGCCCATGCCGAGGTAGTCGCGCCCGAATATCATCGCGAGAACAATAATCAGAACTCCGCCGACCACCACACGCACATATTGGTTTGGAATCCACTTCTTATAGAGCAGGCCCGTTCCCTGCATGACAAAGCAGTACAAAATACTGACCAGCGCGCAGAGAATTCCGAGTAATGCCACCTGCATCAGCGGCAGAATTCCAATTGCGGGTTCCCCGGTTACAGGGTACTGTGTTGGAATGGCGTGGAACGACTGCGCGATGCCGGCCGCCACAATTGAAGCGACGACGCAGGGAACCAACGCGGAATAATACATCACGCCGACCGTAATCACTTCCATCACCAGCAGGGTGGAGGTCAGCGGGGTGCCGAACAGGGCGGAAAAACAGGCGGCCATGCCGCACATGGTCACCACGTGAAGATCTTTTTCGTCCAGATGAAACATCTTTCCAATCCGATACCCAAGGCTGCCGCCAAGCTGAAGCGCAGCCCCTTCGCGCCCTGCCGAGCCGCCGAGCAGATGCGTGATTCCCGTTGCAATAAAAATCAGCGGCGCCATGACGGTGGGAATCGGTTCCGGTGAGCGTACCGCCTCAATGATCAGATTAGTCCCTTTCGGCTGTGTGATTTTGCCCAGATGATAAAGAAATACAATGACAAGGCCGCCCAGCGGCAGAAGCCAGATCAGCCATTCGTGCGCAAAGCGCAGTTCAGTGGCATACCGAATACAGAAATAGAATAAAGTACCCGCACCGCCCGCGACGGCGCCGATTAACATGGACAGAAAGGTCCACTTGAGAAACGCTTTCAGGTTTAAAACCATATCGCGAGGATTTTTCCACTGGCAGGATACAAATTCACCTAAATGGTGAGTCCATTCTTTTCGCTGAGAAAAGTTTCCGCTGATGACATCTGCTGTTTCCGCTACGATTTGCTTCAGGGATTCCCTTACACTCATTACATTCACCCGATTTACTATATTACTTTTAGTATAAAGGATAGAGATTTAATTATAAAGTCTGAAAAGAAAAATAAATTTCACGGCAGGGCGGCGGCTTTGTAAAATCGGGGTTGATATCAGTCGCTGCCCGGGCTGTGCAGCAGGCCGCGGTAGAGCTCATTTTTTCTGTGGCCCGATTCCGACGCGGCCCGTTTCGCGGCCGCAGCCGGGGAAAGGCCCTGGGCGAGATAATCACGTGCAAGTGTCAGGGCATCCTCAAAAGATAATTCTTCGGTTTCCAGTTTTGGTGCGCCCTCAATGACCAGGACAAATTCCCCTTTGGCGGTGTTTTGTGCGTAGCGGTCCGCAGCCTGCCCCAGCGTGGTTCGAATGACTTCTTCGTGGATTTTTGTTAATTCCCGCGCGAGCGCAATCCGGCGCTCGCCTCCCCATGCCGCGGCCATGTCGGCCAGGGTGGCGGCCAGCTTGTGGGGTGCTTCGTAGAAAACCATGGTGCGGTGTTCGGTTTTCAGTTCCGCCAGATGTTCCCGGCGGCTTTTTTTAGAAACGCTGAGGAATCCTTCAAAGGTGAAACGGCCGGTCGGCAGACCGGAAACCGCCAAAGCGGAAACCACGGCGCTTGGGCCGGGAACCACGAAAACAGGGAGCCCCCGTTCGGCGCATTGTGCCACCAAAAGTTCGCCGGGGTCTGAAATCGCCGGCATGCCGGCATCCGTTACCAGCACGCAGGTTTCGCCCGCTTCAATCCGCGCGCAGAGCATGTCTCCCTTTTCATATTTATTGTGTTCAAAGTATGAAATCATCGGTTTTTTAATCCCGAAATGATTCAGAAGTTTTAAGGTGACACGCGTATCCTCCGCCGCAATGAAATCAGCGCTTTCCAGCGCTTCCTGTGCGCGCGGCGAAAAGTCGGATAAATTCCCAATCGGCGTGCCGACCAAAATCAGTTTTCCGCTCATCCGCGTCCCTCCTTGTAATCGCCGTAAATTTCCAACATCTCTTCAGACCAACCTCCATTTTTTGACTCGATCAAAAGAACCGGTTCCACCGTAAGCCCCGGGCGCCCCCCGCGGACGGCCTGCATCAGAAAAAGGAAAGGGGCCTTTCCCGCACGCTGCTGGACAAAGCGGAGCCGCTTGGGTTCCAGACCGGCTGCGTGCAGTGTCAGCATGGCGGCACAGAGCCGCTCCGGCCGAAGGCAGAAGACAAAGCGGCCGCCCCAGCGCAGGAAAGCCGCGGCAACCGCTGCAATATTTGAAAAGCTGCAGGCAACTTCATGCCGGGCGATGCGGCGTTCCGGCCGATTGTTTTGGTGCCCGGCTCCGTTTGGCTGGTAGGGCGGGTTGCAGGCAATCAGGTCCAGATTCAGTGGAAGAGAGCGGGTCTGCCGCAGCGTATTGATATCTTCCTGCACAATTTGAACCTGATCTTCCAGCCGGTTCAGGCGCACGGAGCGGCGCGCCAGCAGGCAGGCTTCCTGCTGCAGCTCTACGGCATACACCTGCCGCGGGCAGGAACGCGCGCACCACAGAAGCGGAATCGTGCCGCAGCCGGTTCCAAAATCGGCACAAAGTTCATTGCGGCGCGGCATGGAATAATTGGCGAGCAGGATGGTGTCTGTATTGAAGGTGTGGGCGGCGGAGGTGATGACGGAAAATCCGGCGGAAAGCGGCTCCAGCTTTTCCCCTGCGCCAAGCGGTTCCTCTGCAAAACAGGGAAGCTCCCGTTGATCCATGTGAGTGGTCCTCCCAAGATAAAATATATTCAAATAAAAGAAAAAAGACGGGCGCAAAACGCTCCGCCTTTTTGCTCGTAAAGGAATTACTCCTGCGCTTTCGGTGCGCCGACGGGGCAAACTTCCGCGCAAGATCCGCACTCTGTGCATTTCTCAGGATCGATTACGAATTTACCGTCGCCTTCCGAAATTGCTTCTACCGGGCATTCACCTGCACAAGCGCCGCAGGAAATGCAGTCATCACTAATTACATATGCCATAAAAGGATACACCTCCAATACTTTATATAGACTTATTGTAACATAAAAATGCAAAATTGCAACTGTAAATTTACTCGTTTCCGGTTGTCTTCGTGTGCGCGGAATCTCCCTTGTTTTGTGAGTTCTTTCCACGCTTTAAAACGCGGACTTCTTTTACATGGAACGGCTGTGCCGGTGCTTCCGGGGCGGAATCCAGGTGGACGAAGACCGTTTCTGACAGAAGATTGTTTTCCGTTACCGTGCCGCGCCCTTTCGGCGTCATCACGACGGCATTTACACCGGGTACGCTGCGCAGCAGGCCGGCGTAAGTTTCCTGTTCATATTTCAGGCAGCACATCAGCCTGCCGCAGATGCCGGAGATTTTGACCGGGTTCAGGGACAGCCCCTGTTCTTTGGCCATTTTAATGGAAACGGGCTGAAAGCCGCCTAAAAAAGTTGAGCAGCAAAACGGTTTGCCGCAGATTCCAAGGCCGCCCAGCATCTTGGCTTCATCGCGAACGCCGATCTGCCTCAGTTCAATGCGGGTGCGAAACACAGAGGCGAGGTCTTTGACCAGTTCGCGGAAATCGACGCGGCCGTCGGCCGTGAAATAAAACAGAATTTTTGAGTTGTCAAAGGTGTATTCCACGTCGACCAGTTTCATTTCCAACTTGTGGGCGGTGATTTTTTTCAGGCAGATTTGAAAGGCGGATTTTTCTTTTTTCTTATTTTCAGCGACCTTATTCAGGTCTGCTTCCGTAGCAATACGAATCAGCCGGCGCAGGGGCTGAACCAGCGATTCTTCCCCGACCTCGCGGTTTTCCATGGCGACTTCTCCGCATTCTACGCCGCGGGCGGTTTCCACAATTACCTGGTCGCCTTTTTTCAGGATGTTGCCGGCCGGGTCAAAATAGTAGACTTTGCCGACATTTTTAAAGCGAACGCCAATTACTTCGGCCATGTGGCCCTCCTTTTTCTCGCTGTGTTTTTATCATTTTCCGGCTGCCTGCCGTAACCCCGCGCAGAAGGCGGTGACAAGAAGCGCCGCGTTGGCGTTTCGTTCCAGCGCGTTTTGGGCACGTCCGGTTTCTTCTAGAAGAAGCATCAGATTTTTCCGCGTCAGTTTGGAAGCGAGGGATGCGGCGGATTCCGGTTCCCCGAAAAGGTGGGAAGTTCCGCCCGCCCGCAGCACGGCGGCGTCCCGAAACAGAAGAAACAGCTGTGCCAGAACCTTTTGAAACTGAACGCGGTCACGGATGAGCGGAGCCGTGCAAAACAACAGCTCCGCCTCGCCCGGGGCTGTGACTGCTTGTGCGATGGCGGCGGCTTCTTCGCGGCCTTCCGTACCGGGCTCGCTGTCTTTCAGCGTGAAAATCTGTACCCGTGACCGAATGGTTGGCAGCAGCGCGGCCGCGCTGACGGCGGTGAGCAGAAACAGCACGTTTTCAGGCGGCTCTTCCAGAATTTTTAAAAGCGCGTTCTGTGACGGCTCAGACATATTCTGAACACCTTGAAGGCGGTAGACCTTGCGCGGCGCTTCGTTTGGGCGGATATATGCGCCGGAGCGAATCTGCCGCACGGTATCCACCGGAAAAGCCTTTGGATTGCTGTCTCCGTCCAGCGTGACCATGTCGGGGTGAGAGCCTGCGGCGGCTTTGATGCAGCCGGGGCAGCACCCGCAGGGCTGTAAATCGTTAGAAAGGCAGACAGCGGCCTTTGCAAGGATGCCCGAAAGAAGGCCGGTTCCGCTTCCGGCAGAGCCTTCCAGCAGAACCGCGTGCGGAAAGCGTTCCTCATCAAAAGCGAGGGAAAGACTTTTCTTCACTTCCGGATTTCCGGGAAACTCATCCAGATTCAGTCTCATACTTTTTCAAATCGATCTACATTCAGCACGAAAATAGTAGAGCCGCCCACGGTGACTTCCACAGGAAATGCGGAATAAACGCCGATATCCATGGTGGTGGTGCTTGGAACAAGCTGAGTGCGGCGGCGGCTTTGGCCCGCAATGATGGAAATAACCTGATCTACGTTTTCATCTTCTGTACCGACAATGAAGGTTGTGTTCCCCTTTTTTAAAAAACCGCCCGTTGTTGCCAGCTTGGTGACGGAAAAGCCTTCTTTGGTCAGTGCAGAGGAAACCATGCTGCTGTCGTCATTGCCGACGATCGCCAATACCAGCTTCATTCGTATCCCTCCCGTTGATTGATATCGGTAAAATGCAATTTATATTCTACCTTATTTTATCACTTTTATTTCTAAAAAGCCATAGCGGCGAAGAAACTCGACCGCTTCTTTTGAGATTGTTTCACCCGGCATGACGACGGGAATCCCCGGCGGGCACGGGCAGGCGATGCCTGCGGCAATTTTTCCGGCCGCCCGGGAAAGCGGCACGGTGCGGGCTTCCGACAGAAGGGCATCCCGCAGGGGCAGGGCGGCGGGAGAAATCGCGGGAAAAGCGGGGATGCGGGGCAGCGGATCAGTGCGCGGAAGCCGGCGGACCGCCTGCTCCAGCCGGAGAAAGTCGTGTTCCGTGTTAAATGGGGTTGCAATCAGAACCAGAAAAGAACGGTCGGCATACTCCGGTTCAACGCCTTCGGCGCGGAAAAGTTCAGCGGCCTTTATGCCGGAAAGGCCGATTTCGGCCGTTTGAAGCGTGAGCCGGGTCGGGTCGCCGTCCGGGGACGGAATCCCGCGCGAACGGGCCAGGCCGCGGATTTGCGCCACGCGTTTTTGAAGGACCGGAAATGCGCCGGCATTCTGTTCGAGCTGTTCCCTCGCCAGGTCGAGCGAGGCGAGAATGGGAAAGGACGGGCTGGTCGAGCCGAACAGGGCCATTGCTTCTTTTGCACCCGGCGCAAAGCGCGGGTCCGCGATGTTCAGCCATGCCCCGCCGGTCAGAACACCGAGTGTTTTGTGGGCGGAGTCCGCGGTCATAGAAGCGCCGAACAGCAAAGGATGCAGTTTTGGGTCGGTAAACATCAGGTGCGCCCCGTGTGCGCAGTCGACCAGAAGCGGAATCTTTTTTCTGCGGCACGCGGCGGAGATTGCGGCGATGTCGAGCAGGCGCCCGTAGTAGTCGGGGCTGGTGACGTAGACAGCGCGGACTTGAGCGCCGCAGGTTTCTATTTTTGGGAGCAGGTCGTCCGGCAGTGCCCAGACCGGCTCGATTCCAAGCAGAGCCATGGCGCTGACCGCACTGCGGTGAACATTACGGGCGCAGAGCACTTTCCCGCCGCGCGGCGCGGCAAGACGGAACATCGCCTGAATGCACAGGGTGCAGCCCCCCGCGGAAAGACAGGTGCGTGCCGTGCCGTACAGCGCCGCGGCAAGGGATTCCGCCTGTTCGATTGGTCCGCCGCCGTCGTAAAGGCTGCCGGTGTCCGGCAGTTCGGTCAGGTCGAGATTCAGCAGATCGCCCGGCAGGGCGGCGGGGTTGTTTTTGTGGCCGGGTGTGTGAAATGAAGCGCGGCCACGGGCCAGGTGGTTTTTCAGCGCGGTGTAAAGCGGAGCGGACACGAAGCGGTTCCTCCTTTAAAAATCGCCGCGCAAACCATTTTGGTCTGACGCGGCGATGCAGGTTGTTTTTTTGTATTTTGCACTTTGTGCCGAACAGGTTTCTCAAAAGCTGAAATCACACCCGGCGCAAGTCGTTTTCTGTTTGGGGGGCTTCAGCCCGCGTTCTCGTAAATTTTATCTGGGATATTGTCCTCAAAGAGGAACGAAGCAATATTTTTTCTGCATTTATCCAGGTCTGGGACCAGCACCTGCGCGCCGAGTCCGCCGAGCTGTACGGTTTCGGGAGTAAATTCACCGTTGTCCGGAACACGTTTCTGGCTGATCGGGTAATTCAGGTAAGTCAGTGAGTTGGATGCCATAGACAGGACTTCCGATTTTGTCATGTTGGTTGTGACAAGGCTCAGCGTGTCGCCCAGCGCGCTGTAAATGGTGGGAAGGCTTGAGCCTTTCAGCGAGTCGGTCAGGCTGGAAAAGACCTTGCGCTGGCGCTCGGTGCGCTCAAAATCGTCGCCGATGGCGCGGATGCGCGAGTAATAGTGCGCCTGCGCACCACTCAGCTGGTTTACCCCCGTGTGAACCTTGTTGCTATCGCCGGAGTACAGATTGATTAAGTCGGCTTCGGTTCGACCGGAACTGTCGGTTTCGTCGGTCAGCGTGATTTTAACGCCGCCCAGCCGGTCGATGATTTTGTTGAAAGCGCTGTTGCTGATGATGACGTAGCGGTCGATATCCACACCAAAGTTGGATTCCAGTGTGCGCACGACAGATTTTGCACCCGCTACGCTGCCGCCCGCAAAGCTGTAAGCCGCGTTCAGCCGGTCGCTTCCGACACCTGGAATCGCGACATACAGGTCTCGCATAAATGAGGTCAATTTAATTTTTTTGTTTCGTGTGTCCACCGAAACCAGCATCATGCTGTCACTGCGGCCGGTGTCGTTTTTTTGGTAATCGTCCACGCCGAGCAGCAGAATGTTTGTGATGGCATCGTCGTGATACAAGCCGCCCAAAAGGCCCGATTTGGCGTTCTCGGCGGCTTCGGAATCGTTTTCAAATAACGAACCCGTGGATACCGTCGAATTGGCATCGTCATTTTCCGTTATAAAATTAATTCGATTTAACAGGCTGTCCGCATAAATAAACCCGATGCCTGCAAAAAGCATGAGCAGACTTAAAATTAAAATAGAGATGTTGCGCAGTTTATGTCCTTTTCTCTTTTTCACTTCGTTGATCCCTTCATTTTCCCATTTTTTCGCCCGCCAATTCCCTTGGCACAGACGAAAGGCAGTGTTTAACTGGGGGAGCGGAAAGACGCTCCCGGCGTCACAAAATATAAAAAGTGGAAAGACTTTTTTTCTAGTATACCGGGGCGAAACGTCAGAATTGAACGGAACGATACACGCTCAGGCTGTGCCCGGCGCAGACGGTTCGTGTGCCCCTTAACTGTAATAGTATAAAGAACAGAACCTTTTATATAATTATTGTAAAGAAATTTAATGCCATAATTTCTGGGAATCCAAATTAATCCTGCTCGTCCAGGGTCAGGCTGAACGACGGCAGAAATTCTTCCATAAAGCAGTCCGCTTCCGGCAGGCGGAGCTCTTTTACGGCGCCGCGCAGGGCGGTTTCAGCCCGGGAAAATTCGGTGTTGCCCATCCGCTGTTCCTCCACACATTTTATCACGGCGGAAATCTTGTCCGCCGCGTGAATCAGCGGCAGCAGATCGCGGTCGCCGGGGGCTTCGGATTCGCCCAGAAGCGGGCGGTAAACGCTCTGCAGGTCGCCCGGCAGAAAGCCGAGCAAACGCTTGCGCGCGACTTGCTCCACCTCCCGGTAGGCGGAGCGGATTTTCGGGCTGAAGTATTTGACGGGCGTCGGCATATCGCCCGTAATGATTTCCGTCGCATCGTGAAACAGGGCGAGCGCGGCCGCGCGGCCTGGGTCGGCATTTCCGCCGAAGCGGGTGTTTCGCAGAACGGCAAGCGCATGCGCGATGACGGCGGTTTCAAAACTGTGTTCGCACAGGTTTTCCTGCCGGGTGTTGCGCATCAGCCCCCACCGGTTGATGTTTTTCATCCGGGACAAAACCGCAAAAAAATGAAACACAGCAAAACCCTCCTGTTCCTCTGTCTATTATCATACCGTATTTTCTCATAATTTCAATACAAAAAATTCATATTTTCGTCAGCAATCTTTCTTGTTTCATGAAAGCAATGTGTTATAATTGGAACATTAAGGTACTTGGGAGGCGGAGCAGTGGTTGGACTTCACAGCCTGGGGCTAAATGAAACAAGGAAGTATTTCTACAAGGCGTTTTTTTACGGTCTTGCCGTATCCTTTCTTTTTTTTATTCCTTTTATTGTGTTTGAGAACGGCTATTTTCTTTTTTACGGGGATTACAATGTGCAGCAGGTTCCTTTTTACCAGATGTGCCACGACGCGGTGCGCGGTGGAAACATCGGGTGGAGCTGGACCACCGACCTGGGCGCAAATTTTATTGGGTCATACACCTTTTATCTGCTGGGAAGCCCGTTCTTCTGGCTGACAATTCCGTTCCCGAGCTGGATGGTGCCGCATTTGATGGGCCCGCTGCTGATGCTGAAGTTCGGCTGTGCGAGCCTGACTGCTTTTAATTACTTGCGGCGGTATGTCCGCAACCCGGATTATGCCGTAATCGGCGGGATGCTGTACGCGTTTTCCGGCTTTTCCATTTACAATATTTTCTTTAACCATTTTCACGAGGCGATCGTTTTCTTCCCGCTGATGCTTTGGGCACTGGATGAATACATGTACCGCCGGCGCCGGGGGGTATTTGCCCTGTCCGTTTTTTTGTGCGCCATGGTCAACTGGTACTTCTTTGTGGGACAAGTTGTGTTTCTGCTTCTGTACTGGTTTGTCCGCCTGCTGAGCCGGAACTGGACCCTTTCGGTGCGCGACTTTTTTCTGCTGGTGTGCGAGGCGGTGCTCGGCGTGCTGTGCGCCTCGGTCCTTTTAGTGCCGACCATTCTTGCCGCGGTGCAGAATCCGCGCGTGAGCAATCCGCCTTCCGGGTGGGGAGCGCTGCTTTACGACTGGAATCAGCGGTACATTCATATTCTGGAGTGCTTTTTCTTTCCGCCGGATATTCCCGCGCGCCCGAATTTTACACCGAAGTCGGAAGCAAAATGGGCTTCGCTCGGCGCATGGTTCCCGCTGTTTGGCATGACCGGCGTGTTTGCGTTTGTGCAGGCAAAAAAGAAACACTGGCTGAAAACGCTGATCTGCATTTTGTTTTTAATGGCTCTGGTGCCGATTTTGAACGCTGCGTTTCAACTGTTTAACATGTCGTACTACGCACGCTGGTTTTATATGCTGACACTGATGCTGGCGCTGGCTACCGTGCTGGCCCTGCAGGAAGACCGGAAATCGGACTGGCCCCGCGCCGTCAAATGGACGCTGGGAATCACGCTGGGAATCGCGCTGCCGATCGGGTTGATGCCAAACAAAACCTCCGACGGAAAGACCATTTTCGGATTAGAGGAGTACCCGACCCGGTTCTGGCCCTACGTCGCCGTTGCTCTGCTGAGCCTTGCGCTGCTTGTGATTTCTTTTCGGTTTTACTGCCGCAGCCGTAAGCGGTTTCTTCGTTGTCTCATGAGCGGAATTGCGCTGATTACCGTGGTTTACGCAGATTATTTTATCGTTCTGGGCAAAACACAGAGTGACAATACGCATCAATGGCTCATTCCCTACTCATTGAACAAAGGGGAGGAAATCAGCCTGCCGGACTCCGATCGGTTCAGCCGCATCGATGTGTTCGACGGGATGGACAATCAGGCCATGTACTGGCAGAAGCCGACCATTCAGGCGTTTCACAGCATTGTGCCGGGGTCTGTGATGGAGTTTTACCCCACTATCGGGGTTCAGAGGGACGTCGGTTCCCGCCCGGATGTGAACGTGTACGGGCTTCGCGGGCTGACCAGCTGCCGCTGGCTGTTTGACCGGGTCGATTCCGGAAAGAAATTTGCCGGGGAGGATGGAAGTCCTTCCATGCCGGGTTGGAGCTATTATGCGACGCAGAACGGCTGTGATATTTACAGCAATGATTATTTTATCCCAATGGGATTTGCATATGACAGCTATGTGACGCGGAGCGAATATAACAGCTTTTCCGAAGAGAGCCGAAACCTGCTTTTGCTCAAGGCGGTGGTTCTGGAAGACGCGGATGCGGAAGAAAATGCGAAGGGGCTTTCTCATCTGGACGTTTATGCGCAGGAGTATTCGGAAGAAGCCTATTATTCGGACTGCACCGCCCGGGCCGCACAGGCGTGTTCTTCGTTCACAACGGACCGCGGCGGATTTTCGGCATCGTTCGAATCTGAGAAAAACGGCCTGGTGTTTTTCAGTGTTCCATGGGAGGGCGGATGGAGTGCCGAAGTTAACGGAAAACCGGCGGAAATCGTCAAGGCCAACGTGGGCTTTATGGCGGTTCGGGTTCCGGCGGGAAGTTCCCAAATCCGATTTTACTACAAAACCCCCGGCCTGTGGCTTGGCGCCGCGGCGACAGCGGGGGGCATCCTTCTGTTTGTGTTCTATTGGGTGACGGTTCGGCGGTATGACCGCAGGCACGGGAAAAAGAGAAGAATTTATCGGGTGGTTCATCTGCGCGTGCCGCATCTTACCGGTCCTTTTACGGAAAAGATTCCATTGGGGCCGTATCCGCCCGATGGGCAGAAGCCGGCCGATGAAATAAAAAAATAAAAAGTAAAGGTAGGTTCCCTATGTCAGTACCGGTCGTATATTTTGTGATTCCCTGCTACAACGAGGAACAGGTCCTGCCGGAAACGGTGAAACGACTGACCCAGAAGCTGCATGACATGATCTCCGCCGGACTGGCGGCCCCGGACAGCCGGATGCTGCTTGTGGACGACGGCAGCAAAGACGGCACCTGGCGGCAGATTTCTGAATTCAGCGATCATAACCGCATGGTCAGCGGCATCAAGCTGGCACACAACCGCGGGCATCAAAATGCGCTGCTGGCGGGGCTGATGACCGCGCGGGAGTTTGCGGACTGCGCGATCAGCCTGGACGCGGACCTGCAGGACGATGTGGAAGTCCTGGATGAATTTGTAAAGAAATACATGGAAGGGTGCGACGTGGTGTACGGTGTGCGCAATAAGCGCGATACCGACACCGCTTTCAAGCGCGCGACGGCACTCGGGTTCTACCGCTTTATGGCGGCGCTGGGTGTGGACGTGGTTTATAATCATGCGGATTACCGCCTGATGAGCCGCCGGGCGCTTGACGCCCTTTCAGAGTACCGTGAGGTAAATTTGTTTCTGCGCGGGCTGGTTCCGCTCATCGGGTATCGCAGCGCGGTTGTCACTTACGACAGGCACGAGCGGTTCGCGGGCGAGTCGAAATATCCGCTGAAAAAAATGATTGCGTTTGCGGTGGACGGGATTACTTCGTTCAGTGTCAAGCCGCTAAAGATGATTTTTAACCTTGGGCTGCTGACGGCTCTGGCAGGCTTTACCGGCACGGTCTGGGCGGGAATTGCGCACTTTGCCGCCGGCTGGGCGGGATGGATTGCCGCATTCTGGTCGCTGTGGCTGCTCGGCGGTTTTATCCTGCTGTGCATGGGGGTTATGGGAACCTATATCGGAAAAATCTACGCGGAGACAAAGGCGAGGCCGCGGTATAAAATTGAAGAGTTCAAAAGGTCTGCGGACCAAGATGCAGAAAAATAAAAACCTATTCGGATTCTTTTACGCTCCACGGAATCAGTTCGTCCTGACTCAGCCGGCTTGCGTCAAAGCGGAAATGCCCGCTGATTTCCCCGCAAAAGGCCAGAACGTCCTCTTCCCGTTCGGGCTGGCCCGCGTTGTGAATCAGCCAGGGGATTCCCGCCCCGTTCCTGCGGTCGGACAAAATTCCAATATGATGACTGCCGAATGTGACGATGTCCCCGGGCTGCCATTCGGCAATTTGTTTGGGGTCGGTTGACAGCGGTACGGCGTGCCGCTCAAAATATACCTTCAGATTGGAAACCCTGCGGAAATCGATGTTGGGGTCCGGCTTGCCGGCGACGGCCGGATAGTCTTTCGTGTGTGCCCCGATGTCTTGATCGACCATATCTTTCAGGCAGTAACCGGCGCTTTGAAAAGCCCTCCAGACGACATCGGTGCAGACACCGCGGTCATTGGACGGGTAGCCGCCCAGACAATAGGCACTGTCGTATTTTGGCTTGTTCTGCGCGTCTTTGCGGGCGCCGAGCAGAAAATCGGTGTAATCATCCGTGCCGTTGCCGTTAAAGTCCACGGAACTGTGAACGGTTTGAATCCCGAAGTTTTCCGCGGATTGATAGGGTTTATCCGGCGGCGCGGCGCTTTGGCCCTGCGGCAGATTGCCGGTGCCGTTCTGCGGATGCAGCCAGAGGGCGGCAAGGCAGATTGCGCAGGCAAGCGCGAAAAGCAGGGTAAAAAAAAGAAACCTGTTTCGATTCTGCAGCATAAAAATCACTCCCGCCGAACAGTCAGCGCCCTTTCTTTTTTTTCGGGGGCGAAAGCAGAAGCCGGGTTTCCCCGGGGTTCAGTGTGACGAGCTTTGTGGCGATGCGGGGGTGCTTGAGCCGCACACGGACCATGTTCCGCAGGGCCTGACCGGAGTTGTAGCCGTGAATGACCCGCATTTCTTTGACTTCCGGTCCCGCATTGGACAGAAGATGCTCCAGTCGGCGCTTCGCATCCTCCGCAGTAAGACCGTGCAGGTCAACTTCCAGGGAAGAATCCTTTTTTGTTACGTGCAAGGCGGTTCATCTCCTAACCGATTTATTATATCATGAAATTGGAAAAAAGGGGTGAAGATGCGCCGTGGAATTGGATTTTTGA
The DNA here is from genome assembly GCA_022650485.1 of Oscillospiraceae bacterium. Classification (GTDB taxonomy): domain Bacteria; phylum Bacillota; class Clostridia; order Oscillospirales; family Acutalibacteraceae; genus Caproicibacter. The sequence goes on along the minus strand of JALCPP010000006.1, from coordinate 82,224 downwards.
ATGGTTTCTGATATAATGAGGAAAAGGTCGGGGGTGAAACCGATGAAAGTGGTTGATTTAAGAAATCTGTTTACCAGCAGCAACGTCTCGCTGATTGAATTTGAGTCAGATCGAATCTATTATGCCGAGGAAAAATCGGAAGAAGGGCACAACAGCCTTTTTTTGTTGGAATATAATCTGGAAACCCGGCGCGAGCGTATTGTTGCAAATTACTTTTTAACGGATCCGGCCTATGTGCAGCACTTTTTCAGCTTTCCGGAAGATATTATTGTGGTGATGGAATGCGGGGAGAGCGCAGTCTGGATTCTGCGTGTGGACAAGAAAACCGGGGCGGAAAAAAGCATGGCCCGTCTGAATTTTATCGGGGCCTTTGCTGAATGCCGCGCATTGGACGAAAGCCACGTGATTTTATATACCTGCCAGAATGAACGCCACCGGGAGCTTTTCCGTGAATATAAAAAATTAACGGGATTTTCCCGGGTTGCTTATCTGTACGACCTGGACGAGGGACGGTACTATTACATCAGGGACCCGCGCATCTGCAACGGCAATGTCGGCGGGCTCATTCCCTATGATTTAGACGGGGAGCGCCAGCTTCTGGTGCTTCAGCCGCATGGCAGCGAGGATGAAAAACTTAAGTGCTTTCAAAACATGCGCTGGCTGGGGGATAATATCAATGACAATGTCTGGGTCTGTCCTTTGCTGGATTTGATCGTGTCGGTCAAAGCGGGGGAAGAAAGAGTTCCGCTGGAGCTGATCCTCAGCGCGGGTACCAGCGGATTGGTCCGCTATGTGGGAATGGATGACCGCAGCCTTTATTTTCGTGCGCGCTATTTTCCAACCGGCGACCAGCGCCTGTGTGCCTATGACAAGCACAGCGGCAGAAGATCGGTTGCCGCGACGCTCAGCCTGGGGCAGGAAGAGGAAGACGCCATGTTCAGCATTGACCCCCAGGGCGGGCATGCCTACCGGATTACACAGGAAGAGAACTTTTGCAGGGTTACGGGGGTGATGAATTCCAAAGTCGACGCCCGGTTCCCGAGTGACCTTGGAAAATTTGTTACCTGTGTGGAGGACCGGTTCCTTATCACGCGCTACATACTCTCCGATGAAAAAGACTCGTTTGAATTCAACTTTATTTATGACGTGCAGACCGGCAGGCAGAAAAGCTACGAATGCCGTTGTGCCGTCAAAGGCGGCACGATTGTGCTGTACTAGAAAATTTGGGTTTGTTTCAAGAATCGGCAACAAAAAATGAAGGAAGCGTCCTTCCGCCAGGGAGGGCGCTCGTTCTTTTCAGGCAGACAAAAAATCATTGCGCAAGACCGTGTCACCCAAAAATCCGGTGAAAAGCCTTGACAGAGGGAAGGAAGCATGTTAAACTAATATCAGTTAGCAAATGCTAACCAGTGAAGATTCCGTTTTTGATTATAAGCTCCTCCATACGGATATACTAACAATACAATGAACAGAAAAAGTCCGGCCCATATTGGGCCGGACTTTTTCTGTGTTATTCCGTGTCTGCCTTGAACATCGACGGGTCATAGGAATTCATGGCGTCATCGTTCAGGGTAATTCCCTTGACTGCATCGGCTTCCTTTGAAATTTCTTCGGAAAACTCCTGCCCTTTGTAATCGCCCAGCAGACTGTTGCGTCCGCTGTCGGTTTTCATTTCTTCTTCGGTTTTTTTGGAAATATCATTTTTAGTTGCGAGAACATACAGGTAACCGTCTGAAATTTCAGCCGTCTTGGTTTCCCCTGCCTTCATGCCGTCCAGCAGTGTTTTCAGGTCTTCTGCCTGTGCATAGTTGCTCAGATTCGCGGTTTGACTTTGTACCGAAATGGTCGAATCAACAGATTTGTAAGCGTCGGCCGCCTGCTGCAGTGTCATGGTTCCGGCATTGATTTTTGCGGCGTAGCCGTCAAATTCCTGTTTTGCTTTTTTCTTTTCCTCGTCGGAAAAAGAGGCGGAATAGTTCCCGCTGGAATCTGTTTTATAGAGTTTGCACATCACATAGGAAAAATCGGTGTAATTCTTTTCAAAAAAGCTTTTCAGTTCGTCGTCCGCAACCGCTTTGGTTCCATCTTTGCCGTAAGTGGCTTCAAAAACTTTTTGGTATTTTGTACCGTACTCTGCTGCGGCCAGAGTATAAGAACTTTTCGCGATGCCGAAGTTTTCCAGAGTGCTTCCGTAGCTGTTCCAGAATGTGTCTGTATTGGTTTTAACGGCGGCGGTTTCGTCATCTGTCAGCGTCAGATTCAGGTCTTTCATTTTCTGGTTAATTACGAAAATGGACTTCACGGAATTCAGCGCCGTTTCTCGAATCCAAGTTTTGGCGTCTTTGTCATCGATTTTCTGTTCCAGAACATCCTTGGTTGTATCGGACACTTTGTTGGAGGCGCTGTAATACGCGGCGTACAGGTCATAGACATAACTCCCAATCGGGACGGTCAGACTGTCGTCCTTTGCGCACCAGCTCTTGTCTGTGGAACATGCGGCGGTTGAAACCAGCATGGCCGCCGAAAGGAGCAGCGCGGCGAGTTTTTTCATTCTTTTCATGATACACACTCCCGATAGAAATATTCTGTTTCGTTATATTGATGTATAATTGCAATTATACACTTTTTCCGGGAAGCTGTCCACGCTTTTCCTCTACATTGGGTTTCCCGACAGGCTCCGCGGGGGATTCCATCAATTCCAGTGCCTGTGAAAGCGTGTCAACCGGTGTTTCGCCTTTGGCAATTTTAATGCTGACATACGGTTTGGCGCCGGCGTTGAGAAGGACACGCTCGCGCAGAGCCGACACCAGAGTGCCGACCTTTTTCATATCAATGCGGTCGGAGTAAAGGAACAGCGTGTTCCCCTGCTGGCGGACTTCGCGGATGCCGAGGCGGGACGCGACATTGCGCAGCAGCGCGATGTCAATCAGCCCGTTTACGCTGGACGGGGTTTCGCCGAACCGGTCAATCAGCTCATCGGTGACGTCGAGCACGTCTTCCCGCGTGCGGATGTCCGCAATGCGGCGGTACATGTCAAGCCGCTGGTTCAGGTCGGAAATATATTTTTCTGGAATATGTGCGGTTACCTGCATGTCGACCAGGCATCCTTCGCCATATTCCTGTACCGGTTCTCCCTTTGCGCGTCCGACGGCTTCCGCCAGCAGATGCAGGTACATGTCGTAGCCGACGGCTTCCATGTGACCGTGTTGTTCCCCGCCGAGGATGTTGCCCGCGCCGCGGATTTCCAGGTCGCGCATTGCAATTTTAAAACCGGAACCGAATTCCGTGAACTGGCGGATGGCAGTCAGGCGTTTCTGCGCGATTTCGGAAAGGGCTTTGTCGCGCCGAAAGGTGAGGTAGGCGAATGCACGCCGGCTGGAGCGCCCGACGCGCCCGCGGATCTGGTGCAGCTGCGAAAGGCCCATGTGGTCGGCGTTTTCAATAATCAGCGTGTTGACGTTCGGAACGTCAACACCGGTTTCAATGATCGTGGTACAGACCAGAACATCGATTTTCTGCTCGATCAGGCGGCGCCAGACCTCAGAAAGTTCCTGTTCATTCATTTTGCCGTGGCCGATGCCGACTTTTGCTTCCGGAATGGCGCCCTGAATCCGCGCGGCGGTGCGCTGGATGCTGCCCACATCGTTATGCAGGTAATAGACCTGCCCGCCGCGGCGCAGTTCCCGCCGGATGGCTTCCAGAATAATGCTGTCATCGTGTTCCAGCACATAGGTCTGTACGGGGTGGCGGTCGTGCGGCGCCTCTTCAATCACGCTCATGTCCCGAATGCCGGACAGCGCCATGTTGAGGGTGCGCGGAATCGGGGTGGCGGAAAGAGTGAGAACATCGACGTTTTTGTACCGGGATTTCAGTCGTTCTTTCTGTGCGACGCCGAAGCGCTGCTCCTCATCGACGATAATGAGGCCAAGGTTGCGGAACTCAATGTCTTTAGAGATCAGGCGATGGGTTCCGACCACCATGTCGATTTCGCTGCGCGCCAGCTTTTTAATAATTTCTTCCTGCTCTTTCGGGGTGCGGAAGCGCGAAAGAAGTTCCACCCGAATGGGGAACCCTTCCATGCGCCGCGTGATGGTCTGGTAATGCTGCCATGCGAGGATGGTGGTGGGGACCAGCATGGCGCACTGTTTGGAATCCGTGATGCATTTGAACGCGGCGCGCAGGGCGACCTCCGTTTTGCCGAACCCGACGTCACCGCACAGAAGCCGGTCCATGGGGGAGCTTTTTTCCATATCGGTCTTGATTTCATCGATACAGCGAAGCTGATCTTCCGTTTCATCAAATTCAAAGTGGGATTCAAAATCGTGCTGCCATTCCGAATCGGGCGCAAATGCGTGCCCTTTGGCCTGCATGCGCTGGGCGTAAAGTTTAATCAGGTCGTCTGCAATGTCCTTGACTGCGCGGCGCACGCGGGCTTTTGCCTTCTGCCAGTCACTGCCGCCCAGACGGCTCAGGCGGACGTTGGCGTCCTCCCGCGGGCCGATGTATTTGGACACCATGTCGAGCTGTGTTACGGGAACATACAAAAGGTCGCTTTTGGCGTACCGCACCTTGATATAGTCCTTGACGACGCCGTTCATGTCGATTTTGTGAATTCCCTCGAACACACCGATTCCGTGGGTGGCATGGACGATGTAGTCCCCGGGGGTCAGGTCGGAGATGCTGTAAACCGCTTCGCCGCTTCGTTTCTTCTTTGGCTTTTTCGCGCGGGAGACCGCCGTGCGCCCGTGAGTAATCAGGCCGAAAAAGGCGCCGGGATATTCGATTCCGCCGGACAGAGCCCCGGTGGTAACGGTCACTTCTCCACGTTCGATTTTTTGCGGCTCTTTTACAAAGACGGCAGGGATGTTTTTCGCCTGCAGGTCTGCGGCGACGGATTTTGCCGCGCGTTCGGTTCCGCAAAGTACGGCGCAGGCCCAGCGGTTTAAAAGCATGTTCTGCAGGTCTTCGGTCAAAAGCTGAATGCTTCCGCCCCACGCGGAAAGCTGACGTGCATTGATCCCGATGAGGGAACGGATCGGCGTTTCGTAGCCGCCGTGTGCAAAGGCATCCAGGTAAATTGCGCCGAAGCGCTCAAAGGCCGTAAGCGCTGAAGTCCAGTCTTCGCTGTAGCTGTCCAGCCCGCGGCAGAGTGTTCCGTCTGCGAGCAGGTCCTTTAAATCTTCTCCCCACTGCCACAGCGTGCTGTGCATCCGTTCGCGCAATTTGACCGGCTCACTGACAAACAGAAGCATTTCTTCCGTCAGGTAGCTGAAAAGCGTCGCTTTTTCTTTATACAGAAGCGGAAAGAACTTATCCGCGCAGCCAAGCCGCACACCGTCCTGCAGTTTGCCGGCCTGTTCATGCAGGATGGATTTGGCGGCCGGCGCGGTTTTGCCCCTTAATTCTCCGGCAAGCTTTTGCAGGCGTTTTGCCAGAATCTGAGGGTGTTCAATCAGTGCTTCCGCCGCCGGTTCTACCACTGCGCTGTCAATGCTTTCGGTGCGCCGCTGTGAGACCGGGTCGAACAGCGACAGCGAGTCGACCTCATCGCCAAAAAACTCAGCGCGCACCGGCGATTCTCCGCTGGGAGGATAGAAGTCCAGAATGCCGCCGCGTGAAGAATACTGCCCGGCGCCGTCAATTTGAACGGCCCGCTCGTAACCGCATGCGGAAAGAGCGTTGATCACCTGTTCCATCGGGATGGTTCTGCCCGTTTTCAAAACGGCGGTGCGGCGGCTGAGTTCGGCGGGCGGAATAGTGACCTGCAAAGCGGCGTCAATACAGCAGACGACAGCATCGCATTCGCCGGAAAGCAGGCGTTCCAGCACCTGAAGCCGCTGGTGCTCGTATTCGTGCGAACTGCCCTCTGCGTCGTGAAACGTAAAGTCACGCGCGGGGTAGAACAGGGGCCGCAGTCCCATTGCTTTCAGGTCTGCACAGAGCCGCTGTGCTTCGGGCTCGTCTCCGGCTATGACAAAAGCCCCGCGCCGTAAATCAGCGCAGAGCGAATAGATCAGGTTTGCTTTGTGGACCCCGGACACACCGGTCACCGCGGACGGAAGCGCACGGCTGCCGACGGCGGTTTTCAGGTCTGTAAATTCCTTGAGCCCGCGGATTGCGTTTGTCAGAAATTCCATGAAAATCCCCTTATTAAATGCGAAAGTGAAGTCCGCCCGGCTGTTTCGGCTTGTCTTCGCCGACCATCTTATTTTCCGTTATAAAGATTCATCGCTTCCGCCGCTTTGCCCTGTACCATCAGGGAAACGGCGTCGCTTGCGTGGGCGACCGCCTCGTCGAACCGCTTGCGGTCGTCCGGTGAAAAGCGCGACAGAACCCAGTCCGCAAGGTCCCAGCGCGGGTCAGGCCGGTCGCCGGTGCCGAGCCGGATGCGTGGGATGCGGTCACTGCCGGACAGATAAATAATATTTTTCATTCCGTTTTGACCGCCGTCGCTGCCCTTCATGCGGATGCGCAGCTTTCCGGGCGGAAAGCTGATGTCATCGTACAAAATGATAACCTTTTCGGGCGGAATATGATAAAACCGCATGGCTTCCGTCACGCTCTGTCCGCTCAGATTCATGTAAGTCCCCGGCTTGAGCAGCAGCACGTTTTTTCCGCCGATCTGTGCCGGGGCGCACAGTCCCTTGAATTTCAGGCGGTCGATCTTTACCCCGGCCTGCGCGGCAATGTAGTCGATGGCCATAAAACCCGCGTTGTGGCGCGTTTCATCGTATTTGGAGCCCGGGTTGCCGAGGCCGGCCACCAGGTATTCCACAGGCCCGGCCGGCTGCGGCCGGATATGAAACAGATTGTTTAACATAATATACTCCTAAAAACATAAAAAAGAATGCAGAAACGGGCGGGACGGATAATCCGTCCCGCCTCGAATGTTCGGGAAAAATAAAGAATTTCAGGTGAATCAGACAAACATGGGGGAAACCGGCTTGTCTTCATAAATGCGGTCAATTGCTTCGGCAAACAGCGGAGCAACGGAAAGAACCGTCATGTTCGGCAGCATTTTTTCTTCCGGAATCGGAATCGTGCTGAGCAGAACAAGGTCTTTAATGGCGCTGTTCTTAATCCGCTCAATGGCAGGACCGGAAAGCACACCGTGCGTCGCGCACGCCGTAACCTGAGTCGCGCCGCTGTCCACAAGGGCCTGTGCCGCGTTGCAGAGTGTTCCGGCGGTGTCAATCATGTCGTCCACCAGAATAATCTTCTTGCCTTTTACATTGCCGATGATGTTCATTACTTCGCAGACATTTGCTTTCTGGCGGCGCTTGTCCACAATTGCAAGCGGTACGCCCAGACGGTCCGCAAAGTTGCGCGCCCGGGTAACGGAGCCGAGGTCGGGGGAAACCACGACGTATTCGTCGGCGTGCCCGGCAATCAGTTCTTTCATGTGGGAAGCAAGCAGCGGCACCCCAAGCAGGTGGTCAAACGGGATATTAAAGAATCCCTGAATTTGAGAAGCGTGCAGGTCCATGGTCAAAACACGGTTTGCTCCTGCCGTGGTCAGAAGGTCGGCGCAGAGTTTTGCCGTGATCGGGTCATGCGCCTTCGCTTTGCGGTCCTGGCGCGCATAGCCGAAGTACGGCATAACGGCGGTAATTCTTGCCGCGGAAGCGCGTTTCATCGCGTCGATCATGATGAGAAGTTCCATCAGGTTGTTGTTGACGGGCGCGCAGGTGGACTGTACGATGAAGCAGTCTGAACCGCGGACCGAATCGTAGAGAGAAACCGAAATTTCGCCGTCGCTGAACGTGCTTACATCGCTTCTGCCAAGCGGAAGGCCCAGGCATTTGGCGATTTTTTGTGCGGTTTCCTGACTTGCATTGGCGGCAAAGATTTTGATGTCTTTCCCATGAAAACTCATTTGTGTTTATCCCCCTATTTCTTGTCTGTCTTTGCGTGACTGGTCATGATGCTATAAGGAACAACGGTCTGCCCCGGTTTTATGGTGCAGCCGCTGCACTGTACGGAATTAAGAGCGGTTCCTTCACCGACTGAGCAGTCCGTCACAACGGTGTTTGGACCGATGACACAGCCCTGGCCCACCGATGTTCTGCCGCGGAGAATGGTCCCCGGCAAAATGCTGACACTGCGCCCGATGACGACGTCCGGCCCGATGAGGACCCCGTCGCTGCATGGAATGTCGGTTCCCTGCAAAAGAAGCTCGGTCAGAATTTTTTCCCGCGCGATGCGGTTGAGCTCAGCGAGCTGAAGGCAGTCGTTAGCGCCCAGCACCGCTTCTGCGCTGCCGGCTTTACAGGCGTCCGCCTGGCCGCCGTGTTCAATTAAAATGCGGATGGCGTCCGTTAGGTAGTATTCGCCCTGCGCGTTGTCATTCTTAATTTCAGAAAGAATTTCCAGAAGGGAATCAACCTGAAACCAGTATGCCCCGGAATTGATTTCCTGAATCCTTTGAACTTCGGCAGAGGCGTCTTTTTGTTCTACAATGGCGGCGAGCCGCCCGGTCTGCGGGTCACGAACAATGCGCCCATATCCTTTCGGGTCGGGCAGCTCCGCTGAAATCACCGTGACGGCGTTTTCGTTTTCACGGTGGACCTCATAGGCTGTTTGAATGTCTTGTGGGCTGATAAACGGGGAATCCCCGTTTAAAACCAAAACGCTTGCACCCGAATTTGAGCGCAAAAAATCGGCCGCCATCATCACGGCATGCCCCGTGCCCCTTTGCTGCGGCTGGTAGGCAATGCTGGTGCTGCGGTCGTATTCAGATAAAAATCGTTCCACCTGCTCGTGCAGGTGACCGGTTACAACGCACAAGTGCCCGATCCCAGCTGATTTTACGGAATCGAGAACCCATTCCAGCATCGGTTTGAACAAAACGGGTGCGAGTGCTTTCGGGTAATCCCGCTTCATTCGCTTTCCCTCTCCCGCGGCCAGAATCACGGCGCAGTTTTTTTGTGACATAATGATGAATCCTCCGTAATCGATGGGGTCTGCATTCTCTTTTATCGCGTTAGGTATATCGTTATGATACAGTACTATTATCTCATATTCATTTTATTTTTCAAGTTATTTCTAAGCAGATGTTAAATTTCTTGCAATATGATGTTAACAATCAATTGACGAATAGGGCAGGATGAAATAAAATGAAATGGAATAGATGGATATATATGGAAATAAGTGCTTGTTTGCAAATGCAAACCGGGCCCGGAAGGGAGGGGAAAAAAACGCCATGAAACCGTTGCGCAGGGATTGGGTCGAAGTCTATCTGAGTACGGATTACAAAGAATTCCTTAGAAAACAGATCCTGCTGCGTGAAGCGGGGCTGAAATTTCAGGCGAAGACACGGAAAAACACGCTGCGGTTTACCGTGAAATCCTTCTTTTCCAAGGCTGTTGGCAATTCCGACGGGGGGTCTTCCGTCAAGGATTATTATGTAATTTTGGTAAATAAAAAAGACGCTCCGTACGCAATTTTTATATTGGAATAATGGCTTGCTTTCGACAAAATTTTAAAGAAAATTCCTAAAAAATCTTGACAAATAATTGAAAAATATATAGCATTTAATACCGGTATTTGATATAATAGAAATTGAGCAATTTACAATCGTGCTAAGCAACTTGGAATCAGGCTGAACAATTTGCAATCAGGTTGAACGATTTGCGATCAATTACGCGCAAATTTTCGCCACACATAATTTTGCAGGAGGTAGTTTAATGAGTTACAAGTATGTGTACTACTTCACCGAGGGCAGCAAGGTATTTCATGGGGATATGACCACGATGAAGAACACTCTGGGCGGCAAAGGAGCCGGCCTGGCGGAGATGACTGCGGCGGGTATGCCGGTGCCGCAGGGATTTACGATTACAACCGATGCATGCACCCGGTATTATACGGATGGACGGCAGATTAATGATGCGATCCAGACGGACATCTTTGAACATATGAAGGGCCTGGAAAAAATAACCGGAAAAACTTTTGGGGACATCAACAACCCGCTGCTGGTATCCGTTCGCTCCGGCGCGCGGCAGTCCATGCCCGGAATGATGGATACCATCCTGAATCTGGGCCTGAATGACGAAGCGGTAGAGGGCCTGGCAAAAAAGACGAATAACGCACGGTTTGCATACGACAGTTACCGCCGCTTTGTGCAGATGTTCGCGGACGTCGTCATGGGTGTTTCGAAAAGTTTGTTCGAAGACGAAATTGATAAAATGAAAGCTGAGAAAGGCGTCAAGAACGATATTGATCTGACGGCCGAGGACCTGAAAAAGCTGGTCGCTATTTTCAAAAAAATATATGAAGACAATGAACATAAACCGTTCCCGCAGGACCCGAAGGAGCAGCTGATTGAAGCTGTAAAAGCCGTGTTCCGTTCGTGGGACAATCCCCGCGCGAATGTTTACCGCAAGATGAACGAAATTCCGTATGAGTGGGGAACCGCCGTCAACGTGCAGCAGATGGCGTTTGGTAATTCCGGCGACCATTCCGGCACGGGTGTTGCGTTTACCCGCAACCCGGCGACCGGCGAAAAGGCGCTGTTCGGCGAATATCTGATTAATGCGCAGGGCGAAGATGTTGTGGCGGGTGTGCGCACGCCGTCCCCCATCAGCCACCTGAAAGATCAGATGCCGGAAGTGTACGATCAGTTCGTCAAGATTGCAACCCGCCTTGAAAATCATTTCAAGGACATGCAGGACATGGAGTTCACCATTGAAGACGGGCATCTGTTCATGCTGCAGACCCGCAACGGCAAGCGCACCGCGGCGGCCGCTTTGAAAGTGGCGTGCGATTTGGTGGACGAGGGTATGATTAATGAAGAGGAAGCAGTCCTGCGCGTAGAGCCGAAGCAGCTCGATGCCCTGCTGCACCCGCAGTTTGACGCCGAAGCCCTGAAAAAAGCGAAGGCGCTCGGCCACGGACTTGCGGCATCCCCGGGCGCGGCCTGCGGAAAAGCGGTATTTTCTGCGGAAGACGCAAAAGCCTGGAAGGAAAAAGGCGAAAAGGTGATTCTGGTTCGCCTTGAAACTTCACCGGAGGACATTGAAGGCATGGCTTCTGCGGAAGGAATTCTGACAGTGCGCGGCGGCATGACGTCTCATGCGGCGGTTGTTGCGCGCGGCATGGGTACCTGCTGTGTTTCCGGCTGCGGAGACATTGTGGTCGACTATGATAAAAAGCAGTTTACTTTGGCGGGAAAGACCATGAAAGAGGGCGACTATATTTCCATTGACGGTTCTACCGGCAACATTTACGGGGAAGCGGTTCCGACGGCTCCGGCGACTATTTCCGGCAGTTTCGGCCGCTTTATGCAGTGGGCGGATAAGGCGCGCAGGCTGCAGGTTTACACGAATGCCGACACCCCGCACGATGCAAAGCAGGGGCGTGACTTTGGTGCCGAAGGGATCGGCCTGACCCGCACAGAGCATATGTTCTTTGAGGGAAACCGCATTAAGGCAATGCGTGAAATGATTGTTTCTGAAACGGTGGAAGAACGCAAAAAGGCACTCGCAAAAATTCTGCCGTACCAGCAGGGCGATTTTGAAGGTCTGTACGAGGTCATGGAGGGCCGCCCGGTGATTATCCGGTTCCTCGATCCGCCTCTGCATGAATTCCTTCCGACGAAGGAAGCGGATATTCAGGAAATTGCCAAAGAGCTCGGCATTACGGTCGAACACCTGAAAAATGTGATTGCCAGCCTGCACGAGTTTAACCCGATGATGGGCCACCGCGGCTGCCGTCTGTCCGTATCTTTCCCGGAAATTGCGGAAATGCAGACCACGGCCGTGATCAATGCGGCAATCAATGTTAACAAAAAGCATCCTGAGTTCAAAACTTCGCCGAACATTATGATTCCGCTGGTCGGCGAACGCAAAGAACTGAAATTTGTGAAGGACATTGTGAAATCCACCGCCGACAAGATTATTAAAGACGCCGGTGTGGATTTGAAATATGAAGTCGGAACCATGATTGAAATTCCGCGCGCCGCTCTGACTGCGGATGAGATTGCGAAGGAAGCGGAATTCTTCAGTTTCGGCACCAATGACCTGACCCAGATGACATTCGGGTTCAGCCGCGACGATGCCGGAAAGTTCCTGGATTCTTATTATGAAAATAAGATCTATGAGCTGGATCCGTTTGCGCACCTTGACCAGACGGGTGTGGGCAAGCTGGTTAAGATGGCGGTTGCAGGCGGCCGCGCTACCCGCCCGAATATCCACCTGGGGATCTGCGGCGAACACGGCGGCGACCCGTCTTCTGTCGAGTTCTGCCATTTTGCTGGTTTGGATTATGTTTCCTGCTCGCCGTTCCGTGTGCCGATTGCGCGTCTTGCGGCGGCTCAGGCAGCTATCAAGGAAAAAAGGGCGAAAGTCTGATTCGTTATTTGTAAACGTATGAATCGAGTATTCCCCTGCATTTGCTGCAGGGGAATATTCTTTTCACAATAAGGAGCTTGGGTATGGGAAAAAAACAAGTCAAAAGATGGTTGATTGCACTTCAGATGTTGCTGATTGGAATGATGTTTCTGCCGGTTGGAATGGTTACCAATTTTGAAGAGGGCGGAAAAAGTCCGCTGAGCGTTTTTGGAATGATTCACCGCTATGCGGGCATGGGGTTTGGGGAAGACGCAATTGTTTACTCTCTGCTGTCCTGCCTGATTCCGATTTTAACGGTCTTGATGCTGATCTTTTTAAAGCAGCGTTATAATTTTGGGACGGCTGCTTGTCTGAGCGCGTTTTATATGCTGGCGGCTGCGTGCTTTTTTACTGCCGCAAAGAGAAAAATGGTCGATTCCGTTGCCATGACGGGTCTGCATTATTTAATTATTCTGGCGGCGCTGCTGTCGCTTGCGCTGGCAGCATGGGGCTTTTGTATTTGTACACCGCCATCAGATCAAAAATGATGGTAAATCAATGGAAAAATATAAAATTTGGGCGAAAAAGCTTGACTTTTTCAGAACAATCAAATATAATGGTAAAGCTGTCATTGAAAAACAGAGATGTTTTTAAGGCAGATTTATTTTAAAATGCGCTCGTAGCTCAGCTGGATAGAGTGTCTGACTACGAATCAGAAGGCCGTGGGTTCGAGTCCCTCCGAGCGCACCAGAAAAAGGACAGGGTTTTTACCCTGCCCTTTTTTGCATGAAAAAAATTGTTGGGGGTTGCCCTAAAATGGAATGACAAAGGGCCGTGTTGAATTCTCCCTTTTTTCGATACTGGTTTTATCAAGGCCCTGAAATATGAAAAAAAGGTGGACAAATGAAGAAAGGAATGGTACATTAGAAATCAAATCGTAAATCAATGGAAAAGCCTCTTAAACGGAGGAAAGTTAATGGCAGAAGGACTAAAGAATTATTTGGGATCATCTCTTTCGACCGCAGTATTTGTTGATTATGAATGTTGGAAATTCGGCTTTCAAAATCAGTTTAACCGCGATGTAACGGTTTCTGATATTTCCAATTGGTTTCAAAATTTAAAATCAAAGGGCCGGGTTAATGAGCTGCATGTTTTTGGGGATTTTCGCAATCCCCTGCTTGAAAAAGACGTTCCGAAACTGAGAACCATTACCAGCGATATCATTTACACATCCGGGCCTGAAACGTCCAGCGGAAACGCAAAGGACTACACGGATTTTATTATGTTGGACCATATGTATCAGAATGCATTGAAAAACAGAAATATTGAACAATATGTTATTTTTTCGGGGGACGGCCATTTTTCAAGCATCGCAACATTTCTAAAAAACTATCAGGATAAATGTGTGGGGGTATATGCGGTAAATTATACCCTGAGTACGCAGCTGAAAGAATCTGTAAACTGGTATGAATTTGTATCACCGGTAAACATTGATCAGGTAATGACAAATCATGATAGAATTGATGCAGGACAGCAGGAACTTTATATAAGAAAAGAATTATTGCAGAATTTAATGTGGGCGAAAGAAAAGAAAATATTGCCGACTTTTAAGCGAACGGTACAGGTGGTTTCAAACCACACCGGGTGTGTTTACAGGGATGTGTCCGCCGCGCTTTCTAAAATGATTGCAGAGGGATATATTTCACAGGCGGTTCAATCTTTGCCGAATGGCGATGAGATTACGTCATTGGAAGCGGATTGGGATCAATTGGAGCAGAATCATATTCTTTAAATAAAATAAAGATATAATAAAGCAAAGACAAGCAAAACAGAAGAGACTTTTTTCATTGACATGTCGATTTTCATTAAAAATTAAGAATCAGCTGCCCTGGCATCACATTGCGAGCGCCGGGGCAGCTGATTTTGTTTGGATTTTTGTTTTCGTTATGGAGAGGGACAAGGACTGAAACATAAAAGGAAGCGGGTTTAATACGGACATAAGGGCTTCGGCTCAAGTTCTTGCGGAGCTTAGCGCGTCGGCCACTGCTTCCATAATTCCCATGCTGCTGTATGTCGCACCGGAGACGGCGTCCACATCCGTGGACTGACTGCGGATGATTTCATCGGAAACCACTGTATAGGCGGTGTTGAAAAAGCTTGGGGTATCCTCGCAGGAATCAACCTGAATTGTCGTGATGTTTCCGCCGGAGACGACAACGGTGACGGTCGTCCGGCCGCCATGGAATCCGGTTCCGCTTCCCTGATAAGTCCCGTCTTTATACGGCCCGAAAGACTGTGCCGAGCTGTCTGGAAGCAAGAACTCGGCTGTGCCGGCCTGACCCGATGGGGCGGCACTTTTCTGGGCGATTTGAGTAAGAGCCGTCTGGACCGGCAGGTACAGTCCGGTAACAATTACCGCTGCGGCAATTCCCGCGGCGAGCGGCCGAATCTTACGACCCGATACGGTTAAACTGATATTTCCGCGCGGACAGGCGGAAACGCATTTCATACAGTTAATGCACTCGCCACTGCCCACGGAGTCCATGCGGTAAAGCGGAATTCCCATGGCGCAGGAATTGGTACAGGCTTTGCAGCTTCCGCAATGGGTAGAAGGCTTTTTAAATTTTATCGTTTTAAATCTGGAAACAAGGGAAAAAAGAGCCCCCATCGGGCAGAGATATCGGCAGAAAAATCTTTCTGAAAAAGCAGAGACAGCGGTTATAAGACAAAACAAAGCAAAGCCGGCTGCCATGTTGGCAAAGATATCTGCAAAGTTGGGAGTATTGCCAACGGCAGCAATTGCTCCGAAAACATCCCAGGGATTGGATGAGGAAAACAGGGAGGACTGAAAAGTCCAGGATGTGACGATAATTAACAGGAGAATTGCGTATTTCAAAAATTTCAGCCGGTGGTCCCAAGTTTCGCCTATCTTTAGATTTTTATGGAAGAGCTTTTGAAAGCCCCGATAGATCCAATCTGTAAGGGATCCAAAAGCGCACATCCATCCGCAAAAGAATCTTCCTGCAAACAGAGTGACAGGAATGATGACAAGAACCCCGATTATCTGCGGCCAAAGGGCGGCACTGAATTGGTGGTGAATCAGGGAAAGATACAATTGTTTTACACCGGCAAAGGTCTGAAAATACCATGCAGGCAAAAAAATAAAAAATAAGACTTGAATCACAATTCGTGAGATTTTAAG
Organism: Oscillospiraceae bacterium; assembly: GCA_022650485.1. Classification (GTDB taxonomy): domain Bacteria; phylum Bacillota; class Clostridia; order Oscillospirales; family Acutalibacteraceae; genus Caproicibacter. The sequence continues at coordinate 66,696 of JALCPP010000006.1, read as the reverse complement.
GGCTGAAAAGTTTTTTCCTCCATTCATCCGGCTCAAATCCTTTCCGCACAGTGCCTTTTTTATACCTGATTTCAGGGGAGGGATACCGCAGCATTTTCTTGAAACCATATTATCATGCCTTTGGGGCGCAATCATGAATGCAAAAAGATTAAAATGTCAAGAAACAGTAAACAGACAGTGAAAAAAACATGAGAGTAATTTCATATTGACAAATCTTGATTTGACGCATATACTAAGAACATATCAAACATTCTTGATATGAGGTGATTGCTTGACAACAGTCCACGAAAAGCAGGCAAAGGTCTTTAAAGCGTTCTGTGACGAAAGGCGTCTGCGTATTCTGGAGCTTTTGCGGGGCGGCGAAAAATGTGCCTGTGTTCTGATTGAGCAGATGAATATTGGGCAGTCCGCGCTGTCTTACCACATGAAGATTCTGGTGGAATCAGGCGTGGTGGAAAGCCGGCAGGAAGGAAAATGGACGCACTACAAAATCAGCGAAAAAGGCGGGGCCCAGGCCTTAAAACTGCTGAAGGTTCTTGTGACACCAAACGCGGCACAGGAAAAATCAAGTTGCTGCGGAAAATAAAGGGCCATCCAAAGGATGGCTTTTTGCAGGCACAATAAATCAAAATTATTTGATGTGATGATTCCTTTTACGGAAAGTGGGTTTGAAGCGGATGCAGATAATCAAAGCGGTCTGGGACTTTTTTCAGTACCAGATCCTTGGAATGAAGTGGTTGGAAGGGGCTGTCGGCAGCGGCTTATCAGCTTTGGGATTTTCCCCTGAAAACCGATGGGCGGCAAGTGCCCGGTTTTTTCTTTATGACGTGATTAAAATTACTATTTTGCTGTGCTTCCTGATTTTTGTAATCAGCTATATACAAAGCTATTTTCCACCGGAGCGCAGCAAAAAAATTCTCGGCCGTTTTCACGGGGTTGGGGCCAACTGTATTTCGGCGCTTCTTGGTACGGTGACGCCGTTTTGCTCCTGTTCATCCATTCCTCTGTTTATCGGGTTTACGTCTGCGGGACTTCCGGTCGGGGTCACGTTTTCGTTTCTGATTTCTTCGCCTATGGTGGACCTTGGCTCGCTGCTCCTGCTGATGAGCATTTTCGGGGCAAAGGTAGCGGTCGTTTATGTGGCGGTCGGCTTGGTGATTGCGGTGATCGGGGGTATTGTAATTGAAAAGCTGCACATGGAAAAGCAAGTGGAAAGTTTTATTTTACAAGCCGGCACGGTAGACCTTGAAGCACCTGATTTGACAAAAAAAGACCGTGTGGTTTATGCGAAAGAACAGATGCTTTCCACGTTTAGAAAAGTGTTTCCATATATTCTGATCGGCGTGGGAATCGGTGCGGTGATTCATAACTGGATTCCCGGTGAATGGATTGCGATGGTCCTCGGCGGTAAAAATCCGTTTGGTGTTGTGCTTGCAACGCTGGCCGGCGTGCCGATGTATGCCGATATCTTCGGGACGATACCGATTGCGGAAGCTCTTTTGTACAAAGGGGCGCAGCTTGGCACGATTCTGTCTTTTATGATGGCGGTCACCACGCTTTCCCTTCCTTCCATGATTATGCTGCGCAAGGCGGTAAAGCCGAAGCTGCTGGCGTTGTTTATCGCAATCTGTACGGTGGGCATTATCATAGTCGGTTACTTTTTTAACGCTTTCCAGGGATTTTTAATCTGAATGGCACACCTGGAAAGAGCATCCGTCCATGCTGAAAACAGAAAATAAATGAAAAGGGGTTACTGAATATGGCATTGTTTGGAAAGAAAGAGAAAAAAGAAGGAACGGCTTGTTGTGGGTGCGCCTGCGGCGCAAAAAGCGCGGCGGCGGAAACCACGGGGGCGCGCGTGAAAGTTCTGGGCAGCGGCTGCGCAAAATGCAATCAGTTGGAAACGGCCGCCAGAACTGCGCTTCAGCAGCTTGGGATGAATCCGGAAATTGACCACGTAACCGATTTTTCAAAGATTGCCGCCTATGGGGTCATGTCTACCCCTGCACTGGTGGTGGATGAAAAAGTGGTTTCCTGCGGCAAGGTCCTGAAAACCGAAGAGGTTGTTGATATTTTGCGGAAACTGGAAGAACAGGCATAAAAAAACGACTTCGTTTTCGAAGTCGTTTGGCATGTGATACCGCATGAAAATTACAGAGCGTGCCCGGCGTGGCGGCCGGACACGCTTTTCTTAATGGTTATGCCCTTTAAATTTTTCAAAATAAGTTGGATACATTGCAATAGCCCGGTCGGATATGTTCGATATGGTTTCCAAATGATCCGCCATCTTTTCCTGGGCGAGCAGCATTTTGCCCTCTTTTATGGCGTCAACAATCGCGCGGTGCTGGTCAATCAGTTCCGGAATGCGGTGGTCGAACGCGACGTCGAAGTTCCTCCATCTGGAAATATGTAGCATGTCGGTGGAAAGCAGTTCAACAAGAGCATATCGGCCCACGCTGTCAATCATTGTCTTGTGAAACACAGAATCAATTTTGGGGAATTTTCCGTAATAATCCTGCTCGTGCCGGCACTTTTCCTGTTCTGCAATATTGGTTTCCAGCGCCGCTACAAGAGAGGAACGGTCTTTCTCTTTCAGAAAAGTAAACATCTCGTAAATAACTTCTTTTTCCACGGCGGTGCGAAGCATGAGAAGATCGGCAATATAATTCAGATCAATCAGGCTGATATGTGTTCCGCGCTGGGGATAAACTTCAATAAACCGCAATTGCTGCAGCCGCGTAAAAGCCGTTCGTATGACGGAACGGGATACATTGTATTTCTGGGCCATCTGGTTTTCGCTGATCAGCTGCCCTGGCTCAAGCTGTAGTTTAATGATGCTTTTCAGAATTCTTTTGTAGATTTCATCTGCGGTATAAGGCTGAGTGTTACCCGGATTTGCGTTTCCATTCATCTCAATACCCTACTTTCTTGTTTTAACATATTATTGCTTTTTTTCTTTTTCTAGTTTACTATAAGGAAATAAAGCGACAAATATGTGAATTTTTTTTACACCGTGATAGAAAAAATATCTATTTCCAATCACACCTTAAAAAGCGGATGAAAAAGGCGAAATTCGGCATATTATCGGTCATAATGCCTTTTTGCGCATGGGAAGTATAAACGAATTCGTACAAAGTATATAATTATTAAAAAGGGATTCTATCCATAATGGCTATTTACAATCCGAGTGACAGTTGCTACAATAAACTTGTAACACAGCTTGTAGACAAGTATACTTATCGACATGTATAACTCCGTATACCCTGAAATGTCAAAAAAATAACAATGTCGGGGATCAAAATGTGGAGGATAAGGAGATTTTATGTTTACATTAGGAATTGATATCGGTTCGACCACTGCGAAAGCAGCTATCTTAAAAGACGGGAAGGAAACAGTAGCTTCCTCCATTGTGATCGCGACGGTCGGCACAGACGGGGTCTCTCAGGCCATAGAAAATGTATTCCGCGACAGCGGGCTGAAAAAGGAAGATATTCAGTTTACGGTTGCTACGGGGTATGGAAGAAAAACCTTTGAGGGAGCCGATTTGCAGGTGAGCGAGCTGACCTGCCACGCCATTGGCGTACATCATGAGTTCAACAATGTAAGGACGGTTATTGATATTGGGGGACAGGATGCAAAAGTTCTGTCACTGAACGAGCAGGGGCGCATGGTCAATTTTGTAATGAATGACAAGTGCGCGGCCGGCACGGGAAGATTTCTGGATGTCATGGCCAATATCCTTCATCTTGATATATCTCAGCTGGAGGTTGAAGCCGCAAAGGCGACTCACCCCGCAGACATTTCCAGTACCTGTACGGTGTTTGCGGAGTCGGAAGTAATTTCTCAGCTTGCGGCGGGCACAAAAATTCCGGACCTTGTGGCCGGTATCTGCCAATCGGTTGCCTCTCGGGTAGCTGCTTTGGCCAAACGAGTCGGAGTGAAAGAGACAGTTTGCATGAGCGGCGGGGTTGCCAGAAACGCCGGCGTGCGCACTGCGATGGAAAAGGAACTTGGGGTCAGAATTGCATACAGTGAAAATGCTCAGCTTATGGGCGCGTTCGGCGCTGCGCTGTATGCCTTTGATAAAGCAAATACCGTAAATTCGTAAGGAGGTTTTCATTGATGGGTGAAGAAGTCAAGAAGAAAAGACGCGCACCGGATCCGAACTCGGCAAAATATAAGCTGGGGCAGATCGCGGCAAAGGCCTACAGTGATTGTGTAGAGGCGAAAGCACGGGGCGAGAAAATCGGCTGGTGTGCAAGTAACTTCCCGGTGGAGATTCCTGAAACACTGGGGCTTCATGTATGTTATCCGGAAAACCAGGCGGCCGCAATCGCAGCCAGAGGCGGCGGAGAGCGGATGTGCAGTGAAAGTGAAGGAGACGGGTATTCCAATGATATCTGTGCATATGCCAGAATCTCCCTTGCTTACATGAAACTGAAGAAGGCGCCGGAGCAGGATATGCCGCAGCCGGATTTTGTACTGTGCTGCAACAATATCTGCAACTGCATGATCAAGTGGTATGAAAATATCGCGAAGGAACTGGATATTCCGATGATCATGATCGACATTCCCTTCAACCCCGATTACGAGGTGTCCGATGCAGAGGTCGAGTACATTGAAGCTCAGTTCTGGGATGCAATCCATCAGCTGGAAGACATCACCGGAAAGAAGTGGAGCGACGAGCGCTTCAAGGAAGTCAAGGAAATTTCCGGCCGTTCCAGCCGTGCATGGCTGAAAGCGACTGCCTGCGCCAAGTATGTTCCTTCGCCGTTCAACGGGTTTGACCTTTTGAACCACATGGCGGTTATGGTAACTGCGCGCGGTAAAGCAGAAGCTGCGGAAGCGATGGAAACTCTGCTCAAAGAATATGAAGAAAACCATAAGACGGGAAAATCGACGTTCCGTACCGATGAAAAGTACCGCATTATGTTTGAGGGCATCGCATGCTGGCCGTGGTTAAGAGCGACTTCCACCGGCCTGAAGAGCAGGGGCATCAACATGGTTACCACCATTTATGCGGATGCATTCGGCTTTATTTATGATGACTTTAAGGGCATGTGCCGCGCTTATGCAAGAGTACCGAATGCGATGAATCTGGAACTTTCCAGAGATAAGCGTATTAAGCTCTGCAAAGACAACCACGTGGAAGGTCTTTTGGTACATACCAACCGTTCCTGCAAACTGTGGTCCGGCTTTATGGCCGAGATGAGCAAGCAGATCGGTCAGGCATGCGGAATCCCGGTGGTAAGTTTTGACGGCGACCAGGCTGACCCGAGGAATTTCTCCGAGGCACAGTATGATACGCGTGTTCAGGGCTTGATGGAAATTATGGAAGCAAACAAGGAGGGTCATTGAGATGGCAATCGATGAATTATTAGCTCAGTTTCATGAAATTGCTACGTCTCCGAGAAAGCAGCTCGACAAATATCTTGCACAGGGCAAAAAAGTAGTTGCGTGCGCGCCGGTTTATACTCCGGAAGAGATTATTCACTCCATGGGCTTGGTTCCTATGGGCGTGTGGGGCGCGGAGATGGAGGTCAATGAGGCCAAAAAGTATTATCCGGCGTTCATTTGCTCCATTATGCAGGTCGTTCTTGAACTGGGTGTCACAGGGCAGTACAAGGGCGTTTCCGCCATTGTCATTCCGTCGCTTTGCGACTCGCTGAAGAGCCTTGGCCAGAACTGGAAATATGCGGTTCCGGATATCCCGTTTATCCCCATGACCTATCCGCAGAACAGAAAACCGGCTTACGGCGTTAAGTACACGAAAGCGATGTACGAAAGAGTTATCAGCGACCTGCAGACAGCAACGGGCGCTCAGTTCTCCGGCGTTGCGCTTGCAAACTCCAACCGCGTTTACAACGAACACAACGCAGTGATGCGCGAGTTTGCTGAAGTTGCGGCGGATCATGCAATTACCGCGGCCCAGAGAAACGATGTTTTCAAGAGCGCGTGGTTTATGCTGAAGGAAGAGCACACCGCTTTGGTCAAACAGCTGATCGAAGAAATGAAAAAAACCCCGAAGGATGAGAGCAAAGTTCGCGTTGTAGTCAGCGGGATTCTTGCCGATTCGCCGAATCTGCTTCAAATCTTTGACAAAAACGGACTCAAAATTGTTGCGGACGACGTTGCACAGGAGTCAAGACAGTATCGCACCGATGTTCCGGATATGGAAAATTCGCTGGATGCTCTTGCACAGAAGTTTGCAGATATGGACAATTGCACTCTGCTTTATGACCGTGATAAAAAGCGTGTCGGTTATATCGTGGATCAGGCCAAAAAGCACAATGCGGTGGGCGTGATTGTTCTGATGACAAAGTTCTGCGATCCGGAAGAGTTTGACTATGTTCCGATTAAGAGAGCCTGCGAAGCTGCCGGCCTTCGTCATTTGAACATTGAAGTCGACTGCCAGATGGTCAACTATGAACAGGCTGGAACCATGATTCAGGCATTTAAGGAAATGGCCTGAAGACTGCGGCACTCACAACTAAAAATCTTATAACAAAATTGGCATTCTGAAGTACAAAAAGACGGAAAAATAAAATAAATGAGGGCAGAGGAGTTTTCACATGCAGATCTTTCTGGTATTACTCAGCTTAGCTGTACTGATTTTTCTATGTTTTAAAGGCGTTCCCATCTTTTTCTCAGCTTTAATTTCAGGTATCTTTTTGCTTCTTACGGCGGGATTGAATCCGGCCGAGCTCATCACCACCACTTATGTGGAAGGCTTTGTAGGATATTTCGGTAAGTTCTTCTTTATATTCATTCTTGGCGCATTGTTCGGAAAGATTACCGATATTTCCGGAGCCGCCGACGCAATTGCAAATGCAATTGTGAAAAAGTTCGGCGAAAAGGCAATTGTCCCGTCCATTGTCCTTGCGGGTGCAATGCTTACATACGGCGGCGTTTCCGTTTTCGTATGCATGTTTACACTGTATCCGTTGATGGTTTCCCTGTTTAAAAAGGGAGATATCTCCAGAACGCTGATTCCGGCCATCTACTTTGCGGGCGCGGGCACGTTCACCGGAATGATGCCGGGTTCTCCTCAAATCCAGAACCTGATTCCCGGCCAGTACCTTGGCACGGCCCCCACGGCGGCTTTGGTCCCCGGCCTGCTCGCCGCGGCATTTGAAGCGGTGTGCGTGTTTGCATTTTCCATTTGGTATGTAAAGCGTTCCCAGAAAAAAGGCCAGCACTTTGTGATGACGGAAAAAGATGCCGCAATGCTGAAGCTGAAGGAAGGAAAAGCACTTCCGAACTTCTTCTTAGCGCTTGCGCCGATGGTCATACTGCTGGTTGCTCTTGACGTAATCCAATGGTCTGCAGAAATTTCTCTGTTTGTCGGATGCATCGCTGGTTTGATTTTCTATTCGAAGCAGATTCCGTGGAAAGAAATTTGGGGCCATCTTGGCGGCGGAACGTTTGACGGTGTTGGTGCGCTGTTCAATACGGCGGCAGTGGTTGGATTCGGTTCCCTGGTTCAGGCGACACCGGCGTTTAAAGTTATTATCGATGCCATGACCCACCTGGGAGGAAGCCCGCTGATTGCTTCTGCCCTTGCAGTTACCACACTGGCAGGTGTTTGCGGTTCCGGTTCCGGCGGACTCGGCATTGTCATGCCAATTGTTAAAAACACATTCGGCTCTGCTGTTAATCTGGAAGCACTGCACAGAGTCTGCGACATTTCCTCTTTGTGCCTTGACTCCCTGCCGCATAACGGCCTGGTTGTTTCGGTCCTGAATGTTACAGAAAACGACCACAGACATTCCTACTTCCCAATCTTTGTTCTGACGGTATTAATCCCGATTATTACGCTGGTTGTAATGATTGCTATTTTCTACGCGTTCGGAATGGCTTAAAGATCGAAACGGCTTAAAGAACTGGACAGTTAAAATTTGACGAAGGTGATTCATTAATGTACATTAATTTCCCGGAGGTTCATCAGAGCATCCAGGGTATGGATGCAGTACCGATCCCGAAAATGGTGAAAATCCATCAGGCGTATGATCCTCAGAAAATCGACGATATCAAAGCGCACCTGCTCAACGAGCTGAACACCAAGGTTCAGGATAAAGGCAGATTCAAGGGTAAGAGAATCTGCATCACCGCGGGAAGCCGCGGCATTCCGGGCCTTGACGTAATGCTGAGAACCATGTGCGACACCCTGAAAGAATGGGGCGCAGATCCGTTCATCATTCCTTCCATGGGCAGCCATGGCGGCGGAACCGCTGCCGGTCAGCTGGAAATGCTGGAAGGCTACAATGTAACCGAAAAGAGCATGGGCGTTCCGGTGATCGCATCCATGGATGTGGTTCAATACGACGAGCTGGACGGTATTCCGCTTTACTGCGACAAGCATGCGTTTGAGTCTGACGGCATTGTCATTTTCAACAAAGTCAAGCCGCACACGGATTTCCGTGCCGACCATGAAAGCGGATTGGCAAAGATGATCGCCATCGGCATCGCAAAGCACAAGGGCGCCGCCATGTTCCATTCGTTCGGATTTGAGCGGTTTGGTGAACTGATTCCGCCGGTTGCTGAAAAATTCCTGGAAAAATGCCCGTTTGCGTTTGGCGTGGGTGTTGTGCAAAACGCTTATGACGATATCTGCAACATTGAAGTCTGCAACAAAGACAACTTCATGGAAACAGACGCAAAGCTTCTGAAAATTTCCAAGGAAAAAATTGCAAAGTTCCTGTTTGACGACATCGATGTCCTCGTGATTGATGAAATCGGCAAGAATATCAGCGGCAACGGGCATGACCCGAATGTTACGGGCAGAAACATTACCCACACATTTGGTAAATCTACATTGAATCTGCGCAAGCTATTTGTGCGCGGGCTGACTCCGGAAGCACACCACAACGGCTGCGGACTGGGTTCCTGCGATGTTACAACCAGAAGATGCCTGAACGACGTCGACTGGGAAGTAACCTGGACCAATGTTCTGACCACGGGAATTATGGATGCCTGCATGATTCCGCTGTATGTTAATACCGATAAGGAAGCCGTGAAAATGTGCATCAGAACGCTGCACAACACGACGCCGGACAAAGCAAGAGTCGTTCATATCAAAAACACGCTTTGCCTGGAAGAAATTGAAGTTTCCGAACCTTTGTATGAAAGCATTAAGGATATGCCCGGGATTTCCTTTATCAGCGGGCCGGTTCCGATGCAGTTCAACAAAGACGGAATGATGGACTAAGCAACTCTGGCATTTCGAGACAGGATCAGACTTTAAGACCGATGTTGACAATGTTGAGCAGAGTTGCGTGAGTGACTTTAGAAGGGGTGTAGAACTACCGTGATTAACAAAAACAAGATGCCGATTGCAATTGGTGTGGCATTTGTGTGGTTTACCACACAATTCGGTGGGGGATTTGCTTCTGGTGCCCAGCTGTATGTCTATTTTGTAAAATTTGGAATTTGGACGCTGCTTACGCCGATCCTTGCACAAGCATTCGGCGCGTTCTTTCAATGGTACGGCCTTCGCTATGCGAAACGGCACGATACGTACGATTATCGCTCGTTTACCGACCGCTTTTATGGCGACTTTGGTGAAAAAGCTCGACCGATTTTTTCAAATCTGTATGAGCTGGTTTATTTGTTCACCATCTGCCTGGCTCCGTCTGTGGCATTTGCAACCGGCGGCGCTACCCTGCATGCCCTTACCGGCATTCCGTACCTGCTTTGCACCGTCATCATCGGTTTGATTATTTTCGTGCTTACTATTTTCGGGACGAATCTCGTCAGAGCTGCTGCTTCCACCGTATCGGTGATTATCATTGCGGGGCTGCTTCTGGTATATATTCCAAATATCATTGCACAGTGGGGTACGATTACGGCGAATATCGGTGAAATTGCCGCAACACCGGCTCCGGCTGGCCCGGCACTTTGGAAATGCTTCCTGTACGCTGCATTCCAAATCGCTTCCATCGGCCTTCTTATGCAACATGCCGAGCCGTTCAAAGACGAGGGTGAAGCAAAAAAATCCATGATTTATGGCTTTATCGTCAATGCAGTTATCGTGTTCATGTGCACAATCGGGTTGATTGCCGTCATTCACAATCCGGAACTGAAAACCGCGCAGGTTCCGACTTTGCTGATGGTTACAACGGGTGTCGGCGCATCGGTTCTGACTCCCATTATTTCCATCCTGATTGTTCTTGGCTCTGTGTCGACTGCCGTCAATATGATTGCCGGCGTGATCGCGCGCTTTGTCAACTCGATGAGCAAGAAAGATGCTTCGGCGGAAGAGTCTAAGCAGAAACTGAAGAAGCGCACCGTGATCATTGCAGTGCTTTTCACCCTGCTGACGTTTGCGATTGCCCAGTTCGGCCTGATTCCGCTGGTTAGCACCGGGTATGGATATCTTGGATATCTGACGATCGTCGTTGTTGTAATTCCGTTCGTTATCCACATGATTATGACGAAATCCGGGAAGATCGACAAAGAATTCAAGAAAAACTGAAGAACAGCTACTTTATTATGATACAAGGAGATAGATAAATATGAGCAAACCACTTGAAGGAGTCCGGGTTGTCGAACTCGCAAACTTCATTGCGGCGGCTGCTGCCGGCAGGTTTATGGCCGACTTGGGCGCCGATGTTATTAAGATCGAAGCGCCGAAAGGGGATCCGCTCAGATATACGGCTCCGTCCGAGGGCAGACCGCTTAACATGCACGAAAACACCACATGGGACCTTGAAAACGGCAATAAGCGCTGCGCTTCTATCAACCTGAAGAACCCGGCCGGTAAAGAAGCATTCTTTAAACTGCTGGATACGGCTGATGTTCTGATTACAAACTGGAGAGTTCAGGCTCTGCAGAAGATGGGTCTGGATTATGACAGCCTGAAGGGGAAGTACCCGAAGCTGGTTTACGCTATCTGCACCGGTTACGGCGAATACGGACCGGACAAGAACCTGCCGGGTTTTGACTTTACCGCATTCTTCTCAAGGGGCGGATATCTGGATTCCCTGCGCCAGAAGGGCACAGTCCCGATGAACGTTGTTCCGGGCCTTGGCGACCACAACGTTGGTATGAACCTGGTTGCCGGTATTCTGGCAGCTTTGTATCAGGCCAAGATCAAGGGTGTTGGCGAAAAGGTTGAAACTTCCCTGTTTGAAAGCGCCATCTACAACATGGGCATGATGGTTCAGGCTTCCAACTACGAAGGTATTGCACAGAATTACCCGATCGACGTCAGAAAGTCCGCCAACCCGTTCAACGCTGCTTGGAGGACCAAGGACGACCGCTTCATTCAGACCTGCATGCCTGATTACAACACGTACTACAAGATCTTCATCAAGGCAATCGGCAGAGAAGACCTCGTGGATAACGAGAACTACTTCCCGATTTTGACTTGCCAGAAGAAGGGCCTGACTCCGGAAGTTTATGATATCGTCATGGAAGCATTCAGCAAAAAGACGGTTGATGAATGGAAGAAGATTCTGGTAGAGGCCGATGTTCCGTTCGCAGTTGCCCAGAACTGGATGGAAATCAGAAACGACAAGCAGGCTGAGGCAAACAACTGCTTCTACGACATGAAGTACTCGACCGGCAATACCAGAAGACTGGTCAGACTGCCTGTTAAGTTCCAGGAAATGGGTGTTCCGGATTACAAGCCGGGCCCGATGATCGGCGAGCAGGGACCAGAAGTTCTGAAAGACCTTGGTTACAGCGACGCACAGGTCAAGGAAATGATGGAAAACGGCGCTTTGTTTGTTTGGAAAGACGACCAGAAGAAATAAGTTTAACGGTTAGTTGAGAAGAGGCAAAACGGACTGTAGTCGATGGAGCCAGACCCTTCGAGAGCAGTCCGTTTCGCATGAATACATGAATATATGATTCCGCAGGTGAAACGATGAAGCTTATCAATAAAACAATCGGTGAATGCTTGAAAGAGCGCGTCCGCCTCAGCGGCGAGCGCACAGCGATTGAAACGGGCGGCTTTCGCTGCACATTTGAACAGTTGGACCGGTTTTCAGATTTTTTAGCGGTTCAAATGGGAAAAGACAGGATTGAAAAAGGAACCCATGTAGGGATTTGGAGCACGAACAGCCCCGAGTGGGTATCTGTTTTTCTGGCGCTTACAAAAATAGGCGCTGTACCTGTTCTGGTTAACACCTGCCTTCGAGATGCGGAGGTCACACGAATCCTCAGTTATGCAGATGTGGAGGTCCTGTACTACGGTGCGGGCGGTAAAACCACGATTTGTGACGACCTTATTGAAACAATCAGGAGTAAATCGCCGAATATCAGGCGCTTTATTTCCATCCATGAAAACATAGCCGGAACCTGGGAAAGCGGGCTTTCCAAAGCTGCCTGCTCACCGCAGGGGTTAGAAGAACTGGCACAGAAAAAGAATCAGGTGAAACCGGCAGATCCGGCCTGCATGATTTTCACTTCCGGCACCACATCCTTTTCCAAGGGTGTGATACTCAGCCATTACAGCATGGTGAACAATTCCCTTGCGATGGTTAAGGCCATGCAGTGGAATGAAAATGATAAGATGTGTCTCACGGTTCCGCTGTTTCACTGCTTTGGGGTGACGGCTGGAATCCTGGCTTGTCTGATCAGCGGCGCGGAAATGGATCTGCTGCCCTGCTTCAGAACATCCGATGTATGGGATGGGCTAGAACAAAAGCACGATACCATTCTTAACGGTGTGCCGAGCATGTTCCTTGCACTGATTCGAAAACCGGAACATCGGGGCCGGTGTGCAGACAGCCTGAAATCCGGCATTATCGCGGGGTCGCCTGTCACGCCGGAAGAGTATGCGGAAATCTGCGAACGGTTTCCACAGATGCACCTGCAGCCCTCTTATGGACAGACGGAAACTTCGCCTTGTGTGACCATTGCGGGATGGGACGATCCCATAGAACAAAAGGGAAGGTCCGCCGGCAGACCGATTGACCATGTCAGCACGCGCATTGCAGACTGCAATACCGGAAACGTGCTTGCGCAGGGTCATGACGGAGAGATTCAGGTAAAAGGCTACAATGTTATGATTGGCTACTATAATCTTCCGGATGTAACTGCCGGAACTTTTACTTCCGACGGCTGGCTGAAAACAGGAGATATCGGTCACTTTGACCAACTGGGAGAACTGCACGTTACCGGAAGACTGAAAGAAATGATTATAAGGGGCGGAGAGAACATCTCCCCGCAGGAAATAGAGAGAGCCATCAAAAAGCTGACGTGGGTTGAGCAGGTCAAAGTTGTGGGGGTTCCCGCCGCCGTGCTGCAGGAAGAAATCGCGGCATGTATCGTACCAAAGCGGGGCTGCGAAATTAATGCGGGTGAACTGCATGATTTCTTAAAACCGAGGCTGGCGCATTATAAACTTCCCACTTATGTTTTGCGGTTTGATGCCTTTCCGATGAATGCGAGTGGCAAAATAAAACTGAAGGATCTGAAATCAAAAGCGGCGGCGATGGTCAAGAACAACCAATGTGCTTGAAGATACATAAGCCGGACGGGACTGAAATTTAGGTTCAAGCAGCATATGAGTTAACTTTATTTACAGCAGGAGGAAAGAAATATGGCAGATGCGTATTTTACAGAGCAACATGAGTTAATCAGAAAGTTAGCCCGTGAATTCGCAGAAAAAGAATTTACGAAAGAAATACTTGACAAGGTGGAAGAAACCGGAACATTCCCGGAAGAGCTGCTTGACAAAATGGCGGCGGCCGGATTCTTTGGAATTAAGATTCCGAAGGAACTGGGCGGACAGGGCGCAGACGCGCGCGCTTATGTTCTGGTCATGGAAGAAATGGCAAGAGTATCCGGCGTTGCCAGCATCTATGTGTCAACCCCGAACTCTCTGTCCGGCGGCCCGCTGCTTTTGGCAGGCAACGACGAGCAGAAAGCAAAGTACCTGACCCCGGTCGTAACCGGAAAAAAGAAACTGGCATTCGCTTTGACAGAGCCGGGTGCGGGTTCCGACGCGAGCGGAATGGTGACCTGCGCTGTTAAGGAAGGAGACCATTACGTACTTAACGGGCGCAAATGCTTTATCACAATGGCACCGCTTGCCGATTACGCGGTTATCTTTGCGAAAACTGATATGAAAAAGGGAAATAAGGGTATTTCCGCATTTGTAGTGGATATGAAGGCTCCGGGCGTCAGCTGCGGCAAGCCGGAAGATAAGATGGGCGTGATTGGATGCGCCACTTCAGACATTATCCTTGAAAATGTCATCGTACCGGAATCCGACCGTCTCGGCGAAGAGGGCGAAGGCTTTAAGATCGCCATGAAGACGCTGAATACCGGGCGTTTGGGCGTTGCCGCTCAGTCCATCGGTGTTGCACAGGGATGCCTGGATGAAGCGGTTTCCTATGCCAGAGAAAGAAAGCAGTTCGGCAAACGCATCGGCGATTTCCAGTCGATCGGCTTCATGATTGCTGAAATGGCAACCAAGCTGGAAGCTGCCAAACAGCTGACTTATAAAGCGGCGTATCTTATGGATACCCGTCAGGATGCCACATTGAACGCATCCATGGCAAAGTACTACTCTTCAGAAGTCTGCAACGAAATTGCTGCGAAAGCAGTTCAGATTCACGGCGGATACGGCTTTATCAAGGATTACAAGATTGAGCGGATGTTCCGCGACTGCCGTGTGTTTACGATCTATGAAGGGAGCAGCCAGGTTCAGGAGATCGTTATCAGCAGGAAATTGCTAAAGAAGTAAAAAGGAGGATAAGCGAACATGAAAATATTAGTATGTGTCAAACAGGTTCCGGACACGAACGAAGTAAAAATTGACCCCGTAAAAGGCACTCTGATCCGTGAGGGTGTCCCCAGCATTTTGAATCCGGACGATGCAAACGCACTGGAAGCGGCGCTTCGCATTAAAGATCAGGACCCCAGCACTCAGGTTGTGGCTCTGACCATGGGGCCGCCGCAGGCGACTTACATGCTGCGTGAATGCCTGGCAATGGGCGCGGACGATGCCTATCTGCTGAGCGACCGTGCATTCGGCGGTGCAGACACCTGCGCCACTTCCACAACAATTGCGGCCGGAATCAAAAAAGTTCCGGATGTTGACGTAATCTTCGCCGGCCGTCAGGCCATCGACGGCGATACCGCTCAGGTGGGACCGCAGGTCGCACAGCGTCTGGGTCTTCCGGTTGTTACATATGTTCAGGACATCCAGATGGGCGACGGCAAAGTCACGGTACAAAGACAAATGGAAGACGGCTATGAACGCCTTGAAGTTCAAACGCCATGCCTCCTAACCTGCGTCAAGGAATTGAACGAGCCGAGATATATGTCGGTTGGCGCCATTGTGGACGCTTATAAAAAGGAAATCACGGTATGGGATCATGCTGCGGTAGACCTGGACCCCAAGGACTGCGGTTTGAATGCTTCCCCGACACAGGTGTTTCGTTCCTTTACACCGCCGCAGAAGGGCAAGGGCGAGATGCTGACGGGTTCTGTCAGCGAGATGTCAAAATCTCTGGTTGACACATTGGACGCAAAGCATCTGATCTAATTTAGGAGGATGAAATTGACATGGCAGTTGTAGTATTAAAGGATAAATGCAAGGGATGCACAAAATGCGTAAAGTCCTGTCCCTTCGAAGCCATCACGATGGAAAACAAAGTCGCATCGATCGGGCCTAATTGTACGGGCTGCGGTCAGTGTGTTGAAGTCTGCCCGTTCCATGCAATCGAAAAAAAGGACGAGGGCAAGGCAAATGTGGATTTAAGCGCGTATCACAACGTGTGGGTTTTCGCGGAACAGCGCGAAGGCAAGCTGATGCAGGTGGCTGTTGAGCTGCTGGGCGAAGGCAAAAAACTTGCCGATGCTGTGGGATGCAAGCTGTGCGCCGTGCTTTGCGGCTCCGGTGTGGACCCGCTTGTGAACGAACTGTTCGAATATGGCGCAGACATGGTTTACTATGCCGACGCGCCGGAACTGAAGCAGTACACCACCGATGCTTACACCAAAGTCATCCGTGATGCCATTGCAAAGTATAAGCCTGAAATCGTGCTTCTCGGCGCGACTCATATCGGCCGCGACCTTGGCCCGTGCCTTGCGGTTCGCTGCCAGACAGGTCTTACCGCAGACTGCACCAAGCTGGAAATCAATCCGGATACCAAGAAAATCATGCAGACCCGCCCGGCATTCGGCGGCAATCTGATGGCTACCATCATCTGCCCGAACCATATGCCGCAGATGTCTACCGTACGCCCCGGCGTAATGGAAAAAGCGGCCAGAGTTGCCGGCAGAAAAGGCGAGATGATCAAGCTCGACGTGCATTTCGCAGACGGCGATATCCGCACCAAGGTGCTGGAAGTAGTCAAGACCGCGAAGGAAGTCGTATCCCTGACCGATGCCGACATCATTGTGGCAGGCGGAATGGGCCTGGGCAAAGCGGAAGGATTTGACCTTCTGAAAAAACTCGCCGACCAGATGGGCGGCACCCTTGCTTCTTCCAGAGCTGCGGTTGACGCGGGCTGGATTGACCATGCGTATCAGGTTGGCCAGACCGGCACGACTGTAAAGCCGAAGATCTATTTTGCCTGCGGTATTTCCGGCGCCATTCAGCATGTTGCCGGAATGCAGAAATCCGGTTTGATCGTTGCGATCAACACCAACGAAAACGCTCCGATTTTCGACATCGCCGACGTCGGAATTGTCGGGGATGTTTACAAAGTGATTCCCGCCATTATGGAAGAGCTTGCAAAACGCCCTGCAAAATAAAAATTCTCCGATTCCCGGCCGGGGCGCAGCATTGTTTTCCTTGCAGAAATGAGCAAAATGTTCTGTAAATGGGAAGACTGGAAAACAGACGGCAGTGTCCCGGCCCGGGGCGGATTTATGCCGATACAACATTTTAAACATGTCAGGAGGAAAATCATTTATGAACAGCCCTTTTTTTACTGAGGACCATGAAGACATCCGCGATATGGCGCGTGACTTTGCGGAAAAAGCTTTGGCACCCGTTGCGGCGGATATCGACAAAAATGACAAATTCCCGCAGGAACTGGTCGACACCATGGCGGAAATGGGCTTTTTGGGCCTGAAAATTCCGGAAGAGTACGGCGGATCCGGCATGGATATGCGCAGCTATGTCTGCGTGATGGAAGAGATTGCGAAGAAGTGCGTGACCGCTACGCTGTACATTTCTTCCGCAAACTCCCTGTCTACCGCGCCGATCATCATGGCCGGCACGGAAGAACAGAGAAAGAAGTACCTGCCGGGTGTTGCTTCCGGCGAAGGCATGATCTCTTTCGGCCTGACGGAGCCGAACGCGGGTTCCGACGCTGCTTCTTTGACCACAAAGGCGGTTAAGGACGGCGACGACTATATCCTGAACGGCCGCAAGTGCTTTATCACATTTGCTCCGATTGCCCGTTACACCACTATTTATGCCAAGACCAGCCCGGAAAAGGGCGCTAAGGGCATTACGGCTTTCATGGTAGACATGAAGGCGCCGGGTGTCAGCTGCGGTAAGCCGGAAGAAAAGATGGGCCAGCGCGGTGTGCCGGTCAGCGACGTGATTCTGGACGATGTGCGTGTTTCCAAGGACTGCATTCTCGGCGAAGTGGACCTCGGCTTTATCAACGCCATGAAGACCCTGTCCGTGGGCCGTGTGGGCGTGGCTGCCATGTCTTTGGGCATTGCGCAGGAAGCTCTTGACCTGGCGGTAGAGTACACCAAAGCCCGCGTTCAGTTTGGCAAGCCGCTGGCGAAGAACCAGGCGCTCCGCTTTATGATGTCCGATATGGAGACAAAACTGAATGCTGCGCGTATGCTCACCTATAATGCAGCCTGGATGATGGATAACAAGCAGGATGCTACCAAGGCCGCTTCCATGGCGAAGTATTACGCAGCGGAAGCCGCATTTGAAATTGTAAACAAATCCCTGCAGCTGCACGGTGGTTACGGCTATTCCAAAGAGTATGAAATTGAGCGCCTCTATCGTGATGTTCGTGTTAACAGCATTTACGAAGGCAGCTCTCAGGTACAGCAGATGGTAATTGCGGGTAAGCTTCTGAAATAAGAACCTTTTTTCCGCGGGCGGGGTCGGGCCCGCCTGCAGAAAAGCCCCCCGCGTTAGATACGCTGTGCTGAAAACGGCACAAAACGACGAAAACGAGGAGCAAATATGAATACACCCAAGGCTCACCCCTCTTACACGGTCAGGTGGTTTTACCTTCTGGTCGGGACGGTCAGCATGCTGTTTGCCGGGATTATCTACGCCTGGTCGATTTTAAAGGTTCCGCTGGCTGCCTCCTTCGGATGGAGTCCGTCGGAAATGGGGCTGAATTTTACGCTGACCATGTGCTTCTTCTGCGTTGGCGGCGTGCTTTCCGGCTTTTTGACCAAACGGATGTCCCCGAAAGTTCCGGTGATCGCCGGGGCGGTTCTGTTCTTTTCCGGATTTATGATTGTATCCCGCATGTCGGGCGCCAGTATTTCTACGCTTTATTTTTCCTACGGCGGAATGAGCGGGCTAGGAATCGGTATGGCCTATAATGCGGTTATTTCCACAACGAATGCGTGGTTTCCAGACAAAAGGGGACTGTGTTCCGGCTCTTTGATGATGGGGTTCGGGGTCAGTGCCCTGGTGCTGGGAAATCTGGCGGGTAAAATGATCGGCATGGAGTCCGTTGGATGGAGGAACACGTATTTGATTCTCGGTGCCGCAATCGGCACGGTGCTTTTGCTGGCGGGGCTGGCGGTTCGCCTTCCTTCGGCGGAGATCCGGTTTCCGCAGCCGAAGACCGGTCAAAAGGCGGAACAGGAAGAAGACTTTGAGCGAAAAGATTACACCACAGGGGAGATGGCGCGGCGTCTTACCTTCTGGAAGTTCTTTTGCTTTTGCATTATGTCCAGCGCGGTGGGTAGCACCGTCATCAGCTTTGCAAGGGATCTGGCCATATCCTTTGGAGCTGCTGCGGCTTTAGCTACCGCTTTGGTCGGAGTGCTGTCGGTGTGTAATGGACTGGGAAGAATTTTAGCCGGGTTTCTGTTTGACTCGCTGGGCCGGCGCCGCACCATGCTGGCTGCAAGCGCCATTACCATCCTGGCGGCGGCCGCGCTGCTGGGTTCGGTTCTGACCGGCTCGCTTGCCCTTGGAATTGCCGGGATCTGCCTGACCGGTATTTCCTACGGATGTTCCCCAACCATTACTCCCGCTTTGATTGGTACGTTTTACGGGACCAAGCATTTTGCGGTTAATTACGGCGTTGCCAATTTAATGCTCATTCCCTCCTCCTTTACCGCAACGCTGGCGGGTTCTCTGGTGACCTCAACCGGTTCCTATACCATGCCGTGTGTGATTCTTCTTGTCTTTTCCATGGCCGCGATGCTGTTGTGCGTCAGTATTAAACGGCCGTGAGCGGCGGGAGGAATCCCCAATACCTTTTCAGGATGATTGATGGAAGATAGAAAAAGACAGAGCGTTTAGCTCTGTCTTTTTTTGCATCTTTCAATTAAAAATTCATTACAAAAATTTTACCGCGCTTTGCCACGCGACTTCCGCGGCGCCGCACAAAACCATGACTTTGACGGGGTCCATTTTCTTTTTTCTCAGCAGGAACATGGCGCCGACAAAGTAAAAGACGGGGCGGGCTTGAAAATTTCCCGCCTGAAAAGAAGGGGTGCCGTCTAAAAAGAAAGTCGGCAGAAGAATGGCGGCTCCTGCGGTGGCAATCATCGCGACCACCGCGGGCCGCAGGGATTCCAGAATGCCCTGCATCAGGCTCAGGTTGCGGTATTTTGTGTAGAGCCATGCCAGAACCGTAACAAAAATGCACGAGGGAAGAACACAGCCCAGGGTTGCGGCCAGGGAACCCGGAACCCCGGCGATCTGATTTCCCACAAAGGTTGCGGCGTTGATGGCGATGGGCCCGGGTGTCATTTGAGAAATGGTGATCAAATCGGTAAAATCGGCAAGGGTCAGCCAGTGGTAACGGTCGATAACCTGCGCCTGAATTAACGGCAGTGCCGCATAGCCCCCGCCAAAGCTGAAAGCGCCGATCTGCAGAAAGGCCAAAAACAGCTTTATATAGATCATGTTGTTTTGTCCTTTCTACGTTCCCGAACGATGGTCCTGACCGCGCCGATCGCGGCGACCAGAAGCACAATGTAAACAACGCTGACGTTAAAAAAGTAATTTGCCGCGAACGAGACCGCCATAATGGCCAAGAGCAGGGCATCTTTTGACTTTGCCACGCTGCTCCCCATGTCGTACACAACAGAAATGATGACGGCCCCCACCCCGGCGCGCATCCCGCTCAGCATACCCTGTATGATGAAATTGGACCGAAACGCGGCGTAGAAATAGGATACCAGGGTCAGAATTACCAGCGGCGGCAGGACGGCGCCCAGAGAGGCGAACAGGATGCCTGGTAAGCCGGCGAGCTTGTATCCGACGACGATGGCTCCGTTCACGGCAATCGCGCCGGGCGACGACTGTGCAATGGCCACAAGGTCCAGCATTTCATCTTCGTCAATCCAGTGCAGTTCATCGACAAATTTATTTTTCAGCAGGGTGACGATGACGTACCCCCCGCCGAACGTAAAGGCGCTTAGATACAGCGTGGAAAAAAACAGTTTTTTCAGCACGCCTTTTTTCGTTTCTTTTAACGGATCATCCATTTTTTATATCCCTGCCATTCCATGAGTTTCGCATTTCGCCGACCGGCTTTCGCGCCGGCAGGCCGGGCCCGTGTTCCAAGCATCTTTCTTTGCCTCCATACTATAACACGAGTGCAAAAGGAAAGCCAGCGCCAAACGGCGCCGGCTTTTTCAGACCGTTTCAAGCGGTCAGTTCTTTTTATCCTGATTTTGCGCTGAACCGGCCGCGGCGGCATCCACCATTCCCTCGCCCACAATGTAAGCGACGACAGAGCCGAGCGCCATGATGACGCCGGTAATCTGGGAGGTGTCCGTGCCGGGGCTGAACAGTGCGATGGCGCCGACCACCAGCCCGGAAACGGCAACCCAGAATTTACGTGAAGACAGCTTTTCTTTCCAATTCATATAAGGCCCCTCTTTCTGCCGGAAGTTCCGGCGGGTTATTTGTGCAGTTCATCGCGCAGTTCGTCAATGCGGAAATGAGCCTGTTTGGCAGATTGTTCCACGATGACAACCCGCTCGACAATCGCTTCAATTCTTGCACTGTTGGCTGCTTCCTGTTTGCTGATATTTTCCAGCTTGGCATTTACCTGGCGCAGTACTTCCGCCGTTTTTCCGTCTTCCCGCGCTTCGGACCGAATCCCGCGCAGCACTGTTACCAGCAGTGCGAGGAACGCTACCGAAGCGCTGATCAGGGCAATCCAGTTTTGCACCGACAAAGTGATCCCACCTTACGTGACGCGGAAGACAAACCGTTTCAGGGGCTTTTCACCCGGCGCAGCGGTGTAAATTCCTGTTTCTGTTCCTGACCGGCCGATGGCAACAAGGGCAAAAAGCTGTTCGCTTCCGCTTGGGGGAAACGGCACAATGGCGGCGACTCCGCCGGTCCCCGCCGTCAGAGTCACTTTCTGCGGGCAGATGGTCTTTACCGTATAGTAAGCGCCGTGGGGGCGGGAAAGGTCCATGGTCGTGTCAATTTTTACGGCGGTGCCTGATTTTGAAAAATCACGGAATACAAGGTTCAGGTCCACTGTGCCGGAAATTCCAGGAAGGATGCCGGAGTTGGTTGTCTGCCGAATCGAGCAGGAAGCGTCTGCTTCTCCGTTGTAGTCTGCAAGCCACAGGTCCCACAGGCCGAGCGTTTCTTTTGAATAAATGTTCTTTCGGTAATCGTTGTTCAGGTACAGCACGCAGTTCCAGCCGTCTGCATCAGCTGCTTTTAAAAATGTTTGAACCACACGGTTAATCAGCTGGTTGGACGGTGCTGTTCCATGGATTTTTGCATAATAGTCTGCAGAAGCGTATTCGTAGTCGTAAGCGACAAATAGGATCTTGTTTCGGTAGGGTTCGATCACCTGCTTGCAGACCGACCATTCCAAAAGAGCGTCGGCGTCAGAATCCGCGTATCCAAACCAGTACACGGCTGTTTTCAGGCCTGCCGCGGATGCGCCGCTGATATTATTGTTAAACTGTGCATCCGTCTGTGAAAGGCTGTTTCCGTAACCGGCGCGCAAAATTGCGCCTTGAATTCCGGATTTTGCTGCCTTTACCCAGTCGATCACACCGTTATGGGCGGAAACGTCAATCCATTTTTCACTCAACACAGATTCCCCCGCTTTCCACATGGATTTTTGCGTTTCTGTGCCTCTTCACATGGGTATCGGGTTTGTTTTGGTTCAGGCACACCGGCGCCTCCTGCCCCGGCCGCCTGCTTTGGTGCCGTGCCAGGGGCTGCTTCTTTGTCCGTTCCTCCCTGTTCAAATTGGTCATAATACAAGTCCCCTTTCTATGCAGGCCCATTTCAAACTATGTTGCGGAACCGGTGCAGGTGCCGCGGGTTTTGACGAATCAGTCGGGCCGCCTTTTCAATATACCGCGCAAGATTTCACCGGATTGTCCTTGAAAGGCTAAAAACGATAAAAAACAGGGCCCGGAACGATGTAACTCGCCCGGACCCCGTTTGATTTTTCTCTTTTATGCCCTGCTGTGTCTTTTTACATAAGCAACAGCCTCTTGGAACAGTTTTACGTCGTTTGGGTACGTGATCTTTTCCTTTGCTTCGGCGAAAGGGAACCACCCCGCCTGCAGAATTTCTTCTTTCTGCGTTTTCAGCGCAAGGCCCTTGGCCCGCGCGGCAAAATAAACGACATCTTTCCAAATGCCCTTTGCCGGGCTGTAGGAGGTGACCCGGCGGAATCCGGTGTCAAGCTCGACTTCCAGCCCAACTTCTTCACTGATTTCGCGCAGAGCGGTCTGAACTTCGGTTTCTCCGGCTTCCACATGCCCTTTGGGAAACGACCAGTGCCCGCCGTTCACATGCCGGATCAGCAGGAATTTCAGTTCTCCGCCGTTATTTGAATAGACAACTGCGCCGCAGGATTTTTCTTGATTCATGGTATCATTCGCTTTCTGTAATTAGTCTGTTGAGTTGATTCCGGACGATGTTCCCGACTTTTTCGCTCCCGTTTCTTTTTGCGGGTGTTTGGGAAATGATTATGCCGAAATGGTATCCGCCCGGTGCAGAAATGCCGGAAGGGCGCGTGCATCGGCATACCCTTTGCGGTACATTTGGTGAATGCGGTTTTTTTTCTTAGTCAGGGTATTCATCCCGCAGTAATCATCCGGTGCAATGATGAGTGCCTGGCCGCGCTTTTCGTATTTTTTAGCGAGCGCCACGCCGCTGTTGTATTTTTGGTAGCGCAGCAGCAGATTTTCGGCGGCCTTTGGGTATTGGTGCCGCAGGATTCTGGCGAGCGGCACGTCCTTTTTCTGCACCCGCACGGCATACCGCGGCTTGGTCAGAATGACGGCAACTTTGCCGCATCCGTCGTCAAAAGCTTTCTGAATCGGCACAGGGTCGGCGATTCCTCCGTCATAATACGGAATTCCGTCCACAAAATAAGGTTTACAGATGACGGGAATACTGGATGAAGCTTTCAGAATATGGTAGTCGTCCTGTGCCATATCACTTTTGTCAAAATAGGTGGTTGCGCCGCTTCTTGCATTCAGCGCGACGACCTTCATCCGGCTGTGCGAATTTTGAATGGATTGGTAATCCAGCGGGTTTTCACCGTTCAGATTGGAAAGAACGCCATACACATAATCCATGTCAATATAAGAACCGGTATGAATTAGATTGTGAAGGCTCATATATTTTCTGCGGAACGTGTATTCCATATAAAACCGGTAATTCCTGCCCTTCTGCCCTGCAAGGTAAGAGGCGATGTTCGCACTGCCTGCGGAGACTCCGATGCAATAGTCGAATTCGATTCCATGGTCCAGGCAATAATCGAACACCCCGGCACCGTAAATTCCCCGCAGGCCTCCGCCCACGTCGACGACTCCCATCATACCGAAACACTCCTTTTCAAAAAATAAGAAGGCATTTCCATTTTCTTTTTTATTAGTATAACACGCTCGGCCCTGCTTGACCACCGCTTTGGAAGGAGAGGATTCCTTTTTCGCTTCGGTCTGTTCCGCACCGCCGGTCCGGTTGTAATCGGAAGCATTTGGGAATATAATAGCTTTGACCAAAAGCCGGCGCACGGCATTTGCAGCAGCAGAAGACAGCGGTTTCGCGCTGTGATACGGCTGGAAAAACCGGTGCGGAATTTTGACGAAATATGCAGAGCAAGGGCGAAAACAGCAAAATAACAGATGTAAAGTTAAAATGCTTTACAATTGGAAAATAATCTTCTATGCACGAACCATGGGTGTATCATGAGGAAAAGAAAGAAAAAAATCGGATTGATTTCGGGTAACGAGGACACTGATAAAGGAAGATGAAAATGAAATTTATTCTGGATCAACTCAAAAAACTGACTTCCATCGACAGCCCCACCGGGTTTACCGCAGACGTGACGCGGTACACGATGAAAGAATTGGAAAAGCTCGGGTTTGAGCCGCGCCTGACCAACAAAGGGTGTGTGGTCTGCGGCCTGGGCGGCGAGGGGGACCCGCTGATTCTTTCGGCCCATATCGACACGCTCGGCGGCATGGTGGCCGAGGTAAAGAAAAACGGCAGACTGCGCATCGCGAAAATCGGCGGGCTGAACGCGAACAACTGTGAAACGGAAAACTGCCGCATTCGCACACGTTCCGGACAAGTTTTTGAAGGGACGCTTCAGATGAACGACCCGTCCGTGCATGTGAACGGAAAGTATTCCGAGCAGAGCAGAACATTCGACGGCATGGAAATTGTGGTGGACGAAGAGGTAAAAGACAAAAAGGACACCGAAAAGCTGGGTATCCGCACAGGCGACTTTGTCTGTTTTGATCCCCGTACCACGGTGACGAAAAGCGGATATATCAAGAGCCGGTTTCTGGACGACAAGCTGTCTGTTGCGATTTTGCTGGGGCTTGCAAAGCGAATTGCCGAAAAGAAACTGAAACTGAAACGGAAAGTGTATGTCTTTATTACTGTTTATGAGGAGGTTGGCCACGGGGCGTGCGGTGCGCTGCCTGCCGACGCGAAGGAAATCCTCAGTGTGGATATGGGCTGTGTGGGGGAAGGCCTTTCCTGCACGGAACGTATGGTGAGCATCTGCCCGCAGGATTCCCACGGGCCGTATGACTACGGGGTTACTACGGAACTGATCCGCTGTGCGGAGAAAGAAAACCTCGCCTTTGCCGTGGATATTTATCCCTTTTACGGTTCTGACGCGGATGCGGCGCTCGCCGCGGGCTACGACCTGAAACACGGACTGATCGGGGCGGGGGTTTACGCATCCCACGGGTATGAGAGGTCCCATACCGACGGTGCGAACAACACCCTGAAACTGCTGGAACGGTATATCGGCCAGAACTAAGCCGGAATCTTGAAAGAAACGGGTGTGCGGGGTGAAACTGCAATATATCACGGTGCCGGGCGGGGCGTCGGTCCTTTCCTGCCGGGGTTCGGGCGCTTCGGTTCAGCTTCCGGACCGGGTGGACGGGCTTTGGGTAAGGGGGATCTGCCCTTATGCGTTTTCTTCGCAGGAATCCGCAGCGGCGCATCTTCCCGCGGGTACGAAAATTCATGAAGTGCGCACGGAAGACTCTGCCGAAGGAAGCGGAGAGCGCTTTCTTGGCGGGGAGTTTCTGCGGGAAATCCGTCTGCCCGCCGGTCTTCGGTCACTGGGAGCTTACGCGTTTTACAACTGCACCCGTTTGTCGGCGGTTTTGATTGGGGAAGGCTCCGTGCAGGTCGGCAACGGGGTATTTATGAACTGCCCCAGCCTTGGGCAAATCGTCGTCGCGGCCCCTGTGGATGCGAGAACCTGCCTGCCGGGGCTTTTGGCGGAATTACAGCGGGAAGTGCGCGTGGTGTTCCGTTCTGAAAAGGAAGAGAACACCTGGATTTTTCCGGAGTATTACGAAGAATCCGTGGAAAACTGCCCCGCCCGCATCTTCGAACATTTCATTCACGGGGCGGGTTACCGTTACCGCCAGTGTTTTCAGGGGGATCGGCTGGATGCTGAAAGCTACGACGCGCAGTTTTCGTTTGCACGGAGCGCGGCGGCAGGGGAAACACTGCTGCGCATCGCTCTGGAGCGCCTGCGCCGCCGCACCCGCCTTTCGCAGGAAGCGGCAGAGCGGTACCGTTCCCATTTAAAAGAACACGCGGATGATGCCGCGTGTCTGCTGGTTCGGGAGGACGACCCGGGCGGCCTGTCGTTTTTAGCGGCAAACGGAATTTTGACACCGCGCAGCCTGGAAGCGGCGGCACAGGAAGCCTCCCGGCTGGAGCGCGCGGAATGTCTTGGGGTTTTGCTCCATGAGCGGCAGCGGCTTTTTGCCCCGAAGAAAAAGACGTTTGACCTGTAAAGAAGCACCGGAGGAAAGGGGGAAAGTGCCATGGGGGACGAAATCGAAGAGCGCGTGCGTAAAATCGGGAACCGCGTTTTGCAGGAATCCCGCACGGATTTGTACCTTTCCATGCGCTTTTTGGACCTTGCGCTCAGTGCCCTTTCCTATGAAATGAGGCCGGGTATCAACTTCCTTGGCACGGATGGAGTTCATCTGTTTTATGACCCGGACGACCTCTTTCCCCGGTATCGGCAAAACCGGACTTTGGTGAACCGGGGATATCTTCACTGTGTTCTGCACTGTGTGTTCCGCCACCTGTGGAAGCGCCCGGGGGAAGACCGACGGCTCTGGGACCTTGCCTGTGACATTGCGATGGAGTCCGTGCTGGACGGTATCGCCCAGCGTGCGGTCCGCCAGCCCAGGTCGTGGCTTCGGCGGAATTTTTACGGTACGATGAGCGAAATGCTGAAGGTTCCGACGGCGGAAAAAGTTTATAAAATGCTGCGGGAAAGAAACCTGAGCGCCAACGCACTGGGGGAACTGGAGCGGGAATTTCGGGCGGATGACCACTCCTTCTGGCCGAAAGCGGGGAAAAAGCCGTCTGTCGGCATGCCGCTGCAGCAGAAATGGGAAGACATCAGCCGAAAAATGCAGACCGGGATGGAAACGCTTTCGAAAGACCCCGCCCGGCATGCAAAGGCACTGCTTTCACAGGTGCAGGTTGAAAACCGCCAAAAATACGATTACCGCCGTTTCCTGCGTAAATTTGCCGTTCTGCGGGAGGAACCCCGGCTGGACCCGGATTCCTTCGATCCGGTTTTTTATTCCTACGGCATGCGGCTTTATGGAAACCTGCCGCTGATTGAGCCGCAGGAAACGCGGGAGGAACGCAGAATTGAGGATTTCGTCATTGCCGTTGACACATCCATGTCCTGTTCCGGTCAGCTGGTGCGTTCATTTTTGGAACAGACTTATTCCATTTTAAAAAACACGGAAAGTTTTTTCCGCAGGGTCAATATTCATGTTATTCAGTGTGACGAAACGGTTCGTTCCGACCGCAAGATTATAAATGGAGAAGAACTGCGGGAGTATATGGACCATTTTGAGCTGATTGGCAGCGGCGGCACCGATTTTCGCCCGGTGTTCCGCTATGTGGACGAGCTGCTTCACCAAAAGGAGTTCCACAGGCTGAAGGGGTTACTCTATTTTACAGATGGCCGGGGCGTTTATCCGGAGCACCGCCCGCCCTACGACACCGCCTTTGTCTTTCTGCGGGAAGACTTTGTCGATGCCGACGTACCGCCTTGGGCGATGAAGCTGATTCTGGAGCCGGACGACCTGAACAAGAAACCAAAGACGGCGGAAGATCAAAAGAAAAACTGGGGGGACCTGCCTCATGATGAATATTAAACAGGCAAAGGAAGAAATTGAAAACACCGTAAAGGCATATTTACAGCGGGACGAAACCGGAAATTACCGCATTGCGCCTGTGCGCCAGCGGCCGGTGCTGCTGATGGGGCCGCCCGGTGTGGGAAAGACCCAGATTATTGAGCAGGCCGCGCGCGACTGCGGGGTTGCGCTGGTGGCATACACCATCACGCACCACACACGCCAGAGCGCCGTCGGGCTGCCGTTTATCCTGAAAAAGACTTACGGCGGCAAAGAATTTTCAGTAACGGAATACACGATGAGCGAGATTATCGCCTCCGTCTACGACAGAATGGAGCAGACGGGTCTGAAAGAGGGAATCCTCTTTATTGATGAAATCAACTGCGTTTCTGAAACGCTGGCGCCCACCATGCTCCAGTTTTTGCAGGGCAAGACGTTCGGCAACCAGAAGGTTCCGCAGGGTTGGGTGATTGTCGCGGCGGGCAACCCGCCGGAATATAACCGCTCGGCGCGTGAATTCGATATCGTCACGCTGGACCGCGTTCGAAAAATCGACGTGCGGCCTGATTTTTCCGTCTGGAAGGAATATGCCTACCGGCAGTCGATTCACGGCGCCGTTCTGTCGTACCTGGAACTGCGCGGAAAGAATTTTTACCGTGTGGAAACCACACCCGACGGCGCCGCATTTGCGACGGCACGCGGGTGGGAAGACCTTTCAGAGATGATGCAGGTCCGTGAAGAAATGGGGCTGGAGGTCAATCAGGAGCTGATCCTCCAGTACATTCAAATTCCCGCCGTTGCAAAGGATTTTGCCAACTATTACGAACTGTACCGGAAGTACCGCGACGATTACCGTGTGAATGATATTTTAGACGGCTCGGTTTCAGAGCGCGCGGTCGCCATGCTGCAGCATGCCCGGTTTGACGAACGACTCAGCGTGATTGGGCTGCTGCTGAGCCGGCTGAACGGCGCATTCCACGAAGCCGAATTGGCCGACCGGGTGACCGAGGCGGTTTTTGAGCGGCTCAGGGAATGGAAAGAACTGCTTAAGAGCGAAACAGAAACCCCGGAGGAAAATCTGCGGCGGCTGACGCGGGAAGCGGAGGATTCACTTGCCCGGCGCAGGGAAAACGGGCGGCTTGACCGGGATGGAGAAGCGGCGGAATACCGCTGTGTCCTTCTTCTGAAACAGTATGCGGATGAGCTGCATCAATCCGGACGTCCCGGCGCCGGTGCGGCGTTCGCGTCGGTGAAAGAATCCTTTGCCCGCCAGACCGGACGGCGGGAAGACAAAGTGGAAGCGGCCTCCCGTATGCTGGGGAATGCCTTCGATTTTCTGTCCGTCACGTTTGGCGAAAGTCAGGAAATGGTGGTCTTTGTCACAGAGCTGACGGTCGGGTATTACAGCTCTAAATTTATTATGGAAAACGGTTCGGAGCAATATGAAACGTACAACCGCAGTCTGCTGCTCGGTGACCGGCGCGGCGAAATTCTGAAAGAAATTGACAGCCTTACCCGCTGAAACCGGCGGAAAATACGGCTGGGGGCCCGGCTTTTCAGCCGAGTCCTTTTTTATGTTATAATAGAGAAAAACAATGGGAGGAAAACAGCGAAATCATGATTAGAAAACTAAGAAAAGAAGATCAGGCGGCTTATTTTCAAATGGCACAGGATTTCTATTCCTCGGATGCCGTCGACCACATGCTTCCCCGTTCCCATTTTGAAAATACATTCCGGGAACTGATGCGGTCGGAAGAGTACGCGCAGGCGTTTTTTCTGGAGTATGAGGGGAACGTTGCGGGCTACGCGCTTCTTGCCAAGAGCTTTTCTCAGGAAGCGGGCGGTGTGGTCGTCTGGATCGAGGAACTTTACATAAAACCGGAATATCGCAGCCACGGACTGTGCCATGAGTTTTACGCATTTCTTAAAGAGCGTTTGGCGGGCCGGGTCAAGCGGTTCCGTCTGGAAGTGGAAGACTCCAATCAAAGGGCGATTGCCCTTTACCGCCGGCTGGGGTTTCAGAATCTGCCGTATGGTCAGATGATTCAGGATTTTTAATCCGTTTCCGTTTGGATGAGGACCTTTCCGGCAGACACGGATTGTGGAAAGATAATGAAAGACTTAGAAAGTGGGAATAATCTACAAATGCCGCCGGTACTTGTATAATGCTTTATTGAAAAATAAATTAGAATGGGAGTGAAAAAGCCATGATGAAAAAATTGACTTCCCTGCTGCTGCTGATTGTGCTGGCTGCTGTCGGTACACTGCCGGTTTTCGCAGCGGAGAAACAGGAGTCCCCAATGATCAGCAGCGTGAGCATGAATCTTGTCAAAGGCGGCAGCACCCAGCTGACCGTGTCGCTCGGGGGGAAAGATGTAACGTATGGGATGCTTTGGAACACAAATTGCCCAGCGGTGGCTGTGGTTGCACACGGAACGGTGACGGCGGTCGGCCCCGGTGCTGCCCTGATTACCGCGACAACGGGGGATGGACGCAGTGTAAGCTGTAAAATCCGGGTCGGCGTAAAAGGAATCGATGTTTCCGCAAGGCAGGGCGCAGTCGATTGGAATGCGGTAAAAAACAGCGGCGTCGAATTTGCTTTGCTGCGTGCCGGGTATGGCAACGAGCTGTCGCAGGCGGATTCCCGTTTTGCAGCAAATTATGAAGGGGCAAAAGCCGCCGGGCTTAAAGTTGGTATTTATTACCGCAGTTATGCTGTAGATGAAGCGGATGCGGTGACGGAAGCCAATGTATGTCTGAGCATTCTGAACGGGAAAGGACTCGATTATCCGCTTTTCCTAGACATTGAAGAGGATGCCCAGTATGCGCTGCAGAACGACTATGTTTCCGCCATCGCCGCGGCGTTCTGCAAAACGGTCGAAGCCGCGGGATACCGGGCCGGTGTTTACAGTTATGCCGATATGCTTGAGAAAAAACTGACCGGATCCGAACTCGCTCCTTACGACAAGTGGGTCGCTCATATTGATGTGAGTCAGCCGCGCTACAGCGGAAATTATGCGATGTGGCAGTATTCGCATACAGGTACCGTGGCGGGGATTTCCACTCAGGTGGATCTAAACTATTCCTACCGTGATGGCTTAAATCCCGTACCGAAGCAAGCTGATATCTCTTTGCTTTCTGACAGCCCTGTTTGCATGGCCTTGAAGCAGGGGCAGAGTTATACTTTTAAGTTTACGCCGAACGGCATTTCTGGCATTCCTTCTTTTACAAGCGGAAATTCCGCAGTACTGCGCACCGTTTCCCAGAAAACGGCGGGCGGGTGCTATTATGTAAAGGTTATGGCAGCCGGTGGCGGAAGCACGGCGCTGTATTCTACCGTGACCGGGGGAAAATCGGTTCGCCGGTGTGTTGTCGAGGTTAAGTAAAGCTGTAAAAAACCAATAAACCGCCGCTCTGGTTGTTGCCTCAAAGCGTACCGGAGCGGCGGTTTTAGCCGCCGAATCAGTCGACAGAAACCGGGCTTTATGCTATAATATTGCAGAAATAACGGAACAATCTGGAGGAATATTATGGATGAGAAGCTTTTTGAGGTGATTCTGTGGCACAGCAGAACTTATCCTCATATGAAACCCGCGGATTATGTCAAGCTCCTTTATCAGGATGAATTTGGGTGTGCGCACATGATGGCGTCCCCGGAACAGAGCTTGGAGCAGCTGCGGGAAGAGTTTGCTTCTCTGCCGATTTCGGATTCAGCGTCGGATTCCATGCCGCGCATGGAGCTGATTGGAAACGGTCTGTGCAGAATCTTTTTGGCGCCGGGCCGGCAGACGGAAAAACTGCTTCCCCTGATTCATCTGATGAGTCTGGCGACGGCGAGCACGCATCTGGGAAACCGGGCGAGGCTTCAGCGGAAGCTGGAACTTCTCAGCCGGATGGCGCAAAAGGGTCAGCTGTGTGTCGGGCGGGAAGAGATGGATTCGTATTTGAAAGAATATGCTGCCTCTGCCGGCGGCCCTGTTTCACACAGCACCGACTATAAAAGCCGCTATGTTCCGCATTACCGGGTTATCCGGACGGCATATTATGATTATCTGCCGGTTTTACAGGCGGTGATGGAACAAAGGCAGACCTATTCCGGCCCGGAGCCGGAACTTTTCGCCGTAGACGGCAGATGCGGCAGCGGAAAGTCGTTTTTGGCAGGCTTAATTTCAGAAGTGTTCGGATGCAGGGTGTTTCATATGGATGACTTTTTTCTTCCTCCGCAGAGCCGCGACAAAGACTGGCTGTTACAGCCTGCGGGGAATATTGACCGCACGCGCTTCTTGAATGAAGTTCTGATGCCCCTGCGGAACGGGGACCCCGTCCGCTACCGGCCGTATTCCTGCAGAGAGGGCAGGATGCTGCCGGAAGAGGAAGTTCACCCCGGCCGGTTTGCGGTTGTGGAAGGCAGCTATTGCCTGCACCCCGACTTTCGCAGCTGCTACGACTACCGTGTGTTTTTGACCTGCCTGCCCAATGTACAGCAGAGAAGAATTTTTCTGCGCGGTGACAAAAACAGGCTGCATGATTTTTTGGAATACTGGATTCCGGCGGAAGAGCGGTATTTTGAGGCGCTGAAAGTCCCTGAAATCTGCCAGCTGACGCTCGATACGTCAAATTTTGAAAATTAGAATTGTTTTGCCGTAACGGAAGCGGTAAAAAAGCGTTTGACAGAACCAAAAATTAAAATCGCCTCATTTTGCCGCACTTGCCGGAAATTGCTGTGACCGGCGTTGGAATAATCGCATTCTCACCCCAATACAAATGGTAGAAAGAATCATTGTGTATTGGGGTGGTTTTATGAGGACACTTCGGGAGGGGATGTCCGGGAACGATGTGATGGAGGTCCAGTCGGTGCTGAAACGGTCCGGCTTTTTCGGCGGAACGGTGGACGGGGTCTTCGGCCCGCAGACGCACGACGCGGTGGTGCGGTTTCAACAGCAGTTCGGCCTTGTGCCGGACGGCGTCATCGGTTCCGAAACCTGGCGTATTCTGGAACGGTTCCTGCTGGGGTATGACTTGTATACGATACGTTCCGGCGATACTCTGTACAAAATTGCGCAAAAATATGCAACTTCTGCGGAAGCACTGTCGGTAGCGAATCCGGAGCTGCACCCGGAACGGCTGGCACCGGGGCGCCGTATTGTGGTTCCGTACTCTTTCCCCGTGGTGCCGACCGATACGGCGTTTACCTATGAAGTGCTGGCCCGCAGCATTCAGGGTTTGAAAGCGCGGTATCCGTTTTTACAGGTGACCAATTCGGGAAGCAGTGTGCTTGGGCACACGCTTTACACACTGCGGCTTGGCAGGGGGCCGAATCAGGTGTTTTACAACGCGGCGCATCATGCGCTGGAATGGATTACGGTACCCGTGCTGATGAAGTTTGCGGAGGATGTCCTGCGCACATATGCGTTCGGCGGCGATCTTGCGGGCTATGATGTGAATGCTCTGTGGCAGCAGAGCAGTATCTATTTGATGCCGATGGTCAATCCGGATGGCGTGAACCTGGTACTTAACGGACTGCAAAGGGGAAATCCCTATGCGGAAGACCTCATCATGTGGAATGACGGCAGCGCGGACTTTTCCACGGACTGGGAGGCAAACATCCGCGGGGTCGACTTAAATCATAACTATGACGCCGCATGGGAAGTGGGGAAAGAGGCGTCACAGGCAATGGGCATTACCGGCCCCGGCCCAACCCGGTACCCAGGCCCTTCCCCGCTTTCCGAACCGGAGTCCCGCGCGGTGGTGCGGTTCACGCAGGCGCACAATTTCCGTTTGGTGATTGCCTATCACTCGCAGGGGCGTGTTATTTACTGGAACTTCATGAATATGGCGCCGGAGCAGGCGCGGGTCATCGGCGGCCGGATGGCTCAGATCAGCGGCTATGCGCTGGATGAAGCGACGGGGGTTACTTCTTACTCCGGGTACAAGGACTGGTTCATTCAGGAGTACCGCAGGCCGGGGTATACCGTCGAAGTGGGGTATGGGACCAACCCGCTGCCGATTTCCCAGTTCGACACGATTTATTCGGAAAATCTTCCAATGCTGCTTTACACTTCTTCTGTCTGATTCCCGCTTTCCAGCAGGGCGCTCCGTTTGGGGCGCCCTTTTTGTATTCCAGAGTGAAAGCCCGTTTTCCAGGGATGGGGAACCGCCGCAGTCTGACCGCATGTTTACAGATTTGATACTGTTTTTTTATAGGGAGTATGGTATAATAAAGTGAATAAAATCCGGAAAGGAGCGACCGATGCATGAAGTGGAAAACGACGGTAATCTCAGTTTTGTGCCTGATGCTGGTTTCCCTGTCCGGTTGTTCTTTTGTCGGTCTGGACGCCCAGTCGCTGATGCACGCGCCGAAACCGACCGGGGAAAACGAAGCGGATATTCAGAATCTTTTGGAAAGTACGGCGGGCGGCAAAATGACGCTGAAATATCCCTCTGACGGGGAATATCGTTCCGCCATTGTGAAACACGACCTTTACGGGGACGAAAGCGACGAGGCGATTGCCTTTTACCAGAAGGGTGACGAAACGTCTGGCATCAACGTCATGTTTATGTGCCGCAGCAACGGGAAATGGGTGAGCATGGGTTCTTTTAACAACCCCGCGTCCAAAGTGGACAGGGTCTGTTTCGGCGACCTCGACGGCGACGGAACGGATGAGGTTGTTGTCGGCTGGGGCAGCAGTCTGAACAATACCGGTGATCTCTGCGTTTATTATCAGAAAAATACCCGGATGAAGGAACTGCAGCTGAGCCAGAGCTATACCGAAATGTCGGTGCTGGATTTGGATGCGGACGGACGGGACGAAATTTTTACCGCCAGTGTTACGGTTGGAGACGAGCCCGCTTCGGCACAGCTGCTGCGGGTGCAAGGCGGCGCGATTGAGCTGATGGGTTCGGCTCCTCTGGATATCGGCGTAACCAAATACGCTTCCGTTTTGACGGGCTTGATTAACGCCAAACAGGTTGGAATTGTGCTGGATGGGGTCAAGTCTGCCGATACCATGGTGACGGAGCTGCTTTACTGGGATAACAAGACAAAAAACCTTCGCGCTCCGTTTTTTGAATCAAAAACGAAAAGTGCCAAAAGTACGGAGCGTAACACGTCCGTTGTCAGCCGGGATATCAACGGCGACAGTATTATCGAGCTGCCGATGGTGACGCTGATGCCGGGTTACAGCGGGAAAACCTCCGATGAATCCGCCTATCTGACCAGTTGGTTCCGCTATGAAACCAAAACGGAAACGCTGTTTCGCGTAATGAGCATGTTTATCAATTATTCAGATGGCTATTGGTTTTCCATACCGGATATGTGGAAGGGAAAGGTTACGACAAAACTTGACCCCAGCTCCCGCACGGTGACGGTTTATGAATGGCTGACTTCGCAGCAAAACAAGGCGGGGTATGTCGGCGCGCCGCTGCTTACCATCCAGACTTTTACCGCCAAGGAATGGAACGGCGGGGAAGAATCGAAAGGTTATTTTAAATTGGCGGAAAGGGACAATTCGGTTTTTGCGGCTCGTTTGCCTGCGCCGGACCATGCGCTTGCGATGACGCAAAGCGAGGTTCAGGAAGCGTTTCAGGTAATTTCACAAGAATAACAGGTTTGGGGAGGAAGACCGATGAAAACGATATTGGTAGCGGAAGATGAACAGGCCATCCGTGAATTTGTTGTCATAAACTTAAAGCGTGCGGGATACGAAACGCGCGAGGCGTCCAATGGGGAAGAAGCCCTTCAGATCTATAACAGGGAAGGGGACGGAATCGATGTTGCGGTTCTGGACATTATGATGCCCGGGCAGTTTGACGGTCTTGCGGTTTGCAAAGAACTCCGCCGCAGAAGCGGCTCTATCGGGATTATCCTTCTGACGGCCAAAACGCAGGAGATGGACAAGGTCAGCGGGCTGATGATGGGGGCGGACGATTATGTGACCAAGCCGTTTTCCCCCAGTGAACTGGTCGCGCGCGTCGATGCCGTTTACCGCCGCGTCGCGTTGGAGCAGTCGAAAAACCACGGCAGTCTGCGGGACGAAATCCGGTCCGGGGAATTTGTGCTCAGCCTGCGCAACCGGACTCTTTTCCGGCGCGGAACGCCGGTGGAACTGACACAGGTGGAATTTCAGATTATGGAGTATTTCTTTTCCAATCCGGGCACCGCACTGGACCGCACGGATATCCTCAAGCATGTTTGGGGCGAAGCGTATTACGGCGAAGAAAAGATTGTGGATGTCAATATCCGCAGGCTGCGGATGAAGGTGGAGGATGAACCCTCCAACCCGAAACACATCATGACTGTTTGGGGCCTGGGGTATAAGTGGGAAGCGTGACCGAGTGCTGAAAGCGTGCAAACGGGGGAAAAGGGGGTGCCGGAATGATGCAGAAGAGCAGTATTACAAGGCGATGGCTGTTAAACAGCCTCGGGGTGATTCTGCTGATTGTGGTTACGCTGATTGCGACCCTTTCCGCCGTGATTCAGGGCTATGTGTATAATGGAATCCGCTCTGCCTTAAACGGGCGCAGCGATGAGCTGACCAACATGTTTTCCAGCTATGGCAGGGAATCTCCATCCGAGTTTTCCACCGCGGCGCGCAGTTATGTTGAAAATTTCCCGAATAAGGAAAGCACAGAGTTAATGGTCATTAACTCTTACGGAAGAATTCTGATTACCTCCATCGGGTTTGAACCGGATGAGGACCAGAAGATTCCGGATTATAAAGTTGCGCTGGAAAGCGCGAACGGTTACGGCACCTGGACGGGAAGGCTCACAAGCGGCGAAAAGGTTATGGCGGTGACCCGCGTGATGCGCAGTAATTACGGCAGTACGGTCGGCGCCATTCGGTATGTCGTTTCGCTGGAGGAAGCGGACCGTCAGATTATCGTGATTGTGGGCGCCCTTGTGATTGCGGGATTCCTGATTATTCTCTTTGTCATTCTTTCCAGTTATTATTTTATGCGTTCGATTATTGTGCCGATCAAGCGTATCGGCGCAACCGCAAGGCTGATTGCGCAGGGTGATTTTAAGGCCAGAATTCGGAAAACAAATGACGATGAGGTCGGCCAGCTCTGTGATACCATTAATGATATGGCGGACGAACTGGGTCAGACCGAGAAAATGAAAAACGACTTCATTTCCTCGGTTTCTCATGAGCTTCGCACACCGCTGACCGCCATTAAGGGCTGGGCGGAAACGATTCAGGCAGGCGATACGGACCGGCAGACGTTCAGCCGCGGGATGAATATTATTGTAAGGGAGTCGGAACGGCTTTCCGGCATTGTGGAAGAACTGCTCGATTTTTCCCGGATGCAGAGCGGCCGCATGACGCTGACCATGGACCGGATCGATATCCTGGCGGAGCTGGGGGAAGCGGTCTATATGTTCAGCGACCGCGCGGCGGCGGAGCATAAGTTTTTGCTGTATGAGGAGCCGGAGATGCTGTCGCCGGTTCTGGGCGACATCAACCGCCTGCGCCAGGTTTTCGTCAATATTCTGGACAATGCCCTGAAATATACCAAGGAAGGCGGCACCATCAGCGTGACCGCCGAGGAAGAAGACGGGTTTATCCATGTCGTAATCAGCGACAACGGCTGTGGGATTCCCGCCGAGCATCTCCCGAATATCAAAAAGAAATTTTACAAAGCAAATCAAACCGTGCGCGGTTCCGGAATCGGTCTTGCGCTGGCGGACGAAATCATGAGCCTTCATTCCGGAAGTCTGGAAATTGAAAGTCATGAAAACATCGGAACCGCCGTCAACATTCGGATTCCTACCTATGACAGACTGGAAAGTGAACTGCAAGAAACATAATGACAGAAAGGAAATCCGGAATTTATGCCCACAGAAAAAACAAAGTGCATTACCTCGATCGGCGGGCAGGCTCTGATTGAAGGAATCATGATGAGAGGCCCGAAAAAGACCGTTCTGGCAGTCCGTCAGCCGGAAGGGGATATTAAGCTGGAAGAAATTGCGGCAAAAAATCCGCGCGACCGTCACCCGATTCTCAAGCTTCCCATCCTGCGCGGTGTGGCGGCTTTTGTGGATTCCATCGCGGTCGGCTACCGCGCGATGTCGCGCTCCGCTGAAATTTCCGGATTGGAAGAAGTGGAGGAAGGCGAGGAAAGTAAGTTCGACAAATGGCTCAACGATCATTTCGGCGATAAAATCATGAATGTCGTGATGACATTGGGTTCCGTTTTCGGTGTATTGCTGGCCATCGCGTTGTTCTTTATCCTGCCGACCTGGCTGTTTAACCTGATTTTACAGGCGGCCGGCCCGTCGGTCGCTGCGGCGCGTTCTCCGCTGGAGGGAGTGATGCGCATCCTGATTTTTCTGGCTTATATTGTTCTGATTTCACAGATGAAGGATATTCACCGCTTATTTCAATATCATGGTGCGGAACACAAAACGATTTTCTGCTATGAAAGCGGC
This sequence comes from Oscillospiraceae bacterium, assembly GCA_022650485.1. Classification (GTDB taxonomy): domain Bacteria; phylum Bacillota; class Clostridia; order Oscillospirales; family Acutalibacteraceae; genus Caproicibacter. Next base: position 28,490 of record JALCPP010000006.1, on the reverse strand, counting down.
GAGGAACTGACGGTTGAAAATGTGCGCCGCCACCGGCGGTTTCACCCGCGCTGCGGTACCAGCTTCCTTGTGCTGATGCTCCTCATCGGAATTGTTATCGGATTTTTTATTCCTTTTTCCAACCCGTTTTTGCGCACTGCGGTCAAACTCTTGTGTATTCCGCTGGTGATGGGAATCGGATTCGAACTGATTCGGTATTGCGGCCGAAACGAAAACACGCTGACTAAGGTGATTGCGGCCCCGGGGCTGTGGTTTCAGCGAATCACGACGAAGGAGCCCGATGACTCGATGATTGAAACTGCAATCGCCGCTATGAAAGAAGTCATCCCTGAAAACGGGGAAGACAAGATCGAATTGAAGGCCGGCTGATGGCGACTCTTGGAGAAGTGTACCGGGAGGGACGGCGAACCCTTTCCGGCGCGGGGGTGGAAGGCCCCGGATTTGAGTCGGACTGCCTGATTCAAAAGGTGTTTCATGTTTCCCGCCAGGAGCGGATTCTTCACACGCAGCAGAGCGTAACCCAAGGAGATTTCGAGCGCTTTCGTGACCTTGTTCGTCAGCGGTGCGGCGGCAGACCGCTTCAGTACCTTCTGGGGGAGTGGCCGTTCTGCGGCAGAAACCTGTTGGTGGGCGAAGGCGTGTTGATTCCGCGAGAGGAAACCGAACTGCTGGTTGCCGCGGCTGCCGTACGGCTGGACGGCGCGGCGGCGCCATCTGTTTTAGACCTGTGTTCCGGTACGGGAGCGGTGGCTCTGGCGCTGGCGGATCGCTTTCCCGGCGCGAAGGTCTGTGCCGCCGAATGGATGAAGCCCGCGCTTGGATATCTGAAACAGAATATCGATAGAAGCGGATGTTCCCGTGTGCGTGCCGTGCGGCTTGACGTTCTGAATCCGGAGTCGCCGCGGCTGTTTCACGGGCTGGATGGTATTGTTTCGAACCCGCCCTATGTGCGCACGGACGAGATCCACGGTTTGCAGAGGGAAGTTTGCCGTGAGCCGCGTGAAGCCCTTGACGGAGGGGCGGACGGCCTCGATTTTTACCGCGCCATCGCGTCGCTTTGGGTGCCTGCCCTGCGGGCGGGCGGCGCGCTCTGCGTAGAAGTTGGGGAAGATCAGGCGGAATCGGTCGCTGAGCTGTTTCGTGGCGCAGGACTTTCAAAAATTCGCTTTCACACGGACTTCAACGGCATTAACCGGGTCGTTTCCGCATGCCTGGCAAGCGAAACATAAACATTTGTTCGCCGGGTTCTTGCTTTTCCAACAGTGATCGCTTATAATGAACCAAGAAGAAATGAGAAGATGACCTGACGGGAGGAAGACAAGATGGCGAGCGGAAAAAAGATGCCGGTCAAATCGGTCGGGAAACCAACCGACAAGAAGAAAGCGCTGGAAACAGCGCTGGCGCAGATTGAAAAACAGTACGGCAAAGGCGCGGTGATGCGCCTCGGCCAGAATGAAGCGATGCATGTTGAAGCGATTCCGACCGGGTCGCTTGGGCTGGACCTTGCGCTCGGCATCGGCGGATTGCCGCGCGGAAGAATTATTGAAGTGTACGGGCCGGAAAGTTCCGGTAAAACAACCCTTGCACTGCACTGCATTGCACAGGGGCAGAAAAACGGCGGCAATGCTGCGTTTATCGATGTAGAGCATGCCCTTGACCCGATTTATGCGCGTGCGCTGGGCGTGGATGTCGATTCCCTGCTGGTTTCTCAGCCGGACACCGGGGAGCAGGCGCTGGAAATTACAGAGGCGCTGGTTCGGTCCGGTGCGATCGATGCGATCGTGGTCGACTCGGTTGCGGCCCTGGTTCCCCGCATGGAAATTGAAGGCGAGATGGGCGACAGCCACGTGGGCCTTCAGGCACGGCTGATGTCTCAGGCGCTGCGCAAGCTGGCTGGCGCGATCTCCAAATCCAACTGCGTTGCCATTTTTATCAATCAGCTTCGTGAAAAAGTAGGCGTCATGTACGGCAGCCCGGAAGTAACTCCCGGCGGCAGGGCATTAAAATTTTACTCCTCCGTGCGCATTGATATTCGTAAGGTGGAAACGCTGAAAAAAGGAACGGAAATGATCGGGTCCCATACCAGGGCGAAAGTGGTCAAAAATAAGATTGCGCCGCCGTTCCGCACTGCGGAGTTCGATATTATGTACGGGCACGGCATTTCGCACGAGGGCGAACTGCTGGACCTTGGTGTTCAGCTTGACCTGGTGCAGAAAAGCGGTGCATGGTTTTCTTATAATGAAACCCGGCTTGGGCAGGGGCGAGAAAATGCCAAGAGCTTTTTCCTTGAACACCCCGAAACAGCACAGGAACTGGAAGACCTGATTCGCCAGCATATGACAGAACTGTTTAATAAGCCGGCCGCCGCGGGTTCCCGCCCGCAGCCGGTGGAGGAAACCGCGGAAACGGAGCCTGCCGAAGAAAGAGAAAACAAGGATACCGGGATTGATATTGAGGCGGACGACGAATGATGCTTTCCGCAGCGGAGCCGCGGCGAAAGGGCCTGACGGCCCTTTTTCTTGACGGGGAGTTCGCAGTCAGCGTAGACACGGAAACCTTTGTGCTTTCCGGCCTGAAACTGGGTGCGGAACTGACCGACGAACAGCTTCATGAGCTGATTTTAAAAAGCGACGCGCGGCGCGCGCAGGAAAAGGCGCTTTATTTGCTGGAGTATCGCGCTCATTCCAGAAAAGAGCTGGCGGACAAGGTCGCACGGGTGGTTCCGCGCGAAGCGGCCGAACAGGCCGCCCGGCACCTGGAAGAGCTTGGCATGGTCAACGATGAGGAATATGCTCAAAATCTTGCGGCCCAGATGTTTCGGCGCAAAGGCTGTGCCGCTTCCCGCGTTCGGTGGGAGCTGGAGAAAAAAGGAATTGACCGTGCTTTGGCAGAGCGTATTGTGGAAGAGAACGCGCCTGACCCGGCGCAGTCGATTCGTTGTTTACTGGAAAGAAAATATGCGCGTTCCCTCGGCGACGAAAAGGGACGCCGCAGAACCGTAGCGGCACTGCAAAGACTGGGATATCATTGGGATGAGATCAGAAGTGCGCTTCGGGAATTTATGAATGAGGATGATTTTTAATCAATGGCATATTCGGTGGGACTTGTGAACCTTGGCTGCCCAAAAAATCAGGTCGATGCAGAGCTGATGCTCGCGACCTTACAAAAAGCGGGATATGAGCTGAAATCCGACGCGGGCGAGGCGGACGTTGCAATTGTGAATACCTGCGGCTTTATCGATGCGGCAAAACAGGAATCCATCGGTGAAATTCTTGAACTTGCACGAAGAAAAGCAGAGGGCGGGATTCGTGCGATTATTGTCACCGGCTGTTTGGCGGAGCGCTACCGGGAGCAGATCCACCGTGAACTGCCGGAAGTGGACGCCGTCGCGGGAATTGGCGCAAACGGCGGCATTGCACATATTGTGGAGCAGGTGCTGGCCGGTGAAAAAACGGAGTTGTTCCCGGAAAAAACGGCTCTGCCGATGTGCGGCGAGCGCCGTTTGCTGACGCCGGGTTACACGGCTTACCTGAAAATTGCGGAAGGGTGTAACAATCGCTGCGCGTACTGTGCCATCCCCATGATTCGCGGGCCGTACCGTTCCCGCTCTATGGAGGAGATTGAGCAGGAGGCACGTGTGCTGGCACGCGGCGGGGTGAAAGAACTGGTCCTCATCGCGCAGGATACGTCGCGCTATGGATATGACCGTTACAAAAAGCTGATGCTGCCGGAGCTGCTGCATCGCCTCTGCCGGATTGACAGTCTGGAATGGATTCGGTTTCTGTACGCTTATCCGGATTCCATTACAGAAGAACTGCTTCAGACAATGGCATCGGAAGAAAAAATCGTCAAATATCTGGATCTGCCGCTCCAGCACTGCAGCGGCAAGGTGCTGAAGGCCATGCGGCGGGCGGGGGACCGCGATTCTTTGACCGCATTGCTGAAAAAAGTCAGGCAGGCCGTGCCGGGCATTACGCTGCGTACCACGCTGATTGCTGGGTTCCCGGGGGAAACAGAAGAAGATTTTGACGAGCTGTGCGGGTTTATTCGTGAGATTCGCTTTGAACGGCTAGGATGTTTTGCCTATTCGCAGGAAGAAGGCACGGCTGCCGCCGAGTTGCCGAATCAGCTGGAGGAAGAGGAGAAGCGCCGCCGTGCGGAGCTGGTGATGGAAATCCAGATGGAAATTATGCAGGAACAGGCGGAAGCGCTTCCGGGGAAAACACTGCGTGTGCTGGCGGAAGGCTATGATCGGGATGAAGGCCTCTGCTATGGCCGCAGTGTGGCCGACGCGCCGGATATCGACGGAAGAGTCTGGTTTTCCGCGCGGCAGAATCCGGAACCGGGCCGGTTCGTTTCTGTAAAAATCACGGACTGCATCGACGGAGATCCAGCCGGATACATTGTGGAGGAATCAGGGGAGGAATTGCCATGAATCTGCCCAATCGTCTGACCGTTGCCCGCATTTGCATTGTTCCGTTTTTTTTGATGGTACTGCTTTCGCAGGACTTTATTGAACTGCATTACCTTTGGGCGCTGATCTTGTTTGCCACCGCATCCTATACCGATCATTTGGATGGAGCGATTGCGCGTAAAAACAATCAGATTACAAATTTTGGGAAGTTTATGGATCCGCTTGCCGACAAGATTCTGGTCCTTTCCGCGCTGGTGTGTTTCGTTCAGTTCAGACTGGCGGATTCGTGGGTGGTTGTCGTCATTCTTGCAAGGGAATTTATGGTAACAGGGATTCGGCTGCTTGCGGCGGAACGCGGGCAGGTGCTCGCGGCGAACAAATGGGGGAAGGCGAAAACCGTCAGCCAGATTATTGCCATTACGGCGGTACTGGCATTCCAGTTTGTTCTGGAGCTGGTTCATCAGGGCAGTATCCCCGCGTTTACCGTGTTCGGCGCGGACGGTGCGTTTATGCTGACCTGGATCGGCAGCTTTCTGGTTTTGATTTCGGCTGTGTTTGCGGTTATTTCAGGCATGGTTTATCTGATGCAGAATATTCAGCTGATTGATACCACAAAATAGCCGGGTGTTTACAGAACGGCAGTTTTGTATTATACTGTGTAACATCGGAACTCTGTTTCGGCTATTATGAAATAAATTGAAATGCAGTGACCGGAAGAAGTAATTCCCTTGGCGGCAGCAGAGAGAAAGCGTCGACAGGCTGAAAGCGCTTTTGGCAAAACGGGGGGGTGAAATGCATCCGCGAGCAGGCGGGGGGAATGCACGCAGTATCCCCGCACGGCCGGCCCCGTTACAGGTACTTTAAGCAATAAAGCGGAGTGGAACCGCGGTGAAAGCCGCCTCCGTCCCCATTTGGGGACGGAGGCGGCTTTGTCGTTTTCCACAGGAGGTTCTCTTATGTTTTCCAATTTGAAATCGGATCTTGATTCCATTATGGACCGCGACCCGGCAGCCCGTTCCCGTTTGGAAGTGTTTTTCCTTTATTCCGGCTTCAAAGCAATTCGCTCTTACCGGATTTCCCACTGGCTTTTTCAGCATAACCATAAATTTCTGGCGCGTTGGGTTTCTCAGCGGTCACGGCATAAAACGGGGATCGAAATCCACCCTGGCGCGACGATTGGAAAAGGACTGTTTATCGACCACGGCATGGGTGTGGTCATCGGTGAAACCGCCGAAATTGGCGACAACTGCACCCTGTACCAGGGGGTGACGCTTGGCGGTACGGGCAAAGATCACGGCAAGCGTCACCCAACTTTGGGCAGCAATGTTCTGGTCGGCGCCGGTGCGAAAATTCTGGGCCCGTTTCATGTGGGTGACAATGCGCGGGTTGCGGCAGGTGCGGTTGTGCTGGAGGAAGTACCCGCAAATGCGACGGCGGTCGGGGTTCCGGCGCGGATTGTCCGTCTGGACGGAGTGCGCCCGGAAAGTCTGGACCAAATTCATATTGGCGACCCGGTTGCACAGCAGCTTTGCTACCTGGGGGTGGAACTGCGGAGGCTTCATGCCCAGCTTGATGCCGTGCAGAATACGGTTTTAACGGATCAATAACAAGGAGCGGAGAAAGTTCCTGAAGGAGGATATGAAAATGAAAATTTACAATACGCTGACCAGGCAGAAGGAGGAGTTTGTCCCCATTGTGCCGGGGGAGGCAAAAATTTACGCTTGCGGCCCAACGGTTTACAATTTCATCCACATTGGGAATGCGCGGCCGATTTGTGTGTTTGACGTGCTTCGCCGATACCTGGAATACCGCGGAATGAAAGTGACTTTCGTGCAGAATTTCACCGATATTGACGACAAGATTATCCGCAGAGCGAACGAAGAATCGTCCGATTACCTGACGGTATCCAAAAAATACATTAAGGAATACCGCACGGATGCGGAGGGGCTGAATGTCCGCCCGGCCACCATTCATCCGCTGGCCACGGAAAATATTGATGAAATCATTTCCATCATATCCGGATTGGTGGAAAAAGGTTATGCGTATCCTGCGGAAAACGGAGATGTTTATTTTCGTACTTTGAAGGATAAAGAGTACGGAAAGCTGTCGCACCAGCCGCTGGATGATTTACAGTCCGGCGCGCGGATTGCGGTCGGCGAAAATAAAGAGGATCCGCTCGATTTTGCACTTTGGAAGGGCGCAAAACCCGGCGAGCCGAGCTGGGTTTCCCCCTGGGGAAACGGAAGGCCCGGCTGGCACATTGAATGTTCCGCCATGGCGCGCCGCTATCTTGGAAAAACGATTGACATTCACTGCGGCGGGCAGGACCTGATTTTCCCGCACCACGAAAACGAAATTGCACAGAGCGAGTGCTGCAACGGTGTGCCGTTCGCGCATTACTGGATGCACAACGGATACATTAATATAGACAACAAAAAAATGTCGAAATCACTCGGTAATTTCTTTACGGTCCGCGATGTGGCCGAACAGTACGGATATGAGCCGATCCGGTACCTGATGATATCCTCTCATTACCGTTCGCCGATCAATTACAGTGTGGAAATCATCGAGCAGTGCAAAGCGGGGCTGGAGCGTCTGTACCACTGCCGCGAAAATCTTGAGTTTTTACTGCGGCATGTTTCGGGCGAAGAAAAAGAGGAGGAGCGCGAGGTGCGCCGGTTGTTTGAATCCCGCCGCGACCGCTTTGTCGAAGTGATGGATGATGACATGAACACGGCGGATGCGCTTTCCGCCCTGTTTGATCTGGCAAAAGACATCAACACGAATCTGACGGCGGAAAAAGCTCCCTCAAAAGGACTTTGCCAGTTCGCCCTCGAATTGTACCAGAGCCTTGCGGATGTGCTTGGCCTGCTGTACACAAAGACGGAAACCGGCGGCGATGAGGAAATCGACCGGCTGATTGCCGAGCGGGCCAAAGCGCGCGCCGAAAAGGACTGGGCGACCGCGGACAGGATCCGCGACGAACTCAAGGCGCGCCATGTTGTGTTGGAAGACACCCCGCAGGGTGTGAAGTGGAAGATCGAGGGATAACCTCGATTGGCGCCCGCCGTGTGAATCGGGAGTCGGCCCTTCAATTTGAAATGCCAAAACAGAAAAAGAAAACAGAAAACACCCCGGGGGCATAAACTGCCTTTGGGGGTGTTTTCATGTCCGGAAGAAAGCGCGGTCCTTTTTTTCTCTTTCTGTTTCTTGGGCCAGGCATGTTGGCTGCGATGGCGGATAATGACGCGGGTGGAATTCTTTCCTATGCGTTGACCGGGGCAAAATTTGGCCCGGCTGTGTTTGTGCCGCTGGCCTTTTGCCTGATGCCGGTGACCTATACGGTGCAGGAAATGGCCATGCGGCTCGGGGTCGTGGCAAAAGCCGGGTACACCCGCTTGCTGCGGGAGCGGTACGGGAATGGTTGGATGGTCTGCCAGATGGCGGCGCTGATGATTGAAAACCTGCTGACGCTGCTGACCGAATTTGTGGGAATGTCCGCCGGTCTGGGACTTTTGGGGGTAGCCCGTGTTCCGGCGGTGCTGCTTAGCGCGATGCTGACGCTTTCCGTTGCTCTGTTCAGCGGATACCGGAAAAAGGAGCGCCTGGGTTTGATGATCGGCATGTACACGCTGGTGTTCCTTTTTCTGGCCTTCGCGGCAAAGTCCGGGGTGGGAGCCGGCGAAAGCCTGCGCCTTTCCTCGGGCGGAGATTTTCGGTGGTATGCGGCGGCGCTGATCGGTAACGCGGTTGCCCCGTGGATGATCTTTTACCAGAATTCCGCCTATGCCGACCGAAAAATGCGGTCGCGGCAGATTCGGGATGGCAGAAAAGACGTTTTCGCGGGGTGTATCTGCCAGGTTGCCGTTGCGGCGGCATTAATCGTTGTCGGTTCCTCAGTGTTCGGTATGGTGCCGAATCTGGAATCGGCGGGGCCTGCCGAGCTGGTTTCGGCGCTTTCCGTACGGATTGGTCCCGCGGCCGGAATCCTGTTTGCCGTCGGGTTGTTCAGCTCCGGATTTCTGGCCGCCATTACGGTTTCACTGTCCTCTTCGTTCAGCATTGCGGAAGCGTTCGGCTGGTCGAACAGCTTAAATGACAGTTTCCGGGACGCGCCCGGATTTTACATGGTATACGGCATCAGCGTGCTGGCGGCGGCCGCCGGCGTTCTGATTCCCGGTCTTCCGCTGAATTTTGCCGCCGTGCTGATTCAGGTGGCGGGCGGTGTGCTGATGACGCCGGTACTGATCTTTTTAACACTTTTAACTTCCAGCCGGCAGGTGATGGGGGAGTATGCGAATTCGCAGGGGCAGAAAATCCGTGCATGGATTTGTGTCGCGGTTCTTACGGCGGTCTGTGCCTTTACATTTTTCCGTGCGGCGGTATAATACAAACAAGGGGACCCATGCAAAGGAGATATCTTATGGCGAAGGAAAACAAAACAAATGTGATGAGAATTCTGGAATCGGAAAAGATTTCTTACCATCCTTATTATTACGAAAACAAGGATGGAAAGATAGACGGTGTTTCCGTGGCGTTGAAACTGGGGCAGGACGTGAACCGGGTTTTTAAAACACTGGTGACCCGGGGCGCTTCGGGCGGATTTTTTGTGTTTGTCGTGCCGGTTGCGGAAGAATTGAATCTGAAGGCGGCGGCGAAAAGCGTCGGGGAAAAATCCGTCGCGATGATTCATGTGTCGGAAATCAACAAGGTGACCGGGTATATCCGCGGCGGATGTTCACCGGTGGGCATGAAAAAGCAGTATGTCACCGTACTGGACGACAGCTGTGAAACGCTGGAAACCGTTATTGTCAGCGGCGGCAAAATCGGCACGCAGGTAGAGCTTTCCCCCGGTGACCTGATGCGGCTGACCGGGGCGAAGGCCGCTCCGATCGCGATTCGGTAGGGAACATTGTGCGGGGAAAGTGAGAAAAGCCGGAGGACGGAAACATTCCGCTTCTCCGGCTTTTCTGTATGGGAAGGTATGAATTCAAGTCGCATCTTTTGCGACAGAAGACATAGTCTTGTCTTTCTCTTTGCCGAACAGTTTTTGCAGGCAGTGGTAGGCCACCATGACAGCCAGCGCCATCAGCAGAACTGCGACAACGAGCTGCAGTCCGTCGGTCAGGAACATGAATTCTCCGGCACCGATTTTCACAAAGATGTTGACAACGGCCATAATGAGCGCGGTCATGGTGACAACCAGCATCATCGTCATGGGAATGTACAGCATCCAGCCTTCGCGTCCCGTCGTTTTCAGGAACACGGCCAGCGCGATCAGCACAATGGCGCCGAGCAATTGGTTGGTGGCACCGAACAGCGCCCAAATATTTGTGTACCCGCCAAGTGAAAGCATAAAGCCGAAGAACAGCGTAATCAGAGTGGAAACATATTTGTTGGTTAAAAATTTACTGACCGGGGTGTGCGCTTTTCCGTCTTCGTCGTACAGCAGTTCCTGCATTGACATGCGGCCGATGCGGGCGACGGAATCAAGGGTGGTCAGGCACAGTGCGGAAACGCACATGGTCATGCTGCAGTTTGCAACATATTCAGACATGCCGAATTTCTGGAAGAATCCGGCCACGCCGGCGGAAAAGATCTGGAATGGTGTGCCGTTTGGCAGCTGGCCGTTCTTTGCCGCGGCGCCCGCAACCACGATCGCGGCGACCGCGAGCAGCGATTCGACGATCATGGCGCCGTAGCCGATGCCGAGCATATCTTTTTCATTCTTTACCTGTTTGGAGGAAGTCCCGGAAGAAACCAGACTGTGAAATCCGGAAATGGCGCCGCAGGCAATGGTGACAAACAGCATGGGGAACAGCATTTTGCCGTTCACATTGAAAGAGGTGAACGCCGGCAGGTTCATGCTGGGGTTTGTCATAAAAATGCCGACAACCGCGCCAAGAATCATGGCGATCAGCAAAAAGGAACTGAGGTAGTCGCGCGGCTGCATCAGAATCCACATGGGAACAACCGCCGCAAAGAAGATGTAGGCAAACACAACCATGCGCCACTGCGCTTTATCAAGGCACACCGGAAGTGCCATGCCGGCGGCCATCATGGCGATGAACAGAACGATGCCGGTGACGAACAGCACACCCTGGTTCGGCTTTACATATTTCATGAAAAGGCCAAACAGTACCGCGCCGAGAATGTAGAACAGAGAGATGGAACCCGCGGCAGCACCGGGCTGGTTGACCTGCCCGGCGGCGGTGACGGCGTTAAAAGTGGAAGCAACCATGTCACCGAAGGCCGCAATGACCAGCAGCGAAAAAATCCAGCAGAAGGTAAGAAACAGGCGTTTGCCCGTCTTGCCGATATATTGTTCAATAATCAGGCCGATCGATTTGCCCTCGTTTTTGACAGAAGCGTACAGCGCGCCGAAATCCTGAACTGCGCCAAAGAAAACCCCGCCGACCAGAATCCAAAGAAGGGCCGGGAGCCAGCCGAACATGGCCGCAATAATCGGACCTGTAACAGGTCCCGCGCCGGCAATGGTGGAAAATTGATGCGAAAATACGATTCCCCGTGGGGCCGGGACGTAATCCTGCCCGTCTTCATGCACATAAGCCGGGGTTTTTGCATGGACATCGATGCCCCATTTTTTAACAAGCCATTTGCCGTAAAAGAGATAGCCGCCGCCCAGCACGGCCATGGAAACGATGATGATAGCTAATCCATTCATAATGTTTTTTGCTTCCTTCCTCAATCGTCGCACAGATTCGTTCAGAATATCAAAAAAAGGTCAGAGTATAAAAAAATCCCCGTCTCTGATTTTTTAAATCAGAGACGGGAAATCAATTCTCCGCGTTACCACTCTGTTTGCCGCAGCATTGCGGCCACCTCAACCGTATCAGGCGGGCCCACCAAATACGTCCGGCTGTAACGGGTCGGAACCGCCCGGCTCTAGTCGGCGCTTGGCCTTTCAAACCGGATGCTCACGGGTGATGTCGTATCGGAAAATCCTGCCGCCTCGCACCTCCGGCGGCTCTCTGGGAGTGATTGAAACCGAACTTTTGCCCGCTCACTGCATTTTTTTGATATTCTGTTGTGCATCATCTTAGCACGGGTGGAAAGCCTTGTCAATTATTTTTTTACTTTTCAGAAATAATAAGCATAATAATCCAATTTATTGTATGATATTTTATTTATATTGACGATTTTATTGAAATTAAGAAAAAATCATTGACAAATTGATAGAAAACAAAGTATGATGATAAAAATATTTTAATTGCGTTGATAGGGAAGGACTGCGGGTCCCTCCGCATTCAGAGAGCCGCCGGATGGTGCGAGGCGGTGCGGAGCCCACATGAAATCGCCCTTGAGCAGGAGGCTGAAAGCTGGTTCGAGTAAGCCGTCCCGGAACTCCCCGTTAGCGGAGAGCGCATTGTTGGATGCGCGGCGAGATACCGCCGTTTTGGCGGTAAGGAAGAGTGGTACCGCGAAGCTGAAGCTTTCGCCTCTTTAGGGGGCGAAAGCTTTTTTTGTTGCCCGCGCCGCGCGAAGTGAGTCATGAAGGAGGAATTTTCTTATGATGCTGACTGGAGCTCAGATTCTGATGGAATGCCTGCTTGAACAGGGGGTCGATACGGTTTTCGGCTATCCGGGCGGTGCGGTTCTGAACCTGTATGACGCTTTGTATGAATACCGCGCGCAGATCCGGCGCATTCGCACGGCGCACGAGCAGGCTGCCGCGCACGCGGCGGACGGGTATGCCCGCGCGAGCGGAAAAACGGGCGTGTGCATCGCAACTTCCGGCCCCGGCGCGACCAATCTGGTGACCGGAATTGCGACAGCTTGCGCGGATTCCGTACCGGTGGTTGCGGTGACTGGAAACGTGGCGCGGCCGCTTTTGGGAAAGAATAGCTTTCAAGAGGTGGATATCACTTCGATCACCCGCCCCGTGACCAAGAAAAGCGTTTTAGTACGGGATGTTTCAGAGCTGGCGGAGGTTCTGCGCGACGCATTTTTTGTGGCAAATTCCGGCCGGAAAGGGCCGGTTCTGGTCGATATCCCAAAGGACGTTTCCGCGCAGAAGACGGAGTTTGTTCCGGTTCCCGCCCGCAGAGCGGAACCACAGGGACTTCCGTCCCCGCAGAGTTTTCGCCGGGCGGCGGCGATGCTGCAAGAGAGCGATCGTCCGTTTTTGTACGGAGGGGGCGGGGTGATTGCCTCAAATGCGTCAAAGGAATTTGCGTTGCTGGCTGAAACACTGGACGCGCCGGTTTCCTGTTCTTTGATGTGCCAGGGCGGGTTCGATCAGGAAGATGAGAGATATCTCGGCATGCTGGGCATGCACGGCACGAAGGCTTCCGCCCAGGCGATTAAAACCTGTGATTTGCTCATTGCGGTCGGCACCCGATTTTCCGACCGGGTGCTGTGCGACGGGCAGCATTTTGCCCGGAACTGCCGGATCCTTCAAATTGATATTGACCCGGCGGAATTTGGAAAAAATATCGGCGTAAATCTGCGGCTGCAGGGGGATATTGGTGCGGTGCTGAGAAAATTACTTCCGCTTTTAAAGCCCCAGAAACACACGGAATGGAGGGAGCTGGCGGCAGAGTGGAAACACGAGTATCCGCTGTGCCAGACGGAGCAGGAACCGGAGGAGGTTTTGCCCCAGGATGTGCTGGAAACGCTTTGCCGCCTCGCCGGTCCGGACGCGGTGCTGACGACGGAGGTCGGCCAGCATCAGATGTGGGCGGCACAGTTTGTCACGTTTCGAAAGCCGAGGACATTTCTGACTTCCGGCGGGCTGGGAACCATGGGGTTCGGTTTGGGTGCGGCCATTGGTGCGAAAACGGCAAAGCCGAACCGCACGGTGGTCAATGTTGCGGGGGACGGCAGCTTTCGCATGAACTGCGCGGAGCTTTCCACGCTGGCAAGGGAGAAAATCCCGGTGGTTGAACTGGTGTTTTCCAATTCCACCCTGGGTATGGTGCGCCAGTGGCAGAAGCTGTTTTACGGAGGCCGCTTTTCCGCGTCGGATGTGGAGGACGCGGTGGACTGCGAAAAGCTGGCGGAAGCGTTCGGCGTGGCGGCCATGACGATTTCAGAAAAGTCGGAGATAGAACCCGTTTTAGAACGCGCACTCGCTTATGGAGGGCCGGTGCTGGTCAACTGCCCGGTCTGCAAGGACTTAAATGTTCTGCCGATGGTGCCCGCGAATGCGTCGGTGGAAGAACCAATTTTGGAAATGGACGAATCAATCTGCTGCGGCAGGGACAGGGTGTGTGTGTTGTGAAGCTGAAACAAATTCAGGAAGCGGCCGATGTTTTAAAAGGAGTTGTCCGCAGGACCGATCTGATGGAGGCCCCGCGCCTTTTCCAAGAGGGAGATCTTTATTTAAAGCCGGAAAATCTTCAGGTGACCGGTTCCTTTAAGGTGCGGGGGGCATATCACAAAATCAGCCGGTTGTCTGAAGAGGAAAAGGCAAAAGGGGTCATTGCCTGCTCGGCGGGAAATCACGCGCAGGGGGTGGCGCTGGCAGCGGCAAAATGCGGAATTCCAGCGCTGATCTGCATTCCGGAGGGAGCGCCGATTTCTAAGGTGGAAGCGACCAAGTCATACGGCGCGCAGGTGCGGCTGGTGCGGGGCGTTTATGACGATGCGTATCAGGAAGCCCGCCGTCTGCAGCGGGAAAGCGGAGCCACTTTTATCCATCCGTTCGATGACCCGGATGTCATCGCCGGTCAGGGAACCGTGGGAATGGAAATCATGGAGCAGCTCCCCGACGCGGACGCGGTCATTGTACCGGTCGGCGGGGGCGGGCTGATTTCAGGTGTTGCCTGCGCGGTGAAGTCCCTGCGTCCGCAGTGCAAGGTTTACGGGGTGCAGGTAACCGGCGCCCCCTCTATGGCGCGGGCGCTCAAAGAGCAGAAAGTAGCGTCACTTCGGAGTGTTTCCACTTTTGCCGACGGCATTGCCGTCAAGTGCCCGGGAAAGCTGACTTATGATCTGTGTGAGCAGTATGTGGATGAAGTCGTGACCGTGACGGACGATGAAACGGCGGCGGCAATTCTGGCGCTGATGGAACAGCACCGGCTGATTGCGGAGGGTGCCGGCGCGGTTTCGGTCGCCGCCGCAATGTTTCACCGGCTTGACCTAAGGGGGAAAAAGACAGTCTGCGTGGTTTCCGGCGGAAATATCGACGTGACAATTCTTTCCCGTGTCATCAGCAGGGGGCTGACCCGGGCAGGACGCCGCGGAAAGCTGGTGCTGGAGCTGGTCGACAAACCCGGGGAACTGCGGGAGGTCTCCACGGCCATTGCGGAGCTGGGCGGGAATGTTGTTTCCGTGCGCCACGACCAGTCCGGTGACGAGGCGGATATTACCGCCTGCACCTTATCGATCGGCGTGGAAACCCGCGACCGCGATCATCTGAATCGCATCCGCGACGCCGTCGTGCGCGCGGGATATCATATTTTAGAAACCTGAAAGGGAGATGCTTTTATGAACCAAACAATCGACACGAAACAGGCGCCGAAAGCGGTGGGGCCGTATTCCCAGGCGGTGGTAACCGGGAATCTGGTGTTTTTAAGCGGACAGATTCCGATTGACCCGGCGACCGGAGCTGTCGTTGAGGGTGATATTTCAGTGCAGGCCGAGCAGTCCTGCAAGAATATTGGAGCCGTCTTAAAAGCGGCGGGCGCAGATTTTGAAGATGTGGTCAAAACGACATGCTTTTTAAAGGATATGAAAGATTTTGCCGCGTTTAACGCTGTATACGCAAAATACTTTGCAGGCAAGCCGGCGCGGTCCTGTGTGGCGGTGCGCGAACTGCCGAAGGGTGCGCTTGTTGAAGTGGAGGCCATTGCGTCGCTTCTTTGAAAAACAAAAGATGAAAGATGCTTTTGGTCAAAAATCTGCTGCCGTTTTGCGGGAGTGAAAAGGAATTTTACTTCACAGCAAAAGCGGAAACCGGTCGCCTTATCAAGGTGCCATGGTGCAGAAAGGGCTTGCCACATGGTGTGATTCTGCCAAAAGCAGGGGCTTGAAAGGCGCAAAAAGACCAAACCTGATAGTGCTGACCGGGACGGACAGCTTTTCGCTTCGGCGGCAGATCAGGTTTGGCTTTTTATTTTTTTATGATTATTTCCGGTGGATGAACTTACTGTAATTTTGCAGCAGTTCGCGGATGCGCAGCAGGGACTCGTTGCTTATTTTCACACTGTGCATGGTCGGGAACGCGCTGATGATGCGGCGCTGAAACAGATGAAAATCGGATTCCAGACGTTCCTTTTGTTCGTACAGCGTGCGCAGGCGCGCTTTGGTGCTGTCATCCAGGTGTGAAGCGATGGTTTCCTGAAGGACTTCCAGCGTTTCGACGCGCGCGGTATGGGCTTTATCCTTAATCTCATCCAGCACCTGCTGCAATTCGTCCAGCTTTCCATTCAGGCGGGTTACCTCCAGAACAGAAAGCGTGGTGTCCGTTAGAAAATAGAGAAAAAGTCCCCCCGCAATCCAGCGGCTTCCTTGGTCCGGAATGCGTTCTACCCAGGACAAAAGGAACGGATGCAGAAAATAAACGGCAATGACACTCATCAGGCCGAACAGGATAGAGTTTTGCAGGCAGACCCTGCCGTGAAGCTGAAAACGATGGTCGGAATAATCCCAGTATTTCGTGTGGAACAGCGTTTCCAGCAGAAATCCAGTGGCATATTCCACGGCGCTGGTCAGAAGGACGCTGGTCAGAAATAAGAGGAATACATGATTCTTGAGCGGCGTCAGCACCGCGGCAACCAGCATGGCCCCGGCGCCGTAAATCGGGCAGAACGGGCCGGCCAGAAATCCACGGTTGATCGGCTTTCGTGCCGGGATAGAACAAAAAATGCTTTCGGCCGTCCACCCCAGAAAGCTGTATAATACAAAAAGAAGGAACAAAGTCCGGATTTCGTTCATAGATTTTCTCCTGCCTGAAATTTCTAATTTCCGTCTGTCAAATTTTCAAAATCCATTTCCGGTGCACCTGTAAACCAGAAGAGGAAAGGGCGGGCCGTCCCTTTTTTCATGGACCAGGTCCGCCCGACTACGCAGAGCATAAATAAGCATTTACAATTTTGCCGTTATTCGTTTCGTGCGCAAGCGGAGCACAAGGGCCAATGATGGGGGGTGGATTCCGGTCTCATCCTGGTACCACTTCGGTTACCGCAAAGACACGCGTATTGTTTTTACGTCGGGAAAAGAAAAACTCATGATAAATACGATTTATAGTTTAGCGATTTGAATGGGGTTTGTCAAATTAAATAAAAGACCGTTTTTTTAATCAGGGTCAAAACGTAATAAAGCAGGGCGCCCGTCACCGCCGGAAAGACAATCCAGCCCAAAAGGTCGACTTTCAGCCGGGTTACTTTCAGCAGGCGGCTGATGCTTAGGGAAGCGTTGTAAATCTCGCTCATATAAAGAATGGCAAGGTAGACGCGGATGCCGAAAACGGGGACCAAAGCCGAAATGAGGGCGACCCGCATCACGGAATCGCTGAAATTGTATTTAAGGGAAAACATTTGCTGATCCAGTCCTTTCAGCATGTTGTCCACCACGTTGTCCAGATACATCAGCGGAATAATCGGCGCCATGATGCGCAGAATGTCGCCTGCCTGCGAACTTCCAAAAAAGAGTCTGCCGATTTCATCTGCAAACACAATCAGAATCGCACTGATGACAAAGCCGAACATCAGTGTGGTGCGAAACGCGTGTTCCGCGGAGTTCCGCACGGTTTTGCGGTGCCCCTGCGCGGCAGCCTCCGCAATTTCGGGAATCAGCAGCATGGCGACCGAACTGACAAACGACATGGGAAAAAAGATAACGGGCATGACCATGCCCTGCATTACGCCGTACTGTGCCAGCGCGGCAATGCCGCCCGCGCCGTATTTGCGCAGACCGGCCGGAATAAGAAGATTTTCCGCGCTGAACAGCGAACTGCGCAGGAAAGAGCCGATCAGCATGGGGCCGGCAATGTGCAGAATATTGTGCAGTACATGCTGATTAGAACTGTTGTTTTCTGCCAGACCGTGCCTGCGCACGGCGAGGAGGAACGCGGCGACGACATAGGCGCAGGCGGCCGCCTCGCCAAGGGTGGAACCGAGCATCAGCGCGTTCAGTTCGGGCAGAGGGGTGCGGGTCAGCAGCAGGTACGAAATGCCAATGGTTGCGAGCTGTTCCCACAATTCGCCAATCATGGGGACGAGGATATTCCGGTTCGCAAAAAAATATCCCTTCAGGCAGGCGCAGACCGCAATAAACGGCAGCCCGGGCGCGAGCAGGCGCAGGGGCACGGTTGCCCCGCCTGTGCCAATCAGCCGTACAGCCGCAAAATCGGAAACGGCGAACAGCGCGGTGCCTGCCGCAAAGCTCATGGTCAGGGCAAAGCAAAGGCATCCCCGCAGGTATTTTCGGGAGCCTTTTCCTTCCGCAACCATGCGTGTGACCGCAAGCCCGATACCGGAGGTGCATGCCGTAATGCCGAGTGAAAAAATAGAGAAAATCAGCTGGTAGATTCCAACTCCGCTCGCACCAATCCAGGAACAGATGCAGGTGCGGAACCACAGCCCGGAAAACCGCAGCGCGGCGGAGCCCGCGGTCATTAGGACCGCGTTTCGAATAAATCTGCGTTTTCGGTTCATTTGAGCCCACCTTTTAGCCTTTTATTCAAATGTATTCGCGCGGCGGGCAAAATAAATCTGTATTTTTCTTCGGCATTCCGTTATGTTATAATAGAAAAGAAATTATGACAAAGCGGAGGACTGGAATGGACTGGACGGAAGTTAAAATTACAGTGGATGCGTCACAGGTGGACGCGGCCGGCGACATTGCTCAAATGACGGTGCCGTACGGTATTTATATTGAAGATTATTCCAACATGCAGGAAGAAGTCGAACAGATTGCGCATATCGACCTGATTGACGAGGAACTGCTGAAAAAAGACCGCTCAAAGGCGGTCGTGCATGTTTATATCGCACCGGAGGACAGTCCCGCGGAAGCGGTCGCATTTTTAAGGGAGCGGTACGCGGCGGCAGGAATCCAATCTCAGATTGAAACGGCATCCTGCGTGCAGAAGGACTGGATCAACAATTGGAAAAAATATTTTCACCCGATTCCGGTCGGCAGAAAACTGCTGATCCGCCCGGACTGGGAGCAGACCGAAAATCCGGAAGGGCGCGTTGTGCTGGACTTGGAACCGGGCATTGCGTTCGGTACCGGCACGCATGAAACCACGCGCTTGTGCATGGAATTTCTGGAAGAGTATGTTTGCCCAGGATGTGATATGCTCGATGTCGGCTGCGGCAGTGGAATCCTTTCCGTCGCGGGGCTGCTGCTCGGCGCAAAACGCGCCGTCGGGGTGGATATTGACCCGCTTGCGGTAAAAACCGCCGTGCAGAACGCGGGGCGAAACCATGTGGAGGACCGGTTTACAGGAATCTGCGGCAGCCTGACCGAACAGGTGGAGGGAACGTTTCAGGTTGTTGCGGCAAATATTGTGGCCGATGTGATTCTTGAACTTCTCCGCGATATCGGGCGTTTTATGGCGCCGGGCGCGGCACTGATTTTAAGCGGTATTATTGATGAGCGGGAACAGGATGTTCTGGAAGGGTTAAAGGAATCTTTTTCCGTCGTTGGGCGCAAAGAGGAAAAAGGATGGGTTGCTCTTGCAGTAAAGCGGAAGCAGGATGTTTGAGCTTTCGCCCACTGCATCGTGGTGGAAATAATTGACCGAAAATACACGGAAAGCAGCTGATTTTTCTGTGCAGATAAAAGAGTAAAAATTAATATTGCAATAACGATTGAAAACGCGGAATTTGCATGATATAATCGTAACGTTGCAAAAAAAGAGAGATAACTGAATATTGTGTCAGATAACTCCATATAAGCCCGCAGATACGGTGCGGGCGTTTCTATGTGGCAACCGAAAATTGCCTACGCTATGGTGTTCTTACTTGTCGTTTGATAGGGTGGCCGAAGAGGCTGCTCTGTCGGATTTTGTCATTTCATTTGTTGGCAGACTGGGAACACCGTTCTCGGTCTGTTTTTATTTTTTACAGGGGGCTGGAAGATGAACGATACTTACGAACTTCATGTCGCGGGGCTGACGAGAACGCTGCCGATTATTCGGATTACCGATTCTCTGTCTATCGCGAGCTTTGTCATTCTGGGGGATGCGGAGCTTGTCCTTCACGCGGCGGCGGAACTGAGCAAAAAAGTTCCGAAGGTGGATTATCTGGTCACGGCGGAAGCAAAGGGTATTCCGCTGGTACAGGAACTTGCAAGGATTCTCGGCATGAACCGGTACTTTGTGGCGAGAAAGAGCATCAAGCCTTACATGGCGGACCCTGTTGTGACAGAAGTTTACTCCATCACAACGCAGGCAAAGCAGATTCTGTGCCTGGATAAAGAGGAAAGCGCGCTGATTCGCGGGAAACGCATTTTAATTGTGGACGATGTCATCAGCACGGGCGATTCCATCAAAGCTATGGAGGCGCTGGTGAAAAAAGCCGGCGGCATTGTGGCGGGCAAAGCCGCAATTCTTGCGGAAGGCGATTCGGCAAAGCGCAGCGACATTATTTATTTGGAAAAGCTGCCCGTTTTCCCCATGAAGCCGTCCCGGTAAAGCGTCCGTGTGATTTACGATAGGAGATAAAGAATTTGAGCTTCTCAATTAAAAATATCAGCTATCAATACAGTAAGAATGCGAAAGCGGTTCTCAAAGACGTCAGCTTTGAAATTCAGCCGGCGCAGGTAACCGCCATTGTCGGGCCGAGCGGATGCGGGAAAACGACGCTGATTAATATCCTCAGCGGTGTTATCCCGGATTTGATGCCGATGGGCGTCTATAAGGGAAGTATTGACGTGGGAACGGACGTCAATGTTTCCGTTGTCAGCCAGTCCCCGGAAAACCAGCTGTTCGGCTACGGCGTGGAAGACGCGATTTCATTCGGAATTGAAAACATGGGCATGGACAGCGGAAAAATCGCGGAGCGCGTGGAGTATGTGCTGGACCTTCTCAACATCCAGCATCTGCGGCGGCGTTCGGTCGCGACGCTGTCCGGCGGGCAGCGTCAGGCGGTCTGCATTGCCTCTGTGCTGGCGATGCACCCCGATATCCTGATTATGGACGAACCCGTCAGTTCCCTGGACCCCGAGGGAAAGAGAATGGTTCAGTCAATTCTGGACCAGCTCAGGGAAACCGGACAGACCACCGTGATTGTGGACAATAACCTCGACTGGTTTTCCGGCATTGTCGACCATGTCGTCGGGCTTGCGGACGGCCGTGTCGTATTTAACGGAACGAAAGAGGAATTCTTCAAAAACTTCGAAATCCAGAAAACGCTGGGCGTGACCATCCCGCAGGAAGTTGAAATTTACCGCAGGCTTGCGGAAAACATAGAGGACCTTCCGCTGTTCGACACCGTAGAGGGCGCAAAACGTGTTCTGGGGCGCTTCCTTCCGGCGGCAACAAGGTCCCCTGTTCCGGAAACGCCGCGGGATGACAGCGGGGATGTTCTGGAGGCGAAAGGAATCTGCAAAACCTTTCAGGACGGATTCCATGCCCTGATGGATGTAAGCGCCGGATTTGAACCCGGGAAAGTCATTTCCATCATTGGCCAGAACGGTTCCGGAAAGACCACATTTGTCAAGCACCTGAACGGACTTTACCGCCCCACCGAGGGAACGGTGCGCTACAAAGGGATTGAAACCGCGGGAAAATCGGTTGCACAGATCAGCCGTGACATCATTCTTGTTTTTCAGAATCCGGAGCATATGCTGTTTGAAGAGTCGGTATATAAAGAGCTGACTTTCTGCGCACGCGCTCAGGGTGTTAAATTTTCAGAGGAAAAAGCGCTCGATGTCCTGAAACGGTACGGCTTGCTCGAGGAGAAGGAAGAGCTTCCGCTCAATCTTTCCATGGGCAGAAAGCATTTGCTGACCATCCTTTCCGTCCTTTTTTCCAGCGCAGAGGTTGTCATCCTTGATGAGCCGACACTGGGCATGGACTTAAATATTAAGAGCCAGCTGGAGCAGATTATCCGGTACCTGGCGAAAAAGGGCAAAACAGTTATCCTGATCAGCCATGAGATTCCGCTGGTTTTCGGGGTTTCAGACCGCATTCTTGTCTTGAATAACGGCGTGAAGCTGGCGTATTCTTCCACGAAGTCCATGGCAGAGCGCGACGACCTTTTCAAAAAAATCAACATATCGCTGCCGCCTGTGGTGCTTTTGTCAAAGTACTTCGGTTTCCCTGAAATTTGCTGCGATGTCGACTCCTTTGTACAGGAAGCTGCCGGCAGAATTTCCCGCACATTGTCCTGATGCGGTAATTGGAGGATCATGAATGAATGACTTTTTACAGTATGTAGAACTGGATTCGTTTCTGCATCGGCTGGACCCCAGAACAAAATTTTTCTTTTTTATTGTAATTTCTGTTCTCACGTCTTTTGTCATGAGCGGCGTGTCGCTTTTATTCCTGTTTCTGGTGTTCCTGGTTATCTGGGTCAGCAGTCACATTGGAAAATACATTGCCGTTCTTGCGGCAAAAGTCAAAGTGCTTTTGCTGTTTATTTTTCTTTTGTGGCTGGTTCTGGGCGCGTTCACGCGAAATGACGGCCCCGTTATTTTCCGCAGTACGTTTCCCCTGTTCGGCGGAACGTATCTGTTCAGCCTGGAATGGTTCGACCTTTACAAAGGCGCCGTGTTTGACATGCGGGTGTTTTTAATGATTTCCGTTTTTTACACGGTGATTTTGTCGACAAATTTCAGCCAGATTATCTCTGGCCTGCGTTCCTGGAAGGTGCCGTATTCCGTTGCGTTCGGGGTTGGTCTTGTCTTTCAGATTATCCCGATGATTATTAAGGAGTTCAGCACGATTATGGAAGCGCAGAGCTCCCGCGGGCTGGAAGTGGAAAAATGCGGCGCGTTTGCCAAAATGAAAAACTACGTGATTGTATCCCTTCCGCTTTTATTCCGTGTGCTGGGAAAAGGGCACAGTATTTCGCTTGCCATGCATTATTACAAGCTTAATTTTAAAGTGAAGCGTTCTTCCTACAAGGTGATTCGACCCACCTGGAGGGACCTGGCGTTTACCGCCGTAACGGTGTTTTCCACCGTTGTGGCAATTGTTTTGCAAATGATGTTTTATATCAAACTATCGTAAAAAAAGGAGAATGCAGGGATGATCGCTAAATGGGAAAATCTGACCAGGGATGAAATTGCGGGGCTTGACAAGTCCAAGACAATTGTATTGCTTCCAACGGGCGCGACGGAGCAGCACGGAGCCCATCTGCCTGTGGGAACAGACTCCATCATTCTTTCCTCACTGATTGATTTGATTGTAAAAAAACAGAATTTTGACGAGGGAAACCTGATCTTTGCCCCGCAGCTTTTTGTGGGAAAAAGCAATGAACACATGGGCTTTCCCGGCACAATGACCTTCGGGACACAAACCTATTACTCGCTTTTACACGACCTCGCTTCTGCAATTGCGAAAAGCGGATTTCGTAAACTGGTGCTTTTTAACAGCCACGGCGGAAATACGGACATGCTGAACATGATCAGCCGTGACCTGAGAATTGACCTTGGGCTGGATGTTTTTGTTTTTGACTGGTGGTTTACACCGTTCTGGGACAAGGGACTGAAGGGTTTGAAACAGTCTGGAAAATACGGTGTGTTTCATGCGTGCGAACTGGAAACATCGCTGATGCTCGCCATCCGTCCGGAAACCGTTCACATGGAACTTGCGGTGGATGAGGATCCGGTTGAGTGTCTGCGGGACAACGACTATGTCACCATCCTCGGGCCCTATACCGCCGGGTGGAAAACCAAAGACGTAACACACAGCGGCGTGATCGGCGCGCCCACTTACGCCACGGCGGAAAAAGGCAGAAAGCTGCTCGACTATGCGGTTGAGGAGCTTCACAATATTTTTGCGGCATTTCTAAAAACAAATTATTAAGGAGAGTAGTCATGGCAGCTAAAAAGAAGTTCTCATTTGTCAACATTATCTTTTTTGCAATTTTCGGGGTGTTCACAGGGGTTTTGTGGGCTTACGGAAGCCCGATCCCGCTGATTCCGGGTGCGGTCCATTTCAGAACATTCGCGTTTGTAACCGTAACCATCGCTTTTCTGTTCGGACCGGTCACGGGGTTCTTTGCGGGCTATATCGGCACGCTGGTCTGGTCCCTGCTGGGCGGGTATTTCATCGCGCCCCACACACTGCTGGCGGACGGAATCACGGTCGGTTTAAGCGCGGCGCTTCCTGCGCTGATTATGCTCAAACAGAAGACCCTGGACGAGTACATGGATCACAAGAAGGAATTTATCGGCAAATCCATGTTTTGGTCCATCCTGTTTGGATGCCTGATGATTCTTACCACCAGTTTCTCCCTTGCCTTCTTCTCCGGGCTCAGCTATTGGTACTGCGTGATCTGGATTGGGATTGCGGACGTCGTTCCCATCGCGCTTACTCCGTTTGTCGTTGTCCTTTTGGCACCCAGACTGCAAAAAATTCAAACCATTATTCCGAAGGTTTAACGGCTGTTT
Source organism: Oscillospiraceae bacterium (assembly GCA_022650485.1). GTDB lineage: Bacteria > Bacillota > Clostridia > Oscillospirales > Acutalibacteraceae > Caproicibacter. Next base: position 4,546 of record JALCPP010000006.1, on the reverse strand, counting down.
CCCCTTTTTTCAGAACATAAATATGCCCGCCCGGTGAAGCTGCCGGGCGGGCATGGTTTGTAAAAGTCCCCCAAATCGTTTGGATTTGGGGGACTTTTCTTATAATGCGGCACTTTGATATGTATGCCGTGCTGCGGGCTGTTCCGGTTTCAAATGAGGCGTTGCCTGAGCCGGGCGTCACCGTGCAAACCGGAATATTTTTGCAGATACCACCGGCCTGTTAGAGCGGAGAACTGGTATCTTTGATTTTATTGAGAAGGTCCGAAATTTCCTCAGCTTTTTCTTTGAGCTTCAACATTTCGGCTTTGGGAACGTTGTAAGACATAAAGACGTCTTTGATTTTAGCAGCGGCATCGTAAAGATTTTGATTGACGGTGACAAATTCACCGAATACATTGCTGTTGCTTGCGTTTTTAAACTGCTTTATATCGCTTTTAATATACTGAATTACATCCTGCGGGTGTGAAAACAGTCCTGCCGCCGCAGGGTAAGGCTTTACCATCTGAAGAAAATATTGATCTTTTGCATTGATGTTGTACACATAGAATAATTCCGTCTGTTCAAAACGAAAGCGAATAAAACTGATAATTCCATGTAGGCTGGTCACATTGGCTCCCATCTGTGTCAGCGTCATATCGATCTCTGCCTGGCTGGCAGACATACCATTCATGGATTGCACCCCCTACACCTCCTATTATAGCAAATAAAACAAAATAAGATAGAGGGTTGACAAAATAATTGATAGGAGCATCATGGGTAGACCATATTTCAGGTACCGCATAAAGGTTAGTTTGCACCCTCGCTTTGCTGCAAGACCGGATACGATCACGTTTGCGGAAGCGCCGATCAATGTTCCGTTGCCGCCCAGGCAGGCGCCAAGGGAAATGGCCCACCAAAGGGGCGCAATGTTCATGCCGCCCTGTGCCCCCATGGCTTTGATGAGGGGAATCAGGGTTGCAACAAAGGGGATGTTATCCAGAACCGACGAGGCAATCGCGGAAAACCAGATGATGATAATTCCGGTCAGAAGAAGATTGTTCTTTGTCAAATGAACCATCACGGTAGCCAGGTCGTTGATAAATCCGACTTTTTCCAGCGCGCCCACAAGAACGAACAGACCGCCGAAGAAAAACAGGGTCGGCCATTCTACATTGGTGAAGACTTCATCCACGCTTTCCCCGCTGAGCAGCAGCAACAGCGCCGCTCCGCTCAGGGCGACCAGCGCGGAAGGGTAATGGAGCTGCTCGTGCAGGCAGAACCCGGCAATAACCAGGATTAGTACCAAAATACATTTTTTAAGCAGGGCAAGGTTTTTAATGGATTTCTTTTCGTCAAACGCCTGAATTTCCCGTTTCTTTTCTTCACTGACCTGCAGCTGTTTTCGAAACAGAATCCGGAAGATGAAAAAGGTAGCGGCAAAAATAACGACGACAATCGGCCCTAAATTCATCACAAAATCCAGAAAACCCAGGCCGGACTCACTGCCGATCATAATGTTCGGCGGGTCGCCGATCAGGGTCGCCGTGCCGCCCAGGTTAGAGGCGATAATTTCCGGAATCAAGAAGGCAATCGGGTCCAGTTCCAGTGTGTCCGTAATGACAAAAGTCATCGGCACAATCAGCAGAACGGTGGTGACGTTGTCGAGAATTCCTGACACAACGGCTGTAATCAGGCTGAGGCTGAGGATGATTTTCCAGGGGTCGCCCTTTACTTTCTTAGCCGAAAAAATGGCAAGGTATTCAAAAACACCGGTGTCTTTTACAATGCCGACGATGATCATCATGCCGACCAAAACGCCCAGGGTGTTAAAGTCAATGTAAGACAACGCTTCGTTAAAGGTCATGATTCTTAGCAGTAAGATCAGACTTGCGCCGGCCAGCGCGGCAATCGTGCGGTTTACCTTTTCGCTCATGACCAGTGCAATGACAATGACGAATACAGTCAAAGAGGTAATCAATTCCATAGATCAGATTCCTTTACTTTTTTTATGGTAGAAAATGATTCATGCGCTTTGAAAAGGCATTCATAAAAGCAGCGGATGTGACTTTGGCATGGACAAGCCTTCGTGGATTCCAAGTACCCGGGTAAAACATCCACCTGTTGCTTCTCATCGATATCCTATTCATAGGCATCCCCTCTAACGTGAAATAATTGTGAAAATATAAACAAAAACAAAAAGCATCGGGTTCTCCCGCAGAATAATGACTTGAAAAGGAGAGAAAACCGATGACTTTAAAAGATAAAATTGTAGTTGAAATCATTTGCAATGCCCGCTGTGAAGGGCGAAAATAGGTTTCGTCTGCGCAGTGCCGTATTGAGATGCTTCAACCGTGGCATACACGTTTAAAATGAATTCCATGGGGATTGTAAGCGCGCATGGAGTTAGTCTTTAATCAAAGAGTTAAAATCGATTCAGATACACCTTCGCCTGCCATCATTATTTTTACTGTTTACTTAAAAAGCAGTCATAGAGAAGCTTTTCAATCGGTTTCATCATAGCAACATAAATTTTATTTGTAAAGGTTGCAGCACAATATTTGTCGCAGTGGCTTTATTTACGATTACAACTAATCGAATTTTAGTTAATTTTATCAATTTTAAGCCAGTTGTTGGATGAATCGCTGCCATACAAAAAAGAAGTTTTTATAATAAATAGAAAGAGCTTTGCATCCCGCCGAACCAATGGTATAATAGCAGGAAGGAAACAAAACGGTGAACCAAGCCGGAATTTGACTGGAATTTCGCGCAGAAAAACCAATGTGGAGGATTGAAAATGGGAACATCAAAAGTATATTATACCGATATGCACACAACTTTGAATGAAAATCTTCTTCAGAAACTGAAGAGGCTGCTCAAAACGGCGGGTATGGACAAAATTGATTTTAATAGAAAGTATGCGGCCATCAAAATCCATTTTGGGGAACCGGGGAACTTGGCGTTTCTTCGGCCGAATTATGCCAAGGTGGTTGCCGACTTTGTTCGTGAACAGGGGGGAAAGCCATTTCTGACCGACTGCAACACGCTGTATGTCGGCGGCAGAAAAAATGCGCTGGATCATTTAGACTCCGCATATGCCAACGGATTTTCTCCGTTCTCTACCGGGTGTCATGTTCTGATTGCCGACGGGCTGAAAGGAACCGATGAAGCGCTGGTTCCCGTTGCAAACGGGGAGTATGTGAAGGAAGCGAAAATCGGGCATGCGATTATGGATGCAGATATCATTATTTCGCTGACTCATTTTAAAGGGCACGAGGCGACCGGCATTGGCGGCGCACTGAAAAATATCGGCATGGGCTGCGGCTCACGTGCGGGAAAAATGGAAATGCACAGCAGCGGAAAGCCCCATGTGAATCAAGAAGTGTGTGTCGGCTGCGGCTCCTGCAGAAAGAACTGCGCCCACGGCGCCATTACAATTGAAAATAAAAAAGCTTCGATTGACCACAGCAGGTGCGTCGGCTGCGGAAGATGTATTGGTGCCTGCCCGATGGATGCGGTGCTTCCGGCTTCCGATGAATCCAATGATATTTTGGATAAAAAGATAGCGGAGTACTCCTGCGCGGTGCTGCATGGCCGCCCACAGTTCCACATCAGCCTGGTGGTTGACGTTTCTCCGTACTGTGACTGCCATGCGGAAAACGATATTCCGATTGTTCCCGATGTGGGTATGTTTGCTTCGTTTGATCCTGTGGCGCTGGATTTGGCCTGTGCGAAGGCAGTCAACAGTCAAATCGCCGTTTCCGGCAGTTTGCTGGAAAAGCATGGGGATACGCACCACGACCATTTTACCGATGTTCACCCCACAACAGACTGGAAGGTTCAGATTGACCACGCGGTGAAGCTGGGGCTTGGCAGCCGGGAATATGAACTGATTAAAATTTAAAGCTGTCACAGCAGTTGCATTATAGTAATAATATGGAAATTAAAAAGCGCGGAAACCGCGGAAGACCGCATGGTCCCTGCGCTTTTTGGCAGCGAATGGATGATGGGGGAGTCATGGCGGTGATGCGGCTGCGGTCTGCATGGCCGCCCTCACAACCCCAATTTTCCGCGTTTTGCGCCTTTTTCTAAAAAGTCTTGACATGGATAAATCGGAGTGTTATAATAATCAAGCGCTGTAAAAAATGCTGGCGTAGCTCAGTTGGTAGAGCAGCTGATTTGTAATCAGCAGGTCGTAGGTTCGAGTCCTATTGCCAGCTCCAGTTTATATAAATTAAGGAGCATTGCTTTCCAACAAGGCTCCATCCATGGGAGAATTCCAGAGCGGTCAAATGGGGCAGACTGTAAATCTGTTGCCTTCGGCTTCGATGGTTCGAATCCATCTTCTCCCACCAAACATAAACCCGCATGGTTGCTAAGACCATGCGGGTTTTGTGGTACCCGAAACACTGGCTGAAAAGACAATACCCCGAAGCAGAGCAAACTGACCTGCCCCCAAAAGTCGTCCAGATAGAAAGTTAGTAATCACCTGAGATTTTCAATGCATATTCTGATGGCGTCAAATTATTTAGAGAACTGTGCGGGCGAAGGTGGTTATATTCATTTCGCC
>JALCPP010000005.1 GCA_022650485.1 Oscillospiraceae bacterium | reverse complement strand
ACACTTTTTTTGAAAATTTTTAAAAATTTTTTAGAAACTTTCAAAAGAAGTGTTTTTATAATATTGCACCGGCGGCAGCCAGGCCGCCGGTACAAAGTATTGTGGAGGGAAGTGCCCTCTTGTACGCTAAAAAGATTAACCGCAATAAGCTTTTGAGGATTCACTTAAGTACTCCGTGGTTCCGTTGCGGGTAACGGCGGCATCGATCTCGAGTTTATAGGTATAGCCGCTGGCAACGTAATATTCCTTGTAAAAATCCAACTCGTTGCTGTAGGTGGTCGCGCTCCAGTGCTTGATCGTGGTGGCAACATTTCCGTTTACCCGCATCAGGTAAACATCCGCTTTAATTTTGTTGGTTCCACTTTTTCCATAGATGATGGCAGTGCACTCCGCTTTGTCACCTGAAAAGCTCAGGTCGGTCGACATGTAATCCGTATTCACCAGCATCGCATGCACTCCGGAGTTTTTGCTTTGTGCCGGCATCGTCACTGCGAATACCGGAACTCCGGTTCCAAACAGCAACATACAAATAGACATGACTAAAGACAATACTCTGTTTTTCATTTTACATCCTTCTTTCTAAGGCTGCTTGAACAACCTCAAAATTATTTCTACTAACATAACACCGGAGTTTCTAAAATGTTACACATTTTTTTAAATTTCTCTGCAAAATGTTTTGTCAACACATTTTATTTTATTGCGTTTTGACGCTTTCGGCGATTTTGATCAGTTCTTTCGGGTCAATTTTAGACATGAGCAGAAAGCTAAATTTTTGATTTTCCCAAAGGAGAAGGGAAGAGTCTTCATTTGTATTAGCCCGAAAAAGTGATGCCTGTTCCCCGTTAATATTAATTTGGGAATAGGTGCTGTGTTCGGAATCAATCACATTGTGACCTCCGTCTGACAGCAGAGATTGCTGAAAGATAATATCTTTACCATTTTTGTCCCGATAGGTAACCACAAGCATATGCCCAACCTGCTTTTTTTTCAGGGCAGTGAAACCGTCAGGCAAATAAGACGGAGCATAAACGGCGTTCGTCCGCGCAGAGCGATCCGCCGCCTCGGAAAAATCGGAAGACCCCTGCTGGTAGGAAATTCTGGCGCGGTCGTCCTTCCATTCAATGATCGCATTAAAAATGGCGTTTCGCGACGCCTCCACGCTGAGCAGACTCCCGAAGGAAACTGGGACCACAATCGCCAGCAGAATTGCAACCCGTTTGGAAACTGCCCTCATCTTTCGGCAAACAGCGTGCCGGCGCTCGGCCCGAATTATGTGCTGAATTTTCTGCTTTGTACTCGGCGAAAGTTCGCAGATCTGTTCCAGTTCCTGCTCAGCAGGCAGGCTCTGCAATTCATTCTCAAACGTTTCACAAACCGCCTCTTTCAGCATTGTTTCAAAAAGCTCGCGGTTTAACTTCGCTTTATTCACCATGAATTCCCCTTTCGTTCAGCGCTTTAACCAAAGCCGTTTTCGCGCGGTGAAGCCTCACCCGGGCATTCTCCGGTGAAATGTCTAAAAGCCGCGCGATTTCCTGATGAGAATAGTTGTATACATATTTTAATTCCAGCACAATGCGAAAATTTTCACCCATCCGTTCAAGCTCCGTCAGCAAAGTTTGGTACGTTTCTTCCGTCAGCAGATGTTCACAGGGCATATCAAACCAGTCCCCCTGAAATTCCGCCTCTTCCAGAAGCACTTCGGGATGGCATGACTCCTGCCGCAGCATGTTGTAACAAATATGTTTCACTAATATAACCACCAAAGCTTTCGATTTGTTACAGTTTTCAAAAGAAAATTTTTGAAATTTTTCAATTATTTTTATAAAAGCCTGAGAAACCGCATCTTCGGCCTTACTTTGGTCCTTTAAAATGCCCTTGGCAATATATATCATCAGCTTGTAATTCTTCTGATACAACTGTTCCATCGTTTGGCGTTCCTTTTCATTTTCAATTGCCATGATGCAAGGCAGCAATAGAAATCCCTCCCCTTTTCTTATTTCCACTATATCATTTTAGCAGAATAAACTTCAAATTTACACAAAAAAATTCCCGCACCGACAAAAGATGCGAAAAAAACAATCAACGGATCATAAAATACCGGATCTCAATGTACGAAATAGTCCAAGCAAAATTCATCTTCAATCATTGAAAGCCTTTGCCGGAATCGTAAGCTTCACAGCAAGGCTTCTGAGAAAACAAAAGCGGAGTCATGACCCCCGGCAAGCCGGGGGCTTGACTAGGCCCTAGAAGGGCATGATACCGGCTAGCCTCTTAAGAGGCGCCTGAAAGGTCTGACCAACGCATCGGCTTTCTCAGGCCGCCCCTCAAGGGGCTATTTTTTATGCCTTTTTATTCTTGCTACCCGTAAACGGGTCTATAAATTCTTTTAAACTCATCTGGTCCTCAATTTGGTCTTGCGCAAGCTGGTTTTTGATATACTCCTTTATTTTCTCTTTGTTGCGGCCTACGTTATCCACATAGTAACCGCGTGCCCAAAATGTTCTGTTTCCGTATTTATATTTTAAGTTGGCATGTCTGTCAAAAATCATCAAACTGCTTTTTCCTTTTAAAAATCCCATGAAGCTTGAAATACTATACTTCGGCGGAATACTCACTAACATGTGAATATGATCCGGACAAGCCTCTGCCTGTATGATTTCAACTCCTTTCTCACCACATAGTTTCCGTAAAATCCACCCTATATCTTTCTTCAGCTGTCCATATATCGCCATTCGACGATACTTCGGTGAAAAAACAATATGATATTGACATCTCCATGTCGTATGTTCTAAACTTTTTATGTCTTTCTCTTTCATGAGAAGACCTCCCTGCTATTTTTGATGTGGTTGGCCAAACCTTCATCTATTCTAGCAGGGTCCTTTTTATCCGGCTAAAGCCGTCGTCGGTTCCGCCGGCTAAGCCGGTGGATTTTTTCGATGAAACATAAAAAGCGCCCGGTGCGGTTTAAAACCCACACCGGGCGCTTGCTTTTTGAAAAATTTATTTTTTCTTTTTAAATCCGTCTTTCAAAGAAACAGAGCGGTTAAACACCGGGCTCCCCGGTTTGCTGTCGCAGCTGTCCACACAGAAATAGCCCTTGCGCATAAACTGGAACGAAGCAGGCGCTGTCGCCTCGGCCAGCCACGGCTCCACCTTGCAGCCGGTCAGAATTTGGAGGGAATCCGGATTTAATTCTTCCAGAAAATCCCCGGCTTCCGGGTCCGGAACAGTGAACAGACTGTCGTACAGGCGGACTTCCGCATCAACCGCAGTCTTCGCATCCACCCAGTGAATGGTACTTTTCACCTTCCGGCCGTCCGGCGTATTGCCTCCGCGCGTTTCCGGGTCATACTCGGCAAAAACGGTAGTGACTCGTCCGGATTCATCCTTGTCACATCCTGTGCATTTAACCACATACGCTGTTTTCAGGCGAACTTCATTCCCTGGGAACAGGCGGAAATATTTTCTCGCCGGTTCTTCCATAAAGTCCTCACGTTCAATCCACAGCTCACGGGAAAAGCTGACCGGACGCGTGCCAGCTTCCGGTTTCGCCGGATTGTTTTCAACATCAAATGTTTCTGTCTGTCCCTCCGGATAATTTGTCAGAATCAGCTTAACCGGGTCCAAAACCGCCATTGCGCGGTGTGCATTCTCATTCAGGTCTTCCCGCAGACAATGCTCCAAAAAGCCGTATTCCACCGTGGAATTCACTTTTGCAACACCGATGCGTTCGCAGAAATTACGGATGGATGCCGGTGTGTAACCGCGGCGGCGCAGTCCGCACAGGGTAGGCATACGCGGGTCGTCCCAACCGGAAACATACTTATTTTCCACCAACTGACGCAGTTTGCGCTTGCTCATAACGGTATTATTGATTCCGAGGCGCGCAAACTCAATCTGACGGGGCTTTGCGGGCAGATCGATATGCTCAATCACCCAGTCATACAGCGGACGGTGGTCTTCAAACTCCAGCGTGCAGAGCGAATGCGTAATTCCTTCCATCGCGTCCTCAATCGGATGCGCAAAATCATACATCGGATAAATACACCAGTCTGTTCCCGTCCGGTGATGCGCCATGTGATTGATGCGGTAAAGCACCGGGTCACGCATGTTAAAATTCCCGGAAGCCAAGTCAATCTTCGCGCGGAGCGTCATTTTACCATCCTCAAACTCCCCGGCTTTCATGCGGTGAAACAGATCGAGGCTTTCTTCCACAGGGCGGTCACGGTAAGGACTGCGGGCCGGGTGCGTCAAATCGCCGCGGTATTCACGAAACTGCTCATGCGTCAGCTCGCAGACATAGGCAAGCCCTTCCCGAATCAGCTTTTCCGCCAGCTCATACATTTTGGGGAAATAATCGGAAGCATAGTAAAACCGGTCATCCCACGAAAAGCCAAGCCATTTAATATCTTTCTGAATAGCATCGACATATTCGACATCTTCCTTGGTCGGGTTGGTGTCATCCATGCGCAGATTGCACAGACCGCCGAATTTTTCCGCCGTGCCAAAGTCAATGCAAATCGCTTTTGCATGCCCGATGTGGAGATACCCGTTCGGCTCCGGTGGGAACCGGGTGTGAATCTTTTTGCCTTCATCGCGCCCCCCGGGCGCAAGATCCTCTTTTACGAAGGTATGAATAAAATTACCGGCGCCTTCTTTTTCCTCCGCGCTTTTCATTTCATCACTCATCATACCGACTCCTTATTCAGTTTTTCCAGCCCTGCTTTCAAACGGCGCAAAGACTCGTCTTTGCCCAAAAAGCTAAGAATCTCCATCGCGCCGCCGGGCGTTACCTTCATTCCGGCCGCCGCAATGCGTACGGGCCAAAGCAGTTTTCCGTTCTTTACTTCAAGCTCCTGCGCAAGCCCAATCAACACATCGTGAAGGGAATCGGGCGACCAGTCACTCAGTAACTCCAGCTTCTGGATGGCGGCTGTCAGCATCTCCGCCGAATTTTCCAGGTTGGTTTTGCTCTTTTTATTAATAAAATACTCCGCCGGATATTCTGGCAGTGTCTTTAAGAACCCGATCATCTCCGGAATATCGCGGAATTTCGTCACACGCGGCTGCAGAACACCCGCCAGAACATCCCACCGGTACTCGCCCTGCGGAAACAACTGGCGGAAATACGGCATCGCATTCTGAAGGAATTCTTCCTCCGGCATTGCGCGAATGACTTCGCCATTGAACCAGAGCAATTTGTCATAATCGAACACGGCCGGCGATTTACTGATACCGTCAATAGAAAAATGCTCGGTCAGTTCGTCAAGTGTAAACAGCTCCCGGTTATCTTTCGGGCACCAGCCAAGCAGGGCTATGTAATTCACAATCGCCCTTGCCAGGTAGCCTTCTGCAATCAGGTCCTGAAAGCCGGTGGAACCGTGCCGCTTCGACAGTTTTGAAACACTTCCGTCTGCATTTTTGCCCATAATCAGCGGAAGATGCACATAAGTTGGTACTTCCCAGCCAAATGCTTCATAAAGAAGATTATACTTCGGTGTTGACGAAAGATACTCACAGCCGCGCACAACATGAGTAATCTTCATCAAGTGATCGTCGATAACATTTGCAAAGTTATAAGTCGGGTACCCGTCGGATTTTAACAGGATCTGATCCTCCAGCTCCTTGTTTTCAATCGTAATCGGGCCGTAAACCACATCGTCAAATGTGGTGGAACCCTCAATCGGCATTTTCTGCCGGATTACATAAGGCGTTCCGGCAGCCAAAAGCCGTTCCACTTCTTCTTGCGGAAGATTCCGGCAATGGCGGTCATAGCCGCCGCCGTTTAACTGCTTGGATTCATGCAGGGATTCCAAGCGTTCCTTAGAGCAAAAGCAACGGTAAGCCTTCCCTTCCGACACCAGCTGTTCCGCGTATTTACGGTACAAATCTTTCCGTTCACTCTGCACATAGGGACCGCAGTCTCCGCCAATATCCGGCCCTTCATCGTGTTTCAAGCCGACCATTTTAAGCGTGCGGTAAATAACCTCCAGCGCGCCTTCCACATAGCGTTCACGGTCCGTGTCTTCAATGCGGAGAATAAAATCCCCGCTGTTCGATTTTGCAATTAAATATTCAAACAGTGCCGTCCTCAGATTACCGACATGCATAATTCCGGTCGGACTGGGAGCAAACCTTGTCCTGACTTTTTGCTGCATCAGATACCCTCCTGCCGTATTGCTGCGTTATATAAAGATTCTGATTGTAGATTATACCAAATTTCGGCGGGATAATCAATCAGTGCCTCCCTTTTTTACCGTAAATCAAGGTATTCTTCCAAACAGAGGTTCTTCTCTTTCATGCTTTGCGCATGTTCAACGCCTACATAACGGTAATGCCACGGCTCATATTTGATTTTTGTGATATTCTGCTTGTCCTTGGGATATCGCAGAATAAACCCGTAATCCTGCGCGTGTTCCGACAGCCACTGAAAAGCCGGCATTTCATCAAAGTCGTTCCGGACTCCGTTCAAATCCATAGCCAGACCGGTAGCGTGCTCGCTGTACCCGGGGCGGGCAACCGATTGTTCCGCATAAGCCTGAGCCTCTCCCTGCGATGAATACGACTTTGAGTAATCCGCAATTTCCTGCCGAAACAGTTCCTCCTGTCTTTCGACACTGCGGTATGCGGAAGAAATCCACAGAGAAATCCCGTCGGAAGCCGCGGCACTGTTCATTTTTTGGTATGCCGCCGCAGCCCGCCGGTTTAGCTGCACCCCGTAGACAGAAACGAGGTCCGGCAGATACCCGTCCGGCAGTTTGTGGCTGTAGTTGACCAGAATCAGGTTCTGATCTGTAACGGCAATAGCCGCAGCAGAGGAAGCCCCTGCAGAAGACTGTGGGGACGACCGCCCGGAAGAAACGGCAGAAGATGCGGCACCCGCATTTGCCGCCTTCTCCCTGCCGTCACGATAAGCATAAATCTCTAGAAACAAAATCACACAGCATACAAAAAAGACAAATAATGAAACAAAAGCCCCCAAAAAAGGCAGAAAATATTTGCGCTTTTTTCTTTGCTTTTCCACTCTGCATTCCCCCTGAAAGCTAAAAAAGCTAAAACTAGTATGGGGAAAATGCAGAAAAAAATTCGCTTTTCTGCGGCCTTATTCCAGCCTTACTGCTGTTCCGGATGCCGTCACCATCAGCATACCGTTATTTGAGCCAAGCACCTCATAGTCCATTTTAACTCCAACCACAGCGTTTGCGCCAAGATTCGCGGCCCGCTGCTCCATTTCTGCAATTGCGTTTTCTCTAGCCTGAATCAGTTCTTCTTCATAGGTTCCGGAACGCCCACCGAAAATATTGGACAGGCCCGCCGCAAAATCCTTGAGAAAATCCACACCGGAAATCACTTCGCCAAATACAATCCCCTTGTACTCCAGAATTTTTTTGCCATCAATCGAAGGTGTCGTCGTACTAATCATGATTAGTTCCTCCTTGCTTTTATTTGTTAAACCCATATGCTTCTGTTGATCTGTTCTTGCCACACCCCGTTTAAAAAGTCATTTTACAGCGCATAATCCGAATCTTCACACCCGTGCCCGCAGTTTTTCAACTCTGTTTTGCCCATCGTGTGCCACAAAATTCCCGGTTGTCGGTTAAAGCAGACAAGGTACTGAAGTTTCCGGCAAAGATTTCCGCCTTCCGATTTATTTTCCAGCCGTATGTGGTATGATAATAAATATTGTCAGAAAAGGGGCATACTGCTGCCGGATTAATCGAGGCAGTTTGGCCCCTCCTCTTGGAAAGGCAGAAAAACAAATGAACCTTTTTGATATTATGGGGCCGATTATGGTCGGACCGTCCAGTTCCCACACCGCCGGAGCCGTGCGCATCGGGCTGGTTACGAGAAAGCTGCTTGGGGAACCGGTCGCACAAGCCGAAATGCTGCTGCACGGATCTTTTGCCGCAACCGGAGAAGGACACGGTACTGACCGCGCTCTGGTTGCCGGACTTCTTGGAATGAAACCGGATGATGAGAAAATTCCGTCCAGTTTTCAATGCGCCCATGAGCATGGGATGAAATTTCAGACCGGTTCCGTTGTCCTGCGCAACGTCCACCCCAACACCGTGATGCTGCATGTTGCCGGAAAAAGTGGAAAAACTTTAGAGGTCGTCGCCTCATCACTGGGCGGCGGACGCATCCGCATTTGCAGAATTGACGGAATTGAAACGAATTTTTCCGGCGACTGCCCAACGTTGATCGTCCATAATCTGGATCAACCGGGACACGTGGCTCAGGTAACGGCACTTTTGAACCGCTGTGCGGTCAACATTGCCACCATGCAGCTCTACCGGAATGTGCGGGGCGGATACGCGGTTATGGTGCTGGAATGTGACCAGCCCATTCCAGCGGAGCCGCTTGCATCGCTTGCAAAAGAAGACGGCATTATTAAAGTGACTTATCTGAATCTTGACGAATCATAGCGGAGGACATAAATGGCATTTACATCGGTGAAACAACTCTTAGCGGCAGCAGCGGAACAAAATCTTCCGCTTTGGAAAGTCATTATGAACGAGGACACGAAAGACCGCGGCGCCAGCAAAGAAGAGTCCCAGCGGCAGATGGGTACACTGTGGGCAGCGATGCAATCGGCGGACTCGGGGTACAGCCCCGCAGTGCGTTCCAAGAGCGGACTGGTCGGCGGAGACGGGGAAAAGATGCATCAGTACGCTGAAAAGGGAGCCGGCATCGCAGGGGCATACCTGTCAGATGTCATTGCACAGGCACTGCGCATGGGAGAAAGCAACGCTTGTATGAAGCGAATCGTCGCGGCGCCGACTGCCGGTTCCTGCGGCGTTCTGCCCGCCGTCTTGATTCCATTTGCAAAAGAAAATAAAACCAGCGATCAAGAAATCACCGCGGCGCTTTTTATCGCGGCAGGATTCGGACAAATTATTGCTTCGCGCGCCTCGATTTCAGGGGCAGAGGGCGGCTGTCAGGCAGAAATCGGGTCGGCTTCCGCCATGGCGGCCGCGGCACTCGTCAGCCTGAAGAACGGAACGGCACAGCAGAGCGCCGATGCCTGCGCCATGGCATTGATGAATCTGCTCGGTTTGGTATGCGACCCGGTTGCTGGTCTGGTTGAAATTCCCTGTGTTAAAAGGAATGTGATCGGTGCCGTCAACGCAATCAGCTGTGCGGATATGGCTCTTGCGGGAATTGGAAGCGCCATCCCCCCGGATGAAGTGATCGATGCCATGCGGGAAGTTGGAGACAAACTGCCCGCCTCTTTAAAAGAAACAGGCACCGGCGGACTGGCGGCAACCCCCACCGGAATCGCTGCGGCAAAAAAAATCCACGGCAGTCATCAATCCTGATGATGCCGCGGATTTTTCTTCACTTTGTCAACCGCTTCAAACAAAGCAGTCAGAAGGTCCACCTCAAATTGAGGGGACATTGAATCCAGTTTCACATAAGCCTTGCCAATATCTGTATTCACATATTTAGGAGTAAGCTTATTAAGTGCGCACGAGATAATATCTGCCCTGCATTGTTCGCATTTGCAGCAGTCAAGCATATTAATTACCTCGTCCAGCTTCTGCTCTACAAGCCCTTCCGTCACATTAACAATTTTCATGAAGTACCTCTCTTACCAAATCACTTGGCGGCGTCAACTTACTTTTACCTTATATCTTACGGATCATGATATATTAACTATACCATTTTTTTCATATATCTGTAAATATTCAAATGCATTTTATTTATCATACGCTTTTGTTGCAATTCCACATTGAACATGATATAATATTTGAGCTTGATACGTGTTCACTGTATTGAAACCGCACATTTTTTATTATGTACGGGCCATTAGCTCAGTTGGTTAGAGCAACCGGCTCATAACCGGTCGGTCCAAGGTTCGAGTCCCTGATGGCCCACCAAAGAAAGACCGCATGACACAGCCATTTTTCGGTTGTTTCGTGCGGTTTTTATTTTTCCAAATTCATGATAAAACATAGCTATAAATGACTAAAAATCAAAAAAATGCAGGTCAGAACAAAGGGACTTTTTTGCTTCATTCGTAGTATTGAAGTCTGCCCTGGAAACGAAGCCTTTGCCGATTTCGGCAGAAACCTTTTTGTCGATGTCGTCGGTATAGGCGTCGCCGAGAATTGCTTTAAGCCAGTCTAACATTGTGGTACCTTTCTGCCGCTATCCTTTTTATCGGGCCAGTCCCCGCATTACGGCTCGCCTATTGTTTTCCGGGCGAACGGTTAAGTTTTTGTATGAAAAAACGCCCTGCCGGATGGCGGGACGCTCCATATCTGAACATAAAAATACCGCCGTGCCGTTTCAGCAGGCGGTATTTATTCGATCGTGATGCTCTGAATTTCGGTTTGCTTGAACCCGATCAAGCCCTGTCCGGGAGTCATGAGTCCAATTTCTTCAACATCGTCCTCAGAGTCAATAGCAGGTGTCCAAGTTTCCACACGACCCGACCATTGCTTTCCATCGACATCCGTCAAGCGGATATTCTTTTGGAAGTATTCAGATAACGATTTCACTTTTCATCCGCCCCTTTCAGTGTCGGAACAATATGAACTCCGGTTTTACTGTAATGAATATAAAATCGGTTTGTCACGGTTTCTTTTCCAGTTTTCGGGTCAATACTGACACCGACGTTCCTGTTTGCGGTGATCAATTCCCGATTTGTAAACTTGCCACTGCGGTCCCTCTGAATCATGCCGGTTCCGGCATAACGGTCTACAAGCTGCTGTGCTTCTTTTTCGGTAATGGTCAAATAGCTGCGGCCGAGAATGTAATTGTTATGCCCTTTGATATGCTTTCCTTGCTTTCCGGAATCAATGGTCTTTAGTTGCACATCGGAAGCAAGACGGTTTTGAATTCTCCGGTCGGCGGTGGTTCGCTTTAGATTCTCAAATTCTCCAAGTTTATTATACTTCAAATTCTGAAATTCAGCAAAGGATTTCGGAGAATTTTCTTTTAAAATTGATTTCATGCCCTGATACTGTTTAAAATCGGCAGCTTCGTTCTGTGCTTTCTTCCGCTCCTTGTCCACTGTACCCGCACCGTACTTCTTATCCTGCTGTGCTTTCCATTCCTCATAGTTCCTCGCCGTGGTCGGTACACTCTTCCCCGTCACCGGATCACGGGACATGCGGGAACCAGTTAGATCGTCCGCCTCTGCAATGTACGGCGCTGTGGTACATCGGCAGTTGACATGAAATGACGGATGATTTTCACCCTCGACAGCTTTCTCTATGGTGAATTGGTTCGCGTTAATCATCCAGTTGCCGCATTCCAAGCGACAGCACAAGAAAGAGCCCCCTTGTTAGCTGTTTTAAAGCTTGCAAGGGGATTTGTGTTATGTTTGGTCCAGTCTTTGCCTGTGCGGATACATATAGACATGGAAGCTGCTACTGCTGGGTTCTAGTCTGTCAAAATAAGCAACATTTATGCTTTTCGGTGGATTGCCACACGCTTTGTGCCGGGCTCCGACCGAATACAAGACCTGCTTGCGTCCCACTGGCAATCAAACTGGCTAAATAACAATTTTAAACTTTGCCATAAAATGTCATTGCTTTTTCTGCGGAAGTGTGTTATATTAAGTGAGTATTCTAAATGTACGAATCGTCTCACATTTTTTGTAAGTCATTCACATTGTGGAGATTTACAAAAAATGTGAGTTTTTTTATACAGTGGATACAAATAAATTTATGGAGGTACCTATTTATGAATAACGGTACAGTAAAATGGTTTAATGCAGACAAAGGCTACGGATTTATTTCCAACGACAATGGCGGAGAAGATGTTTTCGTGCATTTTTCTGCTATTCAGGCTGACGGCTATAAGTCTTTGGAAGAAGGCCAGAAGGTCGTATACGATACTGAAACAGATTCTCGTAACGGCAAACTGCGCGCAGCAAATGTACGTTTAGCGTAATCTCCTGCTTCGGGGCAAATCTCGTAGTAGTATCAGAAGACTGATTTACGGCTCCTGCTTTACGGCAGGAGCCGTATTTCATTTTCTGCCCGTCGTTGCACGTCTCCCCTTGTAATCATCCGCAAATAAGGATCCGGCAAAATATGGAGCAGAAAACAATTGTGTCATTTTCGGATTTGGAACCATATATTAGCCTAGTGAAACAATTTGACAGGGCTCTAGCAGTCCGCCGTGAAAAATGAAAAGCTGTTTTCAGAATGATGGAATTGGCTCTGCCGCGAAACACCGCGCGCCGCTTCGTTTCAAAGATAAAATGATTCATCACATCGTTTCATCAGTGGGAGGGGCACCACATGATTCATCCCATCCACTCAGCGGATTTTAGCTGCCGCGTCAATGAAAAGCAAGGCGAAACCATCTTTGCTGCAAGCAGGTGATGCCGCCTTGCTTTTTGCATCATTTTTCACTTTGACACAGTCATAACGGGGGGACATTTATGGGATTAACAGAAAAATCGACAGGCTCCGGGGTTCTAAACGGATGTAAAAGTGTTTTACAAATTGAAAAAGAAACCGCGCAGGATTCTGTGGTTGCCCTGGCTGGAAATCCGAATGTTGGAAAAAGCACCGTGTTTAACAGCCTGACGGGCATGAATCAGCACACGGGAAACTGGCCAGGAAAAACAGTCGCCAACGCACAGGGAAAGTGCCGTCACCAAGATAAGAATTTTATTTTGGTCGATATTCCGGGAACCTATTCCCTCATGGCTAATTCTGAAGAAGAAGAAATTGCACGTGATTTCATCTGTTTTGGCGGTCCTGATGCCGTGGTGGTGGTGGCGGATGCTACCTGCCTGGAGCGCAATCTGAATCTTGTTCTTCAAACCATGGAAATTTCCAAACGAGTTGTCCTGTGCGTGAATCTACTGGATGAAGCCAGGAAAAAGAAAATCAAAATTGACCTTGAACTGCTTTCGCAGAAGCTGGGGATTCCCGTTGTCGGAACCAGCGCCCGAAGTGGAAAAGGGCTAAGGGGCTTAATGAATACCGTCGCGGAGTTATCCGTGCAGAAAAGCAGTCCGCACACGCTGCAAATTAAATACGACGATGAAATTGAGCAAGCGGTTTCCATCCTTCAGCCCGCGTTGGAAAACACGCTCAAGGGCAAACTAAACTCCAGATGGACCGCACTCCGACTGCTGGATGGTGACGAGAGTCTGATGCATTCCATGCAAAATTACCTGGAAACTGATATTTTAGCAGATCAAAATGTTTCTGCCTGCCTGATGAAGGCAAAAACATTTCTGAAAGAATCCGAAATTACGAATGATGCTTTCCGCGACCGGATTGTTACCAGAATTGTCGAACTTTGTGAATCAATCAGCCGGGAAACCACCGTCTGCCAAAAAGCGGAATATGCGGAACGGGACCGAAAAATAGACCGGATTCTCACTTCCAAAGTAACCGGAATTCCAATTATGATTTTACTGCTCCTCGGCATATTCTGGATTACGATTACAGGCGCCAACGTCCCGTCCGCTCTGATTGCAGACGGCCTGTTCTGGCTGGAAGACCGGCTTCTGGAGTTTTTTCACTGGATTTGCGCCCCCGAATGGCTGACCGGTCTTTTGGTGCAGGGAATGTACCGAACTCTGGCCTGGGTCGTTTCCGTCATGCTGCCACCCATGGCAATCTTCTTTCCCTTGTTCACCCTGCTGGAAGATTTGGGCTACCTGCCCCGCGTTGCGTTCAACCTTGACAATTTCTTTCGAAAAGCATGCGCACACGGCAAACAATCCTTAACGATGTGCATGGGGTTCGGCTGCAATGCCTGTGGCGTGATCGGCTGCCGAATTATCGATTCCCCGCGGGAACGTCTGATTGCCATTCTGACAAACAACTTTGTTCCCTGCAACGGAAGATTTGCGCCACCAAAGAAGGGGCAAGAAGTTAAAACACCGTTTCACTGGAATTTCACTGTTTTTTCAACAATTTCAAAACCCCATCCACAACAATCGCTTTCTGCCGTTGATTTAATCCCAGTTCCTCCATTCTGCGCTGAATCAGCATAAAATGCACTGCCGCCATTTGTTCATCCCGGTCCGGCGGTCCCTGTTGGCCTGAAATTTCGACCTCAACGGATTTTATTTTGCTTTTTTTCACCGCACGCTCCCCTTTCCTGTTCTTAAGGAATATGGAAAGCTTCGGTTGTCCTATCACCTATATTTTAATAAATGCACTTACAAACAACACGCTCAGGCAAAGTCGCCGCCTGATTTCGCATATATATATATAGCGTCCAGAAATTCTGGCCCCATCCGCCCCCAGATCAAAAGGAAAATGGATAAAAAAATAGAGAGCGTAACACTCTCTACAAAATATTTTTCAGGCTACCGGCATATAAAAAAACGTTGTATTATCAACAATTTTGCACCATTTCTGATGTTCCAGCACATGAATGATATCGCCCCGCTTTACACCTTTGCCAATTGCTTTGGTAATTTCTGAGATATGAATAAGCTTGTTCGCATTTTGCTGAAAAACGACCAACAGTCGATCCTCCAGGTCGTCAATTACCGGCGCATTCGTTTTCTTCTTTGTTCTTGCGCTGGCCAGATCTTCCGGGTGATTTTTAAAATAGAGAACAAAAATTGCTTTGATGCGGCTCATTCTGCTGGAAGATATATGAAGAAGCTCCGGCAATTCTTCAAAACGGCATTGCAGTAAATCTTTCATCCGTTTATAGCCGTGCAGCTTGCAATAACGAAGAAAATTCGGGTAATGATCACTGCTGTAAATCTGTTCAATCTCGTCCATGGTATCAATCCTTTCAATTCAGTCAGTTAGGGACACAAAAGTTTATTATACTCGAAATTTACACAAAATTCAAGGTTTTCCAGTGAATGTACACCGCACAAACCGCCGCTCTTCGATGATCAAAGGAGGCGAATCACAGTTTGCGCTTTGCAGTCTACTCGCGAAAATCGATCTGTACCGGAAAAGGGGAATCCGTAGAAAATCAAATTGAAATGTGCCGGCAGTACATCTTTTCCAAATATAAGTCAAGCACCAATGCGGACCTGACTATTTATGAAGACGAGGGCTTTTCCGGAAAAAACATCGACCGGCCGCGCTTTCAGCAAATGCTGCGCGACATCAAGCAGCAGAAATTTGATTTTATCGTGTGCTACCGGCTGGACAGAATCAGCCGCAGCGTCAGCGATTTTTCCGCACTGGTTGAAGAGCTGAATCACCTCGGGATTTCCCTGATCTGCATTAAGGAAGAATTCGATACCTCGAAGCCGATGGGCAAAGCTATGATGTACATTGCCTCCGTATTTGCACAGCTGGAACGGGAAACCCTTGCGGAACGTGTGCGTGACAATATGCTGATGCTGGCACGTTCGGGCCGCTGGCTGGGCGGCACCACGCCCACGGGTTTCACGTCTGAAAAAATATCGGACGTAATGATTGACGGCAAAACAAAAACTTCCTGCAAACTTCAATGGAATCCCGACGAAATTCGGATTGTGAAATTGATGTTTAACAAGTTTCTGGAGCTTCGGTCTCTTTCCGGGGTTGGAAAATACCTGATGAAACAGGGAATCCACAGCCGGACAGGGAATGATTACTCTCTTTTGGGCATTAAAGATATCTTGCAGAATCCCGTTTACTGCGCGGCGGACCAAGACGCATGGGAATATTTTGCCTCCCGTGGTTCCGAACTGTGTTTTAAAAAGGAAGAATGCTCGAAAAAACACGGCCTGCTTTCTTACAACAAGCGGGATTATAAAAAAAAGCGCGCTCCCCGTCAGCCGATAGAACACTGGATTATTGCCATAGGACGGCATAAAGGGGTTGTAACGGGAAAACAATGGGCAGCCGCTCAGTGCCTTTTGGAACGAAACAAGCCGAAAAGCGGAGCTGTCAAAGCGCACAACGACTACTCCCTGCTTTCCGGAATGATACGCTGTGCCAAATGCGGCAGTCGAATGTTTGCCAAAACCCGCAGCAACAACCATCGGCTATACGATTATATCTGCCAAAGAAAGCTTCGCGGCGGAACCGTGATCTGCAGCTGCCCGAATTTAAACGGACTGCAGGCGGATGAAGCCGTCTGTCTGCGCCTATTGCATATCATGCACGAAAGTCCCCGCATCATCCCGCTTCTGGAACAGCTGAAAATGGATTTACATAAACAGAGCCAGAAAAGCCTTCCCGACGAAATTGATATACAAATTGCAAAATGCAGCCGTGAAATGAACAACCTGATTCTAACGCTCTCTCAAAGCCACGCAAGCGATGCTTTTGTTCAGCATGTCAACTGCCGAATTACTGAACTCGACGCCGAACTCAGCCGGTTAAGCGCAGAAAAAAGGCGACTGAAAAAAACGGCCCGCCCCACCGGTACATTGAAATTCCGGCCGGACGAAACCATTTACGCCCTTGGGGATCTGATCGAGTATTGGGATAAACTCACCATTTCGGAAAGGCGCACACTGCTTCAACTTTATATACAGGGAATCGAGTGGGACGGAGCAACACTTCGAATTTGGATTTACAAGGGTTAAGGCGGTCAAGCCACAGACGTAAAGTTGCCCTTGGTGCGGCGGTGCATTTCCAACCCTCATTGCAGTCATCACCATGTTTTTTGCCGCGGCGGCCGCCGGGCCGTTTCAATCCGCCGTTTCCGCTGTGCTTCTAACCGGCGTAATCATACTAGGCGTTGTCATGACCCTGCTCATTTCCAAGCTGCTTTCTAAAACACTTCTGAAAGGCATGCCGTCCTCCTTCAATCTGGAACTTCCCCCTTACCGCCGCCCACAGATCGGGCGTGTCATTGTACGTTCCATTTTCGACCGAACGCTGTTTGTACTGCGCCGCGCCGTCATCGTTGCGGCTCCGGCCGGGTTGGTTATCTGGATGCTCGCCAACATACAGGTCGGCGGCATGAGCCTGCTCGCGCAATGTGCTGGATTTCTGGACCCCTTTGCCAGAACACTGGGGCTGGACGGATATATTCTGATGGCATTTATTCTGGGATTCCCAGCCAATGAAATCGTCGTGCCGATTATTATTATGAGTTACATGGCGACCGGTACACTGACCGATTATGGAAGCCTTTCGCAGCTGCACGCTCTTTTTGTCAGTCACGGATGGACCTGGCTGACAGCGGTATGTGTCATGCTGTTCTCTCTGATGCACTGGCCCTGCGGCACAACGTGCCTTACCATAAAAAATGAAACACAAAGCAGGAAATGGACCTTTGTCGCTTTCTTAATCCCAACAGTGACCGGAATTGCCGTATGCTTTCTCGTTGCCACCGCCGCCCGGCTTTTGGGGCTGGCATGACCGGAATCCACTGCGCTTAACCTTAAAAAATATCATTTTGACGGCATTTGCCCGCCGCACAGATTGACAGTCCCGGTATCATGTGATAAACTGAATTAAGTTTCGAAAATTTCGTAAATTATCAAACGGATGTGAAAATATTGTGCCAACGATAAAAGATATCGCAACCAGGCTGAACTTATCTGTCAGTACGGTTTCGAAAGGACTGAGCGGTGCCAGCGATGTCAGCGACAAAACCAGGCAGTTGATCATCAACACCGCTATGGAAATGGGCTATGTCCCCAAGCAGGGCCGTGAGGGAGCAAACCCGGTCAAAATCTGCGTTTTCATTGAAAATATGGGCTATGAGCGGATTGAACAGTTCGGCTATGATATTATTGTTGGCTTTAAGCTGGAAGCGGCCGCAAAAAAGTGGGATGTTTCCATCGTACCGCTCGCAATGAATCAGGAATCCCAGTATAACTACGACGATTATATGGTAACCCACCATTATGCGGCAGGGTTTCTGCTCGGGTTTACCCTTCACAATGATTTTATTGCGCAAATGCAGAAAACCAACATTCCCACCGTTTTACTCGACAATGTCGTCTACAATAAGAACGTAGCCTGCGTCGGGATCGACAATCAACAGGGAATCTTTTACGTGGTGGAGCATCTGGCCCGGCTCGGTCACCGGAACATCGCGATGCTCAACGGAGAAACCATCAGCCGGGTTTCCCATGAGCGATTGAACGGATTCCGGCTTGGAATGGAAAAATGCGGTCTGAACGTTCGGGAAGAACTGGTAGCACACGGGGATTACATGACGGACTGCGCGGATAAATTTGTCAGTTATTTTATTCGTGAGGGGGCAACCGCAATCGTATGCGCAAGCGACCTGCTTGCCCACGGAGTTCTTCGTGAACTGTACCGCATGGGTCTGCGCGTTCCGGATGATGTCAGTGTTGCAGGTTTTGACGATCTTCCTCTTGCATCCTATACCACGCCGTCTTTAACAACCATCCGGCAGAATCGTATGGCCATTGGGAAAAGCGTCTGTATGGTCATGGATCAGATGATGCACGGCACTCATATTAACCGGCTCCTTCTAATGCCGGAACTGGTGGTGCGCGAATCCACCGGAAAGCCCAAAATTTAAAACAAACTCTCAAACACATTTTACTGAGGACTGAAGCGAGAAACCGTTTCAGTCCTTTTTACTATATTGTTTGAAACATCCAAATTAAATCTATCGATTTTTCAAGCGTCTCCGTCGAAGTTTTCGATAAATCGTATTGAAATTTTCGAAAAGTTATGTTATCCTGATAGCGTTTTTAGGAAGCACGACAAAATGGGAGGTTTTCGAATTGGAAAATAGCTCACTGGCAGACACCTTAAAAGAAGAACTGCTGACGCAGTGCGGATGTGATATTGCCGATGCAAGGCCGTTTGAACTTCACAATGCGCTTGCAGCATGCCTAATGAAGCACATTGCACCGGTTTGGTCAAAAAGCAAGCAACTTTATAATGAACATAGACGGGTCTATTATTTTTCGGCTGAATTTCTGGTTGGGCGGCTCATCTTCAACAATCTGCTGACCCTTGGCATGACGGAGCAAGTGGGGAAGATTCTTCGCCAAAACGGCTCAGATCTGAACTCACTGGAAGAAATCGAGGACGCCGCGCTCGGCAACGGCGGTCTGGGCCGGCTGGCAGCCTGCTTTCTGGACTCCGCGGCCACTCAAGGATATCCGCTGAACGGGTATGGAATCCGTTACCGATACGGGCTGTTTCAACAGGGACTAAAAAATGGATTTCAGATTGAAACAGCAGACGACTGGACCCGTTTTGGTGACCCGTGGTCCGAACGGCGTGACAGAGATGCGGTCACCATTGAGTTTGGAAACTTTGCGGTGCGTGCCGTCCCCTATGACATGCCAATCATCGGCTACGGCGGCAAGCGGATTAACACCCTCCGACTGTGGCAGAGCGAACCCCTGACAGAATTTGATTTTACCAAATTCAACGATCAGGATTACGACGGGGCTGTCCGCGAAAAGAACCGTGCGGAAGATCTCTCCCGTGTCCTGTACCCAAATGACAGTACCGACGAGGGCAAGTTGCTGCGCATCCGTCAGCAATATTTCTTCTGCAGTGCTTCCGTACAAGACCTTCTCAAGCGCTTCATCAAGCGATATGGCAAAGATTTCTCCCGCTTTCCCGAATCCGTTGCCATTCAGCTCAATGATACACACCCGACGGTCGCGATTTGTGAGCTAATCCGCATCTTACTCTCGAACTACGGAATAAAGTTTGAAAACGCGTTCCGCATAGCACAAAAAACATTTCACTACACCAATCACACGGTTATGGCAGAAGCGTTGGAAACCTGGGATCTGGAACTGTACAAAGAAGCTCTTCCTGGGATTTACAGCGTGCTCAAAAAAATCGACGATTACCAGAAAAAGGAGTTTCAAGCGGCGGGCGGCGCTTTCGCGCGCAATCTGGACACTTGTGAAGTGATTCGCGGCGGGGCCGCACACATGGCGAATCTGGCGGTCTACGGTTCCTGCGCCGTAAACGGCGTTGCCGAACTGCACACTGAAATTCTGAAAAACAGCGTTCTGAAAGAATGGAACGAAATTTTCCCCAACCTGATTCGCAATGAAACGAATGGAATTACGCAGCGGCGCTGGCTCGCCTTGTGTAACCCCGAACTTTCTGCACTGATTACAGACCTGCTGGGAACACAAGACTGGGTCACCAACCTTGACCAACTCAGCGGGCTGGAACAATACGCAGACGATCAAACGGTTTTAGAGAAATTTGCCGCTGTCAAACAGGAAAAAAAGCGGCAGCTCGCGCAGTTTATTGCAGAAAAAGAAGGAGTTCAGATTCCGGAAACTTTTCTGTTCGACATTCAGGTCAAGCGCCTTCACGAATACAAGCGCCAGTTCTTAAATGCACTTTCTATTCTGGACCTCTACTTCAGCATAAAGGACGGAAGCCTGCGTGACTTTACACCGACAGCCTTTCTTTTTGGTGCAAAAGCGGCGCCGGGATATGCCCGTGCAAAAGGAATTATCAAATTAATTAATGAAATTGCACGCCTCATTCACGCCGACCCCGCCGTGCGCGATTTCATCCGTGTCGTCTTTGTACAGAATTACAATGTTTCCTATGCGGAAAAGCTGGTCTGCGGCGCCAATTTATCGGAACAGATTTCAACCGCCGGCACAGAAGCCTCCGGTACCGGAAACATGAAGTTCATGCTCAACGGAACCCCAACTATCGGCACCTATGACGGAGCAAATATCGAAATTGTGCGGGAATCCGGCCTTTTAAACAACTACATTTTCGGCGCCCGTGTCGAAGAGCTTGACCAGATTCGTGAAACGTATGACCCGGCCGTCCTGCTGAACCAAAGTCCCAGGCTGAAACGTGTTTTAGACACGCTGACCGACGGAACACTGGACGATGGCGGAACCGGAATATTCCGCGAACTCTCCGATTCCCTGCTCAAGGGAACATCTTGGCACAAACCGGACCAATACTTTCTGCTTTACGACTTTGACTCCTACCGTGAAGCAAGGCTTCGTGCCAACCGGGACTACCGCGACAAAACAGCATTTGCCCGCAAGGAATTTCTTAACACGGCACACGCAGGAAAATTTTCAAGCGACCGCACCATCGCCGGCTACGCCAACGATATTTGGCACGTTGGCACCGTTTAAATATTTCGACAATTTTATCGAAATTTAATGATAAATATTTTTTTATAATTAAAAATTTCGCGTATAGTCGAAATGAAACTAGCATCATATACGATAACTGCACAATTATAGTGGAAAAACTTATTGACAATTACCCTGTTTAATGATATCCTTTTTCTAGAAAGCGAAATGTTATTTCGAAAAAACTTCGAACGCTTTCTGCGTTTTGTTTTCGGCTGGTTCTTTTCCGTCGAAAGCAGAAGAAAATTATGGGAAGCTAATCGGTTCCTTGCGGTTAGCCGCTCATAAATTTTGAAGGAGGATATCTTATGAAAAAAATGAAAAGGATACTGGCTCTGGCAGTCGCGGCATTGACGGCAGCGGCTTCTTTATCAGCATGCAGCAGCAACGAATCCGCTTCATCGGCATCCCCTCAAGCAAGCTCCGGCCAATCTTCCGCTGAAAGCAGCGGCGCCAAAGAAATCTTCTTTTTAAATTTTAAGCCTGAAATCGCAGAGGTGTATAAAGAAGTCGCTGCGGACTATGAAAAGGAAACCGGTGTAAAGGTAAATGTTGTAACTGCTGCGAGCGGTACATATGAGCAGACTTTAAAATCCGACATGGCAAAGTCTGACGCTCCAACCATCTTTCAGATCAACGGCCCTGTCGGCTATGCGACCTGGAAAGATTACTGTGCAGACGTGAAAGGCACCGAACTTTACAGCCACCTGATGGATAAAAGTCTGGCGGTAACCGACGGCACCGGAGTTTATGGAATCCCCTATGTGGTTGAAGGTTACGGCATTATTTACAATGACGCTGTCATGAAAAAATACTTCGCCCTGTCCGACAAAGCGGTCTCCATCGATTCCGCCGATCAGATCAAAAACTTTGACACCCTGAAAGCAGTCGTGGAAGATATGACAAAGCATAAGGCGGACCTGGGCATTGACGGTGTTTTCGCCTCCACCTCTCTTTCTACCGGTGAAGACTGGAGATGGCAGACCCATCTGCTGAATCTGCCGATGTATTATGAGTTTAAAGATGCCGACGCAGACAAAAACACAGTTGTCACCGGTCTTGCGTCCAAAGAAATCACGTTCCAGTACGCGGACCAGTACAAAAATATTTTTGACCTGTATCTAAACAACTCCGCTACAAAGAAAGGACTGCTCGGCAGTAAATCGGTCGACGATTCCATGGCAGAGTTTGCTCTGGGCAAAGTCGCGATGGTTCAAAACGGCAACTGGGCCTGGTCGCAGATCAACGGTGTTTCCGGAAACGTGGTCAAGGCGGAAGACATTAAGTTTATGCCGATCTACACCGGCACAGAAGGCGAAGAAAATCAGGGGCTTTGCATTGGTACAGAAAACTATTTCTGCATCAACAGCAAAGTATCCGAAGCAAAGCAAAAAGCATCTGAAGAATTCCTTAACTGGCTTTACACCAGCGACACCGGTAAGAATTATGTAACAAACAAACTCAACTTCATTGCACCATTCGACTCGTTCTCCGACGATGAACGCCCGAGTGACCCGCTGGCAAAAGAAGTTACCAACTGGATGAGCAAAAAAGATATTCAGACCATTCCGTGGACATTCGAATGCTTCCCCAGCCAAGATTACAAAAATAAAGTCGGCGCCTCGCTTCTGGAATATGCGCAGGGCGGGAAAGACTGGAACAATGTAAAATCTGTAGTTGTCAACGAATGGAAGGCTGAAAAAGCCAAATCATAAAAAGATTTAATCTGGTGTGTCATAAAAATAGTGAGTGCAGTTCGCCGGTCAACTCACTCACTATTTTTTAACGGGGGAAAGACAAATGCAAAAAATTCTGAAAAAATACGTGGCTTTTTTCACGTTTCCAACCTTAATCGCATTTTTCATTTCATTCCTGCTTCCCTTCTTTATGGGGATTTATCTCTCTTTTACTGAATTTACCACTGTAACAGACGCAAAGTGGGTTGGCCTTGAAAATTATGTAAAAGCCTTTGTTTCCAGTGGGGATTTTCTAAATGCACTGTGGTTTACGACAAAATTCACGGTGTTATCGGTGCTTTGCATCAACGTGCTGGCATTTCTTCTGGCATTGCTTCTTACCAGAGGAATTCGATGGACCAACGGCTTTCGAACCGTGTTTTTTATGCCGAACCTCATCGGCGGAATCGTTCTTGGATACATCTGGCAGCTCATCATCAATGGCATCCTGTACCAATACGGAGCGACTCTGACCACCGACCCGAAATACGGCTTCTGGGGTCTCATCGTATTGATGAACTGGCAGATGATCGGCTACATGATGATTATCTACATTGCGGGCATTCAGAATGTCCCCACCGAGCTGCGGGACGCGGCGGCAGTGGACGGAGCCACCCCGATTCAGGAATTGCTGCATGTAACGATTCCCATGGTAATGCCTTCCATTACCATCTGTCTGTTCTTAACACTGACAAACTCATTTAAGCTGTTCGACCAGAACCTGGCTTTAACCGCAGGCGCACCGGGGAAGCAGACAGAGATGCTGGCGCTGAATATTTACAACACATTTTATGGTTCCATTCATTCTGAAGGCATCGGCCAGGCAAAAGCAGTTGTGTTTTTCCTGTTAGTCACATTTATCGCATTTATTCAATTGAAACTGACCAGAAGCAGGGAGGTTGAAAACTGATGAAGCAAAAGAATCTTGCTTTAAACCGTACCATTTTCGTAATACTTCTGCTTCTGGCTCTTTTGTTTTTGGTTCCCGTGCTGGTTGTTCTGATGAATTCGTTTAAGGGCCGTTTCTACATATCTGAAACTGCATTTCTTCCCCCGACCGGAGCCATGTTCGTCGGGTTGGAAAACTACTTTTCCGGCGTTGAAAAGACTGAATTTTTCAGTGCATTCGGCTACTCGCTGTACATCACGTTTTTTTCTGTGTTGTTTATCGGCCTTTTTAATTCCATGGCAGCATGGTATATTACGCGGATTAAATCCAACTATTCAAGCATACTGTATTATCTGTTGATCTTTTCCATGATTGTTCCATTCCAGATGGTCATGTTTACCATGTCTAAAACAGCGGATATTCTTCATTTAAACACTCCGTCTGGTGTCGTCATCCTGTACCTTGGATTTGGCGCGGGTCTTTCCGCATTCATGTTCTGTGGTTTTATCAAGTCCGTACCGATCGATATTGAGGAAGCGGCCATGATTGACGGCTGCAACCCAATTCAGGTATATTTTCGTGTAGTGTTCCCCATCCTTCGCCCCGTTGCTATTACAGTTTCCATTTTAATCGCCATGTGGACCTGGAACGACTATCTTCTGCCCTATCTGGTCATCGGAAATAAATACCGAACCATTCCAATCGCCGTTCAATACTTGCGCGGCGGCTACGGTTCAAGAGACATGGGGGCCATGATGGCAGTGCTTGTCCTTTCCATGATACCGGTAATCGTGTTTTATCTTTCCTGCCAAAAACATATTATCAAAGGTGTTATCGCAGGTGCAGTCAAAGGTTAATCCGCACCCGGCAATAGCTCTTACTGGAGGGTTTTCTTATTCGTACCAGTGGAATTTTGCTGCCTGTCAGCAGTCTTCCTTCCCAATACGGGATTGGAAGTCTGGGAAAGGAAGCATATCATTTTATTGATTTTTTAAAAAACGCAGGCCAGCATTATTGGCAGATTCTGCCCATCGGGCCAACCGGCTGCGGCGACAGTCCTTATCAGAGCTTTTCAGCATTTGCATCGAATCCTTATTTCATTGATCTGGATCTTCTTGCAGATCAGGGTCTTTTGACTAAAGAAGAAATTTCATCCGTCAAGTTCGGCAGTGACCCTGAATTTGTGGACTATGGAGCTCTGTATGAAAAGCGTGTTCCTCTGTTAAGGCATGCCGCGGGAAGGATTGCGCCAACCGATGCACTGTTCTGTGATTTTTGTAAAAAAAATGCCGATTGGCTGGACGATTATGCCTTGTTTATGGCACTTAAAGTAGAAAGCGGCATGGTGTCCTTTAATGACTGGCCGGCTCCCCTGCGTCTGAGAAAGCCAGAAGCTGTGAATGCTGCAAAATCCCGTCTTGCCGATCAAGTACATGTATGGAAAGCAATTCAATATCTGTTTTTCGGTCAATGGAAAATTCTCACCGATTATGCGCATAAAAACAGGGTTGAAATCATCGGTGACATTCCCATTTATGTTTCTCCGGATTCTTCCGACCTGTGGACACATCCCGAATTGTTTCAAATTGACAGCCAGCGGCGGCTGACTGATGTTGCGGGCTGCCCGCCTGATGCGTTTTCTAAAACCGGTCAGTTGTGGGGAAATCCGCTTTACAACTGGGACCGTTTGGAACAAGACGATTACCAATGGTGGATTCGCCGGCTTTGCTTTGCGGCACGAGTTTACGATGTGGTTCGAATCGACCATTTTCGCGGATTCGAAAGTTACTATGCCATTCCCGCCGGTGACCAGGACGCGACGGGCGGCCGGTGGGAAAAAGGCCCAGGAATCAAATTTATCCATGTTGTAAAAGAAAAAATTCCAAACGTCCGTATCATTGCGGAAGATTTGGGATTTTTAACCGATGACGTGAGACGTCTGTTAAAAGAAAGCGGCTTTCCCGGCATGAAAGTTCTTCAGTTTGCATTTGACTCCAGGGAAAAAAGCGACTACCTTCCCTACCGGTACCACCAAAATTGCGTCGTCTATACCGGCACGCACGACAATACCACCACAGAAGACTGGCAGCACAGCGCACCGCCCGAAGACGTTGCCTATGCGCGGCGGTACCTGAATGTTCCGAATGAAAATGATTTTACGTACGGCATGATTCGTGCGGCACTTGGCAGTGTGGCAGAAACCTGCATAATCCCAATGCAGGACTATCTTCGCCTTGGCGCACAAGCGCGAATGAACATACCAAGTACTGTCGGCGGAAACTGGCGCTGGCGGGTTCAAAAAGAAGCTCTATCCCCGCAGCTGGCAGAACAGCTCCGCTCTTTGATGACTTTATACGGGCGTGAAAATAACTTAAAGTAATTTATTAGGCATCTGTATTCTCCCCCTGTTTAAGAAGCAAAAAAGCAGCATCCTTCTCTCTGCACATCCATTACGAGCGTGCCCGGACTGCTAAAAAGGCAGCAGTCCGAGCCGCTTTTTTCATGCAAAAGACACAGCCGCATGTACTTCATGCCGCGGCGCCATTTTTATAAAGCATCCATACATTTCCTTATACAGAATATTCAAAATAGATCGGGAAACATTACTCATGAGGTGATACTAATGCAGCTTACGCAAAAAGAAACACTGCTCTTAAAAGATTTGAAAGAACAGGAACAAACCTGCGTGGAAAAATACAACAAATATTCGTCCGATGCAAGCGACCAACAGTTAAAAAACCTGTTTTCTCAAATCGCGCAAATGGAAAATCAACATCTGAACACAATCAACCAGATCATGGGCGGGACCGTGCCTGCAATGCAGTCAGGAAATCAGCAGCAGCCACAACAGACATTCACCGAAAACTATAATATGGCAGACAACAGTCAGGAAAAGCAACAGGACAGCTATCTGTGCACCGATTTGCTCTCAACAGAAAAACATGTTTCATCCACATACAACACCAGTATTTTTGAATTCAAGGATACCAATATCAGAAACACTTTGAACCACATTCAAAAAGAAGAACAGCAGCACGGGGAACAAATCTATAACTATATGGCTCAAAACGGGATGTACCAATAAATTGGCATAAAAGCAAACCGTTCCCCTTTTTTTCACAGGGTCGGTACTGGTCATTCGCCGTCTCTCCGTAATCTTCCAAATGAAAAGGCAGAAGACAAATACACAAAGTGTACGATTGCCTTCTGCCTTTTTCATTTGATCCGGACCAGTAAAAACAAGCCCGATGCTACGTTCAGCTTACTATTGATAAATCGAAATGTTTCATTCTTTTGTCTGCTTGATTTTCAAAATCAGCGGGCAACGCTGACAATAGTGACCGGGGTTTTGTCCCTGTTGACATAAAGTCCCGAAGACCCTGCTGCGTTTACCGGCGTAATTTTGAAGAAGTGGTCTTTTCCAACCGTCTTAACAAATTGGATTTTTACTTGATTCGGCGTACCTGCAATCAGCGAAGGTTTCGTATCCGCCGTCAGTTTCATAACATAGGAAGCCTTCGGTCGAATCGTAAAGGGATGTGTGGTATCGCTTTTCACTACGGTGCGCTCCGTATTGCCAGACTTCACAGCAGCGACAAAGAGTTTCACCCCGTCAAGGTAAACACCGGCTTTCTGACCGGGGCGCCCCACGGAAATCAGTTTTGCGTAATAGTCTTTTCCGTTTGTAGTTGTAAGCTGAACACGGAAAACACCCGCGGTACCCACCACAATGTTCGGGGCATGACCGCTGTTGCTGGTCAGTTTTGCTGTATAGCTGTGTGATACATTCACATCCATGGTTGTATCCGTCACATAAGAACCTGTCTTTGTCTTAATTACCGGTCTGTTGCCATGGTCGTTGGAAGTGGGATTGGAAGGAATTGTAGTATTGTGATTTGCATGATGAGAAGGAGTTGAATGATGAGAAGGATTTGAATGATGTTCTCCCGTTCCAACAGTTACGGTAATCGGCTGTGTATAAATCTCATAAGTATTTTGGTCCATGGTGGTTGGCGTACGCAGCAGGACGGTGGCTACACCATTTTTAACGCCCTGAATACTGTTACCATCCACACGGATGCAGGAACCGCCGTCTACAACAACAACTTCAGGAGTACAGGAGCGGCTGTCTGCCTTGTGATTTGTGATCTCCGCTGCCTGAAGGGCTGCGGAAGAACCAATATTCAACTGATAGCTTGTCTGTTCCGGCTCCAGAGTAAATGCGTAATCTTTGGCCCAGTTGGCATAGTCTGTGGTCAAACCGGCAAGTCCCTGATCAATGGCATGGGCATAACTGTCTTTATCGCGATAGGTCCAGCCCCACAGGAGCAATCCCCGCGCTGTGGCAGCTGCGATAAAATCGTCGTTTTCATAGAAGCTGTAATCAGCATTGTAAGCGGCATTCATCGGCTGCAAGCCATTCAAAACATCACGAATCGCGACTCTCGGATGTTCTGCGGACGGTTTCGTAATACCTCCCAGATATGCTACAGACATGGTCGGCATTGCTTCCTGCATTGCGGTAATGTTGGCAGCGGTGAAATTAATGAAGTCGACCTGGTTTTCAAGATTGTATTTATGGATCAGGTCAACCGCGTCCTGCGCAATGCCGTTGGTTGCGTCTTTCAATTCCAGGAAAAGGACAACGTCTTTTCCCTTAATGTACTGAAGCTGTTCTTCGAGCGTAGGGATTCTGGTTCCAACATAATCGGAACTGTCATAGTGATAAGCTCCCGCATCATGAGAACCGGCGTCAAGTTTTTTTATCTGTTCCAGTGTCAGATCGCTGATCTTACAATTCCACCTTGTCAGCCCATCAGTAAATACGCTGTCCGGAATCTCCGTATTGGTCAGAATATCGGTTGTGCGTGTCAGATAGGTATCATGGAAAATGACCAGCTGTTTGTCTTTGGTATAGTAAACATCGTTTTCAATCATCTGAGCGCCATATTTATCATAGGCGTTTGAATAACTGGGATAAGTGTTTTCCGGCGCAGTGTCCGGATTTCCACGGTGCCCAATGATAAAGGAACGGCGCGTCAGCGTCTTGCTGTCATAAACCGCTGCCTGCTGCGCGAGCTGTTCCGGGTTTTGCGTCAGGATTCCGTTCGCCCCGGAAGTGATAGCGCGGTGCATCCCGGCAACGCTGTCATCGGTTGTAACCCAAACCGCCATCATTCTGCGTTGGAACTGCTCAACAACATCTTTCGTCGCGGCAGACTGCGACAGAATCACGGATTTGCATTTGCCGATATTTGCTTTTCCCGTCCAATCGCCCACATCGTTTCTGTCAATTGTCTTCTGGTTAATCAGCAGAGTCGCTCTGGAAGTTGTGGCATGGTCGCGGAATTCTTTTAAGACGTCCTCGTTAGAGCTGACCACATTGATATCTTCCAGTTTGTTCTGCTGAATGTACTGGGCGAATGCGTCTGCAGCGGCTGTGTCCGGCAAAGAGAACATCATAATCAATTTACCAAGGGCACAATCCTTTACTTCATCCAAGCTGCCGATTCTTTTGCTTCCGCTGTAAACAGCCAGCTTAGAATCTTCCAGTTTCAAATCCAGAAGCAGGGAAGAAGTTGTGTTGTCTGAAATCAAGGATTGAATCTGAGAAAGGCTCTGCGGATGATCATAGGTCACCGTGGGGCCGTTGACTAAATTCTCGTTTAGAATCTTCGGTGCCGCAAACTGACGGTCTTCTGCGGGAACTTCCGGAAGCATTTCCGGGTTAAGCTGAACTTTAATATTATCGAAACGCGCAGTTAAGTTGTCCGTCTGCAGTCCGATGTCCCCCGACAGGTAATCCCCGGCCAGGTCGGTAAATTCCATCTGTTCCCCGTCAAGGGTTTGACGAACACGGTCGCCGGTTACGGTAATCTGCATGTGACGAACTACCCCGGGGTCCATAGAACCACCGGAAAAGGATGCCTTTCTTCGTACATCCCAGCAGCCCGATTCCGTCAGCATTGCAAATTCCGTTCCGTTGGGAGCGGCTGTATTCTGCCGGACGGCAAATTGGAAATAAGGGTAATTCTGATTTTGGACACGGTACATCACCGATGCCCACCGCGCAGTATTGGCGGCCTCTGTATAACTAACGTCGGCATCAATCGTGTAGTCCCCCACACCGTTCGGCATCGGAATCAAAACACGTGTGTAGGGTTGCAGCTGCAAAGACTTGTTGCCGCTGCCGTCATCAACCACCTCGGCATTGCCCTTCAGCTTCTGCCATGCTTCCGGCATACTTCCACTTTCAAAGTTTTCGCTTAAATAGGTATTGTCTGCGTCACTTTCTTTAACCCAAATTACAACAGGAGAGCTGGTAGCGCGCCCTGCATGTGCGGTAACCGCAGCCACGCCAAGGGATTTTGCATTGATTTTTCCTTCCGAAACAGAAGCAATGTCTTCGTCGGAAGAATCCCACGAAATTTGTGAATCGTCACCGGTCAGGTTCTGAGTGTCGCCAATTTCGTTTTTGGCAGCCATGTTCACATCGGAAAGGTTGAGGGAACCGCCGTTGACAACAGAATAGAAAGACTTTTCGGGCGTCAGCTCCGTAATTTCAGGCGTTCTTTCGGTCGGGGTAACCTCTACATCCTGTTCGAACAGTTTGTTTCCATAGATAACAGCGATTTTAGAGGTACCGGTTTTCAATGCTTTCATGCTGCCATCGTCGTTAATCCGGATTACCTCAGGATTGGACGAATACAGTTTGGCATCTCTCAAATCAATCGGTGTCTCCAGGCCATTGGAAAAATCGGCTGTTACAACCGGATTGATATCATCCAGCTGCTCTGCACTTTCGTTAATCCCGTCAACGGTAATATCCGTAACATTCAGCCGTTCAATCAGGATATTGTCATAAGCAACATTCGCCTGGTCGATCTGCAAGCCGAACCGGCCACGCTCAAGCAGTTCACCCGCCTTATAGTGGTCATAGGCATCTGCCTGATGGTCAAACGTAATATCATCCGTATCCCCGGTGCGCTTATGGGAAAGGAGTTGCCCGAAGGCGTTGATTTCCAAGTGGCAGGGAACATCTTTTGTTAACGAAGCGGATTCCCCGCTGCCAGCGGTATTCACAGCTGAAATCCACTTGCTGCCCGCCAGCCCGGAGATTTCTCCGGCACCGTTAAATCGATTGGTAAAATGGTAATAGCTTGTGCCGTTGTCCTGACTGCCGCGATAAAAAGCAGAAGTCCACCGGCCGGTATTCGCATAGCTGTGAAAAGACATGTCCGTCTGATAGGTGAAATTATCCCCCAGCGCGGGAAGCGCAATACGCCGCTGACCTTCTCCGTAGCCAAAATCACCCACCAGTTTACCGTCTTGCACAGACCATCCGGATTCCTGCCCCTCAGGCGGAGTGAAGCCTTCCGGCAGAGGTCCGTCTTCCAAATCATCAAAATCCTGCTGATAAATAATATCGTCATCGTCATTTTCGACGACTGTGTCCGACAAATTCAAACAGCCAAAGGCAGACGTATTATTCCAAAAGCTGGCAGAGCCGTCCGCATTGCACCAGATAGCGGAATGCAGACCTTTGTGTTCGCCGCTCTTGATCATGTTGTCTACGGCAACGTCAAAGCCAAAGTCCTGCTGAAGGTAGGGGTCCACCCCCAAGTTTTCCCACGGGATAGCCATTTCAACGCTCCAGCCATCGGAGGTCTTCTTTGTGGCAGCCATCAGGTTGCGCTGCATGGCATCCCTTTGGTTCTGGGTATTTTGCATGCCGCCCCCCATCAAAATATAGGGATTGAATGCGTCTGAAGAATTGTACCCTACTCCAAACTGCCAGTCGGAAGAATCATAAGGGGAACTCTTGTGCTTAGTCGGGTCAAACAGCAAACTGACAATGTCGCCGCTGTCCCATGCGGAACCGTCAACCAGCTCCGTGTCGTTTTCGATATCTACCCCAACGTACAAATAGGTATAATCCCAAAGGATTCCATATTTCGCGTGCTGCGGCACTTCTTCCGCGCTGACCGCAATGTCGTTGTCCAAAGTCCACGCGGAATCTTTCAGGTCACCGTTGATAATCGGGGACTTGTCGACCATACAGGCCTCCACAGTCTCTTCGTTGGGCAGAGTCTCCGCGGCATAAGCCGGGATTCCGCTGACAAATAGTGAGGCAATTAGTTGAGTGATCAGTAAAGTGATTGCTACGATTTTTTTATGAACGTTGTTCAAGCACTAACCCTCCATTTTATTTTAGGCCGGATTTAGCAAAACTTTCGATAAACTGACGCTGGAAAAACAGGAAAATAAACAGGAGCGGCGCAATTACAATGCAGGTAGCCGCACAGATGTCGCTCCACTGTGCCCCGGTTTCATAGGCCTGGGCAAAGACCGCAAGGCCCAGTGTCAACGGCCTTTTGTTTACGTCGTTGACCATGACAAGCGGCCAAAGAAAATCGTTCCAGTGGTAAGAAACGGAAACCAGACTGAACGCAACGTAAGTTGGCCGCAGCAGAGGGGCATAAACTTTCCAGATAATTTTCCAAACGGAACAGCCCTCCATTTTTGCCGCTTCTTCCAGTTCCTCCGGAATAGAGCGAAGGTTCTGGCGCATAAGAAAGATCCCCATGGCAGAGGCAAAAAACGGAACCATAATTCCCGGCAGAGTGTTGGCCAGATGAAATTTGACCATAAGCTGATAAGTGGGGAAAATCAGCACATCCGGTGTAATCATCAGCTGTGCCAAAAACAGGGTGAACAGAACATCTTTTCCCCAGAAATTGAGCCGTGCAAACGCATAGCCCGCCAGCGTAATCAGAAAGAACTGGACGGCAAGCGTTCCTATCACAATCAGAATGGTATTAAGGTAGTAAGACCCGAAGGGCGCGGAAGTCAGCACTTCGGTAAAGTTATCTAAAGTTGGCGCGACCACCGTCGTCAGATTCATCGCCGCATCCTGCGGCACAAAGGCGGTACGTACCATCCACAATAGAGGAACCAACCAGAGAAGCGCCGTCAGGTACATGACAATATGAAAAATACGTGAAGCCGTTGTTTGTCTTGATTTCATGAAGCATCCCTCCTCAGCTGTAAACAATTCTTTTGTCCTGTCGGAAAAAGCTGACGGTTGAAATCAGCAATAACAAAACAACAAGAATGCTGGTAATCGTGGATGCTTTTCCGATATCCCAGAAATTGAACCCCGTTTGGTAAATATAGTAGAGCAACATATTGCTGGAATTATTCGGTCCTCCGTCAGTCATCAAATACAGATAATCCACCATCTTATAGGAATCCGTCAATGCGATGATGAAGGAAAACAGGGTAATCGGCCTTAAAAGCGGCCATGTGATGGAGCGGAAAATACGGAACGACCCGGCCCCGTCCATTTTTGCCGCCTCATAAACTTCTTTCGAAATGTTCTGCAGCCCAGACAGGTAAAAAATCATGAAATACCCGGATTGTTTCCAGACAAGCATCACAATAATGGCGGGAAGGACGGTGGAGGGAGTCCCCAAAAGGTTCCAACTGCTGTTCAGCATTCCCACAAGCCCGTACTGCGGCGTATAAATAAAGAGCCAGATATTAGCTGCGGCAATCATCGGCAGAATAACCGGATAGAAAAACGCAAGCCGAACCAGCCACTTTCCGTGTTTCACTGTATTGGTAAACACCGCCATCGCTGTCGCCAGGATGATATCAACCGGAACGGTGATAAGTGCAACAATCAGATTGTTCCAGAAAGCACGAAGGAACACTTCGTCCTGAAATAAGTTGATATAATTTTGCACCCCGGCAAATGCCGCGTGAATCTGGGAAAGGCTCTCACTAAATAAGCTGCCGAACAATGTTTGGGCAATCGGATACAGCGTAAATACGCATAAAAAGATAAATGACGGGAGCACCAGCGCCCATGCGGTCAGGGTCGCTACTGCTTTCTTTTTCAATTTCAATGGCTTATGATTCATTGCAACTTCTCGTTTCCCACAGAAGCCTTCGGCAAAATTCAGCCGAAGGCTTGATTTCATTTACTTCCTTTAGTTCTGGTAAGGCTTCAAATATCCTTCCGCTTCTTTTTGAGCATCGTTCAAGGCCTGTTCCACCGTTTTGGAACCGGTAAGCGCGTTCTGAATATTGTCTTCAATCGCCTTTGTAACTTTCCCGTTTTCATTTGTGGAAAGCTCGGCGGCAGCATACTCCAGCTGATCTCTTGCAGTGGTAGCGTACGGGAAATCCTTCACATACTTCTTCATTGCATCGGTTTCATAAGCGGATTTTCTCGGGGCAACATAACCGGTGTTGATGCTCCACTGAGCAATTCTTTCCGGAGTCGTCATCCATTTTACAAATTCCCATGCAGCCTGCTGATGTTCTGCCGGTTTATCTTTGAAAATGTAGAAGTTTCCGCCGCCTGTCGGGGAACCGTATGTTTCATTCTTTGGCAGCATCGCAACACCAAAGTTAAACTTGGCGTTTTTCTTCACGTTGGTCAGGTTGCCAGTTGTGTGGTACATCATGGCTGTTTTACCCTGAATAAAGTCGGTCGGAGTCGTTGCCCACTGAATAGTACCCTTCGGCATGACTTTCTCGTCAGCAAGCTGTTTCCAGAACGAAAGGCCCTTCACAGCTTCCGGTGAATTAAAGAATACTTTATTTCCGTCGGTATTCATCAGGTTTTTGCCATTCTGCTGCAGAGTAAAGGTTTGCAGCATCCAGTAAGCATAACCGGTGGATGGGATTTCGATGCCATAGCGGCCGGATTTTGTCAGCTTCTTCGCATCTGCCATTAATTCATCCCAAGTGGAAGGTGCTTTTTCCGGGTCTAAGCCTGCTTCTTTAAAAGCATCCTTGTTGTAGTACAAAACAATGGTGCTGCGCTGGAACGGAACGCCCCACGTTTTGCCCTTGGCCTGTGTATTCAGCATGAAGCCGGGGTAAAAATCATCAATCAATTTTTTAGTTTCGGCCTTGTCATCATTTTTTGCAACGGTATCAACATCTACAATCGCATTCATATCCAGCAAAGAAAACAGATCGGTAGAAAACATGATGGCAACATCCGGTCCGGTGCCGCTTTTCAGACCGGTCTGCACCTTTGTGCGGGTGTCGGCGTAGCTGCCGGTGTAAATGGGGTTTACTTTAATATTGGGATGTTCCTTTGTAAAGTCCGTGCAAAGCTGGTCAATAATTTTGGTAAGGGGACCGCCAACGGAAACCGGATAGTAGAAATTCAGGCTTACATTGGATGAAGTATCTTTGGAAGCCTCCGAAGACACCGCTGCGGTGCTCTGTGACGACGTTCCGGACGAAGAGGAAGAGCAGGCGGTCAGCGGGGTACACGCCACTCCTAATGCCAAGATCGCTGTTAGAACTTTTGTTAGTTTCATTTGTTTTAATACTCCTTTCAAATCTGTGGTCAGACTTATCCATCCTTACTCTTTTAAGAGAAAGGCATGGCGCAGCATCTCCTTTCCTTCTTTTAGCTTGTCAACAGGTGTGCCAATGTCATATTCAAGAATGAGCTGTAAGTCAGGCCTACATGCACTCAAAGCCTAAAAAACAGATTTCCACGGTACGGTTCCGCACCCAATAGGCAGATGGGAATCTGCATCACCATGATTATCGTGAAGATGGACAGCGCATAAGTACGGTTTTAGTTGTGCAATGGTTTTTGGAAGGTCCCACCCACACATGTGTGCATGTCCAACATCGAGCAGGCAGCCAATTTGACCGGCAAAGCTTTCAATAAATCGGATATATTCATCCTGTGAAAAAATAGACGTTGCACAACTTCCCACGTTTTCCACCAAAAGAGGAACCCGGTACTCCTGATTAAAGCGGCACAACAGATCAATCGCCTGCCCTGCCCGTTCACGCGCAGCCGTTTTATCAAAGGTAGGGGCATAGCAGAATCCCGGATGAATCACTACATGGGAAGCGTGAAGTTTAGAAGCAAATACAATGGAATCACGGTAAGAATCCAACGCAGCATTTCTTGCCCTGACATTTTCACTCGTCAGATTCATGTCCCATGATGGTGTATGAATGGAATAATTCGCCGTTTTTTCAGACAGAAGCTCAATCAGTTCCTGACCACGGTCTTGAAATTCATTCCATTCGGGTCCATCCATCATCAGTTCAATGGCATCTCCGCCATATTGAATCATTTCATCAAGATATTTTGAAAGGTCTGACCCAATCTTACAAAGTGTGGAATAATATACGCGCATTCTGTATCCCCTTATTAATTATTAATTGCAAATATTAATAATAATTTTTTGAACAACTTGATTATAGAATTGATTTGACGAATGATAAAGTAAAATAGCGTAAAAATCGTTTTAGATTTTTGTTAAATTTTATTTGCGCAGCTTGACTTTCCCAATTAAATATCTATACTTATAATTATTAATTATTAAAAAAGAGGAATTATATGAGCTCTTTTCATCCCACAACCATTGACATTGCCAAGCTGGCCGGTGTTTCACAGTCCGCTGTATCTATGATTTTAAATCATCCGGACGATGCGCCTTTCACGGCGGAAACTATCAGCAAAGTATTAAAGGCTGCCGAAAAGCTGGGCTATAAAAAGCGCCGCCGGGCCGTGCGGTCCCCTTTTTCATTTCCTAAGGATACGATTCTGATTATGTGCCCCGTTCTTTCAAATCCCTATTATTCTTCTCTGGTGCAGGCCATCGAACAAACAGCTTTTGCGAAAGGCTACTCTACCGTGACCTGCAGTACCTACCGCGATATTGGCAGAGAGCAGAAGATACTGTCCCGTTTTGCCCACGGCGGGCTCTGCGGAATTGTCTTTACCTTTATCCCGCAGTCCTGCGAACTGGTAGAGGAATTAAACCAAACCATTCCAGTTGTTGTAATCGGTGACCGCAACACATCCATAGGCGTTGACACCGTCGAGATCGACAGTATCCGTTCCGGTGAGCTGGTAGCGGAACATCTGCTCAAATTAGGGCACACCAATATTGCCTTTCTGTCCACCGCATTAAATGAACAAAATGCGGTTCGTTTAAAACGACTGGAAGGAATCCGGCAGTTTTATCGGCGGTTTTGTCCAGAGGGAAATATCTTGGTTTCATCTGAAACTGACTCGTCGGAGGATGACCTGCAAGACCCGATGATAGAGCAAAATATTGGATTCCGGCTTATGAAAAATATCTTGGATCATAAAAAAATCACCGCGGTTATCGCGGTGAATGATATGGTAGCCTACGGTGCGATCACAAGCATCATACAGGCTGGCTTCTCTGTTCCAAAAGATTATAGTGTGTGCGGGTTCGACAATATCTTTGCTTCTCAATTTCCACAGATCTTTTTAACCACTGTGGAGCACTTCATTCTGGAAAAAGGTCATAATGCAATGAATATTCTTGACGAACGAATTCGATCCGGAAAATATCAATCGGAAAGTATTACACGCGTGGAATATCAGCCGCGCCTGATCATTCGAAAATCAACGGGAAAACCAAGAATATAAAAAAACTCCTGGCATAAGATCAGAGATCCAGCCAGGAGACTTCTTTGCGTATTTATGAGAAAAGGGCCGAGAATCTTATATGATTCTTGACCCTTTTTCTGGAGCTACTGGTCAGACTCGAACTGACGACCTGCGCATTACGAATGCGCTGCTCTACCAACTGAGCCACAGTAGCATTTTGCTGACTAAGTTATTATACTAAACAATTCTTTGAACGTCAAGTCTTTTTTTACGTTTGTCAAGTATTTTACGACTAAATGAGTGATAATTTTCGCAATACAGTGAATAATAATCACTAAATTTATGATTTGTTTCTGAATGAATATATAATGGAATTATAAGAAATAATTGTGTATTTTTCAGTTGTATAATGTAAAAAAAGGCGGTATTGTAAATTGATGAAAATTCGCATTAACGAACGGCTGCGCGAATTGCGCATCAAAAGCGGATATACACAAAATCAAATCGCCAAAATTTTAAATATTGACCGTTCCACTTACTCCTATTATGAACTTGGAAAAACCACACCAGATGTATCCGCCCTCATTATTTTAGCTAAAGTGTTCAATATCTCCATCAACGAACTATTGGCAGACGAATCCGGCCCTTCATCGGTTGCAGACAGCAATATTAAATCCAGCTATGTCCGCGGCAAAAAAAATTCAAGTCATATTTATGAGTTATCCCCTTTAGAAAAGGAATTAGTTGGATTGTTTCGGGCCTGTTCAGAGGATGAAAAAGCTAAATGGCTCTCCGCTTTAAAAAGTTGTGTTACTACAAAAAGAGCAAAGCGCAGCACGCAATCTTCTAAAAATCCCTAAAGCTTTAATATGCAAAGAATATCCATTTTAAATACGTTTTTAGCCGGCAGCATTTCCGGTTGAAAGCGTGTTTTTCTGTCTTCCGTCCTTTTTGTTCCACACCGACTATTGCGTTCTCCACTTCCCACGGTCTGCAATCTGTGGTAAAATAATCTAAAAAGATGACGGAGGCGTTTCAAAGTGGCTTTTGACGCTTTTACGGCCGGGATTGAGCCCGGCGGATTGAGATCTAAAAACGAAATTAAAATTTTAATTTGTTATCTTCTGAACAGCATCGGTGTTGGGCTTGCAAAAGATGACATCATACAAACTATGCAGGATAATGGACTGGCCAATTACTTTGAAGTGGCTGATGCCATTGCAGAGATGGCAGACAAAGGAATTATTTGCCGCGACAACAACCTACCGGACATATTTGCACTGGGAGACAACGGGAAGATCATTGCAAAACAGCTGGATACCGCGTTACCTCCTTCCGTTCGCAACAAAGCCGTGGGCACTGCTATCCGGCTGCTGGCGGAAGCAAAGCGCGAACGCGAAAACCGCGTTGAATTTGTCAAAGTGGACCAGGGATACCATGTCATTTGTCACATTTCCGGCGGAGATATGGATTTGATGAATATCTCTCTTTATGTTCCCGATCTTTACCAAGCTAATATGGTAAAAGAGAATTTTCATCGTTCTCCTGAAACGGTTTACCGAATGCTGCTGGCTCTTCTGACTGGGAGAAACGATATGGCTGCCGGTTTGATTGCACACAACACCAAGAAGTAAATTTCAATATCAATTAATGTGCTGTACCGCTTATGGTGCTTTACAGTCAAATTCGTTTATGCAATATATCCAATAATTAAAATGGTTTCATATTTTTTTGTACAGTACGAAAAAATTCATTTCCTTATTGCCCGATATGATTATATTACCCCTTACAGTGTTACACTTTACTTAGGAGGGAATCATAAATGATCGGAGGAAATGAACTATGGTAACTTTTTTTGTGGCATTAGTTCTTTTGATTATTGGTTATCTCACTTATGGCAAATTCGTTGACAAAGTCTTTCAGCCCTATCAGTCCCCAACACCCTGCGTCAAGCACCCAGACGGGATCGATTTTACGCCGATTTCCACCCCGCGTGCCTTTCTGATACAGTTGCTCAATATTGCGGGACTGGGCCCTATTTTCGGTGCGCTGGCCGGTGCTATGTGGGGGCCCGTGGTGTATTTTTGGATCGTACTTGGCTCTATCTTTGCCGGCGGTGTACACGACTACGCAAGCGGCATTTTATCCCTGCGCAATGATGGGTCTTCAATCTCAGAAGTGACCGGCGCGTATCTGGGTAAGATCATACTGCAAATCATGCGCGTCTTCTCAGTCGTACTGCTGGTACTGATCGGCGCTACATTTACAAACGGCCCCGCCGGTCTGCTTGCCATGCTGACTCCGGCCAACCTGACACAAAATTTCTGGTTGGTTGTCCTTTTAATTTACTACTTTATGTCTACTCTGTTCCCAATTGATAAGGTAATCGGAAAACTGTATCCGGTATTCGGTATTCTGCTGATTGTCATGTGCCTCGGCGTTGGCGGCGGGACTGTTCTGGAACGCACAGCCAATATGCCAGAAATACAACTGAATAATCTGCATCCCGGCGGCACCCCCATTTGGGCAATGATGTTCGTCACAGTGGCCTGTGGTGCATGCTCTGGCTTTCATTCCACCCAGTCCCCCATGATTGCACGCTGCGTCAGCGATGAAAGAAATGCCCGCAAAATATTTTACGGTGCAATGATTTCAGAAGGAATCATCGCCCTGATTTGGGCCGCGGCCGGCGTTTCCTTTTATGAAAGCGGCACCGTTGGGTTATATGAAAACCTGAAAGCGGTAAATAACAATTACTCCGCAATGGTCTACACCATCGGCAAAGGCTTGCTCGGACCTGTTGGAGTGGTTCTGGCTGTCCTAGGTGTCGGCATCTGCCCGATCACATCCGCTGATACCGCCTTCCGCAGCGCAAGGCTCACCATTTCAGACTGGTTTCACATCGATCAATCTAAAACTTCAAAGCGTCTGGCAATTACCATTCCGCTGCTTTTGGCCGGAGCTGTTTTAACACAGCTCGATTTTTCAATCATATGGAAATATTTTTCCTATTCC
Organism: Oscillospiraceae bacterium; assembly: GCA_022650485.1. Classification (GTDB taxonomy): domain Bacteria; phylum Bacillota; class Clostridia; order Oscillospirales; family Acutalibacteraceae; genus Caproicibacter. Next base: position 184,450 of record JALCPP010000005.1, on the reverse strand, counting down.
AACCAAACTCTTGCTATGATCGTATTGTGGACAGCCGCGGCATATCTGTGCAAATGGAAAAAAGGCACCATGGTTTCTTTGATGGCTGCCATTCCGGCAACCTTTATGTCCGCCGTCACATGCACTTATCTCTTCATGGCTCCGGAATGCCTGCATCTGTCGACCTCTATCGCCTATCCGGTCGGCATCGCATTTGCGATTATCTGTGTCATTGTCTATATTGTAAAAGGCATTCTGCCCAATTACAAAGACAATAACAACACCCCAACAACTGTAAACGCCGAATAAGGCAATGCAAAATCTTTTGATATATTGAAAAAACAACCGTTTGAAACAGGCATAAAAAATGCCCATCTTGCGCTTTCAGCGTGGGATGGGTCCTACCACAAAGGACAAGGCTGCGGGATAACATCCCCGCAGCCTATTTTAAGATAAGGTCCAGTAAAAGCAGCATCGTAACGCCGGATATTCCGGCCGTACCTGAAACGCCAAGGGTCAAGGGACTGATGGGAAGGGTAACCCCTGTGAAAGATCCTGTTAAATTTACAACCGCGAGTGCGCAAAGTCCAGTCAATATTCCGCCGATCGCCCGTCGAACCGGGTGCTCCGCTTTTACAATAAGCTGGATAATAACCAACAATGCCAAAACACCTAACGCACAGACAACGGCCGTCAGAGTCTGCAATTTTACACCTCCGCTCCTTAGTCTTGGAAGGAAGCGCAGTTAACACCCTTCTGTTTCGCCAGCTTTAAAAAATAACGGTAACGAGACTTCAGTTCCTCCCGTTGATAGATGCAGGCATCAATCAAATTTTCGTCGGATTCAATCTGGAACCAGCGTTCGTTATAGGCAAGCTGGCGGGATACATCCCGGATCGCACCAATAATCTGCTGCCGGTCGAGATCGTCTTGTACCTTTTCACAGTTGGTGGTGCGCTGCAAAAGCTTTAATACAGATTCCATACTAACAATTCCGCCTTCCGGTTTCATCTTATGTTAGTAGGGTGGGCATTTATTCCATTTTTTATACAATGTGTGACAAAAGCAGAAAATTATTTCTCATCTTCGGCCGGAACAAAATCAATCCGGCCGCTTGCCACATCGGCGGCAGCCACCTGAATTCGCAGCGGCTGGCCGATGGTCAGTTTTTTTCCGGTATTACGATCTACCTGTGTAATCATACCATCGAACTGGTAATTGGCATTCTGAAAACTGTCGGCCGGAACAAAACCTTCTACCGTATTTGCAAGTTCCACAAAAATGCCGCGCTGTGTTACACCGCTGATCACTCCGTCGTAAATTTCACCAAGATGCTGCCCAATATATTCGGCCATATAACAGTCTTCCGCATCCCGTTCTGCAGACATGGCACACACCTCAGATTTAGACGATGATTTGGCGGCGCCAACGGCAAAACTTTCAAACCGGTTGATTTTGCTTTTGTCCTTTTCCTGCAGCATTGCTGTTAAAATGCGGTGAATTGCAAGGTCCGGATACCGGCGAATCGGGGACGTAAAATGACAATAATCCGCCAGCACCAGCCCGAAATGGCCAATCGGCTTCGAATCATAGCGCGCCTTCGCCATGGTACGCAGCAGCTGGTGAGAAATTACCTTCTGAATCGGCGTACCTTTGGCCTGGTCCAACACTTCGGCAAAATCCGCCGCAGAAAGTTCCCCTTTTTGCTTCAGCGTGCGCGAGTTTAACCCAACGGCATCGACCAGCTGAACCAGTGTTTTGACACGCTCCGGATCAGGCTGTTCATGGACCCTGTAAACAAAAGGAATCCCTTTTGACTTTGCCAGCTTTGCGGCAGCCTGATTAGCGGTAATCATCAGCTGCTCAATCATTCCCTCTGCTTCCCCGCTTTTGCGCGGGCGAACCTCTACACAGACTCCATTTTCATCCAATGAAAACTCGGATTCCGTACTTTCAATATCAAAAGAACCGTTTTCGCCAGACCGTTTTTTTAAGATTTTAGCCAGTTTGCGTGCTGCGTTCAAAGAACGAATCACAGGAAAATATTTTTTCTTTAATTCACGGTCCGCCTTTCCGGCAAAGATCTGGTTAACTTCAGAATAGACACCGCGCACCCGGGAACAGATTACACTTTTCCGAAACCGATAAGATAAAATTTCACCTTCTTCGCTCAAGTCCACAAATGCGGAAAAAGCCAGCTTGTCCGTACCAGCATTTAACGAACACACCCCGTTGGAAATCTCCTCCGGCAGCATAGGAACCACACGGTCTGCAAAGTAAACGGAAGTTCCGCGTTCAAACGCTTCTTCGTCCAGGGCGCCTCCTTCCGGCACATAGTGCGATACGTCCGCAATATGGACACCCAGCCGGTATCCCTTTCTGGTTCTGCTGACCGAAATGGCATCGTCCAGGTCCTTGGCACCCGCACCATCGATCGTACAAATCGCCCTTTTCCGAAGATCAAGCCTGCCTTTCAGGTCTGCTTCTGAAATCTGGCTGGAAGATGCACGTTTCGCTTCTTCCAGTGTGTCCTTCGCAAAACGAGTACGAATGCCATACTGATCCAGAATTGCATCGGCACAAATTTTAGCGCGGTTTGATTTGCCATAAACTTTGACAATTTCCGCTATCAGTTCATTGGAATCTTTTCGGCGGGTAATTTGGGCCTGAACCTTATCTCCGTCTTTTACCCCGCGCGGCAGATTCTTCGCCACCCGAATCGGATACCGAATCGAGTCATCCGGCGTCATCTCATACCTGTTATTAGTCCTGGTCAACGTGCCTGTAATGACGCGGCTGCTTTTTTCAGAAATAGAATCCACTTCTGCGCTGGGGCCCTTAGGGCTTTGCCTCACACGATACAACTTGACTTTATCTTTAATAAAAGCCTTCTTCAAATGGTCTGCATGAATAAAAATATCGTCCCCGCCGTCATCCGGGCGCGCAAAGGCAAACCCTTTGGAAAGAGAGACAATGGTAGCTTCCACCATCGATTTCTTCTCTTTTGCCTTGCGGATTCTGCGGCTTTTGCTTACCGATACTTTTCCTTCCGCCCGCAGCAAATCCAACGCTTTATAATAGTCGCTCTTCCGAAGTTTCAGGCGTTTGAGCAAGCTGCGCGCTGAAATACCCTGCGGCACTTTATTAAGATATTTTAAAATTTTTTCTTTCGTTTCTTCCAATTCTTTCCCTCCATTCACGACCAGCATTCCGACTGTTCTTTCCCAATATTTATGATAGATTTCCCCAAACCAGCAAGTTTTAGACGGTCAAAGCACATTCACCGATTCTTTTCGGTACATCGGCACTTCTCTGTAATATAAGAAACGCCCCGCTTTTGCCAAGCGGGGCGAAACAGTATTCTGTATTCAGGCTCCAAAAAACAAGTAAGCGTTCATGATGATGACAAACAAAAAGAAACCAACCGCAATCACTTTCGTCCAGCGGGCTAAAAACGAATCCAGCGAACGGGCTTTATTCTTGGACAAAAATGTATCCGCACCGCCTGTAACCACACCAACATTTCTCTCGTGGCCTTCCTGCATCAACACAACAATTGTGATCGCAACAGAAAAAACAATCAGCACAATTCCCAATATAATCTCAACAGCTGACATAATATACCTCCAACATCTTTACGAATCCTCTCTTATGATGGTATCACAAACAGAAGCTGTTTGCAAGAGCCTGACCTGATATATTTCTAAAAACAGTTTGAAAAAATGAATAATGTTCAAATCTGCGGGAAACTCTATTGCATGGACAAAGAAAAGCGTTTTCGTTCTAATTTGCGTTTGCCGCTTCAACTGTCCCACCACTGGAAAGCTATTGGTTTTTCAGTGGTGTTTTTATTTTCAACCAAGAACAGCGCACTTGATTATGACTCCAACAGAGAAAGTTGTTCATTCTGCGCATCTTCCGCCGCGGGCGTCGCCCCGATTGACGGAATGGTCTTCCGGTATCGATTCGGTTTTTTCAAAAATTCTTCTTCATATTTGCAAGCCCGAACCAATTTGGCGCTGCGCCGAAGCGTCATCACCGCAATGCCCTGTGTGGAACGGGTAGCTTTGCTTTGAATGGCCCCCGTGTTCAACAAAAGCATTCTGCCCTGGGAAGAAAGCAGCAAACATTCGCCATCTTCCACAATTTGAAGGCATGCGGCCAAAGGGCACTTGTTGCTGTAAGCATTGACCAATCTGCGACGATTCGTCTTTGTTTCATAGGCAGTTAAATCGATTTTGGCCGCTTTTCCGTTTTCAAAGAAGAACACCATAAAGCCGGAATAATCCGTTGTAACCGCCATATAAACAGGGGATTCTCCGTCCTCCATGCCCAGCTGTGCGGGAAGATATTCCCCAAGGACACTCGCCTTGGTATCCGGAAAATCGGCAGCCTTCGCCTTATAAACGGAACAGTGATCGGTAAAGAACAGAAGCTCTGCGGAATTGGTGCTTTCCAGATGCTGACTGACTTCATCGTCTTCTTTTAATTTTTGTTCGCCGCTCATTCGCAGCGAAATAGGCGTAATCTTTTTGAAATAGCCGTCTTTTGTCAGGAACAGATTCACCGGGTAGTCCGGCACATCTTCTTCGTCATATTCTTTAATTTCACCCGGATATACCAGCTCTGAACGGCGTGGCTTTCCATATTTTGCAGCTACCTGTTTTAACTCGCCAACAATAATCTTGCGGATTTCAGCATCATTTTCCAGAATTTTCTGAAGCTGTTCGATCTCGCTCTCCATCTGCGTCGTTTCTTCGGTGCGCTTTAAAATATATTCCCGGTTCAGGTGGCGCAGCTTTATTTCCGCAACATATTCGGCCTGCAGCTGATCGATGCCGAACCCGATCATCAAGTTTGGAACGACTTCTTCCTCCTGTTCGGTCGAGCGCACAATGGCAACCGCTTTGTCGATATCCAGTAAAATCGCCTTTAAGCCCTGAAGCAAATGCAGCTTTTCCTGCTTTTTTTTCAGGTCAAACTCGGTTCTGTGGCGAACACACTGCATGCGGAATGCAGACCATTCGTTCAGTAATTCTCGGACTCCCATCACGCGCGGAGTCCCATTGACAAGGACGTTAAAGTTGCAGGAAAAGCTGTCTTCCAAAGGCGTCATTTTAAACAGGCGAAGCATCAGCTTGTCGGGGTCTGTTCCCCGTTTCAGGTCGATGGTAATTCGCAGGCCGTCAAGACCTGTCTCATCCCGAATATCAGAAATTTCCCGTACTTTTCCCTGACGGACCAATTCCACAACCTTTTCGACAATGACTTCCACCGTTGTAGTGGGCGGAATTTCCAGTATGTCAATGCAGTTCGCATCCGGGTCATAGCGGTATTTGGAACGAACCCGGATCGAGCCGCGCCCCGTTTCATAGATTTTATGCAAAATGTCCCGATCCATCAAAATCAGCCCACCGCCCGGAAAATCCGGTGCCAACAGTGTCGAACCGATATCATGCTTTGGGTTTTTCAGCAGTGACACCGTCGTTTTACAGACTTCCGACAGGTTAAACGGACAAATGGAACTGGCCATTCCAACGGCGATTCCTGTGTTCGCATTGACCAGCACGGTTGGAAAAGTAGCCGGCAGCAACGTGGGTTCTTTCATCGTATTGTCATAATTGTCGACAAAATCAACGGTATTCCGGTCGATGTCGCGGAACAGCTCCTGGCAGATATCGTCCAGCCGTGCCTCTGTGTAACGAGAGGCGGCATAGGCCATATCGCGGGAATAAAACTTACCAAAATTACCCTTGGAGTCCACATAGGGATGAAGCAGTGCTTCATAACCGCGGCTCAGGCGCACCATAGTGTCGTAAATAGCCGCGTCGCCATGCGGATTCAGACGCATCGTCTGGCCGACGATATTTGCACTTTTCGTCCGGGTCGCCCCAAGCAGGCCCATTTTATACATTGTATAGAGCAGTTTCCGGTGGGAGGGTTTAAATCCATCTATTTCCGGAATTGCTCTGGAAAGGATGACGCTCATGGCATAGGGCATATAATTTTTCTCAAGCGTATCCGTTATTTTTTGTTCAACCACCTCGCCCGCGCCGTTGATGACGCCGTGTGCGCCAACACTTTTCCGGACGGGTTTTTTTCTTTTCTTAGGCATAAATTCTGCCGCACCACCAATCGTAGATCAATTCAAAAAACTTTAGCTTAAATCAGAAGTGTCAATATACCGGGATCCGTTCTGCGCAATAAAAGTCTTTCTCCCCTGCAGATTTGCTCCCAGCAAAAGATCAAACATTTTGCTGGTCTGTTCCACTTCGTCCGGGAGCACGCGAATCAAGCGGCGTGTTGCCGGATTCATCGTTGTCAGGTTCATCATATCCGGTTCATTTTCTCCCAACCCTTTAGAACGCTGCACAGTGACCTTCTGCCCATTCAGCTTTTCCGTAAATTCTTCCTTTTCCTTTTCCGTAAACGCGAAATAGGTTTCTTTCTTTGTCTGGATTTCATAAAGAGGAGATTCTGCAATAAATACTTTTCCCTCTTCAATTAAAGCAGGGGTCAGCCGGTAGAGCATCGTCAAAAGAAGCGTGCGGATCTGATATCCATCCACGTCGGCATCGGTACAAAGAATAATCTTGTTCCAATGCAGCAGCTTCATGTTAAAAGAAGACAACTGTCGGCTGGCTTTCGACTTCACCTGAACGCCGCAGCCCAAAACTTTCAGCAGATCGGTAATAATATCACTCTTGAAAATTTTGTCGTAATCCGCTTTCAAACAATTCAGAATCTTACCGCGAATCGGCATAATTGCCTGGAAATTCGGGTCACGCGCCTGTTTGCACGCACCCAGTGCGGAATCACCTTCCACAATAAAAATTTCGCGCTCTTCCACGTTCCGGCTGCGGCAATCTACAAATTTGGCAACCCGGTTGGTCAGGTCCAGATTGGTAGTCAGCTTTTTCTTCAGGTTCAGCCGCGTTTTTTCCGCATCTTCTCTGCTGCGTTTATTTATCAGCACCTGGGCTGCGATTTTTTCCGCCTCCGCGGGATTCTCGATAAAATAGACCTCGAGCTGGTGACGAAGCACCTCGACCATTGCTTTTTGGATTCCCTTATTGGTAATCGCCTTTTTCGTCTGATTTTCATAGGAAGTCCGGTTGGAAAAAGACGAAATAATGAGGATCAGGCAGTCCTCAACATCCGCAAAGTTAATCCGGCTTTCATTCTTATTGTACTTATTGTTCTGTTTAAGGTACGAATCAATTTGATAGACAAACGCGTTCCGCGCCGCCTTATCAGGCGAACCCCCGTGTTCCAGCCAGCTGGAATTATGGTAATACTCAATCAGCCGATTCCGATTGGAAAAGGCAACGGCGACATTGATTTTCACTTTATATTCGGGCTTGTCCGCCCGATCTCGCACCATGCGCTCCGCCTGCCAAAACTGAACCGAAGTCATGGCACTGTCCGCCGCAATTTCACGAGCATAATCCGCAATTCCGTTCTCATATAGAAATGTGGTCGTTTCAAACCCCGACTGAGTCTGATTGCGAAACAAAAAGGTAATCCCCTCATTGACAATCGACTGCCGTTTCAGCATGGCCATATAATATTCTGCGGGAACGTCGATATCCGTAAAGACCTGAAGGTCCGGTTTCCAGCGAAAGCGTGAACCTGTGTCTTTCCCCTTATATTCTTCTTTTTTCAGCCCGCCAACATTTTTTCCGCATTCAAAATGCAGAGTGTAACGTGCCCCGTCCCTTCGAATATCCGCGTCCATAAATTCCGACGAATACTGCGTTGCGCAAAGGCCAAGACCGTTTAACCCCAAAGAATACTCGTAACTCTCATCCGCATTATTATTATATTTTCCACCCGCATAAAGCTCGCAGAAAGCCAGCTCCCAATTATAACGCTTTTCATTGGGATTATAGTCGACCGGGCAGCCGCGCCCATGGTCCTCCACTTCCACCGAATGATCCAGGTAGCGGGTTACGGTAATTTCTTTCCCATAACCCTCCCGCGCTTCGTCAATCGCATTGGATAAAATTTCAAAAACGGAATGTTCACAGCCCTCAATTCCATCCGAACCAAAAATTACGGCCGGGCGGCGCCGAACTCGATCAGCACCTTTCAGGGCAGAGATACTTTCATTTCCATAAGTCTGTTTTTTTGCCATTCAGGGACCCCCCTAAACTTTTTATTTCCGCCATATTGAAAAAGGCAATTAAAAGGGGAATGTGGCAACATTCCCCCTTTATCACTCTATTGATGTTTTCAGCTCAGCCGATTTCAGCAGCCGTATTTTCCGAGGAAGTTCCGGATACCGGCCCATCCTGCGGAGATGTCGGCTCCGGACCGGAGCCTTTCATCATTTTCGCAAATTCTTCCCCGCTCATTTTTTCATTTTCAAACAGATACTTGGCAACCCCGTCAAGCTTTTCCATATGCGACTTGAGGATGCTTTCCGTCCTGTTATAAGCGGTTGTCATCAACCGCTTGATTTCACGGTCGATTGCGGAGGAAGTCGCTTCCGAATAATTCCGGATATGACCCATGTCGCGGCCAAGGAACGGCTCCCCTTCATCCTGCCCATAAGTAATAGGGCCAAGTTCGTCCGACATTCCGTATTTTGTCACCATGCTGCGAGCAAGTTTTGTGGCACGCTCAATATCATTGGAAGCACCTGTTGAAATATCATCCATTGTAAGTGCTTCCGAGACGCGTCCGCCCAGCATGACAACAAGATCCTCTTCCATTTCCTTGCGGGAACGGTAGGCACGGTCTTCCGTGGGGATTTGCATGGTATAACCGCCCGCCATACCGCGCGGAATAATCGAGATCTGATGAACAGGGTCCTGCGTCGGGCTGTAAAAAGTCGCCACTGCATGTCCCGCTTCATGATAAGCGGTAATTTTCTTTTCCTTTTCAGTCATTACATGGCTCTTCTTCTCGGCGCCCACCACAACCTTAATGGTGGCCTCCTCAATTTCATCCATCGTAATGGCTTTTAAACTTTTTCTCGCGGCCAAGAGCGCAGATTCATTAAGCAGGTTTTCCAAATCCGCGCCGGTAAATCCGGCGGTAGACTTGGCAATCGTTTTTAGCTCCACATCCGGGGCAACCGGCTTTCCACGGGCATGGACTTTCAAAATCGCCTCACGTCCCTTGATATCGGGATAACCTACCATAACCTGGCGGTCAAAACGCCCGGGGCGCATTAACGCCGGGTCAAGGATGTCGGGACGGTTTGTCGCTGCGATCATGATAACGCCTTCGTTCGCACCAAAGCCATCCATTTCGACCAGCAGCTGATTTAATGTCTGCTCACGCTCATCGTGCCCGCCGCCGAGGCCTGCGCCACGCTGACGGCCCACGGCATCAATCTCATCGATAAAGATGATGCAGGGCGAATTTTTCTTTGCCTGTTCAAACAAGTCGCGCACACGGGATGCACCGACACCGACAAACATCTCGACAAAGTCGGAACCGGAAATGGAGAAAAACGGAACGCCGGCTTCCCCCGCCACTGCGCGGGCCAGCAGTGTTTTACCGGTGCCCGGAGGGCCCACTAACAGCACGCCTTTCGGAATACGCGCGCCCAAGTCATTATATTTGCGCGGATTTTTCAGAAATTCCACAATCTCCTGCAGTTCTTCTTTTTCCTCATCCGCTCCAGCCACATCCGCAAAGGTCGTCTTGCGCTTTTCGTCCGCCATCTGCTTAATCTTGGCTTTTCCGAAATTCATCTGCTTTCCGGCGTCCCCCATGGAAGTGTTCAGGCGTTTCATCATAAACCACCAGAACAGCAGCATTACGGCAAGCGTCAGAAGCATCGGCAGCAAACTGGAAAGCCATGTTGTCTCTGCCGGCCGCTTATAATTAAAAGTCATACGGGCATTCGGGTGATCCCGGTTGTACTGCTTTACATATGGAGAAATATCCTCAAATAAAAGCGTCGAACTTGGCGCAACATAGGAAATCTGAGTGTTATCCTTTAATTTGATGATCATCTCACCGCTGCCAAGATCCAGGGAATAATCCGTAACCTTCTGGTCTTCAAAATAATACAGAATTTCAGAATAATTATACGTTTTATCGGAATGGTTGTTTAGGACCATCGCAAGCAAAACCAGCAGCAGGATCGGTATGCCCAGAAACATGGCAATATTTTTTACGGTCTTTCTGTTGTCCAAATACGTTTCACTCCTTATATGAATCGGTCCTCCCGTTGTCCGTTCAGCCCCCGTAAACCTCCGGCTTTAAGATGCCGACAAATGGAAGGTTCCTGTATTTTTCATCATAATCAAGGCCATAACCAACAATAAATTCATCCGGAACCACTGTTCCCACATAATTGGCCTTAATATCAACGGTTCTGCGGTCCGGCTTATCAAACAGCGTGCAGAGACGGATGCTCTTCGGCTGACGTGCCTGCAAAAGTTCCAGTATGTAACTTAAAGTCAGGCCACTGTCCAGAATATCTTCAACGATTAAGACATCATACCCTTTCAGGTTGATATCCAGATCTTTAATAATTTTAACGACCCCCGAAGTTTTCATGCCGGAACCATAGCTGGAAACCGCCATAAAATCGATGCTGCAGGGAATTGTAATACTCCGCATCAAGTCGGACATAAAGACCACGGAACCCTTTAAAATACTAACCAGCAGCAGGTTCTTCCCCTGATACTCCTTACTGATTGTCGCCCCCATCTTTGAAACGATCCCCGCGAGCTTTTCCTCGCTGAATAAAACTTTTTCAATGTCATCGGTTAACTGGTGCACAGATTGTCAGCACTCCTTGATAATTATTTCGGCTGTTTGCCGGGTGTTTTCGGCAACCGCCGCTTTTTGCGACGGACCGATCTCTTCTATCCACAGAATCTCTCCGCCGCTTTCCAGAACAACAAGCTGTTCCCGGCGGAACGGGGGGATTTTTTTTTCATTAAACAGCTTCTTCAGCGTTTTGGTTACCCCTCGGCCCGCAGGAACGAACCGATCGCCGGGAAGCCTGGTGCGGATAAAACTATTAGTATTCATTATTGTATCATAGTTGATACGATTATTAAATAACAAATTATTAATTTTATTGCTATTTTTTACAGAAGAACATTCAGGCCGAATGCAAAGAACTCTCCCGTCCGGAAGCCGTGTTTCGGGGCAGTCCAGCGGTACCTTCCACTGAATGGGCTGCCCGGATTGAGAGTAAACAAATAGAGTATTGCCGTTTGCGCCGCATTGTATTCCGCCGGGAAGAGTGATATTTCCATGTCCGGAGCGAATCATGCGGATTACCGCTTCAAGATGCCCGTACTCCATACGCGCGCCGGTCTTTTTTCTGACCGCAGTTTCGATCATACGGGCAAGAATACAGTCCGGCTGACCACGCAGAGCATGCAGGGAATATCCGCCGTGTGCATCGGCGGCCCGGTTCAGCTCTTGCCGCGCAATCGTTTCAAAATATTTCTCATCCTGGCGCAGCAGACGCGTTGTCCGGGATATCGCCTGTTCAAAGCCGGAATTGATACCGCGCAAAACAGGAACCACATGGTGGCGAATGCGGTTTCGCGCATACTCATCGGAAAAATTCGTACGGTCCGTCACGTAGTTTAAACCGTAACAGCTGCAATAGGCTTCCACTTCTTCTCTGGTCACGCGAATCAGCGGGCGCACGATATCGTCCCTGACGGGCGGGATTCCTGAAAGGCCCCGCGGCCCGGCTCCCTTCGCCAGATTCATCAGCACCGTCTCAGCGCTGTCGGTCAGGGTATGAGCCGTCGCAATGCGGGCCCCCTGCCCCGAAAGGCTGCGAAAATAACGATAGCGGACATTGCGCCCGCATTCTTCCAGCCCCTGTGAACTTTTCTTGGCAAGCGCCGCTACATCGGCATGAAGCACGCGAAGTTCCACGTGATGTTCGGCACACCACGAAACAACAAACGCCTCATCCGCATCGGACTCTTTTCCACGCAGGCCATGGTTGACATGAGCCGCCGTCAGACCGAGCCCATGCTGTTTGGCATAGCCGGATAAAAAGTGAACCAGCGCCAGGGAATCGGCCCCGCCGGAAAGTGCGGCAATGATCCGGCACCCGGCGGGGAACATATCCTCTTCCTCAATGGTATTCCTGATTTTTTGCTCAAGCGCCTCAATCAGGCTCACTGTGCACAACCTCCTGCGCGGTAAAGCGCATAAATTCTCCCTGCCAGTGCAGCGGGACCGACTTGGTCTGCCCATGGCGGTTCTTCGCGACAATACACTCGCTCTGGTTGCGGTCCGCATCCTCTGAAGGTTCCCCGGAATCCTGATAGTATTCTTCCCGATACAAGAACAACACAATATCCGCGTCCTGCTCGATGGAACCGGAATCACGCAGGTCTGAAAGAACCGGGCGGTGGTTGGTCCTCTTTTCACTGTCACGGGCCAGCTGCGACAGGGTAAGCACCGGCACATTCAATTCTTTCGCCATAATTTTTAAGTTTCTGGTAATCTGCGAAATTTCCTGAACACGGTTATCAATCCGCCGGGAAGCCGTCATCAACTGCAGATAGTCGATCACAACAAGATCGACATCCCTCAGCCGACGGAGTTTTGCTTTGATTTCCGGCACCGTGATCCCCGGGTTATCATCAAAATACAGCTGTGCTTTGGAAAGAATGTCGCCGGCTTCAATCAGCCGAGCCCATTCGTCCTCACTCAGCTTGCCGGTACGAAGTTTGGTCCCCTCAACCAGCGCTTCCGTGGACAAAAGGCGGGAAACCAACTGTTCATTACTCATTTCCAGCGAAAAAAACGCGACCCGTTTTTGGGCCTTTACCGCCGCATGGCGGGCAATGTTCAGTGCAAAGCTGGTTTTTCCCATGCCAGGGCGGGCACCCAGCAGAATAAAGTCGGACCGGTTGAGACCCGTAATGGTCTCATCAAGTTCACGAACGCCGGTCGGCACACCCTTATATTGATCTGCATCCGGAGAATTCAGCAGATCAAGGCGATCGAATTCATCGACGATAATTTCATCGATACGCTTGAGTCCCTGCATATTCTTTCCGCGGCGGATATCGAAGATTCGCTGCTCCGCGCTGTCCAGCAAAGTTGCGGAATCAGCCGCACCGGAAGAAGCCTCTTCCACAATGTCGCGCGCGGTGGTAATCAGCGTGCGGACATCGTACTTGTCACGAACAATCTTGGCGTAAGTTTCCACATTGGAAATGGAAGGGACCAGCTGCGCCAGCTGAAGCAGATAGGTCTTCCCGCCGTTATCCTCAAACCCATCCGTCTGCCGCAGCTTTTCCAGCAGTGTGATAAAGTCCACCGGTTTGCCCTGGGTAAACATTTCCAGCATCTCGGTGTAAATCAGGCTGTTGTTCGTCTGGTAAAAATATTCCGGGCGGGGCAGGATTTCCGCCACACGGTCCAGGCAGGAAGAATCCAGCAGAACCGCACCAAGCACAGATTGCTCAGCTTCCGGGCTAAACGGCAGATTCAAGCCGGAATACGCGCCCGTTTCCATCGGTTCCATCCAAACTTCCCCCTTTTATTCTTTCAAGCAGTAACATTCGTCCGATTCCATAAGAACCACGTTCTTACTGCTGTTCGCCCACCAAGACATAAATTTTAGCGGAAATACCGGCATACAGCTTCACTTCACACTCGTAAGTGCCGAAAGCGCGGATATCTCCGTTCAGCTCTATCTTGCGCTTGTCCACATCCACATGAAAGCTCTTTTTCAATTCTTCGGCAATTTCTTTCGATGTTACAGAGCCGAACAATCTTCCGCCCTGCCCTGCCTTTGCAAACAGGCGGATGGTTTTTCCTTCAATGGACTCCGCCGCCGCATGGGCTTCTTCTTTCGCCTTGCGAATGCGCCACTGCTTCGCGGATTCCGCACTTTTCAGTTCGCTCATCACCTGTGCGGTCGCTTCTTTTGCCAATTTGCGCGGCAAAAGAAAATTTCTGGCGTACCCATCGCTTGCCTGAACAAGCTCCCCCTTTTTTCCGGTGCCTTTTACATCTTGCAGCAGTACTACCTTCATGGGATACCTCCTTATAGTCTTTCGTTTGTATGATTTGACATTTTTTCTGAAAATTCCTGAATTGCCTCAATCAAGCGTTTCCGCGCTTGTCTGACCGGTGTATCACTGAGCTGTGCGCCGGCCATGGTCAAATGACCGCCCCCGCCCAATGCTTCCATAATCAGCTGAACGTTAACATCACCCAGCGAACGCGCGGAAATATTAGTCGCACCACCCGACGGAAACAGCACAAAGGAAGCGTCGATTCCTTGAATAGACAGAAGTTCGTCCGCCGCCTGTGCAGACGCAACCCGGAGCTCCGGAAATTCCTTTTCCGTAAACGCGACAGCAAACCGATTGAAGATTTCAGCATTTGATACAATTTTATATTTGGCTTTATACGCGTCGATCGAATCCGAAAACATTCGTTTCACGTTGACCGTATCCGCACCCCTGCGGCGAAGATAGGCCGCAGCTTCAAAAGTCCGCGCACCCGTTTTCAGCACAAAATTCTTTGTGTCGAGCATAATACCGGAAAGCAGCGCTTCCGCTTCTGTCTGCGTCAGATGACTGTCGTCAATATACTGCAGCAGTTCCGTCACCATTTCACAAGTGGAACTGGCATATGGCTCGTGAAAGAAGACCAGTGAATTCTGAATGTGGCGAACCATCATGCGGTGATGGTCAATCACAACAATTCGGGCAGCGGACTGAAGCAGGTCAGCGCTTTCCACAAAATCCTGCGAATGCGTGTCAACCACAATAAGCAAGCTTCTCTGTGTAAGGATCGACTGTGCTTCCTGAGGAGACATAAAGATCTTCTCGTCCGGGTAAGCGTTCGCCAGCGATGTAATCTGCGGCGACGCAAGGCTCTGCGTCAGGTTTGCAACAATATATGACGGACGGCACAATGCTTTGCAGGCTACGTTCCAAATACCGATTGCAGCGCCGATACAGTCAAGGTCCGAATACTTGTGGCCCATGATGAAAACGACGTCGCTTTCTTTGATATCGTCTGAAATAGACGCCGCAAAGACGCGGGTGCGCACGGAATCCCGTTTCTCCATCCCGCCCGAAAGTCCGCCAAAAAATTCATATGTATCGTTTGCCTGTTTCACCGCGACCTGATCGCCGCCGCGTCCCAAAGCCATATTTAATGCATCTCTTGCCCAGTCGTCCGCTTCCTGCAAATTTTTCGCCCCGCGGGCAACCCCAATAGAAACGGTGGCGCTCAAACGATCCCCGGCCTTGATGCCGCGCACGGCATCAAGAACAGGAAAACGCTTTTTCATTTCGTCGCTCAAGTGAACTTCATCGGTCAGGACCAGATAACGCCCGTTGCTGATACGCTTGAAAAATCCGCCCAATTCCTGCGCCCAGCGGCTCAGAACATCCTCCACTTCGGAAGCAATTTTGATTTCTTCGCTGGAGCTGGAATCCCGCGTAAGCTCCTCTCGGTTGTCAAAACTGGCCAGCATGACAATCGGACGGCTTGCCTCATAATTCCGGCTGATTTCCTGAAAAGCCGTTTCATCCAGAAAATACAGAACACTTCCCGCATCCGTCTGAATGCCGAACACCGTGTATTGACGCAGGCCGACCGCAATGTCGGTTCCGGCGGAAGTAAGAATTTCTTCCATAGTGGAAGGATAAATAAATTTCATGATATGATCGCCAAGACAGACATGGCCGCCGCTGACCTGCTCCGCGAACGCATCATTAACCCAAATAACATCCCCTTCCGCCCCAACAACGGCAACCGGCAGCCCAAACTGCTGCAACGCCCGGTACTGGTCCCCGGTAAGAACTTCCGATGCTGCTTTCGCGGCATAGGAAACGTGCGCCTTAAAATGCCAGTTGGCAAACAGAACCGCCGCAATAGAGACCACCGCAAGGGAAATCTCTGCGGTGAAAACAGCGGTGTTCCAAAACCAGCTGATGCCGGCTGTCAGCATAAGGACTGCTGAAATGACAAAAAAGACAGGAGAAGATGCCCATACTTTCCTTTTCAAACTGATTACCCCTTAGACTGTCCGGGACTGTTACACTTCCATGATGATCGGCAGGACCATCGGACTGCGGCGCGTACGGCTGTACAGCAATCTGGACAGTTCGTCTTTGATTCGGGTCTTCAAAGTTCCCCAGTCATGGATTCTCTTTTCCGCGCATTCCTGTAAAACAGAAGTAACCAGATCGCGCGCTTCATCAATCAGCGGTTCGGACTCCCGCACATAGACAAATCCACGGGAAACCACGTCCGGTCCCGATATGATATGACCGTCCGTGCAGGAAATGGTGCAGACAACCACAATCAGGCCGTCTTCAGCAAGATGCTTGCGGTCCCGCAGTACAACACTGCCGACATCGCCGACCCCCAGGCCGTCCACCAAAACCCGACCGGCCGGAACCGGAGCAAGGCGCTTCATATAGTCTTCGTTAAGTTCCACCACGTCTCCGTTATCCCCAATAAATACATTCTTGGGGTCACGTCCCATGGAATAGGACAGCTCCGCGTTTTTACGCAGCATTTTCTGTTCGCCGTGAACAGGAATAAAATATTTTGGTTTGACAATGCCCTGCATCAGCTTCAGTTCCTCTTGGCAGGCATGACCGGAAACATGGACTTCATACATAGATTCATAGACGACGCGGCAGCCGCGTTTCATCAGCTCATCAATCACATTTCCGATAGTTTTCTCATTACCCGGAATCGGACGGGCAGAGATGATGATGCAATCGTCAGGACCGACTTCTACTTTGCGGTGGTCTGCAAAAGCCATTCTCGTCAAAGCGCTCATCGGTTCGCCCTGACTGCCGGTCGTAACAAGAACAATTTTATTTTTGGGGTAGCGGTTAATCATGTCGATATCGATCAGCACCCCTTTGGGGACATCCAGATATCCGAGTTCCACACCGATCGTCATGACATTGACCATGCTTCTGCCGGAAAGAGCAACCTTGCGCCCGTATTTCACAGCACAATTGATAATCTGCTGCACACGGCTGACATTGGAAGCAAATGTCGCAATAATAATACGGTTGTCCTGCGCGCGCTTAAACAGCATGTCAAAACAGCTGTCAACCTTTTTTTCGGATTTGGTATACCCTTCCCGCTCCGCATTTGTTGAATCGGAGAAAAGGGCCAGAACACCTTCGTTTCCAAGCTGGGCAAACCGGCCCAAATCAATCATTTTCCCCTGTGCCGGCGTGCAGTCAATCTTAAAATCGCCCGTATGAACAATCACGCCCGCGGGGGAATGAATGGCAACGGAGACCGCATCCGGAACAGAGTGGTTCACGTGGATAAATTCAATGTCCATGCACCCAAGCTGTGCATGCTCACCGGGCTGAATGACAACCGCTTTAACGGAATTTTGAAGTCCGTGCTCTTTTAACTTGCTGTTGATCAGTGCCAATGTGAACGGAGTACCGTAAATCGGCACATTAATTTTTTTTAGCAGATATGGCAGTGCCCCGATATGATCTTCATGCCCGTGGGTCAGTACAATTCCGCGGATATGTTCCGCATTCCGCTCCACAAACGTGAAATCTGGAAGAACTAGATCCACACCGAGCATATCGCCGTCCGGAAAAGCCATGCCGCAGTCTACAATGACCATATCGTTTTCACATTCATACAACGTGAAGTTTTTCCCGACTTCATTTAAGCCGCCGAGAAAATATGCGCGGATAGACGGCTTTTTCGGCCCTTTGCGGCCCCTGCGGCCCCGTTTGCTTTTTTGAGCGGCCGCTTCCTTCTTTTCCCGTGCATCCTGTTCCGTCAGGTACTTCTGAACCGTTTTCTGAATTGCCGTCATCGGTTCTTTCGAAGCATTTTTCCGCCTTCCGCCGCGCGGCTTTTCCCCGCTTTTCTGACGGGAACCCTTTTGCGCCTTTGGCTGCGCTTTGGGTTGTGCCTTCGTTCCGGCCTGCTGGGTGGAATCAGCCTTCTGCTGACTCTCCGTACCCTGCTGCTTTGACTGTGCCGGCTGGCGGGCGGGCCGATGCGGGGCAGCGTTCTTCTTTTCCCCCGCATTTTTCTTCGTACCGGAGCGTCTGTTCTGCCGCGCAGCCGGATGTGCCTGTTCCTGCTTTTGTGCGGCACTTTTCGGGGGAGTAATCTTTTGATAAAGCCCGGGATGCTTTCCCTGCGGCATTTCGGCTTTTTGATTTTTCTCTCCCTGGCGATCAGCCGAATCCATATTTAATTTTTTTTCTGTCACAAAATAACCTCCATCGTTTTTGGGCACAACCATATAGAATCCGTTGACAATCGGTTCAAACGGATCTGGCTCTCCTCTATTAATTTACCTTTTACGCTGCACCGAGCCCGCGCAAAAATGTAATTGAACTGCATTTTTATATGTTAATATATACGCTAAAAAGCGGATTACACCCGCGAATTGCTAAAATTCAAATGCTAATATCCTATATATTGTACCTTGATTCCCAAAGACTGTCAACAAATTTTATTATGACCAATTGCCGGTCTTCTAAACCAGATGGATAAAAAAAATCCGGTCCGCCGAAACATGCCCCCCTAAATTTGTACGCATGAAACCCGTGTGCTATAATGACAGAAAAACAGAAGGACACAGGGTGATACAATGAAGCAGGTAGAAATATTCACAGACGGCGCATGCAGCGGGAATCCGGGGCCTGGCGGCTGGGGCGCGGTCCTGCGCTACGGCGGCCGGGAAAAAAGAATCAGCGGCGGTGAAGCCGAAACGACCAACAACAGGATGGAACTGACCGGCGTGATTGAAGCACTGCGGCAGCTTCGGGAGCCATGCGAGGTTGTCCTGACCAGCGATTCCAAATATGTATGCGACGCCATCTCAAAAGGCTGGGCCAAAGGCTGGAAAAAGCGCGGCTGGATCAAATCGGATAAAAAGCCGGCGCTGAACAGCGATTTATGGGGAACTCTGCTGGAGCTTCTGGAGATACACCATGTAACCATTCAGTGGGTCAAAGGACATGCGGGGCACCCGGAAAACGAAATCTGCGACCAGCTGGCTGTCGCGGAATCGGAAAAGTGGAAAAGTGCGGGAGCCCGGTAAATATTCGCAAGAACACAGCTGTTTATTTCTAAAAGCAGTTCCCAGCTAAACAGCCACTCGGGATACGTTCCCTGCTTTCTACCGCCCACCGGCCTGCATCAAACAGGACAAACATCATATTCTGTCAAATGAGGTGAACCGCACGGAATTAAAATATGAACCGGGAAGAATTTACTCTGCGGACCAGACCGGAAAAATCATTGCGGAAGTAACGTTTCCGCGAAGCAGAGCGGGTGTTGTTACAATCAACCACACCTTTGTCGATCCGGTCCTGCGCGGCCGGGGGGCCGCCGCAAAACTGATGGAAGCAACTGCCGAAGCACTTCGTTCCAGCGGCAAAAAAGCGGAGTTGACCTGCTCCTACGCGATTCAATGGTTCGCACAGCACAAAGAATTTGCCGATGTTCTGGCAGCCAACGATAAAAAAATGTAATATCAGTAAACTGCCCGTCCAGGCGTTCCCTAAAACAGGGATCTCTTGGACGGGCTTGTTTTTGCCATTTCCGGTTATTGCAGCGTTGAAACCCATTTGGTCCGCCAAATCAGAATAATGGAAATCACCGCCGCCGTATAATTTGAAAACAGGTTCCCCCAAAACACCGAATAATACTCCAGTGCCTGTTCCGTTGCAAGAATGAAAATGTACCGTAAAAACCAGATACGCAGAACCCCGACAAAGAGCGGAACCATTGTCTTTCCCAGACCGATAAAAGCGCCCTGCACCGCCATGCAGACACCAAACCCCACCACGGAATAAGTATAGATATGCAGCGCCCGGTTTGCAATGTCGAGAACATCCGCCCTTTGGGTAAACAACACCGTCAAATGAGAAGAAAGCGGTACAATTAACGCAATCACCGCGAGCGCCGTTACCACGCTCGCCGCGCAGCCCATCCAGCAGGAACGCTTCGCATTTGAAATCTGATTGGCCCCGATGTTGATACTTACCATCGTCGTCACCGCAGCGCCAAATGCCGCCGGAAGATTAAAACATACCTCCGAAATATTGTTTGCAATTCCCTGACCATTCAGAACAATCGCACCGTACTTCTGCGTTTCGTAGTTAATCAGGAAAAAGCCCAGATTCATCATCAGACTGGCAAGCATAGCCGGAATACCAACCCTGACAAGCTGCCGGATTAAATCGCGGTCAAAGTGAAACCCATGCAGTGACAGCTTGTCCTCTCCCCTCTTTACAAACAGTTCGTAAAACATCCAGACGCAAATAAGAATGTTGGAACAGAGAGAAGCGAGAATACAACCTACAATTTCCAGACGAAGCAAAGCAACAAACACCATATTAAACAGAATTTTCAGTACAAGCAAAAGCACCATTCGAATAAAGGTTGCTTCCGGCTTGCCCGTGGCGTTTTTAATAGCGTTATAGATACTTTCCAAAAAAGAAAATGGCAGTACAAACGCATAAAGGCTGATGTAAAGAAATACATTATGGGAAATTTCAGGGTCTACATTCGCCGCTACGGGAAATGCCGTCAATGCTGCGAAAGGCGCGGCACAAAGCCCAACAACAGAAGAAAACGCCACTACCTGCACGCAAATGTGCCTGACTCGTTCCAGATTGCCCTGACCGTTAGCCTGTCCGATAATCGCCATGGCAGCCACGCTGATCCCCTGCGCCAGCGCAATCATCATATTGATGACCGGCTCACTGTATGTAACCGCACTGGCAACCAGTGTGCCTGCGGCATTATTGATAAAAAGGCCGTCCGACAGCGGAAGCAGTGCCTGAATCACGCTCATCATCAGAGTCGGCAGAGACAGCATCAAAAGCGTTTGCAGCACATTGCCGTGAAGGATCAGTTCCCTGCGCTGTTCGGTCCCCTGATGCAAAAATTCAAGTTTCAAAGATGTTCCTCTTTCTGTCACTATACTACATTATTATAATTATAAAATCGATATTAATGTCATTTTCATATCTCAAGCAGCGGCAATAACTCTGCCGCATTCAAAAACGGCGGGCGGCGAAAAAGCCGCCCCGTCACTCTTTGCCCCAGCAAAATCATCTGCTCCAGCAGGAAAGCTCCATTCCAAGGATGTCATACGGGATTATAAACGTAACAATACCGGTTGCATAAGGAGCAATCTCATATTGCTGGTAGTAAATGGCAACTCCATCGGGAGTCAGGTAATAATTTTCAGGCTTAAAATACTTTAAAATCAAATGCTTGTAATCATCAAAATAGATTCCGGGATTTTGCAGCATATTTTGTTCCGCCTGTTTCAGAATTTCAGCTGCCACCATTCTGCGGTAATTCACCCCGGGTGCAAAAAAATGGGACAAGGCAAATCTTCTTCCGCTCTGCAGGCTGAACGTGTCGGAAGCCCTGACGGTGTTCCCGTGCGCACCCCCCGTAAACTCGTAGCGGTCCCGATAAGTACTGAGATAGCAATCCTGATTCAATGTAATTTCATATTTCATGACGGCATCATACGCCCGGAACGGATAGTTGTGTTCTTGTGCACTGTGATAATCCCGAACAGCCTGACGGTACAGTGTGCCCGCCGCATACCTGGAAAAATCGGACGCCTGTGCCCGAAATCTGGAATTGATTCTGGCCTGTGCCTGGGGATTCCCATTCAGCCTGATGACAGGGAACTGAACAGACAACGTTAGAACGACGGTACCACGGTAGTTAAATTCACGATGCTTTTCCTGAAATACTACTTCGGTACTGCTGTTGGGCAAACTCATATTGATCCCTCCCGGTTTATTCTATGTTCCGCCGCAGCGTTTCAGAAAAACTTTTTGGGAAAGATCAAATTTTTCACTAAAAAATCTGTCTATTCGGCGTGCAGCAGCTTCTGAATTGCCGTATCGTCCATCCGGTACTGCGTCCAGCCGCTCATCGGTTCCGCACCCAGCCCCCGATAAAACCGGATAGAAGACTCGTTCCAGTCAAGACAGGACCAGTCAAGCCTTGCACATCCGTTTTGCTCCGCCCACCGCGCAAGCTCTTTTAAAATACGGGTTCCGATTCCATGCTTTCGAAACTCCGGTTTTACAAACAAATCTTCCATATAAATACCGGGGCGCCCCAAAAAGGTGGAAATATTATAAAAGAAAATCGTGTATCCAGCCGCTTCCCCGTTATATTCCGCAATGAAAGCCATGGCCGCTTTTTTACGAAACAGGGTATCGGTCAGCAGTTGCTCAGATGCCGTCACTTCGCCCGACATACTTTCGTACTCCGCCAGTTCGCGAATCATGCCAAGGATTGCACCCATATCCTGTTCCGTTGCCGGCCGGATCATGATTTGATTGGAGTTTTCCATGTTGCTTTTTCTTCCCTTCCCGCGTTCGTGATTTTCCTTTTGTGTTTTCCCCGCCACTATAGTCCATTGACAATATTATTGGGCCGTTTGCCTGCCGCCGCCAAAAACAAATTATTCCATGTATTGCGGTGCATACGGTAAAAACTTCCGTCTGTTGTTCCTCCGATGTGAGGGGAAAAGACAATGCGATATTTGCAGCTTTCACTTAACTGTAAAAGCGGATTCTGAAAATCCGCCGGTTCCGGGTACAATGTATCCAGCCCCGCCCCGGCGATGCTTCCGTCTTCCAGCGCCTGGGCCAACGCAGCCTGATCCACAATTTCGCCCCTTGCGGTATTGATGAGGAATGCCGAAGACTTCATTTTCTGTAAAAAGCCATGATCGATTAGTCCGGTCGTTTCCGGCGTTACAGGCAGATGCAGGCTGACAATATCGCAGGAAGACGCCAGTTCCGAAAGGGGCAGATAACCGACACCGAGTTCTTTTTCCTCCTGTACGCTCAGGCGATGACGGCTGTAATAACTCACTTTTGAGCCAAACGCCGCCAGAAGGGCCGCGGTTGCTTTTCCAATATGTCCAAATCCGACCAACCCCACATGGCATGATTTTAATTCCGGAATTCCGTTCAGGATAAACAAACTTTTGGCCTTGCCCTGATTCCCGGTGCGAACCAGACTGTCCCCTTCCTGAAACCGGCGCAAAAGAGCCAGCATCAGCAAAATCGTCTGTTCCGCCACAGCACCGCTGTTGAGGGCCGGATTGTTGCACACATAGACCCCCGCTTCCCGCGCGGCCTGCGTATCAATCCGGTTAAAACCAGATCCTTCCGAATGAATCAAGCGAAGATTCGGCATCCGTTCGATCAGACGGCTGGAAACGGGGCTGACTGCATCCACAATAATATAGTCCGCGTCCCCTCCCTTTTCAAGGGCTGCTTCCTCCTGATAATCACTGTCGAGAAAGACCAGCTGCCAGCCGCGCGGAATTTTTGAAAAATCTGTATATTTTTCTATTCTCTTTCTGGAAGTAAGAAGCAGTACTTTCTGCATGAAGTCCCTCATTTCAAAGAAAATACGCGCTGGGGTGCTGCCCCGCGCGATCTTGTCACTCTATTATGAATCAATTGACAAAACTCGATTTTGCCGCGGTCTCTGTTGAAAAGTGCTGCCATTTTACAGAATCTTCCCGTAAATCAGAGTACCGCCCCAATCCAATTTTATACCGGATGAAATAAACAAAAAGCAACCCCATAAGATTCCGCCATACAGTCCCGAAAAAGGGTGCTGATTCATACACTTTCGTCTGTTATTCTAATACTATACTCGAAACGGCACGGTTTGACAAGCATCGCGGAATTCTTAAAAAATTTTATCCTTATTTTTGCAATTATTTAAGCAAAAGGTATTGACTTTACCGTTGCGTTAAGCGGTAGGATTCTCTTGAAGGGAATGATGACATGGAATATACAATCCAAAAATTTGCGATGCTTTCCGGCATCAGCACGCGCACCCTGCGGTATTACGATGAAATCGGCCTGCTCAAACCCGCAAGACTGAGTTCCTCCGGGTACCGCATTTACGGGGAAAAACAGGTTCAACGCCTTCAGCAAATTCTTTTTTACCGGGAACTCGGCGTCAGTCTGGATGATATCTCCCAAATTTTAGATTCGCCCGGATTCAGCGCTTGCGAAGCGCTCCGCCGTCACCGTCAGATTCTCCTTCAGCGCAGAGCCCATTTAGACCTTTTAATTCAAAACATTGACAAGACACTCGCCTGCGAGAAAGGAG
This sequence comes from Oscillospiraceae bacterium, assembly GCA_022650485.1. GTDB lineage: Bacteria > Bacillota > Clostridia > Oscillospirales > Acutalibacteraceae > Caproicibacter. The sequence continues at coordinate 160,357 of JALCPP010000005.1, read as the reverse complement.
AAACGGCCATGACAGACAGCGAAAAATTTCGAGGGCTGAAAGAAACCCTGATTCAGCAAAACGAACAGCAATATGGAAAGGAAATTCGGAAAAAGTTTGGAAATGAAGCAGTCAACCAAAGCAATCAAAAATTAAGAGGGATGACGCAGGAGCAATATCACCAATTTCAGGAATTGGAGCAAAAGCTCAACCGTACACTGCTCAGTGCTTATAAAACCGGCGACCCCGCCGGAGAAACCGCCCAGCATGCCGCCCACCTGCACCGCAGATGGCTTTCTTACACCTGGAGCAGTTACACCCCGGAAGCGCATGCCGCACTGGCCCGCACATATGCGGACGACCCCCGGTTCGCCGCCTACTACAACCGGATTCACCCCGGACTTGCCGTCTTTTTAAGAGACGCGATTCAAGTTTACGCCGAACAGCAGAAGAAGGATAAAATCGTTGGAGACCACAAAATATCTCCCTTGTAAAAACGGCACATCCTCTTTTTCAGAGTTCGCCTCCGTTTGATAACATCAGGTCCGCCAACACTTTTACAACGATTATCAAACGCCGTATGAGGCAAGGTATGGATAAAATCAGTTTAGACAATGGTGTTACAAAAATGCCAGATCATTTCAACTTCTTGACATAGCAAAACCTCCTGTCGTAGAACCAAATTACGGCAGGAGGTTTTTTGCAATTGATTTAATCTAATTTTTTTATGCACATACCAAGTGTATCGTTTGTATAGGCGAAGCTCAAATAAGTATGATCTCTTTTTAATACAGCATCATATGAAATATAATTTTCACCGGGCTTTTCCCGAACATCTGTAATCAGTGAAAAACCATCTTTTTTCAGCAATTCTATATATTCTTTCGTATCCTCTTCGCTGACATCAGAAAAAAGAATATTTAAATACCTGTCATTTGAATTAATCCATCCGTCCGATACGGTACCGACTTTAGGTTTCAGGATTCCCTTTGTATATTCATTTTCCGGCCATTCAGCACTTTTTAAAGGAATTTGAGTCGCTTTAACGACAGATGGAGAGTAATCCCTATCGTTTTGCGAAACAGCATTGTTTTGACACGCTGTGGCAAAACTCAGTACACACAGGGTCAATATCATAAATATAATGGATTTTTTCATTTGCATCTTCCTACCGTTTCTTTTGTTTCAGGATATAAAACGAAACAGTGGCGACAAGAAAAAATAATCCGGCCACGAACAGACCCGCGGAAATTGTAAAAGGCATGAAAGGAAACACCTTGATTTGAGTCATTGCATCAGCTCCGCCAATGTAATCATCGTGCTGAAAGGCTTTGAATATCTTTGCTGAAATTATCAAAGCTGCTGTAATAACCCCAAGTCCGATAGTAATACGATGACTTTTTTGAGATGTTTTAGATTCAACTGACTTTTCCCCTTCAGCCCCAGCACGAATCCCAGCACAAAATTCTTTCGGATCTCCCAATCGATAAATCACTGTTTCAAGTGATTCTCCATGCTCTTCAGCGGAATCAAATATTTCATTGAGATCACGCAGTACTCTTTTTAATAATCCGGGAGAATCCGACAATTGCTTTTTCACTTGATTGATATAAGTGTTTCTTCGATGAAAATACTTGTTACTCATATAACTAGACCTCATTCTTCTTCGTTGACGCGACAAAGTTGTTTACACAACCGACAAAGTCATTCCAAAATACAAGAAGTTCTTGAAGCATCAAGTGGCCTGATTCCGTTAAATTGTAATATTTTTTAGAACCGCCGTTCAAAGTCGAAGAAGCAAGACGGCTCTGTATATATCCGGCAGCTTCTAAGCGATATAAGATAGGATAGATTGTTCCTTCTTTAGCGTTGCCGAATATTTTACCACCTGTAGTGTTTAACTGGGAGATAATTTCATAACCGTATGTTTCATGTTGTGCAATTAAACACAGTAAAACCATCTCCAAAGATCCTTTTTTAAATTGCTTTACATATTTATTTTCCATCGGAGTTTACCCTTTTTATTTGATTATGGGAAAAAACATTCTCGCTGAGCATCCATTTTGACCTTAGTTATACTAAGCATTGACTTCAATTATACAACGATTTTACTGACGCGTCAACATATTTTTCAAGTGATATATAGCATTGCTAATTAGTTATACATATTATACAGCAGTCACTGTTTTTTTTATAATATTATTTGTGAAATATAAGTATTGCACAAATACATGATGGTGTTAAAATGTTTCTGTAGATATCTACCATATCATTCAGAATAATCCTGAAAATGAAAGGAGTCAAAATCATGAAGAAGATACTATCTTTCTTTATGGCAATTGTCCTTAGTTGTTCCCTTGTAACGACTGCTTTTGCTGCGGAATCATCTGATACCACAAACAAAAATGCTAATGTTCAGATTATTGGGAAATATGATGGTCCGCTGTCAAATGTAATGAAATCCTCTCGTACAGCTTTATCGTCAAATTTGGTTAATGTACGAGTGAACTCGTATGCTACCTACGACAAGAATGACGGTATTACCGTATATGTTAAGCTATATACTCCTTGGTATGAATTTGCCGACCCGGAATTTACATCAATGTCTGGGTCTGCTTCCGTGAATTTAAGAAACGATACAACTACGAAATATTTTTACGAATCAGAAGATGGTTCCAATACCATCAGCACAGATATCGACACCGGCGTTACAGGTAACAGTGGAGACGAGGGAACTGTCTCTGTTTCAGGTGTGGCAACTGCTAATAATGCACTCGCAGGTGGCGGTGCGTTTGCCATTTCTTATGACATTGAAATCCCCTAAATGTAAAGAATTTATTTCCCGCTTGGACAACTGATCGGAAAGATTCGAAGACTGATACATAATACAGCCGTTATTCCTGTACCGAAAAACAGGTGATGAATCCAATTGTCACATGATAGGAATACGCGTGTAAATTGTTGCCTATTACGTTCCGGCCGTATATTGCCAACATGCCGTTCGGGTCAGCTGTTTTCACTGACATTCACACCCTTAACAGCGCAAAAGGAGCTTTCTTCTGCGAAACGCAGGAGGAAGCTCCTTGTTTGTGTGCTGACTGGGCCACCGAAATTCAGGGATGGAACGCCGCGCGCAGTTCCCGAGCCGCTGCGGTGATATCCGGCTTTGACAGAATTGCAGAAATCACCGCAAGACCGTCGATTCCCGTACCGCAAAACTGTGCGGCATTTTGCGGACCAATCCCGCCAATCGCCACAATCGGGATGGAAACGGCACCGCGAACTGCCTTCAGAGTTTCCATCGAAACCTGTTCGGCATCCGATTTCGTCCCCGTCGGGAACATGGCCCCCACGCCAAGATAATCCGCACCGTCCCGCTGTGCCTGCACGGCTTCTTCCACGGTCGAAGCGGAAATGCCAATTACCTTATCATCCCCCAGCATGGCCCGAAGCACCGTGCATGGCAGGTCACTCTGCCCCGCGTGAACGCCGTCTGCCCCAACCGCAAGCGCAATGTCCGCACGGTCATTGATCATGAGCGGAATTTTATAACGATCCGTAATCTTTTTAATACGGAGCGCCGTGTGGTAAAAATCTAAGGAAGAACAGTCTTTCTCCCGCAGCTGAACCAATGTGCATCCGCCTTTCACCGCCTGCTCTACCGCTTCTTCCAAAGTATCGGTACTCATGAGAGAACGGTCCGTGCATAAGTACAGCGTATAATCGATTCTACGCTTCATCCAATTTCGCCCTCTCTTCAAATAATATCGGGTTCAGACGGCTCAGCGCATCGATGACCGCAATGTGGTAACTGCCCGTCCCCTTGGCGCCCGCGGACTCATATGCCAGTTCCCCGGCAATTCCCATCGCAGCGACCGCGGCAGCAGCCGCATCAAGGGAAACATTGGTCACAGCGATGCAGGCTCCCGTCAACGCGGAGGTCATACACCCGGTTCCCGTCACGCAGGAAAGCATCGGATGCCCGCTGTGAATTTTTACAACCCGATCTCCGTCGGACAGCACATCCACCGCCCCGGTCACCGCCGCAGTGCAGCCGTACTTTTTTGCAGCAGACACCGCCACGGAAACCGCATCATTCCTCTTATCCGAGTCAGCCGCATCTACGCCCTTCGTTGCGGACTGCATTCCCGCAAGAAAAGACATTTCCGATAAATTACCGCGCAGAACAGTCATGTGTACCTGCTCCAAAAGTTTCATCACCGTACGGTTCCGCAGGTCAGACGCCCCTGCCCCAACCGGGTCAAGCACCACCGGCACGCCCATTTCGTTTGCCTTTTTTCCAGCAGCCAGCATAGATTCGACTGTGCGGCGGTTTAAAGTGCCGATATTGAGGACCAATGCCGACGAAATAGAGGCAATATCCGCCGCCTCTTCCAAATCATCCGCCATAATGGGGGAAGCTCCGACCGCCAGGAGTGCGTTGGCGCAGTCATTCACCGTGACATAATTAGTAATATTATGGACCAGAGGAGAATGGTCTCGAACTTTTTGAAGGACTTTCGCTGCTTTTTCCGTTATTTGATTCATTTCTTCTTCTCCTTATTTTCTCCTTATTTTTCAGAACAGAATTCTACCTTTTTACCTTCTAAAATCAGATTTGTTGTCCGTACGGCGCACATTTTTCCACACATGGAGCAGGTATGGCGATCGGCGGGCGGCGTGCTTTCAAAATAGCGTTTCGCCGTTTCTCCATCGAGTGCAAGGCGAAAGATTTCATCCCAGTCCATCTTCTTGCGCGCCTGTGCCATTTGGGTATCTCGGTCATGTGCATGTGGAATCCCCTTTGCAAGATCCGCCGCATGGGCCGCAATTAAACTCGCAACAATTCCCTGCTTCACATCGTCAAGGTCCGGCAGACGCAGATGCTCCGCCGGCGTGACACAACACAGAAAATCCGCCCCGGAAGCCGCGGCGATCGCACCGCCGATTGCCGCCGTAATATGGTCGTAGCCGGGCGCAATATCCGTTACCAAAGGCCCAAGAACATAAAACGGCGCACCGTGGCACAATCTTTTTTCCAGTGCCATGTTGGCGGCAATCTCGTTCATCGCCATATGGCCCGGGCCCTCCACCAGCACTTGAACATCCTTTTTCCACGCCCGCTCCGTCAGATTTCCGATTTCAATCAATTCCGCAATCTGGCCGGCATCGGTGCTGTCGTCCAGACATCCGGGCCGCAGAGCGTCACCAAGGGAAATCGTCACATCATATTCGCGCAGAATATCCAGCAGTTCATCATAATGCTCAAAGAACGGATTTTCGTTTCCGGTCATCTCCATCCACGCAAACAGCAGAGAGCCGCCGCGGGACACAATATTCATTTTTCTGCCCTGCCTGCGGAACGATTCCACCGCCCGCCGGTTCATTCCGGCGTGAATTGTCATAAAGTCGACACCTTCCCGGGCATGTGCCTCAACCACCTTTAGGAAGTCCTGCGCGGTGATTTCCAGCAGATCCTTTTCCAAATAACCGACCGCATCATAAACAGGCACCGTTCCAATCATAGCCGGGGACTCGGCAATTAATTGGCGGCGAAATTCACGCGTCTTTCCGTAATTGCTCAGGTCCATAATCGCCTGCGCCCCAAACTTTGCCGCAAGCTCCGCTTTCTGAAGTTCAACCTCATAATTTTTGCAGTCACCCGAAACACCCAGATTTACGTTGATTTTGGTGGTGAGCCCTTCCCCGACCCCTTCGGGAGAAAGTGATTTGTGCCCGATGTTCGCCGGAATCACCACGCGCCCCGCAGCAACAAGCGGTAAAAGACTTTCCGGTTTTCTGCCTTCTCTTTCGGCAACCGCTTTCAACTCTTTGGTAGCGATCCCTTTTTTTGCGGCTTCCATCTGCGTTTTAAAATTTCTCATCGTCTGATTTCCTCCATAAAGTAAAAATGATTGGTCGGTCCATGCCCTTTCCCGATTGACAGTGCGTGTTCAATCGCCCCGGTCACATATTCTTTCGCGGCTCGAACCGCTTCCGTGACCGACATTTCCAGTGCAAGATTTGCCGCGATGGCGGAAGCAAGAGTGCATCCGGTTCCATGGGTGTTCTTTGTGTTCACTCTTTGGTGGGTAAAGGCTGTGAAGCGCTCGCCATCGAACAGCAAGTCCTCCGCTTCACCCGAAAGATGCCCCCCTTTTAAAAGAACGTTTTTCGCCCCCATGCGGTACATTTTTTCTGCGGCCCGCCTGCGGTCCTGCAAAGTTTCAATCGTCATTCCCACAATAGCTTCCGCTTCTGGAAGATTCGGTGTCAAGACCTCCGTCAGCGGCAAAAGCTCCTCTTTCAGCGTTTGCAAAGCATCCGGATGCATCAGTGCGCATCCGCCCTTAGCAACCATCACCGGGTCAAGCACCACCCCGTGGGGCCGGTACTGCCGCAGCTTCCGCGCAACCATCCGCATCTGCTCTGCACCGGACAGCATACCGATTTTGACTCCATCGACCCTGATGTCCTCAAACACGGCGTCGATTTGTTCGCCGATCACGGACGGCTCCATGTCGCAGACCGAAAGGACACGCTGGGTATTTTCCGCGACAACCGAAACAATGACGCTCATCCCGTATGTTCCATGCGCCGCAAAAGTTTTCAGGTCTGCCTGAATCCCCGCTCCTCCGCTGCAGTCGGAACCTGCAATTGACAAAAGATGTTTAATGTCAAACTCCCCTTTCTATTTCCTAATCATAAAAAACACGGTTGTAAACTTTACTCCCTGAAAAACGGGGTTAACAGGCAAAAAAAATACCCGCCGGAAACGGCGGGGTGATTCGTCTTTGCTCCCTACGACAGCGCTAACTGACAGGTTCAAAGGGTCAGGTTTTACCTTCTCAACTCAATTTGAGTCCCCCCGCGATATTCAATTAAATAAGAAAGGCGTCCGCCAAAACAGGCGAACGCCGGCCAAAATCCATTGCACGTTCCCTACTTCGGTATTAACCGACAGGTTCTAAGGGTCAGGTTCTACCTTCTCAACTCTTACGAGTTCCCCCCGTTTTGCAATTATTATATCCTTTTTTCTTGATCCTGTCAAAAGGAACAGCAAGGTTGTAAAGACCACCCCTTCCATATCAGTGCCTTCCTATTTATATTTACGGAATACATGCGGATTTTGCATGCTGCCCCTGCGCACATCTTCTTGCTGCCGTTACTCAGAAAGCCAGCGGCAGCGGACAAAGAAGGGCGTCTACAAGTATCTGAATATAAATTCATCTTTTTGCCGTAATATTCAAATAATTTTCACAAGCATCCCCAGAGCGGTTGAAATTGCCGCTTGACAATCACATCACATTCAACTATACTTTGACTTAAATTCCAAAAAATTTCAGCATCAGGCATTTTAAAACTTTCATAATGCATGTCGGATGTATGTACTTTAAATATACAGTTTAAACTAATCATGGGAAGTGGTCAACAACAGGCCAGTGGGGTCAGTCCCTTTCGAAGGGGAAAAGATGGTGTGGAATTGAGCGAATCAGCGCTTTTCACCATTTTAATGAAGTTAAAATAAGATGCCTTGCCTATTGCGACTTAATATGCCGGTTCCCTTGAATATGGAGAGATTGGCAGCTAAATATTGCATGCTAACCACACGGTCAATGCATGCAATGATTTATTTAATGAGAATTTATAAAAATTTCAACTATGAATATTTTATGAATAATCGACTTAACTCACTCATTTAGTAATCTTGATTTGTTAAGCGGCAGGCGCATTCTACGAGGAATGTACCTGCCGCTTTTAATAAATATTTTTATATATTTATAATAAAAAAGGAGGATATATTTTGGGAGCATATGCTACAAAAAGAATCGGTTACGCCTTGCTGACCATTTTTTTCATATCTGTCATCACGTTTACACTGATGAATTTGATTCCCGGCGGCCCATTTTTAAGTGAGAAAAATATTCCGAAAGAGACCGTGGCCGCATTAAACGCAAAATATGGGCTGGACAAGCCACTGCCGCAGCAATACCTGAACTATATGGGAAAAATGCTGACGGGCGATTTGGGGGACTCTTTAAAACAAAAGGGCCGTTCCGCTAACGACATTATTCTGACGGCGTTTCCCACATCCGCCAAACTGGCCGGAATTTCCATTTTGATTGCTGTGATTCTAGGCATCATCATGGGCTCTGTTTCTGCCTTGAACCGTGGCCGATTTTCAGACCGCGCCCTGATGGTATTATCAACCCTGGGAATTGCAGTCCCAAGTTTTGTAATGGCTACATTTTTATTAATTATATTCGGTGTGAAGCTGAAATGCCTGCCCACATTCGGATTAAGATCGGCTGCGGCCTATATATTGCCTTGTACCACACTGGCATTTTACCCAATGTCCTACATTACCAGGCTGATGCGCTCCGGCATGCTGGATGCTTTGGATCAGGATTATATCCGCACCGCCAGATCCAAGGGAGTTGGCAGAATGATCCTATTATATAAGCACGCTCTGCGCAACGCTGTTCTTCCGGTTATTACCTATCTTGGTCCGTTGATTGCCTATATGGTTACCGGAAGTTTCGTAGTGGAAAAAATCTTTAACATTCCGGGCCTTGGGCGCGAATTTATCAATTGCATTACCGCACGCGACTACCCGATGGTAATGAGTACCACGATTTTTCTGGCCGTCCTTATTGTGGTGATGAACCTGATCGTTGATCTCTGCTATAAACTGGTCGATCCACGAATCACATTGCAATAAGGGAGGATATGGAAATGGAAGCATTTAAAAACCCTTTGTCCTTTCAGTTAAAGGCGGAAGATTTTCTGCCCGCGGACGAATCGGAAAAACAGCAGCTCGTCGTTATGAGGGAAAGCACCACTTTCTGGAAAGACGCCCTCAGACGCATGCTTCAGAACAAGGTTGCAATGACTGCCTTTGTCGTCATTATTCTTATCATGCTGTTTGCGTTTGTTATGCCGAACTTTTACCCGTACACGTATGACCAGCAGATTCGGGGCAGTGAATTTCTTCATCCAATGGAATATTCCGAAGAAGAAATGGCTACCATCCAGGCCGGCGGCAGCGTGTTCCCGCATATTCTCGGCACAGACATGCACGGGCGTGACATGGTCATCCGTTTGATGATGGGTGCCAGGGTTTCTCTTCTGGTCGGCATCATTGCCAGTGTTCTGGTTTTAGTAATTGGAACCATTTACGGCGCTATCTCCGGTTATTGCGGCGGCATGGTGGACCTTGTCATGATGAGAATTGTAGATATTATTCTTTCCATTCCGGATATGCTGATGATTATCCTGCTTCAAGTTACTTTAAAAACCCCGTTGACCAACCTATTTGAAGCACATCCATCGTTGGCATGGCTGCAAAACCTTGGTGTCCCAATGGTCAGTATTTTCCTCACGTTCAGCCTGCTGTACTGGGTCGGCATGGCGCGGATTGTCCGCAGCCAGGTCATCTCACTGAAAGAACAGGAGTTCGTTACGGCTGCACGCGCACTCGGCGCCTCTGGCAAACGAATTGTTTCAAAGCATTTAATTCCAAACTGCCTGAGTGTTTTAATTGTTACCACCACGCTGGAAATTCCGACCGCAATTTTCACGGAAGCATTTTTAAGTTTCCTTGGTCTGGGCGTTATGTCACCCATGGCCAGTCTTGGTTCCCTTGCTTCCGATGCCTTGGGCGGAATCCAGTCTTATACTTACCTGCTGATCGCTCCTGCCGTTGCCATCAGCCTGATCATTCTCTCCTTCAATCTGTTTGGAGACGGTTTACGGGATGCGTTTGACCCAAAGCTGAAGGAGAATAAAAAATGAATGAAAAACATTTACTTGATATCAACGATTTAAAAGTATCGTTTTTTACTCCTGCCGGTGAGGTAAAAGCGGTAAACGGCGTTTCTTATACGCTGGATTACGGGGAAGTTCTCGGCATTGTCGGTGAATCCGGCAGCGGCAAAAGTGTTTCCGCCTATACCCTGACGGGGCTGGTTGACCGCCCCGGCAAAATTGTGGGAGGAACTGTTAACTTTAACGGTCATCAGATTGAAAAGCTTTCTGAAAAAGAATTCCGTCATATTCGCGGAAAAGAAGTCAGTATAATTTTTCAGGACCCCATGACCTCTCTGAATCCTGTTTTCACCATTGGAAACCAGCTGACCGAAATGCTGAAACTGCACACCGATAAAAACGGTGCAGAACGCCGTCAGCGCGCCATTGAACTGCTAAATCTGGTCGGGGTCAACGAACCGGAAAAGCGGCTTAAACAATATCCGCACGAATTTTCCGGCGGAATGCGTCAGCGCGTTATGATTGCAATGGCGCTGGCCTGCGAACCGAAACTGCTGATTGCCGACGAACCAACCACGGCGCTTGACGTAACCATTCAGGCACAGATTATGGACCTGATGGTAGAGCTGAAGAGAAAAATCAACATGTCCGTCATGCTGATTACGCACGACCTCGGCGTTGTTTCCGACGTCTGCGACCGCATTGCGGTTATGTATGCCGGCAAGATTGTGGAAATCGGCACAACCGACGAAATATTCTACAATCCAAAACACTGCTACACCGTCGGCCTGCTGCGTTCCATTCCTAAAATCAATCAATCCACGCATGAGCGTTTGATTCCGATTGAAGGAACACCGGTCGACCTGTTGAATCCGCCCGCCGGGTGCCCGTTCGCGCCAAGATGCAAATCCTGCATGAAAATATGCCTGAAAAAGATGCCGGAATATACACAGATATCCGAAACTCATAAAAGTGCCTGCTGGCTGAACCAGAAGGAACAGTTTAAAAGTCGGGAAGGAGCAACCGTCAATGAGTGAAAAATTATTGGAGGTACAGCACCTCAAGCAATATTTCCCGGTAAAAACGGGTTCCTTTAAAAAAGGCTATGTGCAGGCGGTTGACGATGTCAGCTTTTACATTAACCGCGGCGAAACCTTTGGATTGGTGGGGGAAAGCGGCTGTGGAAAAACCACGACGGGCCGCACTATTTTAAGACTGTATGAACCAACCAGCGGCAAGATTATTTATGACGGGGTCGACGTGACACATGTCGATTTTAAACCGTACCGCAAAAAAATGCAGATTGTTTTTCAAGACCCTTACGCTTCCCTCGATTCCCGAATGACAGTCGGCGACATTGTCGGTGAAGCAATTGATATTCATGGGCTTGCCTCTTCCAAAGCCGAACGCAAAGACAAAATTCTTGCTCTTTTGAACCGAGTCGGTCTGAACAGTGAACATGCAAACCGCTACCCGCACGAATTTTCCGGCGGACAGCGCCAAAGAATCGGCATTGCGCGCGCGCTGGCGGTTAACCCTGAATTTATTGTCTGCGACGAACCGATTTCCGCTTTGGACGTATCCATTCAGGCACAGGTCATCAACATGTTTGAAGACCTGCAGAACGAGCTGGGCCTGACCTACCTTTTCATTGCGCATGACCTTGCCGTTGTTAAACACATCAGCAATCGAATCGGTGTCATGTATCTCGGTAAATTAGTCGAGCTTGCAGACAGTGAAACACTGTATACAAAGCCGCTTCATCCTTATACACAGAGTCTGCTTTCCGCAATTCCGATTCCAGACCCGAAAACCAGCCGCCAGAAGGAAAGAATTGTGCTGGAAGGCGATGTTCCCAGTCCCCTGAACCCGCCCAGCGGCTGCCGTTTTCGTACCAGATGCCCCTATGCGGTGCCAAGCTGTGCCAAGGCAGTTCCTGAAATGCAGGAATATGAACCGGGGCACTTCGCCGCATGCCACAGGATTAAGGAAATAGGGAACCCTGAAGTGCATTAGGCCTCGTTTAATGAAAAATATTATGTATTTCGGCTAAAATCGTGCTTTGCGGTATACAATAACTTGCGGAATACACAACCATATCAGTGCTTTCTGGCAAACGCGCCATTTGATTTCGAAATCATTTTATTTTTCAATTGGCGAACCAAGGCCACGTAATAAATGCAAATATTTTCATTTGGAGGGAAAGTTTATGACAAAAAAGCTATTGTCTTCGGTACTTGCTGTTGTAATGATCGCGATGGCATTCACCGGATGCGGCGGTTCCGCGTCGCAAACATCATCAGCGTCCGGAGAGGAATCTGCAGCGCAGTCTAAAAACCTGACTGTTAACGTAGGTGCCGAACCGGATTCCATCGACCCCGCGCTGAACACTTCAGTTGACGGCTTCATCTACATTGAGCATGCCTTTGAAGGCCTGACCAAAGTGGATAAAGACGGCAAAATCGCCAAAGGACAGGCAAAAGACATCGAGGTAAGCGACGATGGTCTGACCTATGACGTCACCCTGCGCGACGATATTAAATGGTCAGACGGCAAAGACGTAACCGCACAGGATTTTGTCTATGCCTGGCAGCGTATCGTAGACCCGAAAACTGCTTCCGAATACAGCTATATGCTTGACCCGGTGGTAAACGGCACAGCAATTTACACCGGTGAAAACAAGGATGTAACAAGCCTTGGCATCACCGCAGCGGATGATAAGCATCTCACCATTAAATTGACTGCGCCCTGCGCCTATTTTATGGAGCTGCTTGCCCGCCCCATGTATTACCCACTCCGCAAGGATATGGTGGACGGCAACGATAAATGGACCCAGGACCCCAAAACTTATATCAGCAACGGTCCTTATCACATGACAGCCTGGAACCATAAGGAAAGCATCATTGAACAGAAGAGCGACACGTATTATAACAAGGATGCCGTAACCGTCGACCAGATCACATTCATGCTGATGGAAGACGACGCCTCCATTCAGGCTGCATACCAGAACGGTGAACTGCAGTTTGCCGATTCCTACCCGGTGGAAGAACAGGAAAACTGGGCAACAAAAGAAGATTACCACAACATGGAGCAGGCGGCAACATATTATGTTTGCTTCAACACCAAAAAAGCACCGTTTGACAATGAAAAAGTCCGTCAGGCACTCTCTCTTGTCATCGACCGCAACTATATTGTTGAAAAAATTACAAAGGCCGGCCAGATTCCGGCGGACGCGTTTGTTTCCACCGGTGTCAGCGACGCTGATTCTTCCAAAGAATTCCGCGAGGTAGGCGGCAGCTATTTCTCCGTAAAAGACGAGGACTACGAAGCAAATGTAGCCAAAGCCAAGCAACTGCTTGCTGAAGCCGGTTATCCGGATGGCAAGGATTTCCCGACCTTTGAATATTCCTACAACACAAACAGCGGCCATAAGGCCATCGCCGAAGCTCTTCAGAACATTTGGAAAGAAGAACTCGGCATCAACTGCACCATTGCTTCCCAGGAATGGGCAGTCTTTATTGACAACCGCCACAAGGGCAATTTCGAGATTTGCCGTCATGGCTGGATTGCAGACTATAACGACCCGATTTCCTACCTTGACATGTGGATGACCACCAGCGGCAACAATGATGCCCACTGGTCCAACACAGAGTATGACGCATTGATTGCAAAGGCAAAGGGCACGGGCGATCAGGCAGTGCGTATGCAGGCCATGCATGACGCTGAAACCATTCTGATGAAAGAAATGCCGGTATGCCCGATTTATTTCTACACCGACGTTTATCTGCTCAACCCGAATATTACCGGTGTTGTGGCAACTTCACTTGGTGATAAAATCTTCACTTATGCTACGATTGGCGCAAAGAGCTAAGAAAATTCAGATACAGAAAGCCCCGAATGATCTCAACGATCATTCGGGGCTTTTTTATGTGCTATCCGCAGGATATACCACATGATCTCCTATCCGGCGAAATCTTTCATACCGAAGATTTAACAGCTCTTCCGTACTGAGTGCACGGCTGCGGTTTAACGTGCGGATCAGCTGTATTTTGAGAAAGGCGCAGGTTTTGGAAAAACCCAAGCCCTCAGGAATAATGCGGTCAATTACATGCAGGGAAAGCAAATCCTGCGCTGTGATTTTCAGGTGCTCCGCCGCATCTTTCGCCCGCCCGGAATCTTTCCACAAAATGCTGGCGCAGCCCTCCGGCGAAATCACCGAATACACGGCATTTTCCAACATCCAAACCTCGTCGGCAACCGCCAGTGCCAAAGCGCCGCCGCTTCCACCCTCCCCGATCAGGATAGAAATGACAGGGACTTTCAGTCCCATCAGTTCCGTCAGGTTTTCCGCAATTGCCTGCCCCTGCCCGCGTTCTTCCGCACCAATGCCGCAATAGGCACCCGCTGTGTCCACAAAGCAGATGACGGGGCGGCCGAATTTTTCCGCAAGGCGCATCTGACGAAGGGCCTTGCGGTATCCTTCCGGATGGGCGGAACCAAAGTTGCGCGCAATTTTTTCTTTTGTGCCGTGCCCTTTTTCAATTCCGATGACCGTGACCGGAGTCCGCCCCAGCATCCCGATTCCCGTTATCACCGCGGGGTCGTCCCCGTACCGCCGGTCACCGTGCAGTTCCACAAAATGAAGAAACAGTCTCGCGATATAATCCTTTGCAGTCGCGCGGTCGTTTGACCGGGCGGCGAGCAGTTTTTCATAGGCGTTCATCCGTGCGCTCACCCCCCACATGAAATTCCAGCAGTCTGGAAATCAGCTGTTTCTGTGTCTTTCGATTGCTGATCTGGTCCACAAAGCCTTTTTCCAGCAAAAACTCCGCGCGCTGAAAGCCCTGCGGCAGCTTCTGCCGTATGGTCTGCTCAATCACGCGCGGTCCGGCAAACCCGACCAGGGCGCCGGGTTCCGCCAGAATAATATCGGCCTCCATGGCAAAGCTGGCGGTCACGCCGCCTGTCGTCGGGTTGGTCAAAACCGCAATATAAAGAAGGCCGGCGTCGCTGTGCCGCCGAACCGCCCCGCTTGTCTTTGCCATCTGCATTAAAGCAAGAATTCCCTCCTGCATGCGCGCCCCGCCGGAAACGGTAAATCCAACCACCGGAAGGCCAGCCTTTGTCGCATGCTCAAACAAGCGCGTAATTTTTTCCCCGACCGCCGTCCCCATGCTGCCCATCATAAAAGCAGGCTCCATGGCAAACACACAACATTTCAACCCGCCAATCCGGCAGATACCGCAGACAACCTCATCCTTTCCCGCCTCCGTGCGCCGCGCACGCTTAATTTTTTCGTCATACCCGGGAAAATGCAATGGATTCTGCGACACAACGTCCGCATCCTGTTCCCGAAACGTACCTTCATCCGAAATCAAAGCGATCCGCCGTCTTGCGCTCATTCGAAAATGCCAGCCGCAGCGCGGGCAGACATCGCTTGTGTCCGCAAGCGCGTCGCGAAACAACAGCTTTCTGCAGGAAGGGCAGGTAACACACAGATTTTCCGGAACAAAAGGCCCGGGCGTTCTGTCGTGCCCGATCTCCCCTTCCAGATCATTTTTCGGATGCTTGAAAAGGCCTCTGCGAATCATAAGTTCCCCCGTTCCGCAAGAGTGGATGTAGTGTACCTGCCGGACTGAAAGACGTCCTCCCGCAGCAGCTCCAAAAGGAATTCCACATTCTGGTCCACTCCCTCAACCACCAGTTCACAAAGCGCCGCCTGCATTTTACGAACGGCCTCTTCCCTGGTCTTTGCGTGGACAATCAACTTACCGATCATGGAATCATAAAAGGGAGGCACCACATAATCCGGGTACAGAGCGGTGTCAAACCGTACCGACGGCCCGCCCGGAAAATGCAGCAGCGAGATTTTTCCGCACCCGGGGCGGAAATTCTTCTTCGGATTTTCCGCGTTAATCCGGCACTCAATCGCGTGTCCGCGCAGGGGAACCTCTTTCGCTGTAAAGTCCAGCGGAAGCCCCGCGGCAACCCTGATCTGCCATTTGACCAGATCAATTCCCGTCACCATTTCGGTCACAGGGTGCTCCACCTGCAGGCGGGTATTCATCTCCATAAAATAAAAATGGCCGTCACGGTCCATTAAAAACTCGATCGTGCCAACACCGGTGTAGCCAACCGCGCGCGCAGCGCGTTCGCATAATTTGGAAAGCTCTTTTCTCTGGATGGATGAAACCGCCGGAGACGGACTTTCTTCTAAGACTTTTTGATTTTTCCTCTGCATGGAGCAGTCCCGTTCACCAAGACAAACGACGTTACCCTGCGTATCGCACAAAATCTGCATTTCGATATGTTTTACGCCGGTCATGAATTTTTCCAGATACATGCCGCCGTCGCCGAATGCATTTTCCGCTTCTTCGGACGCCTGGGCAAATGCGGGAGCAAATTCCTTTTCGGACCGAATCAGACGGATTCCACGGCCTCCGCCCCCGGCGCGCGCCTTGATCAGAAACGGATATCCGATTTCAGCCGCCGCACGCTCTGCCTCATCCGGATTCTTCACCAAACCGGAACCTGGAATCACAGGAACCTGCGCTGCTTTCATCGTGCGCTTAGCCTCGTCTTTATCCCCCATCTTAGACAACACTTCCGGAGAAGGGCCGATAAACGTCATCCCGCATTTTGAACACAGGCGGGCAAATTCCGCATTTTCCGATAAAAGCCCGTAACCGGGATGAATCGCCTGCGCCCCGCTCACATCCGCCGCGGACAAAACGGCGCTCATATTCAGGTAGCTGTCTTTGGCTCGCGCCGGGCCGATACAGTAGCATTCATCCGCAAGACTGACATGCAGTGCGTCCCGGTCGGCTTCCGAATACACCGCAACCGTTGAAATTCCCATTTCCCGGCAGGCGCGAATAATCCGGACGGCGATTTCCCCGCGGTTTACAATCAGGATTTTTGAAAACACGGCGACTCTCCCCCCGTCTTGACCAGGGCAAATGAAAACTCCCCGCTCACACAAAGTTTCCCGTTTACAAAACCAGACCCTTTTGCGAAGAAGAACGGTCCCTTTGCCCGGACAATTTCGCAGACCATTTCAATCCGGTCGCCCGGCAAAATGTTTTTCCGGAACCGCGCCTTGTCGATTCCCGCAAACATTGGGGTAACCGGTTCTGATGACCCACTGACCAGGACACAACAGGTCTGCGCCATCATCTCACATTGAATCACACCTGGAACAATCGGCATTCCAGGAAAATGTCCCTGCAAAAACCACTCGTCACCCCGAACTGTATAAACCCCGTGCGCTTTGCCGTCCCTCCCTTTTTCTGCTTCATCAATTAACAGCATCGGCGGGCGGTGCGGCAGTATTTGCATCAGTTCTTCCCGATTCATAGGCTCCTCCATTCCGCCTTACGGCTGAATTTTCTTCGGCAAATTTTCGCCTGTTACTCAATGAAAAAAAGTGTTTGTCCGTATTCAACAACTTCTTCATTCTGAACGCAGATCTTTTGAATGGTACCATCCTGCTCCGCGTTCACTTCATTCATCAGCTTCATCGCTTCAATCACGCAGAGTACATCGCCTTTTTTCACATGGCTGCCAACCTTTACAAACGGCTCCGCATCCGGCGACGGCGCGGCATAAAACACCCCGACCATCGGGGACTGAATCTCCGTACCGTTCTGCACTGCCTGTTCCTGTGTGCAGGTGCCCTGTGCCGCAGGTGACTGCACCGGTACAGGCTGCATTGGAACGGCCGCGGGCCGGCGCTCCAGTTTAATCCGGTCTTCTCCACTACTCAGTTCCAGCACGCTCAGGTCATGCTCGGTAAGAATCTGCGCCAGCGCGCGAACCTGTTCCAAATCCATCATCATGGGGTTACCTCCATTCCTCTGCGAAATGCGATACAGGCGTTATGACCGCCAAAACCAAGCGAGATGGAGAGGGCACAGTTTGGATTGGGTCGTACCGCCTGATTCGGCACATAGTTCAGGTCGCATTCCGGGTCCGGCTCACGGTATCCGATGGTCGGCGGAACCGTTCCGGTGGAAAGCGCCAGAACGGACGCAATCGACTCCACCGCACCGGCAGCGCCCAGCATATGCCCCGTCATCGACTTTGTAGAGCTGATATATGCTTGATAGGCCAAATCCGGAAGTCCCTTTTTGATCGCGAGTGTTTCAGATTTATCGTTGAGCGGCGTCCCGGTGCCGTGCGCGTTGATGTAAAGCACGTCTTCCGTGCCGATGCCGGATTCTTCCGCCGCCAGACGAATCGCTTCCGCGCCGCCCCGCGCTTCTGGATGCGGAGCGGTCGGATGGTATGCGTCGCAGGTATTCCCATAGCCGGTAACCTCCGCATAAATTTTCGCGCCGCGCGAAACGGCATGCTCATATTCTTCCAGAATCAGAATTCCGGCGCCTTCCCCCATGACAAATCCGTCCCTTCGCTTGTCGAACGGCAGCGAGCTGCTCAGCGGATCGTTTGTCGATGAAAGAGCCATGCAATTGATAAATCCTGCCACGGCAAGGGGAATCACAGAAGCCTCCGCCCCACCCGCAATGACCGCGTCCGCATATCCGTATTGGATGGCACGAAACGCCTCTCCAACCGCATGAGAAGAAGTTGCGCATGCCGTGACAACCGGCAGACAGGGCCCCTGCGCCTGATACCGAATGGCGATATTTCCCGCCGCCATGTTTCCGATCATTTTTGGGATAAAGAATGGAGAAATGCGTGACGGCCCCCGGTTCAGCAATTTTTCCGTCTCTTCGACAATCGTGTGGATTCCGCCGATTCCTGAACCAACATAGACCCCCAGCCGGCGCGGGTCCATTCCGGAAAGGCCGCTGTCGCTCATTGCCTGATCCGCCGCGGCCAGGGCATACTGGGAAAACAGGTCTGTTTTCCGAACTTCGCTTTTTGTCATACAGCAGGATGGGTCAAAATTTTTCACCTCGGCCGCTACTTTCACTTTAAACTCCGTTGTATCGAATTTTGTGATAAACCCAATCCCGCATGACCCGTGTGTCAGGCTGTTCCAAAATTCCTTCACGTTGTTTCCGACAGGGGACACAACCCCCAGCCCCGTTACAGCAACTCTTCTCATTCTTCAGTCTCCTTTCCCGGCAAACGGGTCTTGTTTTCTTTCACATCCGGCAGCTGCTCCAGACGGGCCGTCTTTTGATAACCGGAAGCAAGTTCTTCCATAAGCCGGTGCACCGTCGTAATTTCGCGGACCCGGCTCCCGTTTGCCCCAATAAACACAAACCCGTTTTTCAGGTCACCCCTGCAGGCATTTACCAGCGCGTGGGTAATACAGTAGGCTCCCTTTTCCTGTCGGCAGGATACGATGCAGTGATAAGGACAGTTCTTCGGCTTTTCCTCTCCGGATGCCGCGCGCTGCAAAAATTCATTTTTAATGGCTCTGCCCGGCATTCCAACCGGACTTTTAATCATTTCAATGTCTTCTTCACGGCAGTTGACAAAGGCCTGTTTAAACCTGATATCGGCATCGCATTCCTCTGTGACCACAAACCGCGTCGCCATCTGCACCGCCGACGCGCCCAAACGCAGAAAGCGAAAAATATCCTGCCCGGTAAAAATGCCACCGGCGGCAATCACCGGAATTTTCCGCCCTGCCGTCTTTTCATGGGGACGCACCGCCGCAACGACTTCCGGAATAATCCGTTCAAGCCGGTAATCCGGGTCATCGATCTGCTCCGGATGAAAACCGAGGTGCCCGCCCGCTTTCGGGCCTTCCACCACAAAAGCGTCCGGAATGCACCGGTACCGCTTGAACCACCACCTGGCGATCTGGTCTGCCGCCCGCGCGGAAGATACAATCGGCACCAGCTTGGTGCGGCATCCCTGCGGTCGAAACTCCGGAAGGCGCAGCGGCAAACCGGCACCGGCAAAAATGATGTCGATTTTTTCTTCCATTGCCGTACGCGCCATCTCTTCAAAGTTGGTCAGCGCTGACATAATATTCACGCCGATCACCCCATCGGTCTTGGCACGCGCCTTCGCAATTTCCACACGAAGCGCGGCGCGGTCTTGTGATAATGCTCCGCTTCCGCCGGACAGCACCCCGACACCGGCCGCCGAAATGACTCCGATGCCGCCTTCCTTTGCCACTGCAGAAGCAAGGCCGCTCATGGAAATTCCAATTCCCATTCCGCCCTGCACCACAGGTGCCTGTATCTTCAGCTCACCAATATGAAAATCGGTTCCCGTCCAGTCCGCCATACATGCTCCTTTCGCGATCCCCTCACATACAGAGGCCGCCGTCAACCCGAATTACCTCTCCGGTAATATACCCTGAAAGGTCCGATGCAAGGAAAAGTGCAAGATTTGCAACATCGCCCGCCTGACCGATCCGCTTCATGGGAATGGTTTCCAGAATGTGTTCTTTCGCCTGCTGATTCATTTCGCGGGTCATCGACGTATCAATCAAGCCGGGGGCAATCGCGTTGCAGGTCACATTACGGCCCGCAAGCTCCCGGGCAACCGATTTTGTCAGCCCGATCAACCCAGCCTTGGCGGCAGAATAATTTGCCTGGCCCGCTCCCCCGATCAAGCCGGAAACGGATGAAATATTAATAATCCTGCCCGCACGTTTCCGTGCAAAAATCATATAGGTTTGGCGAATCATATGAAACGCGCCCTTTAAATTCACATTCAGCACGCGGTCAAAATCTTCCTCTTTCATTTGGGGAATCAGCAGATCCTTGGTAATTCCGGCATTGTTAACCAAAATGTCGATTCCATCGAAATCAGATCGAATTCTTACAATCGTTTCCTTTACATCATCCGGATTGGAAACATCACACCGGTAGGAAGAGGCTTTTCTGCCCAGCGCGCGGATTTTCTCACAGAGTTCTTCCGCGGCATCCCGGCTTCCGGAATAAATAGCGGCAACGTCTGCCCCTTGTTCTGCAAAACGAAACGCGATTTCCCGTCCAATTCCGCGGGCAGCACCCGTGATTACCGCCGTTTTACCCTTGAGCATGATTTTCCTCCTCTATCGGCCGGACCGCGTCGGCAAGACCTGCCGGGTCCTCTATATGCAAGACATTCACTTTTTGCGAAATTCTTCGAATCAGCCCGGACAATGTGGTGCCTGGACCGACTTCCACAAACGTATCGAACCCGTCCTTCATCATATTTTCTATGGTTTTCTGCCAGAGTACCGGACTGATCACCTGACGCGCAATGAAATCGGCCGCGTCGGTTCCATAGGGCTGTGCAGTCACGTTTGAATAAAGCGGCAGAGCTGGCAGAGCCAGTACATAGCGATTCAGCTCTTTTGCAAGCCCATCCGAGGCCTCCTGCATCAGCGGCGAATGAAACGCACCGGAAACAGCAAGCCGAACCGCCCGTCCGCCTTCCTTTGCAGCCAGCGCACGGAGCGAGGCAATGGATTCTGTTTCCCCTGCGGCCACAACCTGACCCGGGCAATTGTAATTGACCGGCCAAACACCGGCCTGTCTGCAAATCTGCTCCGCCTGCTGTGTCTGCAAACCAAGAATTGCCGCCATTGCTCCAGCCTTTTGATGGGAACACCGCTCCATCAGTTCCGCGCGCCTGCAGACCAGACGGAAGGCATCCTGCGCGGACAGGATTCCCGTAAACGCAAGCGCCGCAATTTCACCCAGCGAAAATCCCGCCGCGCCGCGCGCGTCCACTCCGGCCTCCCGAAGCGCTTCGGCGCAGGCCAAATCGACCGCAAACACACAGGGCTGCGTGTTAACCGTTTGGGAAAGCTCACGCTTCGTCCCCTCAAAGCACTGGCGCAGCGTTCCAGGCCGAATGCGTTCCGCCATCTCAAAAACAGAACGAGCCGCCGGCGAAACATCATACAGTTCTTTGCCCATACCCGGATGCTGCGCACCCTGACCGGCAAAGACAATTGCTATCTGACCCATTTGTTCCCTCCGCGCAAAACAGTTTCCGCTTCTGTAAACATTTCGGTAATGATCTCTTCCGCCGTCTGTTCCTTTTTGACCAAAGCCGCAGACTGCCCTGCCATAAAGCAGCCTTGTTGCTCATCCCCCTCACGGGCGGCAAGCCGCAGCGCGCCGACGCCGAGGGTTTCCAACTCTTCCAAATCGACCGCCGGATCATATTCCTTGGACAAGAATTCTCTGGAAAAAGCATTTTTCAGGCAGCGAACCGGATGCCCAAGACGTTTTCCCGTCGTGACCGTACCGATATCTTTTGCCTTTAAAATACGTTTTTTATAATTCTGATGAACCGTGCATTCCTTTGCTACCAAAAAGCGGGTGCCGGACTGCACCCCGACCGCACCCAGCATCATGGACGCCGCAATGGCGCGGCCGTCGGCGATCCCCCCTGCAGCAATGACTGGGATTTCAACGCAATCGCAGACCTGAGGGACCAGCACCATGGTGGTAAGGTCGCCGACATGACCACCGGACTCCCCTCCTTCCGCGATCACCGCAGCCGCACCGGCACGTTCCACATGGCGCGCAACGGCAGTGGAGGCAACGACCGGCAGAACCCGGATTCCCGCTTTGTTCCACCCTTCCATATAGCGGGACGGGTCCCCTGCCCCCGTCGTCACAACGGGAATTCGTTCCTCCGCCACAACGCGGGCAACCTGCGCCGCAAACGGGCTTTTCAGCATAATATTTACGCCGAACGGGCAGTCCGTCATGGTCCTGGCTTTTTTAATTTCCGTTCTGAGCCATTCGTCGCTGGCATTCATTGCGGAAATGATTCCCAGGCCGCCGGCGTTAGATACCGCGGAAGCCAGAGAAGCGTCCGCAATCCATGCCATGCCGCCCTGAAGAATAGGGTACCGGATTCCTAAAAGGTCACAAAGCGGTGTGTGTATCATAGCGTTATCTCTTACTTTCCTGAATTAATTTTGCAAGGTCACCAACAGTTTTCATCTTTTCATCCATTTCGAGCGAAACACCGAACTCATCCTCAAACTGCATAATCAGATCGACCGTATCGAGTGAATCGAGGCCAAGCTCTTCCAGTGTGCTTTCCGGATGAATGGCAGACACGTCTACCTCTTTGTACTCCGCCAAAATTTTTGCTACTTTTTCAAATACCATGTGAATTTCCTCCATTATAATAATAATTTCAATCTTTATTCCAGCGAATCACGCAGGAACCCCAGGTTAAACCCGCGCCAAACGCACAGAGCAGCAGAATGTCTCCTTTTTTTAAGCGCCGATTCCGGTTCAAGTCGTCAAGCAGAATCGGAATACTGGCGGAAGAAGTATTGCCGCACTCCGCATAATTAACCGGAAATTTTTCTTCCGGCTGATGCAGCCGAACCCGTGCTGACTCAATGATGCGGCCGTTCGCCTGATGAAGCAGAAAGCAGTCCACGTCATCCACCGAAAGGCCGGCGTCTTTGGCAGCTGCTGTGATTTCATGCTGAACCGTCGTTACGGCAAATTTAAAGATTTCACGCCCGTTCATGCAGATGCAGCGTTTTTGTCTCTTTGATTCCCAGAACGGCCCTGAAATGCCTTCCCCTGTAATATTCAGGTTTTCCCTCTGCCCATCAGCAGCAATACGCGTGCTGAGAAGGTCGTTCCCCTGGGACAAAACGACTGCACCCGCGCCATCGCCAAACAGTACGCAGGTACTGCGATCCTCCCAGTCGATAAAACGCGAAAGCTGTTCCGCGCAGACAATCAGAACACGGCGAACCATCCCGGAACGAAAATACGCGGCCGCCGTGTTAAGCGCATACAGAAAACCCGTGCACCCCGCGTTCAAGTCAAATGCGGGACAGACCGCACCAAGTTCTTTCTGCACGGAACAGGCAAGAGCCGGTGAAATATCTTCCCCCTGCACTGTTGCGCACAAAATCAGATCCAGTTCATTCGCGGCGGCATCCGCATCTTCCAAAGCATTCTGTGCGGCTTTCACCGCAATGCTTTGCAGGCTTTCCCCTTTTACGAAATGCCTTCTGTGGATTCCTGTGCGCGTTGTAATCCACTGGTCGCTCGTTTCTACAAACTTTGTGAATTCATAATTGCCGACAGCCAGTTCCGGCAGGCAGCTGCCGGTTCCCAATATTGTAAAAGCCATTTATCGCTCCATTTCCGCGCTCTTCTCTTTAAAGAACGCATCCAGCTTGGATATCCCTTTCGCCAGTATTTTCTTCTCATCCTCAGAAAATTCCGAGCTGACCTGGCGTACCATCTGCCGGTGAAAATAGCGGTGTGCATGGTCGACTTTACTGCCCTGCCTTGTCAGCACAACATAAACCATGCGGGCATCTTCCCCGCTTTTTTCCTTTTTAACGTACCCTTTTTTCAAGAGCTTATTGATTGCAACGGTGACGGAAGGCAGTGTAATATTCAGCTCTTGTGCAAGCTCGCTGATAGTTCTGCCATGTTCCCGGTCTTTTCCTGCGGCTTCTAAAAGATGCAGTTCACTGATAGAAAGATCAATCTTTGTGCTTTTGAGCGTATCTTCTTCCACCTTGAGGATGGAACGGAACGTATCCACCAGGATATCGTTGAGTTCTTTTTCAAACGAATCCAGCATAAACGTTTCCTCTCCCAATCATTTAATTAGTTTGTTTATCTAAGTTTATAACATGGTATGCTTTGTTTGTCAAGAGCTATTTTGTCTGTTGCATTTCATAAACCATAAAAAAAGCGGCAGCTTTCGTGTCGTAATTTTGAAATTTTCCAGCTCCCTTTGTGGGATACATCAACCAGTCTGCCGCTCGAAGAATTATGAATCGGCACTTTTCTGGATCGGAACGGGAAAAGCCTCGGTGTGCTCCTGCCGTTTCTCTCTGCCATCCATAGCCAGAATTCCGAAAGCACCCAGCAGCACGAACGCCGCCTGAAACAGCCACGTGAACAAATACCCCACCGGCCCTACCATCCACCCTGCAGACAGCGGCCCCAGTGCATTGCCGCTTCCCTGAACGAACATGACAAATGAGTTGACTCTGCCCAGATACCGCGGCGGCGTATGGTTTGCCACAAACGGCCTCATATGAATACTGTTCAGAATTTCCCCAAACGTAAAAACTGCGCCGGTCAGCATAAACATGAGCATGGAGTTTGAAAAAGCAAACATCATATAGGAAATGCCGAACACCGCACCGCTGAACGCCATTACCCGAAGCGGGCGGCAGTGACGGGTCAGTCCAGTCAGGATAGGGGTAAACAGCACGACAATCAAGGCATTCAGCGCCGTCACCATACTGTAATGAACCGCCCCTTTTCCCCCATAAAGAGTTCCAAGCTGAAGCGGCAAAAGAAAGCTCCACTGTGAGTATGTAAAACAGTAGGAAAAATTAAAAAGGACTACCATTAAAAGGACGGGAAGAAGCCGCAGCAAGCGAAACACCGAAATTCTGTCTTCTGCCCTCACTGAATTTGGGAATTCCGCATTCTCTCTCCACTTGCCCTCGCGGACCAATACCGCAAGAAGCAAAGTGGAAATCAGCGTTGTTCCTCCGTCAAGCAAAAACATTAACTGAAGATGGGATTGAAACAGAAGTCCCGCCAAAACAGGGCTGACCATATATCCAATATTGATTCCCAGATAAATCAGTGAAAACGATGCCTGCCGTTTTTGTGGGGATGAAAGGTCAGCCGTCATCGCATCATAAGCCGGCATAGCCGCCGTGTAAAGATCCGCCGCAAGTGTAATGCACGGAATCATCAGGGAAGGCTGTGGAAACAGACCGCAAAGTAAATAAAAGAAAGAACCGAACGTTTGGCAGAATACCAGAACTTTTTTTCGGCCGATCCAGTCCGCCAGCTTCCCGCCCAGAATGACAGAAGGCGCCTGCGTCAAAATTAAAAACGCAGAAAATCCGCCTGCCCTGGCGGGGGAAAAGCCCAGCTTCTGCGTTAAGATCAGAGTCAAAAGCGGCTGAATAAATCCACCAATACAGGAAATAACCCGCGCCGCAAACAAAATGTACATCTCTCTTGGCAGATTTGCATAGGGAAATTTTTTTAAAAACACTGATCTCATTCCTGTTCCCTTTCGGCTGTTAATTAAATAAAATAAATTTTATTTGATTTTAGCATTGTTTCAGTATTTTAACAAGAATTAAATTTTATTCTTTGTAACACCTGAAAGAGATATGCCAGACAATTGAAAAATAACAAGAAAAGGCCGCTCCTCTGCAAAGCGCAGAGAAACGGCCTGAAATGGCCCTCATTATTTTATAGTAATGACACAGACCTTTGTGGCCGCCTGATTCGGCACCGAAACATAGATGCCCGTCTGCTGACCGTGTGTTCCCCTGCCCGTAACCTTAAAGAAGAAATCGTCCCCGTTCCGCGCAACAAAGCAGGTATGAACGACGCCCTGAGAACCCGCCGTAAAGTTGACAGAAGATGCGCCCGGAGCGGTCACCTTGAATTGGTAAGAGGCACCCGCAGCAAGACTGAAATCACTGTTGGTGTCAGATACAACTTTTACTTCTTTAACTGTTACAACGCAGAGCTTCACAGCATTTTGCCCAGGCACCGAAGCATAAATTCCGGTCTGCCGGCCCGGTGCTCCGACCGCAGTAATCTTGTAATAAAAGTCATTTCCCGTATGCTTGACCAAAACCGGCTGTACAACGCCTGCAGAACCCGCATTGAACTGGATTGACTTTGCACCCGGAGCGGTCAGTTTAAACTGATAGCTTTTCCCTGTGGAAAGCTCAAAATCATCATTGGTGTCTGATGTAATCTGCACAGGCGCCACCGTAACCGCACACACTTTCAGCGGCACACAGCCCGGTGCAGACATATAGAATCCGGCCGCCGCGCCAACCTTGCCAGTCGCCGTAATCCGGTAATAGGTATCACTGCCGGAAGTTGTGACTTTAGACACAGTGAACGCCCCGGAAGAACCGGCATAAAAGTTGTTGGCACCCGTAATTTTAAACTGATAGCTGGACCCTTTGGCGAGGGAGAAATCATCATTGGTATCCGATTTCAAAACCGTACCGGTCTGTTCCGCAACCGTAACTTTTCCCACATTTACCGTATAGCTGTCCTCACCGCTGTCCGGGAAAGAAACCAGAAGAGATGCACTTTGACCCACATCTCCCGTGGCCGCGATCGTACAATCATAACGAATCCCGTTCTTGCAAACCGAATTGACGGTAAATGCCCCGGTCTGATCCGGAGTAAAAGAAGGGGTTCCTCCACCCATAATAGAGAAATGATAGGTATAGGATTGTCCGCGCGGAACCGAAACCGCTTCAGGTGCGTCAAACACAACGGACGGCTGGTCGGCAAAACGGACGGAAACGGCAAAAGCAGCTGTTTGTCCATCTAATTTTGCCTGCACCAAAGAGTCTCCCTCGTGTTCTGCTTCCATGACATATTCATATCCGCCGTCAACCATTCCAACCGAAGAAACGGAAAGATTCTCATTGGAAGCCGATACTTCAGGAGCAATCTTTGAATTTGTATGAACCACAAAATGATAGGTATCGAAAAGGCTGCAAACATAAGTCGATTTCGTATCGATGCTGAGGTCTGAATTTTCCGCAATGGTAACAGTGCAGAGCCTGTTCTCGACCACACAGTCAGAACTTCCGATGGAAAGCGCCGCGGTCTGACCATTGCTTCCCACTGCATCAACACGGTAAAAATAGTCGTCACCCTCATTGTCCACCAACGTCGCGGCAATAATATCCGGATGATCTGAAGTCAAAGTCGGCTGTGTATAAGACTCCGCACTTAAATTTTCGTAGTGAACCTTTATGTAGCGGCTGTTTCCGGAAGGAATATTAAAGTCTTCCGTCTGATCGGCTTCGGCGGTATAATTCCATTCATACCCGGTATCCTCAACCGTAATGGCTTTGGATACGGTTGCTCCATCTGAAGCGGTCAGGGTTACAACCGCTTTCCCTTCTCCGTAGGCTTCCAAACAAAGGGTATAATATTCAGGGCTCTCTGCGTCCTCTACAAGTTTGGTCTTTAAAACGGTTTCATCACTGGATTCCGCCTGCAATTTTACTTCAGGATGGTCAATCTCAATTTCATAATTCGTTCTGCTGCTTTTTTCAACGGTTGTTGCCGAATCAAAATCGTTGAGTGTAATAACCGATGTACTGGTTTCTTCCGCAAATGCCAAACTGCCGGTAAAAACGGAAGCCGTCAGCACAAGTGCAAGAAACATGCTTAAAATGCGATACTGCTTTCTCACTGTCCATTCCCTTTCTGCTGTTAATATCCAACCAGAATTTTTGGTAATTAAGGTCAGTAGCACCATTTTATAAGCCAAAAAGAGGCAGGAAATAACAGAAAAGAAAATTGCTTAAAATTAATTATTTTGGAGAATTATAGTATTTTTTCTTCCATATGTGTATAAAAAATAATGTTAAAAATAAGATATACAGGAAAATTAATCTTCACTTTCCCTATTCTTCCTGAATAAATCACTTTATCCACATCTTAAAAGGCAGGCCGATTTTTTAATTCGCATAAAAAATGTTTAAATACAAGTATTTTCATTGTTTTTCACTCTTGCACTTGTTATACTAAAAGAGTTTGAACTTTGCGCTTTGGGCTGTTCGTACAACAAATTAGGAAAATTGGGGGAGGAACCAACTGCATGGAAAGCGGTCTAAAAAAGAAATATGGTTTATTTACCGCCATCGCCATGGTTGTCGGCATCGTCATAGGGAGCGGTGTCTTTTTTAAAGCGGAAGCGGTATTGAAAGCAACCGGCGGAAATATGCCGATGGGAATTGCCGCCTGGCTGATCGTGGGCCTGATTATGATCGTCTGTTCTTACACGTTTGCAACCATGGCGACCAAATACGAAAAAGTCAACGGAGTTGTTGATTATGCGGAAATGACAGTTGGAAAAAGGTACAGTTACTATGTTGGCTGGTTTATCGCAACCATTTATACCCCTACCATGACTTCTGTGCTAACCTGGGTTTGCGCACGCTATACCTGCGTACTGCTTGGATGGAACATCACCGGTGGGGCGTGCATGACAATCTCTTGTTTTTATCTGATCGCCAGTTACGCCGTAAATGCCCTATCCCCCATTCTTGCAGGTAAATTTCAGGTTGCAACTACCATCATCAAATTAATTCCGCTGCTCCTCATGGCAGTTGCCGGTACGATCATTGGGTTAACCAACGGTCTGACCATTCAAAACTTCACACATACCGCACCCTTCGGTTCCAGTGCAGGAGGCGGTCTTTTCGCTTCTGTTGTGTCGGTTGCGTTTGCCTATGAAGGCTGGATCATCGCCACTTCCATCAATGCGGAATTAAAAAATTCCAAGAAAAATCTTCCCAGGGCGCTTATCTGGGGCTCGCTGATTGTTGTCGCGGTTTATGTATTCTATTATATCGGCCTTGCCGGAGTGGTTCCGACCGAAGTACTGATGGACAATGGACAGGCCGGTGCGAAACTGGCATTTCAAAATATATTTGGACCCATCGGCGGTTCTCTGGTGTTTCTTTTTGTCATTATTTCCTGCATGGGGACACTCAACGGTCTGATGCTCGGCTGTACCAGAGGTGTGTACGCACTGGCAGCGCGCGGCTGCGGCCCTGCGCCCAAAGTATTTCGCCAGATCGATTCGGCTACAGACATGCCTTGTAACTCCTCCATTTTAGGACTTTTGTTCTGCGGTGTTTGGCTGCTGTATTTTTACGGGGCAATGCTTGCGGAACATCCCTGGTTCGGTGCTTTTTGTTTCGATACTTCCGAATTGCCCATCGTTACACTTTACGCCGGCTATATTCCCATTTTTATCATGCTGATGGTCAAGGAAAAAGATTTAAACGGCTTGAAACGGTTCCTCATGCCGATACTGGCCATATGCGGCTGCATTTTTATGATGATCGCAGCCTGCTTCGCTCATGGAATCTCCGTCCTTTATTACTGCATCCTATTTGCAGTCGTGCTGCTGATTGGTACAAGATTTGATCCTTACAGAAAGCGTTTGAAACAAAAGCAGCGTTGAAAAGTCTGGGGAAAGCTGGGGTTGCACCCCCTTTGCGGGTATGCTGCTTTTTTATACAGCATACCTCCCGTTGTTTGAAAGTCCGATATTTTTCGCAAAATTTATAAAAATGTGCGGGAAAAGGTTGACAAGTGTAAATCAACATGATATGATAGACAAGCTGATTCGCGAGAGTGGCGAAATTGGCAGACGCGCAAGATTCAGGTTCTTGTGAACCATTAAACGTTCATGCGGGTTCAAGTCCCGCCTCTCGCACCAAAAGATCTATCTTCCACTACGGAAGATAGATCTTTTTTTGTTCTGTATAGCATGGTAGAATGAATAGAAAGTATAAAAAGGTGACAATCAAATGAAGAAAAAAATTAAACTGATAGGGGTAAATGAAACCATGTTGACACCGGTATTTGCCAGAACTGTTGAAAGCAAAAGAAAGAATCCGGCGTTTTATGATAGAATGGCTGTTAAAATAGTTGATACATTGGATTATGATTTTCAAAAATGTAATCAAAAAATGAATATCTGGGGTGTCTGTGCAAGAACAATTATATTAGATCATCTTGCGAGTCAATTCATAACGAAAAATCCTCATTGTACCGTCGTAAATCTTGGTTGTGGACTTGATGATAGATTTTCAAGAGTGGATAATGGTAAAATTGAATGGTATAATATTGAATTCCCAGCAGTAATGGAAATCAGGAATCAGGTTATTGATCGTCATAAACGTGTTCATAATATTGCATCATCTGTTTTGGATTTTCAATGGATAGAGCAAATAAAGCGTAAGGAAAATGTATTGGTCATTGCCGAGGGGCTTTTGATGTATCTTTCCGAGCAGGAAATTAAGCAGCTCTTTCATAACATGGCAGAAGGATTCAAGGATGTGACAGCATTGTGTGAATTGATGAGCAAATGGATGGTTGATAAACAAACAATACATCCAACGATTCAGCAAACTGGTGCGGTATTTCGTTATGGAATCAAACATACAGAGGATTTTACGAATACTTGCAGAGAATATCAAATGCTTGCAGATCACAATTTAACAAATACTGTAAAAAGATATTCTCCAGTACTTATTACACTTCTTTCTCCATTGTTGCGGAGTAAAAATAACAGAATTGGTGTTTTCAAGAAAATGAATCAAGCTAAGGCATAAAGTGCTCTATAAATTTTTGAAAGCATGAACAGAACATATGCCAATCGTATCGAAGATTATGCGCATAACCACATGCGAAAGTTAAAATTCTTTTATTAAAAATAGAGGCACCTCATTTATTACCGCCTCACTCAAAAAGATCCGTCATTTTAAAACGACGGATCTTTCTTGTCTCTATGTCAATATCAAGGAGGTCAAAAAAGCAGCTACGGGGATTTGCGTATTTTCTTATGCTCGAATTTGTTTGATTATTTCCCGTGCAGTTTTCTTCCCGGAAAGCAACATGCCGCCGAAAATCGGCCCCATTCTCTGGCCGCCGAAAGTTGCGTTTGCGGCCATACCGCATACATAAAGCCCAGGATAAGCTTCACGAGTATTTTCAACTACCTGTTCTTCCCCGCGTTCCGCCCACATCGGCTTTTCGCCCTCCGGGCTTCCGTCTGGAGTGCTTAGGATATTTCCCAACCGGTGGACCAGCTTGCTGACCACAGACGCATCATGTCCGGTGGCATCCAGAATATACTTTGACTCAATCATAAGAGGATCAATGGGTAGCTTTGACATTTCTGCCGTTGACCAGTTGATCACCAGACCTTTAATGCATTTTTCTTTTACGATAATATCTTCTACGGAAATCAAATTCAGGATTCGAGCCCCGGACCGGACGGCATTCAAGGTAAGTGCGGAAACACACTCAATAGAATCTGCCGTATAATAATTTTTATCATATTCCTGATACCTGATGTGAAGTTCATCAAAAATATGCCTGGCGCTTTCTTGAATGACGATTTGGTTCATCATCATACCGCCGCCCCACATACCGCCGCCAATACTCAGTTTACGGTCTAACAACGTCGTTTTGACACCGGCTTTCGCAAGACATCCCGCGGCGACCAGGCCAGAGGGACCCCCTCCCACAATAATCACATCCGAATGCAGAACATCTTCCAACTTGTTTTTGTAGGTATTGATAATCGCTTCCGAAATTTTTGTATCTTCCAAATTCATTGATGTCATCCTTTACAAATAAAATAAAAAGTACACCTGCAGAGACAGATGTACTTTCAACATTTTAATCCCTACGCGGATATTACTCCGATCAAGTTATAAGAGTCAGGTGCTTAACAGCCCTTTCTCAGCTCATAACATGAGCTCCCCTTTAAAATAAAAAGATATTTAATTTTACTACGTTTCAAGAATTTCCTCATCAAACGGATTCTGTTTGATGCCGGCGAAGCGGATTTATCAACCGTACATGCAAGGCCTTGTCATATAACAGGAAAAATCCTTATTTGTTATTATATCCCAATTATTTGATTTGTCAACACACTCTTCCGGATTTTCGCACAAAATGCCGCGAAACTTTGTTAAAAGACAGCCTGCATTTTTGAGTTCCGGCCCGCAAATCCACACATAATTTCAATTTTTTATCAGGATTCTCTAAAGATTTAAAAAAGGAAGATAAATTGCGTACAATAAAGAAGGAACAAGTAAACTTCGCGGAAACGTGTTAATGGGAACGGAGCATATAGACATGATATTATGGATATTTTTTCTGGCTTTCGGCTGTCTGTTCGGTATTTCTTTTGCAAAAGAAAGGCGGTTGTTTCGCAATGCGGTTTATTTCGCCTTTTCCCTCCTGTTTTTATTGGAAGCAATTTCTTATTCAGCAAGAGAATCAGCCCTAGGCCTTTTCATTTTACTGTTTCTATTCGTACTGCTTCCCTTAAGCATTTTCCTTGTTTCTTTTGTTTTTATTGCGGCAGGCATCACCTCTATCCGAAAAGAGGGGTTTTCTGCAGCACATATTTTGTCCATTGCATTTGGAATCGGAGTATGGGGATTCTTCCTTGCCGCCTGGTTTATGTTCACAGGTCACATTCCAACCGTCATCCGTGAAATACTGGTGCTGATCGTCATGGCAGCCATCTACATTCTATTTACTTTTGCGGCTTTATTTCTGTATTCTTTGTTTTATCAAATTGTACCGAAAAACCGGAGCTGTGATTTTGTCATCGTCCACGGAGCCGGACTGCTGGAAGGCCGCCGCGTTTCTCCCCTGCTGGCGCGAAGGCTGGAGAAAGGAATCCAGATTTATAAACTGTCCGGCAAAAAAGCGAAAATCATTGTTTCCGGCGGACAGGGGAAAGACGAAACCATCTCGGAAGCGCAGGCGATGAAAGATTATCTTCTAAGCCATGCGATTCCGACCGAAAGTATCATTCTGGAAAATCAATCGAAAACCACAATGGAAAACCTCCGATTTTCTAAAAAAATCATGGATGGTTTAATGAAATCCTATCGCTGTATTTTTGTAACGAATGATTACCATGTTTTCCGTGCCGGAACTTACGCGCGCAAAATTGGTTTGAAAGCGGATGGAATCGGCTGCAAAACCGCTTTTTATTATTGGCCCAACGCATTTATCCGGGAATATATCGCCATTATGATACGGCATAAGGCGGCACCGATTTTACTTGTAACACTCTGGGCAGTCGGAGTAATCATCTGGAATCTGGTATTCTGATCGAAAGATTGCATCCGCCAAGTACCACTGAACCGATTCTCAATCATACAGATATTTTTACTGCGTAATAGATTCGCTTTCCAACGCAGCATTCATACAAAAAAGCTCGGTATCCGTCTATGATAGGGTACCGGGTTTATTTTTGTTTTTCGAGAATCCAGTTTTATGTCACCCTCTTTCGCATATATTTGAAACAGAAAGGGGAAATAGATGATGCGTGTCTTTACCGTAACCCGAAAGCGGCTGCTGGCCGTCCTGTTTTCTGTCCTGGCACTCGTGCTGGCGGCCGCCGTGGGCGTGCGCGGAGTTCAGGCCGTCCAGGCCTCCGCCAGCAAACGCCTGCTTCCAATTTATAATGTAAAAACGGAAGAAAAGAAAATTGCCATCTCCTTCGATGCGGCTTGGGGAAATGAACAAACCCAGACACTGATTGATATTTTAAAGGAATACAATGTAAAAACGACTTTCTTTGTCGTGGGCGCATGGGTTGACAAATACCCTGATTCCGTCAAAGCGCTGGCCGCTGCAGGGCATGAAGTCTGCAATCATTCCAATACACACCCCCATATGCCAAAACTATCGGAAAATGATATAAAACAGCAAATCTCTTCCTGCAACGATAAAATCAAGGCAATCACCGGGGTCAGCCCTCTCCTCTTCCGACCCCCTTACGGCGATTATAACAACGCTGTGGTAAAAGGAACACAGGATCTGGGTATGTACGCAATTCAGTGGGATGTTGAAACACTAGAAATAAAAATAAAACTCCCGCCAACCTAATAAGGCCAGCGGGAAACAAAATTATCTTCCACCGTTTTTTAGAATCATTTTGAATTCTTACCGTCGGACGCCGCCGCATCCACAAGGCCCTCGCCAACAATGTAAGCGACAACCGTCGCTCCTGCCATGATAATTGCTGTAACCTGCGTTGCCTGTTCTTGACCCCCGCCTAGCGCCACCACAAGCAGTGTCACGAATGATGCAACCGCTGCCCAAAGTTTCCGAGAAGTCAATTTCTTTTTCCAGTTCATCTGTATTCTTCTTTCTGCTGGCCTTTGTCCAGCCGTTATTTTAGGCCACCGATGCTACAAAGCGCTTTACCGGTGCTTCCCCGGGCAGCCGTGTAAAGATTCCCGCTGCCGTTCCTGGTTTGCCAGTGAAAATCAGATGCCAATAATCATAAGACATTTCCCGCCTGCAGTGTTTGACGATTACGACATTGTCCGTGCCCGCGTACAATTCCGGCATCTGTCCGGAGGTCGTTTTGACCGTGTACATTTCGCCAGTCTTGAACGCGATGTTCTGCGTCGTGTCGATCTGGACCGCGGTACGCGCGGATTTTAGATAGCCATTGTACCCGCCCGCACGAATCATGGTTGGGTAATCACGGAATGAAACATCAATATCCACATTGCCATTAATGCCTGGAATATGCCCGGTGCTGCCGGTCTGCTGGATATAACACGGATAATCTGGGGCACCCGAATAATCGGCCAGCCATATATCGTATTTTTTGATTGCCGTTTTGAATTTTCCGGACCTGATAAAATCAATATTCGTGTAGAGATTCACAAACCAGCCGTATGATTTCATCCTATCTAAAAATGCACAGGCAAACGAATCAATTTCTGCATTTGTCGGGTCCCGGCCCATAACGCGCCTGAAATAATCGACGGAATTGTACTCGTAATCATAGGCAATTGGAAAAGTCAATTTGCCCTTATATGGTTGCAATAGCTGGTTGCAGACATCTGCTTCCTTTTGTGCGTCCTGTATTGATGTTGCATACCCGAAGTAATACCCACCAACATGCAGGCCATGCGCAAGTGCCTGGTCTACATTTTCGCGGAAATACGGATCAACCTGATTTGCTGTGTTGCCCATACCAATGCGGACCAGAGCAAAATCGATCCCATGAGCATCTACCTTGGACCAGTTAATATGGTTCTGATATTTTGATACATCAATACCGTTCATTTCGAATCCCCCCTAAGCAATATTTTTTTGTGCCTGTTCCGTTAGGAAATCCTTTTGCTCATGCTTGACCTGTTGCGCATACGAAAGCGCCGATTCCATGTCCCCGTTTGGGTGTCCAAGCTGTACGGCATGGGCCGTGGCTTCACCTAGTGCAATCGATGCGCCCACCATCCGAATCAGCAGCACGTTGTTCTCCTGCCGAGCCTTTTCGCGTTCTTTTTCCTGATCATCTCGCTTTTTTAACGCGCGCTGGACTCCAATAATCACGAACGTTGCCATCAACGACGGAACACCGAGAGCTTGCACCCAGAGCACCCACGTTGGCATTATGCAATCCTCCTTTTACACCGCCGGAGAATAATCCTCGCCGGTGATCATGCTGTCGTGCTGGTAGTTACCGCCAATTCGGCAATGATTTCCGCCTTTTCGCTATCCGTCAAAAGGTAATTTGCCAGTACAGTATCCTGCTTTTCTCCGGCTGCAATTCG
Organism: Oscillospiraceae bacterium; assembly: GCA_022650485.1. Taxonomy (GTDB): domain Bacteria; phylum Bacillota; class Clostridia; order Oscillospirales; family Acutalibacteraceae; genus Caproicibacter. The sequence continues at coordinate 124,539 of JALCPP010000005.1, read as the reverse complement.
GCGTTGAATTACTTTAGTCAGATTTTTTAACCGTCCGGTCATTGCACGTCACCTTCCCTGTAGAACGTATTCGCTATCTTTGTTGCCAGTTCATCCGAAATGTTATCTCCCGCCGAGTCAATCAGTTCATCGACGACTGTCAGAGCATCATCCTGCTTGCTGATATACCCAATCTGTCGGAGAACATCAACTTGTGCCTGAACGTCTTCCAACGAATCCACAAAAAGTAGGAGTGCCACATCGGGAGAAGCCCGCAGCGGCAAAGCCTCCGCACATGGATGCGGGTCGCGGAAATTTAAAAGCGTTGTTTCGCTGTCAATTTGTCCAGCAAGCTGCTCAGCATAAGTTTTGCTGGAATCGACACCATTATGAAAAATTACAACGCGCATTTCTTTAGACATATGTTAAACCTCCAAATCATCATAAGATAAGACTGTGATGGAACCAATGCCACCAGCGGAACCGTTTGCAGAACCACTTTGGCCGAGGGCCGCTCCAGTGCCTCCTGAACCTCCATTTACCTGCATACCCCCTGTGTTTGTATATGTCCCCTTATGGCAAATGTAAATAGCTCCTCCACCCGCGCCTCCTCCACCTGCGCCGTTGTCGCCAGAACCTACTGTTATAACGCCACCGTTTCCGCCGTTACCGCCATTGCATTTAATATTGCCATCAATGTTCAGATTTCTACCGACATACAACATAATAACGCCACCACCGTAGTTTCCAGCGCCTCCTCCAGCTCCGCCTGAGCCATTACTGCCATCGGAACCACCGTCAGCACCCGCCAAATTTCCGCCCGCGCAAGCACCATACTCGCTAGTGCCACCACCGCTTCCTCCTCCTCCAAATGTTCCCGGATTTCCTACTTCGTGCGTGGATTTAGGCTGTCCTCCGATAAATATAGTTGGTACATCAACTGTTATTCCGGTGCTTGAACCACCGTCGCCGCCATTGTTGCCGCCATATCCGCCAGTACCTCCACCACCGTATCCTCCACCATATGGTCTAGCCAACATTCCAGTCCCGCCGGACGTGGCTGTGTACCTCCAGAGGTTCCCCCCATTTCCTCCGTTTCCACATACTAATTGCGCAGGATAGGGATAATTATTATTCGGATTCGTTTTCGGCGCCTTTCCTGATTGGTCTATGGTCCCGTGAATCGTGCAGTCACCCTTGACACGAAGAATCAGCCCAGTATTCCATGAATCACAGCTCAATACTGCACCTGATTCGATGGTTAATGATTTATAATTTTTCTCTACAATTGACTGATGGGGCACTGCAACGGGCAATGTAGTATCGCTACTGATGATTACATCTCCGTCGCTGCCATCCCCAAAAATTGAAGGGGTTGAAGAACCCCCTCCACCACCGCATCTGTTAATCAATGGCATTACATATCCCCCCTGACAATAATCCTGACTGGTAAATCAATGGTTGGTTTATCTCCGTATGCCAGCAGTGTGATACTGCCCGCCGCCTGCCCACCGTCCTGAATATTAGCGCCTTGCAGCGATTCCAGTTGTTCTGCGGTAATATCACTGTCTGGCAGGATTTCATTGACCGATGTATCCGTTACGCCGTCAACGCTGACTGCCTGACTGTACGGTGCAGCATCGCCGGTCCAACCGGAGGCCGGGATAGTGGCTGCGGCCATGGTGGATTTATCAGGCTTGGCGTTCCAACTGGTACGTTCATTGGCAGTGATGTGGGCGGCGGTGTCGGCATAATGCGCATTCGCTGTGTCATATCCCGCAATGCCGCCTGAAACGTCCGTTTTGGCCGCTATCCGGGCATCAATTGCCGGGTCAAGCTGTCCTGAAATAGCATCAACCTCTGCCTGCATCTCCGCTTTGGCATCATCCACGTCTTTTTTTGTCGCATTGATCTGTGACTGGTCAACAATCACGGTGACCGCGCTTGCGTCAGAAACCTCAACATAGATTCTCATATTCAAGTCATCGCTGGCTCCCGACTCAGGGGAAACCTTTTCCATCAGGGGAACTTTAGCGACGACGAGCAAAACCCCATTCGCATCAAACAGCCCCGCCTCCCGCACCACAAAAGGCCCGGCGCTGGCAGGAATCGCGATGGTTGCCGTCACTCGTTTAGATTTGCTTTGATCAAGCTGCACCGTTGGGGTACCGCTCCAGACTTCGTTCCGTAAAGCGGTTTGCGTTTTTGCTGGCTCATAATACGTTCCGTTGCCATCGCCAACCGACATTTTCGCAAACGTGACCATCGACCCGCTTTGAATCGCCTTCGCAATTGCAGAATCACCCGCATCGGTTGTCATCGTGTAATATTGCATGTTATTCCTCCTCCAGGTTATAAACTTCAACAACTGAGGACTGTACACCGGCGGATGAAATTCGCAGGTTGACCGTGTTCGGTGTCCTCAAAGGGTAAACCTCAACCAAAGATCCGCAGCTAGTAACCGCAGCCGTACATTCCGTCATTCCTTGCGACAAAATCAGGCTTAATCCATCCAGTTCGGACCGCAAGTTTTTCCCTGCATTTACCAGCTGCACAGCCCGAAGCTGGTCTGCTCTGCTGACTCCACTTGTATTGCAGTAAATTTCAACTTTAAAATGGTACGGTTCTCCATTGTACTCAAACCATTCACGGACAATGCCGTCCTCGCCGAAGACTCCCTCCACGACTTTCTGGACCGCGTAAGCCGTTCCTTTGTATTTGTGAATCAGATAAGAGTTCTGAATCATGTGCCGTTTCTCTTCATCGTCTGCAAGCGCATCGTAGGCATCCACATGATACCCCCAGGCAATGGCATCAAGTACCGGGCCGGAAAGCTCATTAATGCGAGAATACAGCAGCACGGAATCAATCATTCTTGCCAAAGAACGCAGAATCGGCGTCAGCGCGGCGCAGAGAGCTTTTGTCGTCTCATCCTGTCGCATATACCGGCTTTGCAGCTTTAGCAGATCCAGATTTCTCAAGTCCATCATTACAGCAACCCTCCGTAAATTACAGACGGAGGTTCTTCGGTAACCGCGACCTGCCAGTCACTTAACGCCATAAACTCCGGAGCAGTCAGGTCAACCCGATACGCACCCGCGGCATATAGCGCATCCCGCAGTCCATCCGGATTTAAGTTTCCGCCGAGCTGTCGTTTCTGCAGGGAAATAAAATTGGATACAGCCTTATCAACGGCGCTTTTTATACCGGCTTCCTCCGTCGATCGCGATTTGCTGATGTAATAAGTCAGAGCAATCGAATACGGAACCGTCTCTGCCCCCGTCACCAGCACCTGATCGGTCAGCGGGCGGCGTTTTTGGGGAGTACACGCAGCGAATACCGCATCCATAATGTTTTGAGAGGGCTGTTCAGCGTTCTCCATCAGCAAGTAAATGGTTACGACTCCCGCCGATGTTTTCACCGCCTTGACATCGGCAAGATCAGCAGAAGCAGTCTTTGCCCAGTATTCATAAGATTCTTTCGACCCCGCCGTAGAGATTGCCTCCCGACTGAGGCGGATCCGTTCCCGGTAACTGTCATCGTTTTCTTCATCCGAACCCCCGGCGCTGGCTGTCACATTCACAACACACCCAACGTATTCCACCGGATCAATCAGGCTGTTAATCTGACCGGGCAGAAATTCGTTATACGCCGCACCGGCCTTTTCCGCTGTGGCCACTCCCAGAGCTGAAGTTTCCCCAGCAGGAATGACGGCATCGGAATCAAGGACAAAAATCAGCAGTCCGTCCGGAGTTACTCTTGTCCCCGCAGGGATTGTCACATCAAAGCCAAGAGAAGAAGAATTCGAAAATTTCATCGTCACACTCGCCGCCTGCGCGGCAATTCTCTCCGTGTCATTTTCCTTGCCGTACTCGTCTAAAACAGTCCCCGTACTATTTTTTAGCAAGTTCTGATTGGCGGTTTCATTGATTTTCCCCGCAATCGCGGCAAGGGGCATCATCAATTGCGCTAAAAACATATAATGCTCGTCACCGGGATACAACGTTTCTCCCGTAAGGCTCTCATACCGTTCCACTGCGGATTCCAGCTCTTTCTGTGCATCAAACGTCACAAAATCAATCATGCCAAAATCACCTCCACCACTGCCTCACCGGTTTTGTTCAAGCGGCAGGAAACATCTTTAACCTTTGCACGCGGCTCATAGATTGCAATCATCTGCCGCACTTTCACGCGAGCCTCTTCCAGCTGAATGTTCGACGGTCTGTCAATCAAGCTGCCGGGGAGTCCCATCGTCCGATGATATGCGACCTCATAACAATAGGTATTAATCAGATTGCGGACATTTTGGGCAATCCGGTCTTTTCCTGAAAGAGTCCAGTCGATCATCGGGCCTCCGGACCTGATACTTGTCACGATTGCATCATCCTCGCCATTTGTACGTTATTGCGTTTTGCCTCCGCCTTTTGTTCTGCAGGCGGAGTCTGATAGGCAGCGGGTGTTTTTGCCTCCATCAGTCCAGGAGCCGAACTCCTCGTTTTTGCTGCTGACACCGTACTGTTCTTCACCCCGGGGGGAAGATATTCTTCCCATTCCAGTTTCAGCGCCGCTTTTACCATCGTTGGCGTGTTGTTAATCGGTACAATCGCATAATCTGACGCAGCACAGCTTGTCAGCAGGAATTTATTCAGGCTGACGGCTTTTCCGCAGAGTAAAAACGGATAAGAAACCGCAGAATCCTTGATTGCCATCCATTCATCAATCTCCGACTGGACATCAACCCCCGCGGAAGCAAGGAGGACCACTTCCGCGCTGATTTTTATCAGCCCCGGACCTTTAATGGTGATTGTTGGCTTTTTTCCGCTGGCTTCTTCCGTCGACGTATTAAGGTCACCTGAAATTTGCAAATCATTCGGGGTATACAACTTTGAAGGAGAAACCATAAACGATTTTCCACCGAAAGATCCAAGGATCACAGCTATTCCTCCTCAATCCCGATAATGATTCCGTCTGTCAGCGCGTTTCCGGGAAACCAGCAAAGCACGATGTTCCCAACTTGCGGAAGTATTTTTTTCAGCTTCCCATCTTCATCTGTCTCCAGCCGAACCGCATTGCTTAACCGCGAAATTGGCGACGACACGCTGCCCCCTGCGCTGACCCGGTATTTCCCGCCGTCTATACTTGATACTTTTGCTAAAATTTCCATTCTAAAACCTCGTAAAACATTGATGTAAAGAAAGCCGGCTGACTTCCTCCGCAAAACTGTGCTGCGCAACATCAATCAGATAATTCCCATCGTTTAGTCCCGTTCCTGAAATTGCCACCACGTTCCCCGCCGAAACGGTCGTATCCAGCGGAACAGAGACATCGCCGGTTACTTCTTTTTTATTTGCGTTTCTCAATAAATTTTCAGCGAATCGCGATGCCTCTCCAGTACTTGAAACAGGGTACTCCGTAACGTTCAGTTCCGGTCCGACTCCTGCTGCATCGGAATACACCGCACCGACTTTGCCCCAAGAAACGGAACAGCTGCCATATGTACCCCCCGCGGAATTGCTGAAGCGCGGAGACTCTAAGAAATCAGCCGCATCAATTCTTTCTACCGCAGATTGGCTTTCCAGCCAAACGTCGGAAAACAGATACAGCTCCTTGTCCTGAACTTTCAGGCTGCAGCCTTCCAGGGCCGCACGCTCCCGCAAAAATCCAAAATCCCCGCGTCCCATCTGGTCAACCCGTAAATACGCGTAATTCGGAACGCTCAAAAATTTTGCGGTCATCCCATACGCTGCCGCAAGCTGAGTTACAATTGTAATTAGGGATATTTTTTCCCATGCTCTGGTTCGCTTTGTTTTTCCTCCCGGCGGAATGCTGACAGCCCCAAGTTGAATGGCTCCCGTTTCTTGCCTTATCCGGTCAATCCACATGCTCCCAGACCGGTATCCGTCATGGACAATGTTCAGCGTGTCCTTTTTTTGAGGGCTCCACCCGCTCCATTGGTTTTCGCTATTCGCGAAAACAGCATCAATGCCATCAGCCTGTTCCCCGCAGCTGTCCGTCACCTTCAGGTCGGACAGCTCCACATTGGACGAAATCTCGGTTCCTTCATAAAAAATCTGCGTCATGGACTTCACCTCTTCCACGGCGGCAGGGTTTCCGGCGCCGCGGTTTTCAGGTACGGAATCCGCAGCGTAACCCCGGCGTTAAAGATCACAACCCCAGCATACTGCGGGTTCGCACGAATAATTTCACCCGCACGGAACTCATCGTTATACGCATCAAGCGCCAGCATGTCAAACGTGTCGCCCTCCTGTGTTATATAATGAAAGCCGTCCGTTACTCCCATGCCAGCCGCCTCCTGTCTCCAAAGTAATCGTCCAACACCCGACGGACATTCTGCGCATCATTGTGCAGAACCTGCTCTGTCGGATGGTCACTGCCATGAAAGACCGGCGCATATTTAAAATTGACTACGGTCGTTCTCTCCTTGAAAAAATTCTTCGGCTTGTGCGCGGGCTCCGGGGATTCCGGATTGTTTTTTCCCAGTCCGAGCATCCGCGCCGTCTGTGCAAGAAGGTTTAAGCTGCGCCCGCTGCCAGGCCTGATGGGAATTGCCATTTCAAGACCTGCCTCACCAAAGATAGACGGACTGTTCGCCAGGCCGCCATTCGCATACGCCTTCACCGTCGCCGCCGAACCGATGCTTGCCACCTGCTGCTGTGCCTGCCCACCGATTCCAAGAAAGGATCCGATTTTTCCAAAGAAGTCACCGATCGGTTTCGCAACGGAAGAAATCAGGTCCGCCAATTGTTGTATCAAACCTACAATGAAGCCCAACGCGGGGCCAAGCACCGCCCCCAAAACCGTCGCCATCGCAATAATCACAGGACTTAAAGCGCTCAGCACCTGCTGAATCGGCGGCAGAAGCGCTTGAACAAACTGCATAATCGGAGGAATCAGCGGTTGCAGGGCCGTCAACAGCGTCTGAATTACACTGATGATAATCGGCATAATCTGCTGGCCAATGCTGATGAGCGGCGGAAGGATCATGCTCAGCAAGCTTCCGAGCATAGGAAGAATCTGCATCACCATCGGCAGGAATGCAACCACCATGTTTGCAATCTGCCCAACAAAATTTCCCAGTGCATCCGTGTCCAAACTACTCAAAAATCCATTTAGCTGCTGCATTCCAGAGCTCAGTGCCGGAATCATCTTTGACATGACCGTTCCGGCCACCTGCTGCAAGTTTGCCTTAAACAGCCGCTGCTGATTTGCATAACTGCCGCCTGTCTTTGAAAAATCCCCCTGTGCGTCTGATGTTGCCTGCATCAGGTAATTATATCGCAGCGTTGCCTGCTGGGCCTGCGTCATGTCTTTGTAATTGGTTTTGATTCCCTTTGACATTGCGTAAGCCTGCAAATTTGCAACGCTCATGTTAATTCCCAGTTCTTTCAGTGGTTCCGTTTCTCCGGAAACACCCGCTCGGATCTTTTCAAATGCCTCGCTCGGGTCAAGGTTATAGAACGACGCCATATCCCCGGCCAGCGCCGTCATGTTTTTGGACATCGTCAGCGTTTGGTCAGCCCCAACGCCCATACTTTTATACATTGTTCCAAGGGTGGAGCTATACTGTTTGGCCTGCAAGGTCGTAATCCCATAAGATTTCAGCGATGTTTTCGCAAAGCTGTCGATTACAGACGCGCTCTGTCCAAAGGTTGTGTCCACCACATTCTGCACTTCTGTCAGACTGCTCGCGTAATCCAGTCCCGATTTTGCAAGAGGAGCAAGCGCCGCAAGGGAAACTGCTCCGACCGCGCCGACGCCAATTGCAAATCCTTTCGCGACCTTTCCGGCCACACGAAAGCCCTTTCCAACCCCGCCGGCGCCCTTGCGTACAGCACTGAACACCTTTGATGCTTTTGATTCGATCTTGCCAAGTTGAGCCTGAAATGCCGGGCTGATCTTACCTGCTCCGGCAAGGATTCCCTTGTTCATTGCGCTCATCGCCTTACCGATAATTCCGGATGTTTTTCGGCTCTGTTTGCAGGCTTTCAGCATAGCCGCCTGTAACGACGGGTCTACCTTTCCGGCAAGCGTAATCAGCGCTTTCAGCTCTTTTCCCTTCACGGTTCCTCACCCTCATTCTCCGGAGCCCTCATCCGCTCCATCACTTCGCAAACATCGTCAAACAGCTGCAGCAGTTCCCCCAGCGGCAGCTGTTTTAATGATTCCACACTGTTTGCGGTGACGACCGTCAGCTGCGCGATGATTCTTCGAATCCCAGATCCTTGAGCCCGGGGTCCTTGTCGAGCAAAAAATCCCGCACCAGTCCGGTTGCCTTCGACGCATCGGACGCGGAAAGCCGCATTAAGTCCGAATATTCCACGTTGTCCATTTTTTTCTTCACAGCTCGGACAAACAGCGTTAATTGGTACTCGTAATCCAATGCCGGAACGCTGACCGGGATCCCCAGATTTTTGAGATATTTTGAAGCATAGTGCAGATCCGCCGCCGTCAGTCCGTCCAAATCGAATTCCAGCATTCGAACAGCTTCTCCGCCAACTTTAATCGGGTGTTTCAGAACAAGGCTGTGTTCCGTATCCTGCAAATTCTCCGGCTGCTGCTCATCAGCACCGAGTTCTCCCATCGGAATCAGCGTTTTTTCCTCGCCCAGTTCCCCCATACCTGCCACATCATTCATTTTTTCCGCTTGCTGCATGTTTTACCTCCTGTTATCCAAGTGCTGAATGAAGCCCGGCGAGCATATTTTTGCCCCCGACACGGTAAATTCCCGCAATCTGATCAATCAGCAGCGTTTCCTCTCCGTCGACGACCTCGCGGTACCGAGTCGTCGAATAATCAACGCTTTCATCTCTTGTTTTGCCGATTTCTCCACTGCCGTTCGCAACTTTAATCGGGTTCCCACGAACATAGATTCTTGACCCCGCGACATACATCGTCCCGTCGCTCGCCCTGAAGTTCGCACCCATCCGAACCTCCAGATTCACGGTAGCGTCAAGCAGATATTTTTTGTCCTTGCCTGCCGCGCGCATGGAAATCGTCGTTGTCATCGCCCCAAATTGTCCCGGTGTCGGCATTGCAATACTTCCGAGAAGTCCCGCTCCTGAAATTTCTTCACTTGAATACTCAATTTCAGGCAATGAAATACTGGTCACATTGGAAAGCTCTGACCCGTTGGCAAAGACTCGCATTCCTCCGGTAGCACCGATAATCAATTTACGCATTGCCAGCACCTCCAAATAGGGAATTCAGACCGCTCGCACTCCAGCGGACTTTATTTGTAAGACTCTTGCCAGGAATCGGATTTGTAAATTCGGTTGAAAATACAAAGTTCCCCTCCACAAGATCACTCTGAGGGTTTTCGCTTTCCTCAAACAGAATCGTTCCCGTCAGCAAAGCGCCGTCCTGAATCAGACCGTCCATCCAAGCCTGAAAATCATTTAGTATTGCATCTTTCCGACCTCTGGTCATCGGTTTGTCAACATCCGCCCCATACTGACGCTGAAAATTATTCTCGATATAACGCATCATCCGTACATTGACGTCAAAAACATCCCTGGCGTCCATTGTGGTTCCGTACACATATTCCATCGTGTGCGATCCCCACATCCGCCATTCGCCTTCCCAATAAGTCATCGTGTCAATACCTGCGGCGTTGAGCAGGTTCGCCGCGGTCTGGTCAAACTGGACTGCCGTCCCATCGCTGAAGCACATCCCGTCAATGTCGATCTGCTTGTTGCTCGGTGTCTCATACGGAATATCACCGTTCTGAGAATCGACCCGCTGCATCGTTACCGTGTTCAGCGTACTTGCATGGAACAGCCGTCCGGATTTTCGTGCCATTGGCCACAGAATTGCTCCAGCGCCGGTATTGGCCTCCAGTGCTTTTTTAGCGGCAATCGCAGCGGAAATTTTTGTGGAAATCGACTCTGAAGCCTGTCCCGGCGATGCGTCCAGATCAGCATTCAGCCATGCGTTCCAGTGCCCGTTAATCCGGTCCAGCATTCCGATCAGCGCGGCAAGAACGTTCGCGCGAGTACTCCACCCGGGCGAGCAAAGGATCGTCGGCACAGTGGACAGGGTATAGTAGACCAAGGGAACCCCGGCGTTAATTGCCGCGACAACGTCCGTTTCTTTCACCGCTGATGGATCGGCTTCGTAATACTCAACCTCCGCGCTTTCCATACTCCCAATCGGGTCCGTTAAAATTACATTGCGTCCATCTTCAGCATATTCCGCACGGAAATCAGTTCCAAAAACTTTATCCGCAATCTTAATTGTTTTCAAAATCACGTTTGGGTTGTTGATGACAGCGGTTTTTCGTGTAAAGCCGACCGCTGCAGTCTTTTTTTCTTCATTTTTGTGATTGTCGGGGCTCATTGCGTTAATTACAATGATCGGCCCGATGCTGTTGACAGAATTTCTAAAATGTGCGTACACTGCTTCACATAGATCGTAATCCTCCCAGTCTTCGCTGTATCCGATTTTACGCATAGCGTCGAGCCAAGAGTTAATCCGTATCGGCACATTCTGTGTTCCGGAATAATCCGCCAACTGATGGACAGGAGCCCTCCCGATGTAAACCGGTACGGTTCCGGCGGCAGAAGGCGACGTATAGTCCCGGCTGGCCTGCTGGTCAGCATAGGCCCCGTGTCTGTAATCACTCATTTTCATTCACTTCCTTATCTCAATACATCGGCGTATTTTGTTACGGGATACGGCTCGCCGGTAACCGTAAAAGTCAGGAATCCGTACCAATAGGGCCACGGCTGTTCCTCGTAGGGTGTTAGCTTTACGCCCCCCGCAAGCTGGAATAGGTCTGCCACGCCGTCCTCTCTCGTAACCCATTGACGAACACGGTCAAGAAGATTCATCAGTGTCAGATAGCCGTCAAAATTAGGATTCAGGGAAGCCGTTCCATCCTGCGTTCCGGGATCGTACACAATTCCCGTTACCTGCAGGGCAATACGGGTTTCGTCCCCATCGCTGTCTGACTCCGCCGCGCCAATCACAAGACACGGAATTCGCAACCCCGCCGTCGGGTCAATAATACCGTTTGGCGGAACGAGACCGACATGTACAGCCGGAGGGGATAAAACGTAACTACCGATCGCATTATCTTTTCGCGGCTGTTTCAGCTGAAGACGGTCCGCCGTTATATGATTTTCCAGCCATTTTTGAATCAGCTTCAGCAAGGATGCAGTCTGTGGCGAAGAATTCATTTCAAACATCATTTCGCCTCTCTCAGATTCGTTCCAAGATTTCCGAACTCCCAGTCAAGTTCCTGGGTCAGGCGTTTTAAGACCGTCTGATTGACCTTCTTCACAATTTCCGGACCAACGTTCTCATTTGTCACCATTTGCGGAATGGACAGAGTCCGAATCACATGGAGTTTTTCCCTTCCATTTTCTTTTTCTCCGCTGCGGTATGCAAACAGATACCGGCCGCTGTTGCCGTTATTCTTTTTCACCGGCATCAAAAAAACGGATTTTAACTTTCCCTGTCTCAGTACCGGACCAACGCTGAGCATTCCGTTACTCTTGGTGATCATTGCTTTCGCGGTATATTTTCTGCGTTTTTTGCCCTTTGCTGTCTTACGCGGAACACGCGGTGTATGCCGGAACCTCATGATCGTAAGCGGCCGGCCAAGCACTTCAACAGACACACTTCCCTCTCCGGCTGCGCCCATTACGGTTTTCACTTTACGTTTTTTTCCGTTAAGAGCCGCTTTGATTTCTTTTTGAGGTGCGCCGTATACTTTTGGAATCTGCCTTCCGGTCTCCACCCGGACAGTATCCGCCGCCCGCAGCAAGACGCGGTTCATAATTTTAGCCCATTCTTCCGGAAATCCCTGAAGCAGGTCCGCTACTTTTTCCAGCTGTTCCGTATTCGCGTAGATTTCATTTTTCCCACTCATCAGAATCCATCCATTCCGGCAACCAGCGTTACCTGACTCATACCGTTCTCTTCAACCATTGCGGCGACCCGGTACGGAATGTCGTCCCACTGAATCAAACCGTTGCGCGCCATGCCATTCAGGTCGGCTGTTCTCGCATAAAAAAGCAAATCGCCGTCATAAACCCCGCCCGGGGCTTTCAAGCTGTTCCGCTGCCCTGCATTCCCATCGATGATGGCGGGAATTTCCCTCATTTCACCGCCAATAGTCAGCGTGTGTGTTTCCGCCATTTCATCAAGATCGAGGAACAGATTCAAGTCGGCCCCGAGCTGCTCCCGTAACGTCATTCTGACTGCACTCCAGCCCGGCCGAGATGCAGATCCGGTGTGGAGGCAGTTTTTTTCTCAGCTTCCTCAACGACCGCCTTTACGTCCTGCTCCGTCAAATTGTCCGGCAAATCAAGTTTTAATGACTTTGCTCTTTTAATCAGATTGTTTTTCTCAACTGTCGACATTTTGTCAGCTTCTAATTGTTCAAAGCCCGGATTTTCCATTGCCGGCTCCCGCCGCGCGTTTCCGGCAGCAACCAACCTCTCTTCCATTTCCTCTGAAAGCTGGACAGTTCGCCCGGACGGAATCATTCTGCCACCCAGAAGGAAAGGAACCAGTAACTTTACCATTTCAGTTCCTCCCCTTACAACTTAACCAGAACGGAATCGGCCGCCATATCTTTCGCTTCTGCGGCAAATCCGGCTGAAACTGTCTTTTCCGTCGCTGTGACCCTCTGGTTCTCCGCGTCCCAGTAAAGTTTCTGCCCCACTGTAAATACGGCGGTTGTTTCTGCCGGTATTTCATAAACGCCTTCCAGCCCGACAGAACCGGTCTCCCCGTTTTTGATCGCACATTCTGCGACCCCGATGCGGGAAGAAAGAACAACCACATCGCCGTAGCAGATCACTTCGCCGGTGGTATTCTGAAAATTAATGATTTTCCCAGGCTGCACATATTTAGCCATTCTTCATTCCTCCATTTCTCCGGCGGCTATTGAGCAACGCCGGGATTCTTGACAAGGCCCCTGTACCCCAAAAGCGTGATTCCGCGGTCCCCGTAAATGCGATAACGGATTCCCAAGTGATCAAAACTGACTTCTGACTCCACCGTTGGGCTTTCTGCACCGTTAAGATAGCAAACCTCAATCGTCGGCGTCAGAGCCGGGTTTGCTGCGAAGAAATACGGCTGCGCCCCGCTGTCCACATCCAGCTCCGCGTCCGTAATCATCTGCATTTTGTTTCGGAACACGTTGGCCACGCCGGAATTATTTGCAGAAGGATCGGCAAGCGACGCCAAGAGCGCCTCAATGCTCGTTTCTGTGGAGGATCCCGTCAAAACAAATTCCGGCGCGATGTTGAGCTTTGTCTTTCCGTCCAGATCGGTCTGCTGACGCATCAGGCGACGCGCTTCACTAAATGATTTTGTTCCCGGTACCGCTCCGGTTGCCAGATTTTTATGAGTTGTGCTGAACAGCTGATTTCCATCGGTCATCGCCGGGTTTGCCTTCAGAATTTCATAAACACTCTGGTTGATTCCACGCGCAAAAGCCAGCGTGTGAGCAGTCAGCGTCCTGGTAATCTGCCCAATGTCGTCATTGATAAACAGCTGTCGCGTAAAGTTGACCATTTTCCCGACCGTAATCAACCGGCGAACCGCAACCTCTTTATCCGATACCTCCGCTTCCTTGAATTCTCCATTCTGAGGAATTTCCTCCAGATTCCCACCATCGCTGATTTCATAAATGTGCGTCGCACGGAAATCCGGCTGACTCGCCTTGCTGGTCCAATACTGAAAAGTGGTCGGTGCCATTTGCTGAGCCGCCAGGACTGTTCGGTTTGCAACGTCGTCCGCGATTGAAACGAATGCACTGTCCGGCGTCATCGACCTGCGGAACAGTTCATCGCGGCTCATCCGATTTGCCCGTGTCTCACCTTCTCTTGTCAGGCATTCCGCCGCGATCGCCTGCAAACTCATACCCCGAAATTCATTTGCGCCGTCCACAGGTTTTTCAACGGTCACACCACAGCGCATCAAAAGGCCGTCCGCGGCGGCAGAGCGGACTTTATCCAGCTCGTCCCGCGTTACCTCAACCCCGGAACCGTCTTCTGTTCCGGCGTGAACCGGCGCGTTTCTCTGCTGCAATTGCGAAAGGATTTGCGCACGCACCGCGTCAAGTGCAGTTCCGGAACGGATATACCCCTCCGCCGCGTCTTCCATGCCAAAACTGCGGCACAAAGTCACGATTTCAGCGGAACGCTGCCGTTCCACCTGTGCGGGATTTTCCGCAATCGGCAGAGTTGCCGGGACCGTTGCCGGCACTTCCCGCGATCTTGCCCCCGCCGTTCCGGCAGCCGGAGCCGCTGGTTTTCCCGCCGAAGCGCCAATTCCCGCCTGAGTCTGATTTTCTTCACCCATTGTATTTTCCTCCTCTATACTTCTTCCGAGTCCCACCGTAGGGTCGGCGGGAACCGGTGCTAAACTGATTTCCCATGCTTTCCAGCTGACCGCGACGTTTGCCGGCCCGACAAACCTGCCGTCTGCACTTTTTTGTCCCGGCTTCAGCTTCATCCACGCACCAACCGTATACCCGACGGATACGCCGGTCAGCATTCCCTTATCCAGTTTGCCTTTGAGCCGAACGGATTGCGGGTCGTCTTCATCTATTTCAATGACCGCCCGGCACTTATGCTCCGCCTTATCCAGCCACGCCTTCACAATTTTTCCAATTGGAACCTTGCCATAGGAAGGATCCATGCCGTGGTTAAAGAGCAGAACCCCGGTTCCTCCCTTGTCAAAACAACTCAGGTCCACCGCATCTGGCGCATGCGACAAAATTTCCGGAACACCCCACCGGGTATACGGCGTTTCACTTGAAAACGAGATTTCATACTGATTTTTCGTGTTATCCAAAGCGCGGCATTCCAGTGCCTGCGCCATAATCCGTCTGTCACTGGCCCCGGCAGCCCGGGTATAGAACGGAATTTTTTTATTCATCGCTGTTATCCTCCTCTTCATCATCCTTTTCGTTTTCCGCTACCGGAAGTGCTTCCTCTGAAGAATCAAGTCCGCTGTCAAGCCCCAGCTTCCGCATTAGGTCCAGCTCCCGTTTCCTCTGCCTCAGCACGTCCCGCCAATCCTTGCCTTTTTCCGCACAAATCTCTTGCAGCGTTTTTTGGTTCGTCTGCAGCGCCGTCCTGTTTGCGTTGGTTTCTTTCACAGGATCGATCCAATCCCACCCTGACGGAATCCACACATGTTTTCGGTACGGCTCCGGATTCCGGAAATAGTCCGGAATCGTCAGCTTCCCGCTCAGTACGGCCCAATCCAGCCATTCCGGATAAATCACGTCCAGCAGATGCTCAATCAGGTATTTCTGCTGCGGCTTGTATGTTTTCTGATCCTCCAGAAGGCCCTGACGAGCAGAGGAGTAATTGGATTTGCTCATATCACGGGAAACCGCTTCATAGCTCAGGCCGACCGAGCTTCCCGCCAGACGCTGCGTCGCCTTGACCATTGGATCCACCGTTGAGCTGGTTCCCGCCGGCGCAATTGTGGAAATTTTCTCCCCTGGTTTTAGGTAATTAATGGTGCCCTGTTCTAAGATTTCCGTCCGCGGTTCCTGACCGGCAGCCCGTTCCGGTTCAGACGGCTGCGGATCATATCCGCGCCCCAGTCCCGTCAGCGCCCCCATGGTTCCGGTTTCCTTCTCCACCACAACCGAAAGATGGGACAGTACCCGTTCTTTTTCGATCGATGCGTCGATCAGTTCGTTTGTGTCGTCGATTCGCCCCAGAGACGGGGCAAACGGGGTAATTTCACGAATCTGGCTCGGCCTTGTCAGATATGGCAGATACACCACTCGGTCTGCGGAAACCCGCTGCGACCGCACCGAAACGCCCCACATGTCATAGACCTTAATGAAATACGCAACCGGTCTGCGGTATTCGTCGATTTCAACTCCGCCGACCACTCGATGATTTCCGAACACGGGAACACTCGTGTCCAGATCGTCAACCTCCAGAAGCTGCAGCTGATACCGCCCTCCTGCAAGTACTTTCAATGCCAGAATCCCGCCGTCCGTGTATCTGCGGCGCAGACACAATGCCGCGAGTTCCGACAGACTGAACCTTCCGGTAATTTCGCAATTGCCCGGCCGGCACCATTCCCTCCAGCACGCTTCAATCCTCGAATTCAGTTCCTCGTTGTCTTCCCCCGCCGCATTCTGAACCTTTGCCTGAAGGACCAGCCCGGAACCAACCACATTGCGTTCCAGCGCGAGAATCTCGGCATTCAGGATGTCGCTGTTCCGCTCCAGATCTCTGGCTCTCCCGCGGATCAGATCTCGGCTCCCCTGATTTGCCTGTTCCCCGTTTGGGTTGCTCCGCGTCCATCCGCCGCTTCTCGGGCCCGTGTCCGCCGCGGAGTAAAAACTCCGGAAATACTGAACCCATGCTTCGCGCCGACAGGCTGTTTTAGGAGCAATCGGCAGCAACATTCGATTAATCAGGCTCATTTTTCTCCGCTTCACCAAATCATCTCCTCCGCCGCAGAAACGCGACTGTTGCGGACGGCCGTTCCCTTCGCTCAATTTCGTCACTTACCGTCCGGTACTCCGCGTAAAGCGTTGCCAGATCCGCGCGTTGAACCGTCCTCGTCCCAATTCGATACTCCTGCGCCCCATTTTCAATTTTGTTAATTGCCCTCAGGATTCCATCTCTGCGGATTTCCATTTCCGCCGCCGTCATATTCTCCACCGCTTTCTCCGGAAGGATCTTCCCCCGTATGTTTTTTTCGCCGCATCCCATTTATCCGGCTGAAACGAGGGACTGCCCGCCGGCACCTCCGCGGAAACATGTTCCTCCTGGCCTCGTCTTGCCTGACTGGCCCGCAGGGTTCGGATTCCAAACACATCCGCCGCGCAGGCGGCATAAACCTCACAGTCCAGATAATGGTTGGCGTTGCCGGTCGCCTTCTGTTCCCACCGACGAACCATATGCCCTCGGACACGGGTAATAACCTTCTGCTCAGACGTTATCATTTCGGCATATTCAGGGTCGCACCCGTCGTGCAGGAACCAGCCGCCCTCGTCTTCATCCCGTAAAATCCGCGCGAAAATCATGTCCTTGTAATACTCCGTATCCACCATCAGCAACGTCATTCCACGGCTTAATCCGTCGCGGTCGATCGTCGTCGGCCGGTATTTTGTAATCATCCGGTTGCTGGAGCCTTTGACTGGCACCGCCCACTCTCGGTTAACCGCGCAAAAATCATAAACGTCATCGGTCTGATCCCCGGAATCCACTCCGCACAGATTCACCTGATAATTCTGTCCTGTTCGGTCCTTATACGCCGCGTTCATGATCTCCTCAATTTCATTCCAGGTAAAGGTCTGCCCGTGCGCAATATTAAAGCTCGTCATATTTGCCCGCCATGCCCGGATCGTCCAGTAAAAACTTTTTCGCTGAACGTCAACCCCTCCAGTCAGCATCACCGTATTCGGCGGGACCTCCTTTGCTCGGAACCGGCTCTGTTTTTCTTGCAGCAGCCGTTCCGCATCCAGTTCGTTCTCGATTTCCTTAAATGGTTCTCCCAGCCAGGAGTTGATAAAGTTCTGCAGCAGCTCCGGCTGGTCCTTGCTGTCCAGAAATTCCGCGGCGATATCTCCAAGCCGCAGAATTGGCGAATAGAAAGCGTTAATGCGAAATGCAATTCTGCGCCGGCTTCCGTTTGTTCTGACCGTTTTCCATTCGCACTGCTGAACCATTTCATTCCGCTGCACATCGGAAATCAAGCATCCACACTCTTCACAGACATAAAATGCCTCTTTTCTAGCCTGCTCCGGATTGCTGCCCTCCGGCCATTTCAGCTGCCGGAATTTAAAAGTCCAGCTTTTCCCGCAGTGCGGACATTTTACGAAGCATTCCATCTGTGTGTCAGCCTTGCTCCAGTTCTGCCAGGTCGGCCCACTCTCAAAAACCGGCGTCGAAACCCTGACTGTCTTTTTATTTGCCGGATAGGTTTTCTGACGTTCCATCGCCAGCTTTGCCGGGTTTGCTTCCCGCCCCGCTTGCGCCGGGTACTTATCCTCCTCATCCAGAAACACATACCGGACCGGCCGGCTGGCAAGGTCACTCGGGGAATTTGCGCCGACAATTCCAACACTGACTCCACCTGTAAAATTCAAATCCAGCCGTTTGCTGTTCTCTTCATAGCGCTTTTTCAGCTCCCGACAGTTCTGAATCATCGGCTGGATCCGGTGGTCACTGGTCCACTCCGCCAGTTCCTTCTGCGGATACACCACCAAAATCGGCCCCGGGTCCTGACAGATTGCAGAACCGATCATGTTCAGAACCGCTTCGGTTCCACCGACCTGCGTTGGTTTCAGAAATATAATCTCCTCAACATCCGGGTCGCCAAACACATTCATCACATCCCGCAGATACGGCACATAGTCTGTCCTCCACGGGCCAGGTTTACTGGATTCCCCTAATGTCAAAACCCGGTTTTCATCTGCCCACTCGCTCACCGCCTCTTTCCCCGGCGGTCGAAGGGACACCAGGGCAATCCGAATCCAATCCGGAGCCGTCCACTTCTTCACGGATCGTCAGCTCCCAGCTGATACACCCCGTCAATCGACATCTGGGACAACGCGTCCTCAATCCGATCGCGAATCAACTTGTCAGCTTTTCGCGCCCCGTCCGCGTCTATGTAAGAGGCCACTGTCAAACCCAGCTCCTGCCCCAGTCCCATTACCGACGCACGAAACACGGAGAAAAACTTGCCCAAATCGTTCACAATATCCGCCTTCGGAAGATATTCCCCGCCTGCAATCTGATTCTTCAGCAACGTGGCATCTAACTGCGCCTGTTTCAGCAGCGCGTCATAGTGAGTTTTCATCTGGCTGGGAGTCATTTTTGACGGATCCGTTTTTGCAACCTCCGCCAATCGTTCTCCTTCCTTCCTGGCATTCCACTCAGTAACAGCCTTAATATCCCAGAATCCATGCCGAATTCTCGGGCATCCGCTTTTCATCCAGTTGCTTAATGTCGCTGGCGTAACGTTAAAATACGCCGCTGCATACTTCGTACTTGCAATAATTGTTCCGCCCTCAAAATACAGATCCTTTTTTCCCTCTGCAGCCAAAGGCCTCGCCCCCTTCCCCGATTATGATTTTATTCCGCCGCTTCCATCCCCGGAATATCAACTTTCACAGCAATTTTGCACCTGCTTTTTTCGTCAAAATGCTGAACATTCTTTTCTCGTGCCGGATTTCCCTGTTTCCGGGAAGGTTCGGCATTCTGCATAAAATTCAGCTTCATAGCGCAGGGTTCCAGCTTTTCAAAAATTCAAATGTGTTTTGCCAATTTTAAACCAGGTGTTTCCCGGGCCTCGCAAGACCCGCATTGGGGGCACGGGGCTAGAAGGACCCGCTTTCTTCTGCCCTCATAAGCATTTCTGGCGAAAACGTGGTACATGCTGTGGTTGCCTGCCAATTATCAACGGTTTCAACCACTAGATGTTGAAAACTATTCAGCTGATTTGAATTCATGAATCAGGCTTTAATTTCGGCCCAATTTGAATTTCGGGTACAAAAAAGAGATATGCCCATGCGAGCATACCTCTCTGAGCATTATTATACGTCAAGAACGGTTCGGATTTCAACTGGACATTTGTAGACATTCATAGACATTTCAGGACATCTTTTAAGAAAAGAAGGTGCTGCACCGATCCAGTTCCCAGATTGCCCGGGTAATCAGGCGGCTGATATGACGTTCTGAGTAATTCAGCTTCTTCATTAATTCCCGGTTCCCCTGCCCGTCAATGTATTTGCTTTCGAGCAATGCCCGCAGCTGATCATCCTCCATCAGGGACAGAGCCTCGGCCAGCTTCTGGCGAGACTCGCGAGCACTGACAGCCAGCGTTTCACATTCCTGTCTCAGCTGAATTGCGGTTTCCTTAATCGTGTCTGGCTGGCCTTTGCCCCGCCGAATCCCAGCCATGCCGAACGGCCCCATGCTCATGCTTTCCCACCGGGCAGCATCGTCGCATTTTCTTTTCAAATGATCGACGGCAATCAAATACTTTCTCAGCCTTTTCTCTTTATCAAGACGTTCTTTCTTTTCGACAGCAGTCATTCATATACCTCCTTATGGAAAGCCATGGAACAGAATGGAAGATAAGATTATCTCTTTTTATAAGAGCAATACTGATTTTGTGGATACTTATGGAGGAGTGGAAGGCAACGTAAAAAATAATCCTGTAAAAAATACTAGAAAAAGTTTCCTGGGGTCCCTCCAAGATTCCACGCCCCTCCATCATCGGGGGGAAGTGGGGGCCATCGCGGCAAGCTGAGCACCCGCATCAGACAGCGTTATGTCAACAAATTCGTTAAATCGGGATGTTTTGCGCTTATGAAAATGATAATTGTCCTGCAGGTCAAGCGAAAATTTGCTCTGAGATGCCGGATAACGCTCGCCACGTTCGGAACACCATGCCTTATAGACAGCGTACAACTTACCGGAAGGGATGGAACAGCCGGTTTCAACAACAATACAGTTATCCACAAACTGCTTTGTCTTGTCCATTTCCCGGCGATATTCCTCATTTGCGGCATTCACTCTTGCACAGGGCGGCATTCCCTTACGATACCAATCAACAGCACCACGCAGCGCCCACTGAAAGATACCGGCTTTTTCCTTTTGCAGCTTTTCCGCCAAATGAATATCCTTTTTCTCATCCGGAATCTGCGCTTCAAACGGTAGCATACGAACACGTCTCCAGATTCCGTGGTCACTGTGTCTGATAATCGGTTTGACGTTGGTCGCCATAACGATCTTAAACTCCGGCCGAAACTGGAATTCCTCCCGGTACAGCCGCCGGGCCGTGATAACATCCTCGCCAGTCATGGTTTTAACCAGTGCTTCGTCCAGGACACAGCCGCCGGAAGGCTCCGAAGTTGTTACAAACCGAACACTTTTCAGTCGTGCAATATCTGAGCGTGCCGAGGAGGAGTTTCCCCTGTCAACGCGCATAATCGTATCAGCCTGAGCGTTCTTGGTATAATCCCCGAACAGGGAGCTGACCATGTTGACAAACGTGCTTTTCCCGTTGGACCCTGTCCCATACAGAAAGAACAGGCACTGCTCCGACGTTGAGCCTGTCAAAAAGTACCCCACCATGCGCTGAATATAAAGCTGCAGCTCTTTATCCTGCTGCGTGATTTCATCAAGGAACTTCAGCCAGAGAGGGCACTGTGCCCCTTCTATGTAATCAACGTCCGCCAGAAGGGACAGCTTCAGCCGTCGGTCATGCGGCCTTAATTGGCCTGTTTTTAAGTCGACAATACCATTTTTTACATTTAGTGCATCCTTGTATCGATCCAACTCATTCGGAAGAATCGGAATTCCAGGCAGATGCTGCGTCTCTTCGATCATAGCCTTTTTCGCTTTACTGGAGCGCGTGCGGCGAATGTGTTTCATCAGAGCTTCGTTATTTTCTTTATCTTTCGACGCGTCTTCCCAGAGCTTTTCCAGCAGCTCGTCCGCCATGCGCTTGACCTGCCCCGTCTGGTCCTCAAACCACCGCTGCCCGGTCCAGATCATCCATATCTTATTAATGTGGTCGTATTTGACCTCATTGAAATACGCATCACGAAACCGGTGCGCGTTTCCCGTATCATCCAGCGTATACAGCCGTGGATCTCTTGCAATATCGGAATCAGCCGGATTATCTTCAGCAGAAAGGACCGGGGAAGGTTCCGCGCCGCCCCGTGACGGCGCTGGAGGTGGTTCCGGCAGCGGAATTTTCTCATAGGTTCGCTGTTTTCTGTCAATAGGCACAAATGTCCTGTCTTTGCCCTTAACCGCATGGGAAAGCGTATACTGCCCATATGTCCTACCCCTGCCGACAGAGCGATCCCATTTTTTACGGTATAGCCCCGAACCGCGAAAGACCCGGTCCATACGGTCCAGATCGCAGTTAAACCAAAACGCAAGATAACTGGCAAAGGCAAAATCCGCTTCGCTCTGAGAACCGTATTTCTCCCCCGACCAATCCCCCTGATACAGGCGTTTCATGTCTTCCCCGTTTTTTGAGCGAAATGCAATATCAAGGATTTCCTGATCCGATAAATTGCGAACCTGCTCCGGCTCCCGTCTGCTCTGTTGATCGATAGCACCAACCGCCGCAGGGGGCTCTTTTACCGGCTGACCCAGCTGAACCTGCTCCACGTCTTCGTGCGTAAGATATTTGCGGTGAATTGTGTCAAGCGTGTCCGTACAGTTCCGAAGGGGATAAGGCATCCCTTCCTCGTCACAGAAGATATTCCCAGTTACGGTAAAATAGCGGGCAGAATCGTACATTTCAAGGCCCAGCATTCTGTCCCTTCGGCCTTCGCGGTCCGGCAGCTTCCCTTTGCACAGAATATGGACCCCTGTACCGCTTGGCGAAATCTCCGTATAGCTCTGCAGCTCGTCGATCAGTTCCTTTGCAAAGTCAGACAGCTCTCCATCCTCAACACAGTGGTCAATATCGACGCCTGCAATACCGTCTCCCAGTTCAAAGCCAATTCCGGTCGCACCATATTCTTTCACGGCAAGAACCGCCTCGTTATAATATCCCCATGTGCTGCTGTCGTCTGCTTTCGCCGAATGCAGCTGTCCTCTCTGGGGGACAGGACAAAGCGGCATTTTATTCGGATAACGGTGACAGACCCACTGTTTTCGTTGGGTCAGTTCCACCGGAATATTTTCTAATTGCATGTTTTCACCTGATGCCTGTTTTATATTTTTCGGGATCGTCCCTACCGAAATAATCGTCGATAAAGACGCGGAAAGTGTCGCCGTCTCTTACCAGCGACACCCTTACCACCATACCGACCAATTCATCAGCTGCTTTTTTAAGGTCCTCCACCGTATGCACCAGATACCCCATTCGGAGAAGGTCTCGGCAGATATAATCGGGCGGGTCTCCCTCGAACACATATTGTCGATTAATGACGTCCCCACGGTCCTCCCCGGCCGTCACAATCAGTAAAAGTTCCAGAATCGTTTTTCCTTCCTTATTGCCGACACCATCCCAGCAGTCAGCTTCGGCCACAATGGCCATTTTGCGAATACGGTCTTTTTTTTCCATATTGACGGCCTCCTTTCCATTCAGGCCTCTTCCGGCCTGCCGAAATATTTTTCATATTCATCCGGAGCATGTAACCCAACCAGTGACTGTGCTTCTCTTCCTTCTACCGGCACAACCCGGCAGCTATTCTCCAGCGGCGAACCGCATTTTTTAAACCAGTTTCCCTTTTGGGTACGGTAAACCTCAATATAAGCGCCAACCGCAACCAAAGACGCCTGTTCCGTATCGTACAGCTTTCCGTCAATAATTGTTTTCATCTTTACCTCTCCAGTCCATCCGCCGGCGGCAGCTCTACCTCTTCGTCCAATAAAGAAATATTTTTGGCTTCTGCCACACAATTGATAATTTCCGAAAGAATCCCTTGCATATGCTTAATACATTCGTCGGAAACAGATTCCGCCGTTTTCCCAGAAGAAAGCCTTAAAATCATTTTGAAATTATCCCAGATAGAATCCAATGAATCGCGAAATGATGCCGCAGCGCACACAATTTCATCCTGGTCCAAACCAACAGTCTGCCGAGCCTGACGTTTAGCTTCCTCCAGGTCCTGCCTTGCAGCTTTCAGCTGCTTTTCATACCGCTCCCGAACAAAATCTGCACCCTCCTGCCGAAGGTTCTGCTTATCGGCTTCGCTGGGCTGCTGGACAGCAACATCAACCGGTCTGGACTCCAATTCTTTAATCGTATCCTCCAATTCCGTGATTTTTCTAAGATCCAATTGTTTCTGACTTTGAGCAATCTGCAAGCTCTCATTTGCCTTTTCTTTTTCCGTTTGGACTGCTTTTTCAGCTTTTTCGCACCGTTCTTGTAATTGCTCTTTAAATCTGCGGGCCTCATCGCGTTCTTTAATTGCCTGTTCCAATTCCCTTTTTGACATGTCCGGCACAGCCTTTTCCCGCCCGTTGACCAAGTGCGTTTCCTTAATGAATTTCTCACGGTCCTCCTCTGGGACCTGCAAAAGGGCAAGCAGTTTTGTATAGGGCAAATTCGTCACCGGTGACGAATTTGAAAATTCCTGAGCAATCCGCATGAAGCGTTCGGCCGAATTATTAGAAAACTGAACCTTATCCTTTAGCCATGGAAGCCACTCCCCATGCGGCAGTTGTTGTTTCGCCTCGATCAGGCGCTTCCCGATCTCGATAATATTCTGTGCTGTTTGAGCTTTATAAAAATTGATTTCCATCGTGATCTGTTCCATCGACCGAGGGCTTCCAGTCACCGTCTCAGCTTTTTGAGAACCGGACAGACCGTTTTCTTTTGCGGCCTGTTTTTTCCTCTTGATCATTGCCAAAACGCGCTGCTTTTCCTGCTCCTCCGTCATTCCTGGGCGCTCCGTTTTTCCATCAAAGAATCGGTCCGAAACAGCCCCACTGGAAGCAACCCCCGCTTTTATCTTGCTGAAATACAGCGTCAAGCAATATCGCCCGTCAGCCCCGTAGGGTCCACGCTGATCCATTTCCTTAGCAGGATCGTCCAGTCCGGGCAACTTGCGAGAAAAAGTCCAGATTTCACGTGCAAAATTAAGGTCCAGCGTGAAAACTCGCCCAACATGGAACCCGTCTCTGGACCGCGCAATATCAGCAGTGGTTCGGTAATTGATCTTTCTGCTCGCGCGGCATTCATAGTCAACAACCTTCGGGTTCGGATATCCTTCGGTGATCGGCACCACAAACGGGCAGCCGAAGCACTCGTGTTTTGCTCCAAAATCACCACCCAGACGGTACCCCGTCGTATCGGCAGTCGTATATTTTTCAAAGGTCTTTCCGCATTTGCAGATATAGGTCTGTTTCATTTTCACCCTTCCTTACCGGTGCAGATGCACCTTGCTCTTCAGTTGTTCCGGCGGAATCCAGTTAAATCCGTACAGGGCAGAAAACATGTCGGCACCCGATGCAAACCACTTCTGTGCAAGCTGCTTTGCATCATAGACACCAACCGTTTCACCAAACCCATTCCGGACAATCAGCACATCGATATGTTCAAAATAGCGCGGAATTCTCTGCCATAGCTTCAGCTTGCGGTCTCTTTCGATATCATCCACATTTAGTCCTCCCTGTTAAAACGGCAGATCATCATCGGACGGGATTTCTTCAAAATCCCCCTCGGCGCCGGCAGCATATCCGGACGAAATGGAACTTTTCTTTTCCGGAGGAGGATCTGGAATCGGCGGCTTCTCCGCCTTTTGGGAATTGTCACCGGCAAACCGAATCTGATTCGCGATCAGTTCCGTCACCCATCGGTTATTCCCCTCCTTATCCTTATAACTCCGGTTTTCAAAACTGCCCTGAACCAGCATCGGTTTGCCCTTTTTAAAATATTTCGCCGCAAATTCGCCCAGGCCGCGCCAGGCTACCACATTAAAAAAGTCGGCAACCTCTTTTCCGTCCTTCTTATACGGCCTGTCCACTGCAAGACGAAACGTCGCAACCGCGACACCGCTTGTCGTGTGCCTGAGTTCAGGGTCCGCGACCAGACGGCCCATCATAATCGTAATGGAATACAATTTATTTTCCTC
This sequence comes from Oscillospiraceae bacterium, assembly GCA_022650485.1. Classification (GTDB taxonomy): domain Bacteria; phylum Bacillota; class Clostridia; order Oscillospirales; family Acutalibacteraceae; genus Caproicibacter. The sequence continues at coordinate 98,990 of JALCPP010000005.1, read as the reverse complement.
CCGTTAATACGCGCGTCGACCACGAGCCCGGTCATGCACGGCCCTGCGAAGATTTCGCGCGCTGCGGTCCGCGTAAATCGACCGAATTGAATTATCTTTTTGTCTTTCTTTCTGAACAATTGCTTTAAAATGTTTTTCATTTTCCTGCCACCGATTCCATGCCCGACAGGACTTCCGGCAATGCAGCTTCCGGTCCCGGCACTGGAAACAGGGCGCTTCTGAATGTGTCATTTGTTCTTCCGCCTCGGTGCCGTTTTCCCTTGCCCTGCGGATTGCTACCTTAATCGTCAATTTTTGACCGTCACCTAGCATCCGAAATCACCGCCCTTCCCCAGCTCTTTCCGCATTTCCTCACGATTTGAGCGAATTCTTCTGGCAGGCTCGTCCAACTTATCGAGGCCGCTGACCCCGAACCAGATCAGTCCGCTGGCACACAGGCCGGCGGGAACGGTACTCGGCAGATCCGCGCCGGAATCCGACGCGCAGGCTGCCAGGATCAGCGCCAGAAAACCAAGAATCAGGATTATGTAATAAAGTTTTTTCACCGCGTCTCACTTCCTTTGATTTTTATATGTCGTTTCTTTTCACAAACCAATAAAATTATCCCTTTGTCTTTTCTTCCGCTGCCTTGCGAGCCGCCTCCCGCTCGTGGAATTCCCGATAAATTTCACAGATGCGGCGATACGCGATCCGATCATCCTCCGGCGTCCGGTTTGGATTATGTACAACTTCGCATTTTAACGGCACCCACATCACCCCCAAATTAATCTTATGCCGCAGGGATTGTACAACTTGCCTGCAATTCAATCCGGTTTCACTTTTGCAAATTTCAGCGCCATCAGGGACGCGGAAAGGCGATCCATTTCCAACATAATGTGATTCCATTCCGGCCGCTCCCCCTCAGAAATAACTCCGTCGCAGGTGATGTCTATCATCCGGTCTTTTTGGCGGACAAACGCATTGACCTCATTCAGGACGTTCAGAAAGGCGGTCGGCAGATCTTTCAGCTCAATTTCCGGTAAAATCTTTCTGCCAATTTCCGCACTGTTGCGCAGATGTTGATAAGCAAGGTACTGGGTCCCGTAAATCTCAATCATCCGGAGGACCACATCATTGGGAGGATAGCGTCGGCCCGTCTCATAAGCTCTAAGGCTTTCAACAGACACATCAATTAACTCCGCTGCCTTTTCCTGAGTGATTCCGGCACTTTCGCGAGCAATTTGATAGATATTCCGGTATTCGGACTGCATGGAATTTTCCTCCTTTTCATGAAATAATAGGATTAGGCCGAATCCTGATTCGTTTCCGCGCCAAGCCAATAATAATTTCCGTCCGCCTTTTTCTTAAAGCCCACATCCATATCCTTCAGACTCCGGCCGAAAATTGTCATTGAGTCAGCTCTGATTCCATTTGCATCGCACCACCGGTTATAAAGTTCATACAGTTCCGTTGCCTGGACCCATGCGCCTTTTAAACGGCGCTCCGATAAGAAATCCGAATCCCAGAAACGGCTGACGCTCGTTTCCTGAATATCCTCAACGCGGAATATAACGTCCGTATCGATTTCACCGTGAAGGATTCCGACAATCACCGCGCGGTTAATCTGTTCCCTCTGCGCCCCGGACATCTTCGCGTTATTGACGTAATAGACCAGCTTCTGAAGCTTTTCCATATCAAGTTTTTCAGTCATGGATTTCACTCCTTTCACGCGCTTTTCTGCGCAAGTTTTTCTTCTTCCGTGATGATAAAATCGACCGGCACCTGAAGGACTTTTGACAGCCGATTCGCCATAAGCAGTTCCATGTTCTTTTGACGATTTCCTTTTTCTATTGAGTTATAGTAACTTAACGAAACGCCAAGTTCATTTGCTATATTCTGTTGTGTTAAATTTCTGTTACAGCGCAGTTCTTTGAGATACTCCCTCATAATCGCACCTCTTTTCTATTCAATTTGTGAAGTTAATATTATAATAGCTGTTACTTCTCAATCTGTCAAGTAGTTTTAACTCATTTTGTGAAGTTATATATACTTTACTAAATGTAAAGTTTATAATGTTCTTGGAGTGATAAAAATGAACAGGTTACGTGAACTTAGGCGGGAAAAAGGCCTAACCATGAAACAGTTAGGCAATTTTTTCGGATTAGCAGAAAGCACAATCAGTCAATATGAAACCGGCAAGCGTCAGCCTGATAATGAAGCATTAGTAAAATTTGCGAACTATTTTGATGTTACAATAGATTATCTTTTAGGAAACGATGCAAATAGAGAACAAAAAAAAGAGCCTGTCACAGAGCGTGACAGGCTGTTGGAAGATAACATAAAACTTTTTAGGAAGTTGCCACCGGAAAAGAAGAAGCAGGCGCTGGACTACCTGCGCTATCTGGCCGAGCACCAAGGGAAACTATAAATGCCCGTTCCAGTTTCAGGGATTCGCTGGTCATGCCATTCAATAGAGTAAGAAATTCCGTTTCATACTCCTCATCCATTCATTTGCCCTCGCATTCATCCGCATTCCGTAACAAGCCGAACAAGTGTTCAGTAGCGATATTATTGTTGTAGCTCAACGGCAGGAAAAGTCAACCAATTTTTTGAAGAATATAAAGAAACCGTCCGCTGGTGCGAACAGCGGGCGGCAAGGTAAAGAGAAGTCCTCATAAAAATGCTCCTCTAAGAATATTATAAACAGCATTGTCATAATTTGTCAATCTGTGATTTTTTTCGAGGGGGTGGTAACATGGATTTTATTGATCAGATCAAGCAATTTGCCAAGCGTGTAGACAGCATGAAAGACTCCATCCAGACAGAAGAAGCCACTAAAACGTCTATCATTATGCCATTCTTCTCCCTTTTGGGATACGACGTTTTTAATCCCGCTGAATTTGTCCCGGAATTCACCGCAGATGTCGGAATTAAAAAGGGAGAAAAAGTCGATTATGCGATCATGTCAGACGGGGAACCGGCAATTCTTATTGAATGCAAGTGGATCAAGGAACCGCTAGAAAAACATGATTCACAGCTTTTCCGCTACTTCGGAACCACAAAAGCAAAATTTGCTATATTGACCAACGGACTGATCTATCGCTTTTATACGGACCTTGAAGAACCAAACAAGATGGATGATGTTCCGTTTCTGGAAGTCAATATTCTTGATATTAAAGACGGACAAGTTGCTGAGTTGAAAAAATTTCACAAGTCCACCTTCAACGTTTCCGATATTTTTGACACAGCTTCTGACCTTAAATATTCGCATGAGTTCCAAAAGGTCTTTGCAAACGAGCTTCAAAACCCATCAGATGATTTTCTCCGCCTGTTTCTTGCCCCTGTCTATTCAGGGATGAAAACACAGGCAATTATAGAAAAGTTCCGTCCCATATTAAAGAAGGCACTAAACGGTTACATAAATGAGTTGATGAGCGACAAAATTAAAACTGCCCTCGAAGTTAACACCGATCTGCCTTCAGAACCGCAGGCTCCGGAGCAAACGGAAGAAAACGAAGTACAGCCGGCGGCTTCCACAACAAGTAAAATTATAACGACAGAAGAAGAAATAGAAGCTTTCGTTATCGTTAAAACGCTATTGAAAGATATTGTACCGCTTTCAGAAATTACTCATAAAGATACGATTAATTACTTTGGAGTCCTATATCAAGGCAAAACTACAAAGTGGATCTGTCGTTTTGCCTTTCGAGATTCTCATAAATATTTAATTCTTCCCGATGAAAACAAAAAGGATATTAAAATCGAGCTTGACAATATCTATCAAATTCCTGAACACGCGAATGAAATCATTGAAGTTTTAAAACGCTATCTTTAATATTCTAGAAACAAAAAAACGCCGTCCACTGGTATGAACAGCGGACGGCAATAATAAAAGCGCAGGAAAACGCTCCCAAAAATATTATATGCCTTAATAAAATTCTGTCAAGGCACAAATAAGGAGCGATTAGGCATGAAATGCCCAAAATGCGGCAAAGAATTTGAAGGAAAATTCTGTCCGGAATGCGGGACACCTGTTAATGAACAGCCAGATCAAAGCAGTCAGGCTGTACATTCTACTATTCCTCCGGTTCAAACAAATTATCAAAATCCCGTTATGCCTCAACCAAAGAAGAAGAGCGGATGCTTAAAATGGGGTCTGATTATCGTTGGCGCTATTATTGTAATTGCAATTATAGCATCCATCGTCGTAGGCGGAGATTCTTCTCAACCAACTGCAGTGAATTCAAGTAGTGAAGCTTCCCAGACCTCTACAAACAGTGAAGTTTCCCAGACCGCCTCGAAAACGGCAGCGCCTTCTTCAGCAGCCCCATCATCTGCTACGCCAGCGCCAAAACTTAAAGTATACACTGCCGAATTATCTAACGGTAATTTTACGGCTGGAATGGATTTTCCCGCAGGAACATACACCATTACAGCAGTAAAGGGTAACGGCAATGTTTCATCGGACAACATGTATTCTGGCGGACTGAATGCGATGATGGGCACTCAAAGTAACGATCTGTATGAAAAAGAATACAAAAATATTGACTTGCCTGACGGTGTTGTGCTTACAATCTCAAACGTCACAGTAAAGATTGTAAGCAAAGACGAAGTTGATGCAGAAAACTTGAAGAAACGCGAAAATACAGCCACCAAATCTGTCACCCTTTCATCCGGGAATTACATTGCAGGCGAAGATCTTGAAGCAGGAATCTATAATATCACCGCAGTAAAGGGTTCCGGAAATGTTTCTTCCGATAATATGTACAGCGGCGGTCTGAATGCAATAATGGGAACAACAGCCGATGATATGTATCAGAAAGAATTTAAAAATATTGTTTTGGACAATGGTGTACAATTAACGATTTCCGGTGTTACGGTAAAACTAGAACCCAGCAAATAATGTCTTATCTTTATATGAGGAGCGGATTAAAATGACATGTCCAAAATGCGGCAGTGAGAATGTTTCTATTCAGGTTGTTATGGAATCAAAATTGGTAAATAAGCATCACGGCATTATCTGGTGGTTGCTTGTGGGTTGGTGGTGGCTATTTATTAAGTGGGTTTTTTTAACTATCCCCGCCCTGATTGTGAAAATTCTGGGACACAGAAAACAAAAAATTAAGCAAAAAGAAAAAAAGATTTGCATCTGCCAAAATTGTGGAAATAGATGGGATCTCTAAAAATTATCAAAACACCCTTTCAGCATCGTCTGAAGGGGTGAAATCTTATCGGAGGATTTTATGATTGCCATTTACGCCCGCCAGTCCGTTGACAAAAAAGATTCACTGAGCATCGACGGCCAGATTGACCTGTGCCGCCAGGAATGCTCAGAAGAGCCAAAGGTTTTCGCCGACCGGGGATATTCCGGGAAAAACACTGATCGGCCGGCTTTTCAGGAAATGCTGACTGCCGTCAAACACGGCGAAGTAGATCGCATTGTTGTCTACCGTCTGGACCGAATCAGCCGTTCCATCACGGATTTTGGGCGTGTCTGGGAAATTCTGAAAGAACACAACACGGAATTTGTTTCCGTGAACGAGAAATTCGACACCTCCACCCCGGTCGGCCGGGCAATGGTCTATATCATTATGGTGTTTGCGCAGCTGGAGCGTGAAACTATCGCGGAGCGAATCAAAGACAATTATTACCAACGTGTAAAGCGCGGGGCATACGGCGGAGGCCCTGCCCCGTTTGGTTTTACAATCAAACGGACCAAGATCGGCGGGAAAACAGCTTCCGCTCTGGAACCAAACGAACACATGGAGATTGTCAAACAGATTTTTGATAAATACGCTTACTCCGGCGCTTCCCTCGGCAAAATTGCCGCATGGCTGACCGGGCGGCACATTCACGGAATCGGACGTAAAGCCTGGGACAACGTCGCCCTGAGCCGGATTCTGCACAATCCTGTTTATGTGAAGGCCGATGCCGACATCTACTATTATTACCGCGGCAAGGGTGTTATCTTCGCCAATGAAATTGCAGAATTTGCGGGACAGAAAGCTCTGTTTCTCTGGGGCGAACGCGATGTAAAATCTGCAAAATTTTCCGACCTGCATGATCAGCTGGTTGCAATTGCAGAACACGACGGAGTGATTGACCCGCAGACATTTCTCGCCTGTCAGAAGAAACTTGACGGAAACCGGCAGATTAAAAATTCCGGCAAGGGAAAATACACCTGGCTGTCCGGCCTTGTAAAGTGCGCCCACTGCGGCTATGCCCTCCGCGTGATCTCCACCCATGGCTATCTCTATTTTTACTGTTCCGGCAGATCAAATTATCATATCTGCGACCTGCAGCACACGGAGTCGGTTCAGGACGTCGAGAATCAGGCCGCCGAGCAGATTCAGGCTGAACTGGACAGGCTTGCGGCAGCGCCGGCCCAAGCCGAACCGGTCAACAGCCACAATGCCGAAAAAATCGAGCTGGCGCAGATCGACCAGCAGATTTCCCGGCTGATGGACCGGCTGGAAGAGGCCAACGAAATTACCATGCGCTATATCAATGAACGTATGGCCGCGCTGGACGCCCGAAAGAACGAGCTGCTGGAAGTTATTAACTCCGCCCCCAAAAGGCCTTCTGTGGCTGTTCCTGACATTCCTTTTGCAGACCTGGACTTCGACGCCAAAAAGCAGGTTGCCAGGACGCTGGTCAGCAAAGTGGAAGCGGGGCCGAACGGAGTAAAAGTAATAATGAAATAAAATAAAGGTGGTTGTCTATGGCCAATTTATCTGTTATTGATTTTTATTACGGCGCAGTTTTATCCCATCTTCTAACAAGTAATTCTGATAATAAACCTTCTTTAATAGAAGACGCAAACGAAAAGCGTGTGTTCGAAATAACCACAGACAAACATTCCTACATTTTATACACCATTCATCGAAGTAATGGTAAACGTATTATAAAGGATAATGTTTTAAGCTGGAGCTTTTCGTTATCGACAAAAGAAATTTTAGGATTGCAAGCAAATAGAGACAATGGAAAACGTAATGTTATTGCATTAGTTTTAGTAAATACAAAGGAACTGGCCAACAGTAAAATTATATATTTTACTGATAAACACTTAGAAGCAAAAAACGTTTATAATTCTGATAAGCAAATAGAATTTACAGTTAGAAAATACCCAAACAAAAATGACTATTTGCTTGTTATTGACAAAAAAGTTAATAAATCAATTCCTGTAAAGCAAAATCTGAATCTAGATTACTAGATTATTTTTGTATCTAGTACTGACAGCCTAGATTGGAAAAATCCCACTCCGCAGCAAATCATTGACCGCGTGACTAAAAAGGTAAAGCCCGGCTCCATCGTGCTGTTCCACAACGGCGCCCAAAATACTCCGACCGCGCTTCCAACCGTTTTGAAAACGCTGCAGTCGCAGGGATATTCCATCGTCCCCATTTCAGAATTAATCCTTAAAAATAATTATACGATCGATCAGGCCGGGATGCAGATTCCAAATCCTTCGGCAAAAAAATAAAGTGCCTTCTGAAGCTTAAAAAGTTTCTTCCCCAAAAAATGCAGTGTTTCTAACGACATTTGCCTTACATAAATGAATCCATGCGGCAAATACTGTTTTCATAAATATCGAAAACGGGGCATGCGATTCATGATTAACATTTTTTTATGCGGCGATGTCAAGGATATTTCTGCAACAAAAGCGTTGCTTGCCGCCCTTCCAAAATACGGCGGTGTAAGATATTCCGGCCCGGACCGTGTCTTTGAATGCGGCTCGCATCCGGAATATCTTCTTTATGAATATGAAAAAGTTCCTGAAATCAGGTTGAAGCATGGAATGGTACTGTTTAAAAACAGTATCCTCCCGCAGAATCCGGTCCCGTTGTCACAAAATTTTTTATATGTGCTGGAAGCGAAAAACGCCCGTGCCGCCGCGCTGCTGAAAGGCTCTGGCGTTACCGCCGTCACCTGCGGCACCAGCTCTAAAGAGACGCTCAGCATCGCAGGGCTGGAAGAAGGCAGTGCCGCGCTGAGCTTACAGCGAACGCTGAAAGCCCTGAACGGCCAGATGCTGGAACCGCACGATTTTACCGTAAAGTTTTCAGAACCCCGCAGCCCGCATCAGCTGCTGATGGTCTGCGCCGCTCTGCTGATTTCAGGCAAAGATTCATCAAATGGTTTTCAAATCTGAAGTTGAAAAAATTTACATTCATAAAAAAGAAACCACAACGCAAAATAGTAAAGCAAACGCAAGGGAAATGAAATAAGATTGAAACAAGGAGTGTATGATTTTATGGCAAACAAACATGTTGTGCCGGAAGCTCGTGAAGCTCTGGATAAGTTCAAAATGGAAGCTGCGTCTGAAGTCGGCGTTAACCTGAAGCAGGGTTATAACGGAGATCTCTCGTCCAAAGAAGCCGGTTCTGTCGGCGGTCAGATGGTCAAGAACATGATCAAAAAGTACGAGGAAAGCATGAAATAACTTTTCTTAAATTCATCTTCCCACAGGATAGTCGTCACCCATTGGGGCTGACGCTCTAGTATAAGGAACCGCCTTAGAATATCCGTTCAGGTTATTCAAGGCGGTTCTTTTCTATTGTCTTATATGTAAAATTTTGGGGCTGTCCTTTCGGACAGCCCCAACGCTTACGGGACGACGACAGTCTGATCGATTTTTGCAAGGCCAAGGGTAATAGGCGCGCTCTGCGGAATCGTATAGCTACCGGTTCCCGGATTCAACAGATGAATATTAGAAGCGGTGTTAACCGAATAGAAGATACTTTGCTGCAATACACCATTGACGACCATATTGTAGTAGCCGTTGGATACCGATGGGAAAGAAGCCGGTGTACCGCCGCTGCCTGTGGACCAATTGGTTCTTGAAAGCTGGAAACTGGCGCCTGAAGCCACCGTGATCGCCGCTGTTACAGTATAATAAAAGTTATCATCTGTAATAGACGGCGAGGAAGATGCCAGTTTAAAGAATTGAATTGCCATTTTATTCGCACCTTTCTCTGCTTAACTTTAATACGGAATCTACCTGCATGGCTACAAATAAGCTGTCACAAACAGGTCTGCTGGTCACAGGGCACTCCGTATCAAGTTACTCTATTCTATGCCGCAGCGGTTACCGATGACATTGAAAGTGTAAACTTTCGGTCATTTTTGGGACTGATTCCGACCCAAATTGATTTTCTCCCACAATTCCTGCAAAACAGATGCTTGAATTTCCGGCCCCGGAACATAGGGATTCGGCCGCTTCCGAAGGGTCAGGCAAGTCTCCAGATCCGCTATTGCCTCCGCGCTTCGCCCCTGCTGATCATAATTCTGCGCACGAAGGGCAAGCAGATCGTTGTAAAAAGTAAACGTCTGGATTCCTTCGGTTAAAATCTTTTCGGCTTCTTCATATCGTTCCAGAGCCATCAGGCAATACCCATAGCATTTGTACAGATGAGGGACATACAGATTTCCGCCGGCAATCGCTTGGCGTGCCGCTTCAAAGGGCTCAACACTCTGCTCGAATTTTTCCAAATTCAGCAGTTCGATTCCCTCCAGGTACCGCACATAACCATCTTGCGGATGCTCTTTTTCGTCTTCTTTTAAAAGGCGAATCTGCTCTTTTAACTGCCATCCAACCGTTTGTTCCCCGCGGTGCGTAATGCAAAGATGGGCATCTTGTACAGAATATAATATCTCATCCGGAATATACGCAAACGACCGGTAGCGAAACCGGTATTCCTTCCGATTTCTGTAAAGCCGAAGGAACTGAGCCGGAGAAGAAATTCCGCGTTCGCCCTCCTTAAAGTCCACATACAAAAGATAGGCTTCCGCATTTGGATTTTGCAGAAGAAGTCTTAAGTTCTTCCTCTGCGGTGAAGAAAGGACTTCGTCTGCCTGTAAAAACAAAACCCATTGGCCGACCGCATGCTCCATGCAGAAATTTCTGATTTTGCTAAAATCATCTTCCCATTCCGGCTGGTACACCACAGCGACCGCCTGTTCTGCCAGTTCAACCGTTCGGTCGGCAGAACCAAGGTCAACCACCAGCATCTCATCGGCAATCTCGCTCATGTCGCTCAGACAGGCGGGCAAAAACTCTTCATCATTTTTTGTTATGACGCATAAACTCAGCCGTTTTTGTTCCTGCATTGCTGTTTTTCCTCCTTTCCCCGCAGTTCTTCCAGAAGCGCTTTCAGCGGTTCTGCCGCCTCCGCTAACGAAACGGACAGGCTTTGGCTGACCACGCGCAGGTCATGGAAGAACTGGCTTTGTATGCCGAATGCACGCGCGATTTTTTCCGTGGTATCAATATTTCCCAACCGGTCAAGAAGATGAAAATAGACACAGTTAATCTGCTGAAAAAAGCTTCGGCACAAACTATCCTGAGCATATTCATAAAACGCCGCAATATTTCTTTGATACGTTTCTTCCAGAATTTTTCGGTTTTCAGCGCCCTGGCGCACACACAGAAGCACCATCCGCTCACATTCCAGCTTTTTTTGGTTCATGTCATGCGCCAGCGCGCGGAACCGTGCGGCATAGTACTCCACTTCCGGCACAAATGTCTCCAGCTGTGCTCTGCGTTTTCCATTCGGGAGCGCGGCTTTATTTTCCGCAATCATCTCATTCACCCTTTGGGGAATCGGCCGCGTGCAGTATTCCCGGATCAGCGCATCCAATTCCGCTCTTTCCGTTCCCGCAATCTTTGCCCCGCCCAAAGTCGCATTATAGAAATGATATTCCGGGTATCCTTCGATAATATGCTCCATCCCCTGCCTAAAATTGTCCCAAAGGCGGTTGGACGGAATCATCTGCCCGTTATTCCCTTCTACATACACCGTGGGGATGGAATGAAGAATTTTTCTTGCCCGTTTGCCTTTTTCCTGTGAAGCAACCGCATCCCTGCTGTGCGTAACGCCCCCTGGGCCGTAAGCAAAATCCTGCCCAACCAGAATGATGGGGTCCGCCCCCAAATACAAGGCCAGATTCAGCGCAAGATGCGACACATTCGCGCCCGCATCAACTTCACTGCCGTCACCCAGATGCCCGTTAAACCATCGATTTAGCTCTTCCCCCTGACGGAAAACCGGGATTTTCTCTCCCTGAAAAGAAGGAAGCACCCTTGGGTCAACCAGTGCAAGCGCAAGCAGAGCAATTTTATCAGAGTAGTGTCTGTCTTCAAAATGGTACAAATAGGTGTATTTTGTCCGTTCCTGAACCGCAAGAATATCCGGATTAATGTCATTTTGAGTGAGCGGCACGATGGCCGACTCCACAGCAATCATAAGCCCCCTGCCCTGAATCTCTTTGAGCAGCGGCATGCTGCCGTCCAGCGAAGGCCCATTAGAAATAATAAACGCGGGAACATTTCGATATTTCCCTTTCAGACAGGCAACATAGGGATTCGTCAAAACCTCTCGCGCATTCGCCATTAAATTATTCAGTCCGATCATGTTATCCTTATGGTCGTTTCCCAGGTAAGACGTCAGCAACGTCAGCTCCTGAAAGGCAAAACGATGGATCTCCAGATACTCTTTTTTAAAATTTCGCACCGCCGGCAGTGTAAATGCGGTGGTAGGATACGTTGTGCTGAAAAACAGCATATTAAAGAATAATTCTTCGAACGCCCTTTTGAAATAGTCGCTGTCCCCCAAAAGGAATATAATCTTCTGCGTTTGAATCAGCGGCGACAAATCAAAATAATACAGCATTGCCTTAAACAAATAGAGGTCCTGCTCAAACACAATGACCAGCGTATGCGGCAGCTTGCGCGCAAACACTTCAAACAGTGCGTACCCAAAGCCGGTTCCATAAAGAAAAATTTCTGCCGTTCCCGCCTGCCGGATGGACTGATACCACGTTTGGGCCTCCTGAACCGGATGTTCGCCGGTTACATGAAAGCAATCGCCGTCCCGATGGTAACGGCAAACGGGATATCCCTGCGCATTGTAGGAAATCTCTATTTTCTTCCAAAGTTCCTCCTCTGTAATATTTTCCATTGTTCCCCTGAGCCACGGCGTTAACAGCGCAAGATTCTTTTCATACATTGCTTTTGTTTCATCCGGACGTGCAATTTTCATGCCCCGCCGCCTTCTTTCAGCCAGCGCGCCGTCATGGGCATCACCGTATCCTCCAGCAAATCGGTAATCCCCACGATATCCTGATTCCGCATATAAAAATACAGCCTTCTTACAGAAGGCAGCAGTTCATTTAAATCAATTTTCGGCTGCTGCGAATTCCGGTCTTCCCGAATGACCAGTTCCAGTCCTTCAACAGCACTCAAAAAATATCTCATGCCCTGCGTATCATCGCCGCTTCGAAAATTCCGAACAGCCGAATCCACATATTGCTGCAAACGGCTAATCAACACCTGAAGCCTGGTCGGCTCCTTCCTCTGCATTCTCTCCTCCATCAATCAATTCCCTCCATCCATGTAACTGATAGGATGCTAAATGATCAATTGTGCTCAGCACTTGAGCTTGAATAGTATTGTCAAAATTTGTCAGGACGTTGCTTCTCTCCTGCTGTTCTTCCGGTGTCATAACCGCCTGTTTTAAAAAATCAGATTCCGTCTGAATCGCGCGAATCAAGCTGTAAAATTCTGCGGCATCAAATTTCTTTCCCGGTTCCATCCCGATCCCTCCTGTCACAAAATGGCCGAACCAAACTGTTCGGTTCTCTTTTTCATCAGAAATTCCACAAATTCAAAATCAAGTGCGGAATCAATATCGGCCGCCCGTTCCGCAGGCATCTCAAACAGCCTGGTATCTTTTTCGAAAATAGACCGGCTGTTTAAAAGGACCTCGCGCCGCCACACATAGACAGAGCCGTTCAGGTCATAGCAGGGCGGTGAATTCTGGCGGCAGAAAACCGGCGTCTTTTGCGGTTTGGAAAGCTGAACCGTTCCGCTTTGATCAACCTCCACCAAATTAAAATAAGGGGAATGGCGTGCGGCGGACGCGGTGACTACATTGGAAACTCCCGTGTTTTCCAGCAGCGCCACCGCCCCGGCAATATCCGATACAAACCGGAGGGGCGCAGTCGCGTCTAAATCCGCGACGACATCAAATTCATGGCCCGATTTCCGTTCCGCTTCCACCAGACAATGGCGAATCACCGGAACCTTGGGCGACTGATCCGAAGCAAGAAAGTCCGGCCTGAGAATACAGTAATCCGCGCCCCATATCTTTGCAGCCCGCAGCAGAGCCTCGCCGTCGCTGCTGACTGCAACCGCTTCAAACAGCCCTGACTGTTTCGCCTGCTGAATACTGTAAGTCAAAAGCGGTTTTCCCAAAAGGCTTCGGATATTTTTATTCGGCACCCCTTTGGAACCGCTGCGAACACATATGGTACACAATCGTCTCATGCCTTTTCTTCGCTCCCCATTTGAAACTCATTTTCATAATCTTTGCCAGCCTGATAAAAGTCGCCGACCCTTCCGATATCAATCCAGTACTCCCGGATGGGAAAAAGGCAGACCGGATCGTCGTGCTGCAGCATGATCTCAAACAGGCTGTTCATCTCAAAGCAGGAATTTTCGGGAATATAGCACAGTGCCTCTGGATTCAGCACATAAATTCCGGCATTGATAAAACTGGCGTAGACCGGCTTTTCCTCAAAGCCGATCAATCGGTCACGGTTCGCTTTAATCACTCCATACGGAACCTGGTAATCATAAGTGGTTACGGCGATGGTCGCTTCCGCCTGATGTTTCAGATGAAAGTTCAGCAGCTGCTCAAAGCTCAGCTTCGTCAGGATATCGCCATTCATCACAATCATCGGCACGTGGGTTTCAAATGGGAACAGGCTCAGGGAACCGGCAGTCCCCATTCGTTTCTCTTCCTTAATATAGTGAATCTCGACGCCCCAGGCAGAGCCATCGCCAAAATATTCTTTAATCTGTTCCGCTTTATAGTTCACAGAAAAACAAAAGTGTGAAAATCCCTGCCGGATAAACTGTTGTAAAATGGTTTCCAGCACCGGTTTTTCACCGATTTTCAGCATTGGTTTTGGGCAGTGGTCGGTCAAAGCACCCAGACGTTTTCCCAGGCCCCCCGCCATAATCACGACCCAATTCTCGCGGTGTGACTGTGTAAGCAGTTCGTCCAGCCGCTCAATTCCCACCACACGTCCCTCTTCATCCACAACCGGCAGATGCCGAACCTTGTTGACTCTTAAAAGGTTCAGAATGCTTGTTCGGTCGGTCAGCTTTGGGATTTGAATAGGATGGGAATTCATAATCAGGCTGACGGAACGGTCCATGGAAATTCCTTTTAAAATACCGCGGCGGATGTCTCCGTCCGTAACGGTACCAAGCAGCTTGTCATTCTCATCCGCCACAACGGCAATCTGCTGTGAATTTCGGTCAATGATTTCAATTGCTTCCCGAATTTTTAAATTCGGAAGAATCAACGCTTTTTTCCAGTCATCCATGATACGCCCCCGGCACCCCGAGTGTGGTTTGCGCCCCGCAGGGCCCTTATTTGGCCGGAATGCCTTTCACTATCATATGATCGGGGACATTTTTCGTGACAACTGCGCCCGCGCCGACCGTAGCAAAGCAGCCGACAATCATTTTTTCCGTTTCGGACTTTCCCTGTATGACGCAGGAATTCGCCCCCAGATAAGCGCCTTCTTTCAATAATACATTGCCGGAAATGCCGGCACCCGGAGAAATCGTTACAAAACCTTCAATGACACAATCATGCCCGACCGTACTGTTCAGATTAAAGATGCAAAAACTGCCCGCACGAATCTGATTGGTCATCCGCACACCCGCGCAAACAATATTGCCGGTCTGTTTTAACAGCTCCTCCCGCTGTTCAAACCCAAAGGTCGCCGCAGGATGAATTAAATTGACATACTTTAAACCGGGATACCTGCCCCAAATCTGTTTTCTGGTTTTTGGGGCTCCAACCCCGATGGTAAACATCCACCTCTCACGCTCTAAAGAAACGACCTCTTGTTCCGTTACGACCGGACACCCAGAAATGGAATTTTGGGGGCTTGTTCCGATGAAAACGATCTCATCATACCCGGTGAGAACCGCAATATCGCGTACCTCCCGCGCAAAGCCGGAGGTTCCAAAGACAGCCAGCTTCAACGAATCACCTCGTCTTCTTTGTACGAACGGTCGGCCTTTTTTCCCAAAAGGTCAAAATATTCCATGGGAGATCGGCCGCCGGCCGGACGTTTTGCCGCCAGATTGTATTCCGTATAACATTCCCCCTTTTGAATTGGGCATGCCGCAACAAGGCTCTTTCGCACAATGGCCCGATTTCTCAGTTCGGAGGGAGAAGGCCGCTTTACCGGCCCTCCGATAGACTGCTCCGCCCTGCGGATTTCCTGTACCATACGGGCAAATTCCTCCGGCTCCAGCGAAGCCCGATGGTCCGGCCCCGGCAGATCATGGTCCAGCGTCAGGTGTTTTTCTAAAACCGAGGCGCCCAGCGCCGCCGCCGCGATCGGAACAGCGATACCCGCCGTATGGTCGGAGTACCCGACCGGCAGGGCAAAACACTGCCGGAGGGTTTGAATCACACGCAGGTTTACTTCTGAAAACGGCGCGGGATACTCCGTGGTACAGTGCAGCAGGCTCACATGTGTTTCAAGGGCGTTCCGCCCCGCTTCGGAATCGTATGCCTGCCGAAATGCCTCGCGGCCGGGACTGCCTTTTGCCCCCGCGCGCTCCAGATAGCCAAAGGCCAGCACACCGAGAGCTTCTTCAATCTCCCCCAAATCCGACATTCCTGTGGAAAGCAAAACTTTCTTCCCCGAAAGCGCCGCCATTCTTAAAAGGGGAGCGTTTTCAATCTCGCCGGAAGCAATTTTTAAAAAGGGCACATTCATGGACAGCAAAAAGTGCAGACTGTCCAAATCAAACGCAGTGGAAATAAAGGCAATTTCCCGTTCCTCTGCATGTTTTTGCAGGCGGAAATGTGCCGCCTCATCCAATTCAAATTTTCGGACCATTTCATATTGGGATTCTTCCATGGAAGTCTGCTTTAACTGGTAGATTGCTTTCGGCGCGTCAGAAATCATCACCTGTTCCGTGCGGAATGTTTGAAACTTTACCGCATCCGCCCCCGCCTTAGCGGCGGCGTCAATTAACCGGACTGCCATTTCAGCCGACCCGTTATGGTTCACCCCAGCCTCTGCAATAATCGTAACTTTCTGTTGCATTCTTCACCCTCTCCGTATCGTATAAAATCTTTTTCTGAGCAATGCACGGTAATCCGGAATCGACTTTAGAACCGCCACGATTTTCTCTGCGGTGTTCCCTGTGCCATAAGGATTTACTACGGAGGAACAGTCCATTTTCAGCGCCTGTCGAACAGCTTTCAAAATTTCGTCTTTCCGGGGTGCGCATTGAATGACGGACGGGGCAAGCAATCTTCCCTTCTGCCGGTCCCCAATGTTCACCGTCGGCTTTTGAAGCGCCGGTACTTCGTAAATTCCGCTGGAAGAATTGCCCACAACCGCGTCAACCTGACGAATCAGGCTGAAATATCTCTTTTGGCCCAGAGAAGAAAAAATAACGGCATTCGGATGCTCTGCCTCAAACCCGCACATCAGCCGGGTCAGCTCCCGACTCTGCGGGTCGGCATTGGGCTTGGTGAAAATCAGGCCGTACTCCCCGCCCAGCGAATCCAAAGCCGCCAGCAATTCCCGAAACTGTCGTTCAGGCGGTTCCAGATCCAGTGTAGCGGGATGAAATGTAACCAGCAGATTCCGGCTGCGCAAAGAAAAGCACAGCGACCGTTCCAGTTCTTCCCGGTTCAGGCGCGGAAGGCTCACAATACGGTCAACCCCCAAACTCCCCACACAATGAATATTGACGGGGTTCTCCCCCAGCTGCCCAACCCGCCGGGCGGATTCGTCGCTGGTAACAAAATGTACATGGGACATCTTCGTAATGCTGTGACGGATTGCTTCATCAAACGCGCCTTCGGTCGTATCTCCCCCGCCGATATGTGCAACCGGAATTTTTGCGACCAAAGCCGCCTGCGCCGCCGCCAGCATTTCATACCGGTCCCCCAGCAGCAGCAAAAGATCCGGCCGCAGCTGATCGAATGCTTCCGCAAATCCAATGATGCCAAGCCCGATGGATTTTGTAATTCCTACAGCGGTATCGCTGGAAAGAAGCATTTCCACTTTCCGGTCAATTGCGAAACCGTCCTGTTCTATTTCCTGATAGGTCAAGCCGAACTCCGGGGAAAGATGTGCCCCCGACGCCACCAGCTGAAGCTGAAAACAAGGCTCCCGCTCCACGGCTTTCAGCAGGGGAACCAGAAGCCCGTATTCGGCACGCGTCCCGGTTACCGCGCACAGTTTCCGTTTCACGTTGCATCATCGCCTCCCGGCGTATCATAGGGCATTCCAAGCCGCGCGCTGCTTGGAATATTAATGATGCGCTTTTCCAGATTCTGCGCCACAGTCAGGTCCATTCTGGGGCAGTTTCGGAACATAGGCAGCCGGCTCATCAGAACCCAGGCGGGTCGGGTTTGAATTCCGCTGTCATTGGTATCCTCCAAAATCGCGTCCCGCAGCGGCGCGTTCTCTTCCGATAAGATCAATGCGTTGAGCCAGTAATTGCTTCTTGCGTAAGGTGGTTCCGTAAAGAACTGAATCCCAGGCACAGCTTCAAAAGCCTTCCGATACTGTTCCGCCAGTGCCCTTTTTCGGCGAAGAAATGGTTCCATCTGCTCCAGCTGAGCGCAGCCCAGCGCCGCATTCAGATTCGGCATCCGATAATTGTAGCCGATTTCATCATGCCAAAAAGCCCATCGATGCGGCAGCTTCGCAGTTGTTGTCAAATGCTTTGCCTCTCGATACATCGCTTCATCATTCGTAAGCACCGCCCCTCCCCCGCCGGTCGTCACAATTTTATTTCCATTAAAGCTGAGGGCGGAAAGTTTTCCGAAATTACCCGTATGAATATTTTGATAATAAGACCCCAGTGATTCCGCCGCGTCCTCCACCAATACCAGCCCGTATTGACGGCAGACCTGCAAAAGCAGGTCGAGCCGGGCGGGATGCCCGAATGTATGCATGACAACCAACGCACGAATCGGCCGGCCTGTACTCCGATTGGTGCAGACGCCGTTTTTCAGTTCCGCTGTTTGTTTCAGATAATCAGCCAGTTTTTCCGCATCTATTCCAAGGGATTCCATTTCGCTGTCCGCAAAATGCGGCACCGCACCGCAGTAACATACGGCATTTGCCGTAGCGACAAAGGTCAGTGCGGGAATCAGCACCTCATCGCCCGCTTGAACCCCCGCCAGCTTCAGACAGATTTGAAGAGCGGAAGTTCCGTTTACTACCGCCGCCGCATACTTGGCCCCGGTAAATTCGGCTAACTTTTGCTCAAATTTCCCTACATATGCCCCGACTGAGGAAACATATCCGGAATCCAGACAATCTTTTACATAGTCCCATTCGCGCCCCGCAAAGCAGGGCTCATGCAGGGAAACAGAATCTGTTTCCTTATGGAGAACCGTTTTCAAAATCGCTGTAATATCCGTTGGGCTGACTTTACTATGGTAACTCATATCACGTACCTGTCGGTTCTGTACCGCTTCTGATTTTCCGCGTTGCAAAACCATTCGGCAGTCAGTTCCAATCCTTTCCGAAATCCTTCCCGCCCACCAAACTCCGGTTTCCAGTCAAACAGCCTTTGCGCTTTGGAAGTATCGGCGTAAAGTCTGCAAACCTCACTTTTTTCCGGACGAACACGCTCCGGTTCTGTTTCTATTTCAACTTCTGCATTCATTACCTGCGCGATGGTCTGCACCGTTTCTCCGATGGAAATTTCAAAGTTACTGCCGATATTGACCACTTCCCCCACCGCATGGTCGCAGCCGGCGGCTTCCCAAAAACCACGGGCTGTGTCGCGTACAAAACTGAAATCGCGGGTCGGGGTCAGTGAACCCAGGCGGATTTTACGCTTTCCCTGTGCAATCTGCGTGATAACCGTTGGAATCACCGCTCGGTTGGACTGGCGAGGCCCATAGGTATTGAAAGGACGGAGAACCGTGACCGGGGTGGAAAATGAGCGATAAAACGAAAGTGCCAGTTGATCGGACGCAATTTTGGAAGCGGCATAAGGGGACTGCGCCTGCAGCGGATGTGTTTCAGGAATCGGGACGTATTGCGCCGTTCCGTACACCTCGCTGGTCGAAGTCTGCACAACACGCTCAATTTCCAGCTCTCTCGCCGCCTGCAAAACATGAAGAGTTCCTTTTGCGTTTGTTTCAAGATATGATTCCGGAGAAACATATGAATAAGGGATCGCGATCAAAGCGGCCAGGTTAAAAACTGCACTGCATCCTTTCAAGGCATTTCCCACGCGGTAAGGGTCGCGGATATCCCCTTGAAATACTTCTACCTCTTTGAGAATGTCTTTTGGGGCTTGGTCGAGCCATCCCCATGAATCAAACGAGTTGTAATAGACGAAAGCGCGAACCAGACAACCCCTGCGAACCAGTTCTTCCGTAAGGTGAGAACCGATAAAACCATCCGCGCCCGTAACCAGAACTTTTTTCCCTGATAAATTCATTTTGCGCCCCCGTTGATTGTACAGTGTGGGAAAGAAAACGGTCTGCTTCCTCTCAGAATTCATATTCGTGTACGGCTAAAAATAGAAGCATTTATGTTAGCGAAGGCTTACCAATTCAGATTGTTCGGAACGGCATTGAGCCGTCAACCCCTACATCTTTTAAAAAGAACTTTAAGCCCAAAAGGAATCAAAGCCACGCGCTGAAGCTACAAAAGCAAGCGCCCGGTGTGGGTTTTAAACCGCATCGGGCGCTTTTCATCCGCTTCTCTTTTCTCAGAAGCCTTGCTGTGAAGCAAAAAGCGTGAGTCTATCATCTAAAGCAATACAGCATAACAAATATACCGCTTGTGATCATCCACTTTTTCATGACTGATTCAGTAACCATACTGACACTGCCGCCATGCTCTATTGGATCAGTGATTTTATAATTTTTTCGTCATGATTAGACATATCTCTTCTTAAATTACATATATTTTAATTTAATTATGACAATATATGACTTTATATTTGCTTTATTACTTTAGCTGATCTCTAAACCGGACTCTTTTTTCTGGTCAGTACACCCACCTCTCTCTCAGCCACTACAAGTCTTGATCAATAGATGTTACGCGATTTATTCTATCCTATGCCGTATTTTCTCGGTTTCAGATATTTTCAGTAACCAAACTGCTGTTTGCTTTTGATATGAACCCAGTTTTCGATTATTTTATGAATACATATTGAAAAGTTTGAAAAGATTGATTATAATTGATTAAGTCATCTGATTGATTTGTTTGAATTTAAAGCACTAGACAACAAAGGAATGAGGAATCACTACTATGCGTTCACAGCGAATCGAAGAAATTAAGCAATATATTTATGACAAAAAGACAGTAACCCTTGATGAAATCTGCGAAAACTTCCATGTTTCAAAAAGCACCCTTCGAAGGGATCTCAACACAATTCTGCAGTCTAACGACATTAAAAAGATATATGGCGGAGTCACGGCGCTTCCCAAAAAGGGTTTGGTTTCCTTCGATCAAAGAAATATATCAAACCTGGAAATAAAGCGCAGAATTGCGGCCTCCGCAGCCGGGCTGATTCAGGAAAACGACATTATATTTATCGATTCCGGAACAACGACACTGCCAATTATTGACTTCATTAAAGATAAAAGAAACATCACCGTTCTAACCAATAATGTGGAAATTATTCTGCACGCCATTCCTTATGAAAACATCAACATCATCTCTCTGTCAGGGGCACTCAATCGAAAAACTCTTTCTTTCACGGGTTCCAGTGCCATACAGGTACTGCAAAACTACAACATAAGCAAAGCCTTTATGGCATCCACCGGGTTTTCCATCAGTAATGGAATTACAAATTCGTCTCCCCTGGAATCAGATATCAAGCGCGCCGTGGTCCAGCGAAGCCAAAAAGTATTTTTGCTGGCTGACAGCAGTAAATGCGATGTGGTTTCCTTAATTACTTACTGTGATCTCGATCAAATCAGCACCCTCGTTACCGACCAGCAGCCTTCCAAAGAAATCTGCAATTTCATTCATAACTGCGGAAATGAAATATTGGTTGCAAACAAACTGCCCTGATCTGCAGCGGCAAAGACATACAATTGACTGGATATTAACAGGTACTGCCCGATTGGAAAGCATCGAGCAGTACCTGTTTTTTCTCGCATTGCATGAGTATATCTGATTAAATTGGACAAAAATTGTATATTTTTGTTCTTAATTCTTTAAAATAAGTGCTTAACAAGATTCAAATATGAAATAGTTTGAATATATTTAGATTTGTTATTGACATTTTTGTGGTAATGAGATACACTAACTTTATCATATATAGCATAATTTAATTAAAATATACGCCGTATTTCTCGCCAATATCGTATTCAAAACACTTGTTACCATCTTTCCAGAAATAATTTGACGAAATATGGCGGAAACAATTCATCAACTGAATCAATATTACTGAAAAGGAGAAGAGTGTATGAGTACCGTTGAACGGAAAAAGTATTGCGTCTATGGACAGTGGAAAGAATCCAAGACTGAAAAGTGGATGAAAGTCACAAATTCAAGCACTGGGGAAGTTATGGCTGAAGTTCCCTGCTGCACAGTCGGCGAGGTCAACGAAGCCATTAGCTCTGCGGAAGCAGCCTTTCCCAAATGGTCCCAGATGTCACTGGCCAAACGTACCCAGTTCATGTTTAAATGGAGAAATGTTCTGCTGGAACACTTGGATGAGCTGACGCTGCTGTGTTCAAAAGAATTGGGCAAAAATTTAGATGAGGCAAAAGGCGATATCTTAAAAGCAATTGAACCGACAGAATTTGCCTGCGGCATTTCTTATGCCAGCCAGGGTTCCGCTTCCCTTCAGGTAACCACAGGATTTGACACGGCTACATACAGAATGCCGCTCGGTGTCGTTGCAGGCATTGTTCCCTTTAACTTTCCCGCAATGATTCCGTGGGGCTGGATGGTTCCGCTTGCCATTGCAACCGGTAATACCGTCGTATTAAAAGCAGCCAGTTACACGCCGCTGACATCCATGCGCATTTTAGAGCTTTTTTATCAGGAAGCCGGTTTTCCGAAGGGCGTGGTGAATCTTGTCACCTGCAGCAGAACAGAAGCTGAAATCTTCCTGACAGACCCACGTATCAAAGCTGTCACTTTCGTCGGCACAACCTCGATTGGAAAACATATTTATTCGGTAGCCGCCGCACACGGCAAGCGGGTTCAGGCACAATGCGAAGCCAAAAACCATGCTTTAATCTTAGAGGACTGCGATTTGGAAAGCACGGTAAATGCTATTATTAATTCCACATTCGGATGCGCCGGCATGCGCTGCATGGCTCTTCCTGTATGTGTCGTTCAGGAAAGCATCGCCGACCGGTTTGTCGCCCTGCTGAAAGAAAAGGCGGAAAATATGGTGGTAGGATGCTCCTATGATCCAAAAACAAAATTAGGGCCTGTGGTAAACGCAAAGCATAAACAATCCGTCTGCGACTGGATTCAAAAGGGAACCGAAGAAGGTGCGAAGCTGGTTCTGGATGGACGTAACACGGTGGTCCCGGGATTTGAAAACGGATTTTTCTTGGGCCCCACGATTTTAGATCACGTAAAACCCGGCATGTCGGTTGGTGACCGCGAAATTTTCGGGCCTGTAACGATTGTAAAGCGCGTCAAAGACTTTGACGAAGGCCTTGCTTTAATGAACGCAAACCCATTGGCAAACGGGTCCGTAATTTTCACCCAGAACGGGTATTACGCCAGAAAATTCGAATTCCTTTCTGACGGCGGCATGGTTGGCGTTAACGTGGGAATTCCGGTACCTTCGGCTTATTTCCCATTTTCCGGCAACAAAGATTCTTTCTTCGGCGATCAGCATGTTCTGGGCCTTGATGGAATCCGTTTTTACACCAGAGCGAAAACGGTGACAAGACACTGGTATGATGAGGCCTCCAAGCATCGTCAGGTCGGCACATGGGAAGGTGTCGTTGAGCGGTAAGGAGAGGTATCTTTTCGAAATCAGCTTTCCTCCATTGATGTCGGCCAAGCGGCACCACAGCGGAGTCGTTTGACCGACACTTTTTTCTTAATTTAATACAGAGTATAAGATGTACCATTCTCTTCTTTTTTAATTCCTACCCTTAAAATCCCCTGTTGCGAAAAAACAACAGGGGATTTTACCCATAAAGGGCCGAAAGGATACAAATCAGCCATGGAAAAAAGGACTTCCGTATTCAATACAAGCCAAGCACAAAAAAGACTAATCTTATTAATCGTAACCATGTTCTGGTTTTCTCAATATGTATTCATTCCCTATCAGGCGCCTTATCTTCACTCCATCGGCACGGTGCCGTCTCTGGTGGGAATGGTGGTCGGGGCTTACGGTTTATCCCAAATGCTGCTCCGAATTCCTGCCGGACTGACGGCGGATCATCTGGGCCGGTATAAAGTGTTCATTCTTCTTGGGATTGTATCCTCCGGCATTGCTTCTTTGCTGAGAGCCAGTTTCCCCAGCGCAAAAAATTTTCTGATTGCCAGCCTTCTTTCCGGATTAGCGGCAGCCATGTGGATTTTGTTCATGGTCTTGTTTTTTACCTATTTCAGTTCAAATGGGCTGCAAAAAGCCACCGGATGGATTGTGGGAGCAAATAATCTTGGCATCTTAATTGGATTTCTGACGGGAACCTTTCTGTACGACCGGTTCGGCATCCGTTTTTTATGCCTGCTTGCCGCAATCGTATCTGCCGTCGCCTTTTTTCTGGCAACGCTGATTCGGGAACCTCCACAAAAAGGACGAACACTCCCCCTGAGGGAACTCGCCACTGTCTTTCAGGACAGAAGGCTTCTTGTGTTTGCTTTCATCGCCCTGATTCAGCAGGGCATTCAAATTTCAACCTCTATGTCCTTTACCACCCAAATTGCTGAAAATCTGGGGGCCAGCGGATTTCAAATCGGTGTCTGCTCCATCATCTATATTCTGACTGCAGTTCTGAGCTCCTGCTTTGTCACCACAAAAATATTTTGTAAAATCAAGGCTTCTATCTGGATTCCAGCCATTTTGGCATGCCTTACCGTCTATTGTATTCTGATTCCAAATCTGCCGACCGTACAATGGATTGATGCTTTTCAAGTCCTTTCAGGGCTTTCTACCGGCATTTTATTTTCCGTATGTACTTCGGAGGCCATGAAATATGTTCCTGCGGAAAAACATTCTTCCGCTATGGGCTTTTTTCAGGCTGTCTATGCTCTCGGAATGACCGTATTCCCGATTCTGACCGGCATCATCAGCGGAAGGCACGGAATCAAGTGTGCTTTTTACTGCCTGGCTGCATTAGCGGTAACCGGAATTGTTGGGATGGCTGCTTATTATCGTCTGCATCCCGCCGAAAAGTAAGGACGTCATCATAGCCACCGCCACCCCGTTTCCCACTGACTCAAACATATTTTTTTGCCGCACTAAGGCGCTCATCCTATTTGAAAGTTCTGTTTTCAGCAAAATTACCTAAAATCTGGGGAAATCCGCAAAATCACTTCCAATTACAACATTGACTTTTGAATAGGTAAGCGATATAATAGTCAAAATTAAATAAAAAACAAATGGCAATGAGGAAAAAAGTACCTGTTTTAGGATGCACAGAGAGAAGACGGTGGGTGTAAGTCTTCATGAATAAATCAGGGAAGTCCTTTCCGAGCTGTTCAACTGAACGAATCATCTATTAAGTTTTACCGGGGTTCCGGCCGTTATCGCGGAAGCAGTAAAATTCTACTGCGATTGAGTGTGGAGATATCTCTGAATTAGGTGGTACCACGGATTTTTAATTCGCCCTAAGCTAACAGCTTAGGGCGTTTGTCTTATCATCATTATTGTTAACAGATGAGAGTTGTTCCCATTAAACTCCCAAATTCAATTATAGAAAGGTAGTTTGAGCAATGGAAAAGAAAAATCTGGATTGGGAGAATCTCGATTTCAGCTATAAAAAGACTGATAAAAGATTCGTTGCAAATTATCACGACGGGTCATGGGATGAAGGAACACTAACCGGCGACGATACCCTCGTTCTGAGTGAATGTGCCGGCGTACTTCAATATTCCCAATCCTGCTTTGAAGGTCTAAAAGCATATACAACCGAAGACGGACACATTGTAGCATTTCGGCCCGACATGAACGCAAAACGCATGGAAGACAGTGCCAAAAGGCTGGAAATGCCGGCATTTCCCCAGGAAAAGTTCATTGACGCAGTCGTTCGCACCGTAAAAGCAAACGCGGCCTATGTGCCTCCTTTCGGTTCCGGCGCAACTTTGTACATTCGCCCGTACATGTTCGCAACCGGCCCCGTCATCGGCGTGGCTCCTTCCGATTCCTATCAGTTCCGCATTTTCACCACACCGGTTGGGCCGTATTTTAAAGGCGGCGTCCATCCCCTGACACTCTGCGTCAGCGATTTTGACCGTGCAGCACCGCACGGAACCGGAAATATTAAGGCAGGCCTGAACTACGCCATGAGCCTGCATGCAATTGTGACCGCACATAAAAACGGATTCAATGAAAACATGTATCTGGATGCAGCCACCCGAACCAAGGTGGAAGAAACCGGCGGCGCCAACTTTATCTTTGTGACAAAAGACAACAAAGTAGTAACGCCAAAGTCAGACAGCATCCTGCCTTCCATCACACGCAGATCTCTTCTGTATATTGCCAAAAATTACCTTGGTCTTGAAGTAGAAGAAAGGGAAGTACCCTTTGAAGAGGTAAAAGACTTTGCCGAATGCGGCCTGTGCGGCACGGCAGCTGTTATTTCTCCGGTCGGCAAAATTGTGGACCACGGAAAGGATATCTGCTTCCCAAGCGGCATGCAGGAAATGGGACCGATTACAAAGAAGCTGCATGATACGTTGACCGGAATCCAGATGGGTCATCTCGAAGCCCCGAAAGGCTGGATTAAAGTCATCGAATAAACAAACCGCGGTCCGGTCCAGTTCGACCATATCATCGACAAAAAGGCACCCAAACGGGTGCCTTTTTTCATTTCACTGCTCCGAGCTGGCCACAGAAAGCAATTCCGAAAATTTTGCAAGGCGATACTGAGCCGATGAGCAGGACCGCGCGTCGCCCAGACCCGCCGAATCAAAGCCACCGCGCACGGCCGCCTCAATTCCCGCAAATGCGTCCTCTACCACAAGGCAATCCTGCGGTAAAAATCCAAGACGCTGTGCCGCGAACAGAAAAACTTCCGGATTCGGTTTGGAGTGCCGGATTTGACTGCCGTCCACCACGGCATCAAAATAATGTGCTAAACCGATTCGTTCCAATATGTAGCGGGCATTTTTACTGGAAGAACCAACCGCCAACTTGCAGCCGCGTTCACGCAAAGCGTCCATGGTGTTTTTCACCTCGCCAGATAAATCCTCGGGCGACATCCGTGTCAGCAAGCCGCGATAATACTCATTTTTTTCCTTTGCAAATGCGGATTTCTCGGCATCGGTATAAACTTTTTTGCTGTTCTGCAATATCAGGTTCAAACTGTCCATACGGCTGACCCCGCGCAGGCGGTTATTCATTTCCTGATCAAAATAGATATTAAGCCGGTCCGCCAGCTTTTTCCATGCCAGATAGTGGTACTGGTCGGTAAAACAGATGACACCGTCCAGGTCAAAAATAATTCCTTTGTACTGTTTCAAACATACCCCACCGTTTCGTAAAATTCACTGAATGATCTGCACGGTAAACGAGCCTACACTGTGCCCGGACTGCCTCCATCCCGATGCTTCCCACACCAGTGTAAAATCATTTCCCAAATCATCTTGAAAATGATAGGACCCCTGCTTTCCCGCAAGAATAAAATGAAGATTCCGGTAAGAATCCACTTGATTTCCCACGTTGCTTCCCAGCTTGTTCGGCTGGTCCAGATTCAGCGCGATACCGCATCCCGCACGCAAATAAACCGGCAGCCTGTTGGAACACTCCACGTGGATCATCTTGCCCCCCTGATTTTTTTTATGGGTAAAGAAATCGTACCAATCCCCCCGTGGAAGAAGGACGGAACGGCTCTGTGCGTTTTCTTCCAGCATCGGAGCCACCAAAAGGCTGTCCCCAAAAAGGAATTCATCCGCGACCTCCCTCAGCCCCGCTTCGTTGGGAAAAGCATACGCCAGCGGGCGCATCATCGGCCTGTTTTCCCGGACACAACACAGCGCCGTGCAAAACAGATACGGCAGCAGGTTCATCCTAAGGTTATGCCAAAACCGCATTTCATCAATAAAATCAGGCGACTGATAGATCGTTGCCAAATTCCACGGACTGCGTTCGTTATTTCCGTCCGACGTCGGCATCAGTTCGCGGAACTGCCCGCCGTCCGGCTCAGAATGCCATTGCATGACCGGGCAAAAGCAGGCGAACTGCGTGGCGCGGCGATAAAGGTCCAGTGTCGGCATCGGACCCGCAAAGCCCGCAATGTCGAATCCCCAGAACGGAATTCCCGTCATGGCGGCATTCAGCCCCGCGCGCAGAACACTTTTCAGTTCCCCGTTTTCACTCTGTTGATCCCCCGCCCACAACATTGGAGTGGTATGCTGCCCCGCGTACCCGGCGCGGCTGAACAGCACATGATCTTCCCCCAGAAATTCCGTATACGAACCTGTGTAGCTCTGGGCATACCGGTTTTTCATCTGCGCGCCGGTGGAACCGTCATGGAAAGACAGATCATTGCGATATATAAATTCGCCGCCGTCCGTCTTAAATCCATCCACCCCGATTTCAAGCAGGTACCGGCGTTTGGAAAACCAGATTTGCCTGGTTTTCTCATTGGTAAAATCAGGAACCATCGAACCCGCAAACCAATGACCCTGTGGAATTTCGTAGGGCCGCCCCTCATTTGTTTCCACACACAGCCGTTGTTCCGCGGCGAACACACGGTCCTTTTCATTTTGCGGATTGCTTGTTTCGTCCGGTCCCTGCCTTTTATAAACGGGAATCTGCCACAAAACCAGATGAAGCCCGTCGTCGTGCATTTTTTCAATCATACCGCGTGGGTCGGGCCACGGACTGCCAGAAAAATCAAAATCAAAAAAATTCAGCGGTTGATTCCCGCGTACCGGCGTGTATTTCGCCCC
This sequence comes from Oscillospiraceae bacterium, assembly GCA_022650485.1. Taxonomy (GTDB): domain Bacteria; phylum Bacillota; class Clostridia; order Oscillospirales; family Acutalibacteraceae; genus Caproicibacter. The sequence goes on along the minus strand of JALCPP010000005.1, from coordinate 70,880 downwards.
GTTGAAGACATAGAACGTCGCTTCGTCGCTCCATGCTTCCAAAACCAGAACCGTAGCGGGAAACCGGTAACGGTTCAATTTTTCCAGCTGCGCCTCGGCTTTTTCCTGCGTATCCCAGTGGTTTGCGGAAATCCAAGGGCCAAACGCCCATTTCGGCGGCAGCTTTGCCCTGCCGAACAAAGACATGTATTCCGCCAGGATAGTGTCCGGACTGCCGTGAAAAAGTACAATTTCGGCTTTGGCGGGCATCGTAACCGTAATCTTTTCCCCAAAATCGAATGTGGTCACTTCATCTGCTTCAACATACAGACCAAACCCGCTGTCCGTCATAAAAAAAGGAGCGGGGCAATACGCTTTGCTGCCCTGATGGCAGAACTGTTCTTCCACACAATTGACCACGGTGTGCCCCTTCTGGTTGAAAAAATCATATTTTTCCCCCATCCCGTAAGCGGCCGCATAGCAAAGTGAAATTGTCAGAGTTGCTGTGTCGTTTTCCGCACACCACTGAAGCCGGGCGTTTTGACCGCAAAACGGAAAGGCCAGCGACGCCTTCTGCTTGGAAAATTGAATGCGTTTCATTTCAGATTTCTCCGGTCAGCCTTTCACGCCGCCAACCGTCAGTCCTTCCTTAAAATATTTTTGTGCACAGATATACACGATCAGAATCGGAATAATAGAAATCAGACTGCCCGCCATCATCAGGTTGTACTGGTTGCTGAACTGTCCCTGCATAGAATTCAGAATGAGAGGGAGCGTATAATTCGCACGATCGGTCAGCAAAACGAGCGGCAGCAAATAGTCGTTCCACAAATCCATGAAAGAGAGAATGGCGAGCGTAGCCAGGGTTCCGGGGCACAAAGGCAGAATGATTTGAAAAAAGATCCGCCACATACCGGCCCCGTCGATTCTGGCTGCTTCCAGATATGCGTCGTTGATGGTCAGCATCTTTTGGCGCAGCATAAAGATGGCAAATGCGTTAAAAAATTGTAAAAACAAAAACGCATTCAGACTGTTGAGCAGATTCAGTTTCCCCATTACGATAAACAGAGGAATAAAGGTAACCTGCGCGGGAATCATCAACGCGGTCAGGTAAAGCGCAAACACCATGCCGCTGCCGCGGAACTTGATCTTCGTCAGCGCAAACGCCGCCATAGAAGCGCACAGAAGCCTTAGAATCGTACAAAAAATAGAAACATAAAAGCTGTTTAAAATGGAAGTTCCAAAATTCCGAATGGTAAACAGCTTGCGGTAAGCATCCAGCGTAGGATTTTTCGGAATCCATTCCACCGGCAGAAGCATTAAAGCCCCTCTGCTTTTTAGCGAAGTAACAATCATCCAGAAAAACGGGATACATACGATAGCGGCAATCACCAGCGCAAAAAGGTAGTACAGGATTTTCTGGAACGTTCGTTTTGTGCGTATGGAATCAATCATCGTAATTCACCCACTTGTTCTGCAATTTCATTTGTACAAACGTTAAAATCATAATGATCAGGAACAAAATCCAGCTGAAGGCAGATGCGGTTCCCATTTCGTAATATTTAAAACCGTATTTATAAATTCGTTCCACCATGACCATAGTAGAACCGGCCGGGCCCCCGTCCGGCGTCATAATAACGACCTGCGGGAAGATTTGGAACGAGTTAATCAGGCTGATAATCAGCACAAAGAAAATTGTCGGCGTCAAAAGCGGCAGTGTAATCCGGAAAAACTGCTTGATCTTGCCTGCACCGTCAATCGCCGCCGCCTCGTAATATTCACGGTTAATGCCTTGCAGTCCGGACAACAGCATCAAACCAAAATAGCCCATGTCTTTCCATACCGAAGCAAGCACAATCGCCGGCATGGCCCATTGTGAACTTTGCAGCCACTGCGGGCCCTGAATTCCAATAGAAGCCAGCATCGAATTTAAAATCCCGTACTGGGGATTCAAGACCCATTTCCAGATCAGTGAACCCGCCACCCATGAAGTAATCACCGGGATATAGTAAACGACGCGGAATACCCCGACACCTCGCGCCTTACTGTTTAAAATACTGGCAACGCAAAGCGATACAACCAGCATCAGCGGAATGTAGAGCACCACAAACTTCAGGGTATTCAGCAGCACCTGGTACAATTCAGAGCCGCTGAAAATATCAATGTAATTCTGAAAGCCAATAAAATGCTGCTGCATAAAGCCCTGAAAGTCCCCTGCCAGCGTCAGCTGACTCAGTCCATCCCAGCTGGTCAGACTGATCAGCAAAGTGGCGATAATAGGCAGAACGCTGAACACGAGAAACCCCACCAAGCTCGGAATCAGAAACGGCAGCGCTACGCGGAATCCCGATGTGCGTGTATGCTTCATATCAATCCCTCCCCATTTTTATCTTCCTGTTTAGCTGACTTTACAATCATTGCACTGAACCTCCCGCAGTGAACTGCGACCCTGCTCAATCTCGGCTTCATACTGCTTCCCCCTGTAAAAAAAGCGAAAGCGCATGCTTTTCCAACTTGCAGGCAGATGAGGTGCCAGCACAGGCGCTCCGTTTTGAAAGGACAATCCGCCGAAGCCAAGCACCAATGCCTGCCAGGTTTCCCCCAAGCTGGCAAAGTGCAGTCCCTCTTTTCCCGTGTTTTCCATCACGTCACACAGATCAAGGAAAGCAGCTTTTTTAAAGTAAGACTGCGCTTGATCCATCAGACCGTTCTGCGACGCAAACAGCGCATGCGTGGCAAAACTCAGCGTGGAATCATGCAGGCAAAGCGGTTCAAAATCCTGCCACGCGTTCTTTTTTTCCTCCGCTGTAAACTGGTTGGGAAGGCGGGTCATCAAAAGCAGCACATCCGCCTGTTTGATGACCCGGTACCGCTGCAGCCGATCAAAGCACACACGGCGGTAACTGGCAGCATCCCCCTGCTTGAAATCTGAAAGCTGAACCGGTTCCAGCAGATGGAAGGTATCGTCCTGTCTCCAGTGCCCGGTGACGGGGTCCCGGGGCAGTTTGATGGAACGGTTCAGCGCGTCCCAGCCTTCCGCTTCCTTTTGCGTGATACCAAGGTGCTGATAAGCAGCTCTGTCATGCTGATACAGATAATCCGCCGCCTGCCGGGCAAGCTTTAAATTTTCCTTTACAAGCATATTGGTGTACAAATTATTGCTGGTGATGCCGCAGTACTCATCCGGCCCTTTGCAGAACAGCAGATTGACTTTTCCGGTTTCCGGCTCCGGTGTATAACGGCTTTTCCAAAACCTTGCCGTTTCAATATAGACCTGCGCCGCTTCACATGCGTAAAATGCTTCATCATCCGTGGCCTGAACATAATGGTTCAGCGCATGCACGATATCCGCCGTTATGTGCAGTTCTGAAGCACCGATGTCCCAGCTCTCGCATTGTTCGCTTCCATCATAAGCGGCCATCCATGGATAGCGTGCACCCAAACCGTTCATTTTGCGTGCATGCTGTTTTGCCTGCGCCAGCGTATCCGTGCGGTACCGCATCAGATTTTTTGCCGCTTCCGGAGCCGTATACAGATAAAACGGCATCATAAACAAATCCGTATCCCAGAAATAACAGCCCTTATACCTGGTATGTGTCAAACCGCGCGCGCCGATACTAACGGAGGAATCTTTGGCCGAATCATTGGCAATTAGCTCAAAGGCCGCGTACCGCATGGCGGCATCCGTCTTCGCGTCGCCTTCAATCTCCACATTGGAAAATTCCCAGCGCCGCTCCCACGCGGCTTCATTTTCCTTCAAAAGTGCGTTAAAGTTCCAGACTGACCCCGGCCTTTGAATCCGAGGGTCACGGTCACGGCTGGTAGAAATAAAGGCACATGATTCCATCACCAAAGGCATTTCAGGGGATGCCTTGCCGCTGAAAACCAGTCCCGTTCCCTGGTCATCTTCAAACGCGTGCCGGTACTCCCCGTTCGAAACATGAAAGGTAACCTCTTCATTGATTGCAATTCGGGTACCCTTTGTAACCAATTTTACAGTGACTTTTTTCTCTGTAAAATGTTTTTCACAAACCTCCGTCAACTGCGCCGTCTGATGGCTTTCCTTCATCTGGTCATCCGGAACCGGAAGATTGCAGCACGACGTCTGCACTCCGCAGAAAGTCTCTAAATCCGTACTTTCATTTGGCGTTAATGTAACACGCTGCACAAGCAATCCGGTATTTGCCAGAGAAAAGAAGCGTTCTTCCCGAACTTGAATCCTTTTGTTTTCACAACATATGGTGTATTTGAGTGAAAGTACTCCGTTATGTAAATTAAGCGACCGCTCAATGGGGTCACACCCCATTTTTACACGACAGTCATCCGCTTGAATCCGCCAATAAAGCGGAGTAGGCAGATTGACAAAGTCCGTCATGCCCGGCTTTAGTTCGCCAAAAATCCCGGCAAGAAACAGACCGGATTTTACCGGGGACACACTCGGGTCAAGGGCAAGATAGCCGCGTGCCCCCATCCTTCCGTTGCCGGTAAAAAAGATGCTTTCCAAAAAATCGTCGGACGAGACCCTGCTTTCCGCCGATATACCCCACTTGTGTAACTTTACATCATCCCTCATATCCCTGATCCAGCCTTTCCTTACTTTCTTTCATTGCATGGCACAAAAAACCTGCACAGGTTGCAAAAGCCGCGCCCGTCGTACACTTTCCGGTATTTTCGTCCACACTCTCGCAAGCAATTAAATCGTCCATCTTGACATCGTGCAGAAACTTTGCACAGTGCGCCGTTCTGCCGCAGAGCAGACTGTTGGCAACGCTTAAAATCCACGGATGCGGTGCATGCGGACAGCCGATTTCAGCAAATCTGCTGGAAGAAAAGCTATACTGATATTCGGGGGATCGTATCATATCGACTGTATTCCGGTATACCTCATCCTCCGCCTTGCAAAATCCGATTGACGGAAGCAGCTGCAGACTGCCGGGCGGTTCATCATAAATATCATAGTTTCCGTTTAAGTCGACGGACCACGCATAAAAGCGCTTTCCGTTTTTTTCTTTGACACAATGCTCCGCAATGGCCAATTGAATTGCATCTGCAGTTTCTTTCAGACCGCCTCGTTGAGGATATAAGCGGATAAGAGCATGCAGTGCCTTCCATGCCAGAACATTGTCATAAGTAAGGTATGGATAAACATGTTCATCATCCGTAGGCTGCAGAAAAGTATCGTACAAAGCCACGGATTCATGGCGGTGCTTTTTCAGCTGGTTCAAGATTCTTTCAACACCGTCTTTTACATTGGGCTCTTCCAGAATATTTCTGTCTGCCGTTACATTCACATACCGGTCTAGGGCGAGAACCGGGGCCATCAGCTCGTCGAGTTCAAAGCCGGGTTCCAGCATGGTTCCATCGAGATATCTGGAATGAATGCCAAAGTTTTTCTTTTGGCGGCCAAAAATATACTGCAGCATCTCATATGCCAGCCCGGGGTCAGCATCCAGAACGGCTGGAAAACTCCACAGCAGGCTGTCACGGTCCCAGTAGGCCGCACTCACGTAGTAACGCGGGCTTCGGCTGGTGACAAGGACCAGTTCTTCCGTGTCAAGCGTAATCCCCGTGGAAAAGAAAATACAAAAAAACAGATTCGTGTTGTACAGCTCCGTCAGCTTTGGGTCTTTGAATTTCTGCATCCGCTCTTTCAGCCATGCCAGCGTGCGGTTCAATTCATAATCGTATCCCCGCCGCAACATCTCCTTTGCACTGGTTACGGCAGCCACTTCTTCAAATCCAAGCCCCCAGGCAACGGTCAGAGAACAGCTTTGGCCCGGCGCAAGCGATTCATCCCTTGCCAGACGATAGCGGACCTCATCACCCTGAGTGGAATAAGACGCACCGCACTTCTGGTCTGCCATAGGCGCAAACGCAAACATCGGCGCACCACAGCGCAAATCAAAAGCGACTCCCTGATTCCACTCACTCCGATAACAATGCTTCTTTCCTTCCAGCATTTTATCCTCATTGACACAGTGCCAGCTGGACTCCCACTGCCCGCAGAAACCATAGGTAACGCTTAACGCTTTCTGCGAACAATTTGAAATCTCCAGTTTGACCAGAAAACCCCGTTCATCCAGCGGTGCAAGAATCACACCGCGCAGTTTCAGTCCTTCGGCTTGACCGGAAAAGGACGGAATCCAATGCCCCAGGCGTTTCCAAGACAAAGGGCCCAGCGGAACCTGCTTGTTTTCCATTTGCAGGAAGGGAGAAATCAGCGGCTCGTCTTCCGACCCGCGGACATCAATCAGGCCTTTGTACCCCATATGTAAAAAAGTAAAGTCCTGAATTCCCGCCGTTTCTTCTTGAATCCGCGGCAAAGAAACCATCTGGTTGCCGGTTGGCATATTTGCTGCACTCATTCGAAATCTCCTTTTGGTTTACTTAAACGGTTAAATAACTTTCAAATAAAATATAGCGCCAAAATTAGATTATGTCAATAGTTTTCTTCAACATACAGATATTTTTTGTACAAAACTACTTGACATTCCCATTTGTTGGCGCTATGATAAAGGCACAAATTACTTAATCGTTTCAACGGAGAGCGGACATATGAGAAAAAAAATCACCATAAAAGAAGTAGCCAAAAAAGCAAATGTTTCCCCTGCAACAGTTTCTTATGTTCTGAATCATAAAGAATCCATTTCAGAGGAAACCAAAAAAAGAGTCTGGAATGCCATCTCCGCTCTTGACTATGTGCCGGACCTTTCGGCAAGAAGTCTGACCGCCGGCAGTTCAAAACTGATTGGAGTCGTGGTGCCGCAAACGGAAACAGGCAACCGACTGATGTTTGAAAACAACTTTTACAGTGAAATTTTAGGCAGTATTGAATACCGCGCAAGGCAGTGCGGCTACCATGTTCTAATTTCCGCGTCGGATTCCAATGAAAACTACATGACGCTTGCAAAAGAACGAAATTTAGACGGAATTATTGTGATTGGCATCTACCCGAACAGCTTTTACCAGGAACTGAAAAAAACGCAAATTCCCATTGTGCTGGTGGACAGCTACTGCAATGACCACTATTACCACAGTCTTCGCATTGATGATATTTACGGCAGCTACCTTGCCACAAAATATGCCATTGACCACGGGCACCGCCAAATTGCCTTCTTCTGCGGCGAAATTAAAGATGACGGCGTCATGAAACAACGCTTGCATGGCTATCGGGAAGCCATGGAGGAACGGAGCCTGCCTTTTGACGCGCACTATGTTTTTGAAGGAAAAATTGATTATACAAACGGCATTCTGCTTGCAAAAAAACTTTGTCAGTCCGGTTTGAAAGCAACCGCAGTGGTTACCACAGCGGATATCCTTGCAATCAGCGCCATGAAAACGTTCTACGAATATGGAATTCATGTTCCAGATGATATCTCTGTCATTGGTTTTGACGATCTGCAAATTTCAAAATACCTGACACCCGGCCTTACCACCGTTCATCAGGACATTTCGCGCAAAGGGGAACGTGCCATGGAGCTTCTGCTCAACAGCATTGAGAATCCAAAACTGACAAAGCAGGAAGAAATTATGCCTGTATCCATCGTGGAGCGCGGTTCTGTCAAAACCATTCAGAGTAAACCGGAAAAGAAGGTGATATAAAAAAGGTTACACCGCCGGCAAAAGCAAGTGTAACCTTCCTGAAAAAGAAGTCAGCTGCGACCGCCTTTTCATTTACATATTGTAAAGGAAAAGGGACAAAAAAGCAACAAAATTATTCGGGAGGAATTATGATGAAAAAGCATTTGTCCCTGGTAAGCCTGATTCTGGCTCTGTCTCTCTGCTTCAGCGCATGTTCCACCGCATCTTCAAGCAGCACACCGTCCGCGGCAGGTAACGATTCTGCTTCCACGGCATCCAAAGAATCCGAACCGGTAACTATTACGTTTGACCAGTTCTCCGGTTCTGGTGACAATGAACAGTACTTGCAGAAAATGGTCGACGCCTACCAAAAAGAAAACCCGAATGTCACCATTAAAATGCAGTCTTACGGCTATGATGATTACTTCACCCAGCTGACTACAAAGGTAGCGGGCGGCAAAGCGGCGGATGTCTTTGAACTAAACTATGAAAACTTTGTTTCCTACGCCAAAAAAGGCGCCTTAATGCCGCTTGACGACGTCATCAAATCCCAGCATATTGACACTTCCGCGTACAATCAAACAGCCCTGAAAGCATTCAATGCCGACGGCAAGCAATACGGTGTTCCGAACAGCTTTTCCACTGTGCTGATGATTTACAATAAGGATCTGTTTGACAAAGCAAATGTTTCCTATCCAACCGACAGCTGGACTTGGGATGACGCGATGAAAGCCGCGGAAAAGATCCGTGCGCTCGGCGATAACATCTTTGGATATTATCATCCGCTGTCTTTTAATGAGTTTTATAAAGTAGCAAAACAAAATGACGGCGGTCTGATCAGTAAAGATGGAAAAACTTTTACAATGGATACCCCGGCTAACGCAGAAGCACTGCAGTATATGGTGGATATGCAGAACAAGCTCAACGTAATGCCTACACCAACGCAGCTGGAGCGAGTTTCCAATGCTGACTGGGATCTGTTCAAAGCCGGTCGGCTCGGCATGATTATCACCGGTTGCTGGGCTTTCCCTGATTTCACCAAAGACTGTGACTTTGCATGGGACGTTGCCATTGAACCGGGACACACCCAAAAAGCAACCCACTTTTTTGCAAACGGATATGTCCTGAATAAAGACAGCAAAGTAGCAAACGAAGCCGCAAAATTCATCACCTATATTTCTTCCAACAAAGAAGCGACTCAGATTCGTCTGGATGCCGGATGGGAACTTCCGCCTGTCAACGATGAATCCATCATCAATCAGTACACAGCCAAAACGCCCCCGGAAAACCGGAAAGCTGTTTTTAAAAGCCTTAGCTATCTGGTAACTCCTCCTGTTATTTCACAATACGCCGAACTTCAGGACATCGTCGGAAAGCACCTAGATGCCGCCGCGGCAGGCACCGTCACCCCGGCACAGGCACTAAAGGATATGCAGGCGGAATGTGAACAGAAAATTGACTTAACCAAATAAATTCAGTCTGATTGGGTTCATTGCCTGCAAATGCAGAATAGACAAATATGAACTGACTTCTCAGCTGTTTTGAATTCTATTTTCCTCAAAGCTGCGAAAAGCATATTCCAGCAGCTTTGAGGGAATTTTTGATTTTAGACTCTATAATAAATGTTGGGGTGTATTGAATAGAGCCAGAAACCCGCATGAATTCAGCATTCATGCGGGTTTCTGGTTGGTGCCGCTGGCCGGACTCGGACCGGCACAGTATTGCTACCGAGGGATTTTAAGTCCCTTGCGTCTGCCAGTTTCGCCACAGCGGCAAATTTTAAAGAAAACAAAGGAAAATCATCAAATAGCAGATCAATCCGTTGCAATTTAGTATTATAGCATAGAGACATCCCAATGTAAAGTAAAAAACATGAGAATTAGCTAGCCTGCCCCAAACCGAATCAATGAGCAAACCAAAAGGACGGTCCTGCGTGCGGGAAGGACCGTCCTTTTGGTTAAGTCTGGACCGGCTTATTCAATCTCAATCTCTTTGATTCGGTAATATTCCTTTGTTTCTGCAACGCGGTAAACTTCAGACTGATGCTGCCGCAGCAGTTTGGTCAACGCATAAACATCCACCCAGATCTCATTGTTGCATTCTTTCTGGCTTTCGTCAAAAATCAGCTGAAGCCCGAAATGCAGGTGGCTGATTTTAATGTTGTTTACATTTTCCTTCGAACTGTATCCCGTGCGGCCGACATAGCCGATTACGTCCCCTGCCTTAACAGTTTGGCCAACAGCAAGATTTTCGGCGTAGGGGCGATTCTGGCGAAGGTGAGCATAGTAGTAATACCGCTTGGAGTCAAAGCTGCGGATGCCAATTCTCCAGCCGCCGTACTGGTTCCAGCCGAGTGCCTCCACAACTCCGGATTCCACCGCGATGACCGGTGTTCCGGTGGCCGCCATCATATCGTGGCCCAGGTGCGGCCTTGAATAGCCATAGGTTCGCCGTGCCCCGAAATCATCGCAGTCGGAGTAAGGAAAGGTTTTTGCAATCGGAGAATATCCGATCAAACCGTATTTTTCCTCTTCGTCTTCACGATATTTACCGAGAAGTCCCCCCAGTACAGCTGTGTACGCTTCCAGATAGTATCTGTAATATTTCATGTCTTTCGTGATTTCATCCACGCTGGAAGTCTGTATTTTTTTTACAAAAGCATCGATGTCGGAACTTTTATAACGCTTAAAATCCCCCCCGTATTTTGCGCCCAGATATGCCAGCATCTGAATCCAGCTGAGGTTGCCGCCGTCTTTGCGGGACTCAATGTCCAGATTCATTGCTTTTTTCAGCGCAAGATACGAAACGTTAAACTCGACATATTTAATATAGTCCGATTTTTTTTCTTCCTGTGCCTGCGTCGGTGCTGCACGACGGGCATAGCTTGCAGAAGCGGTCAGAAGGATGACCGCCAGAAAAAGGAGCAGAACTGTTTTCAGGGCTTTCCCTACATGGCAAAACAACTTTTCATCCCCCGCTGTTCTACCCAATCATATGTGTTTGCCCCTGAAAATATGGCTTAAATTACAGCGGCAACGGTTTGAAACATGATTTTTATGTCTTCCCCAATGCTGAGGTCGCGCAGATATTTCAGGTTTAGCTCTGTCTTTGGGGGCAAAATCTGCTCAATATAGATTTTGTCGGGGTCACCGGAAGCAACCAGCAGGCGGTCTTCATCTTTAAAAGCAATGCTGGAAGGCGCCGTGATGCCCGGACGCACCAAAAGAGTCGCCATGCCGTCCGGCCCATAGGCGTCTACATACCGTCTGATTTCCGGGCGGGGACCCACCAGACTCATGGTGCCGTTCAGAACATTGAGCAGTTGAGAAAATTCATCCAGTCTGCACCGGCGAATCAATTTTCCCACCCGCGTGACGCGCGTGTCTCCGCCGGTGGTGACAGCCGGACCGATTTTATCCGCGTTCTGTACCATCGTGCGAAATTTAAAAATTTTAAAATCTTTATTATAGCGGCCTACGCGGACCTGACGGTAAAAGACAGGGCCGGGGGAATCCAGCTTGACAGCAAGCGCCAAAAGAAGCAGAACAGGGGAACAGATCAGCAGAATGATCAGGGAAGCCGCAATATCTCCGGCACGCTTCAAAGCAAGGGTTCCGCGTTTTTTGTTCAGCTGGTTCCAATAAGTTCTTGTAGACTCATTTTTCATGTTTTGGGGCAGGGCTTCATATGTCATAATTTTTCTCCATCTTCTTAACTTATGATACAAATTTATTGTTCCATTATATCACAACTTTTAAGCAAATGAATTATTTTTGGGATTCGTTGAAAGCATATTTACAACCTTCTGAAAGAAATGCTATACTATATATATTAAGAGGAAAATGAAGGAAGAAGAGGAAGCTTTTATGCACTATTTAGGAATTGATCTGGGAGGAACCAATATAGCGGCCGGTGTGGTCGATGAGGAATATCGGATTATTGCCCGTGCAAAGAGGAAAACATCCGTTCCCTGCGAACCTTCAGAAATCTGCGGGCAGCTTGCCGAAACAGCCCTGGAAGCCTTAAAGAATGCGGGGCTGAGCGTAGACGATATCCCGTATGTTGGAATTGGAACGCCGGGTACGGTGGACAGGGAACGCGGTGTGGTCGAATATTCCAATAATTTGTATTTTAAAAATCTGGAGCTGAAAAAGCTTTTATCCGACCGCCTGCAAAAGAATGTTATACTGGAGAATGACGCGAATGCGGCGGCTTTTGGCGAATATAAAGCCGGTGCTCTGAAAGGGGCTGAAAATGCCCTTGCCATTACGCTTGGCACAGGGGTTGGCTCGGGAGTAATCATCGGCGGAAAAATTTATTCCGGCAGTAATTATGCGGGCGGCGAACTTGGGCATACCGTGATTGTGGCGGGGGGCAGGCCCTGCACCTGCGGCAGAAAGGGCTGCTGGGAAGCGTATGCTTCCGCGACCGGCCTGATTGCCATGACACGCGATGCCATGAGAAAAAATGAGGATTCCATGCTGTGGGAACTTGCGGGTGCATTGGAAAAAGTGGATGGAAGAAGCGCATTTGAGGCCATGCGGGCAGGTGACAGAACCGGAAAAGAAGTGGTGGACCGATATGTTTTTTACCTGGCCTGCGGCTTGACCAACTGTGTTAATATTTTTCAGCCTGATATTCTGTGCGTTGGCGGAGGCGTCAGCAATGAAGGCGAATCTTTACTGGAGCCGCTGCGGAAAATTATTTCAGTGGAAAACTATGCGCGCAATTCCAGCCATCAGACTGTCATTTGCAGAGCACAGCTCGGCAATGACGCGGGAATTTTGGGTGCCGCACTTTTGGCGGCAGAAGACTAAAATCTGTATTGAAAGCGGGGAAATGATGAATGGAAAGGCAAATATTCGGCAGGCTTGCAGACGGCCGGCCTGTTGAAAAAATTATTTTGAAAAATGAAAACGGTATGACTGGTCAGTTCCTCAATTATGGCTGCCGTATTGCAAAGCTGGAAGTGCCGGACCGTGGGGGCAACTGCGAAAATGTGATTCTTGGGCATGATACGCTTGCGGAATATGAGGCGCCCAGTGATGTGCACGGTGCGGTGATCGGGCGATTTGCAAACCGGATTGGCGGGGCGGCTTTTTCCATTGGAACTCATTCTTATCAATTGCAGAAAAATGAAGGCGAGAATATCCTGCACAGCGCGTCGTCCGGCTTTCAAAAACGGTTGTGGCAGGTAGAGCAGGCGAAGGACGGAAACGAACCTTTTGTAACATTTTCATTACGTAGCACGGACGGTGACGGGGGATTTCCGGGGAACCTTCAGGTTCAGGTGACCTATACCTTAACCGAAAATAATGCGCTGCGTATTGATTACCGGGCAAAAACTGATGCGGAAACTCCGCTGAACTTAACAAATCACTCTTTCTTTAATCTGACGGGGGATGCTTCAAAGAGTATTCTCGGCATTTCCATGCGTGTCTTTTCCAATGCGATTACGGAAACGGGCAATGACCTGATTCCGACAGGGAAACTTTTTCCTGTGGAAGGGACTCCCTATGATTTTCACCGCGCGAAACCAATTGGGCGTGATATCGATGCGGACGATCCCCTCTTAATTCAGTGCGGCGGCTATGATGTGAACTATGTGCTGGAGAATTCGGACGGACTGAAACAAGCTGGGGAGCTGTTTGAACCGGAAAGCGGAAGACGACTTCGTGTTTATACCGATTTGCCGGGCATGCAGGTTTATACGGCAAACCACTTTCCGGCGGGAGCGGTTTGCTGCGGAAACGTAGAGCTGAAACCACACCATGCGGTGTGCCTGGAAACTCAGTATTTTCCGGATTCGCCCCATCATCCAGAGTTCCCGTATCAAAATTTGAAGCCGGATGTTCCGTTCCATTCTACAACGGTTTACCGGTTTGACTGCTTATGAATCAATGCTTTTTATGCGCCGCTTTTTGCGGCGCATATTTTTGTAATATGAAACCTTTTGAATGTACCGCAGGGACTATTCGGGAAGATGTTCCAACTCTTTTAAAATATCCGTAAATTCCTGATTTTCCAAAGGATTTATACTGATTATCAGTATAGCCGATCATTTGAAATGTCGCAATGGAGTGGTATTTTACTTTGTTTGTCTGTTTTTTAACCATCGGTTAAATGAATCAGGGAAACCCTGCTTTCGCGGCACATATTTTTAAAGAGTTTCCTCAATAAGATTTTATCATTTTATATGAAAATAACTCTTGCAATTTGCAAAAAGATATGATATGATAAATACAGAAATCAGGAATGATTATTAAATTAATAAGAATAACGTACAAAACAGACACGTTTATTCCTGGTGGAGTTACGAAAACCAGGGTAAAAATTAATAATGATTTCTGACATAGCAGAGGGATTTAACACAAGGCAAAAACGCTTTTAAAGCGTTTTCATAAAATGAAACTAAATTTTAATTAACAAGGAGAGATTATCATGGCAGATGTAGAGTTTTATCGTTGTGAGAGATGCGGGAATATGGTTGCAAAAATAAAAAATGGCGGCGGCACACTGGTTTGCTGCGGCCAGGAAATGACAAAACTTTCGGCAAACAGTACGGATGCTGCCCAGGAAAAGCATGTGCCGGTTGTTACAAACGAGAACGGGAAAATCAAGGTGACCGTGGGCTCCACGCTGCACCCCATGCTTCCGGAGCATCACATTGAATGGATTGCACTTGTTTCCGAAGACCGGATTGATTTGAAATATCTGCAACCCGGAATGCAGCCGGTCGCTGAATTTGAAAATGTAAAGAACGGAACGGTTTATGCGTACTGTAATCTTCACGGTTTGTGGAAGTTTTAATCCAGCGTTTTACGTAAAGTGTAAAATGGGGTCCCTGCGATTCTGATGAAAATGGAATAAACATAAAGCACAGAGCAGATTTGGTCGATCCCCTGTCAGTGAGATTTTCGCTGCTGTATCGATAACCAATCTGTTCTGTGCTCATTTTTATGTAAAATAGGTATACAATAAAAATAGGGAAAGCGATAGGAAGGTGTTCGGCTGCCCCATTTTATTTTGAAAGGATTCATGAGGATGAGGTGTCTCTGTGTTGTCATTGGGTACTGCTGCGGCTGTTTTTTGACTGCCGAAGTGGTTGCGCGGTACAAGGCGGGAAAAAGCGCCTGCAAAATGGGTTCCGGAAATCCCGGCATGGCCAACATTGGCGCACTATTCGGGAAAAAATGGGCGGCGGTGACTTTGCTGGGCGATGTATCGAAAACAATTCTGCCATGCCTGATGTGCCAATCGGTACTTTTCCCGCAGATAGGGCGTGTGGCGATTTTGTATGCCGGCCTGGGGGCTATGCTGGGCCATGGATTTCCAATTTGGAACAAATTCAGGGGCGGCAAGGGCGTTGCCGTTTTCTGCACTTATCTTTTTCTGTTCTCTCCGGCGGCTGGGGGAACGGCCGGTCTGGTCGGTCTGTGCGCAGTGGCTGTAACCAAGTATCTGGCGGTCGGTGCTTTGGTGATTCCGGTCAGCGTCTTGTTTCCGGTTATTCGTGATTGGGACATGGAATCCGGATTTGTTTTTTTAGCCGGTGCCGCAGTGCTCTTTTTTCTTCACCGGGATTCCATCAAAAGAATTGTCCATAGAACGGAAAAGAAGACTGATTTAATCCGTAAATGGAAAAAGATTTGATACTGCCGTTGTGTGCTTGGCAGAAAAGGCAGGTCGAATTGCTCAGTTTGACCGTACTGACATGAAAAAACGGAAGCAACCGGATCATAAGATACCGATTGCCCCCCGCTTTGAAACCGGGAAGATTTTGTATTGTTCTCCCGGATCATTTATATTTTGTTCATCTGGTCAAAATGTTCGGCAACTTTCATCAGCTCCCCCAGCGTCGCGATTTCTACGCCGGAGTCTAAAATTTGGTTTTTAATATCAATGGGAAGAGATTCAAAATAATTCCTTAGGTCAGGGTTGCTTTCATAGAACGTTTCCATACTCTGCGCCTCCGCCTGTGTGCGGACTCAGGCGCCCCGGAAAGAATCATTCTGAGTAAAAGTTTCAACAAACAGTTTTAGAGATGCCGCCGACTCGATCTCTCCGGCATGCTTTTTGACTTCGTCCCTTGTATAATAAGGAAGCGCGTCAAAATATTCCTTTGCCTGTTTGTCTGATTCCAGCAAGCGCCCCAGTTGATCCGCCATATATTTTTCACCCCTGTTGTATTATGCGCAGCGGAGAAGGTTCTATGATGTAAATATACGGAAATCAGTTTTTAGAATTCACTGATCTAAAAATTGATGAAGATGTTCAAGAGCGGCCTCGCAGTCTCGAATCCCCATTTCATAGAGCTGATTCAATTTTTTTAAATTTTTTTCATACCGGCTTATCACAATGGGACTGCTTGGACGGATCACAAAAGCTTTTCCGGCGTTTTCCTGCCTGCGGCATACGTCCAGTTCATTGTTATAAGTTTCCGGGCGGTTCATCATGGTATCAACGAACAGAGGGTAATCCTCATATTTTACACGAAGAACGGACCGTGGAAATTCTGGCTGAGGTCCTTTCCGGTAAGATATATCGCGCGTGAGAACGACCACATTGCGCTCATTTCCGTCAAAGATGGAGCGCTCAATGGGGATCGGCATGCTGCATCCGCCGTCAAGCAGTTCATGGCCGCGGTAAGAAACAACGTTTGAAAGAAATGGTAGGGAACAGGAAGCACGAACGGCGGTCATGTCTTCATCCAGCTGCGATTTGTCAAAAAATACAGCCTGGCCGGTTGCCAGATCCGTTGCACCCACTTTCAGCTGGACGGGTGAATTAAAAAAGGTTTCATAATCAAAAGGAAGAAGTGAATGAAATAACTCTCCGAAGATAAAATCGAAACCAAACAACGAGCCGGTTTTCTGCAGGTTGTTTACACTGATATACCGTTCATCAGCAGAATATTGGATCATAGTGCGCACGAAGTCCCGCGTGATTTGTTTGCTGATGTAAGTAAGCGCGTTGGATGCTCCGGCTGAAATTCCGTATACGCATGGAACATCGATACCGTTTTCCGTCAATGCGGTTAGGACACCGGCAGTGTACCATCCCCGCATGCCGCCGCCTTCCAGTACAAGACCAATCGACATGATGGATCATCCTCCTATCGCCATACATTATAGGATAATTGGCTGTCGAAAACAAGACTTTCAAATAATTTAGATTTTTTTGTAATTTTACTTGATTTTCGACAGAAGCTGAGGTATAATTATTGAGCGCTTCAAAAATGGATGTTTAGCTCAGCTGGCTAGAGCGTTCGCTTGACGTGCGAAAGGTCATAGGTTCGAGTCCTATAACGTCCACCATATTATAATCCCCGGGGATCCAGCAGCAATGCGGATTCCCGGGGATTTTTCTTTGCTGAAAACGGTATCTTTGGGGCTCTATGTCAATCGGCTCTATAATAAATGTTGGGGTCTATTGAAATAAGGCCTGAAAAAAGCAGAGCATATTCGATGAAAAACCTTTAAAATGGAAATTGTCAATAAATTGTTTCAAAAGCCACATCTCTGCCCATGCTGCAAACATAAAACCAGCAATATTCATGATTACTGTTGGTAAACGGTAAAAGACATTTCCGCCTTTGGAAAACACACGGTTTCGATCTTCCGAAAGCGACGATATCGCTGCCCTTCCTGAGGAAAACGTTTTTTTGAAGGGAACTCATTTCTGCCACGATCTTACTTTAACAAGGATCAAAATCCAAACATGCTTAAAAAGTTATGAAATCCAATAAAGAGGATTGCTATAACAAATAACACAGCAAATAATAAGACAGGAATACTCCACATCCATTTTCTCTTACGATAAAAGATCTTTCCCAACCATATGGAAACGGGTACAGTGGCAACAAGCCAAAATATTAGCGCAATTGCCCCAATCATAACACAAATATCTGCTTCACTTCTTAAATCATATGAATATCCTTTACCATGCCCCGTAATGAACATATATATAAAACCGATGCAAACGGGTGAAAGCAAGGCGATAAGCCCTTGCCATATCAAAGCAATCATTATTTTTATTTTTTTCATTTGACTCCCTTTTTCAGTCCACTATGCTGCATAACGGGCAGGACACACGCTTGATTTCATTTTCTTATTTGTATAAAAACAGCCCCCCGCCCTACTTTTCTCGTTGCAAAAGCAGGAACGAAAGACTGTTCCATCAATGTGATTCTGCAAATTCAGAACCGCTGAAAACCGTACAATTCAATTTTGGCCACCACTCCACGGTTTACAGACACAATCTTATTCTGCTCACACCCGCGGTTCTGAACAAAAAGCACGCAAAAAAGCAGAATATCATGGATCAATATTTTTTTGCTCCTTGCTTACTTTTTCTGCAAGATATTCTGACATATCATCTTTTGGAATATCCAAGGCAGCGGCCAGCTCCCCGAATAAGAGTTCTTCCGCATGCTTTAAATATTTTTCATCCAAAACTCCCAGCTTATGTTTTTGCTGTTCTTCTAAATCTTTCTTTTCATAAATAGACAGGCAAAGCCTGATTAAATCTGAACAATTATGTGTACTCAGCAGCGCTTTATAATGTTCCGTTAGCTTTTGCAGGGAACGGCTTTGAAACACCTCTGCCTGGATGGTTGGAATGCTGTCAATCAGTTCTTTTGCTTCCTCTTTGGAAATAATGGGACGCATGAAAATTTTTGTTGAATGGGCCGGTACAAAAATAGTGCAATTCTCGTATAAAGGCTGCAAAACGTAAAACGGCTGTTTTTGACTCTCTCCATCCAACGCTTGTGATGTAATATCCTTTACTTTACACACGCCTGTGTTTCCATAAAGAATAAGATCTCCGACCTGATACATTTCTGTTACCTCCTGGATTTTCGTTCGGAATCCACCCCATGGCGGGAACCTTTATCGTATTTTGGGGCGATACGATTCTGCATTGTTTCGTTTGCCAAGCGGAATCTTTCCCGCGTTTCTTCCAGACTGTTTGTATGGTGGCAGAAAAAACGTCTGGTTCCAAAGCCGGGCAGTTTCAATCATTCAGGATTTGAACAGCAGTTCAACGTTTTCATTCAATTTACCTGATCCCATTTAGAAACCTGTTATCGGAAACTCTTGAGAGGATTTCGCCCCGCCGGCTTTGTTCTTATATAAAAATGTAATTCTGATTGCAAGATGTATTGTCATCAGAACTACAGTTATAGTATTATTTTACCACTTTTGGGGTGGTAAATGTAAGAAAAATTGAGATATAAAGTAAAAACGCCATAAGATCTCTTTTTTAAATGGTTATTTTGTAAAGATAAAAGAAATATGCGACCATTCAGGCCTGGATTTCTGCTATAAACCAAACAATTCCGGTACGGAATCTTACTCAAAATAAAAAAAGGTAGCAGAAGGCAAAACCGGGCATTTTCGTTTTACAAAAAGGTCTGCTTTTTCTTTCGAAAAAGCAGACCCAAAACCCAGGAAAAATTCAGTTCTGATTCAAATGTTCCACTGCATCAGCAGCACCTGAAAGCCAGGGAGCTTCAATACTTTCCGCATCCCCCGCATCACATTTAGCGGCAACCTGCGGATCCAGCGGGCATTTACCCAGCACTTTCAAGCCAAACTTCTTTGCTGTCTGTTCCACATGGCTTTCCCCGAAAACAGGGATCGCTTTCCCGCAGTCCGGGCATTTGACATAACTCATGTTTTCCACAATGCCAAGAATCGGAACATTCATCATCTTTGCCATAGAAACCGCCTTGGAAACAATCATGGAAACCAGTTCCTGCGGTGAAGTGACAATGACAATTCCATCCAGAGGGAGTGACTGGAACACCGTAAGCGGAACATCCCCGGTTCCCGGAGGCATATCGACAAACAGATAGTTCACATCTTTCCAAATGACATCCGTCCAGAACTGCTTGACCACATTTGCAATAATCGGGCCGCGCCACACAACGGGCGCATTCTCATCTTCCAACAGCAGATTAACGGAAATGATATCGATCCCGGTGCGTGTTTTTACCGGCACAATTCCTTTTTCATTCCCCACAGCATTCTGATGCACACCAAACACTTTTGGAATGGAAGGGCCGGTAATATCCGCATCCAAAACCCCGGTGTGGTATCCTCTACGGTTGAGCTGAACTGCCAGCAAAGACGTGACCAGGCTCTTTCCCACTCCGCCCTTTCCGCTGACTACGCCGATCACGCGGTCAATCTTGCTCTGCGCGTTCGGTTTTTCAAGAAAGCTCTGCGGCTTTTCACGCGATGAACACGATTGCCCGCAGGAAGAACAGTCATGGCTGCAGTTTTCTTCACTCATACTAAATAACTCCTTTTTGCGACGTATAGACTTCCTCATCTTATTACTCGTTCTATTTTAAGATTCTATACCAAATTTGTCAACTAAAATTCCATTTTAATGCTGCGCAGAAATAAGTCTGAAAGAACGCGGTTCGGTTCCTCCCCGCCGTTGATCACCCGGTTGACCGCATCGCTGATTGGAAGTTCCGCCCGGTAGCGCTTTGCCAGCATCAGCATCGCCTGGGTTGTCGCGGCTCCTTCGGCCAATTCGCCGTAGTTTTCGCCCCGCACAAAAGCCTCGCCAAATCTGCGGTTATGGCTGAATGAAGAGAATACGGTTGCCTGATAATCCCCCAGATGTGCAAGCCCATAAGCTGTAATTTCATTGCCGCCCATTTTGCGGATCAAACGGGCAATTTCCCGTGTGCCGCGCGACATCAGCGCCCCTTTCAGCGCAGTTTTATTCAAACCGTCCAGCATACCGGCTGCAATGCCGATGACATTCTTTGAAGCCGCGCCAATCTCATTTCCTATTAAATCGTCCCCATAGTAAAATCGAATCAACTCGCTGGAAAAAGCTTCGACTAAATTCTTTTTTACCTGCATGGAGCGGCTGTCAATCACCATACAGTTTGGAATTCCACGCGTGAAATCCTGAACATGACCCGGCCCAACCCAAATGGCAGCCGGTGTGTCCGGCCGGTATTCCTCAAAGATCTGGGTCAGGCGCTTCCCTGTCCCCGCTTCCAGCCCTTTCATGCAAAGCACCACGGTTTTCCCCGAAAAATCATAAGAAGAAAGTTGCTCCATTAATCCGCGAAACGACTGAACGCCGATTGATATGACGAGCGTTGGGGAAGTCATTGCTTCCCCAAGATCAGAAGTCAGGTTCGTCTGTTCATTCAGTGTTACGAGCCCATTTGTCCCGCTCTGTTGCAGGCGAGCAAACTTTTGGGAACTTTTTCGTCCATATAATGTAACCTGGTGCCCGATACCACTGAGATACCACGCCAGGAAACTACCCCATCGGCCACAGCCGATGACGGAAATCTGCAAACCATCCACCTCCCGGTTTTAGTATATCTGTATCATAACAAAAAAAACGGAGGTGAACAACCGCCCGCCCCCGTTTCTATAAAAAAGATGCTGATTTCTGCACAAAAGCCTGGTTCAATCAAATACACCGGTCGAAAGATACCGCTCACCGGTGTCCGGTAAAATTGCCACAATCAGCTTTCCTTTGTTTTCCAGCCGGTTTGCCAGCTGAAGCGCCGCAAATACTGCCGCACCGGAAGAAATCCCACAAAGCAGTCCTTCCGTCTTTGCCAGATGCGCCGTCGTCGCAAACGCATCCTCATTGCCAACGGTTATCACTTCATCCAAAATTTTTACATCAAGCGTCTTTGGGACAAACCCGGCACCAATTCCCTGAATTTTATGCGGTCCCCCTTTTCCCTGGGAAATAACCGGGGAACTTGCCGGTTCGACCCCGACCACTCTCACATTCGAATTGTGTGATTTCAACGCACGCCCCACACCCGTCACCGTTCCGCCCGTTCCAATCCCCGCAACAAAAAGATCGACGGTTCCATCCGTATCCTTCCAGATTTCCTCCCCGGTTGTCCTGCGGTGGATTTCCGGATTTGCCGGATTGACAAACTGCCCGGGAAGAAAGGAATTTTCAATTTGCCCATGCAGTTCATTTGCTTTTTCAATTGCGCCTTTCATCCCCTTTGCGCCCTCGGTCAGGACCAGTTCCGCCCCCAGCGCCGCAACCAGACGGCGGCGCTCAAGACTCATTGTATCCGGCATCGTCAATATCAATCGGTATCCTTTCGCCGCTGCAACAAACGCAAGTCCCACGCCGGTATTTCCGCTGGTCGGCTCAATCAATGTAGTGTTCCTGTCAATCAGTCCCTTTGCCTCCGCATCCTGGATCAATGCATCACCAACCCGGTCTTTTACAGAGGAAAGAGGATTGAATGATTCCAGCTTTACTATGATTCTTGCCTCCAGCCCGTTTTCCTTTTCCAGATTTGACAGTTCCAGCAAGGGGGTATGACCGATCAATTCCGTTAAGTTTTTAGCAATTTTCATGTACGAATCACTCCTATAAAATAATTTAATACTATATATATATATTTAATATGTTTTAAATTATAAAGACTACCGCGTCAGGTGTCAAGTCCTTTTCCTGTAATATATATGTTTTGGGACCTATGACATAGATGGAAAGGACCACCGGACGGAAGCTTTCCTTCCGAACGGTGGTCCCTTTTTATTAAGCCATTTAACTCATCTGTATCCCGCACCTTTAGGGCCGATGGTTATACGGCGTCCGCTACAACTTTGGCCATTTCCCGGCATCCAACCACAGCCTGCCCCGGGGCGGCAATATCCCTGGTACGGAAACCTTTGGTCAGCGCCGACTGAACGGCGGACTCAACCGCTGCCGCTTCTTCCTCCATACCGAATGAAATGCGGAGCATCATGGCGGCGGAAAGAATCGTTGCCAGCGGATTTGCGGCGTCCTGCCCGGCAATGTCCGGCGCGGAGCCGTGAATCGGCTCATACAGGCCGCGGGTCCCATCCCCCAGCGATGCGGAAGGCAGCATTCCGATCGAACCTGCGGCCATGCTCGCCTCATCGGAAAGAATATCTCCAAACATATTTTCCGTAACGATGACATCAAACTGACCCGGGTCGGAAACCAGCTGCATTGCGGCGCTGTCCACCAGCTGGTCACGGTATTCCACCTGCGGGTATTGCTCGCTTAAACGGTGCATCACGCTCCGCCACAGGCGAGAAGTATCCAGCACATTTGCCTTGTCGACACTGACCAGCTTCTTACGGCGCATCATCGCCTGTTCAAACCCAATGATACCGATACGCTCAATTTCTTCCTCGCTGTATTCCATACGGTCAACTGCGGTTTTTTTGCCGTTTTCACGGGTTACAGTCTTGCGCTTTCCAAAATAAATGCCGCCCGTCAGTTCACGGACCATCATCAGGTCAATGCCGCCGCGGACGCGCTCCTCTTTAATGGGGCAGGCATCCGCCAGTTCCTTATAAAGATAGGCCGGGCGCAGATTTGCGTAAAGACCAAGTGCACTCCGGATTCCCAGCAACCCGCGCTCCGGTCGGTTTTCAACGGATATTGCGTCCCATTTCGGGCCGCCCACCGCACCGAGCAGAACCGCATCGGCTTGCTTGCAGGCCGTGACCGTCTCCTCTGTCAGCGGTTTGCCGCAGTCGTCAATCGATGCGCCGCCGAGCAGTTCCGGCTGAATCCGAAACGTATGCCCGTACTTTGCTTCCACTTTTTTTAAAACCGTAACCGCACCATCCACAATTTCAGGCCCGATTCCGTCTCCTCGCAGCAATATGATACTCTTTTCCATCTTACAGCCCCTCCTTTTCTTTGTTAATCACTTGCTTAATGAATTCAGAAGTCCGTCTGAACCAATAATTTGACGGATGAACTCCGGAAAAGGCTCCGCCTGATAGGTTTCCCCTCTGGTCTGATTCGTAATGACGCCGCTTTCAAAATTGACGGCAATCTCATCACCCTGACGAATACTTTCGGCGGCCTGCGCACATTCTAGAATCGGCAGACCGATGTTGATGGAGTTACGATAAAAAATCCGGGCAAAGCTCTTGGCAATGACGCAGGAAATACCGCTCGATTTAATAGCGAGCGGCGCATGCTCGCGGGAAGACCCACAGCCGAAATTACTGCCGCCCACAATGATATCCCCCGCATGAACGCGTTTTGCGAAAGAAGCGTCCAGATCTTCCATGCAGTGCGCGGCCAGATGCTTCGGGTCTGAGCTATTCAGGTAGCGAGCCGGGATAATGACATCCGTATCGACATTGTCCCCATACACAAAAACCGTTCCGTTTGCCTGCATTTTAATTTCCCTCCTGTTCCAGTTCTTCCGGCGAGGCAATTCTTCCAAAGACGGCGGAAGCCGCGGCGACCGCCGGACCGGCAAGGTAAACTTCAGAGCCTGGGTGTCCCATCCGTCCGACAAAATTGCGGTTGGTGGTCGCGACGGCGCGCTCCCCGTCCGCGAGAATCCCCATATGCCCGCCAAGGCAGGGGCCGCATGTCGGTGTGGAAACGGCACAGCCCGCCTGGATAAATGTGTCAAGGTATCCAAGGCGCATTGCTTCCCGGTAAATATGCTGCGTTGCCGGAATGACAATCACACGCACGTCCTCGGCTACTTTCCTGCCACGCATCAGCGCGGCCGCAATTTTCAGATCGCTGAGGCGGCCGTTGGTGCAGGAACCAATCACCACCTGATCGATCTTGACATTGTTCACCTGATCGACAGGCTTTGTGTTGGAAGGCAGATGCGGGCACGCAACAACCGGACGAAGTTCTGAAAGATTTATTTCCACCGTTTCATCGTAGTCCGCATCACCGTCCGGTTCGTAAACTTGGTAAGCGCGGGTAACGCGTCCTTTCATGTATGCGGCCGTCTTTTCATCCACGGGGAATATCCCGTTTTTCGCCCCGGCTTCAATGGCCATGTTGGAAATGGCAAACCGGTCGTCCATTGACAGTTCCGCGACGCCCTCCCCGGTAAATTCCAAAGATTTATACCGCGCGCCGTCCACGCCGATTCGGCCGATCAAAGAGAGAACCACATCTTTACCGCCGACCCATTTTTGCGGCTTTCCGGTCAGGTGAACCCGAATGGCGGAAGGAACTTTAAACCAGCATTCCCCCGTTGCCATGCCGGCCGCCATGTCGGTGGAACCGACACCGGTGGAAAAAGCGCCGAGCGCACCGTAAGTGCAGGTATGGGAATCTGCCCCTATGACTGCTTCCCCCGCCGCGACCAGACCTTTTTCCGGCAGCAGCGCATGCTCAATTCCCATATCACCCACATCATAAAAATGCGAGATCCCGTTGCTTTTTGCAAACGCACGGCACTGCTTTGACTGCTCTGCGGCTTTAATATCCTTGTTCGGCGCAAAATGATCCAATACGATTGCAATCTTGTCTTTACTGAACACGCTGCCAAGTTTGTGCTTTTCAAACTCGTTGATTGCGACCGGGGTCGTGATGTCATTGCCAAGGACCAGATCCACCTTTGCGCGGATCAGCTGCCCCGCACGCACCTGAGAAAGTCCCGCGTGCGCCGCCAGAATTTTCTGAGTCATTGTCATGGCCATTTTCCGTTCCTCCTTACTCTGCTTTATATGCCATTCGATTCATCGCATTTACATAGGCCTGCAGGCTCGCGCCGATAATATCGACATCCAGCCCTCTGCCGCTCACAACGGTTCCTCCGGAGTTTTTCAAGCGCACAACAACTTCGCCAAGCGCGTCGTCCCCTTCCGTCACTGCCTGTATTGAAAAGTTCTCAAGCGTATAATCCCGCCCAGTCACCGCATCAATAGCGGAAAGAGCCGCATTGATCGGTCCGGCGCCGACACCGGTTCCCTCATGTATTTCTTTGCCGTCCGGCGCTTTTACCCCCAATTTTACCATAGCGGATGCGGAATTGACGGAACTGCTGCTCACCACATAGGACTCCAGCGTATAAACCTCCTCAATTTCCAGCTTTGCGGCACCCGCAAGCAGTGCTTCCAAGTCGCGGTCCGTAACATTTTTCTTTAAATCTGCCAGCTTTTTAAAATCGGCAAATGCCTTTGCCAAGTCTTCCTTTGAAAGGGTGTACCCCATCGCTTTCAGTTTTTCGTCAAACGCATGACGGCCGGAATGTTTGCCGAGGACCATCGTATTGTGGGAAATACCTACGCTTTCCGGTGTCATAATCTCATATGTCAGCCTGTCGTTTAAAACCCCGTGCTGATGGATTCCCGCTTCGTGCGCAAATGCGTTTGCCCCCACAACCGGTTTGGTCGGCCCAATCGGCACACCGGTAATAGCAGAAAGTTTTTTGCAGGATTTATAAATATTCGTCGTATCAATTCCGGTTTCCGCATGGTAATAAGACTGCCGGGTGCGAAGCGCCATAATGATTTCTTCCATCGACGCGTTACCGGCCCGTTCCCCAATCCCATTCAGCGTACATTCCACCTGCGCCGCCCCAGCCCGCACGGAAGCGAGGGAATTTGCGGCCGCCATGCCGAGGTCGTTGTGGCAGTGAACGGAAATCTCTGCCTGTTCAATTCCCTTTACATGTTGTTTTAAATAGGAGATCATTTCAAACATCTCCTGTGGTGTCACATATCCCACCGTATCCGGTACATTGATCACGTTCGCACCGTTTGCGATCGCCGTTTCATAAACTTTTGCCAGGAACTCCCAGTCCGTGCGGCTGGCATCCTCCGCGGAAAATTCAATATCCTGTACCAGACTTTTCGCATAACGTACCATTTCACCGGTCTGCTGAAGCATTTCCTCCCGCGTCATATGCAGCTTGTGCTGAAGGTGAATATCGGAACTTGCCAGAAACACATGGATGCGCGGCTTTTTCGCTTCTTTTACAGCGTCAAACGCCGTGTCGATATCCGACTTTGTCGCACGCGCCAAACTTGCCACCGTCGTTTTCTTTAAAAGCGCCGCAATCTGCCGGACCGATTCAAAATCTTCCGGTGAAGAGACCGCAAACCCGGCCTCAATCACATCCACTCCCAATTTTTCCAGCTGCGCCGCCATCTCCAGCTTTTCCCCCAGGTTCATGCTGCAGCCAGGGCTCTGCTCTCCATCGCGCAGGGTTGTGTCAAAGATCTTGATTCTTCTCATAAATTCAGACATCATCATTACCTCCGTCAGTCAATATGATTTCATCACGATTTGCAGAATCGGGGAAAAACAAAAACACCGTCGTCTCAGAAGAGACGACGGTGAAATCCTGTCGCGGTACCACTCTTTGTTGGCATTTTTTCAAATGCCCGCTCAATCTGCATCTAACAATGCAGCTCTCTTATAACGGGGAGAAACCGTTCCGCTCTACTCGGCCCAAGACCTTTCGGCGGACTGCTCTAAGGTGAGTTATACATCTGCCCGGCACCGTTTCGCAGCAAACAACGGCTCTCTGAAACTCGATTGCAGATGCTTTGATCCCTATCAACGCATTCCGTGATTCAATTTAAAGGTATTGTAGCGTAGAAAATTCCGGATGTCAAGGGATTTTTTGAAAAATTACATATTTTTACCATAAATCATACATCATTGCCGTCTTCAATGCTGATCTCATTAAAGCGCTCCGTCAGGTCGCGCACATGAAGCGCTTCCTTCTCCCCGTCACAGACATCCAAAACCGTTTTTCCGCGGTGCATCATCAGCAGGCGGTCGCCGTATGCCAGAGCAAACCGCAGATTGTGGGTTACCATTAACGCCGTAAGGTGTTTTTCCTGTACGAAACTGCGTGTCAATTCCATCACATTTTCACTGGAAGACGGGTCGAGCGCCGCCGTATGCTCGTCAAGAATCAGCAGGTCGATCGGAGTCATGGTGCAGATCAAAAGTGCCAGTGCCTGCCTCTGGCCGCCCGAAAGGTTCGCGACCGGCAGATCGAGATGATTTTCCAGCCCCAGTTTCAGCAATTCCAGCTTTGAGCGGTATTCGTCGAGCTTCTTTCCGCTGACTCCGCGGGACAAACCATAGCTTTTCCCCTTGCGGTCAGCCAGCGACAAATTTTCAAGGATTGTCAGCTGCGGACAGGTACCGAATGCCGGGTTTTGAAACACGCGGCCGATGCGGCGGGAACGGACGTGTTCCGGCTCCTTTGTAATATCCCTGCCGCCCAGCAGGATCTGCCCCGCGTCCGGCGTTTCTCCGCCGCACAACAGATTTAAAAGGGTCGTTTTTCCGGAACCGTTGCTGCCGATGATACAGACAAACCGTCCGCGTGCAACAGACAGGTTAAAATCCTTAAACAAACTGAGTTCACTCACCGAACCGCTGTTAAAGGTTTTATCGATATGGCGCAGTTCCAAAAGGGACCCGCCGGTCTGATTTTTTTGTTCAGCTGACATGCTTTTTTCTCCTCCCTGCGGGCATCGTTTGATACGCCACCAAAACGACTGTGAGCAGCGCCGCCATCAACAGTTTCATGTAGTTGGTCGGCAGCCCCATCTGCAACGCGGCCACCAGCACGCCGCGGTACAGCACCGCACCCAGCACCACCGCCGTGGTAGACCGCAAAAATTTTAAGCCGTTAAAAATATTAATTCCCACGATCACAGCCGCAAGGCCCAGAACAATCATGCCGGTACCGCTGTAAATATCGGCGGATTCTTCCCGCTGGCACAAAATGCATCCGGAAAGCGCCGCCAGCCCGTTGCCAAGCATCAGGCCCAGAATTTTCATGTTTCCGGGGTCTTTTCCCAGCGACACAACATACCGCGGATTATTTCCGGCGGCACGCAGCAAAAGGCCGGACTTCGTCTTTAAATATAAATCGAGCAATACCTTCACAATCAGACAAAAAACAAATGATACAACCACTGCGCGCAGGCTGTTCTGTGAATCCGGGATCAGTGCCGCGGGGCCGGTCGTGTAGACAGTCGGCTGATTGTAAAACGGCATGACCGCGCTGCCTGAAGTAACGGCCAGGTTGACGCTCCACAAAGCCGTCATCACCAAAATGCCGGAAAGCAGATCGGTGATGTGCAGCTTGACATGCAGAAGGCCCGTGATGCCGCCCGCCGCCGCTCCGCAGACAAACGCCGCAAGGCAGGCAAGCCACGGATTCAGTCCGGCGGCAATCATCACGCCCGCTACGCAGGAACCGAGCGGAAAAGTTCCCTCCACCGAAAGGTCTGGAAAATTCAGGACCTGATAGGTCACATAAATTCCAAGCGCCATAATTCCGTAGACAAACCCTTCCTGCACTACGCCGGTAAAAAGTCCCAGAAACACATCCATTTCAATAAGCCCCCACTATATTATCTTTACGGTGCAACATTTTGCGCGTCGGAATCCTCTGCCGGCAGCGAAAGCCCCAACTGCTTCATCACGTTTTCGTTGTAAACGGGCTTTCCGTCGTTCACAGTGTAAACCGGAGTTTCCCCCGCTTTGGCATCGCCGGACAAAATCTTTGCCGCCATTTTTCCGGTTTCTTCCCCCAAAGCCACATAGTCAATGCTGACGGCGGCAAGGCAGCCGTTTTTGACCTGCTCTTCTTCGGAACCGAAGATGGGAATATTCGCCTCGTTCGCCGCCTGAAGCAGCCCGGGCAGGTGATTGACGACATTGTTGTCGGTAAAATTGTTGACACAGTCCACGCCCTTCGAAATCAGCGTTCTCATCGCGGGTTCCACATCCGCAGAACCGGTCACGCCCACATTCACAACTTCAAAGCCGTATTTCGGCGCAAGGCTTTGAAAGGTTTTCAGGCTGGCCGTGGAATTCGGCTCGCTGGTTGTGTGAAGCACACCAATTTTCTTCGCGTCCGGAAGAAACGCACGAATCATTTTCAGTTGACTTTCCAGCGGCAGAACATCAGCGGAACCGGTGCAGTTGGTTTCCGGCTTTTCCAATGACTTGACAAGCCCGGCTCCAACCGGGTCACTGACAGCGGTAAAGATGGTGGGAATTCCCGCTGATTTTGCCGCCCCGTACAGTCCCATTGCCGCCGGAGTCGCAATGCCGACGACCAAATCGTAATTTTTCGCCACCATTGTTTTTGCGATTGTTTTCGCATTATTGGGGTCGGCCTGCGCATTTTTAAAAACGATGGTCAGGTTTTCGCCCTCCTTGAATCCGGATTCTTCCAGGCCTTTTAAAAAACCGGTGTGGCAGTTATCCAGTGAAGGATTGACGGCATACTCGATGATACCGATGGTTTTTGACTCTTTTCCGGAAGAGCCTGCCGGCGCGTCGGACGAATCGGAGCCGGCCGAAGAGCAGGCACCCAGCATGCCGGACATGAGAACGGCCAGAAAAGCCGCCGCTGTTTTTTTACCAAAATGCTTCATGATAGAGAGAACCTCCTAAAAATCAAATCAATCAGATTATTCCTGTATTCCGGGGATTTTCGGCAAGCTGTCAAACCCGCGCCGCAGCTCATCCTCAGACGGAATGGTATCCGTCATCGTGCCATCCAGATACGAAGAATACGCCGCCATATCAAAATAACCGGTCCCGGTCAAACCGAAGAGGATGGTTTTCGCTTCACCGCTTTCCCGGCAGCGAATGGCTTCATCCATTGCGGCACAGATGGCATGTGCCGACTCCGGAGCGGGAAGAATCGTTTCATGTTTGGCAAAATAGACGGCCGCGTCAAAGACCTTGCTCTGCTCCACCGACCGCGCTTCATCCAGGTATCCGTCGTGGTACAGCTTTGACAGAATCGGCGACATACCGTGGTAGCGCAGACCCCCGGCATGGTTTGCGGAAGGGATAAATCCACTGCCCAGCGTATACATTTTCGCCATCGGCGTCACTTTGCCGGTGTCACAGAAATCATACGCGTATTTCCCTCGGGTCAGGGATGGGCAGGAAGCCGGCTCCACCGCGATAAAATGAGGATTCGCCCTGCCGGTCAGCTTGTCGCGCATGAACGGGGCAATCAGCCCGCCCAAATTGGACCCGCCACCCGCGCAGCCGATGATGATGTCCGGATATTCACCGATCTGTTTCATCGCCGTTTCGCATTCCAGTCCGATGACAGACTGATGCAGCAGAACCTGATTTAAAACCGAACCGAGTACGTACCGGCATCCCTTTGTGGTTACAGCGCGCTCCACAGCTTCTGAAATTGCACACCCAAGGCTTCCGGTCGTGTCCGGATTTTTTGCAAGGATGGACCGCCCTGTATTGGTTTTGTCACTCGGGCTTGGAACCACCTGCGCGCCAAAGGTGCGCATCACATCTTTCCGGTAAGGCTTTTGCTGATAAGAAACCTTAACCATAAATACGGTCAGTGGTATTCCAAAATAAGAACAGGCCTCTGCCAGCGCTGTTCCCCACTGCCCCGCACCCGTTTCCGTCGTCAGGGAAGTCATTCCCTCATGCTTTGCGTAATAAGCCTGTGCCACGGCAGAATTCAGCTTGTGACTGCCGGAGGTATTATTTCCTTCAAACTTGTAATAAATTTTTGCCGGCGTTTTCAGGGCCTTTTCCAGATTATACGCACGGATCAGCGGCGACGGCCTGTAAATTTTATAAAGGTTTAAAACCTCGTCGGGGATATCAACATAGCGTGTGCCGGAATCCATCTCCTGATGCGCCAGCTCGCGGCAGAATACAGGATACAGGTCCTCTTCCACCGCCGGTTTCATCGTCGCCGGGTTAATCATCGGGTCTGGGAGTTCCTTCATATCCGCCCGCAGATTGTACCACTGCCGCGGAATCTGCTCCTCGGAAAGTGTAAGACGATACGGTACCTGATTCATGATAATTCCCCTTTCTTTCAATCGGTTGACGACAAAATAAAATAAAAAAAAGCCCTTGCCCCTGCAAATACAGGGACAAGAGCCTAAACTCCTGCGGTACCACCCACGTTGGCGAAAATCGCCCACTTGCTCCATGCACCACCATGCACGCTTCCTTGGTAACGGGTGAAGATCCCGTCGGACACTACTCGGCGCATCGCCTTTCGTCCCGCCCTCATAAGTCCATTCGTCCGGAACCATTCCACCGCAATCCCACCACCTGCGGTTCTCTTTAGAAAAAGTCAACCCGAAGTACTACTCTTACTCGCCGGTTTTATTTTTAATGTTGGTAGTATTATATGCCGCACGGCTTTCTTTGTCAAGGCTTTTTTCTGTTTCTGCAATGTACCGCGCTCCGCCTGTCCTTTTCCCGATTTTAAAAAATCATTCCTTTTACAGTAGAAAATCAGCGCAATTCGCTTCATTCCATGATATAATAAAAGAATCATAAGGAACGGAAGCGGAGGGAAATAGTGTGAAAACCGTGATTACCATTGCAAGGCAGTATGGAAGCGGAGGCAGGAAAATCGGGCAAAAACTGGCGCAAAGATTTTCCATCCCGTTTTACGACCGGGAACTGATCGCTGCTGCGGCAAAACAAAGCGGCTGGAGCCGGGAAATTCTGGAGCAGGCGGATGAAAAAGCCGGCAGTAACCTTCTGTATGCAATGATTATGGGAAACTATCCTTACATGGACAGTTCCATCACAGCAGGCCGGCTGCCGATCAACGACCGGCTGTTCCAGCTTCAGGCAAAACTGATTCGCGAAGCAGCCAGAACCGGACCCTGCGTCATTGTCGGGCGCTGCGCCGACGATGTTCTGCGGGGCAAAGAAAACGTCCTCAGTGTTTTCCTGTACGCCGACCTCACCTTTCGGAAAAACCGCGCTGTAAAAGAATACGGTGTACAGCCGGAAAACGCCGCGGGCTGGGTTGCAAAGCAAGACAGACAGCGTTCGGACTATTACCACTTCTACACAGATGAAAGATGGGGAGAAACGGGTAATTACCATCTTTGCATCGACTCCTCCGCGTTCGGCGTTTCAGGGGCGGAAAAATTAATTGCAAATGCCGTTCTGCTGCGTGAAAATCAAATAAAATCGGAATAATCTGCATATCTGCGGCACACACTAACTCAGTAAAAATCTAAAACCGAGGTGCCGTATTATGACAAATTTACACTGTGATGCAACAAATTGTGGAAACAACAAGCAGAGTTACTGCTGCAGGCCTGACATTATGGTTGGCGGTCCGCGCGCTCACGCCAGCACCCAAACTTACTGCGCAAATTTTGTCGATTCGAAAAACTCAGGCAGCATGCCGCAGAATACCATTGACCGGAATTCTCCCAATCCATCGCTCGATGTCCACTGTGAAGTAACCAAATGTGCCTACAACGAACACCGTTCCTGTAATGCCAGCCAGATTGACATTCGAACCATGGAGGTCAACAATGGCCAGATTAAAACGGAATGCGCAACCTTTAAAAACCGCAGCGGTCATTCCGGCGGCGAAAACTCCACCCAGAACAGCGGGCAGAATATTAAAGGCTCTCCTCTGGGCGGTGCAATGGACTCAAACCCGGAATTTGGCAGCAGTGACCCAAATTTTTTAAATAGTTCCCACAATCAATTTCACTGAATTTCCTTAAGAAAGCCGGCATGGCTGAAATCAGCCATGCGCTTTTTTATTATTGCATTTAAAGGTAAATATTTCATCATAATATAACATAATTTTATTGATTACGATGTTGATACAATAGTTGCAACAGAATTCCGGTCTATGCTATACTATAAATAGTAATATCCGGGAGGGAAAAAGGGATGAAGACACAACATTGGGTCCTGACGGTCCTTACGATTGCAGTACTGCTGACAGGCTGTCAAAGCACTCCTGCTATGACCTCAACAATTTCTGAACCATCGTCTTCAGCAACAAGTTCAACAGCGCAAAACTCCAAAAATAAAGAAGATATCATTTCAAGTTCTTCCACAAAATCATCTTCCGCCGCCAATACCACTTCAGTTCAGGACTGTGTTCCTGAAAGCACTGAAAAAAGCCAGTCCTTTTTAAACGGCTCGGTCTTTGTCGGCGATTCCGTTACACTGAAGCTGAAAAATTACGTCACAAAAAGGCGGAAGTCTGACCCGGGCTTTTTCGGCACCGCCGCTTTTCTGACTGCGGGCAGCATGGGCAGCGGAAATGCTCTGAAACCAATCAGCCAGGATTCCATCCATCCGTACTATAACGGCGAAAAGTCCTTGCTGGAAGACAGTGCCGTTAAAATAGGCGCGGACAAGGTGTACCTGATGTTTGGCATCAACGACGTAGCTCCTTATGGTGTTGATGGGGCAGCGAAAAACCTTGAAACGCTGGCAAAGCGTTTTTGCGATAAAATACCAAACGTTAAAATTTACATTCAATCAGCAACCCCTATGCTGGCAGACAAGCAGCAAAAGACGCTGAATAATCCAAATCTGGAACGCTATAACAAACTGGTATCAGAAATCTGTAAAAAGCAGGGATGGTATTTTCTGGACGTTGCCTCTGTGATGCGTGACAGCACCGGCGCGCTGAAAGCGGAATACTGCAGCGACCCGGATGACTTAGGGCTGCATTTTACAGATACCGCCTGCGAGGTTTGGATTCATTATATTCTGACACACACCGGAGGCTAATGCCGAATGAAACGAATTGTTCTTTTCCTCCTGACACTGACGGCGGCTCTGTTCTTGTGGACCGGATGCGCAAAATCGGCTCCGAAAGACGCAGATCTTGCCAATGTGATGGAGGCTATGAAGCAGAAAATCACCAATACACAGATGATGGATTTGTCTTCTGAAGACTTGAAACCGAATTTTGGAATTGAACCAGAAGATATAAAGCAGTTCGCCGCCTATATCGATTCCACCGGCACCAAAGGCGACGAGGTCCTTCTTTTTGAAGGAGTCGACGACGCGGCTTCTGACCGCATCGAAGAACACTTGAAAAATCGGTATCATCAAAAAGAAATTGAAATGAAGGATTATCTGCCCGAAGAATATGCCATGCTTAAAAAATGCTCGGTGGAACGGCATGGAAATTATACCGCGATGATTGTGTCACCGCAGTATGAAAATCTGCAGCAAATCTATCATGATGCCTTAAAATAGAACAAGCACCTGGTTTATGTACGGGGCGCAGAAGGAAAACTCTTCTGCGCCCCGTTCTGTTTCATCTTTCAGAGTCTTCCAGGGTTTTGTTTGAAAAAGTCCAAAACAACAGAAACGGCGCACAAAGGAAAAGCGAAAAGACATATCGGAATTCACAGTAAGTGGGGGCCGCCAGCATCGTGGTCAGCCAGAGCGCAGCCGCCGGTGCCATTGCCGGCAAACGGTCATATCTTCGGCGCACCAGTGCATACAGCGCCAAAAATGCCGTCAGCCAAACAACCATCCCGATATTATTGCTCATTCCAGTCGGAGCGAACCGCTCCAAACTGTCACTCCATTCCTGAATCATCGGCTTCGCGTTGACTCCGGTCAGCGTTCCGAATAAATTGTATGGAACGACCCCATATGTTTCATCCCCCCAAGGCGAAACACCAGCCGCCACAACCCAATTTCCGGTACCGATGTGCCAATACCCCAGGGTCAGCATTAAATAGGCAATGACAGACTCCTTTGGATTCTTTAAAACCATACCCGCCCAGTCACGGAAAAATTCCAGCTTGTTTTTCGCGAGAAACGTATAATCAAACTTGTGGTTAAACTTGATGGCATCCACCGTAAACGGATCATACGATTCTTTGATGATCTCAATCGGTATCATCCGGTTAAGAAAATTCCGCTCCTGTTCCGACATCTTTCCGTCTTTTACGGCAACGCGCGCCATTTGCTGAAGCGGAACGCCGGCGGATTCATCAAACCGGTTATCCGGAATTCCCGCCGCGCGGTACACCGGACCTTGAATCACTAGAATCAGAGCAAAAACAGCCAGCAGTACCGGTCCCAGTTTTTTGATTCTGGCACGGCAGAAAATCATTAACACCACAAACGTAAACAGCAGGATATACACCCCGTTGTTGCGCAGGAATGCGACGGCAATTGAAATCAAGGCAAGCCGAATCACCCCGCCCCGTGTTTGCAGGTTCCGCCCTCTGGCCTGAACCGTATCAGCGGTAAAAAGGGTAAGTAAAAGAACCGCGCAGCCAAATAAAACATCTTTCCACATGGTAACCGCATACTTTCCATAAACAGGATTCAGTCCAAAAAAAGATGCGATTCCCCACAGCAAAGGCATGGGGCAGCCGCGTCTGCGGCACCAATACAACGCATAGCCCAAAGTGGATGCCATCAACACCAGCTGTGTGAAAGAATACAGCGCCACACCGCGGTTGATGCTGCCAAGCAAACTGCCGGCCCAGTAAAACACACGCAGAAACAGCTGATAACATACCGGCTGCTGGTTATTGATCGGCGCCCAGCCCGCCGCACGAACCAGGCAGGCAAAGGAATCGCCGGTCATCAGTCCCGGATAATAAATCAGAAAATACGGCAGCCATGCAAGCACAAAAAAAGCACTCCACATTATCCAAGAAGCAACACGCCCGCGAATCGCCGGTACAGGCGGGCGTTTTCCCTTTGGAAGCGGATGAAGCGCCAGAAATCGGAGCAGAGACAAAACCGCTGACCAGAGCAGCAGGGTCAGCCCGGCAAACGGGAAAAAATCTTCTTTTGAAATTCCGGTAAACGCGGGGGGCTGAACGGTAATCCGCGACCCTACCAGAAACATAGAGGACATCGCCGCGGCAAAAATGCCGGAAGCACAGCGGGTTCTGCGGTCTCCATATCCCGTGGAATATCGAATGCAGGCCGCCGCTCCGGCCGCCGCAAAAAGCCACGGCACCCAATGCCGGTACCAGATTTGGAACACGGAAAACGCTGCGGAAGTCAGCACCATCCCCAACGCCGCACAAAACCAGATCTGTTTTTTTAAATCCTGCAGCCAGCGCATTGTGACTTTTCCCCCTTCCAATTTTTTAATCCGTTCCCCATCAGAAACAAATCTGTATGACAGCCGCCACACCCTTTTCCTTTGCTGCAATCAGTCTGGCTGCGACAAAACATATTTTTCGACAGCCTTCGCTACGCCGTCTTCCTCATTGGTATCGGTCACCTCATCGGCTACCCCAAAAAGATCCGGTTCGGCATTTCCCATTGCAACACCAAGTCCGGCAAACCGCAGCATAGTTCTGTCATTATCTCCATCCCCAAACGCCATAACACGGTCGCGCTCCATCCCCAGCACCTGGCACAGGTGAAGCAGGCCGTCCCCTTTGCTGGCATGAACGGCATTGATTTCAAGGTTCTGATATCCTGAGGATGTGACGGAATACGGCCCCATCGCCGGTATTTCTTCAGCGAGAAACTGTTTTTCCTTCTTGGGAAGATAGGGAATGTTCACTTTTTCAAGCAATGCCCCCTGTTGTTCCAAAAAAGCAGGAAGATTGTCCACCAATGTCTGGGAAGCCCTGATAAACTGAAAAAACTGTTCCGGCAAATTGAATTTAAAAAGCTGACGCAGCAGGGCGGAATCCGAATAGGACACCCCGCCGGTATATGCCTCTGCAAACAGGCCGCGTTCCGTCAAGAAGCGAATCAGCCGCAAAGATGCCGCCGCGGTCATCGTGCGGGAATACACTGTGGAATGATTTTTCATATCGATAACATTTGCCCCGTTAGAAGTCAAAATATACCGTGCCCCGGGCAGCCGCAGCAGTTCTTCCGGCACCATTTTGGCAACCCGTCCCGTCGCCGGAACAATACGCACCCCCATTTGGGCCGCTTGTTTCAATGTTTCCAGCGTACGCGGCGATATGCTTTTGTCATTCCGCAAAACTGTACCGTCCAAATCCAGGGCAATCATCTGAATTCTCATTGCTCCGCCTTTTCCCCGCTTCCCGCCATTTGTTTCGCGAATTCGTTCATAATTTCTTTTGAAAGGTTCACATAATCCGTTTTTCCATCGCTGGGCGGCATCCCCAGGGATTTTAAATACTTGTTAAGTAAAAACTTAGAGAACATGCGCTCTAAAAAATTGATTTTTGAAAAATAAATTGCCCCGCCAGGCGCGCACAGCGCCGCCAAACGCTCGACCAGTTCAGGTGGAAAACCGTTTTCTAAAAACTGGCGGATCTGCGCCTTCTCCCGAGTCAGGCAGGTCACATAAACCCCAACCTGCTTTTGCAGAAGGATACCAAGATATCGTTTGCAAAAATCGCGGACTTCCTTTTGAATCTGTCCGCCGTAAATGGAACTGCCCAAAATAACACGGTCATAAGAAGAAGGGTCAACCACTTGTTCTTTCAGGTTCACTGCTTCGGCCCCGTCCATCGTTTTTTCAAGCCAGCGGGCACACTCTGCGGCAGAACCATGAAGACTGGAATATGCAATCAGTATTTTCACCCGGATTTCACACTCTTTTCTAAAAACAAATTTTTACAACGTCACGATGCGTAAAATTGGAAATGATAATCGAGCGCCGCCTGGACAAGCTATGTTTGGCAGAGAAAATATCAGCTTTTAAACATGCTTTTTGCATGGATATTTTTCCTGTTAGGGCGGGCTGCAAGCCCGCCCGGTCTTTTTTTATCTTCCTTTTTAAATTGTACCGTTTGAAAAAATCAATGTCAAGAAAAGACACAAACCAGATTGATTTACAGAATTTTCTGATTATGCTATACTAAAAATAAGAATCATTGAAAATGAGAGGTCTGTCATATTGAAAAAAGGGTATCTTTGTATCGTTCTTGCTACATTTTTGTTCAGCACAATGGAAATTGCCTTAAAACTAACCGCAGGAAATTTTAATGCCATTCAGCTTACTTTTCTTCGCTTTTTGATCGGCTCCCTGGTTCTGCTTCCCCCAACTTTAAAACATCTGAAAAAAATACATATTTCCCTTCGGGGCTCTGATTTTGCTTTTTTTGCACTCACCGGCCTGATTTGCGTGAACATCAGCATGATCCTTTACCAAATGGCAGTACTGTACGCGCCGGCTTCTACGGTTGCCGTTTTATTCAGCTGTAATTCC
Organism: Oscillospiraceae bacterium; assembly: GCA_022650485.1. Taxonomy (GTDB): domain Bacteria; phylum Bacillota; class Clostridia; order Oscillospirales; family Acutalibacteraceae; genus Caproicibacter. The sequence goes on along the minus strand of JALCPP010000005.1, from coordinate 32,602 downwards.
GTATTTCTGGTGCTGTTTGCATTCTTCCTGCTGGGCGAAAAAATCCGAATCAATACCGGAATCTGCATTGTGCTGAGCCTGCTCGGCATGATGGTCATGATTCATCCGTTCCACTTTTCCGGCGGCGCGGCAGGAATTATTCTTTCGTTGACCGCCGCCGTCACTTTTGCTTTTTACAGCGCGGTCGGCCGGGGCAGAAGCGGGCGCTACGGCGGGATTGTAATGACATGTTTCAGCTTTCTGTTCGGATGCGCCGAAATGCTGGTGCTTATCTTTCTAACTCATCTGCGCCCCGTGGCCCTGTTCCTACGCCGTGCCGGTCTGGATCAATTTGCGAGTATTCCGATTTTTTCTGGAATCGAGCTTTCCTCTCTTCCCGGCCTTGCCTATGTTGGAATTTTCGTAACCGGCTGCGGTTTTGCCTTTTATTTTCTCGCCATCGAAATCGCCGGGTCTGCCAAAGCGGCCCTGGTCTTTTTCTGTAAACCGGTGCTGGCACCGCTCCTTTCGCTTGCGGTTCTCGGCGAGACAATCACACCGCGGATGTCGGCGGGCATCGCGCTAATTGTGCTCGGCTCGCTGGTAACATTCCTGCCTGAATTTTCACTGCACCGGCACGCTGTTCCGGCACAGACGGAACAGCCTTTGCATAAACGGGATAAAACTTCATAAACCGCATTTTCTTCTCTAAATCTGATATACAACCCTGAGGCTGCCTGGAACGGGCAGCCTCTTTTTAATAGTATCAAATGGATATCTATGAATTTTTCATGCAATTCTCATATAAAATGCGGAAAAGGATTGAAATTGGTAACAATTGATTTATAATTACATGGTTAAATAGAAAGAAATATATCGACCGGCAGTCAAATCCGGATTTAGGAGGCAACTTTTTTGTCATTTGCATCGATTCAGTTTCTCCTGTTTTTCCCCCTGGTCACCATCTTATATTTTGCCCTTCCGCATCGCCTGCGGTGGCTTTGGCTGCTTGGAGCCAGCTATTTTTTTTACATGAGCTGGAACCCCGGTTACGGCTTTTTACTGGCCGCTTCCACGGCAATCACCTATTACAGCGGACTTTTAATTGGAAAAGCCCAGCGCCTGCCCGACCCGGTAAAATCTATAAAAATGAAAAAGCTATGGGTTACCGCAAGTTTTGTCCTGAATTTAGGCATCCTATTTACTTTTAAATATTTGAATTTTTTCACCGGGATTTTTTCAGACATCTTCACGCCGTTGGGAATACCGGTCGACCGGACCCCGTTTCATCTGCTGCTCCCGGTCGGAATCTCCTTTTACACGTTTCAGGCGCTCAGTTACACCGTAGATGTGTACCGCGGCGACCTGAAACCGGAACGGCATTTTGGAAAATACGCCCTGTTTGTCTCTTTTTTCCCCCAACTTGTAGCCGGTCCGATTGAAAAATCAAAAGATCTTCTTCATCAATTCAGTGAAAAACATCAGTTCCATTACGACCGGGCCCGGCGCGGCCTGCTTTTGATGCTGTGGGGATATTTTCAAAAAGTTGTCGTTGCCGACCGGCTCGGTCAACTGGTAAATACGGTTTACAACAACCCCGGCAAATACGGAAGCGCACCCATCGCCATTGCAAGCATCTTCTTCGCATTTCAAATCTATTGTGACTTTGCCGGATACTCCAACATTGCAATCGGTGCCGCGCAGGTGCTGGGGTTTTCTTTAACAACCAATTTCCGCCGTCCTTATTTTTCCCGTTCCATCAAGGATTTCTGGCGGCGGTGGCACATCACGCTCGGCGCATGGTTTCGCGATTACCTTTACATCCCATTGGGGGGAAACCGCTGTTCCTCTGCTCGCCACTGCTTCAACCTGTTTATCGTTTTCGCCGTCTGCGGTCTTTGGCACGGGGCTTCCTTTTCCTTTATTATCTGGGGCACTCTGCACGGGCTTTACCAAATTTTCGGTTTGCTGCTGAAACCTGCACGTCAAAAAGCACTGACTATTTTAAAACTTGACCCGGACTCCCGGCTGAATCATGTGATGCAGACTATTTTCACTTTTGTTTTGACCGATTTTGCATGGATTTTCTTCCGTGCCAACACCGTACAGGACGCTTTCACATTGATCGGCGGTCTGTTCCGCCCGTGTGACCTTTCCAACGGCGCTTTGTTCTCCCTTGGGCTGACGAAACCCGAATTTTTCGCCGCTCTAATCGGTATTGCCGTGGTTTTGGCAGTGGACATTCTAAGCCGGAACGCCGACCTTAGAAATCGGCTGTTGAAAAAGAAAACAGCCTTCCGCTGGGCCGCTTACCTCTCTGCAGCCATTCTCATTTTAATCTTTGGGGTTTACGGTTCCCAATACACGGCGCAGCAGTTTATCTATTTCCAATTTTAGAGGGGAAACGATTGTGAAAAAGCTGATTTTCAAAGGGCTCCTATTCCTGACTGTTCTCACACTGATTCTGGCATCCCTGTCCAATCTATTCATCTACAAAATCGATCATCGCGGCAAACTGCTGGAAGGACTTTATAATTCGGATGATCCCTACGATGTGGTTCTGATGGGATCCAGTCATATGAACGGCGGAATCGACCCAAACGTTTTATGGAAACAATACGGAATGACCAGTTTTAACTACGCAACCGGCGGCCAGCCGATTGACGTAACCTACTATCTGCTGAAAGAAGTCCTGAAACAGCACAGTCCGTCTGTCGTTGTGGTCGATCTTTACTATCTCGGCCTGACCAATGAGTACGGGGAAACCGGGTTTATCAGTAATGCCCTTGATAATATTCGCTTTTCAAAAAATAAAATAGAAGCCATTCAAAACTGTACCCCACCGAACGAATGGATTAATTTTCTTCTGCCTGCTTTAAAATATCACTTTCGCTGGTCCTCCTTAAAATCCGTTGATTTTACTTATGACAGTTCTTCCATCTATTATTTGAAAGGCTTCAGTGCCGGCACAAGCCGGTACGGCAAGCAGGATGTTTCTTACGCCGACACAGACAAAAAACAAGAGATTCCGGAAAAAAGTCTTTCCTATTTTTACAAGTTCATCCAGCTTTCCAAAGAAAAAGGCTTTCAGCTGGTTTTCGTCAACATGCCGTGTGACTACACGGAATCCGACCGCGCGAACGGGTGGGTCAATGACTGCGAAGCCATGTTTAACACCGTGGCCGACCTGTGCCAAAAAGAAAACATTCCATTTGTCGACCTTTGTGACCAAATGGACGAAATCGGACTTGATTTTGCACAGGATATGAATAATTCCGGCCACCTTAATGTCTGGGGAGCCTATAAAACCAGTTCTTATTTTGGAAAATACCTGAAACAAAATTTCACCTTTGCCGACCACCAAAGTGACTCTGAGCTGACCGCACGGTGGAATCAGGACTACAGCCACTCACTGGCGGCCTCCGTTGAAAACGGAACAGCCGGAACATAACGGAAAAGCGGCTCCGCCCAACACCGGGCGGAGCCGCTTTTCCGTTTATTGGTTTAATTGATTTTGTTCAGACCCACCGCATTTAAAACAATGGTTCCAATGCCGCAGATCGTTACAATAATTCCAACGACAAGCCCGGATATACTAAGTCCTTTCGACATGAAAATCACCTCATGTTTGATTTTTTCTGAAAGCACAGCCCGCGTATACGTGTACAGGAAATCATGAATGATGTTACGCGAGCGCAACCAGCCTGGCACTGGTTCCCCCGGCTTTTGCACCATTTTGTACCGACACCGCCGTGTGGACACTGTCGCCACCCACAATGGAAAAGGTTACGGCAGCCGTACCGACCGATTGGCCGGAAAGCCGATAAAGGAGCATATTCCCGCTCTTTTTTAAAAACGTGACGGAAACGCAGGACCGATTGGAAGAAGCCCAGATTGCATTGTCCTGCACTCCCTTTGCCCGAACACCGACAATATAGGTTCCTCCGGGCGCCATGGTATAAGACTCTGTGTCAATCGTGATGCCCGCCGAAACATCGGCAATCATTTTTTTCCCGCCGATGTCAATCGTTACCTGTCCTCTGCCCGTCCCCGTTACAGAGTAGATCCACGCGGGGTTGCCGGCGCTGTCTCTTACCGCTCTTCCCGCGCCGATGGTGGCTACGGAAGAGTTGTAAGACATGGCATGCGGCGCGGAAGAATCGGATGTGCGCGCAAGAACGCAGTACCGGTCCCCCGTAAGAATGGAAACCGCAGAGGTGTCAAGTGTGACCGACCCGTCCGGGTAATCAGAACTGTTCCAGGTATTGTCATTCGAATACCCCGTTGTAAGGATGCAGGAGTCGGATTTGTAATCCCACAGACGATCCCCGCGTCTGTCCACCAGGTATGCAATCAGTGTTCCCTTGTACATTCCCTTCGCTGAAGTGGGGACCGAGATCTTGCATGAAAGCCCGCCGGACGCCACCGACTTATTGAAAACAGAGGTATCTCCGTATAATTCCCAAATGATTTTAGTTCCTTCTGCAAAATCTGAAAAATCAGGTTCCACATGAGCCTGAACCGTCGCGGATTCCCCGCTGGTCAGTGACAGCTGCTGGCTGCTTAGGGTAATTCCATCCGTCAATGCATTGGTCAGAATAAACCTGTCCTCCGCCCCGCTGTCATCTTTTCCTTCCAGGCCGTAATCATACAGGCGAACATCGCTTCCCTTTACCAGGTCACAGTCTGCATAAAAAGCCGTATCCCCTTTTCTGACATGATTGCGGAAAACCAGCAGTGGTTTTCCTTTAATTGAATCATATACGGTCAGTTTTCCAGATTGAAAATACAGTGTTCCCGGGCCCGTCAAAATACGTAACTCCAGAGAAGAACTCGTATGAAATTCCGATTGATCACCCATGAGATAGAGTTCCCCTGTTTCTATTTTCTCATCGGTGGTCACGATAGTCCCGCTTTTGACCACAATTTTTTCAAAGTCGCTCAGGGTCGGCAGTAAATCCTCATATTCATCGATATTCAAAATTGCTGTGCCGCCGCCGTCAAGTTCCTTGATTTGCAAGGTACAATGGTTCAGATTAATATAACTTTCAGCCGTCATGGTACCTGTAACTCTTCCTTTGGCTCCGGAAGAAATGGTAATTTCATCCGCATCCAAACGGCCGCCAATCTTTACCTGATTGCTCAGAGTTACTTCTCCATTACAATAAACATCGTGGCGGATATCTCCGCCGCTGATTTTCAAATCTTCCGTAGAATCGACGGATTTAATCTCTCCGTCTTTAATCTCAACCGGACCGTCCCATTGAATGTCGTCTATCGTCCCCCCCTGTACGGTCAGCTTAGAGCCGCTCCCTTTCAGGGTAATCTTCTCTACCGTTCCGCTTTTTACAGTCAGATTTCCCTCAGCGGACACTTCTCCATCCGTCACTTCACGAAAATTGTTTTCATCCCAGGTTTTTCCCCAATCGGAAACAGAACCCTGATATGTTTTTGCCCCGTGCATATCAACAATTTCTGCAGACGACGAGGCAGCCGCACGCGGTGCGAATAAAAACAAAAGCAATAGCGGTAAAAAAGCGGCAGTCCACTTCTTCATTCTCATCCCCCTGTTCATTTCGGGATGAAATCCGATTTCCGCTTTTACAAACTGAGCGGAACAGAATTCCATCATTTTCCTCTTATATCATAAATTATACCGTTGAGAGAGCACAATTTCAAGGAAGATGAAAGAAAACAAGAAATATTTTGCCGAAATATGGACTATATTCTATCTGAAAAGGACAAAAATGTCATTTTATTTATTTTCTGCCGCAGCACATCATTGGTCGCCCAAAGCACCGCCGGTAATTTTCTTCCGCTGCAGTCCAGTTAATCAGGTGCATAAACGCGTCTAAATATTCCCCGCGCCTGTTTTGGTATTGCAAATAGTATGCGTGTTCCCAAACATCCACCAGCAGGACCGGGCAAAGCCCGCGCGGCAGCGGCGTGTCCTGATTCAGTGTATTCAAAACTTTCAGCCTGCCCCGGCAGTCCGCCGCAAGCCACGCATAGCCGGAGCCAAATTGTTTCATCGCACATTGTTTGAAACGCTCTTCAAATTTTTCAAGTGACCCAAACGCCGAAATAATCGCATTCGTCAGCTTCCCCTCCGGACATTTTCCGCCCGGGGACTGCATCAGATTAAAATAAAGATTATGGTTATAAACACCGCCGGCATTATTCCACACTGCTGTCTGCATTTGAAACGGAAGGCGGTAATTTTCCCGGATCAGCCGTTCCAGCGGCCAGTTCTGGTAGGCCGTCAGCTTTTCAAGCGCCTGATTCAAATGATCAACATAGGATTTAAAATGCTTGTCATGGTGAAATTTCAGCGTTTCTGCGTTCAGGTAAGGCTCCAGGGCATTGTATGCATAGGGCAGCGGCGGAAGTTCGAACGGATAATGATTGTTCATGGCAATCTACCTTTCTTACATTTCTTTTCCAATTTATATTCCTCTTTGAACAGGGATAGTAGGCAAAAACAGCGTTTCTTTGAAAAGTTGGAAGAAATTGAGGATTGCCTTTTTCAAACTCAAATGTTACGATAGAAGCACAAAAGTTACAAATTTGTAATAGTTACGTACGATTTATTTCAATTTTGTAATTTAAATTTGCGTTTTAAAAGGAGTTAAATGATGAAAGGTAAATTATTAGCGCTGCTTCTAAGCCTGATTGTCAGCGGAACCGCTGGCCTTTACGCCAAGAATGCTGCTGCGCCGCAGGATACAGCATCCCCCGCAAACTCATCCGCTACGGAAGTTTCCTCTTCACAGCCGTCCAGTGACAGTCCGTCTTCACAGAACAGCGAAACGGTCAGTGCGGACTCTTCTTCCAAATCAGCCGCGGCATCTTCCCAGGTCAGCAGTCAAGCCCCCTCTTCCGCATGCTGCAGCAACAGTGATGCCTGTGACTGCTCGAAGAACAGCTGCACACCCAATACATACTGCAGTTCAAATTCAAACTGCAGCAATTCTGCCAACAACTGTCTGAACAACATCATCAACCGCCTGAAAGACAATACCTCCAGCCAGGCATCCTCCGGCAGTAAGAGTTCCTCATCCACGGCTTCCACCACATCGAAAAGCACCGGAAGCGGAACTTACGCCGATTTTCAGAATCAGGTGGTTCAATTGGTCAATCAAGAGCGCACCAGCCGCGGCTTGAGCGCTCTGTCAGTCGATACGGCGGTAACTAAGAGTGCCACGCTGAAATCTCAGGACATGGCAAAGCTCGGCTATTTCAGCCATACCTCCCCGACCTACGGTTCTCCGTTTGACATGATGAAGCAATTGGGCATCAGTTACCGTGCCGCCGGTGAAAACATTGCCATGGGTCAAACCACGCCTCAACAGGTGATGAACGCCTGGATGAACTCAGAAGGTCACAGAGCTAATATTCTGAATTCCTCCTTCACAAAAATCGGCGTCGGCATTGCTCAGAATTCCAACGGCCAATATTACTGGACCCAGCAGTTTATCGGCTGATCTGCACTTTTCAGCAGGACAGGGGCTTTCGCGTAACGGAAGCCCCTGTCCTTTCTGCTGTTTTCACTTGCTTTTTCCTTCCCATGCGAATAAGATAAAAGAAAAAGCCGGTAAACACCTTGGGGGAATGATTGATGACGGACACAGAAAAACTTCAGCAAATGGTAGATGCAAGCAGCCGAATTGTCTTTTTCGGCGGCGCGGGTGTTTCAACGGAAAGCGGAATTCCCGACTTTCGCAGCGTGGACGGACTGTATAGCCAGAAATACAAATACCCGCCGGAAGTGATGCTCAGCCACAGCTTTTACAGGGCGCACACAGAGGAGTTTTTCGATTTTTATCGCAACAAAATGCTTTATCTGGATGCGCAGCCGAACCCGGCACACAAAAAGCTGGCGGAGCTGGAACAGGCGGGAAAACTTTCTGCCGTTGTTACACAGAATATCGACGGCCTGCATCAGAAAGCCGGGAGCAAATCGGTCTATGAACTGCACGGTTCCGTACACCGCAATTACTGCCAGCGCTGCCATACGCTTTACGACGCGGAATTCATACGGAAAAGCACGGGAATTCCCACCTGTTCCTGCGGGGGTGTGATTAAACCAGACGTTGTTCTGTATGAAGAAGGGCTGGACCAAGACACCATCCGCGGTGCCGTGGATGCGATCCGTTGTGCGGATATGCTGATCATCGGGGGAACTTCGCTCGCCGTCTATCCGGCCGCGGGGCTCATCGACTACTACAGCGGACATCGCCTGGTCCTGATTAACAAAACCACCACACCGATGGACGCGAAAGCCGACCTAGCCATAAAAGGCAGCATCGGCGAAGTTTTAGGAAAAATTAAAAGTAACATCAATTAATGAAAGAAGATAAGAAAAACCCGGTATCCTGTTATAAAAGGATGCCGGGTTTTTTATGTCTTTTTTAATCAATGCAAGTGCCGGCACGTCCCTTCAGCCCCCTTACAAAGTCACTATAAAAAGTCCTCAGCTTCATAACGTATGTACTGTTTTAGTGATTTACCGTTCAATTCGTTCATTTATTTAAGCAATCACATTCCTGGAAGACATAGCTTCATCCGCATGATGTCTTCCAGGAATTTTTTCAAGGAAATAGCAAATCCGAAAAATTATACTTGATTTATGGCAGCCGATTTTTGTCTATTATGCGTAATTTAGATTCATTATTAATTTTAAACTTGTCTATAATCTTAGCAAATTATAATTTCTATTGTGGCTGATAAGCAAAATACAAGAACGTTTATTTTCCTATTACCAATTATTTGATAAGTAACTGTTATGTCACTCTTTTAATATTTTTATTAACGATGTAATATTTTCCAGCTTTGTTAATGGTTGTTATGAACGTTATTAAAATAAAATTGCACATATACATAAAATAGAATTGTTATATATGGTTATAATTCAGGTTGATTTTTCGAGTGATATTAGGCATAATAATTACGCAATGTTGCTATTTGCATATTATATGTTCTGTTTGAACGATTATTTTATGCAAAAAGGAAATTGGTAAGTCCCGGCCGCTAGCTGCAGCAAGCCCCCGGGCGTCCGTAGAAAACATTCCACCTCTTTTACCGAGCAAAGTCAAAGATCCATTCACTTCTAATCACTGCCAAATAAACGCCGGCGGCGGATGGCACCGCTGCCACAGGAAAGTTCCGATCATAACACACGCTCTCCTCGTTCATGCAGTGTATATCCATCTGTGGAGGAGTAAATAGTTGGAGGGTAAAAAATGGTCAATTTCATTTTAGATTTGCTATTAAAACAAATTCTTGGCACACCTTTCATTTTAATTGCCATAATCGTATTTGTTGGTTATGCGGCAATGAAACAACCTTTCGGGAAATCTCTGACCGGTGCAATTAAAGCTGCAATCGGCATGCTGGTGCTCGGCGTCGGTTCTTCCCAGTTGATCGCCAATTTCGGAGCGCTGCTCACAGCATTGACAAAACAGTTCGGTGTCAAAGGTGTTTTGATGGATACTTATTCCACCATGGTCGCCTGCAATCAGTCCCTCGGCGATTACGCCAGCTGGTCAATCTACACCCTGCTTGTCGCTTTTCTCGTTAACATTCTGCTGGTTGCGTTCCGCAAATATACAAAAATCCGTTCGGTATTTCTAACGGGCAACGTCATGGTGGTCCAAGCCGCCATTGCGACCTATATCGTTTACCGTTTTCTGCACACACCGTCTTTGAGCACAATCTTTATCGCGGGCGTTATTACCGCACTTTACTGGGGCATTATGTCTACCCTGCTGATTAAGCCTACCCATGAAATCACTGGTGCCGACTTTACCATAGGGCATCAGCAAATGCTCGGCAGCCTGCTCGCGTATAAAATTGCAGGAAAAGTCGGCAATCCGAAAGATGATATTGAAAGAAAAAAATTACCCGGATTTTTAAGTATCTTTCAAGATAATATCGTAGCATCCGCAATGGTCTTCCTCATTTCCGTCACCGTCATTTTCATTGCAATGGGTGGCAAAACCGTTACAGCCATGGCGGGTACCACCAACATCGTTATTTACACAATTAAAACCGCCCTTACGCTTGCGGCAAATATTTACATACTTCTTGCGGGCGTCAGAATGCTGGTCGGCGAACTGATGATTTCGTTCAAAGGCTTTTCCGAAAAGCTGCTGCCGGGTGCCGTCGTTGCCGTTGACTGCGCCGCGACTTACGGCTTCGCACCGAAGTCTGTTATTCTCGGCTTCCTGTTCGGCGCATTCGGTCAGATTGCCGGTGTGCTGGCCCTGCTGGCTTTCCATTCACCGTTCCTTGTGATTGTTGGATTTATCCCCATGTTCTTCGACAATGCCACAATCGGCATCTTTGCAAACAAAAAGGGCGGTTGGAAAGCCGCGGCAGGCATCACGTTCTGCTCCGGTATCATTCAGGTGGTCGGCACTGCTCTGGCCGCTTCCATGATGGGCTTGTCTTTCTGGCAGGGCAGCTTTGACTGGGCAACAATCTGGGTTGCCATCATCGCCGCCTTGAAGGGAATCGGCGCTCTCCTTGGTATTCCGGTTGTCTAAAGTATTTAAGTGATAAGAGTTTTCGGGGTTGTGACAGGCCGCAGCGGCCCCGAAAACCCAACGAATATGCGGCTGAGAATGGAGAAAAAATATGCTGAATCTTTTATGTGTATGTGGAAATGGAATGGGGACAAGCACGCTGCTCAAAATTACGGTCCGCGAAGTCTGCGAAGAACTGAAAATTGACGCAGATGTGGATTCCTGCTCTGCCGGCGAAGCACCTTCCTACATGATGCAGACAGATATGATTTTAACTGCACCGGAATGGGCTGAAATGCTGACCACCCCGCCCAATGTCGTCATGTGCACTTCCACTAATTTAATCGACAAAAAAATCATTAGAGAAATGCTTGAAAAGACAGTAAAAGAACATTTTCCAGACGAGCTTGGATAAAGACGCCTGCTAAAACAAAACACAACTGCCCATGAATCGCCGTACTTCTCCATGCGCATTCCCGCGCATGGAGGGTACCTGCAAACCATGTAGCCATGATTGATTTTATATCTCATCTTAGGAGGATTTTGTAATGAATCAAGACAGTGTTGTTGTCAAAAAGCTTGTCGTTCAACCCGTTTTCGTCAGTTTGGTACACCGCAATGTTTTTATGGGTCCATGCAGATATGGGGCCGGGGAACAGCTCACTTATGATTATGAAAAAAAGCAATCGATGAAAACGCTGGATGTCTTTAACGGCGATCTCGATCAATATATCGACCATGACAGCGTTGAACTGCTGGAAACAAAATATCTTGAATGGCATGAGGATTTCGCCGTTAAGGAAGATTATCTGAATGACGTACTGTCCAACAATGACAAAGTCGATGTTTATCTTATTTCCGGCACCCGTTTAATTTCTTATGTATCGACAATCATCGCTAAAAAGAGCCATAAGCCCCTCGCTTACTGCCCGTTGTCCAACAGCCACTATTCCCGCCTCGGCGGAATCGATGCTTCCGCCCACCTGTTTGCGCTTGACGACGGTTATGAAGTATACAATGCATTGAATTACGATGATCTGAACCGCTCTTTCCGGATTCTGAGGACCCGCAAAGCTCTGAAAAACACAAAAATTCTGTTTGGACTGCGGAATAACGTGCTTTCCTTCGGCTGTGTCAGCTCGTTTATTAATCTGCAGGACATTACGAATCGTTTTGGCACGGAAATCATGCATTACAACGGTCTTGAATTCTTCAAAGTTCTGGATCAGCTGGACGAAAACGATCTTGCCGAAGCAAAAAAAATCACCGACGGCTTGATTCAAGATGCCAACGGCATTCACATGGCTGCCGAAAACATGATTAACGATGTGAAATTCTATGTTGCCGTCAAGAAAGTTTTGAAACATTTCGACTGCAATGCCTTTACCCTGCCATGCTTCGAAATGTGCGCGACGCAGGAACTGAACAAGCGCGAGTTGACATTCTGCCTGACGCATTCCCTGCTGAAAGACGAAGGAATCCCATCGGCCTGCGCCGGAGACGTCGGCTCGGTCATCACCATTGCCATCTTAATGAACCTTGCCAAAAAAGCCCCCCACATGGGCAACTGCATGGTCATGCTCGATGACATGGAGCATAATTCCATGCGGATTCTGCACGACGTTTGTTCAAAATATATGAAGGGCTTCGATCAGGATGCGCTGCCAATCGATTACGTCAGCTTTACAAAGGGCAACTGGGGCACCACCATGCGCTATGATTTTGCCAAAGACCGCAGCCAGAATATCACCATGATCAACCTCAACCCCAAGATGGACAAAATCATGATTGCAAAAGGCACCATTACGGGCTGCAACGACTGCCTCACCCCGGAATGCAAGCATGCCATCACCTTCACCGTCAAGGATTCAAGGGACTTCCACGAAAAAGAAGCCAGCTTCGGCCATCATTTCGCATGGGTCTACGGTGATTATGTCGATGATCTGATTGCTCTGGCCAAAACGCTTGGCTTGGGTTACGTGCTTGCATAGCAGCATATTCCATATTGACTGCAACAATACATGACTTGAGATTCGGCGGGAAAGTTGTTTCCATCTTTCCCGCATTCTCAATATCCGCTGATCAATGACACCGACGCTGATCCGTGCTGCAGGTCGGCTCTTTGGTCAAATCTGACCGCTATTTTACGGCCAACAATGCCGAAAACCGGCAGAGGATTGGATGAGATGCAATGATTTACTTTGACAATAACGCAACCACAAGTACTGACCGAGACGCTGCTCAAAAAGCATATGACATCATGACTGGTGTATACGGAAACCCTTCTTCCCTTCACCATTTCGGCATGGACGCGTTTCAGGAGCTTGGGGATGCCCGGTATAAAATTGCCAGACTGATCGGCGCCAAAACCCGCTGCGTGCATTTTACGTCAGGCGGAACAGACAGCAATAACATGGCCATACTGGGCGCGGCAAGAGCCAACCGAGCGAAGGGACACCATATTGTTACAACACAAATTGAACATGGCTCCGTGCTGGAATGCTGCTCAGCACTGGAAAAGCAAGGCTTTGAAGTAACCTATGTTCAGCCGAATCCAGTCACACGCGCCATAGAGGCAAAAGACATTGTACATGCCGTCAGAAGCGACACAATCCTTGTTTCCATGATGCAGGTAAACAGTGAAACGGGAGAAATTCTGCCCTTAAAGGACGTCATTGACGGGGTTAAAAAAAAGAATCCTGAAACATATATCCATTGTGACGCCGTTCAGGGATTGGGGAAAATTCCTTTTAACGTTTACCACTATCCGGTTGATTTGATGTCTATGTCCGCGCACAAGATTCATGGTCCAAAAGGGATTGGCGCATTGTATGTAAAGCAAGGCTGCAGCATTGATCCTATAAAATACGGCGGCCCGCAGGAAGGGCACCTGAACCCGGGCACCGAAAGCGTACCCTTGGCGGCTGCATTCGGAACAGCCGCGGACAAAAAGCTGACCTGCTTCCAAAAAAACGCAGACCATGTGTCCCGAATCAAAAAGCATCTGGAAGAAAGGCTTTTGAAAGAAGTACCGGCATGCCACTTCAACGGCCCGAAAAACACGTCCCCCTACGTATTGAATTTTTCGGTTCCCGGTTACAGCTCCGGTGAAATGGTGGATTATTTCAGTATGCATGATATCTTTATTTCCGCAGGCTCTGCCTGTTCCAAGGGCGCGCTGAGCCATGTGCTTCAGGCTGAAGGATATGAGATGCCCATTCTGTCCAGTGCATTGCGAATTAGTTTTTGTGAAACGAATACCATAGAGGAAACAGACTCGTTTATGGAAGTCCTAAAAAGTGCATTCCATCATTTTATAAAATGAATTCAGATTGCTTGCCGTTCTATCATGTCATTTCTTGCAAACCGAATTCTCTACGATAAATACCAAAAGATGCCACCCTCCTTGGAAGGGTGGCATCGCTCATTGTGCAGTCAATTTCATTCCGCTGTTTCAAACGGATTTTCATCCGGATAAGGGATGTTTTGAGGATGATTATAGAAAGTGTTTTCAATTTTAAGGTATTGGAACAGTGAAAACAAAGCCTTTCCCGCATGGCCGAAGGCAACGGCGCCGTGGTGCGGAAAATGTTTGGCAATCAACACGTGACGGTAAAAACGATTCATTTCCGGAACGGCAAGAATACCGATGCCACCAAAGGAATGGGTTGCCGCCGGAAGTATTTCGCCCTGTGCAATATATGCCTGCAAATGAGCATCGGCCGTGCTTTGCAGACGGAAAAGCGTGATGTCCCCCGGCACAATATCGCCTTCCAGCGTACCGCGGGTAAAGTCCGGCTCCTTGCCGTTTTCCAAAAGTCTGTTCTGAATCAGCTGATATTTTACCGCGCCCTTTGACAGCTTGCAGAACGGCGTATTCCCGCAGTGGAATCCCATAAACGTTTCATTCTGCCGGTAGCTGGCATGAGGTTGAATCTCCTGTTCATACAGGTCTGTCGGCACGCTGTTGTTCATATCCAGCAGTGTTACGGCATCACCCGTAACACATGCGCCGATATATTCGCTTAACGCACCGTAAATGTCCACTTCGCAGGCAACCGGAATGCCCCTTCCGGTCAAACGGCTGTTTACATAGCAGGGTTCAAAACCAAACTGCTTCGGGAATGCCGGCCAGCATTTGTCCGCAAATGCAACATATTTGCGCGCGCCCTTATTCTGCTCCGCCCAATCCAGCAGCGTCAATTCAAACTGTGCCATGCGCGGCAGCAAATCCGGATAGGTATTGCCCTGTTTTCCAAGCTCCGATTCCATACTTTTAACAACTTCCGGAATCCGCTTGTCACCTTGATGCTCTTTGTAGGACACCAGAAGATCCAGTTCCGAATTTTCCTGAACTTCAACCCCTAAATCGTACAAAGGTTTAATCGGCGCATTGCAGGCAAAAAAGTCCTGCGGACGCGGGCCGAACGTGATAATCTTCAGATTTTTCAGTCCGATAACCGCGCGGGCTACCGGAAGAAAATCCTCAATCATCTTTACAATATCCTGTGCGGTACCAACGGGATATTCCGGAATATACGCCGGAATATGGCGCAGATTCAGGTTGTAGGAACAATTCAGCATTCCGCAGAACGCGTCGCCCCGCCCGTTAATCAGATTATTGCCGTGTTCTTCTGCCGCCGCGGCATACATCACCGGTCCGTCAAAATACTGGGCAATCTGCGTTTCCGGAGTCTCCGGACCGAAATTCCCAAGAAAGACCATCAGCGTATTACAGTCGGCATTCTTGGCTTCCTGCACAGCCTGCAGCATATCAAATTCATTTTCTACTATCTTTAAGACCTCATAAACCGGGAGCGATTTCTGTTTACAGGCATCTGCAATTGCTTTTCTGCGTTTTTCAGACAAAGAGATTACAAAGCAGTCACGGCTGACCGAGATGAGCCCCAGTTTTACATTTGGAATATTTTTCACGTTTGTCATCCTTTCAAATACTCTTCGCCGCGCTGAATCCGCGCGAATTTCTGATTAAAAGCTCCACTTGAGCGCTTCATAAAACTTAACATATTTCTCGTACTGACTTTGATAAAGAGGAACATGGGCCGCAATGGGCTCCGTCTGTGTTTCGGTGCAAATCAGCTTCACGGTATCTTCGAGGGAATGCCAGAATTCAGCGGTCACACCGGCTACCAAGGCGGCGCCGAACGCCCCGCCCTCCGCGCTTCCGTACACGGTGCGAACCGGAAGACCGAATGTATCGGCAAAAATCTGCCGCCATACCGGACTGCAGGCCCCGCCGCCCGCAAGAACAATTTCGCCGGAAGAACGATTTGTATTTACGCCTTGAATCAGCTCATAAACCTGCCGCAGAGAAAACGCCACACCCTCCATCACAGCTCGCGCAAAATCTCCTTTTTTATGGGTGGAAGTAATGCCTAAAAAGGCTCCCTTAGCGTTCGGGTCATTAATTGGTGCCCTTTCACCCATCAGGTACGGAAGAAAAACGAGCCCGTCCGCACACGGATGTGCAGATGCCGCTTCTTCATCCAGCAGCCGAAAAGCACTGCAGCCCAATTCTTTCGCACGCATCGATTCCGCATCGCCCAAAGAATTGCGAAACCACTGATAGGCACCGGCTGCCGCAAGCGTAACCCCCATTGCACTGTAAGCACCGGCTGAATTTCCGCAAAAGACCTGCAGCATTCCGTTGGGATTTTGAATACACTCTTGTAAGCCCATCGCAGCAACGCCGGAAGTACCGAGGGTAATGCCGATGCGCCCCGACTTGACAAGGCCCAGCCCCGCGGTGGAAATAACCGCGTCACCGCCGCCGCCGCAAAGAACGGTTCCCGCCGGCAGGCCGGTTTCCTTTGCAGCCTCCGGCGTAACGGTGCCGGCTTTGTCTGTTGATTCGACCACTTCTGGGAAAAGGTCCGGGCTGATCCCGATTTTTTGCATCAACTCTTCCGCCCAGCACCGCTTCTTTACATTGAAAAGTCCCGTACCGGAGGCATCGGAAACATCCGTCAGAATTTTTCCAGAAAGGCGATAGCGAATATAGTCTTTCGGATTGATTATGTATTTGGTCTTTTTATAATTTTCCGGCTCATTTTCCTTCATCCATAAAATTTTGCCCGCCGTATATCCGGTCAGCATCCGATTATTCGTAATCTGCAGCAGAGAATCAAGCCCGCCGGCAGCTTGGGTTATCTGCGTGCACTGTTTTTCCGTTCTCTGGTCATTCCACAAAATGGCACGGCGCACAACCTGCTCATGCTCATCCAGGGCAACCATTCCGTGCATCTGACCGGAAAAACCAACCGCGCAGATCTCTGCATCCCCGGTGATGTTCCGCATTTCTTTTAAACCGCGCTTTACTCCGTCCCACCAGTCCTGCGGGTCCTGCTCAGACCAGCCTTCGCGCGGGGTATAACATGGGTACTCTTCCCTGACTGAGTTTTTAATTCTTCCCGCTTCATCCACCGCGATAATCTTACAGCCCGATGTACCAACATCAATACCAAGAACCAATTTTTCCATGGAAAATCCCCTCATTCCAGCGTAATATTCGTCCCTTTCAGCCCGAAAAAGCAAGCAGTCTGATCCAGCCCGGATTCCGGGTGAGCAATCAACCACTTGTTTACCGCCGCAAGCAATTGCGCCTCCCCTTTCTTTTCCGGAATAGACTGAAGCGCTTCATTTGTTCCCCGCGGCAAAATCACCGCCGTGTGAAAAGCATTCTTTTTCACACTGCATGGCGCAAAATGCAGCGTTGTCGCATAAATTTCCACCATTGTTCCCGCCGGAATGAAAAAGCCTTCCGTGCAGGCAGTGTCATATGTATTCGTCTCCGGGTCCACATCCTGCAGAGAGCCCAAAAGTAAAATCATATCATCGCAGGAAATGTTAACTTCCGAACTGCGGTGATACTCCAACGCATTAAGCCGTTTGTTTCTGCCGTTGCAATACCCAATCTGAATTGGAAGGCCGCCGAACTCTTCCGCCTGAAGGCGCTGAAAGACAGAAACTTTTTCCAGTTCAGCATCCGACGCCACATAAATTGTCCCCTTCTGCGGCACCGGTGTTTGCTGCAATGCACGCAACAATTCTTCCGTCTGAAAGCCCTTCACAATTCTTCCGTATTTTCGAAACTTCTCTTCCTGCAGCGAATGAATTTTCACTTCTTTTTGCACGCAAGTCATCCCCCTGATCGCGTTGTTCCGCGTAACTTATTAATTTTATTTTTTAAAAGTACTTTACTAAACTTATAATATCATTTCACTAAAATTATGTCAATTCAAACTTTAAATTCTATGGTGATTTCAAATTTAATTCTAATTATGAAATTACCAAGGCTGATTCTCGTTTAAAATATATTTATTAGAATAATATTTTCTTAATCAATCTTTTTATTCCGCAGAACCAAGCATGTGTTCGGCGGATTCTTTGTATTTTGTTTTATAAAATACTTTGTTTAATGATTTTTATAGAATATTCTTTATCTCATACAACCCCTATCTATATTCATAAAGTTGGTGCATGGATGAACAGTCTGAATATTCGTGCTGTTAATCGAAAAAAAGTATTAAATTACCTTTACGAAAACCGCGATGCCACCAAACAAATCATCTCGAAATCGCTCAATCTGAGTCTTCCCACCGTTTCTTTTATTCTAAGGGATTTGGCGGATCTGGGATTAGTGACACAAACCGGAACGTTAAAATCATCCGGAGGCCGTAAACCGGTTGCCATCACGCTCAACTATAACGCAAAATATTCCGCCGGAATCGCCGTCACCCAAAACTGTATTCGGTTGGCCGTCATCAATCTGGGAGAAGAAATCATAAAATATAAAAACATAAACGTATGTTTTGAAAACACTGACGCCTACTTTGCAAAACTAGCCGAATCCTTGGATAGATTCCTGCGCAGATGCAAAATCGATCAGGAACAGCTTCTGGGCGTGGGAATCGCTCTGCCGGGGCTTGTCACCACCGACAAGCGAATTTTGGAATACAGCCCCACCCTGCAGATTCACCGCCTTCCGATTCAAACCATTGCGCATTACATTCCTTACCCTGTCTTGGCCGATAACGAGGCCAACCTTGCCGGCCTTGCGGAAATCTGGCACATCAATGATGTAAAAAGCGCCGTGTTTCTTTCCATTAACAAAGGCGTAGGCGGCGCCGTGGTAATCCACAACAAAATTTTCAGCGGTGCAAATGGACATGCGGGCGAATTTGGGCATATGACCATCGTGAAGGATGGTCTGACCTGTTCCTGCGGCAAAAAAGGCTGTCTGGAAGCATACTGTTCCACCAATATTTTGACGGATTCTCATTTCAGCGACCTGGAAAATTTTTTTTCCGCGCTGGTTCTGGGGAACCGGTACTGCATCGAAAAGTGGAATCGTTACCTTGATTT
Organism: Oscillospiraceae bacterium; assembly: GCA_022650485.1. Lineage (GTDB taxonomy): Bacteria > Bacillota > Clostridia > Oscillospirales > Acutalibacteraceae > Caproicibacter. The sequence goes on along the minus strand of JALCPP010000005.1, from coordinate 13,712 downwards.
TCTCGCCGTTGGCATCAACAATATCCATACAATATTTGACTGCGACCTGATTATCGGCGGTGAAATCTCCAAACATCTGCCCCATTACACCGATGTGCTGAACCAAAAGCTATGTTCTCTGAATTCGTTCGGTGAACAGCCAAATTACCTGCACTACAGTAAATATTATGACGCGGCAAGCGCTGTCGGTGCGGCGCTGCTGTTCATTAACCGTTTTCTGGGCACGGAATCGGCTCCAGACTTCCCTAAAAACAAGCAGTAATCCGGTGTTTGACGCAAGTGATTTGTTCCGTATCATAAAACGTTCCGTAAGAGAAAAAGCCTTTAAGCTCCGCTTTCTGCCAACATGCGCCGCGGTAGGTACAGTCACACCTATCGCTGCCCGGCACTGTTTTCTTTTGCTTGCCTGATCTGCTCCCCAAAAATACAGTCTAACCTATTCCGGGCGAAGTTCCAGCGGAAAACAAATTGATTTTATGATGGGTGGGATTCTCATGGTAATTGAGGGCCTTCACGAAAAAAAGATTTTTGACCGCAATTTTCCGTTTCGCTTTCTGGTAAACAAAGACATCAATTTTTCTTATCCGCAGCACTGGCACAATGCCTTGGAAATAATTTATGTCATCAAAAATAATTTTGTTGTAATGGTCAATTCCCGCAGATATGAATTGAAAGAACAGGATATTCTCTATATTCCGGGCGGAGACGTTCATGAATTCTGCAACGAGACCCCGACCGGCAAAAGACTCTTCTTCAATTTTGAAGTTTCCAGTTTAAACTCATACGTTGACATTGACCGGCTGTACACACAGCTTCGGGATGTCCGGCTGATTACCCCGCAGGATAAAGACCTGTACTCTGCTATAGAGGGCCAAATTCGAAAGATCATTAAAGAATGGCAGAAAGAAGAGCCGATGGATGAACTGTACTACACCGCACGCATGCTGGATATTCTCGTTCTGCTCTGCCGCACCTCCGCATCGCATATTATGATGGAAACGCGGGGAAAAAACGACAACGGACTGGAAAAAATCAGCAAGTCACTAAAATTTATCGAAAAATATTATACGGAAGATATCCATCTGAATGACATTGCGCGGGCCGCCGGTTTCAGCCAATATTATTTTTCACGGCTTTTTAAGGAAATTACCGAAAAAAATTTTCGTCAGTATCTGAACGAATACCGCATTAAAAAAGCCGAAACGCTTCTCATCAGCCCGGAACACACCGTATCGGAAACCGCGTATGCTGTAGGATTCAGCAGCATTTCTACGTTTGACCGGCTTTTCCGCCAAATAAAAGGCTGCTCGCCAAAAGAATTTCGGTGCCTGCACATCGGCCTTTAATCCCTGTTTCTCAGAAATATAACTCCCCATGGTTTCGCACGACGCGCCATGGGGAGTTTTTTATGAGCCGAGGAAAGTACCTGCATCAGCCTTTGATTGCCCCCGCAATCACGCTTTTTTGCAGCTGTTTGCTAAACAGCAGGTAGATCAGCAAAGTAGGAACCGTAGCAATCACCAGACCTGCGCCAATAGGTCCCCATGCCGTTCCCTGCTGACCGGAAAGAGACATAATTCCAACCGTGAGCGTCTTAAGCCTGTCGTTGTTGATAAACGTATTGGCAAACATCAATTCATTCCAGGAGGAAAGAAAAGTGAAAATTGCAACCGTGGCAACCGCCGGCCGCACCAGTGGAAAGACAATGTGCCAAAACGTCTGGTAAACATTGCAGCCGTCCAGACAGGCAGATTCCTCCAGCTCCAACGGTATATTTTTCATGAACCCAACCATGATGAACGCTCCCATTGGCAGAGCGAACACCACATAGGGTAAAATCAGAGAAAGGTAGCTGTTCAGCAGATTCAGGTTTCTCAATACAATAAACAGCGGAAGCAGTGTCGCGTGAATCGGGACCATCAATCCAAGAAGAATATAGTTCAAAAAAAGATGGCTGGCCTTCCAGCGCATACGGACAATGGCATAGGCAGAAGTCGTGATTAAAGCGGTAGACAAAACAATTGTAATTCCTGTAACAATCACACTATTGATTAAATAAATCCCGACATTGCCGCTGGTCAGCACCGAATAATAATTGGAAATCCTCCACACATGAGGGATCCCCATTGCATTGCCGCTGTATATTTCATTGTTATTCTTAAAAGAGAACAGGAAAAGCCAAATCAGCGGATAAACCTGTATCAGTGTTACAATTCCTAAAAAAAGGTAGAGAAAGAAAGAAGAAAAACAAAACGGCTTCGTTCTTTTCTTCTGCCCGCGGGCAAGTTTCTGTTTCATTTCCGCCGCCATTTTTCAGCCCTCCGCATTCTGATGAAATAATTTTTGAATGACGAGTGTGAAAATCAAGCACTCTGCAATGATAAAGATTGCCATTGCACTTCCGTATCCATACTGATATCGGCTGAAAATCGTCGTATACATCAGCGTTGTTGGAACCTCGGTCGAATGCAGCGGCCCGCCGCCCGTCATAACATAAATCAGATCAAAGGCTTTAAAGGAACCGGTGACGGCAAAAATAACACACACGCACAAAATTGGCTTCATCAGCGGAATGGTAACGTGAAGCGCCATCTGTGCTTCACTGGCCCCGTCAATCCGCGCCGCTTCATAAATATCCGGTGAAATTGATTTTGCGCCGGCATACATCAGCAGCATATGGTAGCCTATGTATTGCCACAGCATGGCAATGAAAACAGCGGCAAGCGCCGTGTGCGTATCCGCCAGCCACGGCTTTGTGTACTGATCAAGCCCGGCAGCCCGCAGCACCGTGTTAAGCATGCCGTAATCCGAGTTGTAAATTTTCATCCACAGCTGCCCGATCACAACGGTAGAAATGATAACCGGAATAAAATACACCGTACGAAAGAAATTTTCTCCCCGAACCCCTCTGGCAATAATCAGCGCCAAAAGGAGGGAAATCGGAAGTTGAATTCCGACTGAAATCAATGCGAGAATCAACGAATTAATGATCGACTGAAGAAACCCGTCGGTATTGTTGACAAAAAGGCTTTTGTAATTGGCAAGACCTACAAAAGTACCTTGTGAAAAGCCGTCCCACTCCAGCGTACTATAATGAATTGAGAAAAAAATAGGTAGAACTACAATAACGGTAAATAACAGAAATGTTGGAAAAGTGAAAAGAAAAATTGCCTTTTTATCTCTCAGCAGTCTTTCCATACGTATCAAGCCTTCTTTTCAGAATCATACCCCTCTGGGATTCAAACACTTAATTACAAAAATGTTTTCCCTGTTGAAAAACAAACCCGCAACAGGGAAAACATGGCTCGAGCAAACCGTTTCTCAGGCTGCTTTATTAATCTTACTCTGGGTCTGCTTCCCGAAGTCTTCCGGGGTAATCTGTTTTCCGAAAAGGCTCTGCACCAAGTCTTGATGCGTCTGCGCATCATTGCCCGTCAGGTAAAGGTCCCATGCAGGCACGCTCCCAGTGGAACCCTGAACAATATCTTCCATAATCTGTTTGGAAAGAGGATCAATCTTCGACTCGTCGATCGAATCATAGTTCCACTCCGGCAGACCGGCACCTGTAAGGTACATGGAACTTGAGAAATTTTCCGCCAGATATTTCACTGCCTGAACGGCTTCGTCCTTATGTTCCGTGTTGGCGTTTACACACAAAGCATCCGCACCGCCGCCCAGATATTCCGTATCGACACCATCGCCGTCTGAAATGGTTGGGAATTTCACTGCGCTGACTTTGCCTTCCAGTGACTGATCGATCACCTGCGCATCAAAGTTTCCGCCAAAATACATCGGGATCTTCCCTTGACTGAACTGTGCCACAGACTCATCACGTGTCTGGCTCAAAACATCTTCCGCAAACGCACCGGCATCCACAAGCTCTTCCAGCTTCTGCGCCGCATTGACGAAAGCAGGCTGGTCAAAAGAAACCTTTTTATTCAGCGCATCCAGGCAAAGCTGGCTGCCGCCTTCGCGAAGCGCGATCATATCATAGTACCACATACCCGGCCATTTGTCTTTTTCGCCTACCGCCATAGGAACCAGCCCTGCTTTCTTAAAGGCTTTAACCGCGGTCAGCAGCTCATCAAATGTGGTCGGCACTTTAACATTGTTCTGCTTGAACAGTTCGTCGTTAACATACAGCGCGCCTGCCTGCTGATTGTAAGTCAGGCCGTACACTTTTCCGTCGTATGTAATGTTGGTTAATGCACCGGAAAGCATTTTATCTTTGGTTCCATCATTAAGGTACTCATCCAGCGGCAAAATCTTTCCCGCTTCCACGAACGGCTGTGTAAACCCACCGGCCCAGGTGTAAATGATATCCGGCGCGTTGTTAGCGGACATGGCGGTCTTAATCTTCACTTTATACGCGTTGTTTTCCGTGGAATTGGCTTCAATGTGAATATTCGGATGATCGGCATTCCACTTGTCAATAATTCCGGACATGACATGATTCGAATCGTTGGTATAGTTGTTCCAGAAGGTCAGGGTGATTTTTTCTGCGCTGTCATCTGCAGAAGCGGCAGAAGCAGCGCCTTTTTCTGACGCGGCACTGTTGGCGGGCTGCTGCCCGCTGCAGGCAGTGAAAGACGCCATAAGAATAGAAAGCCCAAGTATTCCGGCAAACAATCGCTTTGTTTTCATACGATCTCCTCCTAATAAATAATTCTGGATATTTTTTCCGAGTCCGCAGAAAATTCTCCCTTGCTTTTTGCAGATTCGGTGGAATCCCTCATACTTTGCCAAAAAGCATCCTACAGTAACTATTTTTTGCGTTTCATGTTGTCTGTAAAATTTTTGTGATTTTCTTTTTACCAAGCTTTGATTCAAATTACGAAAATTATTTCATAAAAATTTTTTTGATATTTGGCTCCATATTATTGATTTCTTCTAAAACGTCCTGACATTATTATAAAAATTTTTTTTAGTTTTTCAATATTCTTTTGAAATTAGAGCAAAAAATGAGCACTACTCCGCAAATTCTGATAAGACGGTAACCTCTCAACACGATAGAATGATATTAAGGACAGAAATAGGATGTAAATTACGTGTTGGGAGGTTCCCCCATGAACGCTTTACCAGATTACCAAAATGTACAACTCAGTTTTGAAAAACGGGCACATGATCTTGTCGCCCGGATGACACTGGAAGAAAAGATTTCGCAGATGCAATACGAAGCTCCCGCCATCGAACGCCTGGGCATTCCAAGCTACAACTGGTGGTCCGAAGCATTGCACGGTGTTGCGCGCGCAGGCGTAGCAACGATTTTCCCGCAGGCAATCGGGCTTGCCGCCACATTTGACGTACCTTCCATTCAAAAAATGGCTGACATCATCTCCACCGAAGCACGCGCGAAATACCATGAATTTCAACGCAAAGGCGACCACGATATCTATAAAGGTCTTACATTATGGTCACCAACCATTAATATTGACCGCGACCCGCGCTGGGGGCGCGGTCAGGAAACATATGGAGAAGACCCCTACCTTACTTCGCGTCTTGGCGTTGCATTCATACGCGGAATACAGGGAAACGGCTCAAAGTATCTAAAGGCATCCGCCTGCGCCAAGCATTTCGCCGCACACAGCGGACCGGAAGGAGAACGGCACCAGTTCGACGCCCAGGTTTCCCAAAAAGATTTGTGGGAAACCTATCTGCCGGCATTTGAAGCCGCTGTGTGCGAAGCCGGTGTTTCAGGAGTCATGGGTGCTTACAACCGGATGAACGGCGAGCCGTGCTGCGGAAGCAAGACACTTCTGACCGATATTCTTCGGACCGAGTGGAATTTTGAGGGATACGTTACCTCCGACTGCTGGGCAATCAAGGACTTTAACGAACACCACCGAGTAACCAATAGCATTGAGGAGTCCTCCTCCCTCGCCGTGAACAACGGGTGTGACCTAAACTGCGGCTGTGCCTTCGCCAGTCTGGTCAAAGGCTACCGTGCCGGTCTGATCACGGACCAGAAAATCGACCGGGCCGTCTACCGCTTAATGCTGATCCGCATGCGGCTCGGAATGTTTGACAATTCGGGGGATGTTCCTTACGCTTCGATTCCTTATTCCGAAAACGACCGGGAAGATCACAGGGAATTCTCTGAACAAATGGCACGGGAATCCATTGTCCTTTTGCGCAACCGAAATAAAATTCTTCCGCTTGACCGCAAAAAAATCCATTCCATTGCCGTCATAGGGCCAAACGCCGACAGCCGCAGCGTCCTTTACGGCAATTACTGCGGCACTGCTTCTGAACACATCACAATACTGGAAGGAATTCAGCAGGCGGTTTGTCCGGAAACAAAAGTGTATTATGCAGAAGGATGCCACCTGTATCAAAACAGCACCAGCAGTCTTTCTGAAAAAAACGACCGGCTGGCAGAAGCGGTGTCGGCAGCCGAGTGGGCAGACGCAGTCGTTCTATGCCTTGGTCTTGACGCTACCCTGGAAGGAGAAGAGGGCGACACCTCCAACGATTTTGCTTCCGGCGACCGCTCAAGCCTTGCACTTCCCGGCAATCAGGAATCCCTGCTGGAAGCCGTACAGGCTACCGGCACACCGCTGATTGTCGTTTTGCTGTCAGGAAGTGCACTGGCTGTTGGGTGGGCAGATGAACACGCTGACGCCGTTCTGGAAGCATGGTATCCGGGTGAACGCGGCGGCAAAGCCGTCACCTCGCTGCTCTTCGGTGAGTATTCTCCCAGCGGGCGGCTTCCAGTTACATTTTATCGTTCGGACCGCGATCTTCCCGATATTCACGACTATTCCATGGAAAACAGAACCTACCGTTTCTTCCATGGCAGCCCGCTGTATCCGTTCGGTTACGGCCTGAGTTACACCGCGTTCTCCTACGCCAAGCCGGTTATCAGCCGGCAAAACATCGAAGCAGGCTCCAATCTTAAAGTAACATCGCGTGTCAAGAATACCGGCTCCTGTGAATCGGACGAAGTAGTTCAGCTCTATCTTCAGGATTTAGAGGCCAGCACCCGGGTACCGAATTATCAACTGGCCGGGTTCCACAGGATTCATTTGAAACCGGGCGAATCCGCAGAAGTGACGTTTCCCGTCACAGCACGGCAGATGGCACTGATTGACGATGCCGGAAACTGCATGCTTGAGCCGGGTAAATTCCGCGTTTATGTGGGCGGCAGTCAGCCCGACCCACGCAGTGCGGAACTGCTGGAAGCCAGCGTTCTCTCGGCGGATTTTGTTGTAACGGGAACCCCAGTGAAGATGAGCCGATAAAAACCACGGTTGCATTTCCCTGTTTTTTCAACAGCTGGCCGCTTCCCCGAAATACTTGCTTTTTTCACCAGCACTTGTTATAATAAACCCATTCTGTTAAAAGGAGGCGCATTCAATGGGATGGAAACTTGATGTTTTACTCGTTTCAAAAGGCGATGCTTTTGCCGTTCCTAGTATCAGTGCGCCCTTTTACAGGTAAAGCAGCAGCTTTGTGAAACGTAAGGCTGTGGCGTTTTGCCACAGCCTTTTTTTGTTTACCGCCTGTAAAATCTGTAAAAGGAAAGATTTCATAAGGAATGGTAAACAATGAATATCAAAAAACAAATAAAAAAATTATATTTTTTTCAAACCGTCAATGCGCTGAACATTGCGGATTCCGTCTGGGTTCTCTTTTTGCTTTCAAGAGGATTTACCCTGATGGAAATCGGTTTGGCGGAAGGGTTTTTTCACCTGGTCAGTTTTCTGTGCGAAGTCCCCAGCGGCATGGCGGCAGATCTGCTCGGCAGAAAGCGTGCCATGGCCGCATCCTGTATTTCCAGTTTGCTTTCAGCTCTTCTCATGGCATTGAGCACAAATTTTGCCGGGGTCTGCGCTTCCATGGGATTCTGTGCGCTGGGTTACAATCTGCTTTCCGGTACTCTTGAAGCGCTTACTTATGACAGTCTGCTCATAGCAGGGCAAGCGGATCAATATATTAAAGTCAGTTCCGTTCAAAACACAATTTACAGAATCGTGCAGGCAATTTCCGGTCTCAGCAGTGTCATTGCCGTAGCTCTGGGATATATGAAAGTCTATCTGGTCAGCGCTTTACTGGCGATGGCATCCGCAGCCATTGCCTATTCTCTTACAGAGCCGCTGGCTACGAAAGCGCAGAAGCACCGGCAGCAAAATCCTTTTGACGATCTGTTCGGCAGATTGCGCCGGCAAATCCGCATGAGTAAAGATTTCCTGATTCATCAGCCTCGAATCCTATGGGTGATGGCCGCGGACTGCTCCGTCGCCTGTGTTACATATCTTACTTATATGCTCTTACAGGAACATCTGGTCACTGCGGGAGTCCCAAGGGCAATCATCGGGCTGCCGCTTCTGCTGATACAATTGGCCGGAGCGATCGGTGTCATCCTTGCTCCGCGGCTAAAGGCACGCTTCTTTAAAATTTCGCTGGGCTGTGCGGCAGGCGCCGGTCTTGGCACGCTGTCCGCCGGCAGCAATATTTTACCTATTATTTTGGCAGGGGCCTCTTTCGCCCAAGCGGCGGATGGAATCATCGACCTTCATACGGACAATCATCTGAACCAGAAGTTTCCCAGCGATCAGCGGGCTACTCTGGTAAGTATCAACAGTATACTGTACAGCTGTATGATGATCATCGCAAGTCCCATCGCAGGCTGGGTCTGCAATTTGTGGTCGGTAACAACCGGCCTTGCCGTTTTGGGAATCACCCTGATTCTATCCACCTGTGTCTGCGGCATAATTTACGTAATTCACGGTAAACAGAAACAGAACAGGAAATAAAAGTTTTTCGTTTTAACACATAGTAAGCAGGAGCCTGATATTCTCGGGCTCCTGCTTTTTGCGTAATGGTTTTGAAAAAACGACCTTCGGTCTTTTCTGGATTTTTGGCCGGCTGAGCCGTATAATCAAAATAAGGATTTTACAAAATCTTAACACTGCACTCAGGGCGTCTCTTTCCTTTCCAAGTGTCTTTTAGAAAAACACAGCCGGGCCTGTGTGAAACAGCTGCATCTGAAAAGTCCTGAATTCCCCTGGGAATTATCTGTAATTTACCGGAAAGACAAACGCATTACCTCACCCATGCAGTGTTTTTTAGAAATGTGCGACGACATTTAACTCTATTCCTCTCAGAGTTGCCCAACAGCAATTCTGCGTTTTTTAGGTCAAAATAAATGATTTTTATTTATACCTCCATCATTTGATAGAATGATGAAACAAATTCATTCTATCATGAAAAACTGCTGTTTTCCTTTTTCAAATTGCCATGCTATACTTGGCACATAGAGCCGAACGTGCCACGGCAGCAGCAATGTGAAAAATATCGTAATGAAACCGACGGGTTATAAGCAGCCTGTCAACCACGGCTAAAGCATCAAATACCAATCATTTAATTCTGTGTAAGGAAGGACGGATGAAATGAAAACAATTCAGGAACTTTATCAAGAAAAGCGGATGTCCGCCGAACAACTGCTTGAGTTAATCCGGGACAACGATTATATTTTCACTGCTCAGGCTGCGGCTGAACCGGATGCGATTCTTTCGCATCTGCAGCATCTGAAAAAAACAAGGGTCAAAAATGTTGTGCTGCAAACCTGCTTGCCAATCAAAGACTACCCCGTATTTCACGACCCGGAGATGGACGGCATTCTTTCCCACAACGGCTGGTTTTTTAACGCACACCTGAGAAAAGCGCATAACGAAAAGCTGGTCAGCGATATCCCTCAGCACTCTACAACCGCGCTCAGCAAAGCGTTGTGCCGCGCACGGCATGACGGCCGGCGCCCGGTTGTGATCGCAACGGTATCCCCCATGGATGAACACGGTTACCTGTCCCTGTCCATCAGCGCGATCTATGAGCGGGACCTAGTGGATGCAGGAGCCTTGGTACTGCTTGAAGTGAATCCCCATTTCCCTCGTACATACGGGGATACCATGATTCATATTTCCGAAGTCGACGCTCTGGTCGAGTCGGATCGACCCATTCCCACCATCGGGATGGTTCCCTACACCGCTGTAGATGCAAAAATCGGCAAGAACATTGCATCATTAGTAGAAGACGGCTCCACGATTCAACTGGGAATCGGCAATATACCAAATGCGGTGGCCACGGAACTGAAAAGCAAGCATCATTTGGGAATCCATACAGAGATGTTCACGGAAGCCATGGTTGATCTGATTGAATGCGGCGCTGTTGACAATAGTCAAAAAGGGTTTAACAACGGCTATTCTATTTGTTCGTTTACCATGGGCAGCCAACGCCTGTATGATTTTTTAGACAATAACCCGTCTGTACTTTTTAAATCCTGCACTTATTCCAACAACCCCTATACAATTGGTAAAAACAATAAATTTGTTTCGATTAACGCTACGCTGGAAGTTGACCTAACCGGGCAGTGCGCTTCTGAAACCGTGGGGCACACTCAGTGGTCCGGCACCGGCGGGCAGGCCGAAACCGTGCAGGGCGCCCAAATGTCCCCCGAAGGAAAATCCATTATCGCCATGCACTCCACATACACTACTAAAAATGCAGACGGCAAAGAAGAGCTGCATTCCAAGATTGTCCCGTTCCTTGCGACCGGCGCGGTCGTTTCAACGTCCCGCAACGACGTCGACTATGTGGTAACAGAATATGGAATTGCCTGGCTGCGCGGCTTAAATGTAAAGGGCAGAGCAGAAGCTCTTATTAACATTGCGCATCCTTCATTCAGGGATTGGCTGAAAAATGAGGCAGAAAAAAATAAAATATGGTAAATTTTAAATTACTGCTTGGCTTTGCTGGTCTCAGGCACAAGGCACGTTTTTAAGCAGAATAATTGCCAATTTAGAACCGCTCCTAAAAAAAGGAGCGGTTCTTTGCATTTCAGCGAAAAAGATGCACATAGTAATACACAGCCAAAGGTTACGCTTTTTTACAGTTTTGCCCATATGTTTGGAAATAGATGGATGAATTGTAGTTCATAAATTATGAACGTTTTGAACTTATATGAGTCCAAACTGTATATCCACATTAAAACCATTTAGGAAGTTTATTGCATTTTATGCTTGATATGAGCGATAAAAATAGGCATAATATTAGCAGATTCCATTGCAGCTGCAAATATATGTTCATTTTGAATGTTTTGTGAATGGAGGTACACAACTATTTTACTACGAGATATTTTCGAAAAAAAGCATTATGTGTTTTGTACGGAACCACTTTCATGGGAAGATTCCATCCGGAAGAGCTGCGAATCTTTGGTAAAAGATGGAACGGTAGATGAAATCTACGCTGAAGAAATCATCGCCTGCATTAAAAAGCACGGACCGTACATTGTCATCCTGCCGGGTCTTGCCCTTCCACATTCAACCGAGAATGCAAAAGGCGCCCACACAACCGCCATTGGATTTATGAAAACTTCCGTACCCGTTCATTTTGAAGAAGGAAACCCCGCAAAAGACGCACAGATATTTTTTACGTTGAGTTCTACAAACCCGGACGAACATCTCAGCAACATGCAAAAGCTCTATGCCGTTCTAACGAATGAAAAAGCTCTTGAAATGCTGAAAAAAGTTGAAAAGCCCGAAGATTTACTGGAAATTGACAATCTTTTAGAGAAGCAGCAGGGATAATTCAGATTTCTATTCCCATCTCTGTGAAGCATTTACAACCATACTGCGGATATGGAAAACAAGCAATAAAGCCCGCTGACAAAACAGGAGGATTTATATGGAGGCAATTCTGAACGCATTTATGTTCATCTGGAGCTTCTTCGCCAAAAATATTTTGACACAGCCCGCATACTTCATCGGTGTAATCGTGGTAATCGGTTACATATTACTGCGAAAGCCGTGGTATGATGTGCTGGCCGGATTCTTGAAAGCGACCGTTGGGTATATGATCCTCGTTGTAGGCTCCGGCGGACTGGTCGGCAATTTCAGGCCGATTCTGGTTGGACTGAAAGAGCGCTTTCACCTGAGCGCCATGGTCATCGACCCGTATTTCGGACAGAATGCCGTTCAGGCGGGGCTTGAAGATCCCAATGCACCGGCTTTCATTGCAGGCAAAACATTTTCGCAGGTTATGCTTCTGCTTCTGTTTGCTTTCATATTAAATATTCTTCTGGTTGCACTGAAAAAGTACACCAAATGCCGTGCGATTTTCACAACCGGTCATGTACAGCTGCAGCAGGCCGCCACGGCTTTCTGGCTCATCATGTTCTGTTTCCCCGTTCTGAACAACACTTGGGTTTTAATTGTGATGAGCATCGTACTCGGGGTTTACTGGGCAGTTGGCACCAATGTGTGTGTCGGCGCTACGCAAGACCTGACGGACGGCGCCGGTTTTTCGGTGGCACACCAGCAGATGTTTGGAATCGCAATTTTCAGCAAGCTCGCAGAGATCATGAACTCCAAGTCTAAGAAAAAGTCCCGCAGAATCGAGGACCTTAAGCTTCCGGGTTTCCTTGCGATCTTCAACGAAAATCTGGTTGCCACCTCCATCCTGATGACCATATTCTTCGGCGCGATCCTGCTGGTATTGGGGAAAGACTTCCTTGTTTCGCAGGAATTTCTCACACAAGAACAAAACTTCTTCTTCTATATTCTGACAACATCGTTGAATTTTGCCGTTTATCTTTCTATTTTGCAGCTGGGCGTCAGGACCTTCGTTTCTGAACTGACCAACTCATTCCAGGGCATTTCCGACAAGCTCCTGCATGGTGCCGTACCGGGCGTGGACTGCGCCGTGACCTACGGTTTTGGTTCCCCAAATGCCGTCACCATCGGGTTCCTGTTCGGCGCAATCGGTCAGTTTATCGCCATCGGCCTGCTTCTTGTTCTGAAAAGCCCTGTTGTTGTGGTCGCCGGATTTGTGCCGTTATTCTTTGACAATGCAACCATCGGCGTTTACTGCAACAATAAAGGCGGCCTGCGCGCAGCCTGCTTGTTCCCCTTTATTTCCGGGCTCTGCCAGGTCTTCGGCTCCGCACTGATTGCCGGCTGGGTCGGCATGGCGGCATACGGCGGATACCTTGGCATGTGGGACTGGGCCGTTATCTGGCCGACTTTCACCGTGCTGATGAAATACCTGAGCTACGCCGGACTCGTCATTGTTTTGGCAATCCTGTTCCTGATTCCTCAGCTCCAGTACCGCAAGAACAAAGACACGTATTTTATGGAAACAGAAGACTACGAAAAATGCAAGGAAATCCGTGCCCAAAAGCAGTGATCTTTCAGCAGACTCTGCACTTTCATTTCAATCATACGGCCGCCCGTACGGGCGGCTGAAAAATACACAAACAGTGAATCACTTAGAAAGAAGGTCTTTTCATTGGCTAAAATTCTGGTTGCGTGCGCAAACGGAGCAGGAACTTCGCTCATGATGAAAATGTCTGTACAAAAAGCGGCAAAGGCACTGGACCTGCCGGTTGACAACATCCACCACTGCGCCCTTTCTGAAGGTGTCAGTTCCGCAAGACAATTTGACATCGTGTTTGCTCCCTTGAATTTTGTAAACATGTATAAGGATGCACAAGCTGCGGGCGTCATTGTAATTGGTCTGCGCAATGTACTGAGTGAAAAAGAAGTAAAAGAAAAGCTGGTAGAAAGCGGCGCTTTTGAAAAATTCAAGCGCTGATGCTGAAAATAGAATCTTAATCCTGCACTGGAGGTTACTATGGTTTACCGTAAAAAAGTTCTTGCTTCCATGAAAAAATGCTATGCAATCACCATGTTCCAGGGCGATGATGCTGACAGCTT